>NZ_LLWK01000036.1 GCF_001529295.1 Flavobacterium sp. TAB 87
GGGAACAATAAGTGAGCCCACGCCTTAAGACGTGAGCATCGTACTTATCTTCTCGTTCCTATAAAATTACCAGTTTTCTGATACGAGATTCTAAGCGAATGCTTCACTTTCAAATTGAAGAATCGCAAAATGTTATTATCTATCAAGTTGTCAACTGTTTAAAATGACAAATTAACAATACAAATATAACAAATAAATCTAATTTGTTATAAGTTCTTATAACTTTTTATAAAATTAATTTCATTCATTTTGTACGATGGGCAAAGAAAAAGATAAAAGATTAATCCAATTTGGAAAACACCTTCGCGGTGTTCGAAAGGGATTAGGGCTTAGTCAAGACTTTGTTGCAACGCATAGCAATTTGACTAAAAGTAACATTAGTGAAATTGAAAACGGTAATAGAAACTTAGCTTTTACCACCTTTTTAGAATTAGCCAAAGGTCTAGGAGTGGATCCAAAAAGATTATTAGATTATTCTATAGATTTAAATAAAAACTAGAAATATAATTTTTATATACGAATTCTAATGTTGTCAAATTTGCAACTTATAATAATTTAAAATCTAATTAGAAAAAAACTAAAATTATTTCGTGCAAAATTTCGAAATTTGGTTATGAAAATCAAACCTAATACAACTAATATTGGCTGAAACAAAACCTAATTTTTGGTTATTTTTTGACGCTATAAGATCCAAGCAGTAATCAAATATTTCATTGAAGACTGTTAGCAATGTTAGAAAACCATCCTACGCGTTACGAGCAATTTATTAAATTAGGTAATTTATAGATTATTACTATAGATATTTCTGCAACTAAAATTGAGGAGTGATACGGAAAATGAGTTCGGTCGTGGTTGAGACAAATGTTTAATTTACTTCCATTTGGAATTGATTGAAAAGATAAAAAAGTATATAGTGACACGGTTTTCAAATTGAAATGAGTGGAAATAGCTAAAGATTAATTATGTTTATCATGGCAATTTTAGACAACAAATAACAGAGTGCAAATTGTATCAATTTGTATTGGTTTTCGTATGTTTGTGTGATACTTGAATGTTCATAAACATAAAATGACGACCACTAAAATAACCCTCTCACAACTAGAGCAATACCTCTCACGAGCCGCTTGGATACTTAAAGGCCCTGTTGATGCCTCTGATTTTAAAATTTATATTTTTCCTTTATTATTTTTCAAAAGACTTTCGGATGTTTTTGATGAAGAATATCAACAAGCATTTGAAGAATCAGAAGGAGATACAGAATATGCCCTTTTACCCGAATTTCACAGATTTAATATTCCTGAAGGATGTCATTGGAACGATGTTCGGGAAACTACTACCAATGTAGGTATAGCAATTGAAAAAGCTTTACGCGGAATTGAACAAGCCAATCAAGAGCATCTATATGGGATTTTTGGTGATGCTCAGTGGAGCAATAAAAACAAACTTTCTGATAGGTTACTAACGGATCTGATTGAGCATTTCTCGCAATATTCTTTATCCAACTCAATGGTAGATCCTGATATTTTAGGACAAGCCTATGAATACTTAATTAAGCACTTTGCGGATTTAACCAATAAAAAAGCGGGTGAATTTTATACGCCTCGTTCCGTAGTTCATTTATTAGGATTGATACTCGATCCTCACGAGGGAGAAAGTATTTATGATCCCGCTTGCGGTACAGGTGGAATGCTCTTGGAGTGTGTGGACAATTTGAAACACAACAAAGAAGATTATAGAACCTTGAAACTATTTGGACAAGAAAAAAACCTTACGTCGAGCTCTATTGCTCGTATGAATATGTTCTTGCACGGTATCGAAGATTTTCAAATCTCTCGTGGAGACACCTTGCGCAATCCTGCTTTTTTTGAAGCTGATGGATTGAAAACTTTTGACTGTGTCATTGCAAATCCTCCTTTTTCATTAAAGGATTGGGGTGCTGATTTATGGATAAATGATCCCTATGGTCGAAATATTGCAGGAGTGCCACCACAAGGAAACGGCGACATGGCTTGGGTGCAACACATGATCAAGTCTATGAATGCCACTGGACGAATGACAGTGGTTTTGCCACATGGTGCTTTGTTTCGCAAAGGTGCCGAAGGTAGAATTAGAGAAGAACTGTTAAAGCAAGATTTACTAGAAGCCGTTATTGGTATTGGTCCCAATATATTTTACGGAACGCAATTGGCCGCTTGTGTCATGGTCTTTAAACAACAAAAGGAAGTACAAAAAAAGAATAAAGTAGTTTTTATTGATGCAGCCAACCAAGTTCGTGTGGGTAGAGCTCAAAATTACTTGGAGCCAGAACATGTAAACCAAATTTTTGATTGGTATAATGATTATGAAGATGTCGAAAACCATGTAAAAGTGGTCGCTACAAAAGACATCAAAGAGAATGATTTCAACCTGAATATCCCTTTGTACGTGGAGAAAATCATTGAAGACAATCTTCCTTCAGTTGAAGAAGCATTGGTTGATTTGAAAGCAGCTTGGGAAGATAGTTTAATTGCAGAAGAAAAATTTAAAACGATTTTAAAAACATTTATATAATGGCATACGAGAAACCAATTAAGATTAGAGAAGCAATTGAAGCTATACAAGAACAAGAATTTATTCTTCCATCAATTCAAAGAGAATTTGTCTGGACTCCAAATCAAATAGAATTACTTTTTGACTCTATAATGAGAGATTATCCAATAAGTACTTTCCTTTTCTGGAAAGTTAAAGCGGAAAATTTAAGTAAGTTCAAATTCTACCGTTTTCTTTCAAACTATCATGAAAGAGATAGAACGCATAATGAACAAGCTGAATTAAGTGGTTCTAAAGATAGAATGGCTATTCTAGATGGCCAACAGAGACTTACTTCTTTGTATATTGGATTAAAAGGTAGTGATGCTAGAAAATTACCGAGATACGGTTGGAAAAATGATGATGCATTTCCTGCTAAAAAACTATATATAAATTTGCTTAAAAATTCTGAAGACAGTGATAAGGAATTTGATTTTCGTTTTTTGAGTGACCATGAAATAGAACTATTTAAAGTTAAGTATCCAAATGATTTTCATTGGTTTAAAGCAGGTGACATTTTAGACTTTACAAATATGATGGATATCATGAGCTATCTTATGAATAATGGGTTAACAGATACATCAAGGAGAACATCAGAGCAAACTATTTATGCCTCAACAACCCTTACAAAGTTGTATCAAGTTGTAAATGAGCAAGAATCTATTAATTTCTATCTCGAAAAAAGTGAGCAATTAGATAAAGTACTTCATATTTTTATTCGAATTAATAGTGGTGGAACTAAATTAAGTTACTCAGATTTGTTATTATCGATAGCTACTGCTCAATGGAAGAAAAAAGATGCTAGAGTAATAATTCATTCTTTTGTAGACAAAATAAATGCAGTTGGTAATAAATTTAATTTCAATAAAGATCTTGTCCTTAAATCTTGCTTAGTTTTGACAGATTTGAAAGACATTCGTTTTCGTGTAGATAATTTCAGTACAGAAAACATGGCGAAAATTGAAAATGAATGGGATAATATTTCAAAATCATTATTAATTTCAGTAAAATTAATAAATCATTTTGGTTTTTCAGGTCAGACTTTAACTGCTACTAATGCAATTGTTCCCATCGCTTATTTTTTAAATAAAAATAACATAGGAGAAGAAATATTACATCATGCAAGCCAAGGCAAAAATAGGGCTCTAATCAAAGAATGGCTTATTAGAGCGTTGTTAAAGAAAATTTTTGGAGGTTCTCCTGATAATTTATATCCTACATACAGAACTATTATTTCTGAGAATATAGGCACATTTCCACTACAGATCTTAATTGATAAGTATAAGGGAACTAATAAGTCTTTAGAATTTCAAGAATCGAACATAGAACACCTTCTGACTACACAATATGGATCATCTTTTGCATTTATGGTTTTAGGATTATTATATCCTTTAAATCACGACTATACTTTTCACCAAGATCATATTCATCCGAAGTCTTTCTTCAATAATAAAGGTTTAGAAAAGATGGGCATCGTGCTGAAAGAGGATAGAGAGGAATTTATAAATAATTTTAATTCTTTGCCAAATCTTCAATTGATTGAAGCTATTGTTAACATACAAAAAAGTGCCAAACCATTAAATGAGTGGTTAAAACAAACCCATCCATCTGACGAAAAACAAAATAGCTATAAATTATTACACTTCTTCCCTGAAGATGAGAATTTAGAATTAGTGAACTTTATGAACTTTTTTAATAAAAGAAAAGAACTTCTTAAAGAAAAATTGATGACTATTTTGAACGTCCCAAAAATGGTCATTTCGAAAGGTACAGATGTTGATGCAGAAATTGATGTTTTAGAATTGCTAGAAGAATAACCATGACCCAACAACAACTAGAAAAATACCTCTGGGGTGCGGCAACCGCATTGCGTGGTACCATAGACGCTGGAGATTACAAACAATATATATTTCCGCTGCTTTTTTTCAAGCGCATTTGTGATGTGTATGACGAAGAGTTCGAAAAAGCATTACAAGAAAGTAATGGCGATTTAGAATACGCCTCTTTTGCCGAACACCATCATTTCTTGGTGCCCGAAAAAGCACATTGGAAAACCGTTCGTGAAACTACCGTTAATGTAGGAGTAGCAATTCAAGAAGCGATGCGCGAAATTGAAAAAGCCAATCCCGAAACTTTGTTTGGGATTTTTGGCGATGCCAGTTGGACCAACAAAGACCGACTTTCAGACGCTACTTTGGTGAACTTGGTGGAGCATTTTTCGCAACACACACTCAACCTAAAGAACGTTCCTGATGATCAATTAGGAAATGCTTACGAATACCTGATTAAAGAGTTTGCAGACGATAGCGGCCACACCGCAGCCGAGTTTTACACCAACAGGACCGTTGTAAAACTAATGACCATGATTATGGACCCGCAACCAGGCGAGAGCGTCTACGATCCTACTTGTGGCTCTGGTGGTTTGTTATTGAATTGCGCTTTACACCTCAAAGAAGAAGGTAAAGAATACCGAACGCTTAAATTGTACGGACAAGAAATAAACCTCATTACCTCGGCTATTGCACGTATGAACATGTTTATGCACGGAATCGAGGAATTTGATATTGTACGTGGCGATACCTTGGCGCAACCAGGACTGTTAGAAAACGACGAATTAAAAAAGTTCAATGTCATTTTAGCCAATCCTCCGTATTCTATAAAATCATGGGACAGAAAAAGTTTTGAAACCGATCCTTACGGCCGTAACCTTTGGGGAACACCACCGCAAGGGTGTGCCGATTATGCTTTTCAGCAACACATACAAAAGAGTTTGCATTTAAAAAACGGTCGTTCTATTTCGCTATGGCCTCACGGAATTTTGTTTCGAGATTCTGAAGCATAAATGCGCCGTAGTATGATTGAGCAAGATTTTGTCGAATGTGTGATTGGTTTAGGACCTAATTTGTTTTACAATTCTCCGATGGAAGCTTGTTTGTTGATTACCAATAACAATAAACCGAAACATAAAAAAGGTAAAATTCTCTTTATCAATGCGGTTGACAAAGTAAAACAAGAGAAAACAATGTCGTTTTTAGAACCAAATCATATTGATTCTATTTTTGAAGCCTATAAATCATTTACTGATATTGAAGCCTTTACTGTTGTAAAAAAGTGTTCAGATATAATTGCTAATAAAGGCAATATGTCTATTAGCTTATATGTTCGAACCAATGAATTGAGTTCTCAAAAAACAGAACTTTTTGAAGATGTTTATAAAAATTGGGAAGACACTTCATTAGACTTAAAAAATGCTATGAATGAACTTTTTCAAACTCTTTAAAAATAATGAATAAAGATTTAAAAATAGATAAAACAAACTGGAAGTCAGTAAAATTTGGTGATGTTGTTTTTGAACCAAAGGAAAGTATGAAAGATGCTGTTGCCGAAAATGTTCAGCATGTAGTAGGTTTGGAACATATCGATGCTGGAGATATTCATTTAAGAAAATCGGCTAGCATTGCAGAAAGTACCACATTTACAAAAAAGTTTAGCAAAGGTGATGTCCTTTTTGGACGAAGAAGAGCTTATTTGAAAAAAGCTGCTCAAGCAGAGTTTGATGGAATTTGTTCTGGTGATATTACAGTCTTTAGAGCCAAAGCCAATCTGCTTCCTGAATTACTTCCTTTTGTGGTCAACAACGATAAGTTTTTTGATTATGCAATAAAGCACTCAGCTGGTGGGCTTTCACCAAGAGTGAAATTTGTTGATTTGGCCAATTACGAATTTCTTCTGCCTCCCAAAGACCAACAAGCAAAACTAGCCGAATTACTTTGGGCTATGGATGAAGTGATTGAGAAGGAGAAAGTGGTTTTAGAGAGTTTAAAAGTATCTTACCAATTAGAAATTGAACATTCAGTACCCAGAAACACAAGTGAAAAATGGGTTTTAGGAAATGTAATTAAAACTAGAAAAGGTGTTACATATAAAAGTGATGATTATTCGAATGAAATAAATGGAATTCCTTTATTAAATCTTAAATCTATCGAAAGAGGTGGAGGATTTAATAGAGAAGGTATAAAATATTATGAAGGACCATATAAAGAAGAACATTTTGCTAAAAATGATGATCTAATTATTGCTTGTACTGATATAACTAGAGAAGGAAGAGTAGTTGGTTATCCACTACATCCATCTATTTATCAGGATAAGAGAATGCTATTCACAATGGATTTAGTAGCAATAGAAATATCTGAAACAAGTCTTTCACGTGACTATTTATATTATGTACTTAAAGCTAATTGGGTTCATTGGATACTATTTGCATATTCTCCTGGAACAACGGTATTGCATTTAGACTTAAACGGAATGAAAAAAATAAAATTTCCAAAATACAGTATTGTAATCCAAAATAATATAGTACTGAAATTGAGAAAATTTGAAGAATCTATTTCAAATATTGAATCAAAAATCCAAGCTGCACAATCTGTCCAAAAAAGTTTAATAAATCAAGTGTTTTAGTTATGGCATATCAAAACGTAGTAAACAGTAGTATTTCTAAGAATAATGTAAAACTTTCGGCTGATAAAATTATTGAGAAATTAGACGAATTAAGAGAGGAAGGAAAAAAATCTAAAAGACGTTGGATTTGGGAATTAATGCAAAATGCAAAAGACGTTCCTAATATTTTTGGACAAGTTTCAGTAGAAATAACTTTAAATCAAAATGAGCTGATTTTTGGACACAATGGTAATGCCTTTACTATTGATAATTTAACGGGTTTAGTACAACAAGTAAGCTCAAAACACTCAGCAAACCAAAACACAAAAGTTACAGGTAAATTTGGAACAGGTTTTATAGCAACCCATTTATTATCAGATGTTATTACGATTGATGGGGTTTTACAAGAATCTGAAGAAGTAGCAATGAAGTTTGCTTTTGAATTAGACCGCTCAGGAAAAACTTCTGAAGACCTAATGATTCCTATTGAAAACGCATTAATAGAATTAAATAATATAGATGAAAGTCCAAAATTCAATTCTTATCCTGATTACGAAGCGTCGAGGACTGAAAATGATTACTTCAATAAATTTAAATATGCTTTAAATGAGGAATCGTTTAAAACGGCTGAAGTTGGGATTAATGATTTAATTGAATCCTTACCCATTTCACTCGTTTTTTTACAAGATATTAAACAAGTTCGCATTCAGAACAATGTTGATAATACACAATACCTCTATAAAATAGAAAAACCGAGAAGTGAAGAGAATGAATACGATGAAGTATGCATTTCTATATTAGATGAAAATGACAGTTCCTCGCCTGTTTACAAAAACTTTATAGTCAAGTCTACGGAAGAAATTGAATTGTTAGTAGAAGTTATAGAATTTGAAAGTTATCAATTAGTTCCTGTAAACAATAACCAACCCTTTTTATATAGAGATTTTCCTCTTATTGGGACAGAAAAATTTTATTTCCCTTTTATTTTAAATGGTAAAACGTTTAATCCAACTGAAAGAAGAGATAGCTTGTATTTAAACGGGAATTCGGACAAGGTAAATCATAATAAAAAATTACTTGAAGATGCGATTAAGTATTCTCTGGAGTTTGTAGATTATTTGGTTTCGAAAAGTGCAAAGAGCTTATTTTCTATTTGTTTGAGTAATTTACCTGATTATAATTTTGATGCAGATGATTCGGAGCATAATTCAAAAGAATGGTATATTGAGAATGTTCAATCTAAATACCGACAACAAATAATACATAAAAATATTGTTGGTCACGGTAGCGAAACATGCGCATTATCTGCTGTTAGATTTCCAACTACACATGAACATGATTATCCAGAACTTAGAAGTTTAATAACAGATTATTTAGGAACAGCTAAAGTTCCTGTTATGCAAGAACAAGAAAGTTGGATTCATTTTTTAGGTCCAGAAAACCAAATGCATACTTGGGGTTTAGATTTAAGTTATGGTTTACAAGAACTCGTCAATGATATTAATAAATTAGAAAACACAATAGATTTTACATCTTCTGTAAATGTATATACTTGGCTAAACAAGTTATATAAAGCAATCGAAGATTTAGATCAAACTGCTTTACATAATTCTTATAAGTTAGTTCCAAATCATAATGGTTTATTTAGAAAATTACCAACACTTTGGGCTGAGAAAATATCAAATGATGATAATGCGTACTTACCAAATCCGTTTTTAAAATTATTATTGGAGTTAGGAGAAGATTGGTACAAAGATCTTATTCATAGAGAGGTTGATATTCTTAAAGAAGCGCACCAGTCCAAGAGTATGAGTGATTTAAATAGTGCTATAAATTCACATTTTTTAAAAGTGGATTTTATAAAAACTAGTAATTCATTAACTCATTTAATAAACGTTCATTCAATAGTTGCTCCAAACTCTAAAGAAGATTCATTCCAGCGATTATTGTTAGATAATGCTTCTACATTATTCAAAATAGAAAACACTTTAGTTAGTAACGAATATACTTCAAAATTTAATTTTGAAATAGTGCATCGGTTATTAATTCAATCAATAAATAATCAATTAGAAAAAATTGCAAGTCTATCTAGCTTAGCAACTGATTTAGAAAAATCAAAAGATGAAGTTACAATTTGGTTAAGTAATTATTTAAGTTTACTTGATAGTAAAACCAATGACTATTCTAAATTCTTAAAAGAAGGTAAAATAATACCTAATAGAGAAAGTGATAATGTTTTTTGTAACTATACTGAAATATTAAATTATGGTTATAAAGAACAGCCTTTGAATAGAGAGTTACTTCAGATTTTATCTAAGTTTAATACCGAAAAAAACTATTTTAAAAGATTAATTGCTGACGGCATAGGAATAAAAGTTTCTGACACATTAAATTTTGAAAGACTCGGTAATGAAGTCGTGAATGAAGTAGAAAACATAGAATATAATAAAGCATATGAAGAAAACAGAGAGGCTTTATTAGAGTTAATAAATTGGACTGAAGTTAGAAAGGATCTAACTAAAAAGTACGCTAGCAAGTTGTTAACACTATCAGGTCGTATTTTTTATATTCTTACCATTGAAAATAGTGAGAATAGAGAGGATGTAATGAAAATTTTAAGAAACTCCGAGAACATTAGTAAAATTGCAGGAATAATAGATAATACAGCGTTTGTAAATCAAATAGATAATTTGGTAGATTTATTTCCAAATGGGATTCCTCAAAACGTAATGGCATTTGCAAAAGAAGATGCTAGAAAAAAGAAAGATTTTAGTAATTTACTGGAACTTGGTTCAAAAGTAGAGCAGCTATTTATCAAAACCTTAGAAGGCTATCAAGTTACAAATGAAATAATTCATGCTGGTGGCGGTGCTTATGACATTCGAATTTATAATCCTGATACTAAAAAGTCTTTTTATATTGAATTAAAGTCCTGTCGTTATCAAAACACAGATCCAATTAATATTGCTGTTTCTCAGGCCAAAAGAGCGGTAAAAGAATTAGAAAATGATAGTTTTTCTATTGTGATTGTTGAGCGATCATTTAATAATGAAATGGATGAAGATTATATAAAAACTAATTCAAAATATTTTAAAGAACCAGGAAAGCACTTAGGTAAAATTGGAGAAAACTATGACACCATTAAAAGTAGTTCAAACACAGAAAGCCTTATAGATTTAAAAATGGACTTTGCTGAATTTAAAGGATCTTTAGACTATAAATGGGTTTTGGAAGAAATTGGTGATTCTGGATTTGAGGAGTTATTAGTAGATATAAATAAAGTGTTATCTTGTAGCTCGGATATTCTTATTGAAAATAAAGAGTAATATATAAGGATTTTTAGTTGTAAATATTATTCAATACATTTAGATTTTTAATTTTATAAATGGCAATACCTGAAATCATAAATCTTTACCGAATGGTGCATTGGCAAAATGTGGAGTACATTTTGCAAAATGGCTTGTGTAGTAGGGAGCATCCCAATATGGATCCTGATTATATCAATATCGGTAATCGTCAATTGATAAAAGACCGACATGCACATCCTATTCCACTAACTGATGCGGGGAATTTAGGAGAATATGTTCCTTTTTATTTCGCGGGCCATTCGCCAATGTTGTATTTAATTTACAATGGTTATCAAGGAGTATCCCAATTACCACAAAAAGACATTGTTTTTATAATTTGTAAATTTAACGATGTAGAAAATTCAGGTTTAGACTGTGTTTTTACGGATAGAAATGCTAAAATATCAATAGCCAATTTTTATACGCAAAAAGAGGATTTTGAAAAATTAAAATGGGATTGTATTCAAGCAAAAAAATGGAGTAATGACGAAAGTAATTTGTCTCGTCAAGATTATAAACAAGCTGAGTTTTTAATTCGGAATCATGTACCTACTAAGTATATTGCAGCTTTGGTTGTAAAAAACGAAGAAAGAAAAGTTTATTTTGAGGATTTATTAATTAAATTAGCAATCGATATCAAAGTATTTGTCGATGAAACTAGCAAGCTTTACTACTAAATATGATACAATACATTAAAGGCGATTTATTGAGTTCTAACGCAGAAGCATTAGTAAATACCGTTAACACTGTTGGTGTGATGGGTAAAGGAATCGCTTTGCAATTTAAAAACAGATTTCCACAAAATTATAAAATTTATAAAGAAGCTTGTAAACAAGGAACATTTCACACAGGTGAAGTTTTAGTAGTTCGAGAAGGTGATTTATTAAACCAAAAAATCATTATCAATTTTCCAACCAAAGCCCATTGGAAAGCCGATTCAAAATACGAGTATATAAGTACAGGATTGCTGGCCTTGAAAAAAGCCATCATAGAAAACGATATTAAAAGTATTGCTATTCCACCTCTTGGTTGTGGAAATGGCGGTTTAGACTGGGAGCGTGTAAAAAGTATGATGGAAGAAGCGTTGGCGAATGTTAATTGTGATATTCATATTTATTCTCCAAATAACGAAATCAAGTCGTTGTTGCAAAAAGAAAACCAGGTAAAAGAAGTGAAGTTAACTACGGCTAGAGCTATGTTACTTTATTTACTGTTTCAGTACGAAACTTCGGGTGAGCAAAGCAGCTTATTTGTTGCTAATAAGTTGGCCTATTTTTTACAAAGAAGTGGCGAGAAATTGCGTTTGAAGTTTGAAGCACATCATTATGGACCTTACACTGTACAATTGAATCATGTTTTGATGCATCTGAATGGAGTTTACCTACAAGGAATGGAACAAAATGAAGCCAAGCCTTTTGAATCTTTATGGCTCAATTATGATAAATATTCTGAAGTAGAAGAGTATCTAAAAAAGAATATAAATTTCGAACAAAGACAACGAATTAAGGATGTTTTGAAACTACTTCAAGGTTTTAAATCAACTTTTGCACTAGAATTATTAGCCACAGTAGATTTTGTAAGCAATTCTAACGAAGAAAAGACAATCGAATCGGTTCAAAAATCAATTGCTTCCTGGAGCAATCGTAAAGCAAATCTTTTTGAAAACAAACAAATCGAAATTGCGTATAATCATTTAAAAAATCATTCCGAAAATTTATTTGAACTGCAAAATTAGTATTCCAACAATCCTTTTTGGAAATTAAAAATTCTTAAATACTTGATCACTTTATATGTCATTTAACGAACTGAACAGTGCAGAACATTACATCATTCATCAATTGAGCGGTGTAAATTTGAACGGCGATAGTGCTTCTGAACCGCAAAGTAAGTATGGTATCGGCTGGAAGTATAAATCAAAAGACGACCTAAAAAGAAGTGTCAATGAAGTATTGCTAGAAAGTGAACTCAAAGAAGC
This sequence comes from Flavobacterium sp. TAB 87, assembly GCF_001529295.1. GTDB lineage: Bacteria > Bacteroidota > Bacteroidia > Flavobacteriales > Flavobacteriaceae > Flavobacterium. Next base: position 12,328 of record NZ_LLWK01000036.1, read on the forward strand.
CTTAATTCGTTTAAACCCTGAAATCCAAGCTACAAACGAGTTGGCAGATGAGGTGATTTATAAATTGCGAGCCATTCTGCTTTCGGTAAATCAAGTTGGGTTAGTAAAAGCTAATGAAGAATTCTTTAAATGGTTACAAGGTGAAAAGACCATGCCTTTTGGAGAAAATAATCGACATGTTCCCGTTCGTTTGATCGATTTTAAAGAATTAAATAACAATACTTATTTTGTTACTAATCAGTTTAGAGTACATCACAGGGAAACTAAAATTCCAGATATTGTTCTGCTAATCAATGGTATTCCAGTCGTTATTGGAGAAGCTAAAACCCCAATTAGACCATCAGTTAGTTGGTTGGATGGAGCACATGAAATTCATGATATTTATGAAAATGCTGTTCCACAATTATTTGTTCCAAACATCCTTTCTTTCGCTACAGAGGGTAAATCATTATTTTATGGAGCGATACGAACACCATTAGAATTTTGGGCACCATGGCGATTAGAAAATGATGAGGATTCACTAGCAAAACGGTTAGGATTAAGTGAGATAGGTAAGGAATTATCAGATTTGATGCATCCAGCTCGGTTGTTAGATATTCTGCAAAATTTCTCCTTGTTTTCAACCAATAAAAAGAAACAACGTATCAAAGTATTGTGTCGATTCCAACAATATGAAGGAGCTAATAAAATAGTAGAACGCGTTAAAGAAGGAATAATTAAAAAAGGATTGATTTGGCATTTTCAAGGATCTGGAAAATCTTTACTGATGGTTTTTGCTGCACAAAAACTGCGTAAAATGCCAGAACTCAAAAGTCCTACTGTTATTGTTTTAGTAGATAGAACTGATTTAGATACTCAAATTACGGGAACCTTCAACGCAGCAGATGTCGCCAACGTAATTACAACAGATAGCATTAGTGAGTTACAAACTTTATTGGAACGAGATACCCGTAAAATAATCATTTCGATGATTCATAAGTTTAGAGATGCTAAGCCCAATATGAATACTAGGGACAATATCATTGTTTTGGTTGATGAAGCGCATAGAACCCAAGAAGGAGATTTAGCCCGACAAATGCGCGCCGCTTTACCCAATGCATTTTTGTTTGGTTTGACAGGTACGCCAGTGAATAAAGCCGATAAAAATACTTTTTGGGCTTTTGGTGCCGAAGAAGATCAAGGTGGTTATATGTCACGATATACTTTTCAGGATTCATTAAGAGACAATGCAACACTACCACTACATTTTGAGCCTCGATTAGTTGACGTACATGTTGATAAAGAAACAATAGATGAAGCCTTTAAACTGTTTAAAGATGAAGCTGCCCTAACGGATGAGGAAGCAGATGCCTTAAATAAGAAGTCAGCTAAAATGGCGGCATTTTTAAAATCTCCTGAGCGGGTTGCAAAAATCGTAGCCGATATAGAGCAACATTTTAAAGAAAAAGTAGCACCACAAGGCTATAAAGCGATGATCGTTACCCCAGATCGGTATGCCTGTGTGCAGTACAAAGAAGAATTAGATAAATATTTCCCAACTGAGGCAAGTAAAGTTGTGATCTCCACTTCAGCGAACGACGATTTTGAATTCAAACAAAAATGGGGAATTGATAAAAGTCAACAAGAAAAAATTGTGGATGACTTCAATAATCCAAATTCAGATTTGCAATTTATTATTGTTACTGCTAAATTACTTACTGGTTTCGATGCTCCTATTTTGCAAACGATGTATCTGGACAAATCGATAAAGGACCATACTTTATTGCAAGCAATTTGTAGAACGAATAGATTGTATCCTGGTAAGTCGTTTGGAAGAATTGTAGATTATTTTGGAGTTTTTGATGATGCAGCCAAAGCATTAGAGTTTGACGAAGAAAGCGTAAAAGCAATTATTACCAATTTATCTGAGCTAAGGGATGAGTTACCCAAAGCAATGAAAGATTCACTGTCCCATTTTGAAGGAATAAATAGAGATTTAGAAGGCTTTGATGGTCTGGAATTAGCTCAGAATGCAATAAATACAAATGATAAGAAAGATGCTTTTGCAAAAGATTTTAAATACCTGGCTAAACTATGGGAATCACTATCACCAGACAGAATTTTAGATTTGTACCAGAAAGACTATCGTTGGCTTTCACAAGTATTTGAATCAGTGCGACCAGCCTCAGATCATATCGGTAAACTGTTATGGTTTTCATTAGGAGCACAAACTACTAAATTAATTCATGATAACGTTCATGTCGGGGAAGTACATCATTTAGATGCATTTATTTTAGACGCAGATGTGATTGAAGACATCTTCAATAATCCTGATACTAGAAATGTCAAGAAACTGGAGAAAACTTTAGCAAAACGGTTTAAAAAGCATGCAGGAAATCCAAAATTTAAAAAGTTAAGCGAACTATTAGAAGCCTTAAGAGACAAAGCGGAACAGGGTTTAATTTCGTCTATTGAATTTATCAAGGAACTTTGTAAAATTGCAAAAGAAACTTTACTTGCCGAAAAAGAACTGGATTTGAGCCTGATTGAGAAAACACCTCAAGCAGCCTTGACTGAACTGTTTTTAGAACTTAAAACGGACCAGACACCTGCAGTTGTAGAACGTATTGTCACTGATATAGATGCCATTGTTCGTCAAGTACGCTTTCCAGGTTGGCAAAAAACAGCTTCTGGTGAGCGTGAAGTTCAAAGATCATTGCGACAAGCATTATTGAAGTATAAACTTCATAAGGAACAAGTATTGTTTGATAGGGCTTACGAGTACATAAAAGAATATTATTAAAAAAATAAGATTTGAGATTTAAAGTATTTGAAATAGAATCTGTAATAATAAAAATTAATTTGATTACAAATCAAAAAATTTCTAAATTAGGTTTAGGGAATTCTTCTTCATGGTCAGTACCTGTTAATTCAATCATTTATTTTTATGTATGCTTCTGTTGATTTTGTGTCTATAATAAATATTACTCTTGCAACAGTACAAGCAATTTTGAATTTAAGTTTAAGAGAAGGGATCAGATCAAATTTTATATTTTATAAATTTGCTGAATTTCAAAAGTAAATAGTTCAATTTATCACAACTGGTATACAAGGAAACTTGAATGCGCATAGCGTTAATAATTTTAAATTCAAACACATTGTTATTAGTAAATAATAGCTGTCTTTCAAGTAAAATAGATAATTTTAAACTTTTAAAAAACAGCTATAGAACCTAAATATTGAAATTAAGTACCCGTTTTTCAATTATAATACGTGCTTTTCACCGAAAAATACTGCCAGAAATAAAAGTTGATGTAGAATATGTTACTATGTACTCCTTTTTCAATAAGTGATTTCATTTTTAATTTAAGTGGAAGGTAAAGTGACTGATTGGCTTTTTCTAATTTGTTCGATAAAATAAGAAACAGACATATCAGTTCTAGCTTTAAAAGCTTTAACAAAACGCTCCGTACTTGTAAAACCTACTTCTTGAGCCAGCGCAGCATTTTTAAAATTCCGCATGTATTTGTTAGCATACAAAAGCTCGATGACATATTCAATTTTTAAATTGTTAATGTATTCGTTGAAACTTTTTTCTTTACAATGACGAATAATCGCAGACAAATAGGTTGGATTAGAATTAAAAGCAGTAGATAATTTGGATAGGGTCCAGTCTTTTGCTAAAAATTTTTTATCCTTCTCAAATTTATCCATTTGGGCAAGAATCTTTAAAACAGTTTCAGGATTAATATCCAGTATGGCTGGTTTGTCATCGAACCGTTTTGTTTTAGTTTTAAATTCAAGAGAGTTAAGTTGTGTCAACAACGCATCAAATTTTTTTTCTTTATAAATCTTCCGAGTCTTAAAATGACGATACGTAAAAAGTAGTAAACCGACCGCAAGCAGTACAGAAAAAATCTTCAAAACAGTTGTAGCGTTCTCTTTTCGAACAAGTTGGATTTGCAATTGCTCTCGTTGGCTAATTAATTCTTTGGTATCGTACTCCTTATGTATTTTTTTAACTAAATAAGAAAAACTTTCCTGCAATACGGTATCGGCTTTGAGTAATTGATCTACATAATACAAGTGTAGTTTTATATTCTTGTTTTTTTTGTAGTAGTCAATCAGTAACTCATAAACGACTCTTAAATTAGGACTGATATATCCTTTTTCATTAAAAATTTGATCTACTTTCTCAAAATAAGCAACTGCTTTTTCGTAAGACTGCAACTGCCAGTAACTTCTTCCGATATACGCGTAGCCTACGGATTCGGTAGCAAAATCGCGGTTTTGATTTAGTACGTCAGAAACAGATACAATTTTTTCTATAGCGGCTGTGTAATTCTGCTTACAATAATCGTTTATACCTTCAGATTGGGTAAAGTAAATTTCCATTTCCTGTATATCTAATTTACGACTTTCTGCAAGTCCTAAACTATTTGTTTCCGAGCAAAGTCCATAATTTCCAGTTCTGTTGTAGCTCAAGCCCAACGCATGCAATGAATTTAAATAAGGTCTAGGATGCTCGTCCGTAAAATAGGAGATACAGTCTTTCAATAAGGAGATGGACTCCTCATAATAACCCAGATAGTTTTTCACTGCCGCAATGTTGTATTTTAATTTATAGATCAAGTATGTATCGTTGCTTTGAGCAAGGTAATTATTGGCAATAATATAGTAATCCAAAGCTTGGATTTGCTTTTTAAAACTATAATAGACAGTACCTTTTGATAAATAAGCAGACCCGATTAAGGCAGGATCGTTTGTTTGTTTTGCGGTATAAACCATACTATCGGCGTAAACCAATTTTAAAGGATCGGGAGACAGATGCAAAAGATTTCGATAAACAGTAACTTCTTCTTCGCGATTTTGTTCCTTTTTCGCTTTGGCTAAATGGGCGTGCAAGTAGACTACAGCTTTTGCGGTGTCTTTTCTGAATTCGTATGCTTTATCATCAAGATACGAATAGCTCTTGTTTTGTAAAGAGTCGGATACCGTATTAGCTTTTTGAGCAGTTGCAGCAAGGATAAAAAATAGGAAAAAGTAGAATAAGCAGTAGGCTTTCATAATACGTTAATTTGGGTAATAAATAGGTTCATAGATCAAACGTACTAGTATTCAGTAGTAAAGAGTTCAAAACGATACTTTTGAATTTTATCGAACGGCTATGTAAATATAGTAATTGTAAGAATTTATGCTGTAATAAATTAATAAGGATTTGTTATAATTCCGTAGCTAAAATACGATAGATCCGCAGAGCTGCTGTTGCCCCAGTACCAATTGTCATTTAGCTTTGTCCACGTAAAAATTAAAAATCCAGTATTTAAGCTCCAAGAAGAGGCAGACTAAATAATGAGGAGAGATAGTAGGTAAGGCAATTAAATAAACGGCAGGTATGAAAATAGAACAAAAACGACTTTGTATGTATCCCAAAGATGTTCAGCGAATAACGGGTAGAAGCTACCGCTACTCCAGACTACTGCTAATCGAGATTAAAAGAGCATTAAACAAAGAAGAGCACCAGTTTATAAGTGTCGAAGAATTTTGTTTCTATACGGGACTCCCTTCAGAGTAGGTTTGGCCTTTAATTATTGGGTAATTAGAGAGGATATTGCAAGACAGTTTCTTTGCAATATTGGAATCCATCTTACTGCTGGATAGTGATCTTTAAAATCATTAACTTAATTTATTTTTATAAATTGAGTGTTTAATACCAAAAAAAAGTCCAAACCAAAGGTCTGGACTTTCAAAACAAACTACAGTAGCCAAAGCTATCTACTTTGTTTTTTTTCCTTTTCTAGCAATTTTTTTGAGTAGTATCGTCATTCCGAAACTAACAATTGCGCCTAAAGTAGCCAAGACAATTGTGTTCAAAATGTCATCTGAATTCAAATTAGGTAAAATGCTCAAAAAAGTACCACTGGCAGTTCCTACAAAAGAACTATTACTCGTTTGCATCAGTTGTCATACTAGTGTCGGTGGTCAGTTGGCTCACGGCAGATAGTACGCCACCAACAACGGCTAGATAGCCTCCTAATGTGACGATCGCGACGGGCAACAGTACAGGAGCTGCGATAATACTACCCCCAACTGTGGCTAACGTAAGTCCGATTGTTCGAATTATTCTAAAAAATTTAGGAGTAGGAGCCTTAGCTCGTTTAATAATAGTCATAATTTCTATATTTTTACAATTCCTTCTAGGAATTAAGATTGAACAAGTAATAAAACACTCTCTTTAGCATCAAGCTCTTTATAAACTAGATGGCTAAGCTTACTAAAAGCCTTTCTTGACGCTAGCCCTAAACCAGCTCCCGAGACTTGGGTTACTGGAGCAATGCAGCCTTGTAGTTCTGCTAAGGCATTATTAGCAGGATGAAACAGTATCAAGTTTCTTTGGGGAACATCCAATAGTTGTAAATGCCTCCCAAAACGGCTACTGTAACGCTTTTCTACAAAATATTCACCTTCAGGAATACAAGACACCCGCTTACAGTTCTGCTTCCACGGCAATTCTATCGTGAGGCAAATGACCTTTCCGTTACAACTCAAAACCCCGTTTGTTCCTTCTGGAAAATACGTTCGATGCAATATAAGAACCATCTTATAAACCGCTAACGGTTACTACAGACAACGGATTATACATACCATTTTTTAAGGTATACATAGTACCATTAACTTCTTGATAGAATTCTAAACCCATCACTAGAAACAACGGCTTAGTGCTATTGGGAGTGACAATATTAGAATGAGTAATGGCTACCGTCGGCAGTTTGTTTAGCGGTAAAACAGCAGTTTCCGTATGAGCCTCCAAAAAGGTCTCAGATTCAAAATCAATTTCAGTTCCAGCAGATAAAATTTTAAAATGGGTCGCGCCACTAGGGGCAACGATCATATCAGCGGGAACAAAAGACGGAATTTCGAGTAATATAGCACCCGTGACACGGTTGATACTTGCCTGATAAGGCACGTAAATCGTAGAGTCCAAGGTACTATTAATATTAAATTCGAAGCCAATTAACAACTCAGCTTCTCCATCAATAACATTGCGCAAACCGCGCACACTGGTAGTGTCAGCCTGAATCACTTTAATCATCGATTGCGTCAATCGACTAACCATTCTGCTGTCTGCTGCATTTAAAAGTAAAGACCGAATTGACGATCGCAATATTTTTCCTGCTTTACCCGCTCTTCCAAATTCGGAACCATTTTCTCGTGTGCGCTGAAAAGCAGGATCGTTAGCAATTCTTTTGGCATCAACTCCTCCTTTTTCTCTAGCCATATGACCATCTTTAGTCTTATAAAAAGTAATATCGCCGATAGTACCTCTTAATTTAATAATTCCCTTTTGCTGTGCCATAATTACTGTGTGTTATAATAATAAAAGTTAAAATGTTAGGTACATTTCTTCAAACCGTATAAAACCAAATTCGATGCATCTAAAAGCGGATTTATACTACAAAGCTTTAACTATTTTACTGTAAATCAAAATACTAACATTCAGAAAGGACCATTACAGACCAACATAACCGAAAAGGCCTCTTTTAGTCACTCCAAATTGTCCTTTATTTTTACAGCGCGCTAAATATGTTATATAGATAATGCATGGATAATGCATGGATAGTGTATGGATAGTGCATGGAAATTGAACAGTTGAAGAAGTACTTTTCAACTCATTGTGCTTTCCATATTAGGTCCTCTTGTTTTTGGAATAGCCGTTTTTGATGGATTTCAACACACATTAACCGTTTGGCTTGCTGGGTATATTAATATTTACCTCTGGCTTCCGGTGGCGAATATCTTCGGGGGAATTATGGGAAAAATTCAAGAACAAATGTTGACTATTGATATTTCACAAGTAAACAATTATGGGAGTACATTTTTCAGTAGAACCGACATGGCCTATCTCATTTTCATAATTATCGGAATGGTTGGGTAATTCACTGTTCCCTCTATAGCCAATTATATTGTTCATGTTGGCGCCTTAGGTCAAAAAGTAACCAGTGTATTTGGTGGCTCGAGCACGATAGTGATTAGTAAAGCAACTCAAGGAGCAGGAATGGTTCTAGATTCCATGCGAAATGCTGCGGGCAAAATGTCACAAAGTATGTCTTCGGCAAATTCGAACGAGTTACGTGTTGCCACTAATAAAACGACCAGTTTGGTATTTCCCTTTGCAATTGTAAGCGTGGATAAAGGCAGTGAAGCGATAGTGGTGGATAAAGCGAAAGGCGTTGAAAATATACTTTTGGTAAAAGCTTATGAGAGTGATTTTGTACCAACTAATCTAACGATTGTCACCGCTGACGGAAACCTCTATAGTTTTATTGTCAATTTTAGTGAGAGTAACCCCAACATTAATCGAGTTGTAACTGCTGAACTTGCAGTGAAACAAGAAGTAGTTTTTTCGCCAGAGATAGAAAATAAAAGTAAAATAGCCCGCAACGCCAACTTATGTTTATTGAAAACCAAATTTCTTAAAGGACTTGAATGCAAAGAATTTGACTTGGGATTGCAAGTAACGGGGATTTACATTCAAGATGAGCTATTCTATTTTCGACTTCATTTGACTAACGATTCGATGATCAATTTCGAGGTGGATCAACTGCGTTTTTTTATTCGTGATCAAAAGAAAAGTAAACGAACAGCTTCACAGGAGTTAGAAATTATACCAATCGGAATATTTGACTCCATTACCAATGTGCCTGGTGAATCTGAAATAGATAGGGTAGTGGTGGTGCCCAAATTTACTATTTCTAATAAAAAGTATCTAGTTATACAACTGGTGGAAAAGAATGGAACAAGACAAGTTTCGATTAAATTAAATCGAAGAGCTTTAACAAAAATTCTTCCCTTGTAAGTGCTACAAAAGATTATTAATTCTAAAATTATAACGTTATGAATCAGAAAAATTTCGAATTTTTACGCGACCAGATTAAATTCACTGGTTTTGGTGCAGGCTTAGAAAATGCCTTGCAGCAAAAAATAAAAGAAGGAACTCCTACTTTTCAATTAGAGCATTCTGGAAAGTTTAATACTGATCAAGTCAGTGCTTCCTTGCAATTTAAAAAATCAGAACAGACCGACATGTATTTTTTTAATTCCTATAAAGTTGACTTAAAAAAAGAAGCTGGGGGAACTGCTTTGTCTCAAAATTTTTACATCAATAAAGAAAACAACATCACCTTGAAAGAGGCCTATAATCTTATGGATGGAAGAGCAGTAAATAAAGATTTGAAAAATGCAGAAGGGCAAGTGTATAATGCATGGTTGAAAATGGATTTTAAAGAATCGGATGCCAGTGGCAATTTTAAAATGCAACAGTACCATCAAAATTATGGTTACGATTTGGAGGCAACACTCTCTAAATAAGCCATTAAAGAATTGGAAACACCCGATTATAAAGACAGTCTTTTAGCATCTTTGAAAAAAGGAAACATGCAGTCTGTTAAATTTAAAGTCAATGGGGAAGAGGTAAAACAGTTCGTCGAAGCAAACCCTCATTTTAAAACAGTGAATGTTTATGATGATAGTATGAAGCGCATTAGTACCAGAGAAGTCAAAGAGCAAAAGGTGGGCGAAGGTCAAAAGGAGCAAAGTGCTAAAGATCTTAAAAAAGATAAAAAGGAAGAAAATGCAGTGGCATTGGATGAATCTTCAAAAAAAAAGCCTAGAAAAAAACAGTCGAAAGCAATCTAATTTATTATGGATCAGTCAAATTCCTTTTCGAATTTCTTTGTAGGTATTCAAAATGATTTCCGAATCAGTACCACACATATTGCCATATATATGGCTTTGTTGCAAAGCAGAGTTGAGAGGGGTTTTGCTAATCCTATCCAAGTGTTTGCTAAAGAGGTTATGCCCATTGCAAAAGTATCCTCACAAAGAACCTACAATAAAATACTCCACGATCTTAATGATTACGGGTACATTAAATACGTAATATCCTTTAAGAAAAATGAAGGGAGTAAAATTTATTTTACGGACAATACTGACTAGGGAATCAGCGACTGTTTTGGATATAGCGATGCAATTTTTAGTTTTTTAATTTTTGAAAGATGAAATCATGAGCGAAATTATAACAAAGGAAGACTTAATCCAGTTTGGATTGCATTTAAGAAATGACATTTACAATGTTCTTACAAGCAAATCGAGAGAAACGGATTTATTCAGTCCAAAATGGTTAAAAAGTAGGGCAGTTAGAAAAATGATGGACATGTCTGCAGGTTCAATACAAAACCTTAGGGTGACTGGTAAAGTGCGATATAAAAAAGTGCTTGGATCTTATTATTACAATAAAAAAGACCTTGAAAAATTATTTAAAAATGCTAAAGAAAACCAAGAGTAAAGCAGAAAAATTTATTCAATATATCAATATTTTATCAGAAGATACGAGATTAAATGTTTGGCATTTAGCAATCCTGGTTGCAATCCTGCAATTGGGATATAAACAGAGACAAAAGCGTTTAATCAGCGTAAGTCGAAGCAGAATCATGTCTTTATCTCATGTGCAAACTTTACCAACCTATCACAAATATTTCAATGAACTTCAAAATTTTGGATATATAATGTACACACCTTCCTACCATCCTGGATATCGAAGTGTAGTGAAATTAACTATAAAAGCCCGTAAAGCGGGCTTTTAATATTTTATACCATTTCATTCTTAAATGTTGTAATCGACTATTTACAATTATTAACTTCATAAGCAAGAATTACATATTGTACTTTTCCTTTATAGTCTTTATTTCTTTTTCCAAGCGATTAAGAACAGCAAGATCAGATTCCAGGATTTCTGTTTTAGGTTTATTAATACGCATATTAAGCATTGCCATTTCATGCCCAATTGTAACTTGTTCTGTAATTGCATAAGCCTCTGTTTGTTTAACAGATTGATGTCCTAACATTTCCTTGACTATATGAATAGGAACATTGTTTTTTAATGTCACTGTACTCGCAAAAGTTCGACGAGCCATATGGGTATTCAATGTGAATGGAAACCCGCAAAGATTAGCTATTTCTTTTAGATATTCGTTCATTTTCTGGTTAGAAGATACTGGTAAAACAGTAGAACGTTGCAAGCACAAAGGATGTTCTTTATATTTTTTAGTTAAAGCAAGTGCTTGCGGCAGCAGTGGTATATTAGTTTTAGATCCTGATTTTTGTCTTTCAGACATGATCCACAGTTCTCCATCGATTCCTTTTTTAATATCAGTTTTTTTTAATTGATAAGCATCAATATATGCTAAGCCTGTGTAGCACTGGAAAACGAATACGTCGCGAACAATATTTAATCGATCTGTCGTAAAATAATGTCTTTCTAGCTCATATAGTTCTTGTGTAGTTAAAGGGTTTTTAAAAATTTTTGTTTTTTTACTTTTAAAATTTTTGAAAGGATCTTTTATAATAATTTCTTTATCAAGAGCTCTGATAACAATTTTCTTAAAATTGGCTATATACTTGAGCGTTGTGTTGTTGCTACAATTCCTAACTGTTCTCAGAAAAAATTCGAAATCCTTAATAAACTCTAGATTAAGTTCTGAGAATTCTAAATCATCGGCATTAAATTTGATCTTGATAAATTTTGTAAGATGATTAAATGTAATAGTGAATCGATCCAGTGTTCCTTCTGCGTAACCACGACCAATTAAAGAGGTCATTTCATCATTATGTTTTTTAAACTCCTCCAATACCTTAACTCGTGGAGAAATATTTCCCAAAACATAATCCATTATCTTTTGCGAGGTTAGGGGTTTACCACTATACATAATCTCTGTTCTGTACTCATTGATTTTCAGAATCAATGCATCTAAAAAAAAGTTAAGCACTCTGGCATCTTCCTTGCTTCCTATAGCTCTCTCGACTTTCTGATCCCAACGTTTGTGCTCCCATTTACGTTTTGTGGATATTTCCTTGGGGATGCCATCAACTGTAACCCTAAGGTAGATGCTTCTAAAATTACTTTCTGTACGGGGACTCTTAAGAAAAAATGCCAACCCAAAGCTGCTTTCTAACATAATTCAATTTTTTAGATTAATAAATGTAGAATTATATGCGATTCAAATCAAGTCGTTAACGTCGTTTACCCCTTTGTTTACAAGGCTTAAGCGGCTATTTTGTGGCACATTTTTTATATACCTAAATGTGCCACGATTATGCCACAAAAACTTTGAGTGGTTTTGTAAATTTTGAATAGTGCAGAAAAGCAAAAAAGCCTGCAAATCGTTGGATTTGCAGGCTTAACACGTTTTTTTGTGGGTTTTTGAAAAGATTGTGAAACCTTGATTTCTTTATCTTTAGCCCTTTTCGTGGGGAGAGTAGGATTCGAACCTACGAAGACGTAGTCAGCAGATTTACAGTCTGCCCTCGTTGGCCGCTTGAGTATCTCCCCTTCTAATTGCGGCGCTTAACTGTTGCTAAGCGGTTGCAAATATAGGAACTGTTTTGATTTGTACAAACAAAAAAAGCACATTATTTTAATATTATTTTTAATTAATTGGTAGTGAATTACATAAAAATAAAATATCTTTTTCAAGTGCTCTTTTCTTCTTATCAAATGGACAATAAAACTACTTTTTCCAATTTAATTCTAGTGCAAAACAATTCTTTTCGTCTTTAGAAATAGTAAAAACACTTCGGTTTTCAGTATTATTTTCCTGAATTTTTATTTCATCTTGCAAAGAGAGTTCTTTCATAAAATTCATTTCGAAGCTTTCTATTTTCTGCGTCAGTATCAAACTTGGATCAACATAATCCAAACACCATTCTAAATACTTGACATTATTTACATGATTGACAATGTCTAAATCTGATAGAAAGACTATTTTGTTAGAAAGCACTTTGCTATCACTTTTAATATTTATTTTTGAAAAGGACTCTTTAGTCGCTTTTTTTTCAGGGTAAAGTATGAAATGATCAAAGGGCAAAGCCAATGCTTCTGGACGGCGAATTTTGGTGTTAAAAACAGCCCAAAATGATTCACAGCCGGCTACTTTTTGCCCTTTAACGTACATTTCTAAGGCGCGAACTGAACGGGAATTCTCTAAACTATTAATCCATGTTTTTACCACAACTGTATCACCTGATTTTGGAAGCGCGTTTATTTCAACACGCATGCGACTTAAAACCCAAGCCTGATTGAATTCTTGCATGTCTGTAAAACTGATTCCGCCAATTTCAGAATGTGCGGCTGCGGTTAATTGTAATAAATTGCATAAATCCGTATACTTTAGGTAACCACTTGGCGTGCATTGGGTAAAATTAATTTCCCATTCTTTACTGAGTTCTGAGCTGAAGTTGGGTGCTATTGGCATTTGTATTATTTTATATAGAATGTAAAACTAGCTTTTAATATTTATATGAATATTTAAATGATTTGCGACTCAATCGTTTAAATTTAGCTTTGCTTTAAAGGATGAATTGTAGTAATTTAATAGATTACTTTTTTTTGAAACTGTGTACGTAGCTAATTATTATCTCTTTAGGAGTTAAATAATCAAACCATTTCGTTTCTTCATTTCTTTTGAACCAGGTCAATTGTCTTTTAGAAAAACGGCGCGTATTTTTTTTGATTTCCTCGATCGCAAAGTTTAAAGTAATTTCTCTATCAAAGTAAGAAAACAATTCTCTGTAGCCAACGGTTTGTAAAGCGTTTAATATTTTGTTCGGAAAAAGATTCTCTGCTTCAGACAGCAATCCTTCGTTCATCATACTATCAACCCGTTTATTTATTCGTTCGTAAATAATAGCTCTTTGAGCATCTAATCCGATTAAAATAGGAGTGAAGTTGCGGTTGTTTTTCTTTTGGTTTAGAAAAGACGAATAGGGTTTTCGGCTACCCAAACAAACTTCGGTAAAACGCATCATGCGCTGCGGGTTTTGCAAGGTTTGCGGATTGTCGGACAATAACTGATTGTAATAGGAATTGTCTTTTTCTTTTAAAATATCCTGCAAAGCGTCGATTCCTTGTGAAGTATATATTTCTTGAACATTTTGGCGAACAGCGGAAGGAATCTCCGGAAATTCATCAAATCCTTTTAATACAGCATCTACATATAATCCAGAGCCACCAACAAGTACTATATAATCATTTTTTTGAAATAATTGTTCCATCTTTTGTAAAGCTTCTTTCTCAAAATCACCTACGGTATACGAGTCAAAGATTGATTTATTTTGAATAAAATGATGTTTTACTGCTGCTAATTCTTCAGTATTCGGAACAGCGGTACCGATGGTCATTTCTTTAAAGAATTGTCGACTATCGCACGAGATAATTTCGCAACCAAATTGTTTTGATAGCTGAATACTGAGTGCTGTTTTACCAATAGCTGTTGGTCCGACAATAGTAATAAGATATTTCATTGAAAGCTAAATTTATGAGTTGTGTAGGTTTTTAGCCCAGATGGAAATGGAAATCCCGAACTTGTTTAAACTTAATTTTTTTGGTTGCGAAAAAGCGACTTTAGAAGCTCTTTTTGCGACCTATAAAAATGGTTTTAACGAGGAGGAATTGTAAAGTACAGCTGGATTAGCTTCTGTTAAGAATTATACAATATTTATCTCGTTTCCGCAATGATAGCAGAACTTGGCATTATCTGGTTGATCAATAATTCCGCACTGTTGACATGGGTTTTTATTGGTATGCAAAGTGTTTTTTAAGGCGTTTTTGGCAAATTCTGCAGTTACAATTCCAGTTGGAACCGCAATAATTCCGTATCCCAAAATCATAACTAGAGAGGAAACGAATTGTCCTAAACCTGTAATTGGCGTAATGTCACCATAACCAACGGTTGTTAACGTTACTATTGTCCAATAAATTCCGACGGGAATACTAGTAAATCCACTTTCTTTTCCTTCAATTAAATACATAATACTACCTATAATAATAGTGGAAACCAAAACGAAGTAAATAAAAACTAAAATTTTCTCCTTACTAGATTTCATCGCCGATTGCAATTGTAGGTACTGATGATTGATTTGTGGAATGTGTAAAATTTTGAATAATCTAAACAATCGCAATGAACGCACGATAACAAAGATGGTCGTTGCGGGAAAAATAATGGATAAAAACATGGGCAAAATTGCCATTAAATCAATAATTCCATAAAAACTAAACACGTAACGCCACGGTCTACTGATGCATAAAATTCGCAATATGTATTCAAAAGTAAAAAGAATAGTGATAACCCACTCTATAATAATAAGTGTAGAATGGTATTTTAAACTAAAACCTTCGACGGTTTCGAGCATTATAATGATCACACTAATCACTATAATACCTAACAAAATTAAATCGAACAGCCGTCCTGTCACCGTATCACTTTTGTAAATGATGGTATAAATTCTATTTTTTAAGTGTTCGTATTTAGAGATACTTCTTGCCATTTTTATTTTTTTTAAAAGCTAAAATTTAAAAATTTATTACTTTTAATGATTTACTTTTTCGAATAAAATTTTGAATAATACTTCTAACATCGCGATTATTCTCCATCGAGATCAGAATATTTTTAAGGATTTCTGGATTTGTAATTTGATAATTTAAATCGTAAAAAGCGTAACCTTTGTAAATACCATTTTCAATTAAAACAGCGCTTCTTTCGCTTATCGTTCTTCCTTTGTCAATAACGATCATACTTTTATTCTCAAAGGAGTAGGTGCTGATAAAATCTTGAGCGCGTGCGTTATAAACTTGAGCTGATACTTTTGCAATACAAGCGCCATCGCATTCTTTTATTTTGTACTGAAAGCATTCATCTTTACATTCATATAGTCCGTTTAGTTTTTGACACAACTTGTACTTTTCGGTAATTCTAAATAGAAAATTTTTACCTTCTTGCGCAGATACAAAGGACATAATTTCTCTTTTACGGCCGTCTGTTTTTTGCAATTTTAAAGTAAGGTATCCATTAGCGTCTTTCTCGGAGTAAATTGCATAAATAAAAATATTTTTGCGCTGTGCTCGATTCAAAATCGGTGCATTAACTTTTATCTCTTGACTTTCTTTTAAAAGTGCTATTAATTCGCTGCCCGTTTCTTCGAAAGTAACTGTAAAAACGTCTTTTTGAATGCGTTTGCTTTTATTGGTGATTCCGGTAAAATGTTGGTTGACTCTTTTTTTGATATTGCTACTTTTACCAATATAAATGATGCTGCCACTTTGATTGTGTACATAATATACACCTGTTTTACTTGGTAAATCACGTAAGATATCTAGCAATTTTGGAGTCATTCCTTTTTCTACTTCGATCTTGACAAATTCTTTAACTATCGTTTTTTCGACGTCTTTCTCGAGCAACATTTTAAACAACTTCACCGTCGCCATGGCATCGCCATTGGCACGATGTCTGTCTGCCATCGGAATGCCGAGCGCTCGAACTAATTTGCCTAAACTATAAGACGGTTGCTCCGGAATTAATTGCTTGGCTAATTCTACTGTACAAAGTGTTCTAGCTTCAAAATCATAACCTAATCGTCGAAACTCTGTTCGTAGAATTCGGTAATCAAACGACGCATTGTGTGCCACGATTATACAATCGGAAGTGATCTCTATGATGCGTTTGGCAACCTCAAAAAACTTGGGAGCAGAGCGCAGCATGGCATTATTGATTCCGGTCAATTTAACCACAAAAGGTTGAATCGGAATTTCGGGATTTACCAAACTAATGAATTGGTCTACTACTTCAAAACCATCAAATTTATAGATGGCAATTTCGGTAATTCCTTCTTCATTAAACTGTCCTCCAGTAGTTTCTATGTCGAGTATTGCGTACAAATTAAGTGTTCAGTTGTATAATAATTAATGTTCAGTCTTTAAAAATAGAGTAAAATTATGATCGTCCTCCAAAAATACTGCTACCAATGCGAACCATAGTACTGCCGCATTCTGTGGCCAATTGATAATCGCCAGACATTCCCATAGAAAGCGTTACAATTTGACAATTATCAGCAGAGACTATTTTGTAAGTATCAAAAATTTCTTTTAAATACCTGAATTCTTTTTCGATTTGACTTTGATTTTCGGTAAAAGTAGCCATTCCCATTAAGCCTGTAATGCGAATATTTTTCAGTTGTTTAAATTCTTCAGATTCCAATAAAGATTTCAATTCTTCTTCATCCAAACCAAATTTTGTATCTTCTTTTGCGATAAAAATTTGGAGCAAGCAGTCGATAATTTTATTATTTTTCAGCGCTTGCTTATTGATTTCCTGCAATAATTTTAAGCTATCAACGCCGTGAATTAAACTTACAAAAGGAGCCATAAATTTCACCTTATTGCTTTGGACGTGTCCAATCATATGCCATTGAATGTCTTTTGGCATTTGTTCGAACTTGTCGACCATTTCCTGAATTTTGTTCTCGCCAAAAATGCGTTGACCTGCATTGTAAGCTTCCATTAAAACAGTCACAGGTTTGGTTTTAGAAACAGCCACCAAAGTAACATTTTCAGGTAATGAATTCTTTATTTGTTCTAAATTCTCAACTATTGACATAGCACTGTGTTTTATAAATTTTGAAATTGTCTGGCGATTTTTTCCGCTTTTTTTCCTTCCGTATAATCGTAGAAACCTTCTCCGGATTTAACGCCAAGTTTACCTGCACGAACCATATTTACTAATAATGGACAAGGTGCATATTTTGGGTTTTTGAATCCGTCGTACATCACATTTAAAATGGCTAAACATACATCTAAACCTATGAAATCGGCCAATTGTAAAGGGCCCATCGGATGTCCCATTCCCAGTTTCATAACCGTGTCAATTTCGTAAACTCCTGCCACCTTGTTATATACAGTTTCAATTGCTTCATTTAACATCGGCATTAAAATTCTGTTGGCAACAAAACCCGGATAATCATTTACTTCTACTGGCGTTTTTCCTAGTTTCTCAGCTAATTCCATGACAATTTGTGTCACTTCATCGCTAGTATTGTAACCACGAATAATTTCGACCAATTTCATAACAGGAACTGGGTTCATAAAATGCATTCCAATTACGCGCTCAGGATGCGAGACTACTGCGCCTATTTGAGTAATCGAAATTGACGAAGTATTAGTTGCTAATATCGTATTGTGTGAGCAACTTTCGTTTAATTCTTTAAAAATTTTCAACTTTAAATCAACGTTTTCTGTTGCAGCTTCTACCACTAAATCAACGCCAACAACACCATCTTTAATATCAGTATAGGTAATAATATTGGTAATGGTTTTAATTTTATCTTGTTGCGTAATAGTACCTTTTGCAATCATTCGATCGAGATTAGCAGCTATCGTATCCATTCCTTTATCTAATGATTTTTCGGAAACATCAATTAACTTGACCACAAAACCGCTTTGCGCGAAAGTATGTGCAATTCCATTTCCCATTGTTCCAGCTCCAATTACTGCTATTGTTTTCATTGTATATTTTATTTAAAATTAAAAAGTTTAAAGATTAAAGCCTCACAAAAAGAACTTCAAGCCTTAAACTTTAAATTATTTTAGGAATTATTTTTTAAAGCAATCGATAATTTGATATGCTACTTTTAAAGCTTCTGTCGCCTGCTCTAATGTTACTACTGGCGTCGTATCTGTATTAATTGCGTTTGCAAAAGATTCTAACTCATCCAAAATCGCGTTGTTTTGCATTACATCTGGATTGGTAAAGTAAATTTGTTTTTTGATTCCTTCAGCATTTTGCAAAATCATATCGAAATCGCCTGGACTCTCGGGTGCATCTTTCATTCGAACCACTTCACATTTTTTTTCTAAGAAATCAACTGAGATATAGGCGTCTCTCTGAAAAAAGCGAGTTTTACGCATATTTTTCATCGATATTCTACTAGCAGTTAAGTTAGCAACACAGCCATTTTCGAACTCGATTCGAGCATTTGCAATATCTGGAGTATCGCTGATAACCGAAACACCACTGGCATAAATATTTTTAACTTTTGACGGAATAACACTTAAAATAGCATCAATATCGTGAATCATTAAATCTAAAACGACAGGAACATCGGTACCGCGCGGATTAAATTCGGCCAAACGGTGGGTTTCAATAAACATCGGGTTATCGATCATTTCTTTAGTGGCCATAAAAGCAGGATTAAAGCGCTCTACATGACCAACTTGACCTTTTACATTGTATTCTTTGGATAGAGCTATAATTTCTTGAGCTTCTTCAAGCGTGTTTGAAATTGGTTTTTCTATAAAAATATGTTTTCCTGATTTTATCGCAACTTTAGCACATTTATAATGCGAAAGAGTGGGAGTTACAATGTCTATAACATCAACAGCGTGTATTAGTTTGGCAATGGTAGTAAAATTAGTGTAACCAAATTCTTTAGATATTTTTTCGGCATACTCTTGATTTTCGTCGTAAAAACCAACTAATTCGTATTGATCAGATTGTTGTAACAAACGCAAATGTATTTTACCAAGATGACCCGCACCTAACACTCCTACTTTTAGCATGATAGTATATTTTTAACAAAAATAGGGAATTCAAATTAAAATATAGAAAAATTGAATTGGATTTTGGCTTTTGCTTTTTGATTTTATTACCGCTATTTTTACCAAAATTTAAACCTCCAGCATTGAAAGATACCGCCAAACACCAAGGATTAAGAAATCAATTAGTAAAGACTTTACAACTAAAAGGCATTAATGATAAAGCGGTGTTAGAAGCGATTCAAAAAATACCAAGACACTTATTTTTGAATTCAAGTTTTGAGGATTATGCGTATCAAGACAAAGCTTTTCCTATTGGCGCGGGGCAAACGATATCTCAACCGTACACCGTGGCGTTTCAATCGCAACTTTTGCAGATTAAAAAAGAGGATAAAGTTTTAGAAATAGGAACAGGATCGGGTTATCAAACAGCTGTGTTATATAAATTAGGAGCAAAGGTTTACAGCGTTGAACGCCAAAATGAATTATTTAAAACAACCTCTATTTTGTTTCCTAAATTAGGAATTCGCCCCAAACACCTTTCTTTTGGAGACGGTTATAAAGGTTTGCCGCTACATGCACCCTTTGACAGTATAATTGTTACGGCTGGTGCTCCATTTGTACCAAAACCTTTAATGGCGCAGCTAAAAATAGGAGGAAGGTTGGTTATTCCTTTAGGTGAAGACGTTCAAATCATGACGCTTTTAATTCGTAAGAATGAAACCCAGTTCGAAAAACATGAGTTTGGAGAGTTTCGTTTTGTCCCTTTATTAGAAGATCGAAATTAGATCGAAATATTGCTAATTTTCTCGGCTTAAACGAATTAATTTTCTAAGATGTTACGGTACTTTGTGTAAACGCATATAAAGATCGATTTTATTTTAGAAAGGAAATTGAAAAAAAAAAAAATTCCTTTCCTATATTATTTCGCCTTTAAAAAAAGGAACTCCTATTTTAAATCTTACAGAAGTCTCTTTTTCTGTGTATTAAAAGTAATTTTAATATAGTTCGTGCTTTTAATTATTTTGCAAAGACAAACTGTATGTTAGCGTTTCTTTTAGCTGTTTTGCGAAGTATTCTGTAAATTGAGCGTTGTTATTTGAAAGTAAACTTTGCTCTAAAATGGCAATGTATTTTTCTTTGTTTAAGGAATCTCCCTTAATAATTGTAAGGTTAAGTTGATTTTGAAGTAAAATTAAATTCATTACCAACAATGCGATTTGATTGTTTCCATTGTGAAAAGGTAGAATAGTCATTAATTTTAAATGTGATTCTACAGCAAATTCTATAATTGATAGTAGGTTTTTATTACTTTCAAACCATTTAAAAAATACTTCCATTTCCTGACAGACTACTTTATCAACATATTTTTCAGTTTGATCTGTTTGAAGACCGCGACTAACAATTCCCTTTAATTGCAGCAACTCTTTCTCGGTAAAAGCGATTTTCCTCTGAACAATGTCTTTGCAAAACTGAACTGCTTCGTAGAAATTGATCACCTCTAAATGTTCTTGCATGGGTTTTCCGCCAATCGTTATTCCGTCGTTTATAACTAATTTAGTTTCTTCAAAATTTAAGGAGTTTCCATTTATTCTATTGCATTCAAACGTAAATTCTAACTCGGTTTGTTTAGTAATTCGTCGCAAATCAAATGGAGTGATTTTTTTAAATTGATCTTGTAAAACAGCAATTTCATCAAAGATAATTTGCAATGCAAAATTTGATTTTGGCTGGATAACACTAATTGTAAGGAGTTCTGCCTCTGCTAATTTTAAAGCTTTTAAACCTAGTGGTTCGCTTTTTATTTCGTTTAAAATTTTATCCTTAAGCCATAAAACCAATAGATCATCTGTATTTATTTCGAGTAGATTGGATAGCTTTATAATTTGGTCTTTAGTTGGTTTTCTAGTACCACTTTCAAATTTACTAATCAGTGCTTGATCAATTTTTGAAATCTGTGCCACTTCCCGTGTTTTTAACCCTTTTTGTTCGCGTGCATTTTTTAAAAGTATATTCATATGCTGCAATGTTTAGTCTTGACTTGTTTTGTCATAAATTTAAATAAAAAAAATGCAGTTCCTCAAAGAAGCTGCATTTTATATGATTCAAAACAATTAAAAAAGTCTTAATTATAAGCTTTTTTAATTCGATCTAAGTCTCTCTTAGTATCTTGCTCTTTTAAAGATTCTCTTTTATCGTACGTTTTCTTCCCTCGACAAAGACCAATTTGAAGTTTGGCTAAACCTTTTTCGTTAGTAAAAAGCTTTAAAGGCACGATGGTAAGTCCTTTGGCTTGAACACTTTTTTCCAAAGACTTTAATTCTTTTTTCTTTAAAAGCAATTTTCGCTCACTTCTTGATTTATGATTGAACTGATTTCCGAAAGCATATTCCTCTATATATGTGTTGATTGCAAATAGTTCGCTATTGCTAAATTCGCAAAAACTTTCGGTTATGTTTGCTTTACCTAATCGTATCGATTTAATTTCGGTTCCAGCTAAAACAATTCCAGCAGTATAAGTATCGATGATTTCGTAATCAAATCGAGCTCTTTTATTTAATATGTTAACAGTTTTTTGCATAGTACAACAAATTTAATAACAAAATAATGAAACCGCAATTGTTTTAGATGAAATGATATAAATTTGCCGAATGAAAAATAATCAGTCTAAAGATCCGTTGCACGGTATTACGCTACAAAAAATAGTAGAACAATTAGTCGGCTTTTATGGTTTTGATACATTAGCTGAAATAATTCCAGTTAAATGCTTTGCAACAAATCCTTCTGTAAAATCGAGTTTGACATTTTTGCGCAAAACCGATTGGGCACGTAAAAAAGTAGAAGAATTATATATTCAATCGCTGCCTAAGTTTTAATTTAATTTATAAGAAATCATTATACCTCCTCGGTACGGAAGCCATTCGCCACTTTTATTCCAATTCTTAGTTCTTTCATATCTGCCTGGTGTTCCATCATTATAATACCCGTGATAAAAACCTTGATGCCAACCGCCACCAAAAAAGCAATCTAAATTAAATTTGTCGTTCAGTTTAACATTATAACCCACTGTAGCGCCAAGTCTATATCCAAAACCATCTTCATATAAATTTGTACCCCAATAATTCCATTTTTGAATTTCGTAGGTGTCAAATCCTGTATGAACTCCAATATATAAACCATCATACTTTTCCTTAAAATGGTAGCGGATTTCAGGTGTAAAAGTATAAAATTTCATGGGATGGTGTCCGTCGAAAGATTTCCAAAAAGAAGCCATAACATCAAACTGAAAAGTTGTTTTTTCGTCAATGCTAGTTTCTATCGCAACATTCGGGATTAAAACTGCAGCAGTAAAAGCATTTGCTTTTATGTAAGTTTGACTTTGTAAGTTAACTGCAAAAAGTAACAGTAAAAGAAGTAAGATTTTCTTCATAAGAATTTTGATGTTTTTTATAAAAACTAATTTTTAAGATTGGACTGCAAATATAACATAAAAGTCAAGTGAGGTTACTTACAGAATTACAATAATGAAATTTTAACAAGTTAAATCTATAGCAATCTTTTTTATTTATTTAATATCGAATAAACTACCGAATCAATAAACTCTCCGTTATAATACTCATTTTCTTTAAAATGTGCTTCCTTTACAAATCCATTTTTTATAAGCACTTTTTCAGAAGCATCGTTTCTAGGGTCAATCACAGCTTCAATGGAATGTAATTTCATTTCTTCAAAACCATAGGTAACTAACCTTTGTAACGCTTCTGTCATGAATCCTTTACCATGATATTCAGGCAACAACATATAGCCAATTTCCGCCCGAAAATGTTCTGGCTGTATGCGATAATGTCCAGCTAAACCACTTAATTTGGTAGAGTTTTTAATTCTGATTGCCCAATTAATCCCTTCAAGTGCATTAATTTTTTCATCAATATTTGCAATGTGATCTAAAGCATCTTGCTCGGTTAGTATATAAGGTCTTGGAATAAATTTCATCGTTTCTGGATCGGAACGCAACCGAATAACTTCTGGGAAATCACTAGAAACAGTACGCGTAAAAATCAGTCGTTCGGATTCAAATTCTGGAAAAGGTTCAAAATTAAGTTGTAGCATTTTATAAAATTTCGATTGAAAATTGTGCAAGAAATGTAGCTCTTGAATTCAGTTTAATAATTCCTTCTTTTTTATCCAATTGTCCTGAATTATTGATGGTGTCAGCATATCCCAGCCAGGGCTCAATGCAAATAAAGGGCGCTTTGTGTACAGTCCAAATACCTAGGCTTGGAAAATCGTTATAAATTACTTTTACATACGGTCTTTCATCTTCTAAAATCGTAATCGATTTAGACGCTAGTTGTTTAAAAATTAAAGCGTCATTTTTAAACAATTCGTAATTTAGATCTAAGGGATTTGTAGTAACGTCGATTTGCTTTGTCTTATTTGAAATTAAATTATTTTCTAATAAATAATGATTCAAAATTTCTGGTTTTTCAAATGCAATTGCATAGTTTTCAAAATTTTCTGAAAGGGCAATTGCAGGATGTGCTCCCACCGAAAAAAACAGTTCAGAGTCATTTCTGTTGATCACTTTGTAGGCAATTTTAATTTTAGACGCTGTTAAAGTATAGATAATTTGAAATTCGAATTGAAAAGGATAAACTTCCAAAGTTTTTAAATTTGATTCGATAGAAAAAATTGCACTTTCGCTGGACGAAGAAACCAATTTAAATTCCATATCACGAGCAAAACCGTGTCTCGATAACGAATACTCTTTGTCTTTATACGAATAGGTATCATTTTGTAAAGCACCAACTATCGGAAATAAAACAGGCGAATGTTTACCCCAAAAAAAGGGATTTCCTTCCCATATGTATTCTTTATTAAAAGTATTTTTAAGTGAAATAAGTTCGGCACCCAAATGTTTTATAGTTGCGGAAATAGTAGAATTAGATAAAACGGTTATCACAATAATTGTTTTTTAATTTTAATACTGTAAAGATATTTGATAATCCAGTAGTTTTTAAAGCCATAGAGTAAAATATCTAATCTATAAAATTATCCTAAAATTGACTGATTCTTTTGAATAAAATTTCTTAAACACTATTTTTTTTCATTAATTTGCTAGTTAAACCTCTTTATCAAATGAAAAATTACAGTTGTAAAGGTCTTTTAACGATGGCCTTATTGTTTGCATTTTCCATGACTTGGGCGCAACAGGAATCTAAAGACGGAAAAGCATCCGAATCAAAGTACAATTATCACGATGCTTTTGCTCCTGATTTTTATACTAAAAATGGTACTTCAACACGTTCTGCGAGCGGAAAACCGGGGCCAGAATATTGGCAAAATAGTGCCGATTATAAAATAAAAGTAAGATTAAATGAAACAACAAACGAATTGGTTGCTACAGATGAAATTACTTACACCAATAATAGTCCAGACGCATTGTCTTTTGTTTGGATGAATTTAGAACAAAACTTATTTAAAGAAGATTCTCGCGGAAATGCAATTGTGCCACTTACGGGTAGTCGCAATGGCGCTCAGGGTCAGCTTTTTGATGGTGGATTTAAAATTAAGTCAGTAAAAGTAATTAGTGGCACTAAAAAACGAGCTTCAGAACAAGAAGCAAAATTTGTTGTTTCTGACACCAGAATGCAAGTTTTTTTACCACAAGAATTAGCATCTAAAGGTGGAGTGGTAAAAATTAAGATCGAGTATTCTTTTATTTCTCCAAACGAAGGTTCAGATAGAATGGGAGTTTTAGAAACTAAAAACGGAAAAATATTCACCATGGCGCAGTGGTATCCACGCATGTGTGTATACGATGACGTAAGAGGTTGGAACACGATTCCTTACTTGGGAGCGTCTGAATTTTACTTGGAATATGGAACTTTTGATGTAGAAATTACAGCACCAGCCAACCATATTGTAGTAGGTTCTGGCGAGCTGCTTAATGCCTCTGAAGTACTTTCTTCGGAAGAACAAAAACGATACAATCAAGCAAAACAAAGTGATAAAACGGTACTGATTCGCTCTGCTGCCGAAGTTACTGCTAATGCTAGCGCTAAAATTTCTGGCGAGAAAACGTGGAAGTTTCAGATAAAAAATTCTCGTGATTTTTCATGGGCGTCTTCTGCTGCTTTTATATTTGATGGAGCACGAATTAATTTACCAAGCGGTAAAAAATCGTTAGCCTTATCTGTTTATCCTATAGAAAGTGAAGGTCAAGAAGCATGGGGACGTTCTACAGAATATACCAAAGGGTCAATTGAAAATTATTCTAAACGTTGGTTCGAATATCCGTATGCAACTGCAATAAATGTAGCTGGAAATGAGGGCGGAATGGAATATCCTGGTATTGTGTTTTGCAGCTGGGAGTCAAAAGGAGAAGATTTATGGGGAGTAACTGATCATGAATTTGGGCACATTTGGTTTCCGATGATTGTCGGTTCGAATGAACGCTTATTTGGCTGGATGGATGAAGGTTTTAATACATTCATCAACTCTATAAGTTCAGCTGACTTTAATAATGGAGAATACAAAGAAACGCCAAGAGACAATCATAAAATGGCAGAAGCATTTACAGGTTCAACCTTAGAAACCGTTTTTAGCTCCCCTGATAATATGAAGGAAGCGAACATCGGAATGTTATTGTACTACAAGCCAAGCACCGGCCTTTCTATTTTAAGAGAACAAATTTTAGGCGAAGAGCGTTTTGATACTGCTTTTAGAGAATACATCAAACGTTGGGCGTACAAACACCCAACTCCTGATGATTTTTTCAGAACTATGGAAAATGTTGCAGGCGAAGATTTAGGATGGTTTTGGAGGGGTTGGTTTCTTAATAATTGGCGTTTAGATCAAGGTATTACTGGTATTAAATATGTAAAAAATGATCCGAAGCAAGGGGTTATTATTGATATTGAAAATAATGATAAAATGGTGATGCCTTTTGTTTTAGAAGTAAAAACAAAAAGCGGAAAACTGTCAAGAATTAAATTACCTATTGAAGTTTGGCAACGCAACAACGAATGGTCATTTAAACATGAATCTACTGAAGAAATTGAAAGTATTACTGTAGATCCAGATCACGCTTTTCCAGACTACAATGATTCAAATAACGTTTGGAAAGTAGGAACAGGAAAAATAGAAAAAGATCTAATTTTAGACGATTATTTGGGTGTATATTCTAGTAAAAAAGCACCAATAAAAATTACATTTTCAGATAAAAATAGTACTCTAAATGTAAGCATAACCGATTATCCTAGTTTCATAGCTGCCCCAGTAAACGATCAAAAAGATACCTTTGAATCGAAAAGAGCAGGTTTGAAGTTTGAATTTAATAGTACTAAAACAGCATTAAATATGATTACAAGCGACGGACAATCCATTCCGTTTGCAAAAGAATAGACTCTTTTACCGATTAAATTAAACCGAAAAGCCTCAAACATTGTTTGAGGCTTTTTTTATAACATTGCATTAAAAAATTGTTACAAACACTTCATTAAATAGTTGGTTTAAATAAATATTGTACATTTGCATCAATGAATAAAATAAGTTTACATATAACTTTTACGTCACGGACAAACTTTTCTGCAACTTCACCCGAAGTACGGATGCTATTAGTATAGTATTCATTAGAGTTTTCGTTTTTGTATTTACTTATATTCATTTTCATTTTGAAATTCCCTCAGTTATTCTCTGGATTAACGTATCCCAAAAGCATCATTTGTTTTTTAAAATCAAAAAGTCAACTTTTTGGTCTAGAATACTTTGTGTTTAAATTTTTCGTTTCTATTGGTTTTGTCTTCGGAATTTCTCATAAATATTTTTTAAATTTTTTAACCTTTAACTTCAACTATTGAAATGAAGATCTCTATTGTTGTTACACAAGAAGAACATTATACATACGCACAAGAAATATGCGATACCATAGAATCGTCTGCTTTGTTGAGAGGTACAGGGATTGCTAAGCGTACTCCTGAATACATACAAAAGAAAATGGCTAATGGCGACGCCGTAATTGCTTTAAATGGAGAAAAATTTGCTGGTTTTTGTTATATCGAAAGCTGGGAGCATGGCAAGTTCGTAGCACATTCTGGTTTAATTGTGCACCCAGATTTTAGAAAATTAGGACTAGCGAAAAAAATTAAAACGAAGGTATTTGAATATTCGTTAAAAAAATATCCTGGAGCAAAGGTATTTGGAATCACAACGGGCTTGGCAGTTATGAAAATCAATTCAGATTTAGGATACAAGCCAGTTCCGTATTCAGAACTTACAACCGATCCGACATTTTGGGCGGGTTGTCAAACTTGTACAAATTTTGAAATTTTAAAAAGTAAAGATTACAAAATGTGTTTGTGTACTGGAATGCTTTATGATCCAAATGAAAAACCAAAAGAACCACCAAGACATCCATTTAATGAAGCAATTTTGCGAAGATTGAAACAGATAAAACAAGCTTTATTTTTGAATAAAATATTGTCTTTTAGTTTTTTTTCGTAGTAATTGAATAGTATAAAAATAAATTTTAAAACGTGCTACACTTTTTAACGTAGCCTTAAATTATATAGAATGAAAAAAGTAGTATTAGCTTATAGTGGAGGTTTAGATACCTCATATTGCCTTAAATATTTAAAAAATGAACAAGGATATGAAGTTCACACGGTCTTAATTAATACAGGAGGTTTTGACGATGCTGAACTAAAAGAAATTGAAGATAGGGCATATGAATTGGGTAGTGCCAAGCATGCTAATCTTACTATTGTAGATAAATATTACGACAAAGCGATCAAATACTTAATTTATGGTAATGTCTTAAAAAACAATACTTATCCATTATCAGTTAGTGCTGAGCGCGTTTTTCAAGCTATTGAGGCCATTAAATATGCAAAATCAGTTGGAGCAACAGCAATTGCTCACGGTAGTACTGGAGCAGGAAATGATCAAATTCGTTTTGATTTAATTTTTCACACCATTGCGCCAGAAATTGAAATCATCACACCAATTCGCGATTTGAAATTATCGAGACAAGAAGAGGTAGACTATTTGTCTAAAAACGGCGTTCATTATTCTTGGGAAAAAGCGCAATATTCTATAAACAAAGGACTTTGGGGTACTAGTGTTGGTGGAAAAGAAACATTAACTTCTGGAAAACCTTTACCAAACGAAGCTTATCCTTCTCAGTTGATAAAAGAGGGCGAAGAAAAAGTAACTTTAGAGTTTAAAAAAGGAGAGTTGGTTGCTGTTAATGGAAAGAGCGACAAACCTTCAAACAACATTGTAGTTTTAGAAAAATTAGCAAATGCTTTCGCTATTGGTAGAGATACGCACGTTGGTGATACCATTATCGGTATTAAAGGTAGAGTTGGTTTTGAAGCCGCAGCACCTTTGATTATTATCAAAGCACACCATTTATTAGAAAAGCATACTCTGGGTAAATGGCAACAATACTGGAAAGAACAACTAGGAAACTGGTACGGAATGTTGTTTCATGAAGGTCAATTTTTAGACCCGGTAATGAGAAACATAGAAGCTTTCTTAGAAGATACGCAGAAAACGGTAAACGGAACAGTAACTGTATCCTTGAAACCGTATCACTTTTCACTAGACGGAATTGAATCTGAAAACGATTTGATGACAAATAGCTTTGGTCAATACGGAGAAATGAACAATGCTTGGACATCTGATGATGCAAAAGGATTTATTAAAATTCTTGGAAACGCACAAAACATATTTTCATCAGTAAACAATGAAACTTACGAATAAATAATGAAGTCGCAAAATCGAAAGTCATACAGTCGAATGAGATCTTAATACACCTCTACAAACTTTATGACTTTAGACTTATGACTTTGGACTAAAAAAAAACATTATGATTAATATTGGAATAATTGGTGGTTCAGGCTATACAGCAGGAGAGTTAATTAGAATTTTGATGTTTCATCCGAATGCCAAATTAGATTTTGTTTACAGCACCACAAATGCAGGAAAACCTTTAACTGTTGCGCATCAGGATTTGATGGGCGACATTGAAATGAATTTTACCAATACAATCAATCCAAATGTAGATGTGCTTTTCTTGTGCTTAGGACATGGCAAGTCTATTTCGTTTTTAGAAAGCAATAAGTTTTCTGATGCCACCAAAATTATCGATTTAGGTAATGATTTTCGTTTGACAAAAGACAAAGAATTCGAAGGAAAATCTTTTGTTTACGGTTTGCCCGAATTGAATAAAGAGGCCATTAAAAACGCAAATTATATCGCCAATCCAGGTTGTTTTGCAACTGCAATTCAATTGGCTTTATTGCCTTTGGCAAAAGACAATCTACTTTCTGAAGATGTACACATTAATGCAACTACAGGAAGCACTGGAGCCGGAGTTGGACTATCCGCCACCTCGCATTTCAGTTGGAGAAACAACAATTTTTCACATTACAAAGCTTTTGAACACCAGCATTTGGGCGAAATCAACCAAAGTATCAATCAATTGCAAGAATCATATGCAAGTGAATTAATTTTTGTGCCAAATAGAGGTGATTTTCCAAGAGGAATTTTTGCTACTTTATACACAAAAAGTGAAGAAAGTTTAGAAGATTTAGTTGAAAAATACGAAGCATTTTATAAAGACCAACCATTTGTAACCGTTACAACTACAAACATCAACATGAAGCAAGTAGTGCAAACGAACAAGTGTATTATAAGTTTAATGAAAAAAGGAAACCGGGTTTTAATTACATCAATTATTGATAATTTAAGCAAAGGCGCTTCTGGTCAAGCCGTTCAAAACATGAATTTAATGTTTGGATTGGATGAAACAACAGGATTGCATTTGAAACCTTCTGGATTCTAAAAATTAAAATGAGCAAAGAATATAGAATAAAGAAAATAGATTAAAAAATCAGGGCTCATTTTATACTGCTCAGTCTTTATTCTTTATTCTTTTTTCTATTCTCAAAAAAAATAAAATATGAACTTATTCGACGTTTACCCATTATATCCTATTACGCCTGTAAAAGCGCTAGATTGCACGATTACAGATGATAAAGGAATTGAATATTTAGATTTATACTCCGGACACGGCGTAATTTCTATCGGACATACACAACCTTATTATGTTGCAAAAGTAAAAGAACAACTAGATAATTTGAGTTTCTACTCGAATGCGATCCAAAATCCATTGCAAGTAGAATTGGCTGAAAAATTAGGAAAAGCTTCAGGCTTGACGGATTTCAGTTTATTTCTGTGCAGTTCTGGTGCAGAGGCGAATGAAAATGCATTGAAAGTCGCTTCTTTTCATACTGGAAAATCAAGAGTTATTGCTTTTGAAAATTCTTTCCACGGAAGAACTTCGGCAGCAGTTGCAGTAACAGATAATAAGAAAATAGTTGCGCCAATTAATGCACAGCAAGTAGTTACTTTTTTACCATTGAATCAAATTGACTTGGTAGAAGCAGAGTTAAAAAAAGGAGATGTCTGTTGTGTGATTATCGAGCCAATTCAAGGTGTTGGTGGTTTAGACCAAGGAACAACCGAGTTTTTTCAGGCATTAGAAAAAGTTTGTAAAACCAATGAGGTGGTCTTGATTTTAGATGAAGTACAATCGGGTTATGGAAGAAGCGGAAAGTTTTTTGCATTTCAACACCACGGAATCAATCCTGATATTGTAACCACTGCGAAAGGAATGGGGAATGGTTTTCCGATCGGAGGCGTTCTGATTTCTCCAAAATTTGAAGCAAGTTATGGTTTGTTAGGAACTACTTTTGGTGGAAGTCATTTGGCATGCGCTGCGGGAATTGCAGTTTTGGATGTGATGGCAGAACAAAATTTGATCAAAAACGTCCTTAAAGTTTCAGAGTATTTTGTGGAAGCGATTAAAGTAGTTCCAGAAATCATTAAAGTAAAAGGAAGAGGATTGATGCTTGGTGTTGAATTTGACT
The DNA here is from genome assembly GCF_001529295.1 of Flavobacterium sp. TAB 87. Taxonomy (GTDB): domain Bacteria; phylum Bacteroidota; class Bacteroidia; order Flavobacteriales; family Flavobacteriaceae; genus Flavobacterium. Next base: position 43,666 of record NZ_LLWK01000036.1, read on the forward strand.
TTGACGTGAGTGCTTTGAGAAAGAAGATGATTATCGAAAAACATATTTTTACAGGTGGCGCGAACAATAAAAATTTATTGAGAATTCTGCCTCCCTTGACTATTACTACGGAAGCTATTGATACATTTATCTCGGCGTTGCAGGAGTCACTGGCTGAGTTGAAATAATACAATAAATATTTGTCAAAAATTTAAATTTGACAAAGGTTTAAAAATAAAATCTGTAAAATGAGTTAGTATGATTTTATGCGGATCTAAACACATTTTGCACTAATTAAATAAATAATCAACGTCCTTTTTCGACAACGATTCGTTTGCGTGAGGGATAGCAGTGGAGCTCTTTTTATAATTAGCATTTTTTGCTAATTATAAAAAAGCGGGAACGAATAGCCCGGCCCGCCTTTTTCGGCGGGACACGCCCAAAATTAATTAACTAAAAAACAATGAATACAATACTTCCAATTGAAAAAAGAAATGCGGTTTTAATTAAAATGGCAGCTTTGTTAGAGCAAGAAAGAACTGTTTTAAAAAGTATCAATCAGCAAGATTTAGCCAATTATTCTGGAGATGATTTAGCGATGGAAAAACGTTTATTAGTAGATGATGCCAAAGTTGACGGCATGATACTTTCATTGCAACAATTGGCAAGTCAAGAAGATCCTGTTGGTCAAGTTCGTTTTAATTTTACGCACGAAAACGGAATGAAAATCAGCAATAAAACGGCTGCATTTGGAACAATTTTAATTATATATGAATCTAGACCAGACGTAACTGTTGAAGCTGGTGGAATTGCATTTAAGTCGGGAAATAAAATTTTATTAAAAGGCGGAAAGGAATCTATTTTATCAAATCAAAAGATTGTTAGTCTTTGGCATGAAGCGCTAAAGACTACTGGCATCTCTACAGAATGGGTAGAATACTTGAATTACGACAGAGCGCAAACGCAAGAATTTTTAGAAAATCCAACGCAAAAGGTAGATTTAATTGTACCTCGCGGTGGTGAAAAATTAATTGAATTTACCAAAAAACACGCAACCTGTCCAGTAATCGTTAGCGGTCGAGGAAATAATTTTGTGTATGTCAATGCAGATGCAGATTTAGAAAAAGCATTGGCCATTATAATTAATGGTAAAACATCAAATATATCTGTTTGCAATGCTTTAGACAAAGTATTAATTGACACTAATGTACCGAATTGGGAAGTTTTCGCGAAACAACTGGTGACTGAATTACAATTATTTGATGTTACAGTTTTAGGTGATGAATCCATTGCAAGAGCAACTGGAGTTAAAGGGATTGAAAGTGATTTAATTTGGTATGAAGAGTTCTTAGATTATAAAATTGTAATTGGGACGGTAGACGGAAATCCGGAAGCGATTTCGAAAATCAATAAATATTGCGGTGGACATTCGGCATCAATCATTACCAAAAGTGAGGCTTCAGCCCAGCACTTTATGGAAAACGTAGATGCCTCTTCAGTTTATCACAACGCTTCTACTCGTTTTACCGATGGCGGACAGTTTGGTTTAGGTGGCGAATTAGCCATAAGTACGGATAAATTGCACCAGCGTGGACCAATTGGTTTGCAACACTTGGTGACTAATAAATGGTACATTTATGGCGATGGACAGATTCGATAAAATTAATTGCAAGATTAAAAAGTTTAAGAATTGAAAGATTAGAGAAAAAGGATTATACAATTTTACACATTAAAATTTTAAATCTTAAAATGCTTAAATCTTTAAATCTAATAGAAATGGCTAAAAAAAGAATACTATTAAAGATTGGAAGTAATACTTTAACCAAAGAAACCAATCATATATCCAGAGGTAAGGTTGAAGATATTGGTGTACAAATTGCTGCATTAAGCGATGATTATGAATTTATAATCGTAAGTTCTGGCGCCATTGCAGCAGCAAAACAGTTTGTAAAACTCGAAAGTAAAGGCAAAGAAATTGTTGTAAAACAAGCTTTAGCCTCCATTGGTCAACCACACTTAATGCGAATTTTTCACGAAAACTTCAGCGATTTAGGACTGTTGACTTCACAATGCTTACTTTCGTATTCTGATTTTGAAAAGGAGCAGTCCAAAGTCAATATTGTCAATACTATAAATGTTCTGGTAGAGAACAATTATATTCCGATTATCAACGAAAATGATACGGTTGCAACCGATGAGATTCAGTTTGGTGATAATGACAAATTAGCCGCATTGGCCGCCGTATTATTAAAAGTTGATATTTTAATAATTGCAACGAATACTAATGGAATTTACACTAAAGCTTCTATAAACAATGAAGTACCAGAAACTATTTTAATAGTGGAAGACTTAACTAGCTTAGCCAACGAAGTAGGTGATTCAAAATCATCTCACGGAACAGGAGGAATGCAATCAAAAATTGAAGCAGCAGCTATTGCCAAAGCGGCACATATAGAAACATGGGTTGTCAATGGTTTAAACGACAACTTTATTTTACAAGCATTAGAAAACAAAATCCCTTTTACAAAAATAGTATAACGATGAACTATATTTCTATTCAAAACATCGACTCATTAGAAAAATGGGTAAAAAGTGCCTTGAAGATAAAAAGCAATCCACTTAAAAATAAAAAACTTGGTAAAAACAAAACCTTAGGGATGTTGTTTTTTAATCCAAGTTTGCGAACGCGATTGAGTACGCAAAAGGCTGCGATGAACTTAGGCATGAACGTCATGATAATGAATTTTACCAACGAAGGTTGGACATTAGAATTCGAAGACGGAACCATCATGAATCAAGGTGCGTCGGAGCACATTCGCGAAGCTGCAGAGGTAGTTTCTCAGTTCTGTGACATTATCGCCATAAGATCTTTTGCGGGTTTGATTGACAAAGAGAAAGACAATGCCGAAATGGTTTTGAGCGGATTTGCAAAATTTGCTACAGTGCCAATTGTAAACATGGAAAGCGCTGTGGGACATCCACTGCAGTCTTTGGCAGATGCCATAACAATGGAAGAATTTAAAACCCCGCACAGGCCGAAAGTAGTTTTGTCTTGGGCGCCACATCCAAGGGCTTTGCCTCAGGCTGTTGCCAATTCTTTTGTTGAAATGATGCAAAAGCAAGAAAAAATGGATTTTGTAATTACCCATCCCGAGGGTTACGAATTAAACCCAGAGATAACTAAAGATTCCAAAATCGAGTACGACCAAAACAAAGCCTTTGAAAATGCTGATTTTGTATATGTTAAGAATTGGAGTAATTACAACGAGTACGGTTCTGTAACCAACATGGATCCAAATTGGACAGTCACTGCCGAAAAAATGGCGTTGACGAACAACGGAAAATTCATGCACTGTTTGCCTGTTCGCCGTAATGTAATTGTAGCTGATGAGGTGATCGACAGCGAAAATTCCGTGGTAATTCAGCAAGCCAATAACAGAACCTATTCTGCGCAATTGGTGTTGCAAAAGATATTGAAGAAAATGTAATTAGCGTTGCAAAGCCATAAAGTTTCAGAGAAAAAAGGCTTAGAAGTCTTGAATAAAACCGCTGCTGCTTTATTGCTTTGTTCCTTTGAATCTAAAAATAAATGGAAAAAGTTACCGTAATAAAAATAGGAGGTAATATTATTGACAATGCAGCCGAATTAGAGCAATTCCTTACTGATTTTTCAAAAATAGAAGGCAATAAAGTTCTGGTTCACGGCGGTGGAAAATCTGCTACAAAAATGGCCGAAAGTATTGGTTTAGTGCCAAATATGATCGAAGGCCGTCGCGTTACTGATGCCCCAATGTTAGATGTTGTTGTCATGATTTATGCAGGTCAAATTAATAAAAATATCGTGGCACAATTACAAGCTAAAGACAATAATGCAATTGGCTTTTCGGGTGCAGATGGAAATTTGATTCAGTCAACCAAGAGAAACCATCCTACTATCGACTACGGTTATGTCGGCGACGTAAAAGCGGTAAATACCAACTTATTACAAACTTTACTATCTCATAAAATTGTTCCCGTATTTTGTGCCATTACGCACGACAAAAACGGACAATTGTTAAACACAAACGCCGATACCATTGCAAGCGAACTCGCAATTGCATTGTCTGAAGTTTACGAAGTAACTTTAAATTATTGCTTCGAAAAACAAGGCGTTCTGTCCGATTCAGAAGATGATGATTCGGTAATTCCACAAATTAACTCCAAATTATACGCACAACTCAAGGCCGAAAAAGTAATTCATTCGGGCATGATTCCTAAGTTAGACAACTGTTTCAATAGTTTGTCAAAAGGGGTGCAACAAATAAAAATAGGGCACCATCAAATGTTAAAAAACGATCAAATCGTGCATACATTAATTACCCTCTAACCGTTTTAAATTATATTATTTGAAACAAAAATCTTAAAACAGTTATATGAAAACCATAGAACTATTGACGCAGGAAGCCATCGCTTTACTAAAAAAATTAATAGAAACGCCTTCATTTTCAAGCGAAGAAGACCAAACGGCACTTTTAATAGAAAGTTGGTTTATACAAAATCAAATTCCGTTTAAAAGAGAAAAAAACAACGTTTGGGCTTTCAATAAGTTTTTCGACAAGAGCAAACCAACCTTATTATTAAATTCACATCACGATACCGTAAGACCCAATCAAGCTTACACCAATGACCCATTTAAAGCCATTGTCCAAGACGGGAAATTATTTGGTTTAGGCAGCAATGACGCCGGCGGTTGCTTGGTTTCGCTATTGGCGACTTTCGTATATTTCTACGAAAATGATAATTTATCACACAATTTGGTTGTGGTAGCATCGGCAGAAGAGGAGAGTAGTGGCAAAAATGGCTTAAATAGCGTTTTACAACATTTACCAACACTAGATTGTGCCATTGTTGGTGAGCCAACTTTGATGCAATTGGCAGTTGCCGAAAAAGGTTTACTGGTTTTAGATGTCAAAATAAAAGGTACTGCCAGTCATGCAGCGCATCAAAATGACGACAATTGCATTTACAACACCATGCAAATCATCGATTGGTTCAAGACTTTCAAATACGATAAAATTTCAGAACAATTGGGTCCCGTAAAAATGACTGTTACTCAAATAAATGCCGGAAAACAGCACAATGTTGTACCGTCAGAATGTGATTTGGTGGTCGATATTCGTGTCAACGATTGCTATTCTAATACTGAAATTCTAGAAGTTGTAAAGAACAATATAAATGCTGAGGTTACGCCACGTTCCATGCAGCTAAACGCGTCTTCAATTCCCGTAAATCACGGGTTGGTACAAGCGGGTATTGCGCTCGGAAGAACCACTTATGGTTCGCCAACGCTTTCAGATCAGTCGGTTTTGAGCTGTCAATCGCTTAAATTAGGACCAGGCGAAACTTTGCGATCACATTCTGCAGATGAGTTTATATTTTTGAATGAAATCGAAGAAGGAATAGATTTATACATTAAGATCTTAACCGATTTTTTTAAGCTTTAGAATGATTAGGAGCTATTTCCCGCTATTCGCTATATCTTTACTTGCCTAGAGAAGGCAAGCAAAGGATGCCGCTGCTATCGGGGCTAGGGACTTAAATTTTAAATCAAGTTTTTCTTAAATAAGAAACTTCGCAAATCTCTGAGCAATCTCTGAGCCTCTTTGCGAAACAAAAAATAATAATTATGAAACTTTGGGAAAAAGGAATACCAACCGACAAAAAAATTGAGCAATTTACAGTTGGAAATGATAGAGATTTAGATTTGGTTTTGGCCAAATATGATGCTTTGGGTTCTATTGCGCATGCCAAAATGTTAGGCCAAATCGGACTTTTAACTTCCGAAGAAACCAGTTCGTTAGTAGCTGCTTTAAATGAAATTATTGCCGATGTCGAAAAAGGAAACTTTGAAATCGAAGATTCTTTCGAAGACGTTCATTCTAAAATTGAATATTTGTTAACTGTTAAGTTGGGCGATGCTGGAAAAAAAATTCATACCGCGCGTTCTCGCAACGACCAAGTTTTAGTCGATGTGCATTTGTATTTAAAAGACGAATTAAAAGCCATTAAGGAGCAAGTAAAAACGTTGTTTGATCTGATGATGGAATCGGCCGAAAAGCATCAAAATGTTTTGTTACCAGGGTATACGCATTTGCAAATTGCAATGCCATCGTCCTTTGGAATGTGGTTTTCAGCTTACGCCGAAAGTTTAATTGATGATGTAACGATGTTGAATGCTGCGTTAAAAATTGTAGATCAAAATCCGTTGGGTTCTGCTGCAGGTTATGGCAGTTCTTTTCCAATCAATAGAACTCTTACCACGCAAGAATTGGGTTTTGAAACTATGAAATACAATGTTGTTGCGGCTCAAATGAGTCGTGGAAAGGCAGAGAAAACAGTTGCTTTCGCCATGAGCAGCGTAGCAGCTACTTTGTCTAAATTTTCTATGGACGTTTGTTTGTACATGAGTCAAAACTTTGGTTTCATTGGTTTACCTGCGCATTTAACGACCGGTTCGAGCATCATGCCACACAAAAAGAATCCTGATGTATTTGAGTTAATTCGCGGAAAATGCAACAAGATTCAGGCATTACCTTATGAAATTACGCTAATCACCAATAACCTTCCAAGTGGCTATCACCGCGACTTGCAGTTATTGAAAGAAGGATTGTTTCCAGCGCTTCAAAACTTGAAAGCTTGCTTGGATATTGCAATTTTTTCAATCAAAGATATTACAGTTAAAGAAGGAATACTCAAAGATAAAAAGTACGATTATCTTTTTACTGTTGATACGTTAAACGAAATGGTAGTTGCCGGAATGCCTTTTAGAGATGCATACAAGGCCGTTGCTGAGCAGCTGGAAAGTGGTACATACGAATCACCAAAAGCAACAAAGCATACGCACGAAGGAAGCATCAACAATCTTTGTTTGACAGAGATCAGAGCGAAGATGAAATCTTCTTATTAAAATATAAAATGCGCTATTGATCATAGCGCATTTTTTTTGACCTAATATTAAAACCAAAAACAGAAAAATCATGTTAATTACATATAGTTGAAATTACTATCTTGCAGAAAAAATGTATGTCATCATTTGAAGAAAAATCTACTTTAAAACTTTTTGAAAAAAATTTCATTACAGAAAACCAGTTCAATCAAATAAAGGAATACCGTGGTCTTGGTATTTTCTCATTGCATGCAGAACTAAAACTGGCGCTTTATCTGTCTGTTTTACTATTTACCTCTGGTGTTGGAATTTTAATTTATAACAACATTGATACTATTGGTCACGTTGCGATATTATCTCTATTAGTGATTACGATCGCAGTTTGCTTTTATTTTAGTTTTAAAAACTCAAATGGTTTTAGTCGTGCAGAAACCCAATTCGAAAATCCAGTTTTAGATTATGTTGTATTGGGCGCAAATATTTTAACCTGCACCTTTATTGGATACCTACAATTTCAGTACAATGCTTTCGGCACACTTTATGGCTTAGCAACGCTAATACCCACAATAATTTGTTTCTTTTCTGCTTACTATTTTGACAACAAAAGTGTTTTAAGTATAGCAATTACTGGTCTTGCAGCCTACATTGGATTGACGGTCACGCCCCGTGCACTCTTAAGCGAAGAATTTTACGCGACTGAGGGTTTAAGTTTTTCTGCAATTGCTCTTGGGATTGCTCTTATAGCTTGGACAATCTACAGTAAACGAACTATTTTAAAAACGCATTTTTCATTGATCTTTTTTACTTTTGCATTACATCTTATTGGTCTTGTATCCATTACTAATTTGGTGCACTTTAACTCTGCTATTTGGTTGCTTTTCTTGATAATACTTGGCGTAGCCTGCTTTTATTTTTATAAAATTAGTTACGAAATCAAATCAATTTCATTGTATGTTTTTACAATAATTTATGCCTACATAGGCTTAAATTTGGTCATTGCACAACTCTTTACTATAATTGATTTTGATGATATCTGGGAATTGCTAATTGTACTCTTGCCTTTTTATTTTGTAACCTCCATCGTAATTTTTATCAAATTGATTAAAAAATTTAATAAACTTAAAAACTAATGCAAGCAATAAATAGTACTAAACTAGAAAACCTTATTTTGGTCGAGGAAGCAAAGTCATTGCAAAATGCTGGTTTTATTGGCAAGGAACAAATAGAATACATTAAAAAAGAGTTGGACACGCCTAAGACAAATACTAATATTCTTGTTCGTTTGGGTTTCGTTTTGTTGGGTCTATTATTATATGTGTCAATATGCGGGGCATTTTCACTTCTTGGAATTTCAGGAATTGATAATAATTGGGAAGTCTTTCTGTATTTATATGCTATTATCGGAGTTGTAGGTGCTGAATTTCTCTATGCTCAAAATTATTTTAAACATGGTTTAGAAGAAGCTTTTCTACTGGGATCTCAATTGGCTTTAGGCGTGGCCATTAGTGAAGTATTTGAATCTGATTTACTTACTGCTATTGTTGTGGCAGCTGTCGCTATTTTAATGTATATCAGATACTTACACATACTGTCCATGCTTATTTTTTGCGTGGCGCTTTCCGTCTTTCTATTTTTGGCAATGTTGGAGTTCGGAACAATAGGAAAGAGCATTTTACCTTTTGTTTCACTTTTGTTTTCAGCAGGCTTTTATTTCTGGACAAAAAAATTAAAAGGTAATTTAGTAAAACAATATTATCGCGAAGGGATTTTACTTGCCAATACTTTCTGTTTAATTCTATTTTATCTTTCGTGTAATTATTTTGTAGTTAGAGAACTTTCTGTAGTACTGCTAGAAAATGAAATTCTTTCCAGTACAGATATTCCCTTTGCTTTATTTTTTTACTGCTTTACGATAATCGTTCCAATTTTATATTTAATTCAAGCACTAAAAACGAAAGACAAAATTATGCTGTGGATTAGTTTTTTAGCAGTTGCATTTTCTATGTATTCTTTTGAGATTTATTTCTCTGCTCTATCAGGAGAGATTGAATTAACGATCGCAGGATTAGTATTGTTTGGAATTGCTTTCTTTGCGATAAAAAAATTAAAACATAATGACATAGGAATTACCTTTAAACCAGATAGAATTACTAATTCAAATCAATTCCTAAATGCAGAAGCATTAATTGTAGCTTCGACTTTTGGAATGAGACCAGAAGTATCTTCAGAATCTTCGATGGAATTTGGAGGTGGAGATTTTAGTGGAGGAGGAGCTGGAGGAAGCTTTTAAAAAAATAATACCCAAACCATTAATGAGGTTTGGGTATTATATGATTTCCTATAATTTAATACGTATACTAAATTTTACTTTTTAATGTCTCTGCATTGATATCGCTATGAGAGGCATTGTAAGTGGCTTTTTTATTCTTAATTAAAATAAGTTGAGGCGATTGATGTTGAACACCAAAACGATTCGCTATTTCATTTGACACATCTCGATATGAAATTAAGTCTAAAAAATAAGCATCAACTACTTCATTTAAATCGTATTCTCTTTCAAATTGTTTCAGTGCCATTCGGCTAATGCTACAACGAGTGCTGTGTTTAAAAATTACAATAGGCTTAACACTAGAATTAGACTCAATATCAGCTAACTGTGTTAAATTTGTAAGAGGAATCCAGTTCACTTTTGAATCTGATTGTTTTTCTGCATCAGAACTTCCGAAAATATTAGATAAAAAACTCATTTTGTCTTGATTTATGACCTTTTGACATAATATTTTAATTTTTTTTCAAAATAAACGTCATTTTGTCTGTTTATATGTAATGGAATGTAATTTGACCATTGTCTAGCAAAGTTAATTATTCTTATAAATAATAGTAACTAAAAAATTAATAAAGATGAATATAAATAAATTTACCATAAAATCTCAGGAAGCCATTCAGCTTTCGCAACAATTGGCGCAGCGTAATGAGCAACAACAAATTGAAAATGAACATATTCTCAAAGCAATTTTTGAAGTTGATGAAAATGTAGCACCTTTTTTATTGAAAAAATTAAATGTAAATGTGCCTTTATTTCTGCAACTTTTAGACAGTCAAATTAAGAGTTTTCCTAAAGTTTCTGGCGGAGAGCTAATGTTTTCTAGAATTGCAAATACCACTTTGAACGAAGCTGAAATTATTGCTCAAAAAATGAACGATGAATACGTTTCGATCGAACATTTAATTTTAGCTATTTTTGATTCTAAAAGTAAAGTTTCACAAATTTTAAAAGACCAAGGCGTTACAGGAAAAGGGTTAAAAGCTGCAATCGAAGAATTGCGAAAAGGTGAACGAGTAACGTCGTCTTCGGCGGAAGAAAATTATAATTCATTAAATAAATTTGCAAAAAACTTAAACGAATTGGCTCGTACTGGAAAATTAGATCCTGTGATCGGCCGTGATGAAGAGATTCGACGCGTATTGCAAATTTTGACTCGTAGAACTAAAAATAACCCCATGTTAATTGGAGAGCCAGGAGTTGGTAAAACTGCGATCGCTGAAGGTTTAGCGCACAGAATTGTTGATGGAGATGTTCCTGAAAATTTAAAAGATAAAATTGTTTTTTCACTAGATATGGGTGCTTTAATCGCAGGAGCAAAGTACAAGGGAGAATTTGAAGAACGGTTAAAATCAGTAGTAAAAGAAGTTACTGCTGCCGAAGGCGACATTGTTTTATTTATTGATGAAATTCACACTTTAGTCGGAGCAGGCGGCGGAGATGGCGCCATGGACGCGGCTAACATCTTAAAACCAGCTCTGGCTCGCGGAGAATTAAGAGCTATTGGTGCGACTACTTTAGATGAATATCAAAAATATTTTGAGAAAGACAAAGCGTTAGAACGTCGTTTTCAGAAAGTATTGATCGATGAGCCAGATACTGAAAGTGCGATTTCAATTTTACGAGGAATTAAAGAAAAATACGAAACGCATCACAAAGTTCAGATTAAAGATGAAGCGATCATTGCTGCTGTCGAATTATCGCAACGGTACATAACGAATCGATTTTTACCAGATAAAGCGATTGACTTGATGGATGAAGCTGCCTCGAAATTGCGTATGGAAATTAATTCAAAACCCGAAGAATTGGATGTTTTGGATCGTAAAGTGATGCAATTGGAAATTGAAATTGAAGCCATTAAACGCGAAAATGATGAGTCAAAACTAAAAGGACTTCGATTGGATTTAGCCAATGTAAAAGAAGACCGAAACGAGATTTATGCCAAATGGAAATCTGAAAAAGATATCGTGGATGGTATTCAGCAGGTAAAACATGAGATCGAAGATTTTAAATACGAAGCGGAACGTGCAGAACGTGACGGTGACTACGGAAAAGTAGCTGAAATTCGTTATGGAAAAATCAAGGAAACACAAGAACGTTTGGAAGCATTGCAAAAACAATTACAAGAATTTCAACAAGGTAGTTCTTTGATAAAAGAAGAAGTAACTCGCGAAGATATAGCAGAAGTTGTGGCTAAATGGACCGGTATTCCAGTTATGAAAATGCTACAAACCGAACGCGAAAAATTATTGCATTTAGAAGATGAATTACACAAACGTGTGGTGGGTCAAGAAGAAGCAATTGAAGCGGTAAGTGATGCTGTACGCAGAAGTAGAGCGGGATTGCAAGACATGAAAAAACCAGTGGGGACGTTTTTATTTTTAGGAACTACTGGAGTGGGTAAAACCGAGCTTGCCAAAGCTTTGGCAGAATATCTTTTTGATGATGATAATGCGATGACTCGTATTGATATGAGCGAATACCAAGAACGTCATAGTGTGAGTCGTTTAGTTGGTGCGCCTCCAGGATATGTTGGTTATGATGAAGGCGGACAATTGACAGAAGCTGTTCGTAGAAAACCGTATTCTGTAATCTTGTTAGATGAGATTGAAAAAGCGCATCCAGATACTTTTAATATTTTATTACAAGTTTTAGATGAAGGTCGTTTAACGGATAACAAAGGGCGTTTGGCTGATTTTAAAAATACCATTATCATCATGACGTCTAATATGGGTAGTCAAATTATACAAGATAAATTTGATAATAGTAAGGGTAATGTTGAAGCTGCATCTGAAGCGGCAAAAGTGGAGGTTTTAGCTTTACTAAAGCAGACGGTTCGTCCGGAGTTTATCAACCGTATTGATGAAATTGTTTTGTTTACACCATTGACCGTCGCCAATATTACAAAAATTGTCGGTTTACAATTAAAAAGCGTGACCAAAATGTTAGCGTTGCAAGGCATAACGATGGATGCAACTCCACAAGCAGTTGCCTATTTGGCCGACAAAGGATACGATCCGCAATTTGGAGCCAGACCTGTAAAACGTGTAGTGCAGCGTGAGGTTTTAAATCAATTGTCTAAAGAAATTCTTTCGGGTGCCATTACCACCGATAGTATTATTTTGCTAGATGCTTTTGATGGTCAATTGGTTTTTAGAAACCAAACGCATACAGTTTGAAATTAATTTTAGGTACTCAGTAGTAAATTGAAAAAAGGTGTGAAATTTAATTTTTGCACCTTTTTTTATATAAATTCATCGCAGCTTTTTGTTAAAGAATTGCTTAATCTATTGATGATGATACGGTTCGTTTTTTAAAATTGTAAATCCACGATACAATTGTTCTATAAAGAACAAACGTACCATTTGATGCGAGAACGTCATTAAAGACAGTGATATTTTTCCTTGGGCTTTATTGTAAACTGCTTCTGAAAATCCGTACGGACCGCCAATTACAAAAACCAGAGTTTTTACTCCAGAATTCATTTTCTTTTGCAATTCGTCAGAAAATCCAACGCTCGAAAAATTTTTACCGTTTTCATCTAATAAAATCAACTGATCAGTTACCGCTAATTTGGACAAGATTAGTTCGCCTTCTTTCTCTTTTTGTTGGCTTTCAGACAAGTTTTTTACATTTTTAATATCTGGAATAATGTCAAGATCAAATTTGATATAAAAAGACAATCGTTTGCTGTAATCATCGATTAAAGTTTGCAACGCTTTATTATCGGTTTTACCAATGGCAAGAAGCTTAATGTTCATTAAATTTTATTTTTTATTGGAATAGACAGTTTTAAAATGTTCTACAATAGGAAAAGGTTCGTAATAATGATGCAACAATTCTTTCCATTGTAAATAAGCTGATGATTCTCTAAATCCTATGGTATGAGATTCTAAAGTATTCCATTCAACTAGTAAAAGATACTTATTATCTATCTCTAAACATTTTTGTAAAGTATGACTTAAATATCCTTCGACAGCACTAATATATTGACTTGCTTTTATAAAATCCAATTCAAAATCTTTTGTTTTACCTTTTTTTACAAAAAGTACGACGCCTTCTAAAATCATAAATTATAGTTTTGAAATGGAATCTTCAAAAGTTTTGAAGCGTTGATCTAAATCTTTTATTAATTGTTTTTTGACTGCGTTTTCTTTGATGAAACTATAGTTGATGCTATTGTACACATATTTTTTTATGTCTTCATAACTCACTTCAGGATAGCGTTTTGCGAGTAAAACAAATTGCTCTGTGATGTTTGTTCTTAAAATTCCAGCATCGTCGGTACTGATTACAATTGGAACATCAAATTGTTTGTAAAGCGAAAACGGATGACGGTTTTCTTTTACTTTTAATATGAATTCATTACTGACTAAATTGATCTCAATCGGAATCTCATTTTTAGACATATAACGCAATAAATCATACGAGTTTTTCTCATATGCAATATCCACTCCATGACCAATTCGGTTGGCTCCCGCAATATAAACAGCGGCATTAATGTGCCAAGTTAAATCTTCTGGCTGTACTAAACCAAGCGTCAATTCGCCGGCGTGCAAAGTGTATTTTACGTTTGGAAATTTTGTGTGACAATATTTAAAGAAAACCATGTGTAACCAATAATCTTGCATCGAATTAGCGCCATCTTCTGGCGAAACAATGTTCACTCCAGCAATAAGATCGCTAGAATCGGCTGAGATAAATGCGATCACCAAGTTGGTAAATAAATCGACAGGTTCCATAAATCGCAACACGAAATTTTGATAACGCATGGTAAATTGCTTGTCGTCAATTTTTAGGTCATGGTGTAATTTGGCTACGAAATTCTGATTAAAATCTTTTGCATACGATTGAGCGTTCTTTTTTTCAATAAAATTGAATATCTCTTCTAAAAGTTTAAAAACTTTCTTTTCGTCCTTCGAAACTGCAGCTTCTCGAAGTTGTTTATCGTAGAGCTTGAGATCAGCTAAATCTAGATCGTGCGGAATTGTAGACAATTGTGTTTCGATGTAACTCAAATTTTCTGCAATGGCTCTATTTTTTAATTCCAGTAAACCATTTGAAAAACTACCATCTAAAGTTGTGAAAAATTTATCAAAGGAGTCAAAAAATAAATCATCGGATGGAACTGATCCGTTGTAATCTTTTACCGACCACGTTTCTAGAATTTTTTGCTGATATGCTTTAAGTTTTCCTTCTTTTTCTAAAGAAGAAAATAAAGACCAATTACCTCTAATTCCTTTTGATTTAGAAACGTCCATCGTTTCTAAATTTAGATAAAAATCTTCTTTAATTGCTTTTGCTAACAAAGGCTCTGCATAAATAGAACCCGAAAAATGATGGTGTAGGTCACCTCCCTTTGGCATTTGCTGAAAAAATGCAGTTAATTCGACTTCTTTTGTCCTAATTTTAGTTAAATAGTCAGCAGTCGATTGAGCGAATGTAAATTGAAAAAAAATAGAAAAAAATAGAGTAGCAATTAATTTCATATAGTACGTTTAAAAGTAAATAAAAAATATTTACAGTTAGCAAAAGTACTTTATTTCGCGCAATTTTAAAAGAAGCTCGGTTGTTGGCGTTTTAGTTTGATAGAATATCGCTATTTATTTTGTCAATCTTGTCATTCAATATAAAATTTAAGATTCAAAAATATGCAATCTTCTTCTTGCTGCAGCTGAGAAGTATCTAACAAAAATTCACCAAATTAATCGAAATTTGGTGATAGGCTTTACCATTATCGGAGAAATTTATCGTTCCTAGAAAGACCAAGATAGTTCTAAAATCAACATCAAGACTACAGTTTAGAAACTTCAATTTCATTGGCTTCTTTAGCTTTCTTTTCTTCTTTTTCCTTTTGAAGTTCTTGCTTTTTAGTGGTCAGTAAACTTCCTAACATCATAAAAACAGTACTTAAGACAATGACTTGAATTATTAAAGATTTATTCACCAAAGGAATTTTTAGAATGGGATCTAAACTTAAAAACAATAATATCGTAATTAATCCACGAGGTGCGACAAACAATAATGGCATCAATGGAATTTTTGATAAATACAACTGTATGGCACGAAGAGAGTAAATAATTAATACAATGACCAATGCCCAAATAACCGTGTCTGGATTTAATATTTCAGAGGTTTCTAGCAAATAACCAAATAGTAAAAAGAATAAAGAGCGTACTACAAAAGCAGCTTCTATATTTAATTCCTTAAATTTTTCGACCTCTTTCGTTAATGAATCAGGACGGAATCTTTCGCTCCACTTGAAACGCTTCAACTCATCAAAATTATTAATTGAGAGTCCAAAAATAAGGATAAATAGTAAAGCTGGTAAGTGATACATTTTTGATATCTCGTAGATTAAAATAATCAACAAAATAATTGGAACAAACTTAATATGATGGTCAATTTTATTCAATAAAAACGAAAGCAGTAGAGTTGCTAAAAACGAAACTACAATGATAATTAGCATCTGCAATAGGAAAAATCCGAAAGTAGCCGCACCAAAATCAGTATTATACAAAACGAAGTTAAAGAAAATCACACCAAAAATATCAGATAAACTACTCTCATAAGTAACAAATTCGCGTTTTTCTGAGCTTAAATTTCGAACACTAGGAATCGCTATTGAACTACTAATCACACAAAACGGAATAGCACTACATAGAGATGCTTTAAAATCATAGCCACCATAATAGTGAAAAAGGTACGCCAAAATAATAGCCATCGTTACTACGGGTAAAAATGCTCCCAGGGATGATTTTTTAATCAAACTAACTTTTGATTCGTTCAACTCTAATTCCAAAGATCCTTCCAAAACAATTAAAATCAGACCAATAGTTCCTAAAATGGGTAATACCATAGAAAAATCAGGAAGATCAATAAATAGTAAATCAGTTACTTGACGAACAACCCATCCTAATAAAAGCAATAATATAACTGATGGAATTTTAGTTTTAGAAGACGTCAAATCAAAGAGATAAGCGACAAGTAATAAAACGCAAAAAGTAATTATAATAGTCATAAATGAAATTTAAAATTTGAGTGGTTCACTTTTCTTATTCAAAAAAAAGTTTAAAAAAGCATGTAATATAATACATTTGAAACTTAATATAATACTTTTTCATCATTTTGGAC
This sequence comes from Flavobacterium sp. TAB 87, assembly GCF_001529295.1. Taxonomy (GTDB): domain Bacteria; phylum Bacteroidota; class Bacteroidia; order Flavobacteriales; family Flavobacteriaceae; genus Flavobacterium. The sequence goes on from NZ_LLWK01000036.1 coordinate 60,027, forward strand.
TAAATATTTTGCTTGTAATTCCCTTTGCAAATGATTGTTTGACCGCTATTTTACTCGTATTTATTTTATAGTTATCACTTTATACTTGTCATTTCTTTTAAAAATTTTACTTTTGCCTTTCTTAAATTGAAAGAACTCTCTTTCTTACAATTGCCTGAAAAGTGCAATTAGTAATAATAAAATCTTCCAGAATTAAAACGAATGAAGCAATACTTTAAGTTATTTGATTTTACTCAGAAAGTAGACTATAAAATCGAGATTTTAGCAGGTTTAACGGTTGCAATGACTATGATTCCCGAATCGTTGTCTTTTGCTATTCTAGCTGGTTTTCCTCCGCTTGTTGGTTTATACGCTGCTTTTATAATGGGATTGGTAACTGCAATTTTTGGTGGTCGTCCAGGTCTGGTTTCTGGTGGAGCAGGAGCTACGGTTATCGTTTTAATTGCATTAATGAAATCACACGGTTTAGAGTTTGTTTTTGCCGCTGTAGCATTGGCGGGAATTATACAAATTTTAGTCGGATTATTTAAGTGGGGTAAATTTATACGATTAGTACCGCAACCCGTGATGTTTGGTTTCGTAAATGGTTTGGCAATAATTATTTTTATGTCACAATTAGAGCAATTTAAAACTATTGTTAACGGTCAAAGTGTATGGTTAAGTGGCAATCCGCTTTATATTATGGTCGGCTTAGTTGCTCTAACAATCAGCATCGTTTTCTTTTTACCTAAGATAACAAAAGTAATTCCTGCGTCTTTAGTGGCGATTTTAGTAGTATTTGGCATCGTATTAGGTTTTGGCATCGAAACTAAAACTGTTGCCGATATCGCTTCAATAAGTGGCGGATTTCCACCTTTCCACATCCCTAATATTCCATTTACGTTAGAAACTTTACAAGTTGTTTTTCCGTACGCTTTAATTATGGCTTCTGTTGGTTTAACCGAAGGATTGTTAACATTAAATTTGGTTGATGAAATTACAAAAACTAAAGGAAATGGAAACAAAGAATGTATCGCTCAAGGAAGTGCCAATATTTTAAATGGTTTCTTTTTTGGAATGGGAGGTTGTCCAATGATTGCCCAAACACTAGTTAATCTTTCAGCAGGTTCACGAGCTCGCTTGTCGGGAATTATTGCTGCTCTCACTATCTTAATTATTATTTTATTTGGAGCTCCTATAATCGAGCTTTTACCCATGGCTGCATTAGTGGGTGTGATGATTATGGTAGCAATTGGAACTTTTGAATGGATTAGTTTTAGAGTTATCAATAAAATGCCAAAACACGATATTTTTGTTGGGGTTTTGGTTGCCATCGTGACTGTATTTCTGCATAATTTAGCTTTAGCAGTTTTAATAGGAGTAATTATTTCGGCTTTAGTTTTTGCTTGGGAAAGTGCCAAACGCATTAGAGCTAAAAAGTATATTGATGAAAAAGGAGTGAAGCATTACGAAATTTACGGTCCATTGTTTTTTGCATCTACAACTGCTTTCGCAGAAAAGTTTGATGTAGTTGGAGATCCCAATGAAGTTATCATAGACTTTGCAGAAAGTAAAATCGCAGACATGAGCGCTATAGATGCCGTTCATAAAATTACCGAACGCTATGCAAAAGAGAATAAAACAGTACATCTGCGACATTTAAGCGAAGACTGCCGTTTGCTATTACGCAATGCAGCAAGCATTATTGAGGTCAATATAGTAGAAGATCCAACCTATAAAGTAGCAATAGATTAGTTTTAAAAAAAGAGCTTGAAATTTCAAGCTCTTTTTTTAGTTTTTAATTTGACCAATTGACCCATTTTCGTTGGGAATTAATTCAAAAATAAATTTTGGAATTAAATTGGGCTCGATTCTATGAGAAACGTAAAGTATCGCCATACTACTTTCTTTAACTAATAAGTTAATTAATTGCGTAACAAGCGCTGTATTTGAATCATCTAAACCTTCAACGGGCTCGTCTAAAATTACCAGTGGTGGGTGTTTTAAAACGGCTCGTACGATAAGAGCCACACGTTGTTGCCCGATGGAAAGCTGAGTAAATATTTTATTTTTCAAATGACTCATTTTAATAACCTCAAGCCATTGCGAAACCACAATTTTTTGGTGCGTTGTTGGTTCGATGTATAAACCAATTGAATCAAAGAATCCAGAGAGAATCATTTGTTCCAAGGTATGATTTTTTTGAAATAAATCCATCATCGCTGTAGAGAAATAACCAATGTTTTTTTTGATATCCCAAACACTTTCACCGCTTCCTTTTTTTGTTCCGAACAAATGTAAATCTTGACCGTAACCCTTGGCATTGTCACCATTTATAAGTGACAAAATAGTGCTCTTTCCGGAACCATTTGGACCAATTAACTGCCAAAAATCACCTTTATTGATTTCCCACGAAATACTATTTATAATTTTTCGATCTTCGTAACTGACCGAAACATGGTTTAGTTTTACTAATGGATTTGACATGGGTTCACCAACGTCCAAGGACTCAGGAAGAAGCGTCTTGGAAATAGAAGATTCTTTTATCTCGGAAGAATCAATAGGATGGAACGTGAATGAATTATCGATTAATTGCGCTTTGTTCGATGTAAAAGAAAACAAATCACTTTTGCGATTTACAATTTGAATAATGATAGTATGCTGCGCTAATTTGGTTATCGCTTCTTCTAAATTTTTTCTAGATAGTTGATCTAAGTGATCTAAAGGATTATCAAATATTATAAAATCTGGTTTCTGCGCGATGCAGTGTTTTAAAAATTCTTTTTTGCGTTCTCCAGATGAAAAGGTGCACAATTTTCGTGCAGAAGTTGTCGAGGCGATACTATCATACTGATATTCTCTTTTAATAAACTTTTCGATTGCTAAGTCAGAAAATAACAAACCTTTTAAATTTTTTAAAAAGTAAAGTTCTGCAATAGATTCTCCTTTTACAATTTCATCAATAAAACTCTTCTTGTCCACTTGATTGGAGAGTAGCAATTCCCAATGAGAATTATAAAGCATTTGTGTTTGATTTTTTAATTCGGAATTTTTTCGATTACAACGGCATTATCTTCAAGGTCAAAATATGTACAAGTCATTTCGACAATATCGATACGCCATTTATTTATTCCACATTGTGCTGCTTGATTGCAAAAAGATAAGTAATCGGTCTCACCATCCTGATGCATAACTAAAAACTGAATAAAGCGTTCCTTATTTACTGTCGAACTAATCGCTATTTCATTATATTTCTCTTCGGTAGAAGCGGTAAAGTTATTTACGCCATAATATTCGGTACAACCATCTTTAACGAAAGTGTCATAGCCTTTAACTCCTAAAATTATTAAATCTTGAATGTAATTTGGAAAATCTGCGCCTGTCTTTACTTTAGCATGCGACTCTTTGATTTGATCTATTGTAAACATAAGTTTATTTTTTGTTGACCTATAAAAGTAAGTAAATTTTTCATTTTTCGATATTTTAGATTGGTAAGAAAATCTTAATTAGATATCAATATTAAGTATACTACTTCAAGACGTGAAATACTCTTTAAGCAAAGATTAAAATTCACATGTATTAGACTTTATTTTTGCTATAATCTTTAGGATCAAAATCGTACCAATAACTCAAAAAGAGAATTGACTATTTTGCAGTTACTTAATTACTTTAAAGCGCGATAAAATCGTCTGTTTTAGGAAAAACGCTCAAGGCTTCAATTATAATTTCAGGAGTTGGTGTCGCTATTTTTCTCAATTTAGTATCCATCCAAGCACCATCAACCGTAATTACGGCACATAATTTTTCATCATTGTAAAATTCATGTACAATAGACCAACGAGAAGCGTCTACTTTCATTTTAGACATTTTGGTTTTCATGACAATAACATCCGAAAGGTTAATTTCTTTTCTAAAAACACATTCTTCACGAAACAAGATTGGTCCAAAATGTTGCGTTTGCATGACGCGCAATGTCAGTCCTAATTGTTCTAATATTTCTACACGATGTTGTGCTCCAAAGTCATAATAAGCACTATGGCGTAAATGAAAATTAGGGTCTAAATCGGACCAACGAAAAGATAATTGTTTGCTGAAAGATGTCATTTGTCGTATTTAAATTAGTTAAGTCGCGATATTTTTAAAAGTAAATATCGCCGCAAAACTAAGAAATTGTACCGAAGATACTTTATGCAATCCCGATTTTAATATAAAATTAGTATGTACTTTAATTAATAAAAATGTATCGATCGGAATGAAAGATTCAATTTTATGAAGTAATTTGAAATAGGAACGCTCACTTCTGACAGCTCTAAAAATTACTGACAAAATGCAAAAATGTCAGTCTGTCAGTATTTGGGAAGCTTTGCTACCATTCAAAACTGACAATTTATTAATGTTTTTTATATTGGCACAAAGATTGACTTAGGCAAGAAGAGATCAAAAATTATTATCAAAATTAAATATATAAAAAATGGGTAAAATAATCGGAATTGATTTAGGTACGACAAACTCTTGTGTTTCTGTAATGGAAGGAAATGAGGCAGTGGTTATTCCTAATGCTGAAGGAAAAAGAACTACACCATCTATCATCGCTTTTGTTGAAGGTGGAGAAATTAAAGTAGGAGATCCTGCAAAAAGACAAGCGGTAACAAATCCTACTAAAACAATTGCTTCTATTAAACGTTTTATGGGACATAGTTTTTCTGAAGTTCAATCAGAATTAGGTAAAGTTCCTTACAGTGTTGTAAAAGGAGACAACAATACGCCACGTGTGGATATTGATGGTCGTTTATACACTGCACAAGAATTATCAGCAATGACACTTCAAAAAATGAAAAAAACTGCTGAAGACTATTTAGGTCAAACAGTTACTGAAGCAGTTATTACTGTTCCTGCTTACTTTAATGATGCACAACGTCAAGCTACAAAAGAAGCTGGAGAAATTGCAGGTCTTAAAGTTATGCGTATCATCAACGAGCCAACTGCTGCGGCATTAGCTTACGGATTGGATAAAAAAGGAACTGATCAAAAAATTGCTGTTTACGATTTAGGTGGAGGTACTTTTGATATCTCTGTTCTTGAATTAGGAGATGGAGTTTTTGAAGTATTGTCTACAAATGGTGACACACACTTAGGTGGAGATGATTTTGACCAAGTTATTATTGACTGGTTAGCTGACGAATTCAAATCGGAAGAAGGAATTGACTTGCGTTTGGACCCAATGTCATTGCAACGTTTGAAAGAAGCTGCAGAGAAAGCAAAAATTGAATTGTCTTCTTCTACAGAAACTGAAATCAACTTGCCATACGTTACGGCTACCGCTTCAGGACCAAAACACTTAGTTAAAAAACTATCTCGTTCTAAATTTGAGCAATTAGCAGCTACTTTAGTTAAACGTTCTATGGAACCAGTTGCTAAAGCATTAAAAGATGCAGGTTTATCTACATCTGATATTGACGAAGTTATCCTTGTAGGAGGTTCTACTCGTATGCCAAGAATTGTTGAAGAAGTGGAGAAATTCTTTGGTAAAAAAGCATCAAAAGGAGTTAACCCTGATGAAGTTGTTGCAATTGGAGCAGCTATTCAAGGTGGAGTTCTTTCTGGAGATGTAAAAGATGTATTGTTATTAGACGTTACACCTTTATCTTTAGGTATCGAAACAATGGGTGGTGTATTGACTAAATTAATTGAGTCTAACACAACTATTCCAACTAAAAAATCTCAAGTTTTCTCTACTGCAGCAGATTCTCAACCAACAGTTGAAATTCACGTATTGCAAGGAGATAGAGCAATGGCTGCAGATAACAAAACTATCGGTCGTTTCCATTTAGATGGTATTCCACCAGCTCCAAGAGGTGTTCCACAAATTGAAGTAACTTTTGATATTGATGCTAATGGTATCATTAAAGTTTCTGCAACTGACAAAGGAACAGGAAAATCTCATGACATTCGTATCGAAGCTTCTTCTGGATTAACTTCTGAAGAAATCGAAAAAATGAAAAAAGATGCTGAAGCTAATGCTGATTCAGACAAAATCTTAAGAGAAAGAGCTGAGAAATTAAACGAAGCAGATAGTACTATTTTCCAAACTGAAACTCAATTGAAAGAGTTAGGAGATAAAATTACTGCTGACCACAAAACAGCTATCGAATTTGCTTTAACTGAATTGAGAATGGCGCACCAATCTCAAGATCTTGAAGCGATCCAAAAAGGTTTAGACAATGTTAATGCAGCTTGGAAAACAGCTACAGAAGCAATGTATGCGCAAGGTGACCAAGGTCAAGGAGCTGCTCAACCACAAGGAGATGCACCACAAGGTGATAATGTTGAAGACGTTGAATTCGAAGAAGTTAAATAATTTCTTAGATTTATAAATAGAAAGCCGAGTTATTGCTAACTCGGCTTTTTTTATGACCTTTAGTGAAATTCTATTCTTATGATACAACTTAAAGATTATATTCGTGACGTTCCAGATTTTCCAAAAAAAGGAATCTTGTTTAAAGACATTACGCCACTATTAAGTAATGCCAAAGCCAGAAGAGAATGTTTGCATATTCTAGCAAATTCTTTAAAAGGACAACGTATTGACAAAGTAGTAGGAGCAGAAAGCCGTGGTTTTTTATTCGGAATACTATTGGCACAAGAACTTAATGCAGGTTTTGTTCCCATTAGGAAACCCAATAAATTACCGTATCAAACATTATCTGCATCGTACGAACTAGAATATGGTTCGGATCATCTGGAAATTCATACCGATGCAATTCAAAAGGGTGATAAAGTACTGATTCACGATGATGTTTTAGCCACAGGCGGAACTGCAAAAGCAATGTGTGAATTAATTGAAAAATTGGGAGGCGAAATTGTTCAGTTTAATTTTTTAATGGAACTTTCTTTTTTGAATGGAAGAGAAAAGATTAAGGATTACCCGATTTTTTCGGCTGTTACCTATTAAATGATATAGGATTTTAAAGTCATTACCGTTTTTCATTTTGATGAAATAGAAAACTTCTCACACACATTATGTGTAGTAGTTAAATAATAAATATTTTTAAAAAACTGACTAATAGTGTTTTAAGATTTATTTTGAAAAAAATTCTCTTTTTATAAAACCAAAATACACTTAATGCCGTAAATGTCTGTATAACTTAAAAATTTAATTATGAAAACTAGAAACATTTTAACAGCAGCAGTATTTACATTGGTATTCGGAGTAAGTTCATTTGCTCAAAAAACAGTAATGGTTGGAGGAGCAGCAATGTACCCAACTAAAAACATTATCGAAAATGCAGTAAATTCTAAAGATCATACTACGCTAGTTGCAGCAGTACAAGCAGCTGATTTAGTAGAGACATTACAAGGAAAAGGGCCTTTTACGGTCTTTGCTCCAACAAACGCAGCTTTCGAAAAATTACCTGACGGAACAGTATCTACTTTACTACAGCCAGAAAATAAAAAAATGCTACAAGGAATTTTGACTTATCATGTAGTATCTGGAAAAATGAATGCGATGGATATTGCTAAAGCAATCAAAATGGGTAAAGGTAAAGCTATGTTGTCAACAGTAAGTGGCGGTACTTTAACTGCTTGGATGGATGGAAAAGACTTATATATTAGTGACGAGAGTGGAAACAAAGCTAAAGTAACAATTGCAGATGTTAATCAGTCAAATGGTGTCATTCATGTAATTGATACGGTTTTGTTACCTAAAAGTTAATTTGAGTTTGAATACAAAATAATTCCAAAACTATTTTTAATTCCAAAAAGCTGTAACAGTACATGTTACAGCTTTTTTTTGTTTAAAAAACATCTAAAAACGTAATTATGAAACATATCCAAAAAATTGTATAACTAAGTCAATGGACAAAAAGAAGAACTTTGAATTATCAAAATCGAAGTATTGCAAACTGCTTTATAAATATAATTTTAAATCGGATAAAATGAAAAATATCAATCTTAAAACAGCAAAAATGGAAGCCTTGTTTAATGGGCTACAAACAAGTTTTGGAGGCGTTTTGTCTTCCGATGAAAAAGAATATTCATTAGATCTTTCTTCTCCTTTATGCGAAGGAAAAATAGAAGGGATGACTTATGAAGAAGGAATTTCATACGTGCAGTTTGATATAAGGTTTAACGAAGCAATTTCATTTCATATTAATTCGTCTAAAACTTCTCCAATTATTTTTACCTATTGCTCTGAAGGCGCTTTAAATCATCGTTTTGACAAGCAAGAACAAATAAATACCGTATCAAAATACGAAACAGCAATTTTAACTACTAACAATGTAGAGGAAAATGAATTGTATTTTGCCAAAGATAAAAAAACAAAAGTGTTATTAATTTTAGTGGATACTAAAGATGAAAAAGCAGTTTCAACAAATGCATTGCATCAAATATTAACACAAACTTTTGCTGAGCCACTATCTGATAATGGAAATTTTATTCATTTGGGCGCACCTAATTTTAGAATAGCCGAAAAAATTGAGCAATTGAACGCGGTGAAACAAACAGGATTAGTTCGTAATTTGTTGAAAGAAGGTATTTTTAAAATCATATTAGCGTTAGAAATTGAACAACACTCTCAATTGGGCAACAAAAATATTTTTAGCGAGTCTACTTGTTTGAGTTTAAGAGATATTGATGCAATTAAAGAGTTGTCTCAACTGATTAAGCAACAACCGGACGAATCATTTTCAATTAAATTTTTATGTCAGAAATCGGGCTTATCAGCTAATAAATTGCAAGAAGGTTTTAAATTGGTTCATAATCGAACAGTAAATGATTTTATCACAAATACCCGTATTGAGAAAGCCGAAAGCTTAATGCGCAATTCAGATTTAAATATTTCTGAGATCGTTTATAGCATTGGTTTTAGTAGCAGAAGTTATTTTTCTAAAATATTTAAGGAAAAATACAACTGTAGTCCAAAAGACTACAGATACAGTCAAAATTCGCTAGCTATCACAGCCTAACATACCTCTATATTTTCGATCAAAAAACAGCTTTTATTGGAAAGCTGTTTTTTTAGTATCATTTGGTTTCATATAAAAAAAGTAAAATTGAATAGCAATCGTAAAGTCTACTAAATAACCTGAAAAATTTATATTTTAACTCAAAAGAAAAAAATTAAAAATGGTAGAAAATTTTTAAATAAAAATTTAAAAATAGATTTTATAAAGAGTCGTTTATAAGTTCTTTTTTTTATTTTTGAAGAGTTTCTTATAAAAAGTTAAAAAACACCCTATTTCAGTCAAAAATTTTTTCATTTTTTACGAAGTAGATAATTACTGAGTTACATCATTCATCTGAAAACAGCTCCCATCTAATTATGATTTTAATTGTTGACGATATAGAGGCAAACATAATCGCCCTAAAAAAAATTCTTGAACTGAACAATCTTGAAGTCGAAACGGCTACATCAGGAGAGGAAGCGTTGAGAAAAATTTTAAAAACCGAGTATTCTGTAATCATTATGGATGTGCAAATGCCAACTATGGACGGTTTTGAAGTAGCAGAAATTTTGGCCGGAAATCAAAAAACCAAAGATATTCCCGTCATATTTTTATCTGCAGTCAACAAGCAAAAAAAATTCATATCAAAAGGATATGAAACCGGTGGAGTAGAATATATAACTAAACCCGTTGATCCGGACTTATTGATCTTGAAAGTCAAAACTTTTTTGAAAATTTACAACCAACAAAATGAACTAAAAATAGTCCGTGATTTGCTGTCAAAAGAAATTGAAATTCGTAAAAAAGACCAAGCAAATCTAGAGAAAATGGTGAGTGCGAGAACCAAAGAACTAGTTTTAAAAAATGAAGAATTAGAGATGCGTAATCATGAATTGCAGCAATTTTCTTGGGTTGTTTCGCATGATTTAAAAGAGCCCGTTCGAAAAATTCAGATTTTCATTAAAATAATAAAAGAAAAATTTTTAGTTAAGGAGGAAAAATCACTTGATTACATTGACAGAACCATTCGATCTGCCGAAAGAATGCAAAACTTAATTACTGATTTACTAGAATATTCGCGCTTATCCTCCAACGTTCCTCCAGAAGAAACCGATCTTAACTCAATTGTAGATGAAGTGGTTACAGACTTTGACTATTTAATTGATTCTAAACAAGCGGTGCTTCAAATTGACGACTTGCCAACACTTACAGTTATTCCGAGTCAAATGCGACAAGTTTTTCAAAACCTTATCGGTAACTCTCTAAAATTCGCAAAGAAAGATCAAGCTCCTTTAATTACAATAACTGCTGAAATCATTGCGGAAAAATCTTTTGAAAGTGCCGTTTCTGAAAATGGAAGGTATTGCAGATTAGAAGTAAAAGACAACGGCATTGGTTTTGACGAAAGTTATATTGATCGTATTTTTATGATTTTTCAGAGTTTAAACGATCGTAGCGCCTACGAAGGAACTGGAATTGGATTAGCGATTGCAAAAAAAATAATTGAAAAACACAACGGTCTCATAACTGCAAAAAGTGCGTTAGACGAAGGAGCAACTTTTGTAATTATTTTACCTTTGAATGACGAAATAGTTTTATAATACCACTTATCCCCAAAATTCATGAACGGAAATTTTAGAAGAAACGTTTTAATAAGCTCGGCAGTATCAGTACTCATATTATTGATTAGTTCAACTGCTTCGTTTATTAGTATTCGAAGCCTATTAAATAGTAATAATCTAGTCAATCGCACTCAAGATATAATTTACAACTTGAATGAGGGAAATTCGCTAATGCTCGAATCACAAACCAGCATGCGAGGTTACTTAGTTTCAGGTAAAACTTCTTTTTTAAAGGACCACGAATTAAATGAGAGTAAGGTAGACTCGTTTTTTAACGTTGTTGAAGAATTAACGCTAGACAATCCTGCACAACAGAAACGTTTACTGCAGTTGAAACCATTAAGAGACCAGTATTTCCGCTTTTTAAATCGAAAGATTATAGAGAAAAAAAATGGAGCAGAGTTTTTAGCTTACGATCTGGATGCTGGTCAAGAATTAATGGCTAAAATTAAAGGATTCGTAAAGCGCATCGAGAGCGAAGAACAAGGTCTTTTAATTGATCGAATCGAAAATTCTGAAGAATATGGGAAATACAGTTCATTATTAATTATTATCGCCTTTGCTATTGCACTTTTTATTAGTGTTATATTTTTAATTCGTATTTTAAAAGATTACGAGCAAAGACTTGAATTGCAAAAAGAACTTCAGAAAAAAGAAGAGGAAACTGCGTTGCGAATTGAAACAATTAGCAAAGTAGCGACACAAATTGCCGAAGGAGATTATGAAATTGAAGTAGAAGAGAGTAAAAGCGATACGTTAGGTAGCGTAAGCACTTCTCTTAATAATATGGGTAAATCTTTAGCTACCTCCTTTAAGTTATTAGGTGATAAAGAATGGTTGCAAGTTGGTATGGCCGAATTAAATATGGTGATGCTGGGAGAAAAATTAATTGATCCGTTGTCTGATGATATTATTAAATTTCTTGCCGTTTATACCAATAGCAGCGCTGGCGTATTATATTTATTAGAAGGAAATGTTTTGCATGCAACTTCAGGTTACAGTCATATCGCAACTCCAGAGCGTCAAAAATTTAAAGTAGGCGAAGGATTGATTGGTCAAGCTGCCGTATCAAATAAATTGCTTGAACTTAAAGTGATTGACGATAGTGCCATTCAAATTTCATATGCGTTAGGTAAAATTAAACCAAAACATATTGTTGCTTTTCCTGTTAGAGATAACAAAATTGAAGGAGTTATTGAATTAGCAAGTATTAATGGATATACTGATATAGAACTCGAATTTTTGAATGAAGTAGCCAACAATATTGGTATTGGGTTGCGATCTACAATGAATCGCAAGCGCTTAAGTGATCTATTAGAGGAAACTCAGGCACAATCGGAAGAATTGCGCATTCAGCATAGCGAAATGGAAGCTATAAATGCAGAATTAGAAGCACAAACTGAAAAGTTACAAGCATCTGAAGAAGAATTGCGCGTGCAACAAGAAGAGCTGCAACAAACCAATGAAGAGTTGGCAGAAAGAAGTGTTTTATTAGAAGAGAAAAACAGTGAAATTCAAAAAAAATCAGAGGATTTAGAGATTACCACACGTTACAAGTCGGAGTTTCTAGCAAATATGTCTCATGAGTTGCGTACTCCTTTAAATTCAATATTATTACTGAGTCGTTTGTTGTCTGAAAATAATGATGACAATATGAATGAGGAACAAATTGAATTTGCAAAAGTGATTCAAAGCTCAGGAGATGGATTGCTGGGCTTGATTGACGAGATTTTAGATCTTTCTAAAATTGAAGCTGGTAAAATGGAACTGGAGTTCTTAGAAGTTTCTACTCAAGAAATTGCGAACACCATGAAGAACTTATTTTCTGAAGTAGCCAAAGAAAAAAGTATAGGTTTTGAGATTAATGTTGACGAAGCGCCTGCTGTTATTAGAACTGACAAAATGCGTTTAGAGCAAATTCTTAAAAACTTAATTTCAAATGCTATCAAGTTTACCGCAAAAGGTCTGGTTACATTTGAAATTAAAGTAGATCCAACTAATAAAAAAACAATTTGCTTTGTTGTTACCGATAGTGGAATTGGAATTCCGCTTGCCAAACAACCTTTGATTTTTGAGGCTTTTCAACAAGCAGATGGTTCTACCAAACGTAAATACGGAGGAACTGGTTTAGGATTATCGATTAGCCGTGAATTGACTAAACTATTAAAAGGAGAAATTAAACTAAAAAGTACTGTTAATCAAGGAAGTGAATTTACTTTGTGTTTACCAGTTTATGGAGATAAAGGACCAAAAAAGAAGAAAAAAGTTAAACTAACTGAAAAAGAGATAGTTATTTCAACAGCTGATAAGCCCTTTGAAAGAAAGTACTTAAGTACCGTAATTCCAAGTGAAATAGCAGATGACAGAGAAAACTTAATTCCAACAGACAAGGTAATATTAATTGTCGAAGACGATATTAATTTTGCTAAATCGTTATTAAAATTTACACGCGATCAAGGTTATAAAGGAGTTGTAGCTGTTCGAGGTGATTACGCTCTTAATTATGCATTAATTTATCGACCAATCGGAATTTTGTTAGACGTAGAATTACCTATGAAAAGCGGTTGGGAAGTGATGGAAGAATTAAAAGGAAATGTGCAAACCCGTCCGATTCCAGTTCATATTATGTCTTCACATAAATTGAAGCAGGAAAGTTTACTAAAAGGCGCTGTTAATTTCTTGCACAAACCGGTTGCATTTGAAAGTATTCCTTCGGTTTTTGAAAAAATAGAGCAAATTATCAATAAAGAATTTCAAAAAGTTTTAATTATTGAAGATAATCCGCAGCATGCGCAAGCATTGGCTTATTTCTTAGAAACATACAACATCAACTCCGAGATTAAAAGTGAAATAGGAGATGGAGTGAACGCTTTAAAAGATCCAGACGTAGAATGTGTAATTCTAGACATGGGAATACCGGACAAGCAAGCCTACGATATTTTAGAAGGTTTGAAGAAAACACCTGGATTGGAAAATTTACCTGTTATTGTTTTTACAGGAAAGAGTTTGTCGATGAAGGAAGAAGTGAAAATTAAAAAATATGCGGATTCAATTATTGTAAAAACAGCCCATTCGTACCAAAGAATGCTAGATGAAGTGTCTTTATTCTTGCATTTGGTAGAAGAAAATAAAGACAGCTCGAAAGTTGCTAAAAAATTAAATTTATTGAATAATATTCTGAATGGTAAAAAAGTATTAATCGTTGATGACGATGTACGAAATATTTATTCATTAACTAAATCGCTAGAGGTTTTTAAAATGAATTGTATTAGCGCAATTGACGGCAAAGAAGCTTTACAAATGTTAGAAGAACATCCAGACGTTGATATTGTATTACTTGATATGATGATGCCAAATATGGATGGCTACGAAACAGCAGAACAAATTCGTAAGAAATCGCACTTCAAAAAACTGCCTGTAATTGCTGTGACAGCAAAGGCAATGACAGGAGATCGAGAAAAATGCATTAAATCGGGCGCTTCAGATTACATAACCAAACCTGTAGACATCGATCAATTGCTTTCGTTATTGAGAGTATGGTTATACGATAAAATTAACTAACTATTTGTTACAAAATGACTAAAAAGAGAATTTTAATTATTGATGACGATCCAAGAAACATATTCGCATTGACGGCTACATTACGTGCGAAATCATTCGAATGTATTTCTTGTTTAAGTGCAGAAGAAGCATTGAAAAAATTAGAATCAGAAGATGTATTTGATGCGATATTAATCGACATGATGATGCCCGAAATGGACGGTTATGAAGCAATTCCATTAATCAAAAAAATACCGGCTAGAAAAGATGTTTTGCTTATAGCAGTAACGGCTCAAGCAATGGTTGGTGACAAAGAAAAATGTTTAGCAGCAGGAGCAGACGACTATATTTCGAAACCAATTGATGTAGATAAAATGCTCGCTGCCTTAGATACGATTTAAAATGATAGAAGATATAGAGTTAGAAGGACTCATTAATGACGTGTATGAACATTATGGATTTGACTTTGGAAGCTACTCAAAAGCTTCCTTAAAAAGACGTGTGGACAGGCTTTATCAAATGGATGGCTTCAGTCACTTTCATGAATTTTTATACAGAATTCGTTCAGATGAGAATTATTATAAACGAATGGTCGAAGAAATTACGGTAAATGTTACTGAAATGTTTCGCGATCCTTCTTTTTTTTCTGTTTTAAGAAAAGAAGTAATTCCGTTGCTGGCAACCAAACCGTTTATTAGAGTTTGGCATGCGGGCTGTTCGACGGGAGAAGAAGTTTTTTCGATGGCTATACTGCTTAAAGAAGCAGGCTTGTTGCATAAATCACTTTTATACGCAACAGACATCAACGCAAGTGTCTTAGAAACCGCAAAGAAAGGCGTTTTTCCTTTGCGAATGATGAAACAATATTCGGAGAATTATTTAGCCTCTGGAGGTCAAGAAGATTTTTCTTCGTACTACAGTGCTAATTTTAATATTGCAAAATTTGATTCTGATTTGTCAGAAAAAATGGTTTTCTCGCAACACAGTTTGGTTTCAGACAACTCGTTCAACGAATTTGATTTGATTTTATGTAGGAACGTGTTGATTTATTTTGATAACAATTTGCAATCAAGAGCTATAAAATTGTTTGATGATAGCCTAGCAGTTTTAGGTTATTTGGCTTTAGGTTCTAAAGAAACTATTAAATATACTTTAGGAGATAGTAAATTTCAACAGCTCCGGAAAGAGAAAATTTGGAAAAAAACACAATGAGATCACGATGTAAATTGTTAATAATGGGAGGTTCTGCAGGTAGTTTGCAAGTATTGATTAAAATACTTCCGCAGATACAGCTTCCTATTCCATTTGCTATCGTAATTGTTGTACATCGTAAAAATACAGCTGATACAATTTTAGAAGACTTAATCGCTTTTAAAACGTTTATTCCATTACAGTATGTTGAAGATAAATTACTAATTGAACCTGGCGTCATTTATGTAGCACCTTCTGATTATCACTTGTTGTTTGAAGATAAAAATACAATTGCATTAGACGCTTCAGAAAAAGTAAATTACAGTCGTCCAAGTATTGATGTTTCTTTTGAATCGGCGGCTTATATGTTCAAACAAGAATTAGTAGGCATTTTACTTTCTGGAGCGAACGCAGATGGTACTATTGGTTTACAAATTATCCAAAAACAAGGAGGTATCACTATCGTGCAAAAACCAGAAACTGCCGAAATACCTTATATGCCAGATTTTGCAATGAAAAATTCTGATCCCGACTTTGTCTTCGACGAAGATGAGATTATTAATTTTTTAAATTCAAATCTTTAACTAACAATAATATCGTGCTTAAAAAGCAATCCTTTTACTTCACTTCTCGCAAATAATGCTTTCTTAAGCTTTGTCTTTCCTGGATCAATTGTAAAGTTGTAACTCGTGCTAAAATCTGCTTTCGAGGCATTTGCTTTTCTAAATTCGGCGCGATACAAATCACAGTGGTTAAATGCTAAACTGGATAAATTAGTATCCATAAAATCGACTGCAACTAAGCTACACTTAAAAAAAGTGGCATTACTTAGGTTTAAACTATAAAATTTCGAAAAATCTAGAGTAGAATTTTCAAAATGTACTTCAAAAATAATGCGGTCACACATAGCAAAATTAACATCTACAATATGACAATTTTTAAAAGTAACCGTTTTAAATGAAACGTGATTCACTCTGGCTTCATTAAAAACGCACCGATCAAATACACAATCAATAAAGCTTAAAGCTTTAAAACTACAAGAAGAAAAATTACAATTATGGAATGTACAGCCTTCAAATTCTTTAAAATTTAAATCTTCCTCGTTATAAGTAATATCGCTATAGTTTTGGTCAACAATATATTCAGACATGGCTTTTGTTTTTGTATACTGAAATTTGCATAAAAAAAATGTTGGAACTTTCGCTCCAACATTTTTATATAAAATCTTAAAAAATTACTTTGCTAACAATTCTTCAATTTTAGCTCTAAGAGCATCGCCTCGTAAATCTGTTGCAACTACCTTTCCTGATGCATCTAATATAAAAGTTGCAGGAATAGATTGTACACCATATTGAGCAGCAATTGGTTCATCCCAAAACTTTAAATTTGAAACGTGTGTCCAAGTAAGTTTATCTTTTGCAATAGCTTCTTTCCATTTTGCAGCATCTTTATCTAAAGAAACACCGATAATGTTAAGACCCTTTTTATGCAAATCGTTATATATTGCAACAACATTAGGATTTTCTTGTCTGCATGGTCCACACCATGATGCCCAAAAATCAACAATTGTTACTTTACCTAAACTTTCTTTAAGCGATACTATTTTTCCCTCCGGATTAGGAGCAGAAAAATCTGCTCTTCATTGAGGGCTACCAACAGCTGGAGCAGAAGCACCAACAGCAGGCATTTTCATTTGACCGATACTTGTTTTAACAGCAGTACCTGGTTTAGTGTTTTTAATAGATTCATCCAATCCATTGTATAGTTTCTCAATAGTAGCAACGTCAGCTGATGGATCGTTTAACATACTTTGAATAATTAATACACTGATAAATGATTTTGGATGAGACTCAGCATATCCAGCATATTTTGCTTTAGATTGTGTAGCTGATTCTTCTTGTATTTTCATGAAGTCTTTCATCAATCCGTTGATAGTCGCAGTATCTTGAGATTGTTGTGCTTTTTGCATTACTTCCATGTTTTTCTTTTGAAAATCATTGGCTTTCTTTTGAAGCACCATCATCTCATCATTAAATTTCACATACTCATCATTGTTGTAAGTACCAGAAATTTTAGATTTATGAATGCTGTCTTTGTTAACTACGATGTTAATTTCACCGCTTTCAAGGATAAAAGGTACTTGTCCGTTTAAACTTTCAAAATTTAAAACGTGAAAAGCTGGTTCTGTAACTTTACCTTTAATCTCAAATTTACCATTTTCAACTTTTACAGTATCTAAGTTTAAAATTGCTTTCGTAACCGGATCTTGTGTTTGTAAAATAACTGTTTTTCCGTTTTCTACTCCTGTAGCAGTACCTGAAATTATGTATTCGCCTTTACCAACTTTGCTGCAAGAAACAACGGCTAGGACAAGCGATAAGAATAAAATAGTTTTTTTCATTATAATAAATTAGTTAATTGATTTTATAGAGCAAATGTATCTAAAAATACAAAGTAGAAAAATTTTTGAAACCTAAATTTTTGTTATAGTTTCAGTACTTTTTAAGTATTTGTTTTTGAATAACTTAACAAAGGTTTAAAGTCATTTTTTGCTTATACGGCAAGCGAAAATGTATAATTTAAATTGTCATTCAAAAAAAAACACCCATAAAATGAGTGTTTCTTGTATGATTATACGAACTAAACTTTAGTCTTGGTTGATCTTTTTTCTCCAAGTAAAGCTATTCAAAATGTGTCTTTTAGCAAAACGACCTGGCGAATCTGCATTGACCATTTTTACGTACGTTGCTTTTGGAACACTTATGTATTCGTAAACACTTCCGTTAGAAAAATCAATAATTAAACGACCTTCAACAAATTTATAATCTTTAATTGTTGCCGTTGCAATCGTCTCTGTATATTCTGGTAAATTTGCTTTAATCGTTTCAGGATTAATACTTACCAAAAAGTGGTATGCTTCGATAATAGCTTTACTTTTATCTTCTGCATCTTTTAAACCTGCAGCGTCTCCTTGAAATTTATCAGGATGAGATTCTTTCATCGCATCACGATAGATCTTTTTTAAATCTTTTAATTCAGCCGTTTTTTCTACGTTTAGTAACTTGCGGTATTCAACAATTTTTTTCATAAATAAAGATAACTACTTGTCTGTATTTAAAAATGAACTGTTTTAGTTCAAATCGACAAATTTTTTGCAAAGGTACACTTTTTTTTAACTTTTCAGAATAGAGCCAAAATATATTCGGTTATTTCTATCACTTAAAACTTTAAGTACTACGTTTTATTGCTCTGGCTTCATATTAGCCTTATCAAAATTTCTAGATTTTTTTGGATATTTATTATAGCTAATGTCGCTTGGGTTCTCTATAACGGTCTTAATTGTAATTACATCACCTAATTTAAAATTCGATGCTGCCACTTTATAATCCAATAAGAATTCGCCACAAAAAAAATTATTATTTTCATCTTGCTCTAGAATTCCAGTGTAAATTCCTTTTTTCAGCATTTTTGGATCTATCTCTTTCGACATTGTTTTTGTATTTTAGAATGAAGGAGCAAAGGTAATCATTTTGAGATTGCACGTTTGTTTTAAAGCATTCTAATTATATTTGCACATGCAAAAAAATTTCAGACCCAGTCCAAACTCCTTCAAAAATACCTTTTGTATTTTTAATGAAGTTTTAATTGACGAAATAAACGGTCTAAAAATTCAGTTTGAAAGTAAAGCAGGAAGTGCTTATTATTACACCGAAGAAGGAATGTATCGGCAATCAAATCATTGGGGGCGATTAGCCAATAGTAAATGGAGGTTAATCGCTTTAGATCCAGAAACAGATTCTAAATATAAAATTGGTTTTGCCAAATGGACTTCTTTTTTTCCTGATAACAACGGAGATAGACTCTATTATATCGAAGCTGATCTGCTAAATAATACGGTCACGTATCAGCATAAAAATAACTCAGCTTATGATAATAAAGCAATTTTACGAACCACTTTTGAAACCACTAAGCGAATCAAACAAATTCGGAACTTACAGCAATTGACTTCTTGGGCAAAATATTTTGACTATGATGACATTCAAGAATTGCGTACCCAAATAATAAACGAGCTTATTTTTACACAAAAAACTTTAGAAGATATAAAACGAGAAATATAATGGGTAGAAATAACGAAAGAAATATTAAAAAACACAACGACAAACTGCACAAAGCGCAAGATAAAGTCAAAAAAGCAGCAGCAGATCGTAAAGAAATGCTGAAACAGATTGTTAAAAAGCACAACGAAGACACTAATACAACAGAAAATTAATTTTAAATATATGGAAAACGATAAATTCTCAGCCTTAAAAGAAACAGTACAAGAAATTATTGACTTAATTGCTACTAAAGATTTAAAGACGGCGAATAATAAATTGGTCGAAGTAAGTGAAGACTTAGACGAATTACTTGATTTTGCTGAAGAAGATGAAGATCTAAGAGAAATTAGTAAATATCAAGTTTTACTCAATCAATTGCACCAAAAAATAAATGCAGCCGAATAATCTATTTACGCGACAGAAAACATGTTACTGCGACACCGGTTTATTATATGAACAATGTTGCGGTTTGTACCATACTAATAAAAAAGCTCCTACTGCTTTAGCATTAATGCGTTCGAGGTATTCTGCATTTGCCTCTCATAATGCAGATTATCTTATGAAAACCACCTATGGCTCTGAAAGAAAAAATTATTCAAAGGAAGCTATTTTAGAATGGTCAACTGCCAATGAATGGATTTCGTTGGAGATCATAAAATTCACCGAAAATACCGTAGAATTTAAAGCCTTCTACACTGATGAAAATCAGGTAAAGCAAATCCACCATGAATTTTCTACTTTTATAATGGAAAACGCACAATGGTACTTTTTAAAAGGCGAATAAACGATTTTATTGTAATTCAAAATTGCTTTTCTTTTAACTAAAAATTAGTAAACGTTCTTTTTTAACTCAATCTAAATGAAGTAATTTTAGAAGTATGAAAAACGAACACAAAAAAGGTTTTTATTTTAAAACATATGAGGCACCTTTCCAGTCTCCGTTTGAAAAGCTTTTTGGTATTTTCAAGGAGTTAATTACCCATACTTCGGGTGATTTTGACGAAGCAATTAGTTGGCTTCGCGAACTGGATGTCGAATATAAATTGACCGATGAGAATTATACTATCGATGATTTTATTGAAGATTTGAAGAAAAAAGGCTACATCAAAGACGAACTGAAAGAGGACGGAACAAGCGGAATTGGAATCACCGCTAAAACAGAACGCGCTATTAGACAACAAGCTTTAGATCAAATTTTTGGTAATCTAAAACGTTCTGGATCTGGAAACCACAAAACGAAATATTCGGGAAGTGGAGACGAACATACGGGCGAATTTAGAGAATTTCATTTTGGTGATGGTTTAGAGCGAATTTCTTTAACTGAAAGTTTGAAAAATGCCCAGATCAATAATGGTATGGACGGTTTTAAACTAACTGAAAATGATCTCGTGGTTGAAGATGCGCAGTATAAATCGCAAATGAGTACCGTACTTATGATTGATATTTCGCACAGCATGATTTTATATGGTGAAGATCGAATTACCCCTGCCAAAAAGGTAGCGATGGCACTGGCCGAATTAATTACGACTCGTTATCCCAAAGACACCTTAGATATTCTCGTTTTCGGTAACGATGCGTGGACTATTGCTATTAAAGATTTACCGTATTTAAAAGTGGGACCGTATCACACCAATACTGTTGCAGGTTTGCAGTTGGCAATGGATATTTTGCGTCGTAAAAGAAATACAAATAAACAAATTTTTATGATTACTGATGGTAAACCAAGTTGCGTAAGAGAACGCGATGGTTCGTATTATATGAACAGTAATGGTTTAGATGAATACATTGTTGACAAATGCTACAATCAGGCGCAACAAGCTCGAAAATTACATATACCGATTACCACTTTTATGATCGCTCAAGATCCATACTTGCAACGTTTTGTGAATCATTTTACAGAAGCAAACCAAGGAAAAGCATTTTACACCGGATTAAAAGGTTTGGGAGAAATGATATTTGAAGATTACGAAACCAATAGAAAGAAAAAGATTAAGTAATGTTACTTAACTTACTTAAATACAAAAGTTAGGATAAAATAATTGTAAATAAAAATAAATATTGAAATCTTAAATTTATCAAATTTTTCAATCTTTAATATAAAGTAAAATATGAAAATAGAAAACATAAATACATTCGGCGAACTAAAACAATCAGGATATAAAAGCCAATCTATTAAAGATGAATTACGTTACAACTTGCGCGAAAAAATCAAAACTGGTAAATCAGCTTTTGAAGGAGTTCATGGCTTTGAAAATACTGTTATTCCAGAACTGGAACGCGCTATTTTATCAAGGCATAACATTAACTTATTAGGACTTCGCGGCCAAGCAAAGACACGGTTAGCTCGAAAAATGATTGACTTGTTAGATGAATACATACCTTATGTTGAGGGTTCAGAAATAAACGACGATCCGTTTCATCCAATTTCGAGATTTGCTAAAAATTTAATTGAAGAAAAAGGGGATGAGACTCCTATTAAGTGGCTGCATCGCTCAGAACGTTTTTCTGAAAAATTAGCTACTCCAGATGTAACTGTTGCTGATTTAATTGGGGATGTCGATCCTATTAAAGCAGCCAATCTTAAACTATCATATGCAGATGACCGCGTGATTCACTTCGGAATGATTCCGCGTGCCAATCGTTGCATCTTTGTAATTAATGAGCTACCCGATTTACAAGCGCGAATTCAAGTGGCTTTGTTTAATATTTTACAAGAAGGAGATATTCAAATTCGTGGTTTTAAATTGCGCATGCCTCTGGATATGCAGTTTGTATTTACAGCTAACCCAGAAGATTACACCAATAGAGGAAGTATAGTAACACCGTTGAAAGATAGAATTGGGTCTCAAATTTTGACCCATTATCCTGAAAGTATTGCAATTGCACGGACCATTACAGAACAAGAGGCCAAATTAGACAAACACCAAAGCGAAGTAGTATATGTTCCAAATCTAGCTAAAGATTTATTAGAGCAAATTAGTTTTGAAGCTAGAGATAGCGAATACATTGATAATAAAAGCGGCGTAAGTGCCCGTTTGAGTATTACTGCTTTTGAAAATTTATTAAGTACTGCTGAACGTCGAGCGTTAAAAGCAGGTGCAGATCATACTACATTGCGATTGTCTGATTTTATGGGAATAATTCCAGCAATAACAGGAAAAGTAGAATTAGTTTATGAAGGAGAGCAGGAGGGAGCAGCCACGGTAGCACAGCACTTAATTGGTTCTGCTATTCAAACACTTTTTCCAGTGTACTTTCCAAAAATTGAAAAACTAGAACGACCAGATGCAAAAACACCGTATACTGATATTGTAGAATGGTTTTTTACAGAAAGTGGATTTGAGCTTTTAGATGATGCTACAGATGAAGAGTATCAAAAAGTATTGGACGACGTTTCGCCTTTATCTGCTCTACTTAAAAAATATCAATCAAAATTGGATGAAAAAGAATTATATTTTATGAAGGAATTTGTACTATGGGCATTAGTAGAATATAAAAAATTGAGCAAAGATCGTTTTGCGCAGGGATACGAGTTCAAAGACATGTACGGAAGTTACATTAGTAAATTGTAATACTTTAGAATTTATAAAAAAAGCGAGGGAGTCAAATTCCTCGCTTTTTTTTATGTTATTTTTAAGAGCTGCAAGACAACATCGAGCATCCTACTTTAGATCGTGCCCAATCGGGACGTTTGGCAAACCATTTTTCAAATTCGGGTTGTTCTTCATACGGTTTTCTCAATACGTTAAATAATTCAGCAATTAATGAGTAATCGCCTTGATCTGCAGCATCAATACTCAATTGCGACATGTAATTGCGTAACACATATTTCGGATTGATTAGATTCATTTTTAAAATCCTTTCCGCATCAGAAAGGGTTTCAGATTGTAGGAAAGTTAAATATTCAGCAAACCAGCTCAACCAAGATTCGAGAATCCTTTCTTTTATTTCTTCTGGTTTGTAAAAAGAATCTCTTATGACTTCAAAACATTCATTAACCGAATCCGTTTTGCTAATCCGATTTAAATTTCTGAAAAAAATCGTCATATCCGTTTCTGATAACTGTAAATTATCCTCTAAATTTTTTATAAATTTAGAAGAATCCTCACTTGATGTAAATAAACCTAATTTACTAAACATCATTACTTTGTATTCGGACTGATAATCTTCTAAAAACGACTCTAATACTTTTTCTAGAGGAGCCGCATCATTAATTAACGGAAATAAAGAATTTGCCAACTGGTATAAATTCCATTGTGCAACGCTAGGTTGATTTCCAAAACGATACCGTTTATTTTGACGATCGGTAGTATTTGGAGTCCAATTTGGATCGTAATCTTCCAACCATCCATATGGTCCATAATCAATTGTTATTCCATGAATGGACATGTTATCGGTATTCATAACTCCATGAACAAAGCCGACACGCTGCCATTCTAAAATCATTTTTCGAGTGCTATCTGCAACGAATTGAAAGAACTGAATGTAACTTTGCTTTGAATCTCCTTTTATTTCAGGAAAATAATATTTAATAGTGAAATCGGTTAACTGCTTTAAATTTGTCAACTCATTTCGAGCTGCTAACATTTCAAAATTTCCAAATCTAATAAACGACGGTGCAACACGAGAAACAATAGCACCTTTTTCATATTCTGCATTTCCATCGTACAACATATCTCTCAAAACAGAATCACCAGAAAGCATTAGCGAAAGCGAACGAGTTGTTGGAACACCCAAATGAAACATTGCCTCGGCACATAGATATTCTCTAACAGAAGAGCGTAAAACTGCCAATCCATCTGCAGTTCGTGAATAGGGTGTTTTACCTGCACCCTTAAGTTGCAGCGTAAAGGATTTGTTGTCATGCTCAACTTCAGTCAAGTTTATTGCTCTTCCGTCACCCAATTGTCCGGCCCAGTTTCCAAATTGATGACCAGCGTAACACATCGCATACGACTTAGCGTGAGATAAAACCTCTTTACCAGAAAAAATATTTAAAAATTCCTGCGATTGTAAGTCCGCTAAATCTAACCCAATTAAACTGCTTACTTCTTCAGAAGCATGAACTAAAGTTGGATTTGACGGAATTCTAGGTAAAACGTACGAGAAGCAAGTGTTTTTTACTTGTCTCGTTTCATTTGTGTCTTCGGGATCTGCAGGTAATTCAGCTGTAAAACGATTATGAGTTTTTAAATGTATCATGATTATTATGCTAGTTTATCAATGTACATTTTCTTTAATTTCTGAATCTTAGGGTCGATAACCATAGTACAATAACCAGCTTCTCTATTGTTATTGTAGTAGTTTTGATGTTCTTCTTCGGCTTCATAAAAAACCTCTAGTGGCGTTAATTCAGTCACAATTGGTTGTTCAAAAATAGGTTTAAGTGTGTCAAACAATTCGTTTACAATTTGCTGTTGTTCTTTATCATGATACAAAATTATAGAACGGTACTGCGTTCCTCGATCGGCGCCTTGTTGGTTCAATGTTGTTGGATCGTGCGAGGTTAAAAAGACAAAAATTATTTCTTTGTAAGAAATAATTTCTGGATCAAATGTAACTTGAATTACTTCTGCGTGTCCCGTTCGACCACTACACACTTCTCGATAAGGAGGATTCTTAATAAATCCTCCTGCGTAACCTGATTGTATTGATATAATGCCTTTTAGACGTTGGATAATTGCTTCGATACACCAAAAACAACCGCCGCCAAAAGTAGCAACTTCTTGATTTTTCATAAGATATTTTTTAAGTATTTTAAACTACTGCTACTTCAAATTTAAAACTATTTGATCGGAATTAGCCATAAATTACGTTAATTGAATTATAAAAGTTAATTTATTAAAGGCAAGTTGTTTATATACTAAACTGAATAATCAAATACTAATATCCTGTAGGGAATTAACCAAAAATGTAAGTGTACTATTTTGATTGCAAAAGCTTTAAAGTCGACCAAGATGAGAATTAGAAGAAACTAAGTTTAATTAGAATCACCCTATAAATTTTATAGGGTAAATTATTATATTATTTATAAAACATGATTTTCTTTAATAAATTAAAAATGGATCAAAGTATTTAAAGTTTATAATTGATAAATTCACAATTTTGTAAAAAAGAGATATATTTGTACTCTAAGAGCACTACAACATGAACAATACAGCTATAGATACCAATTTAGAAACCTATTTCAAAAAATTTCGTACCAATATAATAGGTATTGATCAAGAATTTGTTTCTCCGTACGGAAAAAAGCAAATAATTTATACCGACTGGACAGCTAGTGGACGATTGTACAGACCCATTGAAGAAAAATTATTGAATCAATTTGGTCCTTTTGTTGCAAATACGCATACTGAAACAACGGTCTCTGGAACCGCGATGACCAAGGCATATAATCATGCAAGAACTATCATTAAAAGACATGCTAACGCTAACCAAGATGATGTTTTAATTACAGATGGATCTGGTATGACGGGCGTGGTTAATAAATTTCAACGAATTTTAGGATTAAAAGTTCCAGAAAATTTAAAGAAATATACTACTGTTCCCGAAGAAATTAGACCAATTGTTTTTATTTCTCACATGGAACATCACTCCAATCAAACTACGTGGTTAGAGACGATCGCCGATGTCGAAATTATTCCTTCGTGTGCCCAAGGTTTATTTAACTTAGAGAATCTCAAAATATTATTAGAAAAGCATAAAGAGCGCCCTTTCAAAATCGCGTCTGTTACCGCATGTTCAAATGTAACGGGCTTACAAACTCCCTTTCATGAAGTTGCCAAATTAATGCACCAGCACAACGGCATTTGTTTTGTAGATTTTGCCTGTTCTGGACCTTATGTTGAAATGAATATGCACCCTGAAGATCCGGAAGCTTATTTGGATGCTATTTTCTTTTCTCCGCATAAATTTTTAGGTGGTCCTGGTACTTCTGGCGTATTAATATTTAATAAAAAATTATATAAAAATATGATTCCCGATTGTCCAGGTGGAGGAACCGTAAGTTGGACCAATCCGTGGGGCGCACACAAGTATATTGATAATATCGAAGAACGTGAAGATGGCGGAACTCCTGGATTCTTACAAGTGATCAAAACAGCTTTGGCTATTGAGCTGAAAGAAGAAATGGGAATCGAGAACATTTTAGAAAGAGAACATGAAATTGTTAATTATGTTTTTGATGAATTAAAATCGGTAGAGAATATTAAGATTTTAGCGGCACAACATGAAGAGCGCTTGGGAGTAATTTCTTTCTTTGTAGATGATTTACATTTTAATTTAGGCGTAAAATTATTAAACGATAAGTTCGGAATTCAAACCAGAGGCGGATGCAGTTGCGCAGGTACTTATGGCCACTTTTTATTGCATGTGGATCAAGAAACTTCGAATAAATTAGTTGATGAAATTGGGATAGGCGATTTGCTTAAAAAGCCAGGGTGGATTCGTATGTCTATTCATCCAACTACTACAAATGCAGAGATCGCTTATGTTTGTGAAAGTATCCAATCTATGGCTGCTAACCACAAAGAATGGACACTAGATTATTTATATAACAAAAATACTAATGAATTTATTCATAAAAGAGCGACTGATTTTGAAGAAAATTTAGTTGCAGGATGGTTTAATTCTTAAGAATTTTAAAGTATTGATATAAAAAAGAGCACCTTAAAAATGCTCTTTTTTTATACTTCATCAATTTTGAATTTTCTTCGCGAAAGAGCCAATAGTTGTTCCTTGTATTAGTATGGAGAAACACACGATTACGTATGTAATGGTTACCCAAACATCTTTATCATACTCTGGTGCGATGGAAAGCGCTAAGGCAATTGATATGCCGCCTCGCAGTCCGCCCCAAGTTAAAATCATTAAAGTATTGTTGTCCATTTTTTCTTTAAAGCGAACGGCAATTGAAGGAATATAGACCGAAATATATCTTGTGATTAGCGTAATTACCAATATAAATAAAGCCGCAATTAATACCAACTTATTAATTTGAATTACCAATAATTCTAAGCCAATTAAAACAAATAAAACTGCGTTTAAAATGGCGTCGATAAGTTCCCAAAATTTATCCACATATTCAGCAGTGGTATCTGACATTCCTTTCTTTTTACTTTTATTTCCTGTAATTAAGCCCGCAACAACCATGGCCAAAGGGCCAGACACATGTGTAAAATGAGCTAAAGTATAGCCACCCATTACTATAGCTAGAGTCAATAAAACTTCGACTTGGTAATTATCAATACTGGCAATTAATTTGTAACCGGCATAACCAATAATTGCTCCTAAAATCAGACCACCAATTGCTTCGTGAACAAACAGTTGGGCAACACTTTCAAAAGTAACAGTTGCTCCTGGTTTAGCAATATTTAAAATTGTTAGAAAAATAACTACAGCAACACCATCATTAAATAATGACTCTCCTGCAATTTTTGTTTCTAATGATTTAGAAACTCCAGCACTTTTTAATATGCTTAAAACTGCAATAGGATCTGTAGGTGAAATTAGAGAACCAAATAGCATTGAATGTACTAATGTCACTTCAATTCCCATTAAGTTGAGTACATAATACGCACTTATTCCAATAACCATCGTACTTATTAAAACACTAATGGTCGAAAATAATAAAACAGTTAGTTTTTCGTTTCTAAGATCTTCAATTTTGATGTGAATAGCACCTGCAAATAGTAAAAAACTCAACATTCCTTCTAATACTAATTCGCTAAAATTAATGCTGTTCATCCTTTCCACAATATCATTTTTAAAGACAGGAAAATAATTTCCAGCGATTAAAATAACAAAAGAAAAAAGTAAAGAGACCAACATTAAACCTATAGCGTTGGGCAACTTTAAATATCTGAAATTGATGAAAGAGAATAATGCAGATAGGACAATGAGCACTGAAAATAAGTGAAATAAATCCATGGCGCTTAGGTGTTTTTCACTTTAAGCTCTGAACCTTCTACTAATTGGAAAGTAGCTGACGCTAATTTTATTTCACCATTCGTAGCTTCAATATCAATCAATATTTTTTTGAATAATTGCGTCTTGGTCACTCGACGTTTTTTATATTCTACAACATAGCGTAAGGTATATTCTACCCAATTGTCATTAAAAATTAAAGAAACCATGGATTCTGTCTGTGCATCTTCTAATCTATAAATATTCTGAAGCTTTTTCCAGTTGTCTTTTGACGCTTGAGACAAGTCACCAGCAACGGTTTTACCTGCATTAAGAATAATACTTTCAGCTCTATCATAATTGCTTCCAAACTGAACTGGGATTTTAATTTCATCCCATAAAAAAGGAAAATCACCAGAGTAGTTAAAAACAGGCTCTTTAAAAACGTAACTATTAGCGATCAAAACAATACGACCGTTATATAGATCGCCGTCAACCCATTCGCCAGTTTCCATTAATGTTGTTCGTAACACACCGATATCCATTACGTCTCCTTTTATTCCGCCTAGTTGCACGCGATCACCCGATTTGTAAAAGTTGCCAAAAAGAATGGCTAACCAACCGGCAAAAGAAGCAATTACTTCTTGCAGCGCGAAAGCTATTCCAGCTCCAGCAACTCCAAAAGCGACAGTTAAACCTCCAAGTCTATCACTAAAAATAACCGTCAGTAAAACAATAGTTAAAAAGTAACCAATAAAACTACTAAGTTTATTTGCACGATACTTATTATCGTTGTCTTTAATTTTTGTGAACAAACGGTTTTGCAACCACTTTATCAAAATCCAGATCAAACCGACTCCAATACAAAAGGTTACTATTTTACCAACTGTTGGATCATATAAAAAATCATTAATTTCCTTCTCCATAATAGTTGATTAATATAAATTAATAGTTCGTAGTTAGTTGTATCTACTTACATAATTAAACGAACTCCACCTAATTCTGAAACACGGTAAGAGAACTTGTCTCCAGGTGAACCAATGAACATAAAGTTTTTAGGAATTCCCCATTTCTCCGATAGTTCAGTGATAATTTCTGGTCCAAAAACACCTTGCATTTCGATGAACTCAATATCAATTTCAGGATAAGCTCTGTCTAAGACCTTTATATCAGCTATTAATAAAGTATTTGAAACACCATCTGTATTTACATTAACAACTTTTAATTTTTTAGTAGTTTCATTTCCTTGAACATATTGCATTACTTTATTCAACACTGCGATATCGTCTCCTTTGGTAAAAAAAACAAATTCTTGAGAGTTAATTTTAAGATGCATTTTTGATAAGTATCGATTGCTTAAAACCACCATTTTTCGCAAAGGCTGATAAAAATATTGTAACGCATCAATTAAAAACTGAATAAGAATGGTACGGTTAAGCATAATAGATACAAATACTAAGGCTGGGATAAGGTATTTTATAAAGATATAGAAGGAATCAATATTCAGTTCCATATTACCAAGAAATGCTGCAGCAATGAAACTTACAGCAATTACGACCACAATGCCTCTTGCTCTTTCTGGTCTTGGCAACCTTTTACGTTTAAATTTCAACAATAAATTTCCGAGACCAAACAAGATCATTACGGCTAAAAAGGAAAATGTATAAACACCTGCTAACGACTCAATATGTCCGTTTGTTGCGAATAAAACGGATAAACACAACACTAAAAAACTTATAATAATACGGTAATTAGAGCCACGTTTATTTTGCTTTAAAAAATAATTTGGCAGAATACGGTCCAAAGTCATGCGATTTAGCAAACCTGAAACTCCAACAAAAGAGGTTAAAACAGCACCACATAAAACAAGAGCAGCATCGACAGCAATTAGACCTGCTAACCACGAACCACCTGTCATATGTCCTAAGTAAGCCAATAACGATTCTTTATGTTCGCCAACTTCAGCAAGCGGAATAATACAGATTAATAATAATGCTATAACGGGATTAAAAAAACTTACAATGGCCCACATATTACGCAAGGTCTTCGGGAAAACACCTTGTTCTTGCTCTTCTACAAAATTGGCAGAACTTTCAAAACCAGATATTCCTAACATTGCTGCAGAAAAACCTAAAAATAATGCAGACATAATGGAACCAGAACTAACTGGCATGGCCCAATTGATGTGAAAAGTATCTAAACCAGAATTAAAAATAAACCAAACAGATGCTAATACTAATAGCGTTAAGGACGCTAAATGTGTGATAAAGATAACTACCGCCACTATCGCCGACTCTCCAATTCCTAAAATAGTTAACAATGTAAAAACAATCAATACTATAATTGTGGCTACCGTGACGTTCAGTCCTTCAAATATTCCGTGTAAATAATGCATTCCTTCTGAAGCCGAAATTACTGCTGTCGCCATATAGGAAAGTACTGTAAGAGTAGCCGCCATAGAAGCTAATCTTTTTGTAGATGTATTTAAAAGTACATTGTAAGCTCCACCGTTTAGCGGAATAGCACCTACAACTTCTCCATAGATTTTTCTGAACATAAATAAAACAATACCAACTACCAGCAATGAAATCCAAGCATACTGCCCAGCATATAATAATGTTAATGATGAAACATATAAACAAGAAGAACTAATGTCATTTCCAGAAATTGCAGTAGATTGCAGTTCGTTTAATTTTTTGTGTAAAACTTTTTTCATTTAGAAAGACAGTTGAGATTTTGTTGATGTCGAGATTAATTGTAAAAAATAGCTCTTATTGAAGTTCTTTTTTTTAGCAGTATTATAAATTTACTTTTATTTATCGGCTTTAACAAAAAATCGTAAAAAACTTTAAAGCACTATTTAAAAATAATTTGAAGCAAATACAGCTGTAGACTTAGATCTAATAATGGGGAAGAAGAATTCGTAAACAATGAGTTTTTAACCGTGAATTTTCGACTATTTACTATTATGTTTTTTATTTCAGCAATTTTACTTGTAATTATGCAGTAATCGCAAAGCTTCTTCTTGAACCTTTTTTTGAAAAAAACCAGTCCATCCTAACATAAAACCTTTAAAGCCAAAAGCTTGTTGAGCCCAATGCCACATATCAAATGAATCGGTATGCTTAATGATAAGGCCATCTTTAAAAAGAAATTCTGCAGATACTATATTCACAACTTTTCGATTGCTTTTCTTAAAATTATAAGTAGTTACCCAACGAGCCGTACCTAAAAAGTCATCGGCTTTAATTTTTGATACCTCAATCTTTACTGTTCCTCCATTTTTTGAGAAAAGCATTTGCCACATCTTTAAAACTTCTTCTGCTTTTAACAGTCCAAAAACGGGATCTCTAAATTGAATTTCTGGATGGTAAAATGAAGCCATCTTTGCAGCATCTCCATTTTTAAAAGCATGGTAAAAATCGCTAATTGTATTTTCGTTAGCATTCATATCTAAGCTTAATTTATTTCGTTGAATTTTCTTTATCTATTTTTTACAATAAACTGATTGCGGCAGCGGTTTCAAAAATTTTATTAGTATTGTGATATATCGTCGAAAAATACGTCGATTTATTAATTGCTGTAAAATTTCCAACTTGATTACTGAACGTGTTTTTCTTGCCGCTAATATTAAAACGAATGTCCTGAATATTAGTAGTTTTCAGACGTTTCATCTCTGCAACAGTAAAATTATAGTAAGTGATTGCTTGTCCATTCGTATATTCTCGATAATTTTTGTCTGTACAAAGAATAAACGACACGTCTTTTAAGTCCACATAAACATTTCCAGAAATAATAAAGTTTTCGTCAGTAGTTTTTACAGCTAATTTTAAAATACCACCAGTTTCTGTACTTGCAATTTGAATATTTATTGCTCCACTTAATACATAACTGTTACAAATGAATTCCCAATTTGGAGTTGCGCTGTAACTATTGCTTTTATATTTAATAGATTCTTGTGCATTGCAAAAAAGTACAATAAAAAACAGGAGAAGAACTGTATAATTTTTTGAGATCATGATATAAATATTTATAGGTTGATAGTATTTTTTGAAAATAAGAAAGCCAGTTAAATTTTTAGGTTTAACTGGCTTTTGTAGTATTTAATTATATCAGCTTAAAATTCTTTTCTATCGCTTTTATCATTTCTCCCGCCACATCCTTATTAGTGGCTCCCTCAATTCCTTCTAGACCAGGAGAGGAGTTTACCTCTAATAACAATGGACCTTTTGCCGAACGAATAATATCAACACCTGCTACTTTTAAATCCATTGCTTTGGTAGCTTTTATCGCAATACGCTTTTCTTCAGCCGTTACTTTAATAATAGAAGCTGTTCCACCGAGGTGAATATTTGCTCTAAATTCGCCAGGCATCGCTTCTCGCTGAATAGCAGCAACAACTTTTCCATCAATTACAAAACAACGAATATCTTTTCCGTTGGCTTCTTTAATGAATTCTTGCACTAATATATTCGCATTTAAACTTTTAAATGCGTTAATAACGCTTTCTGCTGCTTTTTTTGTCTCAGCCAAAACAACACCTTTGCCTTGTGTTCCCTCTAATAATTTTACAATCAGTGGAGAGCCGCCAACCATTTTTATTAAATTATCAGTATCCAAAGGAGAATTAGCAAATCCTGTAGTTGGAATTTCAACACCGTGATTTAGTAATAATTGTAAAGAGTATAATTTATCTCTAGACTGTGTGATTGCTGAAGCGGAGTTCAAACAAAATACCTTTAATGCTTCAAACTGTCTTGTTAAAGCGCAGCCGTAAAAGGTCATACTTGGTCGAATGCGTGGGATAATAGCATCAAATTGATTCAAGATAATTCCGCCACGATAATGTATCTCCGGTTTTTTAGCATCTAACTTCATGTAACATTCTTTGATATTCAAAAAATGCATTTCGTGTCCGCGCATTTCGCCCGCTTCCATGATGCGTTTATTGCTGTATAACTCCGGATTACTCGCTAACAAACCGATTCGTAAACCAGATTTTGCTTTTTCAGAATTTTTATATAATTCTTTTAGACTTTCGGTCGTCGGTTGTCCCAAAAGATATTTTTGTTCAGGATCAACCAAAATTCTTCCGCTCATGGCTTCTCTACCTAAAAGCATTCGAAATCCCATAGAATCTCGATTGGTAAGCGTCATTTCAATAGGCCATTTGGTGCTGCCAATTTCTACAATAGTTTGTATTACATATCTTTGCTCACGGTAACCACTAGAACTTTTAACGATCCTTTTGTCTACCAATGGAGCTTCGCAATGAATGATTGTTTTACTATTATTTTGAATTGGATTGATGTCAAATTTCACCCAATTAGCATCATTTTTTATAAAAGGCGCAATGTTAACTGCGTGTAAAGCCGATGTTTTAGCTCCCGAATCTACACGAGCTTTTATCGTAGGAATTCCTAAATCAGGAAACGAACACCATTCTTCACTACCAACGATAACTTTATTTTGTAGCATAAGCTATATGTTTTACTTAGTTTTTATATCAAAAGTAGCTATTACTTTTTAATAAATAACAGTTTTTGATGAAAGAAAACCCCCGTTATGTTATAAAAACACAACGGGGGCATAGACTCTGTTATAAAACAATTTTTATTTATTGATTAGAAGGCTCTTCAGCTTTTTTTACGTTTACAGTAAGTTCTTTGTCCTCTTCATTCAAATCGATTAAGATTTCATCACCAACTCCAATTTTTGAAGTGATAATTTCTTCAGCCAAAATATCTTCAACATATTTCTGAATCGCTCTTTTTAAGGGTCTTGCTCCAAATTGTTTATCAAATCCTTTGTCTGCAATAAAAGCTTTTGCGGTATCGGTTAAATTTAATTTGTACCCCAATTCTGCAACACGAGAATATAATTTTTTCAATTCGATTTCAATAATCAAATCGATATCATGTTTCTCTAAAGCATTAAATACAATTACATCGTCAATTCTATTCAAGAACTCAGGAGCAAACGTTTTTTTCAAAGCATTTTCAATAATACTTTTCGAATTCTCATCCGCTTGGGCTGCCCTTGCAGAAGTTCCAAAACCAACTCCTTGTCCAAAATCTTTCAACTGACGCGCTCCAACATTAGATGTCATAATGATAATAGTATTCTTAAAATCAATTTTTCGTCCTAAACTATCAGTCAAATAACCGTCATCTAAAACTTGTAACATCATATTAAATACGTCTGGATGTGCTTTTTCAATCTCATCCAAAAGCACTACACTGTAAGGTTTTCTTCGAACTTTTTCGGTTAACTGACCACCTTCTTCATAACCAACATATCCTGGAGGTGCACCAACTAAGCGAGAAATTGCAAATTTCTCCATGTATTCGCTCATGTCAATACGAACTAATGCATCTTCAGAATCAAATAATTCTCTAGCTAGAACTTTTGCCAATTGTGTTTTACCAACACCCGTTTGACCCAAGAAAATAAACGAACCAATTGGTTTATTAGGATCTTTAAGACCCGCTCTATTTCTTTGAATAGATCGGGCAATTTTTAACACCGCTTCATTTTGCCCAATAACCTTAGCTTGTATTAGTTCTGGTAATTTTGCCAACTTGTTACTTTCTGTTTGTGCAATACGATTTACCGGAATACCGGTCATCATAGAAACTACATCGGCAACATTATCTTCGGTAACTTCAATTCTATTATTTTTAGAATCTTCTTCCCATTGTTCTTGAGCAATTGCTAATTCTTTTTCGATGCGTTTTTCATCATCTCTAAGTTTGGCTGCTTCCTCATATTTTTGCTTTTTGACTACTACATTTTTCAATTCGCGAACATCTTCTAACTGACGCTCTAAATCTAAAATTTGCTTTGGAACATCAATATTTGTAATGTGTACACGTGATCCAGCTTCGTCTAATGCATCAATAGCTTTGTCTGGCAAGAAACGTTCCGACATGTAACGATTAGTCAATTTTACACAAGCCTCAATAGCTTCTGGCGTATAAATCACATTATGGTGATCTTCATATTTCTCTTTAATATTATTCAAAATAGTAATAGTTTCTTCTACCGAAGTAGGTTCAACAATTACTTTTTGGAAACGTCTTTCTAAAGCACCGTCTTTTTCAATATACTGACGGTACTCGTCTAAGGTAGTCGCTCCAATACATTGAATCTCTCCTCTAGATAGTGCCGGTTTAAACATGTTGGATGCATCTAAAGAACCTGTTGCGCCACCAGCGCCAACAATGGTATGAATTTCGTCAATAAAAAGGATAATATCATCATTCTTTTCCAATTCATTCATTACCGCTTTCATTCGCTCTTCAAACTGTCCTCTGTATTTAGTTCCAGCTACTAAACTTGCTAAATCTAAAGTTACCACGCGTTTGTTAAATAAAATACGTGAAACTTTTTTCTGAATGATACGCAAAGCCAAACCTTCAGCAATAGCAGATTTTCCAACACCCGGTTCACCAATAAGCAAAGGATTGTTTTTCTTTCTACGACTTAAAATTTGAGAAACACGTTCAATTTCTTTCTCACGTCCTACCACAGGATCTAATTTTCCTTCTTCGGCCATTTCTGTTAAATCTCTCCCAAAGTTATCTAAAACCGGTGTTTTAGATTTCTTGTTAGACTTATTGGCTGGATTATTAAAATTACCTTCTTTAAGACTGTCATCTTGTCCTGCATCATCGTTATACGATTCATTTCGAGGCAAGTTTTCTAAAAATTCTTCTTCGTTTGGAGTCATATTTAAGTATTGTTCTTTAGCTACATCATAATCTATTTTTAGTTTATGAAGCAACTTGGTTGTGGGATCGTTTTCATTTCTTAAAATACACAACAGCAAATGCGCAGTGCTTATAGAGGTGCTTTGAAATACTTTTGCTTCTAGAAAAGTTGTTTTTAGCGCTCTTTCAGCTTGGCGTGTTAAGTGTAAGTTTTTCTTCTCGACGCTAGGTTCGGCGGTTACGTTGGCAGGACTTAGTATTTCGACTTTTCTACGCAAATGGTCCAAATCAACATCAAGGTTATTTAGGATACTAATTGCTTTTCCGTTACCGTCTCGTAAAATGCCTAGCATTAAGTGTTCGGTACCTATAAAGTCGTGACCCAAACGCAAAGCTTCTTCTTTACTATACGTAATAACGTCTTTTACTCTTGGTGAAAAATTGTCGTCCATAATATATTGTTGGTATTGTAAATTTAGTGAATTACTGTTTCAAAAACAAAAACCGTACCCGTCAGGAAACGCTGTCAGCTAATAGACGAAAAAAAAGGCAAAATCTACGTTAAACAGTACTTAATTTATTAACGAGTAACCTAAGAAAAGTTGTTGATAAAACATTTAAATAAGTGTAGTAAAATAGGCCTAAAAATTTTAAAAATCCGTATATTGGCACGTTTTGAAACTAAAATAATTATTTAATATAACAACTTATGTCTGAAGGAGAAAAGTTAATTCCTATTAACATAGAAGATGAAATGAAATCAGCGTACATCGATTATTCGATGTCTGTAATTGTATCACGAGCACTTCCTGATGTTAGAGATGGCTTAAAACCGGTGCATCGTAGAGTTTTATACGGGATGTACGATTTAGGAGTTTTTTCAAATAAAGCCCATAAAAAATCTGCTAGAATTGTTGGAGAAGTATTAGGTAAGTATCACCCACACGGAGATACTTCTGTTTATGATGCCATGGTACGTATGGCACAAGAATGGAGTTTACGTTATTTATTAGTGGATGGCCAAGGTAACTTTGGTTCTGTCGATGGCGATAGTCCTGCAGCAATGCGTTATACTGAAGCTAGAATGCGTAAAATTTCGGAAGAAATAATGGCAGATATAGAAAAAGAAACAGTTGATTTTCAATTGAACTTTGATGATACTTTATATGAGCCAAAGGTAATGCCAACGCGTGTCCCTACCTTATTGATAAATGGAGCAACAGGTATTGCTGTTGGAATGGCGACCAATATGCCACCACACAACCTTACGGAAGTTATTGATGGAACGTTAGCGTTTTTAGATAATAATGACATCGAAATTGATGAGTTAATGAACTTTATCAAAGCACCTGATTTTCCTACTGGAGGTGTAATATATGGTTATGATGGTGTTCGTGAAGCTTTTAAAACGGGTAGAGGACGTATTGTGATGCGTGCGAAAGTTGGTTTTGAAGAAGTAGACGGAAGAGAATGCATCATTGCAACCGAAATTCCGTATCAAGTGAATAAAGCAGACATGATTAAGCGTACTGCAGACTTGGTAAATGAGAAAAAAATAGAGGGTATTGCCAACATCCGTGACGAATCGGATAGAAATGGAATGCGTATCGTTTACATCTTAAAACGTGACGCAACGCCAAATGTTGTTTTAAATACTTTATATAAATACACACAATTACAATCTTCTTTTAGTGTCAACAACATTGCGCTAGTTAAAGGGCGTCCACAAATGTTGAATCTAAAA
The DNA here is from genome assembly GCF_001529295.1 of Flavobacterium sp. TAB 87. Taxonomy (GTDB): domain Bacteria; phylum Bacteroidota; class Bacteroidia; order Flavobacteriales; family Flavobacteriaceae; genus Flavobacterium. The sequence goes on from NZ_LLWK01000036.1 coordinate 97,764, forward strand.
GACATGATTCACTATTTTATCGAGCACCGCCATGATGTTGTAGTTCGTAGAACACAATTTGAATTACGTAAAGCCGAGGAAAGAGCGCATATTTTAGAAGGTTTAATTATTGCTTCAGACAATATAGACGAAGTAATTGCGTTAATTCGTAGTTCTAAAAACACAGAAGAAGCACGTGAGAAATTAATCGAAAGATTTAAACTTTCTGACATTCAAGCTAGAGCAATTGTAGAAATGCGTTTGCGTCAATTAACAGGTCTAGAACAAGACAAGTTAAGAACAGAATACGAAGAGTTAATGAAGTTGATCGAACATTTGAAAGCTTTGCTAGCAGATGTAAATTTAAGAACGGCTTTAATTATGGAAGAATTAATTGAAATTCGTGATAAATACGGAGATGAACGCCGCTCGACTATAGAGTACGCCGGAGGCGATGTAAGTATTGAAGATTTAATTGCTGATGAAAATGTAGTGATTACGATTTCACACGCGGGATACATTAAACGTACCAACTTAAGCGAATACAAAACCCAAAATAGAGGAGGAGTTGGTCAAAAAAGTGCTGGTACTCGTGATCAAGACTTCTTAGAACATATGTTTGTGGCTACCAACCACCAATACATGATGTTCTTTACTCAAAAAGGAAAATGTTTCTGGATGCGTGTTTATGAAATTCCAGAAGGAAGTAAAACTGCAAAAGGAAGAGCCATTCAAAACTTAATCAACATTGAAAGTGATGATAAAGTGAAAGCATTTATTTGTACACAAGATCTTAAAGATCAAGAATACATCAATTCTCATAACGTAATTATGGTGACCAAAAAAGGTCAAGTAAAAAAGACGTCATTAGAACAGTATTCTCGTCCAAGAGTCAATGGAGTTGCTGCAATTACAATTAAAGAAGATGATGAATTACTAGGAGCAAAATTAACCAACGGAGAAAGTCAAATTTTAATTGCCGTTAAATCTGGTAAATTGGTTCGTTTTGAAGAAAGTAAAACACGTCCGATGGGAAGAACAGCCTCTGGAGTTCGCGGAATTACGTTGCAGGACGATAAAGATGAAGTGATTGGTATGGTTTCTGTTAATAAAGACGATATCAATAACACACAACTTTTAGTAGTTACAGAAAAAGGGTACGGAAAACGTAGCAAGATTGTAGATGAAGATGGCGTAGATGTGTACAGAATTACTAACCGCGGTGGTAAAGGAGTTAAAACACTTAACATTACTGATAAAACTGGCGCCCTAATTTCAATTAATGCGGTTACTGATGTTGATGACCTAATGATTATCAATAAATCAGGATTAACCATTCGTATGGCAGTAGATGACTTACGAGTTATGGGGCGTGCAACTCAAGGAGTTCGTTTAATTAACATTAAAGGAAACGATTCGATTGCAGCTGTAGCGAAAGTAATGAAAGATGATGAAGAAGAACTTATTGCCGAATTAACTGAAGGTCAAGAAATAAATGAAGCATCAGAATCAGAAGAATTAGGAGAAGAATCTAATGAAACTCCTGAAGCGGAATCATCTGAAGAATAAAATTTTTAAATAAACGTTGAACATAAATTAAAAAGTATGAAAAATAAAGTTGCAATAATGGCGTCAGCCTTACTAATTTCAGTAGCTAGTTTTGCTCAAAAAGATCAAATTAAAAGTGCTGAAAAATCATTGAAAAATGGAGATGCTCAAGGAGCTATTTCTATTTTAAATGATGCTGAAAACATGGTAGTAAACGCTAAAGACACAGAGCAGGCACAGTATTATTTTGTAAAAGGAAATGCATACTTGGATGTAGCTAATAAAGGTGTAGAAGAAGGGAAGTATCTTTCGTTATCTGCAGATGCGTATAAAAAACTATTAGAAGTTGAAAAAACATCTGGTAAATTGAAGTATTCTAATCAAGCAGCGGCCTCAATTACCGAAATTAAAGGTAAATTGATCAATAGTGCAATTGCTGACACACAGTCAAACAAAAGCAAAGAGGGAGCAAAAAAATTAAATGATGCTTATTTATTAGATAAAAAAGATACTATCAATTTGTATTATGCTGCATCTACTTTTATTAATGCTGGCGATTATGATACTGCTTTGACGATGTATGAGGAGTTAAAAAGGTTAAATTATTCAGGTAAAGGAACTTCTTACTTGGCAGTAAATAAAGTATCTGGAACTGAGGATGGTTTTACTACTGCAAACCAACGCGATATGGCAATTAAATTGGGTACGCACGAAAAACCTACCACTGAAAAAGTACCTTCAAAAAGAGGAGAAATTTATAAAAATATTGCTCTTATTTTAGTGCAAAAAGGAAAGATTGAAGAAGCTAAAAAAGAAATTGTTGATGCTAGAAAAGCAAACCCAGAAGACAGCTCTTTAATTTTAACAGAAGCAAACCTATACTTAGAAACTGAGGACTTCGAAACATACAAAAAATTAGTTGGTGAGGCTTTAGTAGCTGATCCTAACAATGCTGATTTAGTTTATAACTTAGGAGTAATTAGTTATAATGCGAAAAATTTTCCGGATGCTGAAAAATACTATTTGAAAGCAATGGAAATTGATCCAAATTATGCCAATGCATATGTGAATTTGGCAGCACTTAAATTGGAAGACGAAAAACCAATTATTGATGAAATGAATAAATTGGGAACTTCATCTAAAGATATGGCTCGTTACGATGTGCTAAAGAAGAAAAGAGAAGCAATCTTTAAAAGTACCATTCCTTTCCTTAAAAAAGCAGTTGATTTAGATCCTAAAAATGCTGGAGCATCTGAAACTTTATTAAGCGTTTATAGAGCTTTAGAAATGAAAGCAGAAGCTACTGCTTTGAAAGCCAAACTAGAATAAGAATTATTTTAAAAAATATTAAAAAGGTTAAGGTATGTTCGCATTTCTTAACCTTTTTTATTTATTTTTAAATTCGATATGACATCTAATTTCACAAACCTAAAACTATTATGGCTGAGTTACCTAAAGGAGATAAAAAATTACTAAACGCATGGGCTTTTTATGATTGGGCAAATTCGGTTTACACTTTGACAATTGCTTCAGCAGTTTTTCCAATTTTTTACGAGGCTTTATTTTCAGATCGATCGCACTACATATCCGTCTTTGGGTTGAGCTTAAAAAACTCCGCTTTAATAAGTTTTGTAACCGCATTCGCCTTTTTGATGGTCGCTTTTATTTCGCCTCTACTGTCTGGAATTGCAGATTATGTCGGTAATAAGAAGTCTTTTTTAAAATTTTTCTGCTACTTAGGAGCTTTTTCCTGTATCGGTTTATTTTGGTTTAGTCTAGACAATATTTACATCGGCCTACTGTTTTATTTTTTAGGTTTAATTGGCTACTGGGGAAGTTTAGTTTTTTACAACTCGTATTTACCCGATATTGCGTTTCCAGAGCAACAAGATCGCATTAGTGCCAAAGGATATTCTCTAGGCTATATAGGAAGTGTTTTATTACTAATTGTCAATTTAGCGATGATTATGATGCCCGACACTTTTGGAATTACTGGCACCAAAGGAGAAGCAGCAATGAAAGCAATGCGTTACTCTTTTATTATGGTCGGAATTTGGTGGATTTTGTTTAGTCAATACACATATTATTACATGCCTAACGGAAATAGAAAGAGTGATGAAAAATTATCCAAAGCATTTATCTTTAATGGATTTAAAGAGCTTAAAAAAGTTTGGGCTCTACTAAAAGAAAACATTGCTTTAAAACGATACTTGGGCGGTTTTTTTGTATCCAGTATGGCGGTACAAACCGTAATGCTTGTTGCTACTTATTTTGGCGCACAAGAAATTGAATGGTCATCTAAAGAAGAAGGAACCACCGGTTTAATAATTTGTATTTTGTTGATTCAATTTGTAGCAGTTCTAGGTGCGCTACTGACTTCTAGAGCTTCAGAGAAGTTTGGAAATATTCCAACTTTAATTGTTATCAACTGCATTTGGCTGGTGTTTTGTGGTTTCGCTTTTTTTATTAGTTTGCCAATTCATTTTTACATCATGGCCTCCGTCGCTGGTTTTGTAATGGGCGGAATTCAGTCTTTATCACGTTCCACGTATTCAAAGCTATTACCCGAAACAAAAGATACAACTTCGTTTTTTAGCTTTTATGATGTCGCAGAAAAAATAGGAATCGTGATTGGAATGTCAGTCTACGGTATCATCGATCAAATTACAGGAAGTCCACGATTAGCTATTGTTTTCTTAGGAGTGTTTTTTCTGATAGCGATTATTTTATTGAGACGAGTGCCAAAAAAAGGCGTTTTAAATTAATAAAACACCTTCACGAATAAATAGTTTGCTTATTAAATTTTTGAAATACTTCCAGATCCAGAAACATTCGTATCTCTTTTTTCGGGATTACCTTTGTATTTTATTGAACCAGAACCTGTGACTCTTGCAGTTAAATTTTCAGAACAAAAAAGCGTTAAATCTCCTGAGCCAGCAACAGTGACTTGTGCAATTTTTGCCTTTAAATTAGTGGTAGTTAGGTCTCCAGATCCAGATAATTTGCTCATTAAAGATTCAGTTGTTCCTGTAATAGCTATATCGCCGGAACCTGCCAAGATAATGGCTGTACTTTGTGCATCTACAGCTAGTTTTAAATCACCGGAACCCGTTAATTTCGCTGTAAAAGACTCTGCTTTAATTGTGTGTTTTGATACCACATCTCCCGAACCTACCAATTCTACTGCTGAAATAACCTCAAAAGGTACTGTGATGCGAATTGTTTTTCCGTTACTTGTACTAATATTGCTATTTTTATCGGTAAAAATTTTCAACACATTTCCTTCAACTTCAATTTTAACATGTGGCAATAAATTATCTTCCCCTTCTAAAAGTATAACACCTTCTTTTCCAGAAACTAAATCGACATCAAAAAATCCTGCTACTTTTACTTGATCATAGGTTGCAGTCTTTCGCGTTTCAGTAATCAAATTTCCATTTCCCTTAATTTTATTTTTTGAAGACCATTGTGCCTGAGCATTCATTGCTAAAAATAACGTGCAAACTGCAATTAATAGTGTTAACTTTTTCATGTTGATTGATTTAAATTATTGTTTTTTGATTAATGATACATTTCCGTAACTGGATGCAATGCTAAGTTTATTGATCCCCTTTTTTTTATAAAAACCTTGATAAGACTTAGAATTATTACTTTCATCTTTCGAATTAAATTCTAATTCAGATCCATACTTAAAGTTGCTGTACTTTGTATCTACAGCAAAATCAAACGGATAATTAGATTGAAAACCTAAAGAAATATCAGTGTAAGCAGCATTAATAGTAACATTTGATGCAATGGCATTTATGATTCCAACTTTGATTTCACTATACTTTGCAGTAATTTTAAATTGATCTCTTAACTCGTCAACTCTTAAAGTAAGGTAATTGCTAATTGCATCCAGATTTCGTACCGAATTAATTTTGATTGTACCGTATTTACTTGTGTATCTTAAATTATCTACATTTTGAATGTTCACATCGGTATAATCAGAAAGTAGTTCTAACTTATCACTTGTCGTAATTTGAAAGTCCGAATATTTAGCAATTATCGCCCCTGATTTTATATAGTCAATGTTAGAATCGTTACAGTATTCAATTTGAATTGTATTTTTAGTTCCATTCAATTTTCCTAAATTAATTTTTCCGTATTTACAGAAAATGTCTGTGCTCGATTCAGCATTTGAGATCGTAATGTTGCCATATTTATTATTGAGCTTAATCGATCCGTTTTTTGGAATTTTGATCACATAATTGATCTCAAAACTATTAGTACGACTACTATTATTGTTTAAATTTCCGAATTCGGTTTGAGCAGAAACCATCGACTTTAAAGCGTTAATCGTAACATCAATAGTATTAATGCGTTCGTTTACCCAACTTTCTTTGTTTCCGCTTACTTTAATAATTATATCCAAATCAATCTTATCTTCATTCCAAGTGGTTACCGAAATATTACCGTATTTATTATCAATTGTGATTCCTGCATCGGAATTAACTAAATAGGTTTTTTTTATAGTTTTTTGCTTGGTAACCGCCCAATTACCAGTATTGGCTATGGTAAAAAAGGGAAGAAGTATGGTCATAAAAACTAGGTTAAATTGTCTTCTCATGGAGTTCTTCATTAAGTTTTTCATTTTCATCAATTCGTTTCAAAACTTCCTGTAAAAAAGAAATTCGAGTTTGAAAATTGCTAATTAGTGCATAAATTATTTGTTTGCTCTCACCATTTTTTTGTAATTCAACAACTATTTTCTCATAATCTGCATCCAAAACTTTCATCTGCTTCAGTGCATCTGCAACAATTTTCTGATTTTCATTTGATTTTTTTTCTTTCAACACAATCAATTGATTTTCTATTAAAACTGTAAAAATAGAATCGGTTCGTTTGGTTTCCTTAGAAGCAAATTGCAAGTCATTTTGTTTTTCAACAGGTTGGTAAAACAATGAAAAGCCAATTAAAATCGCGATAGAAGCGGCAATGGCAAAAGAAAACGTATAGCTTTTCTTCTTGGACTTAGAACTCAATCGATTCATAAAATCTAAATCATGTTCCTTATTCAGTTCCTTAAAATCCCACTGCGATTCAAATTTCTCAAAAACCTGTTCTAAATTTATTTTTTCCTTTTTCATATATCTAAAATTTATTTTTAGAATTCATTTTTAATTTCGGTATTATAATGGATTATTTTCTTCTTTAAAAACAAGGTTTAGTTATTCTATCTAATTCCTCTAATTTTTTCCGCAAAGTATTTTTAGCTCTATTTAAGGTCGTTCGACAGTTTGCATTGGTAATTTTAAGAATCTCGCTAATTTCTTCATGATCATAACCTTCTATATAAAACAAAGTCAAAACCATTCTATAATTGTCCTTTAAATTTAAAATACTATCAAAAACATTACTTATTTTCAAGCTGTCTAGATCTAAGTTGTCAATGAAGAATGATGCGTCATCTTCAACCTTTTGAACTGTGGTGCCTAAATCTTCTAATTGAAAACGATTGTTTTTCTTGTAAAAATCGATACTATAATTAATTACAATTTTCTTTAACCAAGCTCCAAAAGTTACCTCCTCTTTAAATGTATCAATTTTGGTAAATGCCTTTAAAAAAGCTTCTTGCATTACATCCTGTGCAAAATGTTCATCTTTTACAATGCGATATGCAACATTATACATTGCTTTAGAATATCGATTATACACTTCAAATTGTGCCTTTTGATTTTTCTGTTTACAAAGAATGATTAAATCTTCAATATTTTGACTGTTTATGCTCAAACGATGATTGGTTTATTATATAGACCGTTATTTTTTTTTAATGTTACAGTATTACTGAAAATATTTTTTTAATTATCAATTTAAAATTCAGTAGTTCTTTTTTAACTGCAAAGTATAAAATTTAAATACTCATTTGGTACTATTTTCATTCCTAACTATAAAATTAAATCGACTCTTTTGGCATAATGATTGTCTCTTTTAAAGGCTGTATAAAAAAATTAGCTTAAGTTCGTGTTTTCAGTAAAGCACGATTAAATCTTATCTTTTATCACTTGCTTTTATAACTTTTAATGACAAAACGACCTTTATTATACTATGTCAAATCATAAAATACTTACCATTGACAATCTGTCACTTCAGGAATTTGATTCTGAAGCCGAATTAATACCGTTATTAACTCCAGAAGACGAGGAGGAAATGAACAACGAAGAATTACCGGTTACTTTGCCTATTTTGCCTTTGCGCAATACGGTTCTTTTTCCTGGTGTTGTAATTCCGATTTCTGCTGGAAGAGACAAATCAATTCAATTAATTAATGATGCTAATGCCGGTGATAAAATTATCGGTGTGGTTTCACAAATTGATGAAGATGTCGAGGATCCAACCAAAAATGATATCCATAAAGTTGGAACTGTAGCTCGTATTTTACGCGTTCTAAAAATGCCTGACGGAAACATCACAGTGATTCTGCAAGGAAAAAAACGTTTTGAAATTTCGGAAGTTCTTACGGAAGAACCGTACATCACTGCAAATGTGAAAAATGTGGTTGAAACACGTCCGGAAGAAACAGATACTGAATTTACTGCTGTTTTAGAATCAGTTAAAGAGCTGGCCATTCAAATTATAAAAGAAAGTCCGAGTATTCCTTCTGAGGCAACTTTTGCTATAAAAAATATTGAAAGCAAATCGTTTTTAATCAATTTCATTTCTTCTAACATGAATCTGTCTGTAAAAGACAAGCAAGGTTTATTGTCTATAAATGACTTGAAAGAAAGAGCTTTTGAAACTTTGCGTTACATGAATATTGAGTTGCAGAAACTGGAACTTAAAAATGATATTCAATCTAAAGTCCGTTTTGATTTAGACCAACAGCAAAGAGAGTACTTCTTACATCAGCAAATGAAAACCATTCAAGAAGAATTGGGTGGCGTTTCGCAAGAAGAGGAAATTGATGAAATGGGAATCAAGGCTAAATCTAAAAAATGGGACGAAAAAACGGAAAAACACTTCGAAAAAGAATTGTCTAAAATTCGTCGTATGAACCCACAATCTCCGGATTATGGAATTCAACGCAATTATTTAGAATTATTTTTAGAACTGCCGTGGGGAGAATATTCTAAAGATAAATTTGACTTGAAATACGCCCAAAAGGTTTTAGATAAAGATCATTTTGGATTAGAAGAAGTTAAAAAAAGAATGATTGAGCATTTAGCAGTTTTAAAATTGCGAAATGACATGAAATCGCCAATTATTTGTTTAACAGGACCTCCTGGAGTTGGTAAAACGTCAATAGGACGTTCAGTTGCCGAAGCATTAGGTCGTGAATATGTTCGTATTTCACTGGGTGGTTTGCGTGATGAAGCCGAAATTCGTGGACATAGAAAAACCTATATCGGAGCGATGCCAGGAAGAATTATTCAGAGCTTGAAAAAAGCAGGAACATCGAATCCTGTTTTTGTTTTAGATGAAATTGATAAGTTGTCAAGCAGTCATAATGGTGATCCATCATCTGCTTTACTGGAGGTCTTGGATCCAGAACAAAACAATGCTTTTTATGATAATTTCCTTGAAATGGGATACGATTTATCTAAGGTGATGTTTATTGCTACTTCTAACAATATGGCCAATATTCAGCCTGCATTGAAAGATAGAATGGAAGTGATTAAAATGTCGGGCTACACGATTGAAGAAAAGATTGAGATCGCTAAGAGACATTTATTTCCTAAAGTTTTATCGGCTCATGGTTTGACAAATAAAGATTTGACAATTGGTAAAAAACAGTTGGAGAAAATTGTCGAAGGATATACACGTGAATCTGGAGTTCGTAATTTAGAAAATAAGTTGGCTCAAGTTATTCGTAATGCTGCAAAGTCGGTAGCGATGGAGGAGGAATACAATAAAAAAGTTACAGACGAAGATATTATCAAAGTCCTTGGCGTACCAAGATTAGAGCGTGATAAATACGAAAGCAATGACGTTGCGGGAGTAGTTACCGGTTTGGCTTGGACAAGCGTAGGTGGTGATATTTTGTTTATTGAATCTTTAATTTCTGAAGGAAAAGGAACACTGAGCGTGACCGGAAACCTTGGAAATGTAATGAAAGAGTCGGCTACTATTGCACTAGAATATATTAAAGCTAATGCGAAATCGTTAGGTTTGAGTATTGAATTATTTCAAAAATACAACATTCATATTCACGTTCCAGAAGGAGCAACTCCAAAAGATGGACCAAGCGCAGGAATTGCAATGTTAACATGCTTAGTTTCGCTGCTAACGCAAACTAAAGTTAAGAAACACATTGCCATGACAGGGGAAATTACCCTACGCGGGAAAGTTTTACCAGTTGGCGGAATTAAGGAGAAAATCTTAGCTGCGAAACGTGCTAACATCAAAGAGTTAATTTTATGTCATGAAAATAAAAGTGATATTGATGAAATTAAACCCGAATATTTAGAAGGCCTTACATTTCATTATGTGAAGGAAATGAGTGAAGTGCTGACTTTGGCATTGACCAACCAAAAAGTAAAAAATGCAAAAGAATTAAAGTAAAATTAATTGCTTTTCTGTAATCCAAATTCCGAGCTGAAGATTCATTTAGTTCGGAATTTGGTTTTTTATTTGTGTTTTGGTTGTAGTCATTTTTCATTTAATAATTTTATCTTCGCAACTGCATTTTAATGCTTTTAAAGTCATACAAAATATGGTTAAAAAAACGATATTGTTTCTTACACTGCTTTTTTGTTCGATTTCTTACGGACAAATAGGAGGGAAATATACCTATCAGTTTTTAAACCTAATGACTTCTCCGCGACAAGCGGCACTGGGCGGTAAAGTCATTACGCTTTATGATGATGATGTCAATCAGGTTCTCTTTAATCCCGCTACTTTAAACGCAGAAATGGATAATAATTTTGCGATTAATTATAGTAATTATTACGGAGAAGTAACGTACGGAACTGCGTCTTATGCGTACACATACGACCGCCATTTACAAACTTTTCAGGCTGGTGTGACTTACGTTAATTATGGTAATTTTGAAGGCTATGATGAAACTGGCCAAGCCACAGCAAATTTTACAGGAAGTGAAGCCGCGCTTTCGGTAGGTTACGCTTACAACCTACCTTACACAGACTTATACCTCGGTGCAAGTGCAAAAATAATTACATCTACATTAGAAAGTTATAACTCAATTGGTGGTGCGGTAGATTTAGGACTAATTTATATTGATACAAAAAACGATATCAATTGGGGAGTAGTCATACGTAATTTAGGAACTCAATTTAAAACCTATTCTGGAATTCACGAAAAATTACCACTAGAAATTGTTGCTGGAGTTTCACAAGAATTAGAACACGTTCCTATTCGTTGGCATTTAACCTTCGAGAACTTACAACAATGGAACATTGCTTTTTCGAATCCCAATCGATCCGTAAATAATTTGGACGGAACTTCAACCGATGAAAAAGTCGGCTTTTTAAGCAATGTCATTCGTCATACCATTATAGGTGTAGAATTGTTTCCTAAGAAAGCCATAAATTTAAGGGTTGGCTATAACTTTAGGAGGTCAGAAGAGTTAAAAATAGTCGATCAACGTAATTTTTCTGGCGTTTCTTTGGGTTTTGGACTAAAATTAAACAAACTAAAATTCAATTATTCTTATTCTCGCTATACATTAGCAGCTAACACAAGTTTGTTTGGTTTAACTATGAATTTTCAATAAATAAATAAAAAATAAATCATTTCATTTTGAAAAAAATAACCATTGCAATAGACGGTTTTTCGTCTACCGGTAAAAGTACTTTAGCCAAACAACTCGCTAAAGAATTGTCTTATGTATATGTTGATACAGGCGCGATGTACCGCGCTGTAGCTTTATTTGCTATGCAAAAGGAGTTTATAAACGCTACTCATTTTGATAAAGAATTACTAATTGATAGTTTGCCAGAAATTAAATTAGAATTTCAGTTTAATTCTGATTTAGGCTATGCCGAAATGTATTTAAACGGAATCAATGTTGAAACAGCAATTCGTACTATTGAAGTTTCAAGTTATGTAAGTAAAGTCGCTGAAGTTTCTGAAGTTAGAGCAAAATTAGTGGAGCAACAGCAGGAAATGGGAAAAAGCAAAGCGATAGTAATGGACGGACGTGATATAGGTACAGTCGTTTTTCCGGATGCCGAAGTGAAAATATTCATGACCGCAAGTGCTGATACTCGTGCACAGCGTCGTTACGATGAATTAATGCAAAAAGGAGATGAAGTCTCTTATGAAGAAGTGTTACAAAATGTAGTAGAACGGGATCATATTGATACACACCGCGAAGATTCGCCATTGATTATTGCAGATGATGCTATTGAAATTGACAATTCGTATCTTACTAGAGAAGAACAATTTCAAACTGTCTTAGAAATAATAAAAGATACTGTTAAAACAGATTAAAATTTTTATAACTATTTTATAAAAGAGTAGTTTTACAACCTTATTTTTCAAAATCAATAATTCAACAGATGGGGATTAAAAATAGATTAACCATAATGAGTTTTCTGCAATTTTTTGTTTGGGGAGCTTGGCTTATAACAATTGCAAATTATTGGTTTGGAACAAAAAATTGGGATGGGACACAATTCGGATTGGTTTTTAGTACCATGGGAATTGCTTCCTTATTCATGCCGACGCTAACAGGAATTTTAGCAGACCGATGGGTTAATGCCGAAAAATTATATGGTGTATTGCACATCTTGTACGCAGGGGTTTTATTTTACATTCCGACGGTAACCACGCCCGAAAACTTCATTTATATTATGTTATTGGCCATGTGTTTTTACATGCCAACTATTGCATTAAGTAATTCAATTTCCTACACTTCTTTAAAATTAAGTAATAAAGATGTCGTAAAAGATTTTCCACCTATTCGAGTTTGGGGAACAATAGGGTTTATTGTAGCCATGTGGATTACCAATTTATCAGGAAGCAAGTCAACTGAATTTCAGTTTTATATCGCTGGAATCGGTGCTTTAATTTTAGGAATCTACTCTTTTACATTACCCAAATGTAAACCACAACGATTAACCAAAGAAAATGCAACACTAACTGAAACGTTAGGTTTAGAAGCATTTAAATTGTTTGGAAATTACAAAATGGCTTTGTTTTTTGTTTTTTCAATGTTTTTAGGAGGTGCTTTACAATTGACAAATGCATATGGTGACGTATTTTTAGATGAATTCAAGCACTTTCCTAAATATGCTGATTCTTTTGTAATTGAGTATTCGACTATCATAATGTCAATTTCTCAAGTTTCTGAAACCTTGTTTATATTGGCAATTCCATTTTTCTTAAAACGATTCGGAATAAAACATGTTATGCTAATTAGTATGTTGGCTTGGGTTTTGCGCTTTGGATTATTTGCATACGGAGATCCCGTTGGTGGGCTTTGGATGATCGTTTTATCGTGTATTGTGTACGGTATGGCATTTGATTTCTTTAATATTTCGGGTTCTTTATTTGTAGAAACCAACACGGACTCTAAAATTCGCTCGTCTGCACAAGGATTATTTATGATGATGACCAATGGAGTAGGTGCAATTTTAGGAAGTTTTACTTCTGGTTGGGCGATCGATCGTTTTTTTACAAAATCATTTTCGAATACCACTGAATTAGCAGGATTTTTAGAAACGGAATCTACCAATTCTAAAATGGTAGCATTTATAAAAAGTCAAGGAAATGCTATTTCTGCCGACGGTATTTTTAGTAGAGAAATCTTAATGAAAGATTGGCATACTATCTGGTTGTCTTTTGCAGCTTACGCTTTGGTTATTGCTATAGCGTTTGCAATTTTATTTAAACATGAACACGACCCTAAAGAGATTGAAAATTTAAGTCATTGATTGCTACCTATAAATTATAAACCGATCCTTTATGTGTCGGTTTTTTTTTGCTTGTGAATACAAATTATTACTAGTCTTTAGTCCCGTTAGAGCCAATATCCTTGAAACGTAGCTCAAAGAAAAAGTTTAAAGCGAACTGGTATTAAAAGATAAAACGCTGATCTACTGCTCCTAATTAGCTTTCTTATACCAACAAAACATAAAAATGTAATTAATTGTTGATTTACAGACTATTAACATTGTGTAAATGTTTTGTAGTTTCATTAAAATGAATTACTTTTGCAGTCCTTTTAGCGGATAGCGTTTCTATTAGGAATCAACAATTTATGTAAACAACTTCTGTATTTTTCTGCCGCATTAAGAAACACGAGAGAAAACAGAATACAAATTTTTTATCAGCATGTCTGAACAAGTAAAATCACAAGAAGAGTTTTTAGCAAATTTTAACTGGCACAATTTCGAAGAAGGAATTGATGCTGTAGATGCACAAAACTTAAAAGAGTTTGAAGAATTAGTATCAAAAACATTCATCGCTACTGATCAAGAAGAAGTAGTAGATGGTACTGTTATTAGAATTACTGATAGAGACGTTATCGTTGATATCAATGCTAAATCTGAAGGTGTTATTTCTCTAAACGAATTCCGTTACAACCCAAATTTAAAAGTTGGTGATACTGTTGAAGTATTAATTGACATCCGTGAGGATAAAACAGGTCAATTAGTATTATCTCACAGAAAAGCACGTACTATTAAGTCTTGGGATAGAGTTATTGCTGCAAACGAAACAGGAGAAATCGTTAATGGTTTTGTAAAATGCAGAACTAAAGGTGGTATGATCGTTGACGTTTTCGGTATTGAAGCTTTCTTACCAGGTTCTCAAATTGACGTTAAGCCAATTAGAGACTACGATGTTTATGTGAACAAAATGATGGAATTTAAAGTGGTAAAAATTAACCACGAATTCAAAAACGTTGTTGTATCTCACAAAGCGCTTATCGAAGCTGATATTGAAGTACAGAAAAAAGAAATCATTGGTCAATTACAAAAAGGACAAGTATTAGAAGGTGTTGTTAAAAACATTACTTCTTACGGTGTCTTTATTGATTTAGGTGGTGTTGATGGATTGATTCACATTACTGACCTTTCTTGGTCAAGAATTAACCACCCATCTGAAGTTCTTGAATTAGACCAAAAATTAAACGTTGTAATTCTTGATTTCGATGACGAAAAAACAAGAATTCAATTAGGATTGAAACAATTAAACGCTCACCCATGGGATGCTTTAGATGCTAACTTAGCTGTTGGAGATAAAGTTAAAGGTAAAGTAGTTGTAATCGCTGATTACGGTGCATTTATCGAAGTTGCTGAAGGTGTTGAAGGTTTAATTCACGTTTCAGAAATGTCATGGTCAACTCATTTACGTTCTGCTCAAGATTTCGTAAAAGTAGGTGATATTGTTGAAGCTCAAATTTTAACATTAGACAGAGACGATCGTAAGATGTCATTAGGTATCAAACAATTATCTCAAGATCCATGGACAGATATTACAACTAAATATCCAGTAGGTTCTAAACATTCTGGTATCGTTAGAAACTTTACAAACTTTGGTATTTTCGTAGAATTAGAAGAAGGAATTGATGGATTAATCTACATTTCTGACCTTTCTTGGACTAAGAAAATCAAACACCCATCTGAATTTGTAAATGTTGGTGAAAAATTAGATGTAGTTGTATTAGAATTAGATGTTGACGGACGTAAATTATCTTTGGGTCATAAACAAACTACTCCTAATCCTTGGGATCAATACGAAGATTCTTTCGCTGTAGGAACTATCCACAACGGTGAAATTTCTGAAATTGTTGACAAAGGAGCTACTGTAGAATTCGGTGATGATATCGTTGCATTCATTCCTACTCGTCACCTTGAAAAAGAAGACGGAAAGAAATTGAAAAAAGGTGAAGCTGCTGATTTCAAAGTAATCGAATTCAATAAAGAATTCAAAAGAGTAGTTGCATCTCACACTGCTATCTTCCGTGAAGAAGAAGAAAAAAATGTGAAAAGTGCATCTGACAATAATTCATCTAACTCATCTTCAAACGCACCAGCTGCGACTTTAGGAGATAGCAATGATGTATTAGCTGCATTGAAAGCTAAAATGGAAAAAACTGAGAAAAAATAATTCTCCAGTTTATCTAAATAATAAAGCCTCGCAAATTGCGAGGCTTTTTTTATGTGCTTTTTTTAATAAACTTGATGCAAAAGAAAATCGAAGGATGAATCTGGGCTATGGACTATATTTTTAGAAGAATTCTTTAGTGTAAAACAATGAGTGAAGTCTGTAAAATCATATTCTTAGGCTACAAACAACAAATAATTAAAAATGCTAGGTTCAACCATAATAGAGACACCAAAAGCTTTTGATTTAATTGTAGGATATGATGACAACAAGAAAGTTTACTTGCAGCGCAACTCTTTTAATTATAGCGTAAAAAAAACGTTGGTTAATACCAACGTTTTTTATTTTGTTTACTAGCACTTGACTTTCTAGATTTGTGAGCGCCATCGCTTCTATTTGAGTTGGCCGCTTTTGGTGCTTCCTCTGGACTACCAGAATGCCACGGAAAAGGATGATCGTTTATGGTCTGAACATCCACTTTTATTAACTTTTGAATGTCTTTCCAATATTGGTGCTCGTCTTTGCCACAAAATGAAATCGCAATTCCACCATTTCCAGCACGACCAGTACGACCAATTCGGTGTACATACGTTTCTGGAATATTAGGCAAGTCAAAATTGATTACAAATGGTAATTGATCAATGTCAATACCACGTGCCGCAATATCAGTTGCAACCAAAACACCCACTTCTTTATTTTTAAACGCTTCTAGAACACGTTGTCTTGCATTTTGAGATTTATCTCCGTGAATCGCTTCAGCAGCGATATCTTTTTTGCGAAGCGCTTTGACGACATTATCTGCACCATGTTTAGTTCTTGAAAAAACTAAAATATTCGATAAATTTTCATTTTTTATTAAATGATATAGTAAGTTTCTTTTTTCACCTTTGTCAACAAAATAAACGCGTTGCTCTACATTCTCTGCTGTAGAGGAAACGGGAGAAACTGTAACTGTTGCAGGATCTTGTAAGAACATCTCGGCTAATTCGCGAATAGCAACAGGCATAGTTGCAGAGAACAATAAGGTTTGTCTATTTTTAGGCGTTAATTTGACGATTTTTTTAACGTCATTAATAAAACCCATGTCCAGCATTTGATCAGCTTCATCTAAAACTAACGTATGTAGATGATCCAAATCAATAAAACCTTGTTTGTGTAAATCTAATAACCGACCAGGTGTGGCCACTAAAACATCAACACCTTTCTTTAAAGTATCTACTTGCGGATTTTGAGATACACCTCCAAAAATGGTTAATTGGGTTAAATTGGTATACTTGCCGTAGGTGTCAAAATTTTGTCCAATTTGAACGGCCAGCTCACGTGTTGGAGTTACAATTAGCGCACGAATTACTTTTGGTTTTTTAGTAGAACCAACAATTCTATGCAATTGGTGAATAATAGGAATAGCAAATGCAGCAGTTTTTCCTGTTCCTGTTTGTGCGCAACCAATTAAATCTCGGCCCGACAAAACAATCGGAATTGATTGTTCTTGAATAGGAGTAGGGTTTAAATAGCCTTCTTCAAAAACGGCTTTCTGTATACTTTTTGATAATGATAAATCTTCGAATAACATATATTTCTAATTAAAATACTTCTAATTCAAATCGAGAAGTACGGCTGCAAAGATAGTGTTATTATTTTTTATGCAGTTGCAATCAATTATATGTTTATAGGTGTGTTGTTTTAATAAAATCAGTAACGAGATAACCAATAAGCTTTCCTATCAAATGGTTGTTTTTTTCTTCCCCTAAATCTGGTGCTCCTTCACAAATATGCAAATAGGTAGCATTTTTATGTTTTCCAAAGTACGAAATAAATTGGCGCAATTCTTCGATAGAAAATCCGCTCAAAGTCATGGCACTACTGGCGATGTTAGGAAGCGCATCTAAATCAACTTCAATTCCAAAAGCATCTGTTTTAACAAAGTCAAGTGCGTGTTGCATCTCGCTTTCAAATTCTTTTTCTTTTCTAATTTTTATAGCGTCGTAGGTATTAAATCGAACCCGATCTTCTTTCTTTTTTATAATATCAAGCACGCTTTTAGAAGTATAGTTTTCGTGCAGACCGAAAATAAAGTATTTTTTAAGAAAGCCTTCTTCATATGCATAAGAGAAACCATTGCCACTGTGACGTCCCTCCAGTATTCTGAAATCAGAGTGAGCATCAAAATTAATTGCATTAATAGGTTTTCCTTTTGCTAAAGCACATCCCTTTATGTTTCCGTACGAATTGTTGTGTCCACCGCCAATTACAATTGGTGTTTTACCTGCTTTAACAATATTAAAAACAATATTAGAAACGTCTTTATCGATTTTTGCGACCAATTGACTTAATTTCAAACGGTCATCAATGTCTTTGAAATCTAGATTTTGAACTTCCAGCATTTCTTCTTTAACGTTCAGTTGCCCCAAAACAGCAATTTGATTTCCTTTGCAAAAACGATTGTGCTGAATATTAGCAATACTTTTTACGGCACTTTCCCAAGCTGATGCCGCTCCTGGTCGACCGAAATTTGCGCGAACACCAATATCTTCGGGAATACCAAAAAGTATATATTGCGCCTCACAATTTGTAAGAAAATCAAGCAAATCAGCACCTCTAGGAACGGTTAACATCTTTTCGCCAAACTTTATCTCACCGCTTCTGTGGTCGGTTATTTTAGCTAAATCACTGATTGTAAAAGGTATAAGTTTTTCCATGTAAAAAAGTATTAGTCAAAAATACTATAAATGTGTTAACTTACGTTATTACCTCATATTAATTATTAAATTTGTTAAAAAATTATATTTCAGTATGGAAAATCAACAAAAAAATTCAAGTCTAAAAGCGATTATTGCTGTTTTAGCCGTATTATTAGTAGGCGCTTTAGTTTACATTTTTAAAATGACCTCTGATACAGAAGTTGTTAAAACAGAACTAACTTCAAGTATGACAGAGAAAGAATCTGTTATGAAGGATTTGCAAGAATTAAAAACAACGTACGATGCAGCAATTGCAGAAAATACTTCAATGTCTGATGAATTAATTCAAGAGAGAGACAAAGTTGTAAATTTGATGGACGAATTGAATAGATCAAAAGGAGATGTGTCAAAATACCGTAAACAAGCAAGTTCTCTTCAATCTAAAATGAATACTTTAATTGCAGAAAATGACGAGTTAAAAAAACAAAACGGAGTCTTAACTGTGCAGCGTGATAGTACCGTAACTGTTTTAGGCGAATCAAAAAAATACAATGAAGTATTAGTTGGTCAAAATGAAGAGTTATCAAAAACAGTTGAAAAAGCTTCAAAACTTACAATTTTAAACACTAAAACTTCTGCTTATAAAATGAGAAGTTCTGGTAAACAAATCGAAACTGACAAAGCAAGTAGAGCAGACGTATTAAAAGTAAGCTTTACAATTGCCGAAAATCAAGTAGCAAAATCAGGAGACAAGACATATTACGTACAAGTAATCGACAGCAAAAATAATGTTTTAGGAGACAAAAAAACAGAAACTTTTGGAGAAAATACCTTGACTTATAGCTTTACTACAAAAGTAAAATATGAGAACAAAACAGTAAATGTATCTGAAGATCTACCTGGAAAAGACTTTGCAAAAGGATCGTACTTTATCAATATTTTTGATAACGATCAGTTAGTTTCTAAAACCAGTTTTACATTGAGATAATTCAGAATTAGTTTTAAACTAATTACTATTAAAAAATGAGGCTTCAAGGCCTCATTTTTTTTTTTACTATAAATTCCCTATCTATTGAATATTCAGTCTTGATTTTAACTTTAAGAAAAGTAAAGCTATTTTATAAGCATCTTCAGAGGAAGAGTTTCGATCGCTTTTAGGAATTTTATAAATTTCGCACAGTTCATTTAAAGAAAACTGTTTGTCATTGATGTCATTCAACTTTCGATACATTACATCAATATCTAAAGCTTCATTCTTAAGTTTACCGCATTCCTGTCTTTCTAATGCAGCATTGATCATTTCCACATCAAAATTAACATGATGGCCCACTAAAACTCCATTACCAATATAATCGATCAATAATTGAATCGCTTCGGCCTCTGCCAGTTTTTTCATTTTGCTTTCTACAATAAACTCATTCGAAAGCCCATTATCATGCAAATATTTATATTGTAAAATAACAGCTTCAAAACTGTCATTAATCATAATAGCATTGTTAACTATGGCAAAAGAGCCTAAAGAGAGAATTACGTCTCTTGTCGGACTTAAGCCAGAAGTTTCGGTAGAAATCACAACAAATCGATCCGATTTATTTTCGAATTTAGACATGTACTCTTTCCAGAATTCAGGATGTTCTTTATTGATATTTTTAAGCCAATCAAACATATTATGAAAATTGAGTCAATTGAAATTTACTTTTAATTAATTCTTCTAATTCGCGCATGGGAGCGAGTGCATTTTTTAGTTTTTCTCGGTCTATTTTTGATAATTCTTGGATATTAATGAACTGACCAGAATCATCATTTTTAATGCCTTCCAAAGTTCGATATTTCGAAAGGGTTAGGAAAGCTTCTGCACAATTTAAATAAATATCGGCATTTTTTATATCTGTTATTGCCAATTGTTTAAATCTCAAATACGTATTGTTTATTCCTTTAATTTCATTACTCAAAATTAAGAGACGGGCACCATCGATTAACGGCATTAGCGCTCTAGTTTTAATATCAAATTTCTCTTTATTTTCTCCTTCTTCTTCTAAAATAAATTTCTTAAAAAAGCTCAATGGAGAGTT
This sequence comes from Flavobacterium sp. TAB 87, assembly GCF_001529295.1. Classification (GTDB taxonomy): domain Bacteria; phylum Bacteroidota; class Bacteroidia; order Flavobacteriales; family Flavobacteriaceae; genus Flavobacterium. The sequence goes on from NZ_LLWK01000036.1 coordinate 118,096, forward strand.
TTTCTTCAACGCATCATTCCCTAAGAAATCAAAAAACAAAGTATTGTTTAAAGCATTTTTATATATAATATTTTCTAGTGCTTCTTGTATTTTAGGTTCTCCAAAAACAATTTGATAATCAAAGAAAATACTACTTAAATCATTACTACTTTCACCTGGAGTATTCATCCAACTGTTGTATTGTTTTGTCCAGTCTGTCAATGACTTACACCATAGCATATTACTCCCCATATGACCATTAGGACAATATTCGTACCCCACTTTTTCTAAAATCCCTGTGGTTTTTTTAGCAAGGTTTAAAAAGTAATCTTTAACATCTCTGTACTTATCTGCAGCAACATCTTCAAATATAAGTATGCTATCTTGATCGGTCAATAATAATTGTTCTTTTCGTCCTTGACTTCCAATACTCAGCCACGCAAAACGGGCAGGAGGGGAGCCTAAATCTAAAATTGACAATTCGACCGCACGTCTGATTATTGCTAAATTAATTTCGTTTGCAATATTAGTTATGTGCGAAAGTGGAATATTCTTTTGAATCGAATTCTGAATTAAATCAGATAATCGATCTCTTATTTGTTTTAAATCTTTAGCAACTTGAGAACGTTTTATTTCTTTAATTAAAACTCCAGGATTACTCGCTTGAGCCGCAATTAAATCATGTTCTGAAATAACACCTTTCACAACCGATTTATTTGTACCATCTTTAGTTACACACAAATGCGTTACATCATGTTTTATCATTAGCAATTGTGCTTCTGCTAACGAAACATTTTCGATAACTGTTACAACCGGCGAAGACATAATGTTTGCAACAGCTGCAGTTATAGGAATGCGACCCGTTGCTATTTTGGTAGCCATATCAGCTTCCGTAACAATACCAATCGGAAAACCAGCATCATCGCACAACAACACATTATTCACAATAGATTCAACCATTAAGAAAGCAGCATCTTTTACCGATATCGTACTTGCTGCCGTTATTGGCGCTGTGTTGTACGTTAAATTTTGTATGTACTGCATTTCTGACTGAGGATCGGTATAGAATGCATTATCTGGTGTCGTTTTATTTTTGTAGTTATTGTCTCTAGTATGGCGGGTATTGGCTGCGAAATTTTCTAAAAGAAAGTTTAATACGTCAGAATTATTAGCAACAAACGGCCTAAAAACCGCAATTGGAATCGCGTACAGAATAGATTCTTCACGAGCTTTTGCAGTCATTGTGTAATTGTTTTTGGCAAAAAACGGACGTAAACCAAAAATATCTCCCACATGACACTTATTTAATAATGTCTCTTCAGCATCTGCAATGACCGATAAATTAATGGTACCACTAGCTACCACATAAAAACAATCATGCAGTTCATCATTGTTTTTAAATAACATAGCATTCTTTTCTAAATTCATCACGCGAATGCTTAAAGCAATCTGTGACAATTCTTGAAAAGTTAAATTATCGAATGGTGCGTGTTCCTTTAAAAAGTCAGCAATGTGCTCTGCAATTGTATTCATCTGTAGTCGCGGGAATATAAAAATTTTGAATGTAAAAATAACAAATAAAAGGCTTAGAAACTAGGTGGATAAGTAGAATAACTTTTTTTTTTAAGATAGCTGTAGAACATAAAATAATTTTTAAAATATCTGGTCTTACTCTGTTGCATAAAAGCAATCATTATCCATGACATAACAGCACAATTAGAATAAGTTTTGTTAGTGTATCTCAATAAAGATAATTACTATTTTTAATAGAGTAAGACAATTACAAAAAATTCTATTTTACATAATATAAATTATAGTTCAAATTATATGTTGATAAATTCTAGCACTTCAATCTTATATAAACGAAAAAACACCTTTTTTAAAAGGTGTTTTTAAGTAAAAGCTTATATTGTTAGTTCATATAAACAGCTTTCCCGTCTATAAGTAGTTCTACTTTATCTGTTTTTTCAGAAAATTGAGTTCGAACATATTTACCATTAAAGATTCTGATATCTCCCCAAACTTTACCTGCATCAGCAGTCTCATATTCATAAAGCATTTTTTTACTTCCAGGTTCAATACCGAGTTTATAGGTTGAAAATTTCGTACCTCTCAAATCAAACTCTTGCTTTGAATCAATAACACTGCCATCTGCATAATAATTAGTTACTGAATTGCTTACTGTGATGTCTGGATAAAATGAATTTACTTTTTGTATAAAATCCGCTTGCTGTGGACTCACATTTTCTATCTTGTTCTGAATTTTCTGGGCATACGTAAATGACGTAATTAAGAGTAATACTATAATTTTTTTCATAATTTCTAATTTTATTAATGTTGATTGTGTTAAATACAGTTATTGTATTATTTTAAAAATCAAATGCTAATACTCTAAGGTAGTAAATATTTACCTTTGCGTCGCATTAATTACATTATTTTACAATGACAAAAAGCAAATATTATAAGCTTATTCTTATTTTGGGTTCATTAACGGCTTTGGGTCCGTTTTCTATCGACATGTATTTACCCGGTTTCGAAGGAATAGCGACTGATCTGAATACAACTGTTGCCAAAGTGGCCATGAGTTTATCTAGTTATTTTATCGGTATCTCTGCAGGGCAATTATTATATGGCCCTTTACTAGATCGCTTCGGGCGAAAAAAGCCACTGTTCATTGGCTTAATGGTTTATATTTTAGCTTCGTTAGGCTGTGTTTACGTTACCAACATTGATACTTTTATAGGATTACGATTTATACAAGCCATTGGTAGTTGTGCTGCTACAGTTGCATCTGTAGCTATGGTTCGCGACTTATTTCCTGTAAAGGACATACCAAAAGTATTTTCTATGTTGATGTTGGTAGTTGGTTTATCGCCAATGCTAGCGCCAACTATAGGTGGATATATCACTGCTGATTACGGTTGGCATACTGTATTCTTTATTTTGATGTGCATGGGAATTGTAATTTTACTTGCCGCTCAATTTGGTTTACCCAATACTTCGGTTCCAGACACTACAATGTCGCTAAAACCAAAACCAATTCTTCGTAATTTCAAAGAAGTACTTCAAGAACCTCAATTTTACACCTATGCTTTGACGGGTGCTATGGCTTTTTCTGGACTGTTTACATATGTTGCCGCCTCACCTATTGTTTTTATGAAAATTTTTGAAGTTGGTCCAAAAGTGTACGGATGGATCTTTGCCTTTATGTCTTTAAGTTTCATTGGCTCTAGTCAACTAAACTCATTATTATTACGAAAATATTCGAGTCAACAATTGATTTTTGGTGCATTATTCTGTCAATCAATTGTAAGTATTGTGTTTTTGATAGTGGCCTTAAATGGTTGGTTAGGAATGTATGAGACAATAGGTATGTTATTTCTATTTTTGGCATGTTTGGGAATTTCAAATCCCAATACTGCAGGTTTAACTATGGCTCCATTTACCAAAAATGCAGGAAGTGCCTCAGCTTTAATGGGAGCAATTCAGTTAGGCTTAGGAGCTTTAGCCTCTTTTTTTGTTGGCCTATTTGTGATCAATTCAATTGTTCCAATGGTTGCAATCATGGTTGTTAGCACATTACTAGCTTTTCTTATTTTAAATATTGGCAGAAAAAATATAATAGAGATTCACTAATTAGATTTTAACTTTAAACAAAAAAGCTGATTCCTAACAGAATCAGCTTTTTTTGTTTTGAGCTATGCTAAACCAAGTTAGGTTATATTATTTTTTTTGTCTGGACGAATAATCATTCGAAGTGATTGATCTTTAGCAAAATAAGCGACGGTCCAATTGTAAAAAGTCTGGAACCGATTTCTATAGGTAATCAAAGAGAATAAATGCACAAATAGCCAGATGAACCAAGCAAAAAAGCCTTTAAAGTGCCATTCTGGTTTTGGTAAATCAACTACAGCTTTGTTTTTACCAATAATAGCCATCGATCCTTTGTCTTTATATTCAAAAGGACGTAATTCTTTGTTTTGTTTAGCTGCTTTAAAGTTTTTTGCTAAATTTAAAGCTTGCTGAATCGCGACTTGAGCAACTTGCGGATGTCCCCCAGGAAATTTTGGATCACCTTCTAAAATAGCGGTATCTCCAATCGCATAAACATTTTCCATTCCGTTAACCTTACTATAGGCATCGGTTGCTAATCGTCGGCCACGACCATAACTTTCGGTTGGAATTCCAGCAAAAACTTTAGCAGAAACTCCAGCTGCCCATATTAAATTTTTGGTTACAATTGTTTCGCCATCAGCAAAATGGACGGTATTGTCAATATAATCAGTTACTCGTGCATTCAATTTCACAATAACTCCCATTTTCTGCAAGGCTTCTAGAGTATCTTCTTGTGAAGCTTTGCTCATTGGCGATAATAAGGCATCGCCACCATCAACCAAATATATATTACTAGCACTAGTGGCTAATTCTGGATATTCTTTAATTAGAATACTTTTACGCATTTCGGCAAACATTCCAGAAACTTCAACTCCTGTTGGTCCACCACCGGCCACAACAATTGTCAAATATTCTCTTCTTTTACGAATGTCTTTGCAAATAGCAGCTTTTTCCAGATTTTTCAGCAAGGTATTACGCATCACAATTGCATCGCTCAACGTTTTCATTGGGATAGCGTTCTTTTTTACGTTTTCCATTCCGAAATAATTTGTTTCTGCTCCAGTTGCAAAAACCAATTTATCATAATTTAACTCACCATTGTTGAGAATAATTTTATTTTCGGCAGGAACAACTTCTACTAATTCGCCTAATCGAAATTGTAAGTTTTTCTTTCCTGCAAAAAATTTTCTAAAAGGATAACTAATACTTGAAGGTTCTAGAAACGCAGTTCCTACCTGATAAATTAGCGGCGGAAAGAAGTTATAATTGTTTTTATCTACCAGTATAACTTCTATATCTTTCTGATTGAGCAGTTCTTTCGCTAGATTTATTCCAGCAAATCCTCCTCCTATGATAACTATTTTCATATAAGTTTTATATTAATTTATGTTATGCGAATCAAACGTAATGCGCCTATATAAACATCCAACTTAGCACATAATAAGAATTAGTTCTAAGTTGGATGTTTGATTCGTATGAATTATAAATTTACAAATTATATTGTCAATATAGAAATTTACTATTTCTTTTTAAGTTTTTTAATTGGCTTTTCTGCCACCTCTGTTTTGTTTTGAAGAACATAATTAGCCAGCACTTTTTCTATCAATTCTTCTTTGGTTAAATGATGAAAAACAGTTTTTACTTTATTTTTAAGATCTGCAGCAATTTCGTGATTTGGTTTTGTTTTGAAGATTTGTTTTGCCCACAAAAGTGTGTTGTTTTCTTCTAAACTAATCGCTGAAGGTTTTTTGAATTCAGAAAAACTAATGCCCAACTCTTTCTCAAACTCAGCAATCTCGGGTACTTCTTCTGGCTGTAAAACGGTCAAGGCTAATCCGCTTGCTCCTGCTCTAGCCGTTCTACCACTTCTATGTACATAGTTTTCGTACGTATCGGGCAAATGATAATTGACCACAAAAGATAGTCCAGAGACATCGATACCACGAGCAGCCAAATCGGTTGCTACTAACAAATTGATGTGACTTTCTCTAAATTGATCCATAATTCGGTCGCGAATTCCTTGCGACAAACTACCGTGCAAGGCACCGGAAGAAAAACGGTTTATTGCTAAGTTTTTTGCTAATTTATTAACGGCTGCTTTGGTTTTACAAAAAATAATTCCTCTTTCGCCATCTCTTGAATTCAAGAAATGCATTAGAACATCTAGCTTTTCAATAGGATCTACTACGATATATTGGTGTTCGATTTCTTGATTACCAACTGTTTCCATGTTAGAAGCGATCTGAATCACGTTTTTATGCAAGTAGTTCTGAATCAATTGTTTGATTGTTCCTGGCAGTGTTGCCGAAAACAAATAAGTGCGATGCGTTTTAGGCAATTCGGTGATAATCTCGTCTAAGCTTTCTTTTAGGATCGAAACCATTTCGTCGGCTTCATCTAAAACTAAAAATTGTGTTTGTGATAAATCAATTGCTTTGCGCTGCAATAAATCAATTAAACGGCCTGGGGTAGCCACTACAATATGTGTAGGTGCTTTGAGCAATTCGATTTGAGGTTTTATAGGTGTTCCACCACAGATTGCTGCAATAGAAATTTTAGTTTGGTATTTCGAAAAAGATTCTAAATTAGCAAAAATCTGTTGTCCTAATTCTCTCGTTGGCACTAATACAACAGCCTGAACGTGTTCTTGCTCTGTACTTACAAGTTGCAACAAGGGCAATGCGAAAGCGGCTGTTTTTCCTGTTCCTGTTTTAGCTAAACCAACAACATCGGTTTCATTTTTAAGAAGTAACGGAATTATCTGCTGCTGAATTTCGGTTGGAGAAACAATGTCCAATTCTGTTAAGGCTTTGAGAATCGGTGCTGTAATTCCTAATTTTTTAAAATCTTCTGACATTGTTTATTTTTTTGAATTTATTCGAGTGTAAAGGTACGCTGTAAAACTTAAAATCCCACAAGTTTGCTGTGCACTTGTGGGATTTTGCATAAGATAAATGTGTTATGAATGCTGGATTTTTTAGCCCCGATGGAAGCGGCATCCTTTTTTGGGCGGGGTTCGCCCGAAAAAGATACAGTGTACAGCGGGAATAGCTCCTAACAAAAATTAATCTTCGTCAGGCTCATTCATTATTTTTTCACGGTATTTTTTACCTATTAATAAGACCATTTTTAGTTTATAATCGTCGACCAACCATTCGCGGTAATTTTTACTGCATTGGCTTAAACACTTAGAGTAGCGCTTGATGCGGCAGTCGATATCGTCATCTAATTCGCGACCTAATGATTTTGCTTCTTGCAATGTTTCGGTATTATCAACGCACATCGCTGCGTGTTGTTCCAGCGATTTTTCTAATACGACCTTCGAGCGTTCATTTTGCGCTATCGCTAATTTATGCTCTTCATCTACATCAAAATTAACTTCGGCTGTTTTACTAAATTTAGCCCTTAATTCTGGTGGCATCGTATATTTGAAAAACAATTCAATTTCGGTGTCATCGCGCAAATTCTCTAAGTAAAACTCTGGTGATTTAAAAATATGCTGCCAATTGACCGCATCACTCCACAGTCCAAAACGAGCTGCATTGTTACCTAGATCGATTACATTAAAATCGCTTTTACCTGGTAATTTTCGAGAACCACGACCAATCATCTGAAAATATAAAGTCAAGGACTTGGTAGCACGATTAAGGATAATTGTATCTACAGTTGGCTCATCAAAACCAGTAGTTAAAATTCCGACTGAGGTTAAAATGGCATCTGGTGTTTTTTTGAACCATTGCAATATATCCTTACGCTCTTCGGTACCGCAAGTGTTGTCTAAGTGACGAATCTCGTAGCCTGCTTCGCGAAAAGTTTCGTAGACGTATAAGGAAGTATGAATACCATTATTAAAAATCAAAGTCTTTTTGCCCAAAGATTTCTCGGTATAGGCATGCAATAATTTTTCCTGCATCACCGAATTGGTATATAAATCGTCTGAAGATTTTACCGTATAATCACCGTTGATTCCGACCTTCAAGGAGGTCAAACCAACATCGTAACTGTAGGTCGTTGCTTTTGCTAAGAATCCTTTACCAATAAGCGATGCAATCGTGTCTCCTACGATTAGTTCATCATAACTTTGGTGCATGGGTAACTTGATATTAGAACTTAGTGGTGTCGCTGTAACGCCTAATATGAAAGCATTTTTAAAAGAATTTAATAATTTTCGGAAGGAATTGTAATGCGCCTCATCAATAATTACTAATCCAATATTGTCTAAGTGTAATTTTTCGTCGTTGATACGATTTTTAAGCGTTTCGACCATTGCCACAAAACATGAATAATCGTTTTGGTCTGGCAATTCTTTTACCTTACTATTAATAATTTTGTTTTTGACACCAAAGCCCTTCAGCATTTTTGAAGTCTGTTTACAAAGCTCGATACGGTGTGTTAACACTACTACTTTTTTGTCATTATGCGATAAATAACGACGAACGATTTCAGAAAAAACTACTGTTTTTCCACCTCCTGTGGGCAACTGATACAGCAAGTGATATTTCTCTGGAGTACCGTCTAATCGTTCAAAAATGGCATCAATATCTTTTTGCTGATAGGCATAAAGTTCTTTCCGTTCTTCCTTTTCTACTTCTAAAATATTTTGAGACATGCTTTTTATTGGTTTTTGCAAAAATACACCTAAAAAACAGTTATTCCTTGTGATTTTGCTTAAATTAAATCAAATAAATCCTAAAGATTGAATTATCTTACCGTTTTTATAAAGTGATTTTCTCTAAAATAGCTTCAAAATCAGACCTGTTCTTCCATTTTTTTCTCTTTGCTTCCTCAGCAATGGCGGTAATTCGCTCATTAAACTCTTCAAAAATTCCGTTTGAAATACTAAAAGTGACTGCCTGTTCGAAAGAATTGAACATGCTCTTGTAAAAAAGTTCCTGCTTTATCAAGTTTCCAGCTGCATACGTTTGTGCGATTTCAATGTTATAAAGCATAACATCTGCAATTACGAACGGATCAACTCCCAAAACAATAAAATGTTTTACGATTTTTTGAGCCACAGATCGGCGCATCTTCGCTTTGCCTCTTCGAGTTACTTTTATAGGAAAATATTCGTTCGAAATTTTAATTTTTGCTTCGTGCAAAAGTGTTTCCTCTTTTGGATTAAAAACAAAGTCGTAAAATACTTTTACTGGCGCAAATTTTTCATACAATTCAATTATTTGATCTTGTAATTGCTCTTGCGAAAGCTCGGTTAAATATTTTTTTAAATCGCGTTTACTCATAATCAATAGGTAAAAGTACAAAAGTAATTTGTTTGAGTTTAGATACCTAGAAAACCAAAGAGAATACCTAATTTTACGCTTTATTTTTAAACAACATTCAAATGCTTAAGATTTTTAAGATTACCGCGATTTTAGAGGGGATTTCCTATTTAGTTTTGTTCGCAAACATGCTTTTTATCAAACCAACAAATTTAGAATTGTATAAAACTTTACTATATCCAATTGGAATGAGTCACGGTGTTTTATTTATTGCCTACGTATTATTAGCTGTTTTACTTAAAAGAAGTCAAAAATGGAGTATTCCGGTTTTTGGATTTATCTTATTAGCTTCTTTACTTCCTTTCGCTACTTTTTATATTGAACAGAAATACTTAAAAAACGCTTAGTTTGTTAGAAAAATTATTTAATATATTATACCCTATTTTACGTGATTTAGGCATGAGCAGGATTTCTGCGTCGTACTTAAGCTTAGTCGTAAATATCGTGGTTTTAATAATAATGGCGTTCGGTATTTACTACATCGCACGACTTTTTTTGGTGACTTTAATGGCCGTTTTTGCACAACGCACCAAAACCAAGTTCGATGATTTTTTGATTTCAAACAAAACAGCAAAATACACGGCGTATCTTATTCCTGCATTTTTTATTTATGCGGCAGTTCCTATAATTTTAGACAAATATGATTATTGGCAATTAACCTTTGAGAAAATATTTGGTATTTACATCATTTTCTTAATGTTGTGGATTATTCGTACCGTTTTTAATTCTCTTAAAGATTACCTAAAAAACAAACCAGAATACAGCGACAAACCAATCGATAGCTTTATTCAGGTCATTATGATTGTGCTTTGGATATTTGGAGTTACAGTAATGATTTCCAAGTTGTTCGGAATCAAACAAACTGAACTGCTTACTATTCTAGGAACCTTGTCGGCAATTATTATCTTGATTTTTAGAGACACGATTTTAGGATTTGTGTCAAGTGTGCAAGTTTCTATAAATGATATGGTTCGTATTGGCGACTGGATTACTATGGACAAGTTTGGCGCCGATGGTGATGTGATCGAGATTAACCTAACTACTGTAAAAGTGCAGAATTTTGACAAAACCATTACTACTATTCCAACTTACGCATTAAGTTCTGAGTCTTTTCAGAACTGGCGTGGGATGTTAAAAGGAGATGGAAGACGAATTAAGCGTCATGTGTTGATAAAAAGCAGTACGATTCGGTTTTTAAACAATGACGATTTAGCTCGTCTGCGTTCTGTCGAGTTGATTACCGCTTATATCGATTCGAGACAAGTGGAGATTGAAAAATACAATACCAATCATAACATAAATAAAGAACTGCATGTTAATGGCCGTAACATGACCAATTTAGGATTGTTTCGCAAGTACATCTCTGTGTATATGGCCAACCAAAGCGGTTTAAACGAGAATATGGTTATGATGTGCCGTCAGTTGCAATCGACAGAATTTGGTGTTCCGTTGGAGATTTACGCTTTTTCTAAAGACAAACGTTGGGCAAACTACGAGTATATTATGTCTGATCTTTTTGATCATATATTTGCGGCAGTTCCGTTATTTGATTTAGAGATTTTCGAAATGCCATCTAAATTACAAATTACCGATAATAACAGGTAATAAACTTTTAAATAAATAAAATTTCCACAAATTAATAGCAATTGCAACGTGTTAGTTTGTGGATTTTTTTATGAATACTAATTTTACAAGTAAAGCAAGTTGAATGTTTATGTAAAACTGAGGGTTTATTTTTTAAAATAGACTGCTACTGTCGTTAATTTTTTTTAATTTTAAAGAAAAACAATGGCCAATAGAGATTCATTTTTAAAAGAATTTAGAGGAGAAGTTTTAGGAACGACTAGTTCACAGTCATCTCCAGATGAAGTTTTTCAAAACCAAGTACTTCGGCCGATTCTAAAACTTCAGAACGATTTACTTATTTCAGTTTTTGTATATTATGTACAAAAAAACAAAGTTGATTTCTTTACTTTTTCGGTAGATAAAAAGTTACATGCGATTGAAAATTCCATTCAGAAGGATATTAAATTTCGAAACACTTTAAAAGGAATAGTAATCGGACTTTTTTCATTAGAAGAATACCAAAACTACATTCAAAATTCGTCTAGTTTAAATAAACGAATGATGACATTAATTATTGAGAGATTGCGAAGTCAAGTACAATTGCTAGAAATTCAACCGAATTAAAAAGTTTTCTTAAAGACCCAAACGACTACCAAATTATATTTATCTTTGTTTGTGATCAGCATTTCTTATGCTTTTCAACTTTTTTAAATTAATATGTAAAGTATGCAAAACATTCCTAGTGTAGACTTACGTGATTTCCTTTCGGACGACCCGGAACGTAAACAAAAATTTGTAAATGAAATCGGAAATGCATTTGAAAACATAGGCTTCGTTGCCTTAAAAGGTCATTTTTTAGAAGACCAATTGGTAAACGAGCTGTATGGTGAAATTAGAAAGTTTTTTGCCTTACCACTAGCGACTAAGCACGGCTACGAAATTCCCGAAATTGGCGGTCAAAGGGGGTACGTGTCTTTTGGAAAAGAACATGCTAAAGGCAGAAAAGAAGGCGATTTAAAAGAGTTTTGGCATTTTGGACAATATGTAGATTCAAGTTCAAAGTATGCTGCAGAATACCCAGATAATGTACAAGTAAGTGAGTTGCCTCGTTTTAATGTAGTGGGTAAACAAGCGTATCAAATGCTCGAAAAAACGGGCGTTTATGTGTTGCGCGCTTTAGCGTTGCATTTAGGTTTAGATGAATTTTATTTTGACCAATATGCGCACGAAGGAAATTCAATTTTGAGACCAATTCACTATCCTCCTATTACATCTGAGCCAGAAAATGCGATTCGAGCAGCAGCACATGGTGATATCAATCTAATTACATTGTTGATGGGGGCTCAAGGAAAAGGATTGCAAGTGCAAAACCACAACGGAGAATGGCTTGATGCAATTGCTGCAGAGGATGAATTAGTTATTAATGTGGGTGATATGTTGTCACGACACACCAATAATAAACTAAAATCTACCATTCATCAAGTAGTAAATCCGCCGAGAGAATTATGGGGAACTTCTCGTTATTCTATTCCGTTTTTTATGCACCCTGTTAGTGATATGAAACTAGATTGTTTAGCGAATTGTATAAATAGTGAAAATCCGAAAAAATTCGATGATATTACTGCAGGAGACTATTTGCACGAACGTTTGGTTGATTTAGGATTGATAAAAAAATAATAAATTAAAATCAAGTTATAAATTCCAAATTCCAAGGTTGTATTACTTTGGAATTTGGAATTTAATTTTTCAAAATTTCAGATACAATGGATTTACAAGACCAATTAAAAAATTTATTTCCCGATCACCAAGCAGCTCCAGAAGAAGAAATTATTGCTGAAGTAAAAGAATTGTGGATTCAGGACGAGCCAATGATTTGCAAATTTGAAAAGAGAAAAGGAAAACCAACAACTATAATTGAAGGCTACACCGGCGATCAAGAAGACTTTAAAATATTAGCTAAAGAAATTAAAACTAAGTTAAGTGTTGGTGGAAGTTACAAAGACGAATCCATTATCATTCAAGGTGATTACCGTGATAAAATTATGGCAATTTTAAAAAAGAAAGGATTTAAAGTTAAACGTGTTGGCGGATAAAATGCGTTAGAATACAAATTAATAAGTAAATGTTTTTAATAGAAAAAAGATCTTTTAAGTTTTAAACCTTCTTCTCTTTAAAAAAATTTGAATTTTGCTTCGCAGCAACGTAGTACCTTAAAAACTAAAACATGATTAAATCTTCAGAATTGATTTTAAATCCAGACGGAAGTGTCTATCACTTAAATTTACTTCCTGAAAATATAGCACACGATATTATTTTTGTAGGCGATCAAAATCGCGTAGAAAAAATTACGCAACATTTTGATTCCATTGAATTCTCAACTCAAAAAAGAGAATTTAAGACTCAAACCGGAATGTACAAAGGCAAACGAATTACGGTCATTTCAACCGGAATCGGTCCTGATAATATTGACATCGTAATCAACGAACTGGATGCTTTAGTAAATATTGATTTAAAAACGAGAAAAATAAAAAAAGAAATTAGTTCTTTAAATATTATTCGAGTAGGAACTTCGGGCTCACTACATGCAGATATCCCAGTAGATAGTTTTGTAATGTCTACTTTCGGACTAGGGTTAGACAATATGCTTCGCTCCTATTTAATCGATGAAGTTTCAAATGCGGCACTCGAAGAAGCTTTTTTTATTCATACTAATTGGGACATCCGAAAAGGAAAACCATATGTAATTGCTTGTTCTAATAAATTGGAAAAAATAATAGAAAGTGATCAAATCTTTAAAGGAATTACAGCTACCGCTGGCGGATTTTACGGTCCACAAGGAAGAGTTTTACGACTAAATATCCAAGATGAGAAGTTGAATAATAAGATGGATAGTTTTGACTTTAATGAAAATAGAATTACCAATTTAGAAATGGAAACTGCTGCAATTTATGGGCTTTCGGCTTTATTAGGACATCACGCTTTATCGCTAAATGCAATAATTGCCAACAGAGCTACAGGCGATTTTAGCGAAGATCCGTATAAGGCAGTCGATGAGCTAATAGCATATACTTTAGATAAACTGGCAAATAGTTAAAAAATGACAGCTACACATAAAAAAATTATATTTAAATATTACAGCGATTACTTACAAGATACTATTACAGAAACCATGTGGGCAGAAATAATAGATTTAGAAAAAGGACATTTTAAATTAGATAATATTCCGTTTTTTGGCCCGCTCATTGCGACAGGAGATTTATTTTATGCAGAGAAAGAAGCAGATGACGATCGCTTTGTGTACAAAAAGACGATCCAAAATTCTGGAAATTCAATTGTGCAAGTCATAATTTTAGAAAAAGATTTTGATACAGAAGTTATTAGAGAAAAACTTCAAGTAGTTCAATGTGTTTCAGAAGTTTTAAATGAAATCTTCTTTGCTGTAGAAATCACTAAAGATGTAGATTATTCTATCGTGAAAACTATCTTAACAGAATTTGAAACACTTTCTATACTGCAATTTGCAGAACCTTGTCTTTCAGAAAAGCACAGAACTGATTTATTGAAAAATTAAAATTTAAAACAATTATGACAACTATAAAAATAGCAGGAGTTCCAGAACATTTTAATTTACCTTGGCAATTATGTATTGATAATGGCGAATTTGAAGCCGAAAATATTGATTTAGAATGGACTGATGTTCCTGAAGGAACGGGGAAATTATGCCAAATGCTGCGAGACGGTTCCACTGATATTGCCGTAATATTAACCGAAGGGATTATAAAAGATATTGCAGCTGGTAATCCGAGCAAAATTGTTCAGATTTATGTAAAGTCACCTTTAATTTGGGGAATTCATGTTGCATCAAAATCAAAATATCAAACCATTGAAGATGTAAAAGATAGTACGATTGCTATTTCTAGAATTGGATCTGGTTCACAATTAATGGCCTATGTAAATGCTGCCAATCAAAATTGGAACAGCGACAATTTGAAATTCGAAATTATAAATACTATCGACGGTGCCGTCGAAGCATTGACCAATGAAACTGCAGACTATTTTATGTGGGAGCGTTTTATGACAAAACCACTAGTTGACCAAGGAATTTTTAGACGAATTGGAGATTGTCCTACGCCATGGCCTAGTTTTGTAATTGCTGTTAGAGAGGAATTTTTAGAAGAAAACGCAGAAGCAGTCGCTACAATATTAGAAATCATTAACACAACCACAGAAGATTTTAAATCGATTCCGAGTATCGACAGAACCTTAGCTGAAACATTTGGTCAAAAATTAGAAGATATTCAAGCTTGGCTGAAACTAACAGAATGGTCGCAAGAAAATTTTAGTGAAACCAAATTTAACACACTTCAAAACCAACTACTAGAACTGCGTATTATTAATAAAAAAAGTACTTTTGCTGAAATTATTAAAGCACTGTAAATTTGCTTTATAACTCCTATGATCGAAATAACAAAAATTGACATACAAAAAATAAAAGCCAAGTTGCGGGTTAAAAAACCTTGGGACAGGGTCATTATTTTGTTTTTGAGTATTTTTATCACAATTCCGCTCTTCATTATTTTACATCAAAACCTTATTGAGCTTAATTGGAGTTTTAATCTTGACCGTATTTTGCTGTTTATCGGCGTATTAGGGGGTGTTTATTTAATTTTATTTCAACTACGGACCATAATAATTATTTGCGTCGCGCTCTATTTATTGGTTTTGTTTTACGGAACCGTAATTGGAAATTATGGTTTCAATCAGATCTACGAAGATTACGATTCCATGATCTATACCATGACATACAATCCGTATCCCCAAGATTTAATTGTATCCAAACTTCTACCTTTTCCAAATAAATCATTGATTTTAAAGGCTATAGAATATCAGAATCCAAAGGTTAGAAATTTTGCGGTGATGGCCACGACCAAACATTTTAGAAATGTAAAAGGTTATTCAGAGTACCGCACTTTAATTCAATGTTTTGCTGCTTTCAAAGAAATTAATGCCCGCTGGAATTACGTTAATGATCCGAAGGATGGCGATTATATTGCAACAGCAAGCGAATCTTTGGAGTACTTTTCTGGTGACTGCGACGATCACTCTATACTGATGGCTGCGGCTGTCCGTTCTATTGGGGGAACACCACGATTAATTCACACCAAAGGACATATTTACCCTGAAATCTTAATTGGGAACAGAAGTGACTTAGAAGCAGTGAATTATTTAATAAAAAACATTCTTTTTGAGAAAGAAAGCTATGGAAAATCTTTGCATTATCACATTGATGAAAGAGATCAAATATGGTTGAACTTAGACTATACCGCTAAATATCCAGGAGGACCTTTTATGTCTGAAGAAATTTTAGGAGCGCTTACTCTAAACTAAATTCCTATACTAGTAATACTTCATTCTGCGGGAAATGGTTTTTTATTTTTTCGCGGAACAAACAACACTTTCACTGTAAAAAAAATACACGCCAAATGAATTCCGAGATATTACACGCCAAATTAAAAGAACATTTTGGTTTTGAAAAATTCAGACCCAATCAAGAAATAATTATTGAAACTATTCTTTCTAAAAAAGATGCCTTAGCTATCATGCCAACAGGTGGCGGAAAATCAATCTGTTTTCAATTACCAGCGCTACTTTTTTCTGGAATTACAGTAGTAGTTTCTCCGCTTATTGCTTTGATGAAAGATCAAGTAGACAGTTTAAAAGCTAACGGAATTGCGGCTTGCTTTATCAATAGTACACAATCTGACCAAGAGCAGCAATTTTATTTGGATTCATTGCGCAACAATATCATCAAATTAGTATACGTCGCTCCCGAAAGTTTGTCTTATTTAGAAAATGTTTTTAATTCTCTAGAAGTCAGCTTGATTGCCATCGACGAAGCACATTGTATTTCTGCCTGGGGACATGATTTTAGACCTGCCTACACTAATTTAGGTTACCTTAAAAACCGCTTCCCTTCTACTCCAATTTTGGCCTTAACAGCAACTGCCGATAAAGCTACGCGAACCGATATTGCACAACAATTAAACCTTAGAAATCCTGCCATATTTGTTTCTTCTTTTGATCGCAAAAATTTAAGTTTAGAAGTGCGACCCGCTTTAGACCGTGTGAAACAAATAATAGATTTTATTGCGACCAAACCCAATGAATCTGGAATTGTTTATTGTTTAAGCCGAAAAACTACCGAAGAATTAGCGAAAAAATTGCAGCAAAAAGGAATTAATGCCAAAGCATATCATGCGGGTTTAGAAGCAAAATTAAGAGCAAAAACACAAGATGATTTTATAAATGACGATTGTCAAATTGTCTGTGCAACTATTGCCTTTGGAATGGGAATTGACAAATCAAATGTGCGCTGGGTAATTCATTATAATTTACCTAAAAATATCGAAGGTTATTACCAAGAAATTGGCCGTGCTGGTCGTGACGGATTGCCTTCAGAAACAGTTCTATTTGAAAGTTATGCAGATGTTATTCAGCTACAAAAATTTGCATCAGAAGGTTTGAATGCGGATTTGCAATTGGCTAAATTAGAACGAATGAAACAATATGCGGACGCTTTAAGCTGCCGCAGAAAAATTTTACTTTCTTATTTTGGGGAATTAGTCACTGAAAATTGTGGTAATTGTGACATCTGTAAAAATCCTCCGGTTTTTTTTAACGGAACTATTTTAGCACAAAAAGCACTTTCGGCCGTGACTCGCTTACAAGAAAAAGAAACTTTGGCGGTAATAGTTGATTTTTTAAGAGGTTCTAAAAATGCACATATTTACGAAAAAGAATATCAAAACCTAAAAACGTACGGAATTGGTGCAGATGTTTCTTGGTACGATTGGAATCAATATTTAATTCAATTAATTAATCTAGGGTACCTTGAAATTGCTTTTCATCAAAACAATAGAATCTTATTAACATCACTCGCTCGAAAAGTTTTATTCGATGGAGAGAAAGTCCAATTAAATACTGTAGTTAAAAAAGTAGCTGAAACTAAAGAGGCCAAAGAAGTCAAAACAAAAACAATCAAGAACTCACTTTTTGAAATTTTACGAAAATTGCGTTATGACATTTCAAAGGAAGAAGAAGTTCCTGCTTACGTAATCTTTAACGACGCTACTCTTCGTCAATTTGAAAGCGTTAGACCAATGAGCGAAGAAGAATTAATCGCTATAGATGGTGTCGGAAAAGCAAAGCTCGAAAAGTACGGTGCGGAGTTTATCTCGGCAATTGTAGAATTTCAAAAAAACAAAAAAACAACTGCTAAAAAAGAAAGTAGCACGTACAAAACAACGTTAGAGCTTTATCAAAAAGGTATGTCTACTGATGAAATTTCGAAACAAAGAAAACTCGGAATTTCTACTGTAATTTCACACATTGCGAAATTATATATTGATGATCACATCACTGATTTAGGCGATTTTGTAACGCAAGAAGAAGTCGAGCAATTAAAGAAAGCACACAAGGAAATAAAAAGTACGACAGTTTTAAAACCATATTTTGATTATTTGGAAGAAAGAATGGCATATGATAAAATTCGCTTAGGCTTAGCGGTTATTGAAAAATCGAAAGAATTATCTCAGACGCTAAATAATAAAGCATATTCTGTTGATGAAATTCGAATTTCTCATGCAGAAGCATATAAAAAGTGGAATTCTGAAGAAGATTTACAGCTTACTAATTTCTTTAAAGAAGGCAAAGCCAACGCAGAAATTGCCAGTATATTGGGTAGAAACAGTGGTGCTATAGTATCTAGATTGAAGAAATTAGAACTAAAGTAAAAAAACCATATAAGTATTCAAGGTAGAATAACTTATATGGTTTTAAAATTTTATAAATAACGTTCTTCAAAAATCCGTTGGTGGTGCTTTTGATGACCAATTGTCACGAAACCCAAAGCACGAACCGAAATTTCATTGTTGGAAGCCGTTCCAATTCTTTTCAATTGCTCTTCTGAAAAACTTTTGTAAAGAAATAAGTTAGAATGCCGCACTGCTGATAATTCGGTAAGCAAACTTTGAATATTCCTCTGATTGGAATCTGTATTAACTATATACTCATTCTCATCGAAACCTGATAATGGTGTTTTGTCGTTTCTAGAAATTCGCAACGCACGATAAGCAAAAATTCTTTCGGTATCAATTACATGCTGTATAATTTCCTTAATCGTCCATTTTGCTTCCGCATAACGAAAATCAAATTTATCCATCGGAATATTTTGAACGAATTTTATAAAATCATGCAACGAAATTTCCAGTTCTTCAATCAAATCGCCCTCACCAGCTTGTTCAATATAAGTATGAAATGCACTACCGTATTCATTCTCTAATAATTGATCTGCCTTCATTTTTTATCTTTTATGCCGAATTTCTACTAGCATTAGTATT
Organism: Flavobacterium sp. TAB 87; assembly: GCF_001529295.1. Taxonomy (GTDB): domain Bacteria; phylum Bacteroidota; class Bacteroidia; order Flavobacteriales; family Flavobacteriaceae; genus Flavobacterium. The sequence continues at coordinate 136,934 of NZ_LLWK01000036.1, forward strand.
GCCAAAAAGAGAACGCGTTACAATTTTCTCATATACTTTCACCAATTCGCTATCGACAACTTCAGCTTTATTTAATTCATTAATTCTAAGCAGTGCATATTGTTGTATCGTCAACAGTGGCAATACGATACGTTCTCTAATATCAATAGAAGCTTTACCGTCAGGATAGTTTTCCATCAAAGTGGTATGCCCTGCAATTTTCAATAGTAAGCGTTCTGTTTCTGAAAATTCATCTGATATAATTTGCCAAAATTCACCAAACTCAGGATCCTCCTTCATGTAAGCAGTTAGTGGCAAAAATGATTTAGCCAAGGACATTGCACTGTTTTCCAAAAGCGTTTTAAAAAACAATGAATTGTGATATAAGTCGGTTACTTTATCCCATTGTCCTGTCGTTTCGAAATGCTTCAAAGCAGATCCTACTCCGAAAAACCCAGGTACGTTTTGCTTCAATTGACTCCATGATCCCACAAACGGAATTGCTCTTAAATCAGCAAAATCCAATTGATCTGATTTACTTCTCTTTGTCGGACGACTTCCAATATTTGTTTTCGAGTAGTATTTTAAAGTACTCATTTTCTCTAAGTAAGGTATAAACTTCGGATGGTTTTTAAAACTTAAATATTTTGAATACCCAAGTTCTGCTAATTCTTCCAGAATATCTTTTTCATCAGGAGATAATTCATTTTTTGACTTATTAAATACCTGATTCGTCACTCCTGCACTCAATAAATTCTCTAGGTTGTAACGACAAGAATCTAATGTTCCGAAATTAGAACTAATAGTTTGTCCTTGCACGGTGATCTGAATTTCATTATTCTCGATTGTTGGTCCTAACGAAGCGTAGAATTTATGTGTTTTACCACCCCCACGTGCTGGAGGTCCGCCACGTCCATCAAAAAAGACCACATCAACCTCATACTTTCTTGACATTTCTGTCAAAGTTTGTTTGGCTTTATAAATACTCCAATTTGCCATTAAGTAACCACCATCTTTAGTTCCGTCAGAAAAACCAAGCATAATAGTTTGTTTGTTTCCTCGTGAAGCCAGATGAATAGCGTATTCTGGATTAGTATACAATTGCTCCATAACCAAATGTGCTTTTTGTAAATCCTCGATCGATTCAAATAACGGAATAATATCTACAGTTGGTGCTTCCCAATTATTCAAACGAATCATTGCAAAAGTTTCCATTACATTCAACGCGCTTTCGTTATTACTGATAATATAACGATTGGCACCTTGTTCTCCATTATTTTCTTGAATTGTTTTAATAATTTGTATCGACTCTATTGTTGATTTGGTAATTTCATTTTCAAAATCAGCTGAATCTAAATTGCCCGTAACTTTCGCTACAATTTCAATCTTTTCGTCTTCTGATAAATCATAATAATTAGAAGGAAACATATCGCTCCCTGACTTTAAGTAATACGTGACAATGTCTTTGAAAACAGCGTTATGCACTCTACTATTTTGCCTGATATCAAGAGTTGCAAAATGAAATCCAAACAAATTAACTTTTACTTGCAACGATTCCAATTCGTCTAGATAAAGAGACTGATGTTTGTCTATAATAATTGTTCTAATTGCATTTAAGCGTTCTTTAAACTCATCCAAAGTGATGTACATTTCGCCTCTTGAATAAAAAACAGAACGGTATAATTTATGTTCTAACTCAGCAACTAAACCATCTACTCCAGAAAAAGTCAGTTTTCGTTTTAATTTTCTAATTTCAACGTAATAACATTTTAAAATAGAAGTTCGTAAACGTTCTGCTACCTTCAACGTGATTTCTGTTGTTACAAATGGATTTCCATCGCGATCCCCGCCTGGCCAAAATCCAAGTTTAATAATTTGATTCTGAATTGGATTGTTATGGAAGATATTTTTTTGCAAATACTGAACAATTTCGCCAGAAGTTTCATAAAATACGTTCTCTAAAAACCATATTAAGCTTACCGCTTCATCATAAGGATTTGGTTTTTCTGCCTGAATAAAAGGTGTTTTACCCAGTTGCGCCAATAAACGTTTGATTTCTAATAAATCATTTGTACGAATTGCATCGATCAAATCATTAATAATTCCGAGCACTGCACCTGGATAAAATTGTGTTGGATGCGCCGTTAGAACCGTACGGACATTAAAATTTTCGAAAAATTCAACTAATTCTTCGTCTTTTTCTTTAGCGTTCGCCTTCTCTTTTATATCACGAAGTGTACCGCGACCTTCCATGTTGTTAATTGCAGGAAAAGCAGCGTCCTCAATTGCATCAAAAAGAACAATTTGTCTTTCTATGTACTGAATGAAACGGAACATGATATCAATTTTCTCTTCTTCAGTAGCTAAAGTTAAATACTTTTCAGTAAACGAGTTAACAATTTCTTTCGGATTCTCTTGTTTTTTAAAACCTGATTCGCAAACATCTGTAAACAAAGGCAATAGAACACCTGTACTGTCAATAGAATCAAAAGGGAGTGTTATAAAAACACTGTTGTAAATATGATATTTTGAAAGAACATCTTGATTAAAACGTTCGATTTTTGGTAAAGTATACATAAATTATAGTTGGTTGTGTTGGTAATTAATAGTTGAAAAAAAACCTCAAGAAGCGATCCTTGAGGTAATTAATATTTTCCGTTCAAGATGAATTGCTTACATATTTTTAAAAATAGTATGCATCAAACGTTTCTTATCATTAATGCTTTCTTCTAATGAAATCATAGTTTCAGTTCTGTAAACACCCTCAATGTCATCAATCATAAAGATAACCTCCTTGGCATGTTTAGTGTCTTTTGCACGTATTTTGCAAAAAATATTAAATTTTCCTGTCGTTACTGACGCAACAGTTACAAAAGGAATTTGGTTAATACGTTCTAAAACAAATTTTGTTTGTGACGTATTGTTTAAAAATACACCAACGTAAGCAATAAATGAATAGCCTAATTTGTCATAGTCCAATGCTAATGAAGAACCCATTATGATTCCAGCATCTTCCATTTTTTTTACACGAACATGTACAGTTCCTGCAGAAATCAATAATTTTTTTGCGATGTCCGTAAAAGGAACTCTAGTATTATCGATCAACATATCTAAAATCTGGTGATCTACTTCATCTAAACGAAACTTACTCATAAATTCTTTATTAATATTATTATTTGTCACAACAAAGGATAAAAATATATAAAAAAAGCAATAAAATGATAATTATATTAAATTTTTATCAAACCATTAACAAATTCTATAGAATTGTCTAATTTAAAATTCGCAATTTCATTTAGTCTTGGAGTTTTTCCAAAATCATCACTGTACGCTGCTCCTTTTCCATCAAACTCGACATGTCCAAATTTTGATTCTAAATTGCTGATTTCTGAAAAATAAGCCTTAAAAACGATCTGATTGTCGATTAATTCCTCTTTGTATTGAGCAGCAAAATTCGTGATTATTTCTATACCATCATAATTTATTTTAATATTTTTATATATAAAATCATAAAAAATCGTGTTATTTTGTGAAATATTCAAATAATTATCAGTTTTGTCGATAACTATATCGTTTTCGTTTAAGTACGAAAAACTTGAAATTAATGCGAAAAATATAAATTTTCTAGTTTCCTCTCTCAGATAATCATTTTGAAAATGTCCTGCTTCAAATAAAATTGTTGGTACTCCAAGATTTTGAAACATATCGCCGATACAATTAATATTAAAAGAATCATCAAAACGCCCCACTTGTCCAGGAATATAATGCTGAAGTGTTTCATTAATTGCAGCAATCACATTAATAGCTTTTAGGCGAGATTCATTAATCTCTCGATCTTCATTATAAGCAGGAGCTAAAAACGAAGCAGTAGCCGGCTTTCCGTCGGTGCCTGCACCAAATATGGTACGTTGATCGTGTAAATTGAAACAGTAATCTGGCTGAAATTCTTCAAAAACTGCTCTTAAGATTTTACTTTCTGGCTGCGTAAGATTTTGGGAGTCTCTATTCAAGTCCACTTCATTAGCATTTACACGCGTATAAGCCGCAGCACCGTCAGGGTTTAATAATGGCAAAGCACAAAATGTAAATTTCTCAAGCATTTGTGTTGCATAAGACGAACCGCTGTGCAGTACATTAAAAAAGTCAAATAATGCTTTGGTTGTGGTTCCTTCGTTGCCGTGCATTTGCGACCACAAATAGATTTTAACGGAACCCGTTCCTATAGTATAACTGTATATTGGTTTACCAAGAACAGATTCGCCAACTTTTTTTAGCTGATTATTGGTGTTTAATTTTAATAATAGAGGCTCGACTTGCTCTAAAGTAATATACCTACCAAACAGTAATTCTTCTTTATTTTCTTTAAAAAGTATCTCTAAATTCATTGCTTAAATTTTAATTTACAAAAGTAAACATCTTTATATTTACATTTGTAAACAAATAAAATATTGGGAAATTTAGAATTGTAAACTCGAATTTTAGTTGGTGACAGGATATTATTAGTTTTAGTTGATACAAATGTAATCATCTATTTAAAATATAGTTATATTATTGCTTATCAGTTATTTAATACATTTTATATCAAGCTTAAGTTCATAGTTAATTACGCTCTATTTACAATTTACAACTGTAAAATAGGATAAATCAATATGTTTTATTACATTTGTAAACAAGTGTATTTGAAAATAAATTTACAATGGTAAACATCGAAGAATTCATTAAAAGGCTCGAAAAAATACTAGATTATTACAATCTAAATGCCTCCTCATTTGCTGATAAAATTGGTGTACAACGATCCAGTTTATCTCATCTGCTCTCGGGTCGAAATAAACCAAGTTTAGATTTTGTCCTCAAAATTTCAGAGGTTTTCCCCGAAGTAGATTTATATTGGATATTAAATGGCGAAGGTACTTTTCCTAAAGGTGATAGAAAACTGGAACAAAAAACAATTGCTCCTCTTGAAAGTAAAATAGTAACAGAAACTGTTTTTGAAAAAAAAAATAGTCCCGAAGATTTATTTTCAAAAATGGAATCTTCTCCAGTTGAAAATAAAAAAATCGAGACTTCAGATACTAGCAAGCAACTTCAAAATTTTAATAATAATGGTGAAGTTGATAAAATTGTATTCTTTTATAAGAATGGAACCTTCAAGATTTATAATTCATAAAAGTTATTTTATTGCGTATTTCAAAAATTTAAACTTATTTTCTGTTTTACGTGCTCATCGTCAATTTAAAAGTGAGACTGAATTTTTAGAGTTGAAGTCCATTTTCGGGAATCTTACCTAAAACTCCCTTAAAATGCATTTTTAAAATTGCTAAGTCTTGTTCGTAATTTCCTGTAGGCTTTAGTGGCTTTCCTAAATTAACTTCTTTTTTACCCCAATCAAATGCAACAGGAACTATGGGTACATCGGCTTTTAGTGCTATATAATAAAAACCGCTTTTTATCTCGTTTACTTTTTTACGAGTTCCTTCGGGAGCAACCGCCAACCGAAACACTTTTTTCTCTTCAAATATTTTAGCAATAGCCTCTACTTTGTTCAAACCACCAGATCGATCTAAAGGAGCTCCGCCAAGCCATTTAAAATAATAATTAAGTGGAAAGCGAAACAGCTCTTTTTTACCAACCCAGTTCATTTCTAATTCAGTAATACCTCGAGTAAAGACTCCCAAGTAAAAATCATGATTACTTGTGTGCGGCAATACCATCATGGCGCATTTTTTTAGGTCAGCATTTATACTTCCCACTATCTTCCATCCCATCAGTCTGAAAAAGATCCACTTGTATAATTGTTTCTTCATTATTTTGATTTAACTGGCAAAATAAATAATAAAATTGGTAAATTTGAGTAAAACGACCGTAAATGATTGTGAAATTTTTGAGTTATTTAATACCGATCAACATCTATAAGACGAAATCGCAAAGAAGTAAAACAATTGAGATTACTTGGGCGAATGGCGAAATGGTATTGGATACCAAAAATACCAATTATTCGTACGGAAGTTTGCAGCGTATTTTGCGTTATGGCCTACTAAAAATTGGTTTTAGCAAAATACGTGAAATGGATCGCATATTAGTCCTTGGCGTTGCTGGCGGAAGTGTCATTAAAACTTTAGCCGATGAAATTCAGTTCAAAGGAAAAATAACTGGGGTTGAAATCGATCCTGAAATCATTGCCATTGCGAACACTTATTTTAATTTGAAAGCAGTACCCAATCTAGAAATAGTAATTGATGATGCTTTTGAATACGTTTTAAAAACGAATACTTTGTTTGATTTGATTATTATTGATATTTTTGAGGATACGAAGATGCCTAATTTTTTATTCGAAAATTATTTTAGCAAAAGAGTTGTTACCATGTTAAAAAACAATGGATTTATTTTATTTAACACGATGTTGCTTGAACCAATTCATTCCGATCGAAATAAAAAATTTATTAGAGAAATAGATAAAGTTCTATTTTCGGTACAAGCTTTAAAGCGAGTCGAAGTACACAACGAACTTATTTTGATTCAGAAAAATAATTAATGCTAATATGAAAAATTTTGAAATGCTTTTCAATTCCTTCGAGCCTGCCCCGATAATAAACGCTATTGATTATAACAAATATGCTAAGATTAATTTATCGGTCTCTAATACTGAATTGACCGAAAATAAATTAGAAGCTGCGGAAGAATTCGAAGCGTATGTTGAAGATTTTTTGGAAAGCAACAATGCTAAAGTTGCGTATGGCGGCTATTTGGAAGAACGAAAATTATACAAGCGCAGCTCAATTTTTAATGATTCAAACAGTTCAGAACGCAACATGCACATTGGCTTAGATTTATGGATTAAAGCAGGAAGTGTGATTAATGCTCCGATTGAAGGAACAGTACACAGTTTTAAAAACAATATTGGTTTGGGTGATTACGGACCGACAATTATTTTAGAACATCAAATAGAAAATCTTCAATTTTATACTTTGTACGGTCATTTATCGCTAGAAAGCATAGCAGATCTTAAAGTTGGCAAGCTTTTTAAAAAGGGCGAACCCTTGGCAACATTAGGAAACAAGGACGTAAATGGGAATTACGCACCCCATTTACATTTTCAAATTATTAACACTATCGAAAACTATTGGGGAGATTATCCTGGCGTTTGTAGCAAACAAGATTTAGATTTCTACATGGAAAACTGTCCAAATCCCAATTTAATTTTAAACATTTAAAAACATGAAGAAAATTGTATTTATACTTTTAGCAGTTACATTATTTGTAGGTTGTAAGTCAAAAAAAGTAAACGAACCCGCAGCTCCAGAAGTAGCTAAAATTGTTGCTATTCCAGCAGCAGAGATCAATAGAAATCAACAAAATAAAGCCTATGATTTAGGAAGTCGCGTTTTGTTGACTTGTAATACTTCAAAATTTAAAGCTTTTGACGCGACTGAAGTTACAAAAGAAGTAATGGACAACACCACTATTGAGCGCATCTCTAAAACCTGTAGTAAATTTAGACAATGGTACGGTACTTTTATCGATTTAAAACTTGATGGTGTTTACAAAATTAACGGAGAAACCGTATATCGTTTTCGTGCTTTATACACTAAAAAAGTTGCTAATAAAGAATTGCGCGTAACTGTAAATGAAAATAATTTAGTTTCGGGGATTAAGTCTTTAGATTGGGATAATTCTTTTGAAAGTAAATTAAATAAATAAAAATTGTTTTTTTATTAAAATTCATACACTAATTTGGCTAATTTATACGAAATAAAAGACGAAATAAATTCAACTAGTTTCCAAAATTATTTGATTTTAAAAATATAAATTCTAGCCCTGACAGCAGCGCCATCCTTTTTTGCCGGGGTTCGGCATAAAAGATACAGCGGATGGCAGGAATAGCTCCTAAAAAAACAAAAGCCTCAAGTTAAAAATTAACTTGAGGCTTTTGTTTTACTATTTAATAGAAGACTATCCTCTAATTAATTTTCTATATTTCAAACGTTTTGGTGTTAAATCACCGCCCAAACGTTTCTTTTTGCTTTCTTCATATTCAGAGAAACTTCCTTCGAAGAAATATACTTCTGAATCGCCTTCGAATGCTAAAATGTGCGTACAAATACGGTCTAAGAACCATCTGTCATGCGAAATTACAACCGCACAACCGGCAAAACTATCCAAACCTTCTTCTAAAGCACGCAAGGTATTCACGTCCAAGTCGTTGGTCGGCTCATCTAATAACAGTACGTTTCCTTCCTCTTTCAACGTCATGGCCAAGTGCAAACGGTTGCGTTCTCCACCTGATAGAGTTGATACTTTTTTATTTTGCTCGCCACCACCAAAGTTAAAACGACTCAAATAAGCACGAGAATTGACTTGACGTCCGCCCATCATGATTAATTCTTGTCCGTCGGCAAAATTTTCCCAAATTGATTTTTCAGGATCAATTTTCGAGTGTGACTGATCGACATAAGCGATTTTTACCGTTTCACCCACAGAGAATTCTCCGCTATCGGTTTCTTGCTCGCCCATAATCATTCTGAAAATAGTTGATTTACCAGCACCATTGGGTCCAATAATACCAACAATTCCGGCTTGAGGAAGTGTGAAATTTAAGTTGTCGTATAATAATTTGTCTCCAAAAGCTTTGGCTACATTTTTTGCTTCAATAACATTTGTTCCTAAACGCGGTCCATTTGGAATGTAGATTTCTAATTTCTCATCCAATTGTTTTTGATCTTCGTTTAGCAATTTATCGTAATTCTGTAAACGCGCTTTTTGTTTGGTTTGGCGTCCTTTGGCTCCTTGACGCACCCAGTCCAACTCTCTTTCTAAGTTTTTACGACGTTTAGAAGCTACTTTTTCTTCTAATGCCATGCGACTCGATTTTTGATCCAACCAAGAAGAGTAATTTCCTTTCCATGGAATACCTTCTCCTCTATCCAGCTCTAAAATCCAACCTGCTACGTTATCCAAGAAATACCTGTCGTGCGTTACCGCAATTACAGTTCCTGCATATTGTGCCAAGTGCTGCTCCAACCAAAGTACGCTTTCTGCATCCAAGTGGTTGGTAGGCTCATCCAGAAGCAAAACGTCAGGTTGTTGCAACAACAAACGACATAAAGCTACACGACGGCGCTCACCACCCGAAAGATTTTTGATCGGTGTATCGCCTTCTGGAGTACGCAAAGCATCCATCGCAATTTCTAGTTTCGTATCGATTTCCCAAGCGCCCAATGCATCAATCTTATCTTGCAATGCCGCTTGACGATCCATCAATTTATCCATTTTATCTGCGTCTTCGTAATTTTCTGGAAGACCAAATAAGTCGTTTATTTTATTGTATTCGTCTAGAACTGCCATGGTTTCTGCCACACCTTCTTGCACGATTTCAAGAACCGTTTTGGTTTCATCCAATTGCGGTTCTTGCTCTAAATAACCAACAGTATATCCAGGTTGAAAAACTACATCTCCCTGATAATTTTTATCAACTCCTGCAATAATCTTTAAAAGAGAAGATTTACCAGAACCATTTAAACCAAGAATACCAATTTTCGCTCCGTAAAAGAAACTCAAATAAATATTTTTAAGAACAGGTTTATCTGCACCTTGATAGGTTTTACTCAATTTTTGCATTGAGAAAATTACTTTTTTATCGTCTGACATTCGTTATAAATTAAATTATTTACTTACTATTTTACTTTAAACTCTACCTTTTAAGGCATTAAAAACCCAAGCATTAGCTAAAAAACCAACACCCACCGCTGCGAATCCCCAGCCTGAGACTTCACTGTATTTAAAAACTCCAAGTCCAATTAACAGAAAACCCATACAGATCATTATAAAAGTTGCCCATCCTAAAATGGTATTTTTATTCATTCCCATATATTCAAAAATTATTTAACTGCAAAGGTCGGTAATTTTAACCGCTTAATTAAATATTTTCCAGAGCATTTCTTTTAGTAAATCAGATTGCGGCAAAGCATTCGCACCGACCCCTTTGCTTTTTACGTCAATGTCTCGAAGTGCAGCGATGACTTGGCTCACTTTTTTCATAGGATAATTTTTGAGCGCCACATCATATTCTTTCAAAAAATAAGGATTTACTCCAATTGCAGCTGCTACGGTTTTTGGATTTTTATCTTTCAGTCCGTGGTATTTTAACAATTGGATAAAGAAACCAAAAATTAATGCTGTAGTCATGACCAGAGGATATTCCTTTGGATTTTGAGCAAAGTTATCTGCAATTTTATACGCTTTAAGTTGATTGCGTTCTCCAATTGCTTTTCGAAGTTCAAAAACATTGTAATCTTTACTAAAACCAATATTTTCTTCGATATGATGTGGCGTGATCATGGTTCCTTGCGGCAAAATAATCTGGAGTTTTTCTAACTCATTATTTATCTTACTTAAATTAGTACCTAAAAATTCGACTAACATCGCATTCGCCTTAGGTTCTATATTATATTTTTTACCTGCTAAAACTCTTTTGATCCACTCTCCGACTTGATTTTCATAGAGTTTTTTACTTTCATAAACTAGTCCATTTTTAGCAAGCTCTTTGGTTACTTTTTTACGTTTGTCTAAGGTTTTATATTTGTAACAAATCACTAAAACAGTAGTTTCCATTGGTTTAGCGGCGTAGGATTCTAACTTGTCAATAGTTCGTGATAATTCTTGTGCTTCTTTTACAATGACCACTTGGCGTTCTGCCATCATTGGATATCGTTTTGCAGTTGAAATTATATCTTCAATCGAAACATCTCTTCCGTATAAAACAGTTTGATTAAAGCCTTTTTCTTCTTCAGATAAAATATTTTTTTCAATATATTCTGCCAATTTATCTATATAATAGGACTCCTCGCCCATTAAAAAATAAATAGGCTTTATATTTCCTGCCTTTATATCATTAACAATTTTTAAAACTTCGTCCATCTTATTTATTCAAGCTTAAATTCTAAAATTAAAACGAAAGTATAATACACTTGATTTAACCTTAAACTTTAAACAATTTAATTAATTTTGCGGCATGCAACCACTTAATTTTCCTTCGTATCCATTTCGATTCAAAAATAGCGAAAATAAATTGGCGATTTTTGATGAAATCAGGAAAAAGTTTATCATTTTAACTCCTGAAGAATGGGTTCGACAGCACATGATTCAGTTTTTGATTCTTGAAAAAAAATACCCAAAGTCATTAATCAATGTCGAAAAAGTGTTATTTGTCAACGGTTTGCGTAAAAGATATGATATTGTTGTCTACAACTCAGACGGTTCGATTTGTATTTTGGTTGAATGTAAAGCACCTGAAATCACGATTTCTCAAGCCACTTTTGACCAAATTGCACAATATAATATGACGTTAAATTCTCGATTTTTGACCGTGACAAACGGTTTGAGTCACTATTTTTGTCAAATGGATTTTGAAAATGAGAAGTATCATTTTTTAAAAGAGATTCCAACTTACAGTCCACAGTAATTTTAAAAAAATCAAAGTTGAAAGCAATAGCAGTTGTCATTTTAAATTGGAATGGTAAAAAATTATTAGAGCAATTTTTGCCTTCGATAATTCAGTTTTCGCCGGAAGCGACTATTTATCTCGCAGATAATGCATCGACAGATGATTCAATCACTTTCGTGAAAGATAGTTTTCCCTCGGTCAAAATTATTCGAAATACAGGAAATTATGGCTATGCTAAAGGCTATAACGAAGCACTACAAAGTGTTGAAGAAGAGTTTTATGCTTTGGTAAACTCTGACATTGAAGTAACCGAAAATTGGTTAAGACCTATCTTAAAAACATTTGCAACAGCGCCAAACACAGCTGCCATTCAGCCTAAGATTTTAGATTTTAAGAATAGGGGTTATTTTGAATATGCAGGAGCTGCGGGAGGTTTCATTGATAAATACGGTTATCCATTTTGTCGTGGCCGCATTTTTGAAACTATAGAAAAAGATGAGAGCCAGTACAATGATTCTACTGAAATTTTTTGGGCATCGGGTGCATGTTTTTTTATAAGAAAAAATGTGTACCGTAAATTAGGCGGTTTTGATGCCACTTTTTTTGCCCATCAAGAAGAAATTGATTTGTGCTGGAGAATTAAGAATCGTGGATATACCATAAAATACAATTCAAAATCAATAGTTTACCATGTTGGTGGCGCAACGTTGCAACAAGGCAATCCACACAAAACGTTTTTAAACTTTAGGAATTCTTTATACATGTTAGTTAAAAACTTGCCAAAGAAACACTTTTATGGCATTCTTTTTGCTCGTTTGGTTTTAGATGGAATAGCAGGAATTCGCTTTTTAACCCAAGGAAAATTCAAACACATTTGGGCAATTGTAAGAGCGCATTACTCGTTGTTTGGTAATTTTGGCTTGTATTATAAAAAACGCGAACAAACTCAAAACGGAGACTATTTTGCCGTAAAGAGCATTGTTTTTCTCTATTATTTTAAAAAAATGGTCACATTTAAAGATATCTTTAACAGTAATACCTATTTTAAAAACTAACTTTGTAATCTATGTTTAATTAAAAATTTGAAAAATTTATGAAAAAAGTAATAACAGCTCTATCGGTACTTATGGTTTTGAGTTCATGTGTTTCTAAAAAGAAGTACACGGATTTAGAATCTAAAAACAAAGAAACTCAAGATTTATTAAACAGTGCTACTGTAAAATTAAATACTTGTCTAGAAGAGAGAGCAGCATATGCTGCAACAGCAGCTAGTTTGAAAGATCAAAATAAAGATTTAATCAGCAGCTCAAAAGATTTAACAATGTTAACCTCGAAAGGAGCTCAAAATCTTGAAAAATCTTTAGAAAGTTTAAAAGAAAAAGATTTAAGAATCACTAGACTTCAAGACGCGTTAACTAAAAAAGACAGTGTTACGTTGGCTTTAGTAACTAGTTTGAAAAGCGTAGTAGGTATCAATGATCCAGATATTGAAATTAATGTTGAAAAAGGAGTAGTTTTCATCTCAATCGCTGATAAATTATTATTTAAAAGTGGTAAATATGAAGTTACTGATAAAGCAAAATCTGTTTTAGCAAAAGTAGCAAAAGTAGTTAACGACAAACCTGATTTTGAATGTATGGTTGAAGGTCACACTGATGACGTACCATTTAGAAGTAACGGAGTTTTATTGGACAACTGGGATTTAAGTGTTAAACGTTCTACCTCTATTGTTAGAGTTTTAACGAATGAATTGGGAGTTAATCCAGCGAAATTAATTGCTGCAGGAAGAAGTTCATACGTTCCTTTGGTAGCTAACGATTCTGCAGAAAATAAAGCGCGTAACAGAAGAACTCGTATTGTTGTGATGCCTAAAATTGATCAATTCTACGAAATGATTGAAAAAGAAATGAAAAACCAATCAAAATAAAAGATTATTTTTTATAGGATTATAGAAAAAAAGCAGGTCAATTGACCTGCTTTTTTTATGCTTATTATTTTAATTGTTGACTCAAATCAATTAGATTTAATTTTTTTATAAGATATCGATACTCCCTTTACCTTCCCTTATAATAACAGGCTCATTTTCTGATAAATCGATAATTGTCGAAGCCACGTTATCTCCATACCCACCATCGATTACCAAATCTACTATACTTTGCCATTTTTCAAATATTAATTCTGGATCAGTGGTATATTCGATTACATCGTCTTCATCACGAATAGAAGTGGAAACAATTGGATTACCTAACAATTTTACGATTTGTAACACAATTGCGTTATCGGGCACACGAATACCAACGGTTGTCTTCTTTTTAAACTCTTTCGGCAAATTATTATTTCCTGGCAAAATAAACGTGTAAGGCCCAGGCAACGCTCTTTTAAGAATTTTAAAAGTAGACGTATCAATTTGTCTTACATAATCTGAGAGATTACTTAAATCGTGACAAATAAATGAAAACTTAGCCTTATCAAGTTTTACTCCCTTTATTCTAGCAATTTTTTCTAAAGCTCGTGAGTTTGTAATATCACAACCCAAACCGTAAACGGTATCTGTAGGGTAAATTACCAAACCTCCGTTTTTTAAAACCTTCACTACTTTTTCAATTGCAGCTTCACTGGGTTTGTCTGGGTATATTTTTATAAATTCTGCCATTGTATTTTTATATAACGTATTAAATATTAAACTAAAGTTACTCTTTTCAATCCAAACTGTTTACATGTTTAAGAGAATATTGCAACAATTGTTAAAATAATTGGAAGATTGGAAACTTTATATGATTTTACATAGCTATTTGTTAGCCAATTACATCTAATTTTGCAAAACGCAGCAGAAGCTTTTTAATTCCTCCTACTTCAAATTTAATTTCTGCTTTCTTGTCTGCTCCCACTCCTTCAATATTTATAATTTCACCTTTTCCAAATCGTTCGTGCATCACTATATTTCCAGAAAGTAATTTACTGTCAAATAAATTGGGGTTCGCCGAAGCAGCACCACTTGAAACTGGTTTCAATTTGCGAATATTAATTTCTGATTTAGGATCACTATCGGAAAACGTTTTTGGTGGAGTGCCTCCAACAGGTTTCATCGATCTAAATTTTGACTTGTCAACATCACCAAAAATATCTTTATCGATCATTGGTTTAAAGCGATAATTACTTTCAGAAGGGGTTAAATATTCTAAATATTGTCCGTCAATCTCTTCAATAAAACGCGAAGGTTCACTGTCTGTCAATTTTCCCCATCGGTAACGCCATTGTGCATACGTTAAATAGGCCTGATATTCTGCCCTGGTCAAAGCAACGTAAAACAAGCGACGCTCTTCTTCTAATTCGCTTCGGGTGCTCATGCTCATTGCACTCGGGAACAAATCTTCTTCCATTCCCACCACAAAAACCTGCGGAAATTCTAATCCTTTTGCCAAGTGAATGGTCATCAGCGCCACTCGATCTTCATCTGAAGTATCTTTGTCTAAATCGGTTGCTAAGGCTACATCTTCCATAAATTCGGCCAACGCACCACGCGCACCATCAATTTCCTTTTGACCTTCGGTAAAATCTTTAATACCGTTTAGTAATTCTTCTATATTTTGGATTTTTGCCATTCCTTCAGGCGTGGCATCTTTTTTTAATTCTTGAACTAATCCTGTTTTTTTAGCAACATGATCCGTGATATAAAAAGCATCTTGATTTTCGTTAATTACCTGAAAACTCTGAATCATCGTTACAAAATCATTCAATTTATTTTTGGTACCAGAATTTAATTTTAAATCGATTTTATCAATATTCTGCATTACTTCCCAAATCGATCTTTTGTAATGATTGGCGGCAATTGTTAACTTTTCGACAGTTGTATCTCCAATTCCACGAGCGGGATAATTAATAACACGAATTAATGCTTCTTCATCTTTTGGGTTAATCACCAAACGCAAATAGCACAAAACATCTTTGATTTCCTTTCTTTGATAAAAAGACAAACCACCATAAATCCGGTACGGAATATCGCGTTTGCGCAGCGCATCTTCCATTGCGCGAGATTGTGCATTGGTTCGGTATAAAATCGCAAAAGCACCATTAGGCAGTTGATTTTGCATTTTTTGTTCGAAAATGGTACTTGCCACAAAACGACCTTCTTCGGCATCGGTCAAACTGCGGTGCACTTTAATTTTGGGTCCAAAATCATTGGCTGTCCAAACAATTTTATCCAGTTTGGTTTTATTCTTTTCTATGATTGTATTAGCTGCTTCAACGATATTTTTTGTTGAACGATAATTTTGCTCTAATCGAAACATTTTTACACCTTCATAATCTTTCTGAAAGTTTAAAATATTATTAATGTTTGCCCCACGAAATGCATAAATACTTTGTGCATCGTCTCCTACCACGCAAATGTTCTGAAATTTGTCCGATAAGGCTCTAACAATTAAATATTGAGAGTGATTGGTATCTTGGTACTCATCGACCAAAATATAGCGAAAACGATTTTGATATTTGGCCAGAACTTCAGGAAACAAATTCAGTAATTCATTTGTTTTTAAAAGTAAATCGTCAAAATCCATTGCACCTGCTTTAAAACAACGATTTACGTATTCCTGGTAAATTTCACCCATTCGTGGCTTTTTCGCCATGGCATCAGCTTCCTGCAACTCTGGATTATTAAAATAAGCTTTAACGGTAATTAAACTGTTTTTATAACTCGAAATTTTGCTCAAAACTTGTTTGGGCTTATACACATCTCGATCCAACTGCATTTCTTTAATTATAGAAGAAAGTAAGCGCGCAGAATCTTGTGAATCGTAAATAGTAAAATTGGAAGGATAACCTAACAAATCGGCTTCAGAACGCAAAATTCTAGCAAAAACAGAGTGAAAAGTACCCATCCAAAGGTTTTTAGCTTCGGCTGCACCCACAATACTCGAAATACGCTGCTTCATTTCGCGAGCTGCTTTATTGGTAAATGTGAGCGATAAGATACTAAAAGCATCTACTCCCAAACTCATTAAATACGCAATACGAATGGTTAAAACCCTTGTTTTCCCTGAACCGGCACCCGCAATAATAATCATTGGTCCGTCTTTTTGTAAAACAGGTTCGCGTTGTGCTTCGTTAAGTTGATCTATATATTTTTGCATGAAAAATTTCTATTTATGCAAAAATAAGAATTAAAAACTTGATTTTAAATGAAACTAAAAAAGAGGCTGCTTTTTAAAAGAATAGTAGTGTCTAGGCGTAAAAAACATCATAGGCAAATCGTAAAAGTGTGCCTATAACTACTACCAAAAAGAACACTCTAATAAAACTATTTCCTTTATTAATTGCCAACTTTGCACCTAGCCAACCGCCTAAAGCATTGCAAGCAGCCATTGGTAAAGCAATACTCCAGATAATTTTTCCTTTGAGCGTAAACAAAACAATCGATCCAAAATTAGTGGCTAAATTGACCATTTTTGCATTTGCCGAAGCATGTAAAAAATCAAATCCCAATAACGCAATAAAAGCTACGACAAAAAAACTGCCTGTTCCTGGACCTATAAAACCATCGTAAAAGCCAACTACTACACTAATTACAATTGCATATACCATTTGTTCTTTTGCCGAATGTGTTTTCGCTATGTGCTGACCAAAAATTTTTTTTTTGGCATACGTATAGACCGCCAAAATGGACAGAACAACCAAAAGTAAAGGTTTCATAAATGAATTGCTTACATAAGTCAATAAGGTAGACCCTAAAAAAGCAGAAGGTATTGCCAAAGCCATCATTATAAAAAGTAAACGCCAATTCATATCTACTTTTTTGAGATATTGATAAGCAGCAAAGGAAGTTCCAGAAAACGCAGGTATTTTAAGCGTTCCAACAACTGTAGAAACTGCTAGAGTTGGCAATAATATTAATCCCATTGGGGTTTGAATTAATCCGCCGCCGCCTACAATTGCATCGATAAAACCAGCGGCAAACGCAGCTAAACAAAGTAAAACAATAACGTAGGTTTCCATTGCAAATAATTTAAGAAATCACAAGTCGATTACCTCACAAAAGTAATTTATCATGGAGTACAATGCAATAATCTTTGCTTCATTCGCATTAAAAAGTATATTTTTGTTGAAAATTTACATTCAATGGACATTCCAAAAATTATTGAGCTTCTAAGTTATACCATCCCTGCTATTGTTACTGGCGTTGTGGCCTATTCGTTTTTTCAATTGCAAGTTAAAAATGAAAATAAAAAAAGTCGAATGTTGCTATTGGATAAGACCAAAGATCAAGGATTACCTATTCGTTTGCAAGCGTACGAACGCATGACTTTATTTTTGGAGCGCATTAATTTAAATAAACTATTAATTCGAGTTGGGCCAATTTCTCCCAATAAAAATGATTACGAAAATTACATTATTGATCATATTGAGCAAGAATTTGAACACAATCTGACTCAGCAAATTTATATGACCGACGAGTGTTGGACCATTATCACAACAGCAAAGAATGCAACAATTCAAATAATTCGTAAAACTGCTATGAGTAGCCAAGTTGATTCTGCTGCTAAATTAAGAGAAGTTATTTTGAATGATTTACTAGAAAAACAGTCTCCCAGTAACGCTGCATTAGCATATATTAAAAATGAAGTTGCAGAGATTTTATAATTTCAATAAGATTTCCAATATAATTTCAAATAATCACATTGGAAATCTTTGATTACTTACTAAACTTGCCTGTGATCACTCATTAACTCGCTTTTATTTTGAGCGTATTCAAATCCATCGTCCCACCACTTTTTCATTTCAATTTTATTAAAAATAAGTGCATTATCTGTCAATTTTGTAGGCGTGTAATATAGATTTAGTTTTACATTTCTGTTATTCGCCATCAATTTACCAATGGTAATATCATGACGTTCTACTTGATCTAAAGCTATTCTAAACATATCAATCATTAGCGAAAACGGGTTCTTACCAATAACGGCTTTGCTTGTATTCACCTCTGTTTCTAAAATCACAACATCAATTTCAGTTGCACCGCGATTAATGGCTTCCCGAATAGGAACCAAACTCGAAAAACCACCGTCACCATATTCACACTTGTCTTTGGTCACCAAACTCATGAACGGAATATAGTTACTCGAAATCCATATCCATTCACAAAATTCTTGATAATTGCAATTCTTGATCGATTTGTATTCGGGTTCGTTCTTTGTGAGGTTTGTCACAGTAATTACAACATCCGTTTTCGCCGCTTTTAAAGTGTTAAATTCAGAAATAGTAAAATTGGATTGTATGTATAAAAAAAGGCGATGACTTTCGCCAAAAGTCCGTTTCCCTTTGATAAACTGGCGTAATACATTAAAGTGGTTGATGGTTACAATGGGAATGTTATTTTTAATTTTTACTATAAATGGACTAATGTTAAAAATGGTTTTAGCATTGACATTGGTATAAATAGATTGAATTTTAGAAATTTCACCCAAAGCCAAATGCGGCAATAATAAACTTCCCGTTGATGTACCTAGAAACAAATCGTATTGGTGTTTTTTTTCTTGAATTAAATATTGTGCAACACCGCCTGCAAAAGCACCTTTACTACCACCGCCAGATATAACCAATGCCTTCATATATAAATTTTATTTTTTTTGGATAAAGATTGAGTTCAACTTATAATTAATACTAAAAAATTACGAACTCATTAACTATGACTGAATGCTCGAACCTTACTAATCATTCCTTTAATAGGCGCTCCAATTGAAACTGTTCTTCGGGGTTCAAATTAGTTAAAATTCGTTCAAATGAAACACGCTTGTCTTTATTTTTTAGTAATTTTCGAATAGACTCTCTACCGAATTTCGAAAATTGCCACATGTGATGAGTGGTTGCATTCACTAAGTTTATTAAAACTTCGTCAGTAATTATTTCGAAAGCAATAAGTTTTTCTAAAGCATTTTGTCGTGTAGTAGCTTCATAATTGGTGGATGAGTATTCAATTAATTCCGTAATCAATGCAGAAGAATCTTCACTATAATCTTCGGTTGATAAAGCGAGAGACAACCACATTGTTCTCAAATTAAAATCATTAAAACCAATCCAGGTTTTTGATTGATCTAAATAACGATGTCTTTCATTAGGAAAATTTCGCCATAAATACAATAATGCAATTTCTTGTGTTTGATAGGATTTGTCATTCAACAGCGTCTCATATTCCAGTCGAAAATCTTCAGAAATTATCGGTAAACTGGCTGCAACTACTTGTCTGACATAAACATTATTGGTACGCAAAGCTTCCTTTATTAGTTGCTTTTTAGCTTCGTATTTTTCATTTTTTACTTGATTTACGATATACTCTTTTAACTTAAAGTAGACGTCTGATTGTAGCAGTTTCGAAAATAGAACTTCTTTTTCTAAAAGTGGTTTACTCTTCATTTTTTCAACTTCAAGCAACTTTTTAATATTTATATTTTTTATAAGTAACTCATTGGCTTTGTGAGTATCAAAAGCTACTGATTCAAGCCATACTTTACTAAATTTTGTCGTATCAAAAGTAGAAACTTTCTTGATTTCATTAAAAAAATCAGTTGTCGTTACGCTCTGAAATGCATGTTTTTTGAGATAATTTTTTATTACTTTTTTAAATTTCTTATCTCCTAATTCTTGATGTATTACAAACAAAGCCCACGCTCCTTTTTCGTAAAAAGTAAGGGAACTTGCTTTAGCATTCAATACAGGAATAGAATCTGTTCGCGAAGCAAATTTTAATTGCTGCGCCGTTTCGTATAGTTTAAAGTAAAAGTAATCTGCACCGTATATCTCTTTTTCGGCCAACAAAGCAAAATAGGTTGCAAAACCTTCTTGTAACCAATGCTGTTTGCTTTCGGTAGCGGTAATCATATTACCAAACCATTGATGCGCTAATTCATGTGCATTCACGTTAGAATAGGGTCTATCTACGACTCCAACGCTATCAACCACATAGCTTGTCGAAAATAAAGTAGCGGTAGTGTTTTCCATACCGGCATATAAAAACTCACGAACGGGAACTTGCCTGTAGATTTCCCATGGATACTTTACTCCAATCTCTTTTTCTAAAAAATCAAAAATTAGTTTAGAGTTCCGATAGGTTGGTTCAATCTTAGAGGCATCTTTTGGTTCAATATAATATTCTAAAGAAATCTTACTTTTAGAAACTAATTGCTTTTTTTCAAAATTTCCAATTGCTAACATCAATAAATAAGAGCTCATTGGTTCTTTCATTTGGTATTCCCAAACTATTTGATCTTTTGAAGTCCTTTTACTTTTTAAAACTCCATTCGAAATAACGTCGTACTTGTTATCGAAAGAAATAGCCAAATTAAAGGTCAATTTTTCGTTTACATCATCAAAACTTGGAAACCAATTGCTAGTATATTTTCCTTGTCCCTGCGTCCAAATTTGCAAGTTATTTGCTGCTTTACTTCCGACAAAATACAATGCTTTTTTAGGATGTGCTTGGTAATAAAACTCAATACTATTTTTACCTTTCTGAAAGGGAGCTATTAGCAGCAGCTGCTTCTCATTAACATCAAATCGGATTAAGTTTCCATTTAGTTTAACCTGAGAAAAAATCATTTGCTGCGCATCAATTTTAACAGTATCCACCGGTTTTAGAACATCAAAAATATATTCTACTGTTCCTGAAATCATTTTTTGATCAGAATTAATCGTCAATCTCGCATCTACAGTCTTAAAATGTACAAATTGAGTTTGTTGCGCAAAGCTAAAAAAAGTAAAAAATAGCAGGATATATTTCATTTCAAAAAAATAAAAACTAGAGTTCCAAAGTTACATGAATTAGGACAAGAACCGAAGTTAATTTGTAAGTTTACATTTTAAAAATCAATAAAATTGAAGAAAAAAGCCCTTTTTAATTGGAGTAGCGGAAAGGATTCGGCGTTTGCTTTGTGCAAAATAATGCAAGACGATAAATTTGAAGTACAATGCCTGCTTACAAGTATTAGTGAACAGTTTCAACGCGTATCTATGCACGGCATTCGTGTAGAATTAGTACAAAAACAAGCAGAAAGTATTGGTTTACCTCTTGAAATAATGAGTATTCCAGAAATGCCGTCTATGGAAGTTTACGAAGAAGTATTAACAAAAACCCTCTTAAAACTAAAAGACGAGGGAGTTACACATTCTATTTTTGGTGATATTTTTTTAGAAGATTTGCGAAAATATCGTGAAGATCAATTGCACTTAGTTGGTTTTGAAGCCGTTTTTCCTTTGTGGAAGATTCCGACCGAGGAATTAATTCAAGATTTTATTCAACTTGGATTTAAAACAATTGTCGTTTGCGTCAACGAAAAATTTCTAAATAAAAGTTTTGTCGGTCGAGTAATTGATCAACAATTTATAGATGATTTACCTGAAAACGTAGATGTTTGTGGCGAAAATGGCGAGTTTCATACGTTTACTTTTGATGGTCCAATTTTCGCAAAACCAGTTTCTTTTGAAATTGGAGAGATTGTATACCGAAAATATGAAAAACCAAAAACAGATTCTTCAGAAGAAGTCTGCGACACAAAAGACGATACCGTCTTTGATTATGGATTTTGGTATTGTGATTTAATTGAACAGTAGTTATTACCTGTTTCAATCTCTTTTGAGTTAAGTGCATAAATCTCTCATTCCTAGAAATGAAAAACGTGAAATAATTTATAACGCCAAAAAAATTAAATCCATTTTTGAATCCATCTATCCCAAAATGAGCTATAAATTGCGATAATGGTGAAAATAAAAAGAAATAAATGATACCACGCATTTTCTAGTAAATCAAAGAAATTTAATTTGCCGTTTGCGAAACTCAAAATCAATAATACTTGTGCACCATACGGCAAAATTCCCTGAATTATACAAGAGAAAATATCCAAAATCGTAGCAGTTTTTCTAGCATCCAATCCATATTCATCATTAATTTCTTTTGCAATTCCGCCTGTGATTACAATAGATACTGTATTGTTTGCAATCGCCAAATTAGCAAAACCTACCAAAGTACCAACTCCCATTTGAGCAGATTTTTTGCTTTTAATTGCTTTTTTTATATGGTACAATACGTAATCAATTCCACCTGCTTTATCAACCATGGCAGCTAGGCCACCCGTTAACATCGACAATAAAAAGATGTCTGTCATGCTAGTTAAGCCCTCGTATATTTTTTGTGCAAATTCTAATACTGTAAAATGACTCCCTAAAAATCCTATTATTCCGGCTAACACTGTTCCCAAAAGTAAAGTTGAAAACACATTTACTCCCAAAAGAGCTAAAGCAATCACAACTAGATAAGGTAGAATCACCCACAATTCAAATGATTGTTGTGCAATATTAACTGCTTTAATTTCCGAATTCAACCCCAAATAAAACAAAACAAATAAGGTGATTATAGCTGCTGGAAACGCAATAAATAAGTTGATTTTAAACTTATCTTTTAATTTACAACCTAGCGATTGTGTCGCTGCAATAGTTGTATCTGAAATCATAGACAAATTATCGCCCAACATAGAACCACCTAATAACGCACCCGCAATAAGCGGCAACGAAGCACCACTTGTTTCTGCCAAAGTAACTGCAATTGGCCCAATAGCTACAATAGCGCCTACCGAAGTTCCAGTTGCCGTAGATAAAAAGGCTGCGATTAAAAAAATGCCTAAAGGAAAATACGCTACATCAATAGTACTGATTCCCAAATTTACCACCGCATCGACTCCACCCGTAGCTTTACTCACTACCGCAAAAGCACCAGCAAGTAAATATATAATGCACATCGTTATGATTTTACTTTCGCCACAACCCGCAATTAAAGTCGTTATTTTTTGCTCAGTATTTTGTTGCAGTAGTAAAAAAGCAGCAACAATTCCGACTAAAACTGCCACTGGTGAAGGCAAAGCATAAAAATCTTCCAAAAAAATTCCAGCTCCAAGAAATGTAAAAATAAATAATAATAGAGGTAGTAAAGCCCAAGGATTTCCTTTTGTTCGTAATTGATTTGTCATAAGTTTAATTTTAAATATAAAACGATTGAAACGACAAATAAATCTGAAAAGGGCTGTGAAAACAACATTTTTTCCAAAGGATTTGGCTTATCGTTTTAGCACCTTGCTTGTTGCTGCAGGTTGCTATCTCATTGCGAGATTCGTGATAACGACTGCAAATAAACTATATATTTTGAAGAACAGTCAACGATTGTCCATTCACTACTACTATTTGCAGAAAAAGCCTTACCGAAGTAAAGCTTTCATTTATTTTTTGATAAAATGTATTAAAAAGCTACATTCCATCTTGGTAAAGTTCCTTTTTCATCTAAGAAATCTTGCAAAATTTGCCCTTCCACTGCTGTTGGAATTGCTTTTACAGTTTCATTAAATGTTTCATACCAAACTACTTCTAGAAGCGAAATGTTTTCAATTTTCATTTGTGCTGGCCAAGAATATTTACGTCCTGTTTTTGCAAATTGATGTCCGTTTACGATTTTGTCGTGCAAACCACCATTTTTAATTTTTAAAGTTCCGTCATTCTGAACAGTTCCAGTAGAACCCACCATGATTAACTCTTTGTTTTCGCCATCTATTTCATAAACAACAAAAACACCTGAACCAGATTCTGGGGCATTACACACCGCTTCTAAACTATCTTCTATTGAAAAACTAAAACTATTAGTTTGATCAAATTTTTCTAACTCTTTATACATCATCCTTTAATTAAAAAAATGCCTCACAAATTCGTGAGGCATTTTGGAATTTATTTTTAAATTTTAGATTAACCTAAAACTTCTTTTACTTTTTTACCAATCTCAGCAGGAGAATCAACAACATGTATTCCACATTGTCTCATGATTTCTTTTTTAGCTTCAGCTGTATCGTCAGAACCTCCAACAATTGCACCTGCATGACCCATTGTTCTACCAGCTGGAGCAGTAACTCCTGCAATAAAACCAACAACTGGCTTGCGGTTACCATCAGCTTTAATCCATTTAGCAGCATCCGCTTCTAATTGACCACCAATTTCACCTATCATAACGATACATTCCGTTTCTGGATCGTTCATTAATAATTCAACTGCTTCTTTTGTAGTTGTTCCAATAATTGGATCTCCACCAATACCGATTGCAGTTGTAATTCCTAAACCTTGCTTTACTACTTGGTCAGCAGCTTCGTACGTTAAAGTTCCTGATTTAGAAACGATACCAACTGTTCCTTTTTTGAAAACAAAACCTGGCATAATACCAACTTTAGCTTCTCCTGGAGTAATAACACCTGGACAGTTAGGCCCAATTAATCTTGCATTTCTTTCTTTAACATATTTATTAGCGTGAATCATATCTGCAACTGGAATTCCTTCTGTAATTGCAATGATAACTTTAATTCCAGCATCTGCAGCTTCCATAATTGCATCAGCAGCAAAAGCTGGCGGTACAAAAATAATTGAAGTATCAGCACCTACTTGTTCTACAGCGTCTTTAACAGTGTTAAATACTGGACGCTCTAAATGAGTTGTTCCACCTTTTCCTGGAGTTACACCACCTACAACATTTGTACCGTATTCAATCATTTGTGAAGCGTGGAAAGTACCTTCGCTACCTGTAAATCCTTGAACAATTATTTTGGAATCTTTATTAACTAAAACACTCATGATATATTTTTTATGTGATTTTATAAATTCTGATGCAAAAGTAACGCTTTTTATGTAAATTTTAAGCTCTTTTTCTTGATAAAATTGCTAAGATAATTGACTCATTTGATATCCACGATACAATTTATTGTCTTTGATTTGCCACATTACCATAAAATGCGCCAATAATATTTCTTCTCTCGGGTTTTCAATCGTTTTTACATAGTGCGCATGACGTATTGCCACGGTATCGCCATCAGAAATGATGTGACTCACGCGAACTTTAGACCGCACATAAGCTTTACTTAGACCTTTCGCATACTCCAACATAGAATCGTAATTCATCTGAATCAAACCATTACTGCTTTGCCATTCAAAAGCAATTTCTGGATGCAAAAAGTCTTTTAAAACTTCGCTATCAATTAGGGCATCCGATTTATAAAATTTCTCAACAAGTTCTTTAGTAGACATAGTTACTTCAATTTATTTAAAATTTCGGGAATCTTTTTGATATAAGCCAACTGCTTCAATTTTTCTCTTGATTCTTCTATTGGAGTTCCAAAATAAGATTTTCCGCCTTCCACTGATTTGGTTACACCCGTTTGCCCCATAATCACCGCTTTGGTTCCTATTGTAATTCCGCTTGTCGTGCCTACTTGTCCCCAAATAGTTACTTCATCTTCAATAATTACACAACCTGCGATACCTGTTTGAGAAGCGATCAGACATTTTCTTCCAATGATCGAATCATGACCAACATGCACTTGATTGTCTAATTTTGTTCCTTCTTTTATTGTAGTATCTCCAGTGACTCCTTTGTCAATTGTACAAAGCGCACCAATACCAACATTATCTTCAATTACTACCCTTCCACCCGAAAACAACTGATAAAAACCTGCCTCTCTTTTCTTATAATAAAAAGCGTCAGCTCCTAAAACACTTCCGGCATGTATGATGACATTATTACCAATTACAGTGTTATCATAGATAGAAACATTGGAATGAATCAAGCAATTTGTACCAATAACAACATTATTTCCGATAAAAGAATTTGGTTGAATAACCGTTCCTTCTCCAATTTTTGCAGATGTGGCAATTGCTACATTGGCAAATTGAAAGGGTCGAAAATGACGCGTCAGAATATTAAAATCTCGAAAAGGATCGTCTGAAATTAAAAGTGCTTTTCCATCAGGACAGTCTACTTTTTTATTTATTAAAACAATTGTAGCGGCAGATTGCAATGCTTTATCATAGTACTTTGGATGATCTACAAATACGATATCGCCACTTTCGACTACATGTATTTCGTTCATTCCTAAAACTTTAAAATCTGCACTACCAACAAACTCACAATTTAACAAGTCTGCAATTTCTTGTAAAGAATATTCTCTTTGAAATTTCATATTTTATAATTCGGACCATGAGATAATCAAAAAAATGAGAGTATAATCTAGTAAAAAAACAAACTAGTTTCTATTCAGACAAATTCTCATTTTATAGTTTATTTATTCTTTTACGCGCTCCATGTAATTTCCTGAAGCAGTGTCAATCTTAATTTTATCACCTTCATTTATAAACAACGGAACATTTACAGTTGCACCTGTTTCAACCGTAGCTGATTTAGTTGCGTTTGTAGCTGTGTTTCCTTTAATACCTGGTTCTGCATACGTTACTTCTAAAATAATAGAAGCTGGCATATCAACCGATAACGGTAAATCAGTTTCAGTATTTACTTGAACCATTACGTTTGTTCCTTCTTTTAACAAATCTGGGTTATCCAAAATGTTTTTTTGCAACGTAATTTGTTCAAATGATTCGGTATTCATAAAATGAAAATCATCTCCTTCTGCATATAAAAACTGATAAGTATGCGTTTCTACACGAACATCTTCAATTTTATGTCCTGCTGAAAAAGTGTTATCTAAAACCTTACCTGATGTTAAACTTTTTAATTTAGTTCTTACAAAGGCAGGTCCTTTTCCTGGTTTTACGTGTAAAAATTCAATGATTTTATAAATGTCGTGATTGTATTTAATACAAAGTCCGTTTCTAATATCTGATGTAGATGCCATATATAATTTACTTTTGGCTAGCAACTTGTGGCTGATAGCGATTGATGTTTGATTATTTTTTTAGGCTAAAGGCAACTTGCCAAAAGCCAATAGCGTTTTTTCCTTTAATAATTTCCTGAGTATCCTTTCATGATTCCTCTTGATGATTTTCGAATAAAATCTAAAATTTCATCGCGCTCTGGAGTTGCTTCCATCTCTGCTTCAATAATACTTAAAGCTTGAGTTGTATTGTAATTTTTTTGATATAAGATTCTATAAATATCTTGAATTTCTCTTATTTTATCGGTGCTAAAACCTCTTCTTCTTAAACCAACGGAATTAATTCCTACATAAGATAACGGCTCTTTTGCGGCCTTAGTGTAAGGCGGAACGTCTTTACGAACCAAAGAACCTCCAGAAACCATGGCATGATCTCCAACATGAATAAACTGATGAATTGCAGCCAAACCACCAATTACGGCGTAATTACCAATAATTACGTGACCTGCCAAAGCAACTCCATTTACTATAATCGCATTGTTTCCAATTTCACAATCGTGCGCAATGTGTGCGTAAGCCATAACCAAACAGTTATTACCTAATAATGTCTGACCAGAAGCAATAGTTCCTCTGTTAATGGTAACACATTCTCTAATAGTACAATTGTCCCCAATTATTGCCAGTGAATCTTCACCTCCAAATTTTAAATCTTGAGGAACTGCTGAAATCACCGCTCCTGGAAAAATATTACAATTTTTACCAATACGAGCTCCTTCCATAATTGTCACGTTGGAACCAATCCACGTTCCTTCACCAATTATAACATTATTATGAATGGTAGTAAAAGGTTCAATAACAACATTTTTAGCGATTTTAGCGCCAGGATGAACATAAGCTAACGGTTGATTCATCTGTGTTTTTTTATATTTATATTTTAAAAAAGTTTCTAAAAGAATTACCTCTTAAAAACTTGATTTTTTATTTACGGTTTTCTAGCAATTTGCGCCATCAATTCTGCTTGGGCAACTAATCGACCGTTAGCATAAGCATTGGCTTGCATGTGGCAAATACCTCTGCGTATCGGCGTGATTAAATCACATTTGAAAATTAACGTATCTCCAGGTAAAACTTTTTGTTTAAATTTTACATTGTCGATTTTCATGAAATAGGTTAGGTAATTTTCTGGATCTGGAACGGTGCTTAGAACCAAGATTCCTCCTGTTTGCGCCATTGCTTCCACAATTATAACTCCAGGCATTACGGGTGCTTCCGGAAAATGTCCTACGAAGAAATTTTCGTTCATCGTTACATTTTTCAAACCAACTACATGACTATCAGACATTTCTATAATTCTATCGATAAATAAAAATGGAGGTCTGTGTGGCAGCATTGCCATAATTTGATGAATATCCATCAATGGCTCTTGATTCAAATCATAAACTGGAACTTGATTTCTCTGTTCAATTTTAATGATTTTTGCCATTTTCTTTGCAAATTGTGTATTTACAAAATGTCCGGGTTTGTTAGCAATAACTTTTCCTTGAATACGAATACCAATTAGAGCTAAATCTCCTATTACATCTAGTAATTTATGACGTGCCGCTTCGTTAGGATAATGTAGCGTTAGGTTGTCTAAAATACCATTTGGTTTAACTGAAATCTCTTCTTTACCAAAGGCTTTCTTTAAATTCGCCATTGTTGTTTCCGAAATTTCTTTGTCGACATACACAATAGCATTATTTAAATCGCCTCCTTTAATTAATCCATTTTCTAGTAATGACTCTAATTCGTGAAGAAAACTAAACGTTCTAGAATTTGAAATTTCCTTTTTAAAATCAGAAATATTCTTTAAAGTTGCGTTTTGAGTTCCTAAAACTTTTGTGCCAAAATCGACCATAGCCGTAACTTGGTAATCATCTGACGGCATTACTAAAATCTCACTACCCGAAGCTTCATCTGTAAACGAAATAACTTCTTTTACAACATATACTTTTCGTTCGGCATTTTGTTCTTCAACACCTGCTTTTTCAATTGCCTCTACGAAAAATTTTGAAGACCCGTCCATTATTGGCGGTTCAGGAGCATTTAGTTCGATAATAACATTATCAACATCACAGCCAACAAAGGCAGCTAAAACGTGCTCTGAAGTTTGAATTTTAACTCCTAATTTTTCTAAATTAGTTCCTCTTTGGGTATTTACTACATAGTTAGCATCTGCCTCAATAATAGGTTGCCCTTCAAGATCAACTCTTACAAAAGTAAATCCATTATTAATTGGAGCTGGTTTAAAAGTCATTGTAACTTCTTTTCCAGTATGTAATCCTACACCAGTTAGTGAAATTTCATTTTTGATGGTCTTCTGTTTAACCATTATTTCCATTTTTTTGGTTTAATATTTGTTTCTTTAAATCTTCTAACTCGGCAACAATTTTGGGTAAATTTTTAAAATGAACATACGATTTACTAAAATCAGTATATCCAAATGTAGGACTACCTTGTAAAACTTCATCGTCTTTTATATTTCTTCCAATTCCAGATTGGGCTTGTACTCGTACATTATTCCCAATAACCAAATGACCTGCAATACCCACTTGTCCGCCAATCATGCAATTTTTACCAATTTTGGTAGATCCTGCTACTCCTGTTTGCGCTGCAATTACGGTATTTTCACCAATCTCAACATTATGCGCAATCTGAATTTGATTGTCTAATTTTACTCCTTTTCTAATAATGGTAGATCCTAAAGTCGCTCTGTCTATCGTTGTATTTGCGCCAATATCGACATTATCTTCGATTATAACATTTCCAATTTGCGGTACTTTATTATAAGTGCCTTCTTCGGTTGGGGCAAAACCAAAACCATCTGCTCCTATTATTGTTCCGGAATGAATAGTACAATTGTTTCCAATTACGGTTTCCGAATAAATTTTGGACCCCGCAAAAATATAAACATTATCACCAATAACGACATTATCGCCGATAAAACTGTTTGGATAAATTTTCACATTACTCCCTAAAACGACATTATCTCCAATGTAACTAAAGCTTCCTAAATATAAGTTTTCTCCATATTTTGCACTGTCTGAAATGTGAGTGCTTGCTTCTATCCCGTTTTTATTTAATTTTACTTGATTGTAAAATTCTAATAATTTAGAAAAAGACGCGTAGGCATCTTCGACCTTTATTAAAGTAGTGCTAACTTCCGATTCTGGATTAAAGGACTCATTAACAATGGTAACAGATGCTTTTGTTGTGTATATAAAGTTGTTGTATTTAGGATTTGCTAAAAAGGTGAGAGAACCATCTGTTCCTTCTTCAATTTTAGACAGGCGGCTGACTTCGGCATTTGGGTTGCCGACAACTTGACCTTCTAAAATTCCTGCTATTTGTTCTGCTGTAAATTTCATCTTAATCTGATTACATTTTTAATTTAGGAATAAGATGGAACTCTTGTATTAGTGCTCTACTTCTATTCAAAAATAATGTCATGACGCATTTGTATTCCGGCAAAAATATAAAAAATAGGTTTTAAATGTTAATTTTAAATCAGTTGTTTTGGAAAGCAACAATAATATTTAGTTACTAATTTAGATAATGATTTCAAATTCAATTGATCAGATGCTTCTACGACATCTTCAATTGTTCTATCTTTTTTTAATATTCGAATGGGTTCTGCTTCTTTACTGTATGCTTGATTTTTTATCTTACCTCTATAAATAAAGTAACTAGCATCGTGTACTGATATGTTATTTAAAGCAGCGTATTCTTCTTTTAAAGCTTGTACCTCTTCGGCAGAAATTTTTTCGGCGCTTAATTTTA
The DNA here is from genome assembly GCF_001529295.1 of Flavobacterium sp. TAB 87. Taxonomy (GTDB): domain Bacteria; phylum Bacteroidota; class Bacteroidia; order Flavobacteriales; family Flavobacteriaceae; genus Flavobacterium. The sequence continues at coordinate 167,843 of NZ_LLWK01000036.1, forward strand.
TTTTTAATAAATCTCTATTAATTATCATTTTACTCAAGGTAGACAAGATGAAATCATCATAAGTCTGCCACGCTTTTAATGCGCTAATGATATCAAAATCATCCATTTGACTAAACAAATCTAATGTTTTAGAATCAAATGATTCAAAAGTAACCTTATTTTGCAAAAAAAACTGAAAAGGAACGCTGCACGGTAATATTTCTCCTTTCAACGTCAATTCCTTAGCTCTTTTTAGTACTTTCATTAAAATTAATTCGGCTACTAAGCTGGTTTTATGCAAGTAGGCTTGCCAATACATCAATCTTCTAGAAAGCAAAAATTTTTCGACCGAGTAAATTCCTTTTTCCTCAATAACTAAAACGTCGTCAACTACAGTCATCATCTGAATTAAACGCTCAGAATTGACATTTCCTTCGGCAACACCAGTGTAAAAGCTATCTCGCTTTAAATAATCCATTCGATCCATATCCAACTGACTTGAAATCAATTGCAACATAAACTTTCTGTGGTACTCTCCTTTAAAAACCTGAATGGCTAAACTTAACTTTCCGTCAAATTCGTCATTTAACTGATTCATGAATAATAGCGAAATAGCTTCATGATTCACATCTTCCACAATGCTTTTTTCCATGGCATGCGAAAACGGACCGTGACCAATGTCATGCAATAAAATAGCAACTAAAAGCGCACTTTCTTCTTCAGCAGAAATTTCAACTTCTTTAAAACGCAAGGTTTCTATTGCTTTTTGCATCAAATGCATGCATCCTAAAGCATGATGAAAACGAGTATGATTGGCGCCAGGATAAACTAAATACGACAAACCCATTTGTGAGATTCGACGCAAACGCTGAAAATACGGATGCTGAACTAAATCGTAAATGAGTGCACTCGGAATGGTAATGAAACCATAAATTGGATCATTGAAAATTTTTAATTTATTAATTTGGTTCACCATTTACTCAATTTTTTGCCCGACAAATATATATAATTAACTACTACTTATTTTGGATAATATTTTTAAATATTTATCACTAGTAATCGTCAATGCTAGAAGTGGGATTTGTTTTAGGTAAAAGTTCGATGTTTTTAAGTTGTAGAAGTGGGTGTTTAATTTTTTAACAAAAGATTATAGTTCGTTTGGTTCGGTAATTAGCGAACTAACATTAATTTTGCATAAAAATAAACTAAAATGGATTTACAGTCTGAAAAAGAAGAGCTGATTGAAATGTTTGGTATTCACTTCGAATCCATCTATCATTTATCTCCGTTAGGCGCAAGAATACTTGCCTTACTGATTCTGGATGGTTGCAAAGAAGGTTTGACGTTTGAATCAATTGTAGAAACGATGCACGCTAGTAAGAGTTCGGTTTCGACCAATTTGAATTTACTCTTAAAAATGGATAAAATTCAATACTACACGATTTCGGGAGATCGAAAAAAGCACTTTAAAGCTGCTCCTTTTAGCGATCGCTTGATACATTATGTAAAAGTTATTGAGTATGAAAAAAAGATCATCGATAAACTGCATGCTTACCGAGAAAAAACGGTTTTGTGTGAGCAGGAAAGCAACAGTTTAAAACATTCAAGATCATATCAAGCTTACGTTCAAAAAGTGGAAAAGTTACTTTTAGAATCAATACAAGAATTTAAAGAATTAGAAAACAATAATAGATAATCAACCTTAAAAAAAATGAAGAACATCAAATTATCGATAGTCGCTGCTTTCCTTATTTTCGCTTCTTGCGGAAAAAAAGAACAACAAGCACCAGCTCAAGGGCCTGCTCCTTTTCCTGTGCAAACCGTAGAAAAACAAGATGCGGTTACTTATCAAGATTACAGTGCTAATCTTGAAGGGCAGCAAAATGTAGAAATCAGACCGAAAGTTAATGGTTTCATTCAAAAAATATACGTTGATGAAGGACAAATAGTTAAAAAAGGACAATTACTTTTTAAACTAGAAACACAAACTTTAAATCAAGATGCATCGGCAGCAAAAGCAGCAGTGCATGCAGCTCAAGTTGAAACTGATCGTTTGGTTCCGTTAGTAGAGCGTAATATAATTAGTGTGGTTCAACTAGAAACCGCTAAAGCAAAATTAGCACAAGCAAAAAGTAATTATGGAAGTATTGCGGCTAGTATTGGTTTTGGAACAATTGTATCTCCTGTAAATGGTGTAATTGGAAGTTTGCCTTACCGAGAAGGAAGTTTAGTAAACTCTACAAGTGAAACACCTTTAACAACTGTTTCTGATACAAAAATAGTGCGTGCTTATTTTTCTATGAATGAAAAGCAGTTGTTGTTTTTTAATAAAACATTTAAAGGACAAACTACTGCCGAAAAACTTAAAAACGCTCCACTGGTTTCACTAGTTTTAATTGACGACTCAGAATACAGCGAAAAAGGAAAATTGGCTACCATGAACGGATTAGTAAATCCAACAACTGGTACCACTCAATTTAGAGCTGAATTTGCAAATCCAAATGCTATTTTAAGAAGTGGTGGGACTGCAATTGTTCGCTTGCCAATTGAACAGAAAGAAGTGATTTTAGTTCCGCAAAATGCTGTTTTTGAAGTACAAGGAAAACAAACCATCTACGTAGTTAAAAAAGACAATAAAGTAGAATCTAGAATTATTCAAACTAGTGGTACATCAGAATTGAATTTTATTGTTACCGACGGATTAGAAACTGGCGAAGTAATTGTTGTTGAAGGTGCTTCGAAATTGAAAGAGAACACAGAAATCGTTCCTCAGCCAAAAGGTCAAGCTGCTACTACAACTCCAACAAAATAAAATAACAGTCCTGCTTTGGACTAAATTAATTATAATAAGATGTTAAAAACTTTTATAGAAAGACCGGTTCTGTCGACCGTTATTTCAATCTTAATTACCATTTTAGGGGTATTAGGATTAATGTCATTGCCTGTCGAGCAATACCCCGAGATTGCTCCACCAACTGTCCAGGTAACTGCTACCTATACTGGAGCAAATGCCGAAACTGTACTAAATAGTGTCGTAATTCCTTTGGAAGAAGAAATTAATGGAGTAGAAGGAATGACTTACATGACTTCTTCTGCTGCTAATGATGGTTCTGCCAAAATATCTGTTTATTTTGAATTGGGTGTAGATCCAGATATCGCCGCCGTAAACGTTCAAAACCGTGTGGCTCGTGCGACCAGTAAATTACCGCAAGCAGTAGTGCAAACGGGAGTTACAACTTTAAAAAGTCAAACCAGTGCTTTGATGTTTTTTGCTTTGTACTCTGATAACGATAATTTTGATGAAACATATGTTCAGAATTATGCAAAAATTAACTTGGTTCCAAAGCTGCAACGTGTAAAAGGTGTTGGACAAGTAAACGTATTTGGAGCAAAAGATTACTCCATGAGAATCTGGATTGATCCAGAAAAAATGGCTGCTTACAATGTGAGTCCAAAAGAGATTCAAGCCGCGTTACAAGAGCAAAACGTAGAAGCAGCTCCTGGTAAATTTGGTGAAAATGCCGAAGGTATTTATGAATATGTAATTAAATATAAAGGTCGTTTATCTGAAATTAAGGATTACGAAAATATTGTAATCAAATCGACGGGTAACGGTAATTTTCTTCACTTAAAAGATGTTGCTACTGTCGAATTAGGAGGTTTCAATTACGGAACTAAAAATATTGCGATGGGTAAACAAGGTGTTGCAGTTGGAGTTTTTCAAACTTCAGGTTCCAACGCTCAGGATATTATTACCGAAATTGTTCAAATTTTGGACGATGCTAAACCTGATTTTCCAAAAGGAGTTGATTATGTAATTCCTTTTAATACAAAAACGTTTTTGGATGCCTCTATTGATAATGTGATTCATACCTTAATAGAAGCTTTTATATTAGTATTTATTGTGGTTTATATCTTCTTGCAAGATTTTAGATCGACATTAATTCCTGCTATTGCAGTTCCAGTAGCAATTATTGGTACGTTTTTCTTCTTGCAGATTCTTGGTTTCTCCATTAATATGCTAACATTATTTGCAATGATTTTGGCCATTGGTATTGTCGTCGATGATGCAATTGTCGTCGTCGAGGCGGTGCACGCCAAACTAGATCAAGGAGCAAAATCTGGAAAAGAAGCAACGGTTTCTGCGATGAGCGAAATTACAGGTGCTATTATTTCGATTACCTTGGTTATGTCGGCAGTATTTATTCCGGTTTCATTTTTAAGTGGACCATCAGGAGTTTTCTACCAACAGTTTGCGATCACATTAGCAATTGCTATTCTAATTTCAGCAGTAAATGCATTGACTTTGAGTCCAGCATTGTGTGCGTTGTTTTTAAAACCACATGTAGATTCAGAGCATCACAATAAAAATTTTAAAGATCGCTTCTTCGTAGCATTCAACGCAGGTTTTGACCGCATGAATAACAAATACGTTCAATCGTTGCGTTTTTTAGCCGCTAGAAAATGGATAACAGTAGTAGCGTTAATTGTGTTCTCTGGTATTACATTTTTATTATTCCAAACTACTCCTTCTGGATTTATTCCGAATGAAGATAGAGGAATAATTATGGGAGATTTAACGCTTCCTCCAGGAACAACATTAGAGAAAACCCAACAAGCAGTAATGGAATTAGATTCAATCATTGCTTCGATGGATATTGTAGAAGCACGTATGAGTGTGGTTGGTTTTAGTTTATTAAACAGTGTAAATGGTGGTTCATATGCCTTTACCATTATTAGATTAAAAGATTGGAAAGACCGTAAAGGCGACGATCAATCAGTTGAAGCAGTTGTTGGACAATTATTTGCGAAAACAGCACACTTTAAAGATGCGAAAGCGTTATTCTTTACGCCTCCAAGTGTTTCTGGATTTGGTAGTGCCGATGGTTTTGAATTAAAAATTCAAGATAAAGGTGACGATGACTGGCAAACGGTAAGTAAAGTGTCGAATGAATTTTTAGGTGAATTAATGAAAAGACCTGAAATTCAGTACGCGATTACTAACTTTAATCCAAACTTCCCGCAGTATGAAATGGATATTAAAGTAGAAAGAGCCAAAAATGCTGGCGTTTCTATCACTGATATCTTCAATACAATGCAAGGATATTACGGTGGATTATATACTACGGATTTCAACAAATTCGGTAAACAATACCGTGTAATGATTCAGGCTAAGCCATCAGATAGAGAAAATCTTGAATCTATCAATAATATTTACGTTAAAAATGCGAGCGGACAACAAGTTGCTATCAGTCAATTTATCGACTTTAAACGCATTTACGGACCAGAAGCTGTAGCACGTTTCAACATGCTTAAAGCGGTTAACGTAAACGGTAAAGCAAAACCAGGTTACAGTTCGGGAGATGCTATTAAAGCAATTCAAGAAGTAGCGGAAGAGCATTTACCAAAAACGTACTCTTATGAATTCTCTGGAATGACTCGTGAAGAGATCCTTGCCGGAAGTCAAGCTGCAGGCGTATTTTTATTGAGTTTGATATTTGTTTTCTTTTTACTTAGTGCACAATATGAAAGTTATTTAGTGCCTTTGGCTGTACTTCTTTCATTACCAGTTGGTTTAGCTGGAGCGATTGGTTTCGTAAAACTAGCAGGACTGGAAAACAATATTTATTTTCAAGTTGCCCTGATTATGCTTATCGGATTACTCGCCAAGAATGCGATTTTGATCGTTGAGTTTGCGATTCAAAGAAGACGACAAGGTATGCCTTTAGTTCAAGCTGCTGTTGAAGGTGCTCAAGCACGTCTGAGACCAATTTTAATGACTTCGTTGGCTTTTATCTTTGGTTTGATGCCATTAGCATTAGCATCTGGAGTTGGAGCTGTAGGTAACCGTTCTATCGGAATGGGTGCTGTTGGAGGAATGTTGGTCGGTACTATTATTGGAGTATTTTTTATTCCGATTTTGTTTGTAATTTTTCAAGGATTACAAGAGCGCATTTCTGGAAAACCAGTAGCAGCGACAGAAGAAGAAACACCACTATTAAATGAAGAAAATGAAAAATAGAAAAATCAAAATAACACTTCTTCTTGCCACTGCATTGCTTCTGCAATCCTGTTTTGTGGCAAAAGATTATAAAAGACCCGAAGTGATAACGGACAATCTTTTTAGAACTGAAGAAACAAGTACAGATAGTATTTCGTTTGCAAATATGAAGTGGGAAAATATTTTTACAGATCCTATCTTACAGCAATACATTCAAAAAGGGTTAGATAACAACCTTGATATTAGAATTGCAATGCAAACATTAACTGCCTCTGAAGCAATGATGAAGCAAGGAAAAGCGGGATATTTACCAACATTTGCTATTGGAGCAGATTGGACGCATTCTGAGCTTTCTAAAAATAGCCAGTTTGGATCGGTACTTCAAAATAGAAGTTCTGACCAATACCAATTGGCAGGAAATTTATCTTGGGAAGCAGACATTTGGGGAAAAATTCGTAGTAATCAACGTGCTGCGAATGCTGCCTATTTGCAAACTCATGCGGCTAATCAAGCTGTAAAATCAGAGCTTATTGCACTAATTTCTTCGACTTATTTCGAATTGCTTTCGGTAGATGCTCAAATTAAGGTTACCGAAAAAACATTGCTCAACAGAGAGCAAAGCATAGAGACAATTCAAGCACTTAAAAACGCAGGAAATGTTAATGAGGTTGGAGTAAAACAGACGGAAGCTCAAAAGTATGCTACAGAATTGATTCTGGCCGATTTGAGAAACAATGTAAAATTTCTAGAAAACAAGCTTAATTTATTATTGGGTGAAAATCCTAAAAGCATAGCGCGTGGCACATTAGAAAATCAAAATGTTAATCCGCAAATTGCTTTGGGTGTTCCTGCTGTATTATTAAGAAACAGACCTGACGTTATTGCTGCAGAATATAACTTGATCGTTAATTTTGAGCAAACCAATGTGGCAAAAAGTAGCTTCTACCCTAGCCTAACCGTAACCGCTTCGGGTGGCTTGCAAAGTATCGATTTAAAAGAATGGTTTAGTGCTAATTCTTTGTTTGCTAATGTAATCACCGGTTTAACACAACCTATTTTTAACAAAAGACAAATAAGAACGCAGTACGAAGTGGCACAAGCCAATCAAGAAGCAGCTTTATTACAATTTCAACAGTCCTTATTAAATGCTGGAAATGAAGTTTCAAATGCGTTAGCACAATACAACAATGAAACTCATAAAATTGCAGTGCGAACACAACAAGTAGATGCTTTGATTTTAGCTAGCAGTTATTCTGATGAATTACTTACTTACGGAATGGTAAATTATTTAGAGGTTTTAACTTCTAAAAATGATGCGCTAAACGCTGAGTTAAGCTTAATAGACAATAAATTTCAACAGTATAATGCTATTATCCAATTGTATAAAGCACTTGGAGGCGGATGGCAATAGGTTATTTTTAACCAAAATGTATTAGGTAATATTAATTCAAAAAGCCATTAAATAGCAATGTTTAATGGCTTTTACTTTTTATGAAAAGGCAACCCTTTCACATTTATATACTACAACAAAAAAAATACAGTTCTTAAAAACAATACTTAAAAGAGAAATCAAAAAAAGCCTAGCACAAAATAATATTGCGCTAGGCTTCTTTAAACTTATGAGTGTTTACGCTTTATAAAAGCTACTGCAAATTGCGGCTTATTTAAATTCAATTAAAAATTCTTCCCTCGGTGTTCTCACTTTTTTCATCGGCGCAATCCAGTCGTTTGGTGTATCGGCATAACCAACATACATTAACGAAACACTTTTTAAACCAAGCTTTTTTAATTCTAATATTTCATCAACCACATTAGTGTCAAAACCTTCTACAGGTGTGCTGTCAATTTTTAATTCTGCCGCTTGCGCTAACGCGAGTCCTAATGCAATATAAGTTTGTCTTGCAATGTGAGCAAAATTTTCTTCGCCAGGTTGTTCAAGATAAATTTTCTTTAGCATATCGGTATAGCTACCAAATCGCCCTCTTTCTAAACCGCGTTCGTCTGTAGTATGATCGTATACTTTGTCAATTCGTTCGGCTGTGTAGCGATCCCATGCAGCAAAAATTACCACATGAGAACAGTCTCTCATACATTCTGGATTCAAAGCTCCTTTTACTAACTTTTCTTTTAATTCTTGATTTTCAACAACAATTAGGTTAAAAGGTTGCAAGCCCGAAGAAGTTGGTGCTAAACGAGCTGCTTCTATAATTTTATCAATATTTTCTGTACTTACTTTTTTTGTAGAATCGTATGCTTTTACAGCATGCCTCCAATTCAAATCTTCTAATAATGCCATTTTCTGTATTTATTTATTTAATATTTTTGTAATAATGTTTTTTAAAACAAGTAAATCTTCAGTTGAAACTTCCATTGATTCCATTAATTGATTTGGAATACAAGCTGCTTTATTTTTTAAGGCTTTTCCTTTTTCAGTCAGCGAAATATTAACTGAACGTTCATCCACCTTACTTCTTACGCGAGAAACAAAATCTTTTTGTTCCATGCGCTTAAGCAGCGGAGTTAATGTACCGCTATCAAGTTTCAATTTTTCTCCCAATTGATTAACAGTTTGCGTCTCGTATTCCCATAAGACCATCATCACCAAATACTGAGGATAAGTGAGTTTGAGTTCTTCTAGTAAAGGTCTATAGTGACTAATAATCTCCTTGGCGAAAACATAAACAGGAAAACAAACTTGCTGGCTAATTTGTAATTGATCTTTCATACTACTCATTTCAACTGCAAATATATCACACAATTAAATTGCGCACAATGTAATTGTAAAACATTATTATTTGTTTAACAACTTTAAATCTAAGAAAGTCAAATTCCTGAATTAATTTATATTATCTAATTACCCATTGTTTCAGGGAATCTTAATGATTGAATAAAGTGATAGAATTAATATTTACATTTGATGCGCGTACCGTACTAAAAGATTAGCATTAAAACTTAATTTATAATTTTGTCTTTTATATAATGAACTCATTATAAATCTTTCGATTTATAACTGCTATCAATTTTTAATTAATTCTAATTTTTTAAATGCTTCTTTGGTTACATGCATTCTAATTGCTGGAAAAGATTCCATCTTGGCATCTTTCATTTCGATATTTGTAGCAAAAAAACAAACCGAATTATTCTTCTCTAAATATCCTACTAACCAACCGTTATCCAAGTCTCCCCTCATTCCCCATCCGCTTTTCCCACTTAAAATATAATTTTCAGTCTTTTCTATTATCATGATATCTTTCATGATAGTTTCCGTCTTTGTAGAAATTGGTAATTTTGAAAAATAAAATCGCTCTAAAAATTCTATTTGCTGTAATTGTGAAATTTTAGATTCACCTTGAAGCCAAAATTCATCTACTGTTAAACTATCAAACACCATTCCTGGATATTGTAAGTTTTTCAAATACAGTTTCATGCGTTGCACACCAACTTTCCTAGCAATTTCTTGATAACAAGGCACGCAAGAAACTTGAAATGCTTTTTTAAAAGATAAATCTTCTTCCCATTTTTTAAATCTGCGCTTTTGTCCATCCCATTTAAAAATTGCTGAATCATTGTTAACTACACCACTTTCTAAAGCAATAATAGAATTGGGAATTTTAAATGTCGAAGCAGGAATTACGGCTATTTTTGTCCAAGCGAAATTGTTAGAATAATTCGTTTTATTTTTAACATCATAAATTAAGACAGAACCTTTTACTCCTAAACTATCTAAAGCAACTCCAAATTCTAATTTTACAACTTCTTTAATTTTATGAATCTTTATTTGAGAATTCCCTCTAAAACTCATTAAAATTATTAAAACTGTTAATTTGAATAAGTATCTCATTTTTTATTTTGTATTAGGTAGACTAAGGCTGTAATGCGTTTAATAGAAACATAATGCCCTAAAAATATATATTTTTTTTTAAAATAGTTCGAACCAGCGAAGCTAGAATTCAGTTTTTTTATCTTCTTTAATACTAAGTGCGTACTTTAAAATTCAGTTATTTAAAAATTTTTTTGATTTTTTGAAATAAACAATCAAAGTAGTACCATTTAAAGCTAATTTTACTCAATAAATTTATAATAATTTTAGTACTTATTCGTGCTATAAAGGTTTAAATTGCGTAAAAAAGGGATATAATGAGCAAGATAAAAATACTTTGGGTAGATGATGAGATCGACCTATTAAAGCCACACATACTATTTTTAGAAAAGAAAAACTACGAGGTTACTACTTGCAATAACGGTTTAGATGCCCTCACTATTTTTGATGAGAACAATTTTGATATTGTTTTTTTAGACGAAAATATGCCCGGAATGAGCGGCTTAGAAACGCTTGCGGAAATGAAGGAAAAAAAATCGTCTATTCCGATGATTATGATTACCAAAAGCGAAGAAGAGTATATTATGGAAGAGGCAATTGGTTCTAAAATTGCCGATTACTTGATTAAACCCGTTAATCCGAATCAAATATTACTAAGTTTAAAGAAGAATTTAGACCATTCACGATTGATTTCTGAAAAAACTAGTATGGATTATCAGAAAGAATTTCGTAAAATATCGATGGAATTAGCCATGGTCAACACTTATGAAGACTGGGTTGAGTTATACAAAAAATTAATTTTCTGGGAATTAGAATTAGAGAATATTAATGATCAAGGAATGATTGAAATTCTCGAATCCCAAAAAGTAGAAGCGAATTCGCAATTCGGTAAATTTATCGAACGCAATTACGAAGATTGGTTTGCACCAAAAGCAGATCGTCCGATTCAATCAGATAATTTATTCAAAGAATTGGTCGTTCCGGAAATTAAAAAGAAAGACAAGCCAATTTTGTTTGTTGTCATTGATAATTTAAGATACGATCAATGGAAAGCTTTTGAATCTGTTGTTCAAAATTATTACAAACTCGAGAAAGAAGTTCCTTATTTTTCTATACTTCCCACAGCAACTCAATATGCTAGAAATGCAATTTTTTCTGGAATGATGCCTTTGGAAATGGAGAAAAAGCATCCTGAATATTGGAAAAATGATGTTGAAGATGGTGGTAAAAACTTATACGAAGCCGAATTTTTAACCGCGCAACTGAAGCGATTGGGATTAAATATTGTTCAAGATTATTTTAAAATCACGAATTTAGCAAGTGGTAAAAAATTATCAGAAAACTTTAAAGGTTTAAAAAACAACGATTTGGTTACTGTAGTTTATAATTTTGTTGATATGCTTTCGCATGCGAAAACAGAATTAGATGTCGTAAAAGAATTAGCTTCAGACGACAAGGCCTACCGTTCGTTAACCCTTAGTTGGTTCAAAAATTCTCCGCTTTTAGAAATTATTCAACAAGCACAAACGATGGGCTTCAAGCTAATTTTAACCACCGACCACGGAACCATTAATGTCAAACATCCTTCTAAAGTTGTGGGCGACAAAAACACAAGTTTAAATTTGAGATATAAAACAGGAAGAAGCTTAACGTACGAGAGCAAAGACGTTTACGACATTAAAGACCCTAAAAAAATTGGTTTACCTGCAATAAATATGAGTAGTTCGTTTATTTTTGCAAAAAACGATTTATTTTTGGCTTACGTAAACAATTACAATCACTATGTAAGTTATTATAGAAATACGTACCAACACGGGGGAATTTCATTAGAAGAGATGATTATTCCGTTTTTAGTTTTTAACCCAAAATAGTGTCAAGCGATTAATCAGTAGTGCCGAGTAATTTTACAATTCAGTACTTTGCAATTACCAATCATTTATCAAACATATGGAAATTAAGTTTTCGTTAGACCAAATAGCATCGGTTGTTCAACAAATTTTAGACCAATATCCTGAAAAAATAATTCTTTTTAATGGCGAAATGGGCGCTGGAAAAACAACATTTATAAAACAATTTTGCAAAACATTAGGCGTTAGTGAAGCAACTAGTAGTCCGACATTTTCTCTAGTAAATGAATATCAAACCGATGATAAAAAGACCGTATACCATTTTGACTTTTACCGTTTAAAACAGGAAACCGAAGCGCTCGATATGGGTGTCGAAGATTATTTGTATTCTAATAATTGGTGTTTTATTGAGTGGTCTGAGAAAATACCGAATCTTATTCCAGAGAATCATTCTGTTATTACTATTGATTTGCAACCCGATGGGCGGCGATTACTAACTTTAAGTCACAGCCGTTAACATAATATGCTTTAATATGTTAAGCATTATTTTATTCCAAAATTTTTACGTAATTTGAATCCTTAATTTTGCCGAACCAATGCCAATTACAATAACTCCATTTACGAAACAACAATTGTTACCTCAGGAAGAAATGCTTGAAATAGGTAGACATAAAAGAGAACTTTTTATTGGTATTCCTAAAGAAACAAGTTATCAAGAACGTCGTATTTGTCTAACTCCAGATGCCGTCACTTCACTAGTGTATCAAGGACACCGCGTGATGATAGAAGCTGGCGCAGGAGAAAGTTCAAGTTACACAGACAAAGAATACAGTGATGCGGGTGCAGAAGTTACTAAAGACACCAAAAAGGTATTTGGCTGCCCGATGCTACTTAAAGTCGAACCTCCCACAATTGCTGAAATCAAATTAATGAATCCCGAAACGATCTTAATTTCTGCCATTCAGCTAAAGACTAAAAAGAAAGCTTATTTTGAAGCGTTGACTCAAAAGAAAATTACCGCACTGGCTTTTGAATATATTAAAGACGAAGACGGCTCCTATCCTGCAGTAAAATCGTTGAGTGAGATTGCAGGAACGGCGTCGATATTAATTGCTGCCGAATTAATGATTACCGATGATTTAGGAAAAGGACTTTTATTTGGCAATATTACGGGTGTTCCACCGACCGAAGTTGTTATTTTAGGAGCAGGAACAGTTGGTGAATTTGCAGCTAAAACTGCTTTGGGTTTAGGTGCAAGTATCAAGGTTTTTGACAATTCAATTACTAAATTACGTCGCCTACAAAATAATTTAAATCAGCGTGTTTTTACCTCGACCATTCAGCCTAAAACTTTACTTAAGGCTTTGCGTCGTTGCGATGTTGCTATTGGAGCTATGCGCGGCAAAGAACGATGTCCGATTGTGGTTACCGAAACTATGGTGGAACACATGAAAAAAGGAGCTGTAATTGTAGATGTTAGTATCGACACTGGTGGTTGTTTTGAAACTTCAGAAGTTACGACGCATGAAAAACCAACTTTCTTAAAAAGCAATGTTTTGCATTATTGTGTTCCTAACATTCCATCGCGTTATTCTAAGACCGCTTCCCTTTCTATCAGTAATATTATTACGCCTTATTTGTTGCAAATTGCCGAAGATGGCGGAATTGAAAGTGCGATTCGTTGCAATAAAGGTCTTTTAAACGGAATCTATTTGTACCACGGAATTGTAACCAACAGAGCTATTAGTGATTGGTTTGACTTGCCTCATAACGATATTAATTTACTTGTTTTTTAGTACATTTTTGGACTATCTTTGCTCGAAAAATATTTTATGAAATTTCCGCAACGCTTAGCATATTATTTATTCGGTTTAATGATTGGAGCTTTTTTTGTAGCTTTTATTTTAGGCGGAAAAGATACCAGCTGTAATTATTTCCCTAATTCGCGAGTTTTAAGTGATTTACGAACTAAACCTTTTCATTATTCTGATGCAGCTTCTCAAGTTCTAGCTGAAGGATGGATCGATACCGTAGACGTGAAAAATACGCTAAAACATGGTGATGTTGATTTTGATCAAAGTAATATCAAATATAAAAATGGTAAGATTTATATAATTGAAGGTAAGACCGTTAAAAATCAAGAAATTATTTTAAAAGTGGTCAATTATGAAAAGAAAGCTGTTTTAGAATCGATTACAAAAATTAACTAAAACCAATTAATTTCAGATTTATTTTTTGATAAAAGAAAAGCATTGGTTTGGCTAAAATGCTTATTTCCAAACCATTTTCCTTGATTGGCGCTCATTGGCGAAGGATGTCCCGATTCTAAAACTAAATGCTTATTTCGATTAATTTTCGCACCTTTTTTATGTGCAAAAGCACCCCACAATAAAAACACAACATCTTCTTTCTGTTCAGAAATTGTTTTAATGACAGCGTCTGTGAATAGATTCCACTTTAGGTGTTTGTGGCTATTTGCGCTATCTTTTCGCACTGTTAGCGACGCGTTCAATAATAAAACGCCTTGTTGTGCCCAATGTTTTAAATTACCAGATTCTGGGATAAAAACAGCCTCCAAATCGCTATGAATTTCCTTATAAATATTACGCAATGACGGTGGAATTTTAACGCAATCATTTACCGAAAAACTCAAACCATTAGCCTCGCCTTCTCCATGATAGGGATCTTGACCAATAATAACTACTTTTAAATCAGAGAAATCACAGCTGTTAAACGCAGAAAAAATTAATTCAGCTGGCGGATAGCAGGTATGCGTTTGGTATTCTTCTTCCAAAACAGTATTTAATGCTACAAAATAGGGCTTTTGTAATTCATAATTTAAGACTTTTTTCCAGTTTGAATTGAGATCGGCAATCATAAGCGTCAAATTTTTTACAAACTTAGACAACTTTTACTAAAAACTCCCCGAGCTGTTGCTTATTTACAGTGCGTAACTTTGTAACTTTGCTTCTTGACAACTTTAGGACCAATATGATATCCATTACCGATAAGACACTACAAGATTTACAATTTCCAACTATACTAGAAACCATTTCAGCTATCTGTAATACAGAGATAGGTAAAGAAAAGGCACTTACAATTAAACCTTTCAGTGATAAAGAAAGCTTGCTGCAAGCGCTAAAACAAACTTCTGAGTATGTTTCTTCTTTTGATAACAATAACGCGATTCCTAATCATGGCTTTGATGCGATCACTCATGAAATTAAATTTCTAGCGATTGAAGATAGTTTTCTAGAAGTAGGCAGTTTCAGAAAAATTGCTACGCTTTCGGCAACTGTCAATGTTTTATTAACTTTTTTAAGGAAATTTGAAGATTACTATCCCAATTTAAACGCGCGTTCTTCGCAAGTAGAATTGACTAAAGATATAATTGCACTGGTTGATGTTGTGGTAGACAAATATGGTGAGATAAAAGACAATGCATCGCCCGAACTATTAAATATTCGTCGCGACATGAACGTCGTGCGGGGAAAGGTTAACCAAAGTTTTGGATCGGCATTAACGCAATACAACACTCTTGGATATTTAGATGACATCAAGGAAAGCTTTGTTCAAAACCGCCGCGTATTAGCCGTTTTGGCGATGTACCGACGCAAAATTAAAGGGACTATTTTAGGTACTAGTAAAACTGGAAGTATCGCTTACATTGAGCCTGAACAAACTTTGAAATATTCCCGAGAATTAAGTAATTTAGAATATGAAGAGAAGGAAGAAATTACCCGAATACTAAAGCAATTGTCCAATGCTGTTCGTCCTTTTTTACCCTTATTGAAAGAATATCAAGAATTTCTAAGTGAGATCGATGTCATTGCCGCAAAAGCGAAATATGCTAATAAAATTAACGGAATCTTGCCTGCTATTACAGAAGAACGTCGTTTGTATTTTAGAGATGCTTTTCACCCTATTTTATACTTAAACAATAAGTCGAAAAACGAAATTACGCATCCACAAACGATTGAATTAAAACAGGAAAATCGAATTATCGTAATATCTGGACCGAATGCAGGAGGTAAAACGATCTCCCTAAAAACAGTAGGTTTATTGCAATTGATGTTGCAGTCTGGAATGTTAATTCCGGTACATGAACGAAGTGAAACGTTTCTTTTTGATCGAATATTGACCGATATCGGAGACAATCAATCTATTGAAAATCATTTAAGCACCTACAGTTACCGTTTAAAAAACATGAACTACTTTTTGAAAAAGTGCAACAAGAAGACCCTGTTTTTAATTGATGAATTCGGTACCGGCTCTGATCCAGAATTAGGAGGTGCTTTGGCAGAAATCTTCTTAGAAGAATTTTACCATCGTGAAGCATTCGGAATTATAACTACGCATTATTCTAACTTAAAAATATTGGCCAACGAATTGCCTTTTGCAACCAATGCCAATATGCTGTTTGACGAAAAATCTTTAGAACCCTTGTACCAATTGGTTTTAGGACAAGCAGGAAGCTCCTTTACGTTTGAAGTTGCACTTAAAAACGGAATCCCTTTTGGATTGATCAACCGTGCTAAAAAGAAAATAGAGGTCGGAAAAGTGCGTTTTGATAAAACTATTGCCACTTTACAGAAAGAGCGTTCGAAGCTTGAGAAAACTTCGATAAATTTAAAAGAAGAAGAAACTAGAGCACGCGAAGAAGGTAAAAAGATGGAAAACATCAACGTAAAAATCAAACAAAAGTTAGAAAGCTATCAAGAACTGTATGACAGCAACCAAAAATTAATTTACATTGGTCAAAAAGTAGATGATATTTCACAGAAGTATTTTAACAATAGCAATAAGAAGGAATTAATTGGAGATCTTTTGAAAATTGTTGAAATCGAAAATTCTAAACGTATAAAAGCCACTCCAAAAGAAATTAAAGTGATTGCGGAGAAGAAAAAAGAAATTGCTAAAGAAGTAGAAGTACAAGTTGAAGAAATTAGAGAAGAAAAGAAGGCTAAAAAACTGAAACCTGTCGTGGAAAAAGCCAAGCCAATTTTAAAAGTAGGCGATCGCGTTCGCATGATCGATGGTCGATCGGTTGGCAGCATCGACAATATAGAAAGAAATAAAGCAACAGTTAATTACGGAATATTCACTTCAAAAGTGAGTTTAGACGAATTAGAATTAGTTGAAGCTGTTAAAAAGTAATTTGTTTTTGTTAAACGCATACTAATAGTCGCAAGTTCGAGTTTCTATTAGTACGTTTGTTATAAATTTATTAGTTGATTCCCAAAATCAAGAAAATTCATGCTAAATCTACCTCAAAATAAAAAAATAATATTATTTGATGGCGTTTGTAATCTTTGCAATTCTGCGGTTCAATATATTATCAAACACGATGAAAAAGATTGTTTCCGATTTGTAGCTTTACAATCAGATCTTGGCATTGAAATTTGCAAGACAATAGGAATTAGTTATGCTAAGATGGATAGCATCATTTTATATGAGCCAGGCGTTGCTTATTACTACAAGTCATCGGCCATACTAGCCATTGCAAAAGAATTTGGTGGTATTTGGAATATGTCAGCCTTTATGCGAATTGTTCCTATTTTCATTGGAGATGCTTTTTATGATTATGTTGCAAAAAACAGATATCGTTTGTATGGCAAAAAGGAATCTTGTCTAATTCCAACTCCTGAGTTAAAATCAAAATTCTTGTAATAAAACACAATGCAAGATTTATCGCTTTCTAATAGTTTTAAGTATTAATTTACTCTTGAAATACTTTTACGACTAATCCGTCGATACTTTTATCAATCATAATCTGGCATGCCAAACGAAACTTTTCTGCATCTAAATCGTGCTTTTGAATAGTTGCTCTTTCATTTCCGTCAAACGGTATTAATGGTATTTCTTTTGAGATAATTTCTACTACACAGGTGCAACAACGTCCCACTCCTCCACAGTCACCAAAATCTTCTAAGAACGAATTATCGCGAATCAATTGCATTAAGCTTCTGTATTCATTTTGATAAGTTGTTACCCTATATTCAACACCTTCAGATTGTATGTTCAGTATAATTTTATCCACATTTTTAATTTTTCAAATAAAAAAAAAGCTGCTTTTAGATGAAAAGCAGCTTTTGTAAGTATTATTTTTTTCCGTCTTTTATTTCATCTACAATTTCTGGATTCAATAAGGTAGAAATATCACCGAAATTAGAAAAATCTCCTTCTGCAATTTTTCGAAGAATTCTACGCATAATTTTTCCAGAACGTGTTTTTGGCAAACCAGAAACAAACTGAATCTTATCTAATTTTGCTATTGGTCCGATATGGTCCGCAATATATTGATTGATTTCTTTAGTTAAATTCTCTCTATCTCGGTACTCACCTGCTTCTTTCAAGATTACAAAACCGTATAAAGCATTTCCTTTAATATCATGTGGGAAACCGACAATAGCAGATTCTGCAACAGCAGGGTGCTCATTAATTGCATCTTCAATTGGCGCAGTTCCTAGATTATGTCCAGATACAATTACTACATCATCAACACGACCGGTAATTCTGTAGTAACCAACTTCGTCTCGTAATGCTGAATCTCCCGTAAAATATTTACCTGGAAAAGCAGAAAAATAAGTGTCTTTATATCTTTGGTGATCGCCCCAAATTGTTCTTGCAATTCCGGGCCACGGAAATTTAATACATAAACTTCCGTCTACTTGATTGGACTCAATTTCGTTTCTTTTATCATCCATTAGCACAGGTTGAATTCCTGGTAAAGGTAAGGTAGCGTAAGTTGGTTTTGTTGGAGTAACAAATGCAATTGGCGAAAGCATGATACCTCCAGTTTCTGTTTGCCACCACGTATCAACAACTGGGCATCTTTTAGCTCCCACGTGATCGTTGTACCAGTGCCATGCTTCTTCGTTTATAGGTTCACCGACAGATCCAATTACTTTTAATGATTTTAAAGGAAAACCTAAAACGTAATCTAAACTTTCTTTTGCTAAAGAACGGATGGCAGTTGGTGCCGTGTAAAACTGAGTAACTTTATGTTTTTCAATTGTTTCCCAGAAACGACTAAAATCTGGGTAAGAAGGTACGCCTTCAAAAATAACTGTAGTTCCACCATTTAATAATGGACCATATACAATATAAGAGTGTCCTGTGATCCAACCGATATCTGCCGTACACCAAAAAATATCATTCTCTTCGTGATTGAATACGTTTTTAAAGGTATACGAAGTATAAACCATGTAACCTGCAGTGGTATGCACCATTCCTTTTGGCTTACCAGTAGATCCTGAAGTATATAAGATAAATAAAGGATCTTCAGCGTCCATAATTTCTGCAACATTACTTGCAGAAGCAGTATCTAATAACGGTTGCAACCACTGGTCGCGTCCTTCTTTCATTTTTACTTGTGTATTGGTACGTTTTACAACTAATACTTTTTCAACGCAAGTGCAAGCTTCTAATGCTTCATCGATAATCGATTTTAATTCAATCGATTTATTTCCTCTAAAACCACCATCCGATGTAATAACCATTTTACATTCGCTGTCGTTAATTCTTGCTGCTACTGCAGAAGAAGAAAATCCTGCAAAAACAACAGAATGAATCGCTCCAATTCTAGCGCAAGCCAAGACAGATACAGCCAATTCTGGAATCATCGGTAAATAAATACACACACGATCTCCTTTTTTGATTCCTTGCTCCAGTAAAACGTTAGCCATTTTACAAACTCGCTCGTATAAATCATTATATGTAATATGCAATGCTTCTTCTGAAGGATCATTAGGTTCAAAAATGATAGCCGTTTTCTCGCCTCTTTTATTTAAATGTCTGTCAATACAGTTTTTTGTAATATTAACTTTAGCTCCCGAAAACCAACTGATTCCAGCATCAACCATGTTAAAGTCAACTACTTTATCCCAATGTTGATACCAAGTGAAATTTTCTTCGGCAATTTTTCCCCAAAACTTCCTTGGTTCACGAACTGACTTATTATAATGTTTAAAATATTGTTCTAAATTTTCAATTTTAAAATAACTCATGTTTGCTCAATTTTTTTTTTATAAATGTATTAAAACTACTTCGATTCTAATAATTATTTAATTTATAAATTTTAACTAAAAATTATATTTTGTGTAATTTAAATTACTTTTTTAAGGTAAAAATTTAATTATTAAATATTTTCCTCTTATTTATGTCAAATAAAAAAGGCATAATATAATTATATCATGCCTTCTTTCTCTTTTGTTTAACCCAAATTCTGTTTATAAATTCCATTCTTAAAACATCAGAATTAGAAGCAACTTTATCAAAATCTAGAGCTATATTTTACAACCTAAATAGTAATAGGAATTACTTCACTTAACTCCCTTTGAAGTTAAGTGAAAGCAATTTACAAGTATATCCTTAATTTTTAATAAGTGCTTACTAATTCAAAATATTATATAAAAGAATACATTGCAAATTCCGACACACTCTTGGTGCGGTAATTCCAAAATTTTAATTAACCAATTTTTTTCATTGCAGTCATTGACTCTCTCAACCACTCTCCTACTTCTTCAATAGGATGCTGACGAATTTGCTTGTTTACTGCAATTAAAACTGCATTATCTGCGCTATTTGATACTGAAAAAGATTTTCCAATTACATTTGTATCAACTGTTTTCATAAAATCAACTAATAATGGTTTACAAGCATGATCAAATAAATAACAACCATATTCTGCAGTGTCAGAAATGACACGATTCATTTCGAATAATTTTTTTCTTGCAATTGTATTTGCAATTAAAGGTAATTCATGTAATGATTCATAATATGCTGATTCCTCAATGATACCTGCTTCAGTCATTGTTTCAAAAGCCAATTCAACTCCTGCTTTAACCATTGCAACCATTAAAAGGCCGTTATCAAAATACTCTTGTTCTGAAATTGCAGCTTCTTGTGGAGCCGTTTTTTCAAAATTAGTTTCTTCTGTAGCAGCTCTCCAAGTCAATAAATTTTTATCGTCATTTGCCCAGTCGATCATCATATTTTTAGAAAATTCTCCAGATATAATATCGTCCTGGTGTTTTTGAAACAACGGACGCATAATGTCTTTCAATTCTTCAGCAATTTCGAATGCCTTAATTTTTGCAGGATTAGACAAACGGTCCATCATGTTTGTGATGCCTCCGTGTTTAAGAGCTTCAGTAATCGTTTCCCATCCGTACTGAATTAATTTTGAAGCATATGCTGCGTCAATTCCCTTTTCTATCATTTTATCAAAACATAAAATAGATCCTGTTTGTAACAAACCACAAAGAATAGTCTGCTCTCCCATTAAATCTGATTTTACTTCAGCAACGAAAGATGATCTTAAAACTCCTGCTTTATGACCTCCAGTTGCTACGGCGTATGCTTTTGCTTGATCTAAACCAATATTATTTGGATCATTTTCTGGATGAACAGCGATTAGTGTTGGAACTCCAAATCCTCTTTTGTATTCTTCACGAACCTCAGATCCTGGACATTTTGGTGCACACATAATAACCGTAATATCTTTACGAATTTGCATTCCTTCTTCCACAATATTAAAACCGTGAGAGTAAGCTAATGTAGACCCTTTTTTCATTAAAGGCATAATTGCAGTTACTACTGCAGTATGTTGCTTATCTGGCGTTAAGTTACAAACTAAATCGGCAGTTGGTATTAACTCTTCGTAAGTTCCTACTTTAAATCCGTTTTCACTAGCATTTTTAAATGAAGCTCTTTTTTCTGCAATTGCATCAGGACGCAAAGCATATGATATGTCTAATCCAGAATCTCTCATGTTCAAACCTTGGTTTAAACCTTGAGCACCACAACCTACGATAACTACTTTTTTACCTTTTAAAGCTGTAATTCCATCAGCAAATTCTGACTGCTCCATGAATTCGCAAACTCCTAGTTGCTCTAATTGTAATCGTAACGGTAATGTGTTGAAATAATTTGCCATTTTCTACTCTTAATTATTAGTCTTAAATTTATTTTGTTTTTAATTTTGTTTGAATTCTTGCAACAGTTGCGAAATTTCCATTTTTTCTTTTGATACAGAAATTCGACCCGAACGAACAAATTGCATGATACCATGCGGTTTTAATTGTGCATGTAACTCATTTATATCCGCACGCTTTCCAGCTTTTGAAATTACAAAAAAATCATGCTCTGTAGTCATAACTACCGAATTACTGTTAGCTATAATATCCTTAATATCCTGATTTTCTGCCAACCTAGAATTTATTTTGAACAATGCATTTTCTAAGAAAATAGTTTCGTCATCAACGTGGTAAAATGCTTTTATCACTTCGATTTGTTTTTCGATTTGACCTACAATATTTCGAACCCATTTTTCTGTAGTATCCACTACAATAATAAAGCGCGAAACATTTTCAATTTCCGATTCTGAAACGTTTAAGCTCAATATGTTGATGTGTCTTTTTAAGAATATTCCAGATATTCTATTTAATAAACCCACATTATTTTCTGAATACACCGAGATGGTGAATGTTTTATTATCTTCCATAACTATTATCTTAATCTGATGTCAGAAACTGAGGCTCCTGTTGGAATCATTGGAAATACATTATTTTCTTTTTCTACCATTATTTCTAAAAAGTACGAATCTTTCGAAGCGAGCATTTCGGCAACTGCAGCATCTAGTTCTTCTCGTTTTGTAACTTTCTTTGCTTTAATGTAATATCCTTCGGCTATAGCCACAAAATTTGGATTTACCATTTCAGTTGAAGCATAGCGGTAATCAAAGAATAATTCTTGCCATTGACGCACCATTCCTAAAAACTCATTGTTTAAAACAACTATTTTAACAGGTACTTTAGATTGAAAAATAGTTCCTAATTCTTGAATATTCATTTGAAATCCACCATCGCCAATAATAGCAACAACTTCTCTCTCTGGCATTCCCATCTTCGCTCCAATTGCAGCTGGAAGTGCAAATCCCATTGTTCCTAAACCTCCCGAAGTAATGTTACTTTTAGTTGAATTAAATTTTGCATAACGACAAGCAAACATTTGATGTTGACCTACATCGGAAACGATAATGGCATCACCTTTTGAATGTTTGTTAATCATTTCAACAGCTTCACCCATTGAAATTCCTTTTCCATTAGTTGGCTTTAATTCCTCATCGATGACAGCCTCAAATTCAATTTTAGCTTTCTCTTTAAATTCATTGTGCCAATCTTCGTGTTTGTTATCATTCAATAAAGGAAGCAAAGCAGTCAATGCCTCTTTTAAATCAGCTAAAACAGCTACTTCTGTTTTTACGTTTTTATCAACTTCTGCAGGATCAATTTCAAAATGAATTACTTTTGCTTGTTTAGCATAAGTTTTCAAATCTCCTGTCACACGATCATCAAAACGCATTCCTAAAGCAATAAGAACATCGCATTCATTAGTCAATACATTTGGTCCATAATTACCATGCATTCCTAACATTCCAACATTCAAAGGATGTTCGGTTGGTAAGGCAGATAATCCTAAAATAGTCCATCCCGCTGGAATTCCGGTTTTTTCAATTAACTTTTTCAACTCTTCTTCTGCTCTGCTCAATATAACACCTTGTCCGAAAACAATAAAAGGTTTTTTTGCTGAATTGATTATATCTGCTGCTTTCTGTACTGATTCAATTTTAAGTTTAGGTACAGGATTGTAACTTCTTATACTAGTGCATTTTTCATACTTAAAATCAAGTAAATCGAACTGCGCATTTTTTGTAATATCAATCAAGACTGGACCTGGTCTACCCGAACGTGCAATGTAAAAAGCTTTTGCAATAATTTCTGGTATTTCACTAGCTTCTGTAACTTGGTAATTCCATTTAGTAACTGGAGTAGAAATTCCAATAATATCGGTTTCTTGAAATGCATCTGATCCTAGTAAGTGTTTACCCACTTGCCCTGTTATGCATACTAAAGGAGTCGAGTCAATTTGTGCATCTGCAATTCCCGTCACTAAATTTGTAGCTCCAGGTCCCGACGTTGCAATTGCTACACCCACTTTTCCTGTAGCTCTTGCATATCCTTGAGCGGCGTGCGTAGCGCCTTGTTCGTGACGCACTAAAACGTGATGCAGTTGATCTCTAAATTTATATAATTCATCGTAAACTGGCATAATAGCTCCACCTGGGTAGCCGTATATCAAATCTACACCTTCTGCTAATAAACATTTAATAACGGCTTCTGCGCCAGATATTCTTGTTGTTTCCATCCTTTTGAATATTATTAAAAAACTGAAAAAAAATATTTTAAAATTCTTTTACTTTTCAGTTATCTGTACATTATTTATCAGTTACACATCCCTCAGAAGCGCTAGAGACCGAACGCATGTACTTGAGTAAAACACCTTGTTTGATAGGTGATTCTGGTTGTTTCCAATTAGCTCTACGGTTCGCAAATTCTTCGTCAGAAATATTCATATTAATTGTGTTTTTGACAGCATCAATTGTGATCAAATCTCCATTCTCAATCAATGCAATTCCGCCACCTTCATACGCTTCTGGTGTAACATGCCCTACTACAAAACCATGAGAACCTCCAGAGAAACGCCCGTCTGTAATTAGTGCAACAGTACTGCCTAAACCAGCACCCATAATCGCAGAGGTTGGCTTTAACATTTCAGACATTCCTGGACCACCTTTTGGACCACAATATCGAATAATGACGACATTTCCTGGTTTAACTTCACCAGCTTGTATTCCTCGAATTACATCTTTCTCATTTTCATAAACAACTGCCGTACCTTCAAAAAACTCACCTTCTTTACCGCTAATTTTAGCTACACAACCTTCTGAAGCTATATTACCGTATAAAATTTGAATATTCCCAGTAGCTTTTAATGCTTTCTGAATTTCAAAGATTACTTCTTGACCATCATGTAAAGCAGGAATTGACTCTAAATTCTCAGCGATAGTCTTACCTGTCACAGTCATACATTCCCCGTGCAAGAAACCTTCTTTCAATAAATATTTCATTACTGCAGGAACACCACCTACATTATGTAAATCTTCCATTAAATATTTACCACTAGGCTTTAAGTCTGCTAGTAATGGCGTTTTATCACTAATGTCCTGAAAATCTTTCAACGTCAATTCGATACCAACAGAATGAGCCATTGCAATCAAATGCATCACTGCATTAGTTGAACCTCCTAAAACAGCTACCATTGTGATTGCATTTTCAAATGCTTTACGAGTCATGATGTCTCTCGGTTTGATATCTTTTTCTAATAATATTTTAATAGCTTTACCGGCATCAATACATTCTTGTTTTTTTTCTGGACTTAAAGCTGGATTTGAAGAACTGTAAGGCAAACTCATTCCTAATGCTTCAATTGCTGAAGACATTGTATTTGCCGTATACATTCCGCCACATGCACCTGCACCCGGACAAGCATTTTGAATCACACCTTTAAAATCTTCTGGAGAAATAGAATTACTGAATTTTTTTCCTAAAGCTTCAAAAGCAGAAACAATATTTAAGTCCTCTCCTTTCCATTTTCCTGGATGGATCGATCCTCCATAAACCATAATAGAGGGACGATTTACTCTTCCCATAGCTATTAACGCCCCAGGCATGTTTTTATCACAACCAGGAACAGCAATTAAACCATCGTACCACTGTGCTCCCATTACCGTCTCAATTGAGTCTGCAATGACATCACGAGAAACCAAAGAAAAACGCATTCCATCATTTCCATTTGAAATACCGTCACTTACTCCGATCGTGTTAAAAATTAGTCCTACTAAATCTTCTTTCCAAACACCTGTCTTTATATCTTTTGCTAAATCGTTTAAGTGCATGTTACACGGATTTCCGTCGTAACCCATACTGACAATTCCTACCTGCGCTTTTTTAAGATCTTCCTCCGTTAATCCAATGCCATAGAACATGGCTTGAGAAGCGGGTTGCGTCTCGTCTTGCGTTATGGTTTTGCTGTACTTATTTAATTCCATTATAGTTTGTTTGTGTAATTTTAATTTTTTTATATAAAAAAAACCTTCCAATTTACTGGAAGGTTTATAATATTATTTTTCAATTATATTTATACGCTTCCCTAATCCGTTGTGATTATCACAATGACATTAATAATAGAAGAAATAATAATTGAATTTTTCATTTTTACTTTTTGATAGGACAAATGTATAAAAAGCATTAGACCTAAAAAAATAAAAAATCAACATTTCACATTCTTCTTGTTATTATTTTTAAATATTTAACATAATCAACTAGACTATTGTTGATTGACCGATATGAACGTTATCATTATTGAAATAAAGCAAATCATCTTTGCTTAAAATATAATTTGCTACAAAATCTCCTACATCATTTGTTCCAAAGTTAGAGTCAGGCTTTAAATCTTTAGTAACTACCTGATATTCTATAGCTTTTTCAACCGCTTCATATACTTTGCCTGCTTCGTCTTGTAAACCAAAATGTTCTAAAAGCATCGCTGCAGATAAAATCGAGGCAATTGGATTCGCAATGTTTTTTCCTTTTCCTTTAGAATACGATCCGTGAACCGGTTCAAACAATGCATTTTTTTCGCCTAAAGATGCCGATGCTAGCAATCCAATTGAACCTGTAATTACACTTGCTTCATCCGACAAAATATCTCCAAACAAATTTTCTGTCAAAATAACATCGAACTGTTTTGGATTTACTATAATTTGCATTGCAGCATTATCGATAAAGAGAAAGTTTAAGTCTACAGAAGGATACTGTGCAGCAATCTCCTTTACTACTCTTCGCCAAAGTCTAGACGTTTCTAAAACATTTGCCTTATCAACCAATGTTACTTTATTGCGTCTTTTCTGAGCCGCCTGAAAGGCCAAATGTGTTATTCTCGTAATTTCTTCTTTTGAATATTCGCATAAATCAGACGCATAAGTTCCCGCCTCGTTTATTTTTTTTTCTCCAAAATAAGCACCACCCGTTAATTCTCTAAAAATTACAAAATCAACTCCTTCTATAATAACTCTTTTTAAAGGAGATGCATTTAGCAATGGTCGATAGGGTTTGATCGGACGAATATTTGTGAACAACCCTAGTGATTTCCGTAGTTTTAACAATCCTTGTTCTGGACGTACTTTTGCTAACGGATTGTTATCAAATTTAGGATCGCCAATTGCACCAAGCAAAACAGCATCGGTATTTAAACATAAATTTAGAGTCTGCTCTGGCAATGGGCTTCCTGTTCGCTCGATTGCGACAGCTCCCATGAGCGCATCTTCAAAAATAAAAGTATGCTCAAAAACGTCTGCAATTGCATGCAAAGCTTTTTTAGCCTGCAAAACAACTTCTGGTCCCACTCCATCTCCTGCTAAAACTGCAATTTTTAATTCCATTTTGTGCTACTTTTTTAGTTCTTTTACAAGCAAACTTCCAATCGACAAGCTTCAACGATTTGATGAATGTCTTCATCGATTACTTCTTTTTTAATATCTGCAAATTTTAAAAACTCAATATAAACTAAGTCCAATTGCACTTTTGTAAGTTCATAACCTACTTTCTTAGCACGATAAGCCAAAGCTGCTCTACCACTACGAGCGGTAAGAATTATGGACGATTCATTTACTCCAACATCTAATGGATCCATAATTTCGTAGGTCGCTCTGTTTTTAATAACACCGTCTTGGTGAATACCCGAACTGTGCGCAAAAGCATTCGCACCAACAATCGCTTTATTAGGCTGCACCATCATTCCCATACTTTCTGATACTAAACGACTCATTTCGTTCAATTGTCGAGTATTAATATTGGTATCTAAATTAAGATAGGGATGTTGTTTAAAAATCATCACCACTTCTTCCAAAGCCGTATTTCCTGCTCTTTCTCCAATACCATTAATAGTACATTCAATTTGTCTTGCACCATTAACCGCTCCTGCAATAGAATTAGCAGTTGCCATTCCTAAATCATTATGACAGTGACATGAAATAATTACATTTTCTATACCTTTTACGTTTTCTTTTAAGTATTTAATTTTTGCACCGTATTCTTCTGGTAAACAGTAGCCGGTAGTATCAGGAATATTAAGAACTGTCGCTCCAGCTTTAATAACTTCTTCGCAAACTTGCGCTAAGAAAGCATTATCTGTTCGTCCAGCATCTTCAGCATAAAACTCTACATCTTCCACATAAGTTTTCGCATGAGCAACAGCAAATTTTGCTCTTGCAATAATATCTTCTCTTGTCGTGTTTAACTTGTGAATGATGTGAGAATCTGAAGTTCCAATTCCGGTATGTATTCTCGGTCTCTTGGCATGTTTAAGAGCTGCTGCTGCAACATCAATATCATTTTTAACCGCTCGTGTTAGTCCGCAAACCGTAGCATTTTCTACAATTTTACAAATCTCAGAAACAGACAAAAAATCACCAGGACTAGAAACAGGAAAACCAGCTTCAATGACATCAACACCCATTTGGTCGAGGCGTTCTGCAATTACTAATTTTTGTTTTGTATCTAATTTACATCCAGGGACCTGTTCACCATCTCTCAAAGTGGTATCAAAAATTTGAACTTTCTCTCTATTCATTTTCATTTATTTAATGTAATTTCACATCTTGATAACAAACATATAATCTTATACTCAAGTAAGAAATTCATTTAATCCAAAATATACTGTTGATACGACTAGTTATAATCATATAACTAAATGAAAATCAGTTATTTACATTATTATATTTTACAATGGCTAACCATCAAAAAGATTTTTTATTTGTATTGATAAAATCCCTCTCGAAATCTGAAAAAAGACAATTCAAAATTTTTGCAAGCCGATTAGAAACAAGTTCGAATACAAAATTTATTGAATTGTTTAACATTTTAGACAAGTCAGAAAACTATGATGAGAAGTTGATTTTAAAAAGTGGAAGTATAAAAAAAGTACAGCTATCTAACTTAAAATCATACTTATACAAACAAGTTTTAGTAAGTATCCGATTGAATATACCAAGTCAAAATGTTCGATATCAATTGCGCGAGCAGATGGATTTTGCAGGAATCTTATACAATAAAGGACTTTACAGACAGAGTTTGAAAATTTTAGATAAGACTAAAATACAAGCTATGGAGCACGATGAGAAATACATGGCTTATGAAATTGTTGAATTTGAAAAGCTGATTGAATCACAATATATTACTCGAAGTATTCAAGGACGAGCTGATGAATTAGTAGTTCAAGCCAAAGAATTGAATTATCGCAATACCATTTCTAGTAAATTGTCGAATTTGTCTTTGCAATTGTACGGCATAATGCTAAAAACAGGTTACGTAAAAAATGACGAAGAATACCGTTATATAGATGATTATTTTCAAAAACACATTTCTAAATTTGACGAGAATAAATTCGGATTTAGAGAGAAATATTGGTTTTATAATGCCAATTTGTGGCGCAGCTTTTTAGTTCAAGATTTTTTGGCTAGTTATAAATATGCCTACAAATGGGTGAATTTATTTTATGACAATCCGAATATGATTTATCAAAACCCAGTGTTTTTCTTAAAGGGAAATCATTACTTTTTGGAATCATTATATATGTTAAAATACAAGTCGAACTTTAAAAAGTACTTGAATTTACTGGAGGAAACCATTAACGATCCAAAATTTCCAGTCAATGATAATGTCGCTTCTTTGTCCTTTCTGTATTTATACAACAACAAATTAAATCTTCATATTTTAGAAGCATCTTTCGAAGAAAGTGAATATTTGATTCCTGAAATTTTAGAAAAAATTAAAATTCACAACGAGCACTTAGACGAGCATCACGAAATGATGTTCTACTATAAAATTGCTTGCATCTATTTTGGAAATGAAAAATACAATGAGTCTATTTTTTATTTGGAGAAAATCATAAACAACAAGAATCTTTCGATGAGAGAAGATTTAATGTGTTTCTCTCGAATATTGTGTCTAATTGTCCATTATGAGTTAGGAAAAGATTACTACTTAGAAAATCAGTTAAAAAATACGTATAAATTTCTACTAAAGATGAACGACTTACATGAAGTTCAAAAAGAAATTATAAAGTTTTTAAAGAACTTGAATAACTTTTATCCAAGTGATATTAAAAAAGAATTCATTAAAATGAGAGAGCGATTTATTGAACTCGAAAAAAACACTTACGAAAAGCGGGCATTTTTATACTTAGATATTATTTCGTGGTTAGAAAGCAAAATAGATAATCGTAAAATTGCTGACATAATTAGAGAAAAAGGTAAATTAAATAGCCGCTAATTTTTCAGTCTAAAGGACTCAATTTTAAATAAATGATTGTCTATTAAATTTAGACAATCATTTTTTTTTTGGATCAATTCACTATTTAAATTTAGCACCTTCACTTTTACTCATCAGAACAACTAAAGCTGGCCACTGATTTTACATTTCAGTTAATCTACGCCGTAAATTAGAGTACTACCTCTAGTACGGATAATTATTATGAATTTTCCGTTGATATTAAGGAAATTGCCAGTAATCATTTACTCAAAACAATTACCTAGACAATAAAACGGATGTAACTTCAACAAATAGAGCGACTTTTTATCTTTTGTTCCAAAATTTTGAAGAAAAAATCTAAAAAAGATCAAAATTATTTTTTAAACTTTCGTAAAAAGTCATAAAAAAAGCCCTTACATTTCTGTAAAGGCTTAATTATTATAGTGAACGCAGAAGGATTCGAACCTTCGACCGCCTGCTTAGAAGGCAGGTGCTCTATCCAACTGAGCTATGCGTCCAATATTTCAAATATTAATTAGTATCCACTAATTATTGTAGTCGGGGTGGCAGGATTCGAACCTGCGGCCTCCTGCTCCCAAAGCAGGCGCGATAACCGGGCTACGCTACACCCCGTAAGGCAAAAAACTTGAAGCGGAGAGTAAGGGATTCGAACCCTTGGTACAGTTTCCCATACGCTTGTTTAGCAAACAAGTCCTTTCGGCCACTCAGGCAACTCTCCAAGCTCAAGGAAACTTGTCCTGTTTTGCGGTGGCAAAGGTATGACATCATTAGAGAACTGACAAGTATTTTGATGCTTTTTTTTATATTATTTTGAGTTTAGATCTAAAAGACTTCACTATCAAATGAATAGAATTTATATTATTTTAAAATAAAATTTTAAAATCGAATAGAAACCTCCAAAATTTGAATATCTACAAATAAACAGTAAATTTGCTATACTAATCAAATACACAGAAAATGAACAAAAGAGTTGTTATCGTTTCTGCCGTTAGAACACCTATCGGAAGTTTCATGGGAAGTTTATCTACAGTTTCAGCACCAAAATTAGGAGCTGCTGCCATTAAAGGCGCATTAGACAAAATAAAATTAGATCCAAAATTAGTCGACGAAGTATACATGGGTAATGTGGTACAAGCTGGAGTTGGTCAAGCACCAGCGCGCCAAGCTGCCATTTACGCCGGTTTGTCTGAAAACGTTGCTTGTACTACTATTAATAAAGTTTGTGCCTCTGGAATGAAGTCAGTGATGTTAGGCGCTCAAGCGATTGCTTGCGGTGATGCCGAAATTGTGATTGCCGGGGGAATGGAGAACATGAGCCAAATTCCGCATTATCTACACCTTCGTAACGGAACAAAGTTTGGTCCTGCAACTATGGTTGACGGAATGCAAAAAGATGGCTTAACAGATGCTTACGACAACAACGCAATGGGAGTTTGCGCTGATATGTGTGCTAGCGAATATCAAATATCTAGAGAAGACCAAGATAATTACGCTATTCAGTCTTACGAGAGAAGTGCTAAAGCTTGGGAGGATGGTAAATTTGATAACGAAATTACACCTGTTGAAGTACCTCAAAGACGTGGAGAACCAATTATTGTTTCAAAAGACGAAGAATATACCAATGTTAAATTAGACAAAATACCTTCATTAAATGCTGTATTCACTAAAGACGGAACAGTAACTGCTGCAAATGCGTCTACCATAAATGATGGTGCTGCTGCTTTGGTTTTAATGAGTGAAGAAAAAGCAAAATCTTTAGGCCTAAGAGCACTAGCCTATATTAATGGCTATGCAGATGCTGCTCAAGAACCAAAATGGTTTACAACAAGTCCAGCAAAAGCGCTTCCAAAAGCATTGGATAAAGCAGGAATTTCAATTAGTGACGTAGATTATTTCGAATTTAACGAAGCTTTTGCAGTAGTTGGTTTAGCAAATTCAAAAATACTTGAATTAGAGAACAACAAAGTTAATGTTAACGGTGGAGCAGTTTCTTTAGGTCATCCACTTGGATGTTCAGGAGCGAGAATTATTGTTACCTTAATAAATGTTTTAGAACAAAATAACGCAAAAATTGGAGCAGCGGCCATTTGCAATGGTGGTGGTGGTGCTTCGGCAATTGTCATAGAAAGAGCTTAAATTACTTTTTAGCGTTATGTAGACAATGTACATAGCGCTAAATTTTTTAACTAATAAATTACATAAATGTTCGGAATTTGCAACCTTGCCATAGTGCCCGTACGATTTGAACCTAGTGATAGAAGCGAAATAATTACACAGCTTTTATTTGGTGAACATATAGAAATTTTAGAGCGAGACAAGCAATGGGCGCGAATAAAAATTCAGTTTGATGGTTACGAGGGTTGGGTAGATTCGAAGCAATTTCAAATTATTTCCGAAGAAAACTTTAAGCAATTAAGTGAAGAATCAATTATTTTAAATGCTGATTTAATTGACTATATTACTGCTCCAGATAATTTATTATTACCCATTCCGTTAGGAGCTTCTCTATCTTTTTTAAATAATAGTGAAATTAATACCGCTAATTTTGAATTTGAAGGAACACGAACAAGCGGAATAAAAGCAAAAAGCAACTTAATTAATACTGCGTTTATGTATTTAAACGCGCCTTATCTTTGGGGCGGAAAAACACCTTTTGGTATTGACTGTTCTGGTTTTACACAAATGGTTTACAAGCTAAATGGATACAAATTACAGCGCGATGCCTCGCAACAAGCACGTGAAGGAGAACCTTTGAGTTTTATTGAAGAAAGTGAAGCAGGTGATTTAGCTTTTTTTGATAATGATGAAGGAAATATTATCCATGTGGGTATTATAATGGATAATAATTACATCATTCATGCCAGTGGTAAAGTTCGTATTGACCGTTTGGATCATTTAGGTATTTACAATCCGGAAATTAATAAGCACACGCACAAATTAAGAGTAATTAAAAAAATAATTTAATTCTGACTTAAAGTGAAATTCTAACAATTTATACTATCAGAATCTATTTTACTTTTTAACTACTTGATTATGTTATTTTTTTATTCCTATAAATACGACCGTCGTCGAATAAAAAATAAGTAGTTCTAAAAGTAGTAATTTCTACTACTTCAAAACTTATCAATTTTAAAAGTTTAGCACTTTTAAACTATCTTTTAAATACCTTAGCGCAAAAACCTTCTTTTACTAAATAATCTTTTTCAAAATGGCAGAGCAGTCTTCAATTCAATGTCCTAATTGCGGCACAACAATCGATGTTAATGATATTTTAAAGCACCAGCTTGAAGATAGTATCCGAAAAGAGTACCAGCAAAAAGCAACTATTCAAGCCAAAGAATTAGCACATAAAAACGAGCAATTTGAAAAAGCTAAATTGGAATTTGAAGCCAAAAAGAAGCATGAAAACGAACTTTTTGCAGAACGCTTAGAGCGTGAAAAAAAATTGGCAGAAAAAGAGATTACCGAAAAAATAAAAACAAAACTCAATGACGAAAATAAAGACCTTTTGTCATTGATGGAAAAAGAACTTTCGGAAAAATCAGCAAAAATCAGAGAGCTTAATAAAATGGAAGGCGAAATTGCTAAACTGCAACGTGAAAAGTTGGAAATGAAAGATGCAATCCAGGCAGAAGCAGAAAAACAACTGAATTTGACTTTAGTTTTAGAACGCGAAAAAATTAGAAAACAAGAAGACGATAAAAACGAACTAAAATTTAAGGAACTACAAAAGCAGCTTGAAGAACAGAAAAAGTTAACCGAAGAAATGAAACGCAAGCAAGAGCAAGGTTCAATGCAACTGCAAGGCGAAATAATGGAGCTTGCAATTGAAGAATGGTTGGCGAATAACTTTCCTTTGGATAGTATTGACGAGATAAAAAAAGGAGCTAATGGCGCCGATTGCTTGCAGATTGTAAATACTCGTGAACTTCAAAATTGTGGTTCTATTTATTATGAGAGTAAACGAACCAAAGCCTTTCAACCAGCTTGGATTGAAAAATTCAAAAATGATATTCGCGATAAAAAAGCAAACATTGGCGTTTTAGTCACCGAAGTTATGCCAAGCGGAATGGATCGAATGGGAATGCGCGATGGTATTTGGATTTGTACTTACGACGAATTTAAAGGTTTGAGTAATGTCTTGCGACAATCATTAATTCAGGTCAGTCAAGCAGTGCAAGCGCAAGAAAATAAAGGAGATAAAATGGCAATGCTATATGACTTCTTAACCAGTAACGAATTTCGTTTGCAAATTGAAGGAATTGTCGAAGGATTTACTCAGATGCAATCGGATCTAGATTCTGAAAAAAGAGCAATGCAACGCATTTGGAAACAAAGAGAAAAACAAATTGAAAAAGTGGTGAGTAATACATTAGGAATGTACGGCTCTATTCGAGGTATTGCAGGAAATGCAGTGCAAACCGTTCGGGCATTAGAATTGGATTTTATTGAAGATGAACCGGTTCCCGAATTAGAGTAACAGCTAAAAATTAAAACAAAAAAACTCTTACTTTTAAATAAGTAAGAGTTTTTTTTTATGAGTTTTCAAAAATTTTATTATTCTGGAATTTGCTGGCTCAAGCAATGTAAGGTACCAAATCCCCATATTAAATCTACTGCACTAATCCCGATTACTTCTCTATCTGGAAAACATTCTGCTAAAATATTTAGAGCTACTCTATCATTAGCATCATTGAAAGTGGGAACCAAAACGCATTTATTCAAAATTAAAAAGTTAGCATAACTCGCTGGTAAAATTAATTCCTCAAATTCAATTGGTTTTGGCATTGGCAGCGTCACAATTACAGGTGATTTTCCGTTTTCTAACTTTGCATTTTGCAAACGCTTTAAATTATCTTGCAATGGTGCATAATTCGGATCATTTTTGTTGGTTTCTATAATGGTAACAATGGTATCTTCATTTATAAAACGGCATAAGTCGTCAATATGCCCGTGGGTGTCGTCGCCTTTTACTCCGTCTCCTAACCATATCACATTGGTTATACCTAAATATTCTTTAAAAACTGCTTCGTAGTCTTCTTTGGTAAAATTAGGATTACGAACCTGAATTGCTGGATCCATCAAACATTCTTCCGATGTTAATAATGTTCCTCTACCATTTACATCAATAGCGCCACCTTCTACAATAACTGGTTTTCCCTTATAAATAACTTGCGTTAATGGGATATCAAGATGTGTAGCAATTTTTAAAGGCACTCCCCTATCCAACTGATAATTTTTATATTTTGCCCAACCATTAAAATTAAAATTGAGTGCTTCTCTTTCTTTTCCGTTGTAAACCACAATTGGCCCCGAATCACGCATCCAACTTCTATTGGTTTTATGAATTACAAACTCAACATTTGATAAAGCTACATGCGCTCTTTCTAACATATCAGTTACTTTATCTTGTTGCTTTTGATCGACAACAACCAAAAATACCGTTTCATAACTCGCAACCTTTTTTATAAACTCTACAAAAGCCCACTGTACCGCCTCGTATTTTCCTGGCCAATCGGTACCATTATAAGGAAAACATAAAACGATTCCTTGTTGTTTTTCCCACTCTGCCGGAAACCTTCTTGTATTTGATGTCATATATAGGTGATAAAATTATAAAGTGTACAAAGATATGCATTCGTATGAGATTTAAAAGCGATAACGATAGGTCATCTTTTATACTTATGTTAAGTTAATAAAAGCAAAAGGAATAGCTGTAAAAAAAATCTAATTTAGAAAAATTACAATAAAATTGGAAAGGACTGTTGTAATTGCGTTTTATACTGTACTCTATGGTCGATTTCAAGACTACATTTGAAAAAAAGCAAAATCGCAACAATAAAATCTCTGATTTTGCGTTTAAAAACCTTTATTTTATAATAAGTTTAAACCTACAAATTAAAAAAAATTGTATTATTTTTTGTTAAAGTAAAAATCAGTTTTTAACAATTTCGATTAACAACAAATCTTGTTTATTATTAGTCTAATTAGCTCGTACCCTACTAATATAAAACCAATTACATAAATTAAAAGAGTAAAAAACAAAGTAAAATATTGTTAAAATTACGATAAGATTAACACTGAAGTCCCGTAAACATGGGAATTATGTAATCAGATATACAACTATCAATTGAACTCATTGCCTATATTTGTCAAACATTTTAAAAACAGAAACACTTACAAAAATCAAATTAAAATTAATATCATGAAAAAACAGTTAGCATCATTATCAATTATATTTATGTCTTTTGCGGCTAATGCGCAAGAAGCTACACCGGTTGCAATTAACATGGCTCCAGAAAAATCGTACGACAGATGGTCTATCGAACTTAATGGTGGTTTAAACAAACCAACTAGAGCAATGACTCCTGGTTACTCAACTTCAACACTTAGCCCTTTTCATGCAGATTTAGGTGTTAGATATATGTTTAATCCAAAAGTAGGTTTAAAATTAGACTTTGGATATGATGAATTTCAAGAAAGAGACAATACTGCTTCTTTCGACTCAAAATACATGAGAACAAGTTTACAAGGGGTTGTAAACTTAGGTAGAGTTTTAGATTTTGAAACATGGACTAATACATTAGGTTTATTAGCTCACGGTGGATTTGGAGTATCTCAATTACAATCAGAAAATGGTTTTAATGGAAAAGACTACATGAGCCATGGAATAATGGGAATGACAGGTCAAATCAAATTAAGCAACAGTGTTGTTTTAACAGGAGACATTACTGGAATCGTTCACGGTCAACAACAAAACAATTTTGACGGAATGGGACAAACAACTTCTAGTTCTTTTGACGGAGTTTTATTGAACGGTTCTGTTGGTTTAACATTTTACTTAGGTAAAAACGAGAAACATGCAGATTGGTTCATAGAAGATAAAACTAGTGAATTAGAATATAGAGTAGGTTTGATCGAAACAGGTCTTGTTGATTCTGATAAAGATGGTGTTGCTGATCTATATGATTTAGAGCCAAACACTATTGCTGGAGTTGCTGTTAATACTAAAGGACAAGCTATTGATACTAATCAAAACGGTGTTCCAGACGAATTAGAAAGCTATTTAGAAGCAACTTACGGTCAAAAAGGTAGTGTTGCTACAAATGGAACTGTAGAGCAATTAATTAATGATGGTTATGTAAATGTATATTTTGACTTTAATTCGTCAAAACCAACAAATGCTTCATTATCAGGTGTTGATTTCTTAGTAAAATATATGAAAAACAATCCTTCTAAATCTGCAGACATCATTGGATACTCTGACGAAATTGGAAACTCTGATTATAACCAACAATTGTCTCTAAGAAGAGCAGAAGCGGTTAAAAATGTAGTTACAAGTGCAGGAATTGATGCTTCAAGATTAAACGTTATTGCTAACGGTGAAGATTCTTCAGTAAACAAAAACTCAGCAGAAGCTAGACAAATTGTAAGAAGAGTTACTTTTAAAGTAAAATAATACAATCGAAATACTGATACTGTCTTAAACATAGTGTCACTTTAAAAAATTTGGGTTTGACTTTTTAATTAAAGTCGAACCCATTTTTTTTGTACATAGTCAGGAATAAAAATAGTAGCATAGTTATTAAACTTTTATTACAATCTGCAAAGTAATGTAATTATTGCAGCAGTAAAATAAACAGCTTTCTATGGCGTTCTATTCTATGAAAAAATTGTAATTATTTTTTAATAAAAAAAAAACCAGTCTCTAGACTGGTTTTTAAATAGGTAGTCTTTATGTTATTTTGAAAGATCCATTGCAGCTACATAAAAATTCTCATCGATAACTAAATTATTTTGATAAGTTGTAGTTTTTAAATCTTGTATTTCTGTGGTCGGATGTAACAGCGCTTCTACTCCATTCAAGTTAATCTTTACAGACATATTAAAACCTGTAACACAATTAATCCAGCGGTAACTCAAGTGATTTTCGGTAAAATAATATTCTAAAGTTGGCACCATCGTAGTTCGCAAGTACTGATCGAAAAAATTTTGCAATTCTATACCGCTTTGAATACTAAGATATTTTTCAATTTGCTCAGTCGTAACCGTCTGATGATAAAAAGTATTGTTTAAACCCCGTAAAATAGAACGCCATTTTTCGTCGTCGTTAACCAACTGTCGCAAAGTGTGCAACATATTCGCTCCTTTATAATACATATCGCCTGAACCTTCACTGTTGACATTGTACTTTCCAATAATTGGAATGTCGTTGGCAATATTCTTTCTAACTCCACGTACATATTCATATCCTGCTTTTTTTCCATAAAAGTACTCTACAAAAAGACTCTCGCCATAATTGGTAAAGCTTTCATGAATCCACATGTCAGCGATATCTTTGTATGTAATATTATTAGCAAACCATTCGTGTCCTGATTCGTGAATTATAATAAAGTCAAACTTTAATCCCCAGCCAGAATAGCTTAAGTCACGACCTAAATAACCGTTTTTAAAACCATTACCATAAGTAACAGAGCTTTGGTGTTCCATGCCCAAGTAAGGAGCTTCAACCAATTTATAGCTGTCTTCATAAAATGGATAAGGACCAAACCAATGCTCAAAAGCTTCAATCATTCTCGGTACGTCCTTAAATTGTTCTTTCGCTTTTCCTACATTATCTCTTAAAACATAATAACTGCAGTCCAAATTGCCTTTTTCTCCTTTGTACTTTTCCGAAAAATTCACATAATCACCGACGTTTATATTTACTCCGTAATTATTAATAGGATTAGAAACATACCAGTTGAAGGTTCTTGTACCATCTTTTTCTTTTTTCACACTTTGTAATCGACCGTTTGAAACATTCGTTAAATTACCAGGTACGTTCACACTAATCAACATCTTCTCTACTTCATCGTACATATGGTCTTTGTTGGGCCACCAAACGCTAGCCCCCAAACCTTGACAGGAGGATGCAATAAAATCAAGACCATTAGCATCTTTTCTCCATGTAATTCCACCATCCCAAGGCGGGCGAACGGCTACCTTCGGCTTTCCGCCAAAAAACACAGTAAGTTCTTTGGACTGTCCTATAATTTGACTTGCTTTTAAATCGATAAAAAAAGCATTTCCATCTCTTTTAAAAGTTAATTCTTTTCCATCCTGAACTACTTTATCAATATGCATTGGCTCCTGTAAATCGATTTGCATTGTTTTATATTCCTTCAAAACAGTATATCGTATCTTATTGGAGCCTACAATTGTACTGTCCTTTGGATTTACTTTTACATTTAAATGATAGTATTTTAAATCCCACCAAACTCTTTCGGGTGTAATACTGCCACGTAAAGTATCTTGATGTGTAAATTGAGTTGGAGCTTTATCCAAAAGACCCTGCGCATTGGCAACGTCGACAGCGCAAAATGCGACAATTAAAGAAGCTATGTATTGTTTCATAAAATTTTATATTATTAAATGGCTAGCAGTGAATGCTGCTAAAATTTGAGACAAATGTAACCAATCAAAGTAAAAGATAAATCTATTTGAATTACCAACTGGTAATGTTTAACAGTTTAATCTTATATTTGAAATCCCAAAGTGACCAACCTATTATGAAACTAAAGTTATTTTATTACCTAGTTCTTATTTTTACTTCAATGGAAGCTTCTGCACAAAATGTCCTGGTGCCACAATTAAAAAAGAACATAAAGATTGATGGTGATTTGTCTGATTGGGAAACTCCTTTTTTAGGTCCGTTTGCCATTCATAACTCAGGGCAAAAACCAACGCAATTAACTTATGCTGCACTTTCGTGGAATAAAATCAGTTTATTTATTGCATTTAAATGCATGGACACAAAAATAATTGGAAAAGAGCGCATTAACGATGCCTACATTTTTAGTACTGATGATTTAGTTGAAGTTTTTATTGATCCAGATGGTGATGGAAGGCAGTACCTAGAATTAGGAGTTAATGCCTATTCTAGTCAATATGATTTGATAGTTCACTGTATTTCTAAAGATTGTGGCGGATGGAAAACTGATATATCGATGAACTTAAAAAATAGTAAAACTATTTCAAAAATTGTAAAAGATGGTTACACGGTTGAAATTGAAATTCCGTTCGAAAGTTTAAAATCCATTGTTTCTGCTAATTTTAGAACCCCTAAAATTGGAACGAAATGGAAAGCAAATTTGTTTAGAATTGACTTCGGGATGACAACAGAATACCAATCGCTAAAAAGTTATGTCAGTAAAACCTACGGTTTTCATCAACCAAAAGAATTTGCCACTTTAGAATTTGTTGAATAAATTTATAAATACAAAAAAAACCGTCTTTATAATGAAGACGGTTTGCATATAGGTGTTTATTAATCCTAAAAAAAGCGACTGTGCCAACTATCTTCGGCAAGAACTTCCCATGATTCATTAAATTCCTGTATAGAATTAACTAAATTGTTAAAGACAATTGTGTTTGCAGTAACCGACTTATCTTTGACCATTTTCTTGAAATCAATTAAAGGTTTGTGTGCGATGTGTTCGCCTTGTTTAAAAGTTACATTCATTTTATCCAACAAATCAACTTCATATTTTCGTTCTAAACTTTGTATAAATTCTACCGAACTGTCAATTGAACAACCTGTAGCAGCTTGAACCTCTTGATTTACAGCAATAATTATAAATCGATTGTACTTTAATAAATAGGACGATTCTAAACTTGTTCCGTGTGCGGCCCAGTCCTTCAAAAAATCTTGTAAATCTAGTTCAATAGCTGAAAATTCTTCATCAGAAAATTTTCTATTCGATTGGTAAATCCAAATTCTAGAATCCTCGGGTAAATCGTCAAAAGGTACGTACATAACTTATTGTTTTAAAATTGAAATTCCACGCTTTATAATACAATTACAAATCGTTTGCTGTAGCAATTAATTCAGCGATGTCCATCACTTTTACATCACTTTCTCTTTCTTTATTTTTTATACCATCGGTCAACATGGTGTTGCAAAACGGACAGCCAGCAGCAATAATATCTGGTTGAACTTCTAAAGCATCTTCAGTTCTTTCAATATTTATTTCTTTCGTACCAGGTTCTGCATCCTTAAACATTTGCGCTCCTCCTGCTCCACAACAAAGACCATTAGCTTTAGAACGTTTCATTTCTAATAACTCGGCGTCCAATTTCTGAATTAAATCTCTCGGTGCTTCATAAATATTATTTGCTCTACCCAAATAACAAGGATCATGAAAAGTTATCTTTTTACCTTTAAATTGCCCTCCTTCGATTGTTAATTTTCCCTCATCTAAAAGCGATTTAAGAAACTCCGTATGGTGAACCACTTCGTAAGTTCCGCCTAATTCTGGATATTCATTTTTTATCGTATTAAAGCAATGCGGACAAGCAGTAACAATTTTCTTAGCTTCGTAGCCGTTCAGAACTTCAATGTTCATCATGGCTTGCATTTGAAACAAAAATTCATTTCCAGCTCTTTTTGCAGGATCACCTGTACAGCTTTCCTCTGTTCCTAAAACGGCGAATGATACATTAGCATGATTTAAAATCTTTACAAATGCTTTCGTTATTTTTTTTGCTCTATCATCAAAACTTCCCGCACATCCTACCCAAAACAATACGTCTGGTTGTTTGCCTTGAGCCAGCATTTCTGCCATTGTGGGTACTACTAAATTTTCTGACATGGTGTGATATTTATAGGTTAGGGCTATTTGTTTAAAATAAAAAAATAATTCTCTTTTAGAAATTCATTTCAATTTGAAAATTAACTTTGATTGAGATTACGCTATCTAATTTTCGTCTTTCCAGTTCAATCGGTCCTGCTGATTGTACTGCCAAGGTGCACCGTTATTTTCAATATTGCTCATCATTGTGTTTAATGGCATTGGAGCAGCACTTTGCTCCATTACTAAATATCTACGCATATCTATAATAATAGAAAGTGGATTGATATTTACTGGACATTCTTCAACACAAGCGTTACAAGACGTACACGCCCATAGTTCCTCTGGAGTAATATAATCGTTTAATAACGCTTTATTATCTGGCACAAAAACACCTTTATTAGTATCTATATTTTTACCTACCTCTTCTAATCGATCTCTAGTATCCATCATAATTTTTCGAGGAGACAATTTTTTACCCGTTTGATTAGCAGGACAAGCTGATGTACAACGTCCACATTCGGTACATGTGTATGCATTCATTAACTGTACCCAATTTAAATCTTGAACATCGCTTGCACCAAATTTAGCTGGCGCTTCACCTTCAACCGGCGCTGGCGCAGCAAAAGGATCTGCATTTGGGTCCATCATTAACTTTACTTCCTTGGTCACAGATTCTAAATTATCAAACTGTCCCATCGGTTTTAAATTTGCAAAATATGTATTGGGAAAAGCTAATAAAATGTGTAAGTGTTTAGAAAAATACAAGTAGTTCAGAAAAATTAAAATACCAATAATGTGCATCCACCAAAATAATTCAGTTAACATCAGCACAGATTCGTTACTCATTCCGTTAAAAATTGGAGCAATAAACTGACTTATTGGAAAACTTCCTGCTTTGATAAAATGAGAAAATTGTTCGGGAAGATTTTGCAAGTGATAATCGGATGCATTCATTAATAAAAACAATGACATCAAAACAATTTCAAAGTATAAAATATAATTCGCGTCATTTTTTGGAAATCCTTCTAAATCTTTATTAAATAATCTTTTGATTTTAATGATATTTCTTCTAATCCAAAAAACTATTACAGCCACTAACACTAAAAATGCTAGTATTTCGAACGAGGCAATTAAAACATCGTAAACAACTCCTAACGGAGCAAAAACACGATGTGTGTCAAACAGTCCGTCAATAATAATTTCTAATAATTCGATATTAATAATTACAAAACCAACGTAAACTATAATATGCAATGCGCCTGCAATTGGCTTTTTGACCATTTTCGATTGGCCTAATGCAATCAGAGCCATGTTGGCCCATCTTGCTTTGGGATTATCTTTTCGATCGACAGCTGCTCCCAAATTAATATTTCTGATTAGTTTTTTTACGTTAAAAGCAAAATA
Source organism: Flavobacterium sp. TAB 87 (assembly GCF_001529295.1). Classification (GTDB taxonomy): domain Bacteria; phylum Bacteroidota; class Bacteroidia; order Flavobacteriales; family Flavobacteriaceae; genus Flavobacterium. The sequence continues at coordinate 210,745 of NZ_LLWK01000036.1, forward strand.
ACCAAAACCAATAATTAATAAAATAGCAAACAAAATATTATCTAGGTAATTCATATTTAAATAAAATTAATTGTTTGTAGAAATTGAATCTGTAACTGGAGCAACATACGGTTTATTTTTCTTTCCGAATAAAGAAACATTTACATAACGGGTTGGGTTTAACCTAAGGTCTTGTAAAAGTAACTCTAATTCTTGCGAAGTCGAATTGAGATTATTATACAAAGCTTCATCATTTAATAATTTGCCAGCAGTTCCTTTACCAGATTGTAAATTACCCATTAAAACGTCAACTTTTCCTAAAGTATAGTTTAAGTTTCTGACTGTTTTTCCTAAATCTGCTTTATTTATAGAATCTGAAATCTTAGAAAAGTTACTTGACACTTTATTGAAGTTCGTTACCATTCCATTAATCTGAGACTTGTTTTGGTCCAACAACGAATTAATACTAGTCGATGCTCTGTGAAATTGCTGTACAGTATGACTCAATTCTGCTAAGCTTCTCTTTAAATGGTCTTGTCCATCTTTATCTAGAACATTATTTAAACCTGTGACAAGTGAATCGATATTAGACATTAATTTTTGCAGCTTTTTTTGTATCGGCTCGATCTTTTCTCCTAATGAATCTGTCAAACCTAACTCTACAGAACTAGCTAAAAACTGATTGTCTTCTATTAATTCTTTATCTTCAAAATTAGGATGAATTGCGATTTGCTTGCCGCTGATCAGACTTGGTGAGTACATAGTAGCAGTACTTGTTCTCGAAATTGGAAAGTCTGTTTTAATTTGCATGCTTACTTTCAGCTTGCCTGTAGTTTCGTCGATTGTTATTCCACTTATTTTACCAATCGTTAACCCATTTAATGTTACTGGTGCTGACGCAGAAAGGCCTTCTACATTATCGTAAACAACGTACAAAGTAGTGTAGCTAGTAAATAATTCTTTTCCTTTTAAAAAACTATAACCCCAAATAAATAATAATATTGATGCAATTACTAAAACTGCCGTTTTGATCTCTCTTGTTACTTTCAAAATATCTGAATTTTGTACAAATTTAATATAAATTAATCGAATTTATGCGATTATTTAATCGCATCTTGGATGTTGATTCGCTGACCATTCTTAAACGCAACCAAGAACGCTGAAGGGTATCCTTTGCTTTTTGCCTCATTCAAAAATGACTTTGCTTTTTCATAATCAGCAGTTTGCTGGTACGTATACTTGTAAACATTAGATTCGTATACTACAGAAACTGGACTTAATCCATTGAAATTCTTAGGATTCAAGGCCGACTTTTTTGTGCTCGCCATCAACTGAACTTTAAAAAAGACGCCATCAACAACCGTCACCGCTGGAAGAGGTGCTGGAGCATTTTCTCTTACAACTGGTTTAATTTCAATATTTTCAGCAGTTCCACTACCAAAATATTCTTTTTTATAACTAATAATTGCGTCTGCAATCGCCTTTGCTACTTCATTTTGTCCATGTTCAGAGTTTAATAAATCTCCTTCCTCAGGATTAGAAATAAAGCCTGTTTCTATTAATACTCTAGGCATGTAAGCTTTATGCAAAACCATAAATGGCGCTTGTTTTACTCCACCACCGCGCAATTTTTTTCCTAATTTATCAAATTCATTCTCTACTTTACTAGCCAAAGAAATACTATACTCTAAATATTCCTCTTGCATTAAAGTCATTCCGATCATTGATTCTGGCGAATTAGGATCAAAACCTTCATATTTACGTTTGTAATCTTGCTCTAAAGTAATAACAGAGTTTTCCTTTTTTGCTGCTTCTAAGTTTGATGCCGTTTTACTTAAACCCATTACATAGGTTTCTGTACCAAAGGCAGTGGTATTTTTGCTCGCATTGCAATGTATGGATACAAAAATATTAGCATTGGCCCGATTGGCTATGTTTGCTCGCTCAACCAAATCTATAAATACATCCGTTTTACGTGTGTACGAAACGTCTACATTAGCATACGATTCTAATAATACTCCTACTTTTAAAACGATGGCCAAAGCTATATTTTTCTCGATTCGACCACTATAAACAGCTCCAAAATCGTGAGCGCCGTGACCTGCGTCTAAAGTTACTTTGAAACTATTGTTTTGACTATAAGCAGAACTGTAACCTAGCAACAGTACAAACAATAATGAGTCAAAAAAATACTTTTTAATTTTATTCATCAATATTAAAATTTTATAGTTCCTTTTTATTTTTCACGTAGTAACTAACTACCTCTTTAATACTTTAGTTTGTATTAGTTAAATTCAACTACATACGCTTGGGCAAATCCAGCTTTTCTAGCTTCTTGTTGCATTTTTCGTGCTTCATCGATATTTGAAGTTTCACCGTACATGTATTTATACAATTTATTAGAAACCACACAAGATATGTTTTTTAATCCTTTAAAATTTTCTGGTTTCAAGGCTAATTTCTGAGAACTTGCAGCAAGTTGCACTTTATAAATAACACCACCCGGAGAACTAACTTGCTTCACGGTTGAATACTCGTCTACTTTTTTACTTTTGGTTACCTCTTCTCTTGATGAAGGCTCTAACGCAGCAATAAACTTTTCACCGTAATATTTACTTTTATAATTTAAAATAGCATCGGCAATTTGTTTTGCCATTTTATTTTGTCCATCATCGGAATTTAAAAACTTACCTTCTTCTTTATTTGATAAAAAGCCTAACTCAATTAAAACACTTGGCATGTAAGCAGCATCTAAAACCCATAAAGGCTGTTGTTTTACACCTCTCGAATTTCTTTTTAGATTATTGGTAAAATTATCCTGAATATTAGTTGCTAAATTAATACTGCTATTTAAATTTTCCTCTTGCATCATCGTAAGTCCAATTAATGACTCTGGTTTGTTCGGATCAAAACCTTGGTATTTTTGCTTGTAATTGTCTTCTAATAAAATCACAGAGTTCTCACTTTTAGCTACTTCCAGATTCATATCATGTCGCGACAATCCCATTACAAAAGTTTCGGTACCAAAAGGAGCTAAGTTTTTAACTGAATTGCAGTGAATAGAAACAAATAGATTTGCATTCTCTTTATTAGCAACCTTTGGTCTATTTGCTAATTCAATAAATACATCCGAAGTACGTGTGTAAATTATTTTGACATCTTTATCTTTTTCTAATAATTGCCCTACTTTTAAAGTAGTTTTAAGTGCAATTTCTTTTTCTACAAAACCATGATAGGAATTTCCTGGGTCTTTACCGCCATGTCCCGCATCAAGTACAACAGTAAATGTATGCTTGTTTTGAGAAAAGAGATAACTATTTGAAAACAATAATACTATCGCAATTAAAATAAATTTCTTAGAATTGAATTTCATTTTTAAAAGTTAATTTAATTAAACACTGTAGCTATAATTTTTATTTGCCTATTTTTGACAAAAAATAATTTGTAAGTCTGACACTTCAAAAAATAAGCCACATTTTTACAAAAATAGCATTAAAACCTTTGCATACAAACTTATTTAATATCGTTTTAGCATCATTTTTCCTTACTTTAGGAGGTGGTTCTATTTATTCGCAGGATATAAAGAAAAAAAAAGTTAGCATTCCTGCTGTTGTACAGGAAGATAGCTTAAGTAAATCTGTTACAGACACTATAAAGCTAGATACTGTAAAAACTAAGAAAACATTTTTAGATGGAAAAGTGCGCTATGTTGCCAAAGATTACGCGCGAATCGATCAGAAAAAAAAACAAATCACTTTATATAATGAAGCCGAATTGTATTATAATGATATCGAATTAAAATCTGGCTTAATAGTGCTAGATTATGGTAAAGATGAAGTATACGCCGGACGTATTAAAGATTCTACTGGAGCCTTTATTCAATATCCAAATTTTAAACAAGGTGCAAACGTAGTACAACCCGACTCTATTCGATTTAATTTTAAAACAAAAAAGGCTCTAATCTGGAATTCTAGAACTGAGCAAAGCGATTTTAGAATTAAAGCGGCCATTACAAAAAAAGAAAATGATTCGGTGTACTTTTTAAAGGGAGCACGATTTACAACATCGAAAGACATTGACAATCCTGAATATTATTTTCAGACCAATAAGGTAAAATTTATTCCAGGAAAAAAAGTAATCGTTGGCTTTACCAATATGGTAATTGCTGACGTACCTACTCCTTTAGCACTTCCTTTTGCTTACTTTCCGATGACCGAAGAAAGCCATTCTGGAATTATTATTCCGAGTTATAATGACTCCAATACTCGTGGCTTTTCATTACAAAACTTAGGTTACTATTTTGCCTTAAGTGACAATTACGACTTAACTGCCTTAGCCGATTATTATACTAATGGTAGTTATGCAATGCGTTTTGAGTCATCGTATGCCAAGAGATATCGCTACCGCGGAAACTTAAATTTGCGTTACGAGAATTTAATTCAAAGTGAAAGAGGGTACCCAGATTACTCTAAACAATCCATTTATAATATTCAATGGTCGCATTCTAGAGATACCAAATCAAGTCCGAATTCTAATTTCTCTGCTTCGGTAAATATGGGAAGCAGTAAGTACTTTCAACAATCGATCAACCAAGTGAATGTTGGATCAAATTTGAACAACACATTGAGTTCTTCGGTTTCGTATAGTAAAACATTCAATACAGTTCCGCAAATACGCACAGCATTGACGGCTACACATTCGCAAAATACACAAACAGAAGAAATAAACATGACTTTGCCGTCACTAGAAGCCAGTGTGGACCGAATTTATCCTTTTGTTGGTAAAGATGGTGTGAAGCGCGGATTGATTAAAAACATCAACTTACAGTATAATTTAAGCGGTAAAAACAGCATTAAAACAACAGATTCATTGTTTTTTAAATCGGCGATGTTCGACGATGCGCAGTTAGGCTTCAAACACAGCATTCCGATTAGTACTAACTTTAAAGTTTTTAAATATTTTAGTGCGAGTGCAAGTGCGAATTACGATGAAATTTGGTATAATAAAACTAGAAAAAAATACTACGATCCAGAAGAAAGTGCAGTAATTGATGAAGTGGTTAATGGCTTTGATGCCTACAGAACCTATTCATTATCATCTAGTTTGGGTACAACAGTTTACGGAACTTTTAACTTTGGTGAAACTAAAAAAATTCAAGCCATTCGCCACGTTATGCGTCCATCTGTAAGCTACAGCTATACGCCTAGTTTCGAAAAATATTACGATACCTACGCCATTGATGCTACTGGAAAATTAGGAGACTACACCCGTTTTGAAAACGGAATTTACGGTTCACCAGGAAAAACAAATTCCAACATCGTAGGTTTTGATTTGAGTAACACTTTTGAAGCGAAAGTGACCGATAAAGACAGTACAAAAACAGATCCGAAAAAGATGATGCTTTTGAATAATCTTAACTTTTCGACCAGTTATAACTTTGATGCAGACGGGAAAAACACACTAGCTTGGCAACCAGTTCGAGTTAGTGGTGGAACGCAAATTTTAGATAATAAAATGAGTGTCAATTTCGGAGCAACTTTAAATCCGTATGCAATTGACAATTCTGGGAATGTTATTGATGTCTTTAATATTAATAACGGAGGAAGCTTATTTCGATTGACAAGCGCAAATTTAACGATGAATTATTCTATTTCTAGTAAAGAATTTGGCGAAAAAGACAATAAACAAAGCGAACGAAATGGTGGTCGTGAAGATGATTTGTTTGGAAGTAATGTAGACTTAACTGATTCTCGTAGAAGTCAGTTTGATGACGAAGATGACTCTACTGATGTAATTTCGGAATTTTTTAGAGCCAAACTTCCTTGGGACATGACGCTAGCTTATTCATTAACCTATGGAAATGCGCGTCGTGAAAATGAGATTATTGGAAATTCAGTTATGATATCTATAAACACAGATATTACTCCTAAATGGAAAGGTGGAATCTCGAGCGGCTATGATTTTGTTCAGAAGGGAATTACCTTTACGCAATTGCGTTTTGAAAGAGATTTATTGAGTTGGAGAATGGATTTTAATTGGACGCCACTTGGAGAATATTCAAACTGGAATTTCTTTATTGGAATAAAATCTGGAATTTTAAGTGACATTAAGTACAATAAAAGAAGCAATACCAATTTCTAAAAATAACCTTATAAAATTGTTTTCACTATGAAAAAAATAATCTTTACCGAGAAAGCGCCTGTTCCGATCGGACCTTATAACCAAGCCGTTCTTTCTGGAAACACGCTATATGCTTCTGGACAAATTGCTATTAATCCGGCAAGCGGAGAGCTTGTTACAGCCAACATCTCTGACGAAACCAACCAAGTAATGAAAAACATTCAGGCAGTCTTAGAATCAGCAAATATGACCTTTGAAAATGTAGTAAAAACTTCGATTTTCATTATGGACATGAATGATTTTGGTGCCATCAATACTGTTTACGGTTCTTATTTTAACGAAAAAACCGCTCCAGCTCGTGAAACGGTTCAAGTGGCTTGTTTGCCAAAAAACGTTAATGTAGAAATTTCTATAATTGCCGTACAATAGCATTCAGTAGCAATAGTGCCAATACTTCATTTGTAGTTATTGGCACATCGTATGCTTTAACAAACACTTTTTGATCATTGCACTAAAACAACTATTTCTATAGCATTTTATTTGTTAGCAACGTGATAAGCAATTAAGCCATCAATTGGTCTTCTTAAAACATTACCTAACTGTAAATCGTACTTGTCAAAAGTTTCTTGCAATTCGTCTTTTAGATAAAAAGCGATAGAACCTACAAAATGATTAGGTACTTCTTTACAATTATCAAATTGCTTAATATAATTTTTTACAAAAGATTTCATTCCTTTAAAAATTATTTTTCTACAAAATTCAGAATCTTTATGCTTGATTAAAAACTTTGCAAAAGTTGCCAAATAAGCATTTGGATTGGGCTCTTTGTATAATTTACTTTTAATAAAATCAGGATCTACATTGTATTCCTTTTCGAACTCAATTGCCAATTCTTGAGGCATTTTGTTGAAATAATATTTGCGAATTAACTCTTTTCCAAAAACATTTCCACTACAGTCATCCATTACAATATAACCCAAAGATTGTACTTTTTGATGCAATACCTTTCCATCAAAGTAACTGCAATTTGAGCCTGTTCCTAGAATACTTACAATTGCTTGTTGCCCTGGAGGCGTTGTTGCATAAACTGCTGCATACGTGTCTTCGTGTACTTCTACAATTGCATTTGTAAAGTAATCTTGAAATATCTGAGATAGCGATAATCTCATTCGATCTGTTCCACAACCTGCTCCATAAAAGAACAAATGAGTAGCATTAGTTTTATTTTGTAAAATGTCAAAACGGTCATTTAAACGGGCCAGAATTTCGTTACCATTCAAAATTTCTGGATTTAAACCTAAAGTTTGAGTTGTAAATAATACTTTACCATTATCATCAATCGCAATCCAATCTGCTTTTGTAGATCCACTATCAACTATTAATTTCATTTTTTTGGTGTGTTAGTTAAATATATTTTTAAGATTCAAAAGTAGTTTTAAAAACCTAAGTCCTATTGAATTCTAAAAAATAAAATCCCGCTATTATGCAATAACGGGATTTTACAAAGTATTTTATTATTTTAAACTAGAAATGTGAACCGATAAATCGATTAATTTGCTAGAATATCCATATTCATTGTCATACCAAGAGATGATTTTGAAGAATGTAGAGTTTAATCCAATTCCTGCATTAGCATCAATGATTGACGTTCTTGAATCAGAAACGAAATCTTGAGATACTACTAAATCTTCTGTAAATCCTAAGACACCTTTCATTGTAGTTTCAGACGCTTTTTTCAAGACAGCCATTATTTCTTCGTAAGAAGTCTCTTTAGCTACTTTTACCGTTAAATCTACTGCAGATACATCTGTTGTAGGAACACGGAAAGCCATACCAGTTAATTTTCCATTCAATTCAGGAATTACTTTACCAACAGCTTTAGCAGCTCCCGTAGAAGAAGGAATAATGTTACATGATGCAGCACGTCCACCTCTCCAGTCTTTTCTTGAAGGTCCATCAGTCGTCATTTGAGTAGAAGTCGTTGCATGAACAGTAGTCATTAACGCTTCAACAATTCCAAAATTATCATTGATAACTTTAGCTAATGGTGCTAAACAGTTTGTCGTACAAGATGCATTAGATACGATCAAATCTGAAGCTTTTGCAGTTTCATGGTTTACTCCCATTACAAACATTGGTGCATCAGCAGATGGTGCAGAAATAATTACTTTTTTTGCCCCGCCTTTAATGTGTTCGTTTGCAGTTTCAAGAGTAGTGAAGAAACCAGTACATTCAGCAACAACATCAACGTCAACTTCATTCCATTTTAAATCGGCTGGGTTTCTTTCGGCAGTAATACGAATGTTTTTTCCGTTTACATATAGTTTTCCTTCTTTCACTTCAACAGTACCGTTGAAACGTCCGTGTACAGAATCATATTTTAATAAGTAAGCTAAATGGTCTACATCTAACAAATCATTAATTGCTACAACTTCAACATTATCGCGGTTAAATGATTCTCTAAAAACTATTCTTCCAATTCTTCCAAATCCGTTTATTCCTAATTTAACTTTTGACATTTTACTTGATTTTTGTTTTTGTTTTTTATTTAACTTCTATAAAGTTTAATTTCCTCACAATAAACTTCAAAATTTTATTCCTTTACGTCGACATTATTTCAGAAACACGTAATAAATCTCTATCAATCACTGATTTACCTTTGATCGCTTGCTCTAATGGCGTTAATGTTACCTTATCTGCCAATAAGCCAACCATATAGTTAGATTTACCTTCTAATAAAGATTCAACAGCTTTCACTCCTAATCTACTTGCTAATACGCGATCAAAACAAGACGGTGATCCTCCTCTTTGCATGTGTCCTAAAACCGATACACGCACATCATATTCTGGTAAATTAGTTTCCACGTAATCTTTCAATTCAAAAACGTTTTTACCAATTTTATCTCCTTCAGCAATTACAACTATACTAGATGATTTTCCTGAAGCTTTACTTTTTTGCAATGATTCTAATAAGCGTTCTAAACCCAAATCTTCTTCTGGAATAAGAATTTCTTCCGCTCCAGCTCCAATACCTGCATTCAAAGCGATATGACCAGCATCTCTACCCATAACCTCTACAAAAAACAGGCGGTTGTGTGAACTTGCTGTATCGCGAATTTTATCAATACAATCTACAACTGTATTTAAAGCGGTATCGTAGCCTAAAGTATAGCTTGTACCAAAAATATCATTATCGATTGTTCCTGGAATTCCCATAATTGGGAAATTATATTCAGAATTAAAAAGTAATCCTCCTGTAAAACTTCCATCACCACCAATAACAACCAAAGCATCAATACCTGATTTTATAAGGTTTTCGTGTGCTTTTTTTCTTCCTTCAGGAGTTTTAAAGTCTGCAGAACGCGCTGATTTTAAAATTGTTCCTCCCTTGTTTACAATATTATTTACAGAACGAGGTCCCATTTCCTTGAAGTCACCTTCAATCATTCCTTGATATCCTCTATAAATTCCGATACATTCAATATTATGATAAGCACACGTTCGAACTACAGATCGAATGGCTGCATTCATTCCAGGTGAATCTCCTCCAGAGGTAAGAACACCTACTTTTTTTATTGTTTTTGGCATTATTTAAGTATTAAAGCGTAAAATTAGCAAACGCGAACCACTTAAGCGACCAATATTATTATTAAATAAATAATTGTGTTAAATTCAAACGTTTTCGTTAATAAGTTTTCGGAAAGCCCTGAAAATAAAAGAAAATTAATGCGATCTATATTCATTAAATCGCGTAAATCGCAACAATAATAGAAGCAAAAGTTATAAAATGATACATAAAATTGAACGATCAAACCAAAAATAAATGAAGTATATAATTTTATTTTTGATTATAAATTGACATAGCTTTAATCTTCCTCTGGAATTCTCCCTTGATTATTTTGCTTTTCTGAAGGGGGACGCTCTGCATTTTTCTTTTCTTCTTCCTTCTTTTTGTCCTCTTTCTTTTTGGCTTCGTTAAAACGAATGTAATCTGGATTCAAAGAAGAATCTTGAAAATCATCATTAGATTTTATGGCACGTTCTAGTTTCTGATCTTTAAAAATTTTATTGACCAGTTCTTTAAAGGTGTCAAAATCGACCTCGTAACTCACACCGACTCCCTGTGTGTAACCAATCCCTTGACCTACATAATTAATGTCATTTTCACGATTAAACAAGCGCAAATTAAGCGAACCGTCTTCACTAACTCTATATTGTACTTCTACGTCGCCTACAATCGCAGATTCGTTGATCCCACCAACTGGCACACCAACCTTACCGTTTATAGTTATCCTCTCATTTACTTGAGACGAAATATTTGCTACAAACTGACCGTCTGCCTCTTGTCCCACTCTTCGATCGGCTGCAATATAATTTAAGTTTACAGCAAATTTATCATTGTCTGTCTTAATAATATTACCCAATAAATTAGTCGCTGTCTCAAACAAACTACCCGAGAAATCAGACTGATTTACTCCTTCTGGACTTAAAAATGCGCCTGAAGAAAGCAGATACAAAGCTTGGGTTTGTCTCACATCTTTGTCATCTAATTTATACTGAATTTCAGATTTCATGACACTGCTGACCGTAGGGAATTCGATATTAAAAACAGGCTCTGGACTTGCCAAATCACCGCGTAAACCGATAACCACGTCCACAGGTACTTTTTTATTAAATGAGGAACTTTCTAACAATACCGATGGATTAGCAGTAGTTCGATATACTGCTTCGATATTTAATTGTGCTTTCATTGGGTTTCCTTCCCAAATAATTTGTCCTCCTTTTTTTACTGCAAATTTTTTGTCAATTAAACCACCATATTTAAAATTATAGGTTCCTTCGTAGGCTTGAAAATCGCCCCACATATTAAATTTACCTAAAGTATTAATCTTAAACAATAACGAACCATATCCTTTTCCTTTAATTCCGTGACCAGAACTACGATCTAAAATCACCTCTACTTCTGCATCTGGTGTTATATCAAAATCGAATTCCAATTCTAAACCATTATAATTTCGGGTATTCTCAACAATTCCGTTAGCTAAATTGTATTTTTCTTTCGGAGTTACAAAATGGATAAAGCTGCTTTCACCCACACTTTCAGCATAATTAATCGGAATTTTAATAACTGTTCCTTTCTCAGATTTTGCGGCTACTTTAATAAAAAGTGATTCAACTGGACCTTTAATTGATGCTGAACCATTGATAAATGCGGTTCCAAAATAACCCGCATCATCGCTATCTTTTGTATCAAGAACCAATAATTTCTTTGTATTTATATCTAAATTTAATTTCCAATCTCCAAAATTCTGATGTTCTATCGTTCCGTTTAAAGAACCTTTTGTATCGTATTTCGTGTCTGTTAAACTGTTATTTCTTAACAAAAATTTCTCATCGGTGACATCAATAATCGTACGTTCGCTTAAAGCGTAATCGACATTTAAGTACGGAATTGTCAGTCCAGCCTTGCTTACATACAATCGGCCATTTACATCTGGTGTTTTTAAATTTCCAGCTATAGAAGCATTTCCCGAAACAAAACCTCTAATGTTTGACAACACATCGCCTCCTAAGTTTCTTAAAATTCCCAAGTTAAAATCTTCCATTTTTAGATTCATATCTAAAACGGTTTCTTTATTTACAATTTCAAAATCTCCTGTGGCACTAAAGGATTCTGCAAAATTATTTTTTACCGAAGAATTTATAGTAAATTTTTTAAAATTTTCATCTCCAGCAATATCAAAATTTAAGACGCCAAGTTCAGTGTCATTAATATTTAAATCGTTAATTTTTATCGATGCAGTTGGTTGATAAACATTCTTATTCTGTTTAAAATGAACACCTCCCACTAAATTTCCTTTAAAGGTGAATTTATCGTTTTCGGGCGTGACTTTATTAATATCAACATTGTTAAACTTCAGATTAATATCTTTATAAGAATCTCCTTTTATTTCTCCAAACAGATCGATTTTTTGATCTTCATGCGATAAAATAAAATTATCAATGGTGAAATTTTTTAATTCTTTGTCAAAAACAACTTGGTTGTTGCTTTCTCCTTTTTCATTCAAATACCACATGTTCTCCTTAAATCTCATTTCTGATTTATGAAATCCAATAACATTCTTTTTGTCTTTATTTATCGTGTGATATAAATTTAAATTAAAATAATCTTCGGCTTTTTTACCTCCTTTAAATTCTGAACGAACAAAAAGAGTGTCTTTCATCGTCACATTAATCAAACTGAAATCACTCACTTTATAGTACTTCGTTTTAATACTATCTACTTCTACATAAGCATTGTATAGCGGATTTTTATTATCTAGACGAAAATTTATATTGTCTAATGTATTCGTTCCAAGTGTTATTTTTTCTGAATTTAAACGGAACTTGAATTCTTTTTTATCAGAATCAATCTGGCCACGCATCATCGTATTCGTGCCAATATTAATTTCTGGATAAAAGAGCTCCACTACTTTATTATATATATTAAAATTGAACTTTAAAAATTGTCCTTTGGTGACTTTTGTTGGTTTGTAATTTGCATATAAACTTAGTACAGAGTTGGCTGCTAAATCATACAACTGATCAAATCTAAATTTTCCAACAATTTGACCTTCGACCACATCACTCGAATTTATAGTAATGGTTCGCACGCGATTGGCATCAAATTCAGAATTAATAGTTACTTCATCAAATGGATAGATTGATTTTGAATTGACATAAACGGCATTGCTCAAATAAATAGTTCCGTATAAATTTTCAATATTATTACCCGTAACAGCAACAATTGCGTCGCCCTGGAAAGTTGACAGCGTATCATTTACAATCTTCAATTTGTGCAAATCAGCTTTTTCGACATTAATGTGAAAATCGTATTTGTTTTCTCTTTTACTTAAATCGACTAATCCATCAAAATTTAAAATCAAGTTTGGATCTTTTATTTTAATCTCTCCTTTATAATTGGGAAGTTTAAAATTTCCGTCCACTGTAATATTTTGGTAATTGTAATTATTGTAAAATAAATTACTAATCGTTCCTTTTACGGCAGTATTCAAGTATTTTTGCGTAAAACCCTTACCATCTATCGTTAAGTTTGCAGTAGTTTTTCCGAGACTTTTTAAGTCCAACAACGTTCCAATATTAAAATCTTGTAAAACTACAGCTCCACTATAAGAGGCACGATCGATAAAATCCAAATCAGAAATTTGCAAATCAGCATTTCCATTTCCAATATCGGTGACTATCGTAAAGTTAGTTTGCAGTTCCTTTTTAGAAACCCGTGCATTTCCAATTAAATTTACACGTCCTAGACGTTCAATTTCTTTGGGCAAACTTTTTCCTAAGACGTTGGGCAATACTTTAACCAAATTTGCGTGCGATGTCGACAGCAATTTTAAGTCTCCGATCATTGCAAATTCTTGATCGTCTTTACCAAATAAATTTTTAAAATTTATTTTACCGACAATTTCTGATTGATTACTATCGACTAATTTTAATTTAGATAAAGTCAAATTATTTAATGTTCCTTTAACGGTCGAACGCAGTTTAAACTTTATGTTTTTACCCATTTCAGTATAAAAATAACGAACGTCATTGGAAGCTAAAGAAGCGGAATCAATTGTTACATCAAAACGAACTTTATCAGTAAATGAAGCAAAATCTTCAATTTTATAATTTAATGAAGCGGTACCATTTAACTGCGATTCACGGGTGGTAATTCCCAATTTATCCAATTTAATTTGCTCTTTGCTGTAGCTAAAAACAGAAGTAAAATTAGTGACATACAAACCACGATGGTCCTTAAAAGACAAACGATGAATTTTAGTATCTACATTTGGACCTGAGATTTTAAAATCGCTTATAAAAGCATTTAAATTCGTAAAGTCTACATCTTTTGGGACAGCTCGATTTTCATCTGTTAAAATAAAATGACCTTTATTGATATAGGCATTCTTTGCAGTCATTAAAAAAGGTCTGCTTTGTTTTGTAGGCGGTTTGTCAGAGTCGAAAGCACGAATAAAAACGTCTAAGTTGTTTTCTTTCTCGTTTTTATATGTTTTTAGATTAAAAAGTAATTTGGTCAATCTAATGTCGCCAAACATTAAATCACCATCTAAAATTCTTTTTCCGCCTAAGATATTCGTTTGTAAAATAGCCGAATAAATTAAAGTGTCTTTATGATGGTCTCTAATAAGAACGTCTTTTAATTTTACACCACCAAAAACACTCACAGCGACTTTACTTACGTGAATGTCTATTTTAAAATTTTTGTTAATTTTTTCGGTGTAATAATTAGCTATTTTGGTTTGCACCGTAGGTACCGCCAATAGAGTTGCCAACACCAACAAAAGAAGGATTAATCCGAGTATCGATCGAAGAAATATTTTGCTAAACTTTTTGATAGGTTTACTTTACTTTTTAATTTTAATATTGATGGTTCAAATCAAAGTTCTTTTGATAAAAATTCTTTAATTTTGGCAACTCGTTCTAAACACTTAATTGAACCATAATTTTGGTCAAATATAATTCAAAATTCGTGCTTTTATATGCAAAAATCTGAGGTTTTTATACTTGCCATTGAAAGTTCTTGTGACGATACAGCAGCTGCTGTCTTACATAACGACAAAGTACTCTCAAATGTTGTAGCCAATCAGCTTATTCACAACCAATACGGCGGCGTTGTTCCTGAATTAGCTTCGAGAGCGCACCAACAAAATATTGTTCCAGTGATTGATGCCGCGCTTCGTAAGGCAAATGTACAAAAAGAACAACTAACTGCAATTGCTTTTACCCAAGGACCCGGACTTATGGGTTCACTTTTGGTTGGCAGCTCTTTTAGTAAATCGTTGGCCTTGGCGTTAGACATTCCTTTAATTGCTGTAAACCACATGCACGCTCATATTTTGGCTCATTTTATAGATGAAGAGGGATACGACAAACCCATTTTTCCGTTCTTGGCATTAACAATTAGTGGCGGACATACGCAAATTGTAAAAGTGAGTAGTTTTTTTGAAATGGAAATAATTGGCGAAACGACCGATGATGCCGTTGGTGAAGCTTTTGATAAAAGTGCCAAAATTTTGGGACTTCCCTATCCTGGCGGACCTTTGGTCGACAAACATGCGCAACTGGGAAACCCAAAAGCATTTGCATTTACTAAACCTAGAGTACCTGGATTAAACTTTAGCTTTTCAGGATTAAAAACAGCTATTTTATATTTCATTCAAAAGAAAAAAGTAGAAAATCCGAATTTCGTAGGTGAAAATATAGATGATATTTGTGCTTCGATACAGCATACGATTATAGAAATTTTAATGGACAAATTAAAATTAGCCGTTAAAGAAACCAAAATTAATAGAATTGCTATTGGTGGCGGAGTTTCTGCCAATTCAGGAATTAGAGCTCGACTAAAAGAGACGGAAGAAAAATACGGTTGGAAAACCTACATTCCAAAATTTGAATACACTACCGATAATGCTGCTATGATTGGCATTGTGGGTTATCAAAAATATTTATCAGAACAATTTGAAACTTCAGCTGTTGTTTCAAAAGCAAGAATCCAATTTTAATTATGCAATTATTTTACAATCCATCTATTGACGAAAATGTACAAGAATTTTCTTTTGACAAAGAAGAAAGTCGTCACATTATAAAAGTGCTACGCAAAAACGACGGAGATATTTTACATGTGACCAACGGTCAAGGTTTATTATTTGAAACACAAGTTGTTTTGGCTTCAGATACAAAATGTACGGTTAAAATTCTTTCGTTCGAGAAAAAACCAGTACCAAATTTCAAATTGCATTTGGCAGTTTCTCCTACCAAAATGAACGATCGTTACGAATGGTTTTTAGAGAAAGCTACTGAAATTGGAGTTCATGAAATTACGCCTATCATTTGTGATCGTTCCGAACGAAAAGTTATTAATGTTGATCGGTACGAAAAAATAATTTTATCGGCTCTAAAACAATCCAATGAAGTTTATTTACCCAAATTAAATCCTGCGATTTCTTTTAAAGAATTTGTTAAACAGAATAAAAACAGCGGTTTACAACTGATCGCACATTGCGAGGAAACCGATAAAAAGACATTGAAATCTGTTTTAGAACTGAGTACGGATGTCACTATTTTAATTGGTCCTGAAGGTGATTTTTCTGAAAAAGAAATTGAGCTGGCTTTTGATAATAAGTTTCAACCGGTATCTTTAGGTAACACGCGTTTGAGAACAGAAACAGCCGCTGTTGTAGCGTGCCATAGTGTTGCGTTTTTTAATGAAAGTTAGTACACTCTTTTGAAAATAACAATATGAAAAAAATAACTTTTCTATTTCTTTTGTTTTCTAGTTTTGTTTTTTCGCAAGAATTCGCACTTTTAAAATACAGTGGCGGTGGCGATTGGTATGCAAATCCAACCTCTTTACCCAATCTTATTTTATTTTGCAACGCCAATATAAATACAAAAATTATAGCAAAACCAGTTACTGTAACGCCAAGTGATCCCTATTTACTATCGTATCCATTTGCGCACATGACTGGACATGGAAATGTTGTTTTTAGTGAAGCTGATATTGCAAATCTGCGTAATTATATGAACGGCGGTGGTTTTTTACATATTGATGACAATTACGGAATGGACCCCTACATTCGTCCTCAAATTAAAAAAATATTTCCTGCTAGCGAGTTAGTAGAATTACCCGCAAGTCACGCTATTTTTCAAAAGCCATTTTCTTTTCCTGCGGGTTTGCCCAAAATTCACGAACACGATAATAAAAGACCGCAAGCTTTTGGAATTTTTATTGACAACAAATTGGTTTTGTTATACACTTATCAATGTGATCTAGGAAACGGTTGGGAAGATGCCGAAGTGCACAATGATCCTCTTGCTGTACGTGAAAAAGCGTTAAAAATGGGCGCAAATATTATTAATTACATATTTACGAATTAAAAAATGCAACTTTCACACGAAGAAACGCAGTTTGAACGCAAAACTTTTCCAATTACTATAATTTGCGATCATATCTATTTTCAGCAAAACATTGGCTCGATATTCCGTATATCGGAAGCTTTTGGTGTCGAAGCTATATTTTTTTTAGGCAAAGACATCCCTTTAACACCACGAAAAATTAATAAAACGTCTAGAAGCACGCATTTACGCGTTCCTTATACGGTTGTAGAAACCGAATTAGAAATTAAAGAATATTTACTAGCAAATAAGTATGAAATAATTGCTTTAGAAATTGCGCATAATAGTGAGGCTCTTCAAAAAGTGAGTATCGAAAGAAATAAAAAAATAGCTTTGCTTATCGGTAGCGAAATTAGTGGCGTTTCTGAATCTTTGTTAGAAATTGCACATCAAGTCGTGCACATCGATATGTTCGGAGCCAATAGTAGCATGAACGTAGCACAAGCCGCAAGTATATGTTTGTATGAAATAACTAATCAATTGCTGCAGTTAAAGTAAAATTAATTTACTTTAATTATTTAAGCAGTATTTTTCTATATTTATCCTTTAAATAAAACTACAATGATAACATCTAAAATAATTTCTAACGGCCTTTTGCGAGCACTTGCAACTATCCTAATTATAGGTCTAGTTTTGTACTTTTTGTACGTGATTCAAACTGTAATTGTATACCTAATAGTTGCTTTAATTTTGACGCTTATTGCGAATCCGCTAGTACAATTTTTAGAAAATAAACTTAAATTCAGTCCGACGTTTGCTGCTATAGTGACACTGATTTTATTTTCTTTGGCTGTTGCGGGATTTATATTATTGTTTGTTCCATTAATCATCTCGCAAGCAAACAATCTGGCACTTTTAGATACAGATAGTTTGCAAACTCAATTTATGACCATCGAAAAGTCCGTCGAAAAATATTTTAACCTCGAGCATTTGGATTTTAGTACTTTAGCACAAAATGCCGATCTAACTTCTAAAATAAATTTTGGCTTTTTTACTAACTTTATTAACGCAGTTCTAAATTTCCTCGCAAATTTTGGAATGGGAGTAGCGTCGGTCTTCTTTATCACTTTTTTCTTTGTTAAAGATCAATTATTATTTAAAGAAAATGCGAGACGCCTTTTACCAGATAATAATGAAGATAAAATTATAAATTCCGTTTCAAAAATAAATTATTTATTGACTCGTTATTTTGTGGGTTTGCTCATGCAACTAACCGTAGTTTTTATTCTCTACTTAATTGTTTTATTAATTTTTGGAAGTCAGAATGCTTTTATAATTGCATTTTTGTGCGCGCTCCTCAATATTATTCCGTACATCGGACCAATTATTGGAACCGTTTTAGCAGCACTATTAACGATGTTAAGTTTAATTGGCCAAGATTTTCAAAGTGAAATCTTACCCACTACGATTTACATTGTTATTGGTTTTTTCTTGGTTCAAGCCATAGACAACAATATCAGTCAGCCAATTATATCGTCTAAAAGTGTGAACTCTCATCCTTTAGAAATATTTTTAGTCATTCTTATTAGTGGAATTTCTTTTGGTATTGTCGGAATGATTGTTGCAATTCCAGTCTTTACAATGATCAAAGTAATTTTAAAAGAATTTTTTCCGAATAATAAAATTGTAATGGTTTTAACCGAAAGAATATAATATTGAAAATTCCCATTTTACAAGCTGAAATTCAAGACTTTATCAATAAACAAATAGGTAAATCAATAGCACGATTGGCTTTCCAAAAAAATCAGTTTCCAGATGTAGAATGGATTTCTATTTTGAATCAAATTGAAGCAAAAAGTAAAGCTAAAGACAAATTACCCACTTGGTTTAATACCAATAGCATCATTTATCCGAGCAAGATTTCTGTTGAACAAACTTCTTCAGAAAAAACGGCAGCCTACAAAACTTCCTTACTTTCTGGAAATTCAATAATAGATTTAACTGGCGGTTTTGGTGTAGATGATTATTTTTTTTCAACCATTTTTAAGACAGTAATTCATTGCGAACTTGACGCTTCTCTTTCTGAAATTGTAGCGCATAATTTTGAGCAAATGAATGCTTCAAACATCAAATGTTATGCAGGTGATAGTACACATATTTTAGAAGAATTAAAGCAATATTTTGATTGGATATATATTGATCCGTCTCGCAGAAATGATGCTAAAGGAAAAGTATTCATGCTGACCGATTGCTTACCAAATGTACCTGAAAATTTAGACTCTTATTTTAAGTATTCTAACTGCATACTATTAAAAACAGCACCATTGCTAGATATTGCTGCAGGATTGGACGAACTTAAAAATGTAAAAAACATCCATATCGTTGCGCTAGAAAATGAAGTAAAAGAAGTACTCTGGGAAATTCACCATGACTATACGGATGTAATTACTATTAAAACAGTAAATATTTCGAAGGAGAAAAATCAAACTTTTGAATATGTTTTAAACACAAACAACGAATTTGCAACCTACCATTTGCCACAAAAATATTTATACGAAGCTAATAGTGCGATAATGAAATCTGGAGGTTTCGAATCCGTTAGTTCACAATTTAAAATCAATAAATTACATAAACATTCTCATTTATATACTTCAGAAGAAGCAATTGAATTTCCCGGGAGACGTTTTGAAATACAAAACGCAATTCCTTACAATAAAACGGAAATGAAACTTCATTTGTCTAATAAAAAAGCAAACATTACTACTAGAAATTTTCCGGATACGGTCGAAATCATTCGAAAAAAATGGAAAATAAAAGACGGAGGAACTAGTTATTGTTTTTTTACAACGGATGTAAATGATAACAAAATTGTATTAATTTGCACAAAATTATAATTGCGATGAAAAATCTATTTCTACTTACTTTTTTACTTTTTACTTTTAATTCATTTGCACAAAAACCTTGCGAATATAGTGCGAACGTTACCGATTCTATTGGAACTTATAAAGCAACCAAAGGCTATATTATGAGCGAAAAGAGTATGGACAGCAGTTCCAGTTACGTTTTCTTTTCGTTGATTTCTACCGATGATATGCCTACCTTAAACTTACAATTGATTAAAAAGAGTAAAAATTTTATTAGTGCCAACTGTTTTGACAAGAATTCTCGTTTGATTTTGCAACTGGCTAACGGAAAAATAGTGACTATGTATCACATCGATCAAGAAAGTTGCGGAACGTTAATTCGCGGCGAAAACAGTTCAAACAATCGCATTAATACTGGCATTTTTATGTTCATAAAAGGAAGCATAGAAGAGCTGAAAAAATCTCCTGTTACAATGATGCGTATTAAGTACCTAAATGGTTCTGAAGATTTTGTCGTAGGAAACGAATTAACTTCTGAAATGGATGGTCAAAAATACGAACCAGATACATTTTTTATCAATACGCTAAAATGCATCGAGTAACAAATTGCAATTCCAATTAGTGTTAGACACTTTTTCATTTAAACCTGCTTTTAAATTATAGTGCCACCATTCCGAATCAAAAGCATTGAAACCGTGCTTTTGCATCACTGTTTTTAGCAATTTTCTGTTGTTTAAAATCTCTTTGGGCAACTTAGTATATTTGTGACTCGCTTCAATTCCAAAATGGTCGAACTGAGTTCCCATTAGCAATTCAATACCATTTTCATCTACCAAAGTAATATCAACGGCTCCTCCTCTATTGTGGATGGAGCCTTTATTAGGATCAGCTACATATTTTGGATTAGAAACTATTTTCCACATTTTTTTCTGAATAGAAAGTGGTCTATAACAGTCGAATAATTTTATTTTATAGCCCTTTTTTACAAATTCTCTGTTTGCTTCTACCAGAGCTCTTACGGTTTGTAGCCGCAAATAACATTCATCGCAATCGTACACTTTAGCTTTTAAGAAATTGTCGTCAGTAGCATATTTCATATCATAAATAAAATCAGAACTGTAGTCTTTTAAATTCACAAATATAGTATCTGCAACCATTTGATTTTCAGCTTGTATTTGTCCAAAAACAGACGAGCTAAAAATAACTGTAATGGCAATAGAGCAAATATTTTTTACAAGTTTCATTGAAATAAAATTAGATTAGAAGTCAAATTGAAGTTTATTTAAATATAATTGGGGCTGCCAAACAGCTGTCTGGAATGTTAAATGCATCCATCAAAGGAACTGCATCTGGACGAATATCCCAACACAATTGATTGACCATTTTACGAATTGCTTTCGTCTTCACTGCTTCCATGTAGCCATCTTCTAAAAACCATCCTTTATTTTTTTCAATTAGTGAAAGCGCATACAATTGCTCTAATTTATTTAGAATTGCTTTTACGGATTCGTCTTTTACTTTTGCTACGGCAATCTGAAATTGTTCTAAGGTCACACGTTCCAAATAGGCTTGTGCCACATCGATCATTTGATGCTGTACCACATTAAAAGCATCATAAGGCTCTAAACCACTGTCAATTAATTTTTTGATTCGCTTAGCAGCAGAAGCTAGAATACTTTTTTCTCTATGCTCAAAAGCTTGCAAATGAAACTGACGGTCTAGTAAATGATCGGCATCAGTTTTTCTTGTTACAATCGGATTCTTTTCTGCTATTGCTGTTCTTGCATTCTCATAAACGTAATTAATGATTCCCATCGATCCCATTTCACCAAACGACTTTCTAAATTCAGATAGTCTGTTCTTGGCGACCAATTGCATCAAAACGGTATTGTCTCCTTCAAAAGTAGTATAGACTTCGGTGTCATTTTTCAATGCATCAATTCTGTTTTCTGACATATATCCTTTACCGCCACACGCTTCTCTACATTCTTGCAAAATATCTCTGGTACTCCAAGTTGAATACGATTTCATTCCTGCAGCCAAGGCTTCAATTTCTTGCATTCCTTCGTCGGTTCGTGCTAAAAATCGATTGGTAAGATATTGTAAACCAAAATGCATTGCATAGGTTTTAGCCACGTGAGGAAGTAAGCGTCGTTGATGGATTCTATAGTTTAAAACGGGAACTTCAGATCCTCCGTCTGGACCAAATTGACGGCGTTGATCTCCATATTTAATTGCAATAGTTAAACCTGATTTAGCTGCAGCCAAGGCAGAACGAGGAATTCCGATTCGTCCACCTACCAAGGTTCCTAACATCGTAAAAAATCGTCTGTTGTCGCTCGGAATTGGACTTTCAAATTCTCCATTTTCATTTACCGAAGCAAATCGATCTAACATATTTTCTTTCGGAATAACCACATCATTAAAACTAATTGTTCCGTTATCTACACCATTTAGTCCCATCTTTAATCCGCAATCACCAATTGTAATTCCGTTTAAAACAGTAGCATCAGCATCTCTTAAAGGTACAATAAAGGCGTTGACTCCGTAATCGTGATCGTCTATAATTAATTTGGCAAAAACGGTCGCCATTTGTCCGTGCATTGCAGCATTGCCAATGTATTCTTTTTGTGCTTTTTTGTTTGGTGTTTGAATCGTAAACGTTTTGTTTTCATGATTATAGGTCGCTGTCGTTTCCAGTCCTTTTACATTCGAGCCGTGATTGGTCTCTGTCATGGCAAAACAGCCTGGCAGCTGCAAAGAGCCAATTGCTTGCAAGTATTTCTCGTGGTGTTTGGCTGTCCCTAACAACTGCACACTCATTCCCCACAAACCAAATTGCACCCCAAATTTAATTACCAAACTTAGATCGTGGTAACTTAATGTTTCCATAATGGCAAAATAATCCGCAATATTCTCGCCGCCGCCATATTCTTTTGGATAGGCCATATTTCCAAAATTTTCTTTTGCTAAAATGCGACACCATTCATACACTTTAGTTCTATAAACTGTAGTGTCTGTGGATGTTTCGTAAGCAAATTCTGGTTTAGAAATAACCGCTTTTACCTTATTGATTATATCTGCTTGGTCGCCATCCAATAGCGCAGTTAATTTTGAAATATCAAAGCTACTATCGGTATGCGTTCTTGAAGTAATTGAATTTACAGTTGTTTTGAAAGTACTAATGACCTCTTCTCCTAAATAGCCTAAATCATTTTCTAATTTGGTAAAATATGGTTCCAAGCCGTTAATATTCGCATCGTTATTTGAAAGCGCTTTTACAATATCAAAAATAGAATTAATGGAGGGATTAGCTTGTACAATTTTTTCTAATTCCGATTTCCATTCGTACAAATTTTGACGTGATGGTGGATTTGATATTGTTATTTTTGAAAGTAAAAATTGCTGTTCTTCTGGCAAAAGCCAAGTTTGAGTAGTTATAAAATCTTGTAAAGTTTGAAACTCTTTCTGTGTTAAAAGGTCATCAGACCATACTAAGTAAAAAAGCGGTATAAAAGCTTGCAGTTTGGCATTATTCATAATAAAATTATAATAAAGTTGGGCATGAAATTTAATGATACTGTAAAGTACTCAAAAATTTTAAATTCTCTTACTCCTAAAAAGTTAAATCCGTAATTTCTTTAGTATGTGGAAAAATACTCTGTAATTCAAATAGTGTCGAAGGAAATCAAAAAGTATCTTTATGTCTTTTTTGTCTCTACAGTAAAGTAATGAAAATGCAAAAAGAGAGCTTGCACGCACAAACTCTCTTTTTATATAGTCCAAAATACACTCAAAAAACCTTTATATCTATTTTAATGTAACTTCTCTCTTTTTTCCGAGAGTCGTCAAAGTAATATCTTTCTTTTTGAAATTAAAACCTAATGATTCGTTTACTGAATTATCGGTTCCTGTAGCCGACTTAACTTCATTAAAACGTAGAAAAGCAGCGTTTTTTGCATTGATTTTTTTACCCGTTGGCAATTCTATAATTTTTCCTTTTGATGTATAGCTTTCAACTAAAAGTCGTGCAGATAAATAACAAACAGTAGACTCTGCTCCTTGGTTTAAGTTTACATTTCCTTTCTCTAAACCATCATAACAACCTCCCGTAATGGGATTGTACATGATGTGATTTAAGTGGTTCTTCCCTAAAAACCAATCAAATGCTAACTTCAAATTCTTTTTATACATCGGATCACCAAATGTTTGATAAAATAAGTCCAAACCGTACATCATGTAGCATGCTTCAATTGGTTGCTCTCCGTATTCATGGGGAATTGCTCCTTTTTCATGCCATCCTTGGTTGCTAATGATTTTAAATTTATCATTAAAAAACATTTTGGATATTAGAAAATCCATCGACTCCAATGCTATTTTTTTATGAGCTTCATTTCCAGTTACAACAAAAGAAATTAGCAACGCTTCGGGTAAAACACTATTTGCGTACGTCAGTTTTTCTTCAAACCAATTCCAGTTTTTTGATGCTGTATTAATGTAGGTTTTTTCTAATTTCTTTGACAAATGATTGAGTAGATTTAATACTCGCTCGGTTGGTG
Organism: Flavobacterium sp. TAB 87; assembly: GCF_001529295.1. GTDB lineage: Bacteria > Bacteroidota > Bacteroidia > Flavobacteriales > Flavobacteriaceae > Flavobacterium. Next base: position 235,169 of record NZ_LLWK01000036.1, read on the forward strand.
TTACTAAATAAAGCTGATACAATCCCTTTACAGCAAATGCAATCGCTCTAGGCGAATGCAACTCTTTGGCAAAAGTCAGCGTTTTGTTAATGCTTAAAGTAGCTTTATAAACAATTGATGCTGGCAATGTTCCATTTTCTAAACTTAGCAAATAACCCAACGCCCAAATTGCACGACCGTTAGAATCTTCTAAATTTTCGTTGCTATTTTTTGGCTCTACTACATTAAATTGATCGACGTAGTTTATAAAGTTTCCTTTTTTCAACTGACATCTTACAATAAAATCAAGATAAATTTTAATGTAAGGAATGTCCGTTTCTTCTCCTTTTAACTTATAGTGCTTGCACATCGCAATTAATGCTCTTGCGTTATCATCTATGGTATATCCAGCATCTAAATCGGGCTCTGAAATTTTACAGAACTGAAAGATTCCAAGATCCGAAGTCATCGCTTTTTGATGGTCCATGTTGATCTCAGGATAATTTATTTTTATTTTTGATAAATCCGTTGCAATTTTCTGGTACGTCTTAATGTGTTTAAGAGCGGTATTTTCCCAAGATGTTTTAGTCGTTTTTGCGTAAGCATTCAGTGCCATATGCGTTCTTAATTCAGAATCGCTTAAAAGTTTCAAAGTCGCTTTTGCAAACTGATCTGAATCCTGAATATCAGCTAAAATACCAATATCAGAAGTCAAGCTTTCTAAAGTGTGCGGAATCTTACTTGCCACAATTGGACAAGAACAGCTCATTGCATATGAAAAAGTTCCACTTACTGCTTGATTTGGATCTTTGGACGTAAACAAATACACATCCGTTGCTTTAAGATAATCCAATAATTCATGTACTTCCAAATACTCATTGACAAAGCGAACATTTTTTTCGAGATGTAATTCTTTAACAATTGCTTCCAACGAATTGCGGTAGTGATCTACATTATCGACGATAGTGTTTGGATGTGTTTTACCTAGAATTAAATACAGAACATTCGGAAATTGTGCTACAATTTGAGGAAGCGCTTTCAAACCTGTTTCAATACTTTTTCCTTCTCCTAATAATCCAAAAGTAGAAAGTATCAATCGGTCCTCTAATGCTAATTTCTTCTTTGCTTGATCAGTACTTTCGTAACGAACCAAATGTGTTCCGTGTTCCACCAATGCAATATCCTTTTCATTGATACCGTACTCTTCCATCAAGATTTTTTTGGACTGATTGGTCATTACAAAAATGGCTTCACTATAACTGCACAGCAAACGTACAATAGCTTTTAATTTTTTATCTGGATTCGGAATTACGCTATGAAAAGTATAAGCAATTGGCTTTTTTATTACCTCTAAAAAATCCAACAAATAATTGCCAAACTCACCACCAAATAAACCGAATTCGTGCTGAATATGAACTAGTTTAACAGCATCGTCCTTATTAATATCATTTGCTACTGCAGCATAAGCTTCTCTATTTTTAGATGGTAAATGATAAGCTGAGCTTTTATCTGCCTCTCCTTTAAAAGTAATTTCGCAAATTTCACAGCTGATACTTTTACCATATATTTTTTGAATTGCATTAACAGTGTCTTCTGTAAACGTAGCTATTCCGCACTGTGTCGGTGGATACGTTGACATAAAAATTATTTTCGATTTAGGAGATAACGTTTTCATCACTCTGATTATTTAAATTGTTCATTAATTCATTAAAATCCACAGAAGCTACTGCAATCTCGTCATCGGCAGCGCCATAATAAATATATAATCGACCGTCAAAAATCGCAGTTCCCGTTGGAAATACTACAAAATTAACATAGCCTTGCTTTTCGTAAGTCTCACTTGGCGAAACTAGTGGTTCCTTTAAACGTGCAATCACTTTCAAAGGATTTTCTAAATCTAATAAAGCCGCACAAGCATGATATACTAACCCTTTTTCGCTCTTTTCGGTAGCATGATAAATAAGTAGCCAACCATCGGCTGTTTCTATCGGTGGACAACCAGAACCAATATGACTCGATTCATGTTTATATTTTGGACACAAAACTGTGTGCTGGTCCAGGCCTCGTATGTAATTTGACCAGAATTCCGCATTCAAATCGGATAAGTTTTCATAACTGGCAAATTGAATTGCGGGTAATAAACGATGCAAAAACGCATACTTACCATTTATTTTTCTCGGAAAAAAAACTACATTTTTATCCCAAACATAAGCGTCGTCTTTGGTAATAGGATTAAAGTGATGCTTACTCTCATTATTGTGCTTCACATATAGCGCGTTAGGATCGGATTCTTTTATCTTTTTTTCATGTAATAAATTATTATAAGCCAAAGCCGAAAACCTTGGTGTAATAATCCCTTTTTTCTTCCACTTTTTTAAATCTTTAGATACCGCTAAAGCTCCAAATGCGTTAACTCCATCGTACGCCACATACGACAAATAATAGGTATCTTCTATTTTAGTCAATCTTGGATCTTCCACTCCGTGACACTCATAAATAAATTCAGGAAAAATAATGGGTTTTTTATCTCTCTGAACCAGATCTAACGGACCATTAAATTGACAGTACCCGATACTCGAAAAATTACCAACGTGTGCGGCACGATAAAACATATGGACTGTATTTCCTTCTTGATAAACTGCGGGATTTAACACGCCTAAATTTTCAAATTCTAAGTCTGTTGGTTTTAAAATAACGCCATGTTTAACAAGAGAATCCATATCAATCAATTTATTTATAAAGTTACTGCTCTAAAGACGAAAAACTTAACTCAATCGAAATTTTGATTAGCTCAATATGTTGCAGTTAACTTGAAAGAAGCATAGAGGGGTGTTTTAATTGTTTTTGAAAGTGTTTTGAAAGAAAGCCATTAAAACTTTTTAACATAAGGGCATTGAATACTGAAATAGTAAACAATTCACACTAAATAAATGCAAGCTTGCATGACACCTAGATACAAAAAAACCTTCAAAATCAATGACTTTGAAGGTTTTATATTATGGTTTGATCTACTACTTGTATCTACTAAATTTTCAGTCAAACGCTTAATAAATAATTAAAAATCAGCATTCTACTAACGAAATACTGTGTTTTTATCGCATTTATTATGCTAGTCTTTCTACGTTCATAATTTCGAACTGCTTTGGCTCTTCATCAAAACTCCAATTGATGATGTCTCCTATTTTACATCCTACCAAAGCAAGACCCATAGTACTTAAAATCGATTCGGTTTTGTTTCTTTGCTTTGCTTTGTCTGGCGCAACAAATGTATGAACATGCTCTTCTTGACTTGTCAAATCTTTAATTGTCACTTTTGCGTCAACCGTTACAACATCTAACGGTAGTAATTTACGGTTAACTTGTTTGGCTCTTTTTAACTGTAATTTTAAGATTTCTTCCTCTTCAGGAGTCGATTTCTTTCTTCTAATATGATCTTTAATTAAGTCGTAAATTCCTGTTGTTAATGTGATTTCTTGTTCCATTTTTTCTGTGTTTTGTACCAATTGCTTTGATGCTTTTTTTATAAAATACCCACACATTAAAACTCATTACCTTTGTGCAAATGAGGTTTAATGAAAAATCGGCATCAATAAACGATTGACGGTTTAAATTGTATATAAAGGAATCAGAAGATTTCCCTGTCATGGGTTTGACAGGGCTTAATTTATAAAGTCTTTCGAGCAGTTTAAAAACGAGTCGTCGTGCAAGTAGGTCAGTAAGAATAAAAGACCTAGCGCAACGGTATTCACAAGAAAAAATAAATGGATTGTCATTGTTTTTCTACATAAAGTAACAAGATACAAAAATATAACAACCTTCAAAAGCTTTTAACAAATTCTAACTATAGAAGCTGCTGTAGCAGCTTTTTTTAAAAAAGAATTAACAATTGACGTTTAATAGGGATAACTTTTACCTATCCATTGCTCTAAATGCTTTTTAACTACTAAAATGTTTCTTTCTAAAAGATAATTTAAGTGCGCCTATAAATAAGTCCAATTAAAATTTGTGATCTATAATGGTTTTACAAATTTTATCTGCACATTCTTTTTTCCTGTATAATTCGTGATCTTCGTTTTGATAAAAATTTGCGCTAATTTGCATGTTTGAAAACCAATTTCCATCTGGCTTATTTGCGTCTTCCTGCCCGTAAATTAATTTAATTTTTACCGCTGGCTTTTTAATTTCGTATCGCAATCTTGTCGAAGATACAGCTATTAAACTTTCAACTTTTAATCCCAAATTAGCCGCTTTCCAAGCAATACAGCCACCGATACTGAAACCTAGCACCATGCAGTTTTCATTCTCTTGAAGCAAAAGATTTTCGACTGCTTTGTCAATACCTCCATTAATAAATTGAGCGTGCAATTTATCTTTAGCGTACTCACTGGTATCGATTTCGCCTAAAACACAACTGTCATAATACTGAACGTCAAATTGATCTTCTAAAACTGAAAGGTAAAAGTTAATCCAATTTGATTTTTCTTTGCCCCACAAATCAGATACTATAAGTACTCTTTCTTTTTTATCTTTTTGCATGCTCGTTTTAGATTGATAGTTATACATAGAACTTCGATTTCAGATTTCGTGAGATCAATTGCGTTTCAAGTTGCTTTTGAAAGAAACAAATTTACGGTTTTCTTCTATTTTTGAAATTTACATTTAATAATATATTTTACTGATAAATTTAAAATTATTAGGCGTTGGAATATCGTAAATATTACCATAAAAAAATCCCGTCAGTCTTTAAATGACTTGACGGGACTTTTAGTTTCAATATAAAAACCAAACTAACTTTAATAATTCCATTATTTTATCCTCTACCTAATAGCCTTGATTGTTTGGCGAAAGTTTTGGATTTTTATCGATCGCATTTTGTGGAATAGGCAAAAGATTGTTTTTAGGCGCTACAAACGATCTGCTTTCAATTAAGTTGGCTGGCAAGGTCATTGACACATTGTAATCGCCGTTTGGTTGCGTTGTCGCCAAAACAGTTCCTCTTTTTGCGCCCATTAAATTACCATTAAGCACATCAGTCGCGATATTCCAACGAATAATATCATCTCGACGTAAACCTTCCATAGCAAATTCTACTCTGCGCTCGTTTCTTAGTAGTTTTCTTAAACTGGATTGGTCTGCATACTTTGCTTGATCTACAGCAGGCATTCCTGCTCTAAGACGTACGGTATTTAAAGCAGTATAAAGTGCTGCATCTATTTGAGCCAATTCGATTTTAGCTTCAGCAATTGTTAACAGTACTTCTGCATAACGGAAAATAAAGATGTCGCTACCCATATTCCAATACGGAGCTCCAGAATCTAACTCCATAAATGAAGTGTACTTTTTAAAATTATAACCTGTTTTAGACGCATTGTCCGCTTTGTTGTAATAATCATTACTACCCACTTCTACTGAGCGATATATTTTATCTCCAAAAACTTGGCCTGGATAAACTACAGTTGCTCGTAAACGTGGATCTCTGTTTACGAATGGATTTGCAGGATCATATTCGCCTGCACTTTCTGCTTCTTGAATTGTCTTTCCGTTTGCCATTTCAAAAGCATCAACTAAAGATTGTGTTGGCACAACAGAGGACCATCCACCGATACCGTTTGGTAAAAATGGAGTAAAATCAATTGCAGACAAATCGGCTGTTTGTTGCACTGATAAGATAATCTCACTGTTTTGTTCATTGGCTGGATCAAAAAGTCCTGTAAATGTTGGATTTAAAGAATACCCGCTAATACTGTTTGCAGTCGCTAATGCCTTTGGATAATCTTTAAAATACAAATAGTATCGCATCAAAAGTGCTTGAGCCGCTCCTTTTGTTGCTTTGCCATATTCTGCTCCCGAATAAGATGCTGGTAAAATAGCAATCACAGCTGTCAATTCATCTTCAATAAATTTGCGAATCACCTCTTGCGAATCTCTTGGAACTTTCGCATCTTCTGGCGTTGCAAAATTTTCTGTAATTAACGGCACATCACCATAATTTGTAGTTAACGAATAATACTTATAAGCGCGAATAAAACGAGCTTGAGCTTTGTAAATTGCTCTGTCTCCTTCTGGAACTGTAGTAGCATTATCAGCATTTAAAAGAAATTCGTTACATCTGTTAATTGTGCCAAAACCGTAATAAGAAGCTCCGGGATCTGCTGGTGACAAATTACCATTTCCTACAGCAGTCCATCCTTCCCAAGGAAAATTATTATAACCATTGTCTGAGCCACAATCACGGTACATCAATGTACCCCCATCTTCAAAGCCGCTGTAGCATCCTGTTAGTGCCAAATCTAAATCTTTCTTGCTTTTCCAGAAAGTAGAAGGAGAAAGAGCATCGTCTGGTGCTGTTTCTAAAAAAGACTCACTGCAAGCGCTGAATATAAAAACTATTGCTAATAAGTATATTAATTTTTTCATCTTTTATGTAAATTAAAAAGTTAAATTAAGTCCGATTGAATTTGTCATTACAACTGGATAACCGCTACCACGTCCCGAAGGAGCTTCTGGATCCCATCCTTTTAAATAATCTGTAACGGTAAATAAATTATCGGCACTATAGTACACTCTAAGGCGCGCAATTTTCCAGTTACTTAATATTTCTGATGGAACATTGTATCCAATTTGCAGATTTTTCATTCTCAAATAATCGGTACTTCTTAACCAGTAGCTTGTTGTTGAATTCTGTGGCATACTTGGACCATAAATGTTGTCAATAAGCCTTGGCACACTTGTATTTGGATTTTCTGGAGTCCAACGATTCATCCATAATGCTGATGGTTTCTGACCGTCTCCATTTACCGCACCCACTGCATCAAAATCCATATATCCATAACCTCCCGTTGCACCTTGAAAAAGAGCCATGAAGTCAAAGTTTTTATAGCCAGCCGTTAAATTAAAACCGAAATTTAAAGAAGGTATTGAATTGCCTAATAAAACTCGATCATCAGCATCAACTTTACCGTCACCGTTTGAATCTACATAACGTAAATCTCCTGGTTTAATTTGATTGCCATATAATGTGTTGGTCGGATACGCATCAATATCAGCTTGACTTTGGTGTAAACCATCTGTTTTATAACCGTACCAAGAGTCAACAGATTGTCCTAATTGACGAATTTTACGCCCAGCAATAATCATGTCTGTTCCTGCAAGTTCTACTAATTCATTTTTATTATATGCGATATTTCCACCAAAGCCAAAATCTACTTCGCCAAATTTATCTGAATAATTAAGACTCACTTCAATACCTTGATTATCTAGTTTACCAACGTTGTCGTAGAATTTCTCTAAAGCAAACTCATTGGGCGCTGGTACTTGCATGATAATACCTTCGGTACTTTTTTTATACCAGTCAACAGTTAAATCTAATTTGCGGAAAAACCTAGCATCTAAACCGACACCATAACTTGTTGTTTTTTCCCAAATTAATGCTCCATTTTTAGCATTTACAATCGCTGCTCCAGAATTTATGATACTATTAAACGGATAATCTTGACCGAGTCCTAAAGTTGGAATAGTAGGATAATAAGAATCTTGACCATCATTTGATAATGCATCTTGGTTACCCAATTGTCCCCATGAAACTCTAACTTTCAAATCATTTACCGAATTTTTAGCACCTTCGAAGAACGCCTCTTCAGAGATACGCCATCCTGCTGAAAACGACGGGAACGTACCTACTCTGTTTTCTTTTGCAAAACGAGACGAAGCATCTGATCTTAAATTAGCTTCAAACAAATAACGGCCCATGTAATCGTAATTAATACGTCCGAACCACGAAACCATATTCAGTTCACGTGTATATCCTGTATTTTTCATTCCGTTTGTAGATCCTGCATCTAAGTTAGGAAGTTCTGTACTCGGAAAATTTTCACGATAAGCTGTCGTTCTTTTATAATCATAAGCTTCAGTATGATAGCCTGCTAAAGCAGATACATTGTGAACCTCATTGAAGGTATTGAAGTAATTTGCCGTTAAATCAAATGTATTACGGGTACTTGATCGTAAATCTTCGGTTAATTTTGTAGGACCTTGGTATTTTGACGCATTGTACTGAATCTCTTTGTTCATTTCGGAGTTATCCTCTTCTATATTTCTATGAGAAACTAATGCTTTTACATTAAAGCCCTTAAATATATCTGCTTGCACCGAACCAATACCTACAAATGTTTTACGCTGGTAATTCATTTGAGGTCCCATATCCAACCATGCGATTGGGTTACCATCTGAGATTGTTCCATATGTGCCGTCTTCATTTTTGTACGGAATCCATGGTGCAATTCTGTTAGTTTGTCTGATAATCTGATCCAATCCTCCTCCTGTGTACGCATTGTTTGGAGCAATGCGATCCATTTGCGTATACGATAAGTTCATATTGGTAGTTAACCATTTACGAGGAGTAACCGTAAGATTCAGTCGGCCGTTGTACTCATTTTTCCCCGTATGCTTAATAATTCCATCCTGTTTTTGATGATTCACAGAACCTCTATATTTAGTAGTCTCTGATCCTCCAGAAATACCAACATTATTTGTCATTACAAATCCAGAACCTTGATAAAGCAAATCTTGCCAATCGGTATCCGGATGTCCATAAGGATCAGAACCATTACGAAACAGCTCTAAATCATTGGCGGTAAACTTTGGTGCTTTACCCATGTTCCCTAATGCCTCATTATACAAAGTTGCATAGTCATAAGACCCTAGATATTCAGGCAACGTTGTCGGCGATTGCCAGCCTACATCGCTGGTAATGCTAACCACAGGTTCGCCAGACTTACCTGATTTGGTTGTAATTAAAATGACTCCATTAGCCGCTTTCGAACCGTAAATTGCAGCCGATGCAGCATCTTTAAGAACAGAAATACTAGCAATATCGTTTGCTTGTACATCGTTTAATGATCCTTCTACCCCATCGATCAATACCATTGGCGAAGCTTGATTTAAGGTGCCTGTACCACGAATTCTAATGGATCCGCCATCAGATCCAGGTTGACCCGAAGATTGATTTACCGCTACACCTGGCAACAAACCCGAAAGTCCCGCTGATACACTCGTTATTGGTCTGCTTTCGAGCATTTCACCACTAACTGTAGCAACAGATCCTGTAAGGTTTACTTTTTTCTGAACCCCAAATCCTACAACAACTACTTCCTCTAATCGAGCAGCATCTTCTTGCAGCTGCACGTTTATGGATGTTTGTCCGTTAACAGAAATTTCTTTGCTCGTAAAGCCAACATAAGAGACTACCAAAACAGCATTATTGTTGCTTACCGAAAGAACAAAGTTTCCATCAAAATCAGTTTGCACGCCATTTGTAGTACCTTTTTCTAAAATATTCGCTCCTGGTATTGGCGCACCATTGCTATCGGTAACCGTACCTTTTACTTGATTTTGTTGCAGATTAAAATTGTAATAGATTTTGTTAGTTGCACCTCTTAAAGAAGCAGGGTCAAAGCCGTCTGTGTTTGCAAAAGCAGATAAAGAACAGAATACAACGCCTAGCATCGTTGAACTTTTTAAAATTCGCGGAAGCAATCTGTTCTTATCATTAAACATTTTAAACTCTAGCGAGTATAAACTTTGTTTCATAAGTTCGTTTGGTTAGTAGTTAATAAAAAGTGTTATTTAGTTTGTATTATTCTTAAATTAATTGCTCATCGACAATTGAGGCAATTGTAGTTTTTGAAAGTATTTTCTTCTATAAAAATAGATTAGAAACAAAATCCATTTAACATAACTTACAGATGTAATTTCTTAATTCTTGACTAAACTATAAATTTAATTTTAAAAAACAAAGAAAATGCAATAAAAATGTGCACGAACACATAATTAATTTGTTTTCGAGCACATAAAAATAGAGAGAGTACTTTTACTCTGCTAAATTTTGAACTATTATTCAAATAATTTTAAATCCTCTTTATCGTTGGTAAAAGGAATTTAAAATTTATAGATGTATAATGAAATACAGAACAAATCATTACATACTGAATATCAATTTAGTACGTTACTTTAAAAAAATAAAATTAAAAGTTGGCTAAACTGTATTTTTAAATTAACTCTAAATTGCTTAACTGTTGTTCTTACACTTGTTTTAAATTTAACAGTATTAAATTTATAAAATTCATCTTTATTTAGATCGAATCATTTTCAAATTTAAGAACGGCTATATTCGTTGATAAGTACGCATAAAAAAACCTCCAAAGACAAACGAGTCTGGAGGTTTTTTTAGTACTAACGAGTGTTAATAAATCTGTGAGCAGTGCGCGAAAAATTATTTAAAATGATTTTTTACATAAGCTTCTTTTTCAGGATCAGTCATTTTATCCGTTTCTTTTACATCCATTTTAATATCCTTAAAAAGCACATCAGACTTCAAATAATTATGTAATTCTATTTTTGCATCTGTGGGTCCGAATAAAAGTATGTGTTGATACTTTAACACTACATCTGCAATTTTTTTATAATACTGCTCTTGCATTTGTCTTTGCTTATTGTGCATGGTTTTTTCGCTCTTATTTAAAGCTTCATCCTTGTGCTCAAAAGTAAAATCGGATACTATAATGTGGTCGTTTGTTCCGCTGCTTATATCAATTAGATCGGCTGCAACATGATCCATCCATATTCCTAAATTTTTGTGTGTTTCCATTATTGTTGTATTTAATTCGTTCTAAAACTTCTGGCTTTTTGGAAAGTCCTATTTTAGTTGCTTCTAAAAAACAGTATTGGACTTTTTCCAGCAATTGAAACCATATTCCATTGATAATATGAATAATATAATAGATTTTTTGAAAATTTACTGACACGTATGGCATTTTTTAGATAGACTCTGAGTAGCCTAGTTCGTTTAGCATTTTGATGTTTTTACAGCAATTACTTTTTTGTAGCGTTTGTACCTTTAATTCTTTATCAAAAATTAAATAGGTCTTGCTAATGACAGCACCTTCATCATAACGTTGCCTAAGATTTGTTAAAGCTATAAAGTTTAAATTTTTTTCTTATTTTCTGGTTACACAATTATAATTTAAGATTATATAATTTGCTTCATTAAAAAGTAGTTAAACGATTACTAAATCTTAATCTTTTTAATTTATTTATAAAAAAAAGTAAGTTCATACAAACTACGGAAAGTGGCTTTTCCATAGCACTTATCTAATATTGATCACGATTTATCGATAAAATACGAATCAAATGCCTCCAAATAAATTCTTACAATATATTTAAACACTACATTTGATTAAATTAATTCAGCCCATGCCTACTAAAAAAAATTTAAGAATTATACTTACTGATGATGATGAAGATGACCGTTACTTTTTTGCTGAAGCAACAGAAGATTTCGATCTTAATTATCCTATTGAATATTGTAAAAATGGTGTTGAGTTAATTAGTCGCTTGAACGACGAAAATTGTGAAACTCCAGACATTATTTTTTTAGATCTAAATATGCCTATTCTTTCGGGTTTTGAAACGTTAGAAAAAATTAGAGACAACTCTAACTTCAAAGATATTCCAGTGATAGCTATTTATTCCACATCGACATCCGAAGACTGTATCAAGCTTACATTTGGATTAGGAGCGAACGCTTACATTGTAAAACCAGACGGATTTGATGATTTAAAAAAATTATTAAAAAAAGTAATCAGTATGGATTGGGAAGAACAAGTAAAATCTTCAGAAATCAAATCTTTTATCATCAAGCTTTAAATTAAGAGAATTGTATTTGTGGCACTGATTTATACTTCTTATTACCTAAATTGAATTAACAATAGAAATCATGCAGACAACGCAAAACAAGTTGCCTCTGGCATCGCGCCAAGACTTTCCAATAATTGGTATTGGTGCTTCGGCAGGAGGTCTAGAAGCTTTTACACAATTTATTGATGCAATTCCCGCTGATTCTGGCATGGCTTATGTTTTTGTGCAGCACCTGCATCCGCAGCACGACAGTATGCTTACAGAACTGCTGTCGCGCGTTGCCAAAATTCCAATTAATGAAATTACCGATGACATTCATCTGGCACCCAATAACATTTATGTAATTCCCGAAAATAAAATTCTTACCTCTTTTGACGGCGTTTTAAAATTAGACCCGCGATTAAAAAACACCAGAAATCAAGCTATAGATATATTCTTTAGCTCGCTTGCCGAAGTTCATCTTAACCTTGCGTATGGCGTTTTACTATCGGGCACTGGATCTGATGGAACAATTGGTCTAGAAGTTATTAAAAAACATGGTGGAACTACTTTTGCACAAGATTCCAACGCGTCTTTTACTGAAATGCCACAAAATGCAATTAATGCGGGAGTTGTTGATTATGTATTTCCACCTGAAAAAATTGTAGCAAAACTTATTGAGCTTTTTAAAGTTAAAGAAGCAATTAATACCCAGAACAATGCCAGTGAAGAAATCTTATTTCAGGAAATAATTAAGGTTTTACGTCACCATAGCGGAGTAGATTTTACCTCTTATAAACAAACTACGATACGCCGCCGTATTGCCAGAAGGATGGCCTTAAATAAAATTATAACGTTAAAAGATTATCTACGAATTCTGCAAGGAGATAAACTGGCAACTGAAGATTTGTTCAACGACATGCTCATTCCAGTAACGGAATTTTTTAGAGATGTAAAAATATTTCAAACTATCCGAGAAAAAGTATTGCCCCTAATTTGCACAAAAGCGAGCGAAGAAAATACAATACGTTTTTGGATAGCGGGCTGTTCTACTGGAGAGGAAGCGTATACCTTAGCTATTTTGCTTCATGATTATTTGGGAGAAAATTTGGATGGGAAAGAAATTCAAATTTTTGCCTCTGATATTTCTGAACTAGCTATTGCGAAAGCAAGAATTGGTTTTTACCGAAAATCGCAGCTTAAGAATGTTCCAAAAGCTTTATTGGCCAAATATTTTACCTCCAACACTAATGGTTATAAAATTAAAACTAGAATTAGGAATATGTGCGTTTTTGCAGTCCATAATTTTTTAATCGATCCACCTTTTGCCAAAATGGATTTAATTTCTTGTAGAAATGTATTTATATATATGGATTCGTTTCTGCAAAAAAAATCGCTTACCACTTTTCATTATGCATTAAAAGAAAACGGCTTTTTACTATTAGGAAAATCAGAAACAAATGTGCCAGCAGGCGATCTTTTTCAACCGTTTGACAAAGCAGGCAAAGTGTATACGCGCAAACAAATTTCTGGCAGATTTGTACATTCCGCAATGACCAATAACGCCACATCTACCACTCCAAAAGATGCTGTAGCCCGACAAGAAAGCAGCAAAGACGATTTTAGAATAAGTGCCGAAGCAGTTCTTCTTTCGAGATATACGCCAGCAAGTGTAATCGTAAACGAGCAAATGGATATTGTGCATATTAATGGAACGATTGCCGAATTTATCGAACTCGCAACTGGTAAACCTACCTTTAATTTGCTAAAAATGGCTCGCAATGGGTTGGCTTTTGAACTGCGTAACGCGTACCATAAGGCCAAGGAAACGGGATTACTCATTGTAAAAGACGGAATTCAGATTGTAAAAAAAGGAATTGTAAGTGAAGTAACCATCGAAATACAACCTTTATTAAACACCGTCCAACCCCATTTTTTAATAGTATTTTATCAAACGATCTTAAAAAAAATAGATGTTTCTGAAAGCGATCTTTCAGCCGAAGAAGTTCGAGACAATATCAATTTAAAGCGAGTTAACCAGCTAGAAAGAGAATTAGCAAAAATTCATATTGACGTCAATGCCATAAACGAAGAACAAGATGCATCCAACGAAGAGTTGCAAAGTGCAAATGAGGAATTATTAAGTGGTAGCGAAGAACTTCAAAGTCTAAACGAAGAATTAGAAACTTCAAAAGAAGAGCTGCAATCGACCAACGAAGAGCTTTTGCAAATCAATCAGGAACTTTTAACAAAACAGCAAGAAATTAATATTTCTAAAAATTATACCGAAGCAATCGTGGCGACTCTTAGAGAGCCAATTGTGGTACTAGATACTAATTTAAGAATAAAGAATGTAAACAGAGCTTTTGCTAAAAAATATAATATTGCTAAAGACGAAGCAGCTGGAAAATTGATTTATGAAATTCAAAATCATCTTTTTGACAATAATTCGATGCGCGCCATGCTTGAAAAAGTACTGCCAGAGAAAACGCAGCTCGACGACTATCAAATTTCAGTTAATCTGATGCCTTATGGCGAAAGTATTATGCTGCTAAATGCCCGACAGGTTACGAATGAAACTAGTAAAGAACAGCTCATTTTACTTGCTATCGAAGACATTACCGAACGTCGCATTATCGAAAAAAGACTTCAAGTTTTATCTGATGGTTTTGAAAGTAAAGTCCAAGAACGCACCAAAGATTTACTAACCTCGAATACCGAATTAGAAAGTACAGTGAAAAATTTATACACTGCAAATCTTCAGCTGCAAGAATACGCTTATGTTGCCAGTCATGACTTGCAAGAGCCGTTGCGAAAAATATTAATGTTCATTAGCAGACTTTTAGGTATGCAAGAAAATATTTCTGCCGAAGCCTTGGTTTTACTTGAAAAAATTAGCAAATCATCTATCCGAATGAATACGTTAATTAGAGATTTGCTTGCGTACTCTTATCTGAATAACACTGAGAGAAAAGTAGAAAGCACTGATTTAAATGTAATTATTAATAACATTTTGGTTGATTTTGAATTGCTTATCGACGAAAATAAACCTGAAATTAAATTAGGAAAACTGCCCATTATTCAGGCGGTTCCCTTACAAATGAATCAGCTATTTTATAATTTAATAAGCAATGCGCTAAAGTTTCATAAAAATGACGGATCAATGCCAAAACTACAGATCAGTTCGCGCAAAATGACTCTCAATCAAGTAAAAAAACATGCTACATTAAATATAAATTTAACGTATTATGAAATTATAATAAAAGACAATGGAATTGGTTTTAACCAAATTTATGAAAGTAAAATTTTTACCATTTTTCAACGACTACATAACAACGACGTGTATTCTGGAACTGGAATTGGTTTAACTATTGGAAAAAAAATTGTAGAAAACCATAAAGGTCTTATTTTTTCTAAATCGCAAGAAAATAGTGGTGCCGAATTTCATGTCATCTTACCCGTTAATTCTTTTTAAGGTTATGTGAAGCTATGAATAGCAAATTAATGCTTTTCTATTCATAGCTTTAAATTTATGGAGCACACTAATTTGAATAAAATTAAGAGTATCCTGTACTATAAGTATTTAGTTTCAAGAATCCTTACGTGCTTATCTAAAACATAAATTTTAGGGATTCCTGTCGGAATAGTAACCTGGGCAATATCTGCAGGACTTATATGTTCTAAATACATCATTAGCGCTCTTAGACTATTACCGTGCGCTACAATTAAAACATTTTTATCCGCTCGCAGCAAAGGCTCGATTTCTGTTTTATAATAGTGAACCGCTCTTTTAAAAGTTGCTGCTAAACTTTCGCCTTCTGGCGGACAAATGTCGTAGCTTCTTCTCCAAACCTCAACTTGATCAGCTCCGTATTTTACTGCGGTTTCTGCCTTGTTTAGACCTTGTAAACTTCCGTACATGCGCTCATTTAAAGCACTACTTTCATGAATCGGAATTTCACTTTGGTTTAATACTTTTAGAATAATAGTCAAACTTTCACAAGCTCTTTTTAGTTTAGAAGTAAAGGCCATATCAAAATGATAGCCTTTTAATTTCACGCCGCTTTTTCGTGCTTCTTCTCTACCCAACGAAGTCAATCCGATATCGAGATTTCCTGTAAAACGATTTTCTAAATTATAAACAGATTGTCCGTGACGAACCACGATTAAAATTGACATAATTTTTTAAATTAACAAATAGTAGAAAAGGTAAGAATAAAAACTATTATAAAAAATGACCGTGATCACAAAATCAGATGTTTGCAGTCATTTTTGACGCTTCTACAATAAAACATCTTTACTTAAAAACTTACAAAATAAAAAAGAGTTTTTACAATCCTTTTAGATAACTTAGAGGAATGCAACTAACCGGATTTGATGCGGAAACTAACGGACTGAATGATGCCCAAGTAATTGCGTCTAGGGCAAAAAATGGTTCAAATAGAATGGACTATAAAAAGGATAGCTACCTTGATCTAATAGTCGGTATTATTAAGGAACCCATGACAATTTTATTGTTGGTGGCTTCTACCATTTACTTTATTAGCGGAAAAACTGCCGACGGAATTTTTCTAGCATCAGCGATACTTCTGATTTCTTTGATTTCAACTTTTCAAAATAAAAGAAGTCGGAACGCATTAAAAAAACTAAAAAATTTTACAAAACCACATTGTAAAGTCATTAGAAATGGTGTTGTGGTTGAAATTAAGACCGAAGATATTGTATTAGGCGACTGTTTATTAGTAGAAGAAGGTGCTTTTATCTCGGCAGACGGAATTATAATTCACTCCAATGATTTTTCGGTAAATGAATCGATATTGACCGGAGAATCTATGGCCGTAAATAAAGACAAAACAGCCGTAGATAAAATGATTTATCAAGGCACAAATGTAGTTGGCGGATTGGCAATTGCAACCGTTACCCAGATTGGAGCACAAACCCAATTGGGAAAAATTGGTAAAAGTCTGGAGGCCATCAAAGAAGAGAAAACGCCATTAGAAATTCAGATTGGCAATTTTGTCAAAAAAATGGCCATTGCAGGTTTCATAATATTCTTGATCGTCTGGATGATCAATTATTTTATGTCCTATAACCTTTTAGACAGTTTGTTACAAGCACTTACTTTGGCAATGAGTATTTTACCGGAAGAAATTCCGATTGCTTTTACGACGTTTATGGCACTTGGGGCTTGGCGCATGATGAAAGAAGGGATAATTGTAAAGCAGATGAAGACGGTCGAAACACTGGGCAGTGCGACGGTAATTTGTATTGACAAAACTGGTACAATTACCAAGAACGAAATGAGTTTAGCCAAAATTTACTCTTTAAAATCAAGACAGATTACCAATTTAACGGCTTTAGATGAGAAGCTAACGTCCGACGAAAAAGAACTGATTAAACTATCGATGTGGGCGAGCGAACCAATACCATTTGACCCCATGGAAATTGCGCTCCATCAAGAATATATGACTATTTCAGGAAAAGACGAACGTTCTAATTTTAAAATGATACATGAATATCCGCTGTCTGGTACTCCGCCGATGATGACGCACATTTTCGAAAATAATTTGGGTACCAGAATCATAGCTGCAAAAGGTGCGGCCGAAGCCATTATAGCAGTTTCTAATGTAACGACAGATGAAAAGGTAGAAATCGAAAATACCATTAAGACTTTATCTTCTCAAGGTTATCGCGTGCTTGCGGTTGGTGAGAGTCATTTTGAAGCAACCACTTATCCCAAAACACAGCAAGAGTACCTTTTTCAATTTATAGGATTATTGGCTTTCTACGACCCGCCCAAAGAAAATATCCGTACCGTATTAGAACATTTTTACACGGCAGGAATTGAAGTGAAAATTATTACGGGAGACAATGCCGAAACTACTTCATCTATAGCAAAACAAATTGGTTTTGGTGGATATGATAAAAGTATGTCTGGAAAAGAATTAGTGCTCTTGTCGGAAGAGGAATTGAAAAAAGTAGTTTCAGAAATTAATTTATTTACGCGCATGTTTCCCGAAGCGAAACTCAGAATTATCAATACACTAAAATCAAATAATGAAATTGTTGCCATGACGGGCGACGGCGTAAACGACGGTCCAGCTTTAAAGGCTGCTCACATTGGTATAGCGATGGGCAAAAAAGGAACTGAAATTGCTAAACAAGCAGCTTCATTAATCTTAATAGATGATGATCTTTCAAAAATGGTCCATGCCATTGCCATGGGAAGAAAAATTTATGCCAACCTTAAAAAAGCAATTCAATTTATCATTTCAATTCATATTCCAATAATACTTACGGTTTTTTTACCACTTGCTCTGGGCTGGATGTATCCCAACATCTTCTCTCCTATTCATATTATTTTTCTCGAACTCATTATGGCTCCTACTTGTTCTATTGTTTATGAAAATGAACCGTTGGAAAAAAACACAATGAATTTAAAACCAAGATCGTACACTACTTCGTTTTTTAGTTGGAACGAATTGTCTACAAGCATAGTGCAAGGAGTGGTAATAACTGCCGGAACTTTAGCCGTTTATCAGTATGCCATTGCACAAGACTATAATGAATCCCTCACGAGAACGATGGTTTTTTTGGTTTTGGTGACCGCAAATATTCTGCTAACATTAATTAATCGTTCGTTCTATTATTCAATATTAACTACCTTGAGGTACAAAAATAATTTGGTCTTAGTCATTATAATGGTCACCATATTCTTGACAGCTTTACTACTATATGTACCACCAATTACTGCTTTTTTTAGATTCGAACAATTAGATCTTAAACAATTGTTACTTCCAATTAGTGTAGGCTGCGTCAGCGTTCTTTGGTACGAATTTGTTAAAATAGCCAAACGTCGCAAATCTGAAAGTGAACAGTAAAGTTAAAATTTGTGTCTTTACACTAATAATTTTGCTATACATGTTTTCTGAAACGTGATTCTCATCACATTTTTAAATAACCTACATCATTATAATTCAGTAAACTAAATAGTAAATTGGCAATAACCTTTCTACTAAAAAGTATGAATAAGAAAATTGTCGCTATTATAGTAGCACACCCCGACGATGAAACTTTATGGGCTGCAGGAATTGTATTGGACAATCCCCAGTGGAAATGTATAATTGTATCCTTATGCCGTAAGCATGATCTCGATAGAGCACCTAAGTTTTACAAAACAGTAGAGGCTTTAAATGCCAACGGGCTTATGGGAAATTTGGACGATGGTCCTGATCAAAAACCGCAAAAAAAAGAAAACGTACAGCAATTATTGCTAGATTTATTGCCTCTCCTCCACTTCGACTTAATAATAACTCACAGTCCTGCAGGCGAATATACCAGACATTTACGTCACGAAGAGGTGAGCAAAGCCGTGCTAGATCTTTGGATACAAAATAAAATAACAGCTACGGAACTTTTGCTATTTGCTTACGAAGACGATAACAAAAAATGTTATCCAAAAGCCATTACTTCCGCAGATCTCTATTTTATACTTCCGGAGAATCTATGGCTGAGAAAATATCAGCTCATTACTACAATCTACGAATTTGCTGCAGACAGCTGGGAAGCTCGAGTAACCCCTAAAATTGAAGCTTTTTGGAGATTAACGACCAAACAGCAGGCCGTTACATGGCTTGACGAAAAATTAAACATATGAAGGTTTTAGTGCTATACGATTATCCGCCAACTCCAGGTGGACTAGCTACTCAAGGTGATCTGCTCTACAAAGGTTTATTAGCCAACGGCGTAGATGCACATGCAGCACACATTGAATCGGCCATGGAAAAAGAATGGTACTACAACTGGTTTAAACCAGACGTTGTTGTGGGTACGGGTTATTGGGGAAACACACCTCAACTGGTATTGCATCCGCAAAAGTTTGGCATGCGCGGTATACCTTGGCTTGTTGCCGATGGATATATTGCCAACTACCAAAAAGTACTAAACGACCTCCCTCTTATCTTGGTTACCTCGCATTGGGTAAAAGAAATGTATGTTCGAGATGGTATTAGCGCAGACAATATTGAAGTATTGCCTGTAGGTTGTGATACCGATAGTTTTAAACCTTTTGCAAAAAACGATGAAAAAATACTAGCGGTACGAAAGGCATTGGGAATTAGCGCAGAGGAACTAATGATTTTGACTATTGGTGGAGACGCCGCTAGTAAAGGAGCAAGAGAAGTAATGGAAGCACTTGCTTTGGCGGGCAAGGAGTTACCGCCCTGGAAATACATTTGCAAAGTTTGGCCACAGCCTAGAACATCATTGCAAAATAATCTCGACTTAAAGCTCGCTGAGCAATTAGGGATCAGTCGGAAAGTTGCTTTTCAAACTAGTATAATCTCAAGAGATTTTGTACCGTATTTAATTAATGCTTGTGACATTTATGCTGCCCCATCCAGGCTTGAAGGTTTTGGAATGCCACAGGTAGAAGCTGGCGCTTGCGAAAAGCCCGTTATTGGTATCAACGCCATGGGAATGTTAGACACCTTAGTGCAAGGAGAAACGGCTCTTTTGGCAGGAATAGGACAAAAAATAGTCGTTAATGGAGTGACGCTTGGTACCGAATCTGGATACGAAGAGAATAGAAGAATTGTATTTGAAAAACCGAGAACCGTAGATTATCGTGCCGATGTGACCGATATAAAAGAGGCTTTAGTACAACTAATGAGTAGCGAAGAATTACGAAATAAAATGGGAAAAGCAGCAAGAAAGAGAGTGATAGAGCATTTTGATTATAGAGTTGTGGCAGCACAATTTGTACGCATCATTAATGAACGCTTAGGAATATATTAAAGTCAAGAAATTATGGATAATAGAAACTGGCAAGAAATTGACAAAGCAAAAAATGCCGCTTTAGAAGTACTCTTGCACAATGCAAAAGGTCCGTTTCACGGTCTGCCAAGAACGGCCGCATGGGGCTATCCCGAACCCTACACTCGAGATTTAATGATTTCGATATTAGGTATAGCTGTTTCTGGAAATGAAAAGTTGACTGTCGCTATGGAAAAAACATTGCAAATCCTTTCTAAAAATCAGTCTGAAAGAGGACACATACCTTCGTTTGTTCATGATAGTGGCAACCGAGGCGCGAGCGACACCACACCACTTTTTCTACTCGCCGTAGGTATTTTTAGAAAGTATACTGGCAGAGCCGATTTTCTAGAAGAAGCAGTTCAAAAAGCGCTTAAGTGGATGGAATACCAAAGTCCTTCTGATGAATACCTAATCGCCCAGTTGCCTACCAGTGATTGGCGAGACGAGCAATGGGTTCTCGGATTCGGACTTTTTGTAAACACACTAACTTACAGTTATTTAAAAATGCTTGGTTATGATGAGCGTGCGCAAAAACTACAAAGCGCAATGCAGCATTTTACAATTACAAGCAACTCTAACGACACCCATTTACATGAAGGAATGGTGGTGAAAAAAAAACCGTATTATGCTTTATGGTCGTATAAAATATACAGCAGCGAACGCTTTGATCTTTTGGGAAATAGTATTGCAATACTATCTGGACTAGCTGCTCCCGATCGAGCCGAACATATGATCGCTTGGATTGAAGACCAATGCCATAAAATGATGGAAAATGGAGACCTAGCATTACCTATTGCTCCCAATCTATTTCCGTTTATATTACCTGAAGATTCGGATTGGTTGCCAAGATATGAAACCTTCAATAAACCGGGAGATTATCATAATGGCGGTATTTGGCCTTTTGTTTCTGGTTTTCAAATTGCTGCACTGACGGCCGCAGGAAAGCATAAATTGGCTAGAGAGAAATTGGATACGCTAACCAATCTGGTAAAAATTTCGCACAATAAAGAGTTAGAATATGGCTTTAACGAGTGGTACAAGGCACAAGATGCAATGCCTATGGGACAGGATTGGCAAACGTGGTCGGCTGCAATGTACTTGTACGCTGCGCAATGCGTAGCAGATAAAAAACCGCATTTTTTTGATTTTTCAGTTCATCAGTAATTTGATTATCTTGAGAAATAAATTAATCTGCTTCTTTTATCAGATATTTATTTTTTATTTCTAAATGACTTGACGCATCACTACAAAAAAAACACAACACCAAACTCAGGTATTATAAAACCTCTCGAATCGGTAAGCAACAACTGATAAGTAGGAAGTAGTATAAAGTCACATACTGGCTGAAGCAATTTCCGCAGGTAAAAAGACGAATATTTATTTTCAAAAATACTACGTCCGTTCTTATTTCGATCAATGCAAATTGCTGCAATGATCGCGTGGTTCTTTACATACCTGTTTATTTCTTACTGTGCCACGAATAAAATCTAGTAGCATTGCTAAAATAAAGAGCTAAAACATAGTGTTACTATATTCATATTTGTTCGAGCATACTATTTCTCATCTTTTAGCTTTAAAATAAACGCTACAAAGAAAATGTGATTTCTAACTAATCTAAGGAATTTGAAAACAATAGACAAACGCTATCAATATTTTAAGTACACAGAATTTGAGTACAATTTAGAAACTTCTTAATCTTCATTCGATTAATTTTTAAGATTAATCAATCGATTAATATCGAGCATCTTGATGCCTTTTTCTGTCTTTTCAATTAAACCTTCATTTTTAAAATCAGTCAAAGTCCGACTCACCGTTTCTGATGCAGTTCCCGACATCGCAGCAAGATCATTGCGGGTAATTTTAAGACAATTACCATCTGCATGATGTATTTTAAACAATCTAATAATAGCTTTGGCAATACGCTTTCGTACACTTTGATAGGCCAGTTGTAATAAATGCTCTTCTTTTTCTCTGATGTCTTGACACAGTATACTGATAAATTTTGCTGCAAGATCAGGATATTGGTATAATAGTTCGTCTAACTGTTCTTTTGGCATAAAGCACAAGGTGCTATCGTCGATTGCAGTTGCTGTATCCGTGTACGTTTCGGTAGACAACATCACATTAATGTCCAGAAAGTCATCGGCTTCAAATATTCCTGTCATTAATTCACGACCATCTTCTGCTAATCTAATCGTTTTAATCTTTCCGCTAATGACCATGTATATGCCTAAAGCTTTGTCGCCTTCATGATGAATGACTTGCTTTTTTTTGTAGTGTCGGCATTTTTGCTGCTCTATAATTTTCTTAAATTCAGTCAAACTTTCTATATTAGAAAGCTGTTGATCTAACTTATCTAGAGCGCTACCATAAAACGCATTTTGCACATCTTTCTTTTTTAGGCGGCTTTCTATAGCATTTAGAAGCTCTAAGTCATCAAAAGGCTTGGTGAGGTAATCATCTGCTCCCATATCCATTCCTCTCCTTACATCCATTCTATCGGCTTTCGCTGTTATAAATATAAATGGAATGGTACTGGTTTCTAAATGTTTTTTAAGCACATATAAAACACCATAACCATCCAGTTCTGCCATCATAATGTCACATAAAATAATGTCGGGTATGATTTTTAAAGCTAATTCAATTCCAGCCTTTCCATTAGCTGCTTCAGACACAGTGTACTTTGCTAATTCTAAAATTTCAACAATATTGTCGCGAACAGTATCATTATCTTCAATTACTAAAACTTTGCTCATTGCATGGGAAATAAAAGGGTGAATACTGTGCCCTGATGTGGCGTACTTTTAAAGGAAATTGTTCCATTCATTAAGCTGGTATAACGGGCTACAATAGTAAGTCCTAAACCCGTACCAGATACATTCCCTGCATTTTGTGCTCTAAAGAAAGGCTCAAATAAATGCTTCTGATCTTGCTCGGGAATTCCGATGCCATCGTCTTTTATACTAATAATGCATTGGCTTTCATCAATGCTTGTTTTAAATTCAATTACAGTACATTCTTCTGAATATTTTATGGCATTTACAATCAAATTTATAATACTGTTTTTAATGAGATTTTTATCTAGACTAACTGTTACACTAGCTCCGTAATGACTGTACTTTATAAATTGTCCTTGTTTTACAAGAAGTTGCAGTTCTTCCGCAATCTCTGTTCCCAATTCTACCAGGTTGAAAGAACTATAAACTGGTTTTACATTATTGATGCCCTTCTTTTCGGCATATAAAAAATCATTTAAAATGGAGGTGAGATTGCTTACCGCACATTTAATTTTTTTTACATGTTTTTCTATATTAGGATTGCTGTACTCTTGCGCATACTTACTGATCAAAGATGCCGACAACTGTATGGTACTTAATGGCGTTCTAAATTCATGCGAAGCCATCGATAAAAACTGGCTTTTTAACTTATTAAGTTGTTTCTCTTTTACTAGCGATTGACTAATTTTTTCTTTTGCCAGCTGCAAATCGGCAATTGTACTGTTTAGCGATTCCGTTCGATCCTCAACCACTTCTTCCAGGTGAGACGCATATTGCTGCAGGCGGTCTTCCGCTTCTTTTTGCTGACTTAAATCGTGTATAAATCCGCAGTATATGCTTCTGTCTAAAAACTGTACTTCACTCACTTCCAAATGCAACGGAAACAAATTGCCGTTTTTACGAACACCAATCGATTGCCGTCCAGTACCTATACTAGATTTAAAGCTTTTGTTATAACTGTTAATATACATATGGGACTCTTTTTTACAAGAGGAAGGAATTAATATCGAGATATTTTTACCGATCAATTGCTGCTCTAAATAACCAAATAAGGCACAAGCTGATGGATTGATCGATTCAATGGTACCATACTCATCAATCGTTAAAATACCATCAATAGCATTTTGTATTACGGCTTTAAGTAAGGCACTATTCTCCATGCGCGTTGCAATGATCGTATAGCAATCACCATAACAAATATACCAAATTAAATTTCAAATAATAATTTAACTCATTTAAAAACAATACAATAGAAACAAAAAATAAATACTTTTCTTACTTAAAAGTATCATAAAACTCTAATTTTTATACAGCATTTTACAATTTTTACTACTTATTCAATCCATTTAAATTTGAGGTATCAATATTAAACTATCAGCAAAGTGTAAATAAACTGATGCGGAACATTTTTATAAGTGACCTGAATCATTTCGTGACTTTAGCTTATACAGCAACTTTGTTTAAAACATAAAATAACTTAAAACCAATACAATGAAAACAAAAAAAAAATTAACACTGGTAGCACTACTTACCCTTGGTTTTATTGCAAATGCACAAATCGAAAAAGGTAATGTGCTTATTGGAGGTAATCTTGCCAATATTAGTTTAGGACTAAATGATCCGAATGTCATAAGTATCGACATCAGCCCAAAAGTGGCCTGGTTTATTAAAGACAATATTGCATTGGGAGGTTATTTAAACTTTGGTATTGAAACGGCAAAACATTCGAATACCACTACCAATTACGGAATTGGCGCATTGGGCCGCTATTATGCAGGAGCTGAAGGAGAACTGGTAAAACACAGTCGGTTTTTTGCAGAAGCGACCGTAGGTCTAGGTGGTGTAAATGTGAGTGATGCTGATAATACTAACGGACTAAATTTAAGTGTCGGCCCAGGTTTCTCCTATTTTATAACACCAAATATTGGCTTAGAAGCCTTGCTGAAATACAATGGATTGGTGGGTTTTGGAAGCACTCCCTATCAAAATAACTTAAATCTTTCTTTTGGTTTTCAAATTTATTTACCGGGTCGTAAAAGCATGAACAAAGTAAAAAACGATTTTGACTGAAGTGTTTCAGTAGGTATTTTTAATGTATTGCAAAGCACAACCGAAATGAAAAGTAATAAAGAATTGCATAAAGATGTAAAAGTGTCTTAAAATGGGAGCCTATTCTTTTTAATGCAAACATTGCTGTAACGGATCTAGAAGGAATAATTACTCTTTTGGGAACAGTTGGATAGTTAGATCAGGAAGGAAAAAGCAGAAGAAGCGGTAAAATTTGTAACGTCGTGTAAAAGCAGTGGTACCAAATATTGAAGGCTGTTTTGAGAGTATTGATAAAAAAAACGATACTGAAATTGCTGCGGAAATTCGGCACGCATTCAAATGGCACTGGGACATTCCCGATGAAAATATAAAACTACACGCTAAAAATGGCTGCTTAATAGTAACGAGCGAAATTGAATGGAACAAACAAAAACAAGCTGCAAAATTAACTGTTAGTAATTTTTTAGGTGTAAAAGAAATTGCAAACAACATTACTATTTTACAAAAGCTAAAGAAAGCTGCCTGTACCATTAAAAATATAGAACGGGCACTCTGGCGGAACGTGACCATTGATCATAATGATATTACGATAACGGTTGCTCCTGCCAATAAGATCACGTTAATTGATATGTTCGATTCTTTGCACCAAAAAGAAGAACCAACTCGAATTGCATGGAGCACTCCAGGAGTTTTAAAAGTAGACAATCAATTAACTGTCGATACAGATATAGTTTCATCTAAATAAATTTTAAATAAAAAAAACCTACTTTCGTACGAAACTACTACCATGAAAAACAGCATAATCTACATTCTATTTGTCTTAACCGCTACATTAGTGTTACTAAATCGCTACACGCCTCTTTACATTAATAATTCGGTGCTCCATTTTATCGTATTATTTATTGCCGCAAGTTCTTTTGTCATAATTGTGGGCCACTTGTTAGGAAAACTTAAAAGCAACAAATCAATTCTACTTACTTTTTTAATCATCGGAATTCTTTGTTTTGGAAAAGCTTTTTTTACTTGGGAAGGCGACTGGAAAACACAAACTGTTGTTTATAAGAATATGCAAAATGGAAACAATACTATTGAGCAGCAACTTAAAGCTAGTAGGTTCGCTTTCGGATATAGAAAACGCATCATCGAACGCTTAAAAGTAATGCCTCTTATTGATTGGACAACTGATATTGACACTTCAAACCTTGATCAAACAAAATGGCAAAAAGTAGACCTCAACATTAATGAAATGAACTTACCGCAGTCCAACTTTGAATAAAAAATGAGAGAAAAAAGCAAACAAAAAAGCTAAAAAATTAAATTTAAAAGAAGAACTAATTACGGAAACAGATGAGCTGTAAAAGCTTATATTCAGCAACTGCGTTTTACCTGTAAAAAAATTTGGAGTTGTAAATACAGGCAGCTCGTCTAGCACAGCTAGTAAATCAAAGTAAATGTTACAAGCCCCATTATTGTAACCACTTTCTTGAGTTTTAGCTGATACAACTACAAAACGGTAAGTGATGAGGTTTTAAAGTTATTCTCTTCAATTATATTGGCGAAATTACGGCGCTTAAAAAAACAATTCAACTTTTGCGTTACGAGCTAAAGTTCTTGGTACTATCAAAAACATTCATTCTTATACTAAACGTACTTCCAAAACCGAGCTCACTTTCTAAAGCAATTTTTCCATTTTGTGCTTCGATAAACTCTTTACTAATTGCCAGTCCCAAACCAGTACCTGATTTGCTGCTACCAGGAATTTGAAAATATTTATCAAAAACTTTATTCTTATATCTTGAGTCGATTCCTTTGCCGTTATCAATTACTTCAAACACAATTTGCTCTACATCTCTTTTGACACGAATTATAATTTTGCTCTGCTCTGAAGAATAAGCGATTGCATTGGTTAAAAAATTTATTAAAACCCAAGCTGTTTTTTCGCTGTCAGCTATGATCTCTGGTAAATCTTCTTCAGCGTCGACAGAAATTTCAATATTTTTGTTTTCGGATTGCATTTTTACAGCTTCTACTGCTTGATACACAATTTTGTACGGACTTGTTTTTTCTATTTGCAATTGAATTTTTCCCGTTTCCAGTTGAGAAAGATCCAGCAATTCGCCTGTTATTTTCAAAAGGCGCTGGCTGTCTTCTTTTATACTTTCCATCAGTTGTTTTTGATCGTCATTAATGCTTCCAGTTTCTGCTCGTTCTAGCAATTGCAAACTAAATTTAATAGAAGCAATTGGTGTTTTTAGCTCATGCGAAACTGTAGCTATAAAATTCGTTTTCGCAAAATCCAATTCTTTAAATACAGTTATATTTCGAAGAATAATTACATCGCCAATAGCAATAACCTTATCTTCTCCAGTCGGTATTATGGTGATTTCTACTACTTCTTTTTCAAAATAACTTTCTTTGCCATCTGCAAAGATCTTCATCGGTCCCGACTTTGTAGTTTGATTTACATCAATCAATGACTTGATCAAATCGTTTTTTTCTGCTAAAGAATTAGCCAATTTACCAATTACTTCTTCCTTCTTTAAACCAACAATTTTTAAGGTTTCATCGTTGGCAAATAATATAATATTTTCGCTGTCCAGACCAATTATTGGATCGTGCATTTTATTGATTAACGTTTCCAGTCGCTTTTTCTCAAACGATAATTTGTACAAATTGCTGCTGTGGTATTCTTGTAGCTTTTCGGCCATCGTATTAAAAGAGCGCGCCAAATCGCCATACTCATTATGACTTAAAAAATGAACACGTTCTGAATAGTTTTTATTTGCAATTTCTTGAATACTTGCCGTCAATTCCTTAATCGGATTGGCGATGTTGTTTGGTAAATTAACCAACAAGTTAAATGCTATTAAAAAACACAAGCTTCCTAAAATCATAATCGAAAAGCTAGTGTTTTCTGCAGTCTGCTTGGCCACATCACTTTTTAACTTAATCGCGTTCATGTTGTGTTTCATAATCTCAAAAATGTTCTGATGAATATAAGACTGCAAACTATCGGTAGCTTTAGTATCTTTTAATAACTTAAAATTAGATAGCAGTGTGTAAGTCGCTTTGTTTTCGCCAACTTCAGTAATGTTTTTTAATTGTTTGTTTAAGTTTTTTTCGAAAAGAGCAATAGATTTAATTTCATCGTCTTCATAAATGTCCAAAGCCAACAGCATATTTCGCGTATATTCTAAAGAATCGTAATTAGCGTTTAGAATGTTTTGAGTGTCTTTTTTAATTGAATTGATACAATAAACGCTCACAATTGAAAGGACAATTATCAGCACAAATAGCAAACCTACACCCAGATTTAATTTGGTTTTAATTCTCATTAGGATAAAATGATAAGGTCAACTTTTGAAGATGACAATTTGTTTAATAATTTATTGAAAATAGTGGTTGACAAAATTACCTTAAATAAATTTAAATGTGGTTTTCCGATGCAAACCGTGGTAATTTGTTTTTGCTCCACTAACTCTAAAATGGCCTCTGTAATTTTACTTTCTTTTTTCTTGATGACTTCGGCACCCAACTGTGTAGCCAATTTAAAATTATTAATTAAATGGCGCTGTTTGTCCAACGGAATTTTGGTATTACTTTCCTTTGGCGTTTCCACATACAAAACGAACCAAACACTGTTATAATAACTCGCCAGTCTTGCCGTTTTTCTGATAACTATTTTTGCCGTTTTATCGTTACTGCTAATGCAGGCCAACAGTTTTTCATGTCGCGCATTGGGGTTCTTAGGTACTTCATTTTCTACTTTTCGAAAAACTTGACTAGCCACTTCTTTTAAAGCTAGCTCTCTTAATTGTAATATTTGATCTGCCTTAAAAAAATTATTGAGCGCGCGCTGAATTTTATCTTCAATATAAATTTTACCTTCCTTTAATCGATTGATCAGTTCTTCGGAAGTTAAGTCAATATTTACAACCTCATCTGCCAAACGCAATACATTATCAGGAATTCGCTCTTTAACATCAATACCTGTAATGCGTTTTACATCTTCATTTAAACTCTCAATATGTTGAATATTTACTGCCGAAATCACATTAATTCCCGCATCTAAAATCTCTAAAACATCTTGCCATCGTTTTTCATTCTTACTTCCTTCAATATTGGTGTGTGCCAGTTCATCTACAATAACCACTTCAGGACGCAAATTAATAATGGCTTGAACATCCATCTCCTCGAGATTTTTGCCTTTATAAAAAATAGAACGACGCGGAATAACGGGTAAACCGTTTACTAGTTCATGTGTTTCTTTGCGGTTGTGCGTTTCAATATAACCAATCTTAACATCAATTCCTTTTTTTAATAAGGTCTGTGTTTCTTGCAGCATGCGATACGTTTTACCGACACCAGCGCTCATACCGATGTAAATTTTAAATTTACCTCTGCGAGATTTCTGAATTAAGTCTAGAAAATGTTGCGCGTTGTTTTGTTTTTCTTGATCCATTTATGCTGAATTTATTTCAGAGCCAATTTATGTACTACTACAGCAATTACTGTTTTGCGAAATTATTTTGTATTTGATAACTCAGGATTTTTAATAAAGCTTTTGAATCTAAAAAGTGCCTTTGCTGCATCATTTCAATTTATCTAATTCTGTATTTAAAAACATCATATTTATTTGTTTTGGTCCCAAAATCCCTATTATTCTGGTTCTGGAATATTCAAGAACTAACGAATCAATTCGATTTACATTTATATTTCTAGTTTTTGCAATTCTTGGGACTTGTATCATTGCATCTTCAATTGAAATGTCACAATCTAATTTATTTTGAGATTTTGTAAGTGCATTATGTTGTGTCTTTTGTGTCGTTCTGTTTAGTAAAGCAGCCTTTATTCTAGAATCTACTTCTTCTAATGAGTCTGTCTTTACTACGTAAATACTATTATTTTCTAAGTTAACGGATCTATAATCACTTAAAGATGGATGTTTCCAAAAATAAATGTTTTGATTAAAGTTTGAATTAACAGCAGCTTGCTTAACTGATTTTCCTTCTTGTAGAACTACTGTGTCAATTTTTTGATCTGAATTAAATGCATCAAATACCGAAAGTATAAATGGATATCGAACTCCAAATAAAATTCCGATAAAAAACGTACAAACTGCTATAAGAATTATTTTTTTCATTTCAGTTTTATTTTAGTTTTTTAGAAGAATACAAAAATTTAAGTAGCAACTAATCAAAACTATTAAAGACACAAAATCATCTATCAGTTACAATAGAAAACTTTGTGTCCTTAAGAAGTTAAAATCTTAAAATTTTATAGCCAACGAAGTAATTGCTGATAAACTATTGTCAGACGTTTCAGCTGTGTTTTTTGCGAATACTGCATCTTTGCTACTGTAATTTTTAATTTCCGTTCTCCAAACTAAGTTGGGTGTAATTTTATAATCAGCATTCACCGAAACACCATAAGTTTCAAATCCATTTGGCGTTCCTGATGCGATGATTACTCCACTTTTATCTTGGTAATATTCACCTCTTATTGCAAAATTCAATTTTTCAGTTGCCATCAATTGTGCCATTACGGAAGCGCCATACCACTTATTGTACTTATCGCCTTGCGTTGCTTCTTGTTCCCAACCTATATCAAAACCTGCTAAAAATTTCACTTTTGTTGTCACTTCAAAAGCAGCATAAAGGTCATGGAAATAACGTTTTTGACGGACATTGTCTGGCTTGTCATTTCCTATAAAGGAACTGCTGTTCAATGAGAATTGTGCTGATGGTCTGTAAACAATTTGATGACCAAAACCTGGTGTTGTATTGCCATCAACACGCTGTATGCGTTGCCATCCGTTAAGATACAACCCTGTTAATTCCCATTGTCCGCTTGGAGATAGGTAGGAGATTTTCGCCCCAGTCTCAAAATAGGGAGAATTTTCGGCCATGATACTTCTTGTCAAGGTGAAGCAATCTGCTCCAACAGCACTTTCATAACCAATATGCGAAGGTAAAATTCCAGCTGTTATCCAAAGATTGTGATTCTTGCCCACTTTAAATCCCACATTTGCTTCGTAAATATTTTTTAAAACTCCTGGTTCAGCTGAATAATTTGCATTCATATAAGATCCGACAGCCAAAGATAAATTAGCACGCACATTTTCAGTATCATAATTCGCTTTAACAAATCCCAAGTTCAAACTTACTTCGTTATTGCGGTTGTGGCTGTAAATAAATCCCGGACGCGTATTATTGTCGGGATTATTAGCATCATATTGAAAGTATGTTTCTGCATAACCAGAAAACGTTAATGGGCTTTTTTCGACTTCTTGCGCAAATGCTGCACCTGAAAAAGCGAGAGACAAAACAGCTGTTATTATTTTTATATTCATTTTGATAGTAATTAATGTTTATTCAAAAAGGGAGGTAGTGGTCAACCTCCCAAATTTTTCTACAAGTTATTTAAGTTGATCTAGGGCAATATTTAATTTTAAAACATTCACTTTTGTAGGTCCAAATACACCTAGAAAAGGCTGTTCTGTATTCGAATCGATTAATGAATTCAATTTTTCTTCGCTTATATTTCTCGCTTTTTGAACTCTTGCAATTTGTACTTTTGCGCTGGTAACAGCTATATTCGGATCCAAACCACTTCCGCTTGCCGTCACTAAATCAACTGGTATTTGTGATTTTTGTACTGTTGGATTTTTAAGGAGGAACGTATCAATACGGCCTTGAACCACCGCTAAATATTCTTCGTTAGACGCTCCTTTGTTACTTGCTCCCGATCCAGCAGCGTTGTAATCTACAGCAGACGGTCTTCCCCAAAAATACTTGTCATCCGTAAAACTTTGACCAATGTTCGCATATCCTTTATTCTGATTGTAAGATACCACGTCACCTTTGCCATTGTTTGGTGCTAACTGAGCAATTGCCCAAACTGATAGTGGATAAATCACCATGAAAAGAACGAGCATAACTACGGTCATTCTAATTCCTTTTAATAAATTCTCTTTCATAATTTTTAATGTTGTTCCTCACCCCCAGCCCCTCTCCAAAGGAGAGGGGAGCCGAGCTTGGAAATTGTTAATTTGTATTTATTTTTAAATTTGAAAACAATTTATTTTTCAAATCTTAATACTTTATTCTTAATTAGCTCCCTCCCCTTTGGGGAGGGTTGGGGTGGGGACTACATAAAAAGCGCCACTACAATATCAATCACTTTGATACCGATAAAAGGAACTATAATTCCACCTACACCAAAAAGTAACAGGTTTCTTCTCAATAAAGCACTTGCACCAATTGGTTTGTAACTCACTCCTTTTAAAGCGAGTGGAATTAAGAACGGAATAATAATCGCGTTGAAGATTACTGCTGAAAGAATCGCGCTTTCTGGACTGTGTAAATTCATAATATTTAAACCTTGAAGCGCAGGAATGGCTGTGATGAACAAGGCAGGAATGATGGCAAAATATTTAGCAACATCGTTCGCGATACTAAACGTGGTAAGCGTTCCGCGAGTCATTAATAATTGTTTTCCAATTTCAACAATCTCTATTAACTTGGTTGGATCATTGTCTAAATCGACCATGTTTCCAGCTTCTTTTGCAGCTTGCGTTCCGCTGTTCATTGCTACACCAACATCTGCTTGCGCCAAGGCCGGTGCGTCATTCGTACCATCTCCCATCATGGCAACCAAACGACCTGCCATTTGTTCTTGCTTGATGTAGTTCATTTTATCCTCAGGTTTGGCTTCGGCAATAAAGTCATCAACGCCTGCTTTTTCAGCTATAAATTTGGCAGTCAATGGGTTGTCACCAGTCACCATTACGGTTTTGATACCCATTTTGCGAAGGCGTTCAAAACGTTCAAACATTCCCGCTTTAATAATATCTTGCAGTTCGATGACTCCCAATGCCACTTCGTTTTCAGAAACTACTAAAGGTGTTCCTCCATTTTCGGCAATAGTCGTTACTTGCTTTAATAATTCTGCGGGGAAAGGATTTCCAGCATTTATAACGATGTTTTTTATAGCATCTGTCGCTCCTTTTCTAATTCGCGTGTTTTCAAAATTGATTCCCGAACTTCTTGTTTCGGCTGTAAATTTGATAAATTGTGCATTATTTACTTGCAGTGTCAGAGGATCTATTTTTGCTAATTCAACGATAGATTTCCCTTCTGGTGTTTCATCAGACATGGAGCTTAAAACCGCAGCATTAATTAACTGTGCTTCTGAAATGCCAGGAGCGGGATAAAAATGCGTTGCTTTTCTATTACCAATAGTAATTGTTCCCGTTTTATCCAATAACAATACATCAATGTCTCCAGCAGTTTCAACCGCTCTACCACTTTTCGTAATTACGTTTGCTCTTAAAGCTCTGTCCATTCCTGCAATTCCGATGGCGGATAATAAACCTCCAATTGTGGTTGGAATCAAACAAACAAATAAGGCTATGAAGGAAGCTATTGTAATATTTACATTAGAGTAGTCTGCAAACGGTTTTAAAGTCACACAAACAATTACAAATACTAAAGTAAATCCAGCAAGTAATATGGTTAAGGCAATTTCGTTTGGTGTTTTTTGGCGTGAAGCTCCTTCTACCAAAGCGATCATTTTATCTAAAAAACTTTCACCTGGTTCATTGGTAACTTGTACAATAATACGGTCTGACAAGACTTTTGTACCACCAGTAACCGAACTTTTGTCTCCACCTGATTCTCTAATTACTGGTGCTGATTCCCCTGTAATTGCGCTTTCATCTATTGTTGCTAAACCTTCTACAATTTCTCCATCAGTTGGAATCGTATCACCAGCTTCGCAAACAAACAAATCTCCTTTTTTGAGTTGAGATGAAGAAACTTTCTCTCCACTTTTTAAAGTTGCAGGTGTTTCTTCTCTTGTTTTTCTCAAACTATCCGCTTGTGCTTTTCCTCTTGCTTCGGCAATGGCTTCGGCGAAATTAGCAAACAGCAACGTAAATAATAATACGATGAATACAACAAAATTATACCCAAAACTACCTTGTGCCGTTTCGCCTCTCAATGTCCAAATTGAGACAAACAGCATCACGAGTGTTCCGATCTCTACCGTAAACATTACGGGATTTTTAAACATTAATTTCGGATTCAATTTCACAAAAGACTGCAGCAAAGCTGGCTTCATAATGTCTTTTTGAAATAATGATTGATCTTTATTCATTTTAGATTCTTTTTAGTAAATGGTAAAATATTCAGCTATTGGCCCTAACGCTAGTACTGGGAAGAAAGCTAACGCAGCAATAATTATAATTACAGTCAAGGTTACTAAACCAAAGGTTGCTGTATCCGTTTTTAACGTTCCATCGCCTTCTGGTATAAATTTCTTAGCTGCTAATAATCCAGCAATAGCTACTGGTCCTATGATTGGAAGGAAACGTGCTAGAATCAATACTATTCCTGTCGAAATATTCCACCAAACCGTATTATCTCCTAAACCTTCAAATCCACTTCCATTATTTGCTGATGCTGACGTAAATTCATATAACATTTCACTTAAACCATGAAATCCAGGATTATTTAAAGTTGCTGTTCCATATTCTGGCATTGCAGCTGTTAATGCAGTACCAACTAATATTAAAAATGGGTGCATTAGGGCGATAATCATCGCTATTTTCATTTCTCGAGCTTCGACCTTTTTACCAAAAAATTCGGGGGTTCTTCCTACCATTAGTCCACTAATGAAAACAGCCAAAATGATAAAGATGAAAAAGTTCAGAATTCCAACGCCAACACCTCCATAGAAACTGTTAATCATCATGGCAAGCAATTCGTTCATACCCGAAAGTGGCATCGTACTGTCGTGCATGGAGTTTACAGATCCAGTTGAAATTACCGTAGTAGCAATACTCCAATAACCCGTTGCTGCTGCACCAATTCTTGTTTCTTTGCCTTCCATCGCGCCAAGCGAAGTATCAATTCCCATTTTCTCGATCATTGGGTTTCCTTGCATTTCTCCTATAATATTAGGAATGGCTAATGCCAAGAATCCAATGGTCATTACACCAAAAATCATCCAAGAAAACTTTTGTCTTTTGATGAAATATCCAAAGGCAAATATCATAGCAAAAGGAATAATCATTTGAGCCCACATCTCTAACATATTAGTGAAGTAAGTCGGATTCTCTAGAGGATGTGCACCGTTTGTACCAAAAAATCCTCCACCGTTTGTACCAATGTGTTTGATGGCAACAAATCCAGCTGCAGGTCCGCGAGAAACCTCTTGTACATCTCCTTGTAGTGTAGTAATGCTGTCTTTTCCTTCAAATGTCATTGGGGTACCTTGAAAAGCCAAAAGAGCCGCTACAACTAGAGAAAGTGGTAACAAGATGCGCGTGCAAGATTTCATGAAGTACGTATAAAAGTTACCTAATTCAGTGGTTGTTTTATCTCGAAAAGCTCTAAATACAACCACTGCCGCGGCCATTCCTGTTGCTGCACTTACAAATTGTAAGAACATCAAATAAAACTGACCTAAATAACTAATTCCTGTCTCGCCCGAATAATGCTGCAAGTTGCAGTTTACAACAAAAGAAATCACTGTATTAAAAGCTAAATCTGCGGACATGCTTGGATTTCCATCCGGATTCAAGGGTAAACTTCCCGTAGTCATCATGATAATCATTCCCAACACAAACCATATAATGTTTATGGTTAATAAAGCTTTCATGTGTTGCTTCCAGTTCATTTCTATAGCTGGATTGACACCACTCAATTTGAAAAATAACTTTTCAAGCGGATTAAATATAAAATCCAGCCATGTTTTCTCCATTCCGTAAACCTTGGAAATATATTTTCCTAACGGAATAGCGAGGGCTAAGGTCAGCAAGAACATTGCTACAATTCCTAATATTTCTGTATTCATTTTTTTGTATTAAGGGTTTATTAATTCTTTTTGTTTTAGAATTTTTCAGGTTTTAGCAGTACGTAGCAGATGTAGATAAATACTGCAATTGCTATTATAAAAAGTGCGGTCATAATTTTTTAGTTTTCTAATAAGGTTTTTAAATATCCTTGTTTTGATTCTTTCGAAAGAAGACTCAAATGCTTCTTTAAACTTGCAGGATTTTCTTGAGTACTCAATTCAGTAAAGAATTCATTCTCGATTGCATTTCGAGTATATTGATTGCCACTTTCATATAGCATATTAATTACTCTGATAACTTCTTTCGCTGATTCAGCTTCTTCTTCATCCGTCGAATCCATTTTCTCGTTACAAAATCTAGCGACGCTTTTTAAAAGTGCATATTGATTAATGGTCTCATCGTTTGTAGATGGAAAATCAAACCAGTTTTTTGAATCGGGAATCCATTGCTGGATGGCCTCGTAGATTTTTGTTTTCATTTTTAGATGTTGTCAAAAAAATTAATAGCGCTGTAGAGCAACCAAAAACATAATAAACCGAGTACGAAGAGCATAATTGTTAGCATAACAAATTGATTTAAAGGTTAATAAAATTTAGATTTTAGATTTAAACGGAGACAAAAAGGTTATCATACGTTTAAAGAATGAGCTGTCTGTTGTACTCCAATTTTAAATTTTGAGGAAAAAGATTGGAAATAGTACAGTTTTTTAATTTCATAAAGGAACAGAGCGAATAGAGATAAACATTGGCGATCATTCCCTTTGTTTCTGTGCTGCCGTTAATAAATAAACGTTCGGCTAGGTTTAAGCAATTTTTAGCGCGAACTACATTTCCAGCAATTAGCGCTTTTTTCGTAATTTCAGCAAAACGTTCAGCGCGATTGTATAGGCTGTTGACTTTATTTTTCATTAGAATTCTATTTTGTTTGTTTGCCTTATGCCAAAATATGTTCCAATAAATATCGATCTTCGTAAAGTGCTGCTGCTGATTATTTTAAATGTTATGTCTAAAAAAAAGGCATAAAAAAAGCCTATCATAATGATAGGCTTTTATTGAAATGATAGGTTTTTACTGAATGCTGTATTCTTCTAATTTTCGATACAAAGTTGCAATTCCAATTTCTAGCAAACGTGCGGTTTCTGCCTTGTTTCCTTTCGTGTAATTTAAAACTTTTTGAATATGAAGCTTCTCTATACTTTGCATTGAAAAGGCAGACATCGTTTTGGTGGGTTTCTCGCTCTGCTGTTGCATTTCATAAGGCAGGACATCGGCAGTCAAAACAGCATCATTGCTTAAGATAATCGAACGCTCAATAATATTCTTTAATTCTCGAATGTTTCCCGGCCAGGAATAATTTTCTAATTTTTGAAGAAATTCATCTGAAATTGCTAAGCTTTTTTTATTCATTTTTTCAGAAAACTGATTTACAAATGAAATTGTTAATGGCGCAATATCTTTCAGTCTTTCTCTCAGCGGAGGAATGCTAATTTCGAAAATATTCAATCGAAAATACAAGTCAGAACGAAAACGATGTTCTTCACTTTCAATTTTCAAATTACGATTGGTGGCCGCAATTAATCTAAAATTCGATTTTTTAGGACAAGTATCGCCAATAGGAATGTACTCGCTGGTTTCTAAAACGCGTAACAATTTAGCTTGCAATTCAATTGGCATTTCTCCAATTTCATCCAAAAATAAAGTACCGCCATTGGCCTCTTCAATAAAACCTTTTTTATCCTTTACAGCTCCTGTAAACGCACCTTGCTTGTGCCCAAAAAGTTCACTTTCAAGAATTGCGGCACTAAAAGTACTGCAGTTTAGCGCTACAAAAGATTTTCCTGTACGATTGCTATTTTCGTGAATTGCTTGCGCAAAAACTTCTTTTCCTGTACCCGTTTCTCCAGTTAGTAAAACGGTTGAATCGGTTTTGGCTACTTTTTTTGCCAAATCAATGACCTGCAATAACGCTTTTGATTTTCCGATAATAGCTTCAAAAGAATACTTGTCTTTAATTCGTTTCTCGAGCGAAGAAACTTTTTGAGTCAAGTCTACTTTTTCGATGGCGCGATACAATAGCGGAATAATCTTATTGTTGTCGTCGCCCTTAGTAATATAATCAAAAGCACCGTTTTTGATGGCTTGAACGCCGTCTGGAATATTTCCGTAAGCCGTTAGCAAAATTATTTCAGCGTAAGGACTGTGTTCCTTAATTTTTTTAGAAAGTGCAACGCCATTGCCATCTGGTAATTTTACATCACAAAAAACCACATCAATTTCGGTTTGTTCTAATTTTTTTAAAGCCGACTTGCAGTCTGCCGCCTGAAAAACTTCGAATCCTTCTAAAGTTATAATTCGAGCCATAAGGCTTCTTAATTTTTCTTCGTCGTCTATAATTAAAACTTTTCTCAAAATAGTGCTGTTTATTGAAATGCAAATTTAGGTTTATTACTGTTCGCTCCGATAGTTTTTTATGAAACAAAAAAGCCTTCAAAATAGAATACTTTTGAAGGCTTTAAAAATATAATCCTGTAGCATTCTAGAAGCTGTTAAATTTTAGCAAATCAATCTTTAAACTTGTAAATTGTATTTGAAGTTTATTTTTCAATACTTCATATTCGGCCATAAGCAATTGGTTTTTTATTGTAGAATATAAAATAGCTTCTATTTTTCCGTTATCAAATTTGGCTTGTGTCGTGGCTAACGAAGCTCTTGCGTAGCGTTGCTTTTCGACTAATTTCTGCTGAAGTTTGAGATAATTTTGAGCATTTTGTTCTTCTAGAACAACTTGTTTTTCTAAATCTTCTTCCTCTTGCTGCATAAATTGCTTCGTTTTTTCACGCTCTATTTTAGCTGCGCTAATCTTTTTAGTATTGCGAAATCCATTAAAAACAGGAACAGCCAACTGCAATCCTACTTGCTCACTTTTATTATCTTGCAACTGACTAAAAAAAACAGGAGCATTCGGATCTTCCATTTTTAAATTTTTATAGTAAAAAGTCGAATACCCATAAAAGGCAGATACTATCGGTAAATTTGCAGCTCGTTCTAGATTTATCGTTTTTAAACTATTTGCAAATTGAAGTTCTGCTCTTTTTACTTTTGGATTGTAAAGCGTAGTTTGCTCTTTTCCTGATAAAAGCTCAGTTTCCAATTCAATTTGATTTATTGCAATGTCAGTGAAATTTAACAACTGAAATAACTGCATTTTTTGAATTCCGTACAATTGTTCGGTTTGCATGTTCCGACTTTCATCTTCAGAAAAACTTAATTGCATGTCGTATAAGTCGCTTTGCGGTTTGCTACCAATATTTACTTCTTTGGTTATTCGCTCTAAGTTGAATTCACTTTGTTTGAATTGCGCTTTCTGAATTTTTACTAATTCTTGGGTGTAAAGCGCTTGGTAATAACTTTCTAAAATCTGAAGTTTATACTCATTTTCGATCACTGCTGCATCTGCTTTCGCCAACTCAATATTTATTTTATCTTTTTGAGCATTTGCAAAAGCACTAAAATCAATTAGATTCATTTTTGCATTCAAATAAAAATTATCATTTTGAATGTTAGAACTCACTCTCCCGTTGGTAGAAGGATCGATCGTAGAACCAAAATTATAACTTTGATCTCCATATAAAGTAACAGCGGGCAACATTCGGTTTAAAACGGAGTTTTGTAATTTTTCAGTGCGCTTTATTTCTAATTGTCTTATTTTAATTTCGATGTTATTTTGTAAACCTACCGAAATACATTTGGTAACCGACCAAGAATCTTCTTGACCACTTGCTACTGCTGTAAAAGCAACAAAAAGGACCGTTAAAAAGAGTTTATTATTCATATTTAAGGTATTTTAAAACATCAACTTTGGTCGCTTGATACGCTCTTGAAAGCACTACTAATAGCGTTAAAGACAGTAATGCAGCAAATCCAATTATAAACGGATAAATAGAAATTTCAATTCTGTAAGCAAAATTTTCTAGCCACCTATTAAGTAAATAATATATTGGAAATAAGGCGATTAAAAAACCTATTATACAGTACAAAATATATTGTTTAGAGAGTTCGATCAATAAGAAATTTGTTTCGGCTCCAAGAGTTTTTCTAATTGCAATTTCTTTCATTCGTCTTTGAATGGAATACGAGGCCAACGCGAACAATCCGAAAAGAGCAATTAAAATTACCACCACATTTAACAGTGAAAATAGATTTTTTTGCTTGACATACGACTCATAGCTTCTGGCATATTGTTTATCAATAAAATCATATTTAAAAGGATACTCAGAATCCACTTTCGCCCATAATTTTTCAATATCTGCAATAGTATTTTCAATATTATCGGATTTTAGTTTCACAAAAACGGTACCTATATTCTGTGCCATATCAACAGTTTTAAAATGATAAAAATACATGCCAGAGACATCAGCTTCGGGACTCAACAGGTTAAAATCTTTAACAACTCCTATAATTTTTAATTTTCGTTGTTTGATAATTAATTCTTTTCCTATCGGTTCTTTCATGTCCATCAATTTTTGTGCTTTTTCATTAATCACCACAGAATTAATAGTATCCGAGGCATATTTTTGGTTTAGCGACCTTCCTTGAACTACTTCTATTTTCATCATTTCGAACAGACCAAAATCAACTGCAATTGTTCGTTCTTTAAAAAGTTCATCATTATACAATACACCGCCTAATGAGTTATCAAAACCGTCAAATGAAAGCAAGCCTGTAGAAACCTGATCAACACCTTTTATTTTAGAGAGTTCTTGTTTAATTGTACTGTATTTCTTGTAGATGTTTTGTCCAACGTTTGCAACCTCATAATCTGATTTAGGAAAATTTAAATTAATTGCAATCACTTGATCTCCTTTAAAACCTAAATCTTTATTTGATAGATAATCAATTTGCTGGTAGACAATATAAGAACCAACAATAAAAAAAGTAGCTATTGTAAACTGAAAAATCAGCATTCCGTTGCGCAGCCAAATTCCACTTTTACTTCTAGAAAAATTTCCTTTCAACACTTTTAGTGTTTCAAAATTAGCCACATAAATGGCTGGAAGTATTCCTGCAAACAAAACAATTAAAACTACAATCAGAATTAATTGAAGGTAAAACTGACTACCCATTATCCGCAAACTCTTGTTTAAAAAATCATTGTAATACGGTAATGTTATTTCGACAATTACTAATGCCAGCAAAATAGATAATAAACTTATTAGAACCGTTTCTAAAATAAATTGAATAACAATAGTACTTTTTGAAGCACCCACAACTTTACGAACACCCACTTCTTTAGCGCGTTTAACCGCATTAGCTGTAGCCAAATTGATATAGTTTACAATCGAAA
This sequence comes from Flavobacterium sp. TAB 87, assembly GCF_001529295.1. GTDB lineage: Bacteria > Bacteroidota > Bacteroidia > Flavobacteriales > Flavobacteriaceae > Flavobacterium. The sequence goes on from NZ_LLWK01000036.1 coordinate 276,668, forward strand.
GAATGAGTATTAAAACGGATAACCCTACCATAATCAACAAAAACTGATAATTACCTCTCCCCTCTGGATATCCATCTGCAACAGAGTGCAATCTTGCTTTTGAAAGTGGCTCAATAAAAACCTCAAAATGACCTATTTTATTAGCCATATCTTCGAAAGTAAAACCTTCTTGCTGGGCCTCTCTTTTAATGAAATCAATATTATATACTTGTTCTAAGCTAGCACGTGTGGTCTCAATTTTTGAAGGGTCTTTAACTTTCAGAAGTAGTTTAAAAATAAAAAGACCTGTCGCATTGTCTCTTATCAATTCTTTCATTTTATTCATTACAACATCTGGAGCAATCGAAGAGTTTGTTGGAGTTTGATACACAGCGCGCACTACAAACATTTGATCCAAACATGTTATTTGTTTACCAATTGGATTTTCTTCTCCAAAAAGGCGTTTAGCAATAGCATCGGAGATAGCAATACTTGAATCATCTTTTAGTGCCGAAATAGCATCGCCTTTAATAATTTTGAATGGAAAAAGAGCAAAGAAATCAGTTTCAACATTTATAATTTTTTCGACTAGTACTTTCTTGTCTTTATAGACAATTTTATCCTTTTGATACCAGCTGTCAGCATAAACTACATTTTCTACATTGGGATCTTTAGCTAGAACAGGTCTTAGAAATAATGAACAATCAGAAAAAACAGGCATTCCTGTTAACTGCACTAGAACCTGATACACCTTGTCTTTTTCAGGATTCCAGTCATTATAACTTTGTTCGTCATTCCAATACAATAACGAAAAAATTAAGCCCGCAATTCCAATGGCCAATCCGAAAACATTCAGAAATGAAAACAGTTTGTTATGATTTAAATGATAAATGAATATTTTTATATAGTTTTTAAGCATTGTTATTCGTATTTTAAATATTTTAATACATCAACTCTTGTGGCTTGATACGCTCTTGATAGCACTACTATTAGCGTTAGAAATAGCAAAGCAACAAATCCTATTATAAAGGGATACACTGAAATTTCGATTCGGTTAGCAAAATTCTCCAGCCATTTATTCAATAAATAATACACGGGAAACAAGGCGATTAAAAACCCAATAATGCAAAAAAGAATGTACTGTTTCGAGAGTTCTAATAGTAAAACGTTGGTTTCGGCACCAAGCGTTTTTCTGATGGCAATCTCTTTCATGCGTCTTTCTATCGAGTAGGAAGCCAAAGCAAATAAACCAAACAGCGCAATGACAATAACAACTATGTTTAATAAGGAGAAGAGATTTTTTTGTTTCACATACGTTTGATAAGTTCTTTTGTAACTTTTATCTATAAAATCATATTGAAATGGATAATCGGAATCGACATTTTTTACCCAAAATTTTTCAATATCTGCAATGGTTTGCGCTGTGTTTTCGGTATTTACTTTTACATAGAGATAATTTAAATTACCAATCGTCCAGTCGATGGTTTTAAAGTGAAAGAAAACCATTGGAGGCACTTTTCCTTGTGGGCTAAAAAGGCTAAAATCTTTTACTACTCCTACAATTTTAAGTTTATTACCGTTCCAATCTACAGTTTTACCAATGGGATCTTTCTCCTTCATCATTTTTAAAGCAGTTTCATTGACCATCATAGAATTTATGGTGTCTGATGCGATTTTAGGATCCAAATAACGCCCTTGAATCATCTCTATTTTCATCATCTCTAGAAAACCAAAATCAACAGCAATATTCTGCCCTTGAATGTTGGAGCCTTTATAATTAAAACTCGAAGAAGAGTCGTTACCGCCACCAAATCGTAAGGCTGCTGTAGCTACTTGCTCTACTCCTTTTATTTTTGAAACTTCATTTTTAGTCGTTGTGTACCGATCAAATATGAGTTGTACTGAATTTTTATCATTCCGAATCGCATCTGGTTTAAAGTAAAAAATTTCTAAAACTTGCTCGCCAGAAAATCCTAGATCTTTATTTCCTAAATACTGTACCTGTTGAAAAACGATATAAGAACCAATAATAAAGAAAGAAGCAATTGCAAACTGTACAATTAGCATCGTATTTCGCAGCCAAACGCCGCTTTTGTTTCTTCCAAAATTTCCTTTTAACACTTTTAAAGTCTCAAAATTAGATACATAAAAAGCGGGAAAAATACCTGCAAAAATTACTGTGACTACAAAAATTATTATGATCTCCAGAAAAAATTGACTTCCATAAATAATTAATTGTTTGTCTAAAAATTCATTGTAGTAAGGCAATGAAAGTTCGACTATAACTAAGGCTAGCGAAATTGCAACGATCACTGTAATTATAGTTTCAAACAAAAATTGCTTTATAATATTAGCTTGTGATGCGCCCACAATTTTTCTAACACCCACTTCTTTTGCTCTACGTAATGCATTTGCTGTGGCTAGATTTACGTAATTAACAATGGATAAAGTCAAAATTAAAACAGACAAACCAATCATGATCAATAAAAATTGATTGTTGCCTTTTCCCTCTGGAGACCCTGGTCCTTTGGTATCCATTCGAGACATAGCTAGAGATTCTAAAGAAAAATTAAAAGCTCCGTATTGTGCTTCATATTGTTTTATGGTAATCCCTTCTTCTTTTGCTTCTTTTGCTATTTTATTAGTATAAAAAATCGTTTTAATTTTTGCTTCAAGATCACCCTTTTTTGAAGGATCTTTTAATTTGATGTACCAACCATTATTAAAATTTCCCCATTGCTCTTTATCTGCATTTATTTTAGCTTTCATTCTATTGACCACCGCATCTGGAGCAACTGCGGAATTTCCAGTAATTTTATAGATGGCTGAGACCGTTAATATTTGATCTTCATACTGAATTTGTTTGCCAATTGGATTTTCAATTCCAAAAAAAAGTGCTGCCGTTTTTTGTGTTAGTGCAATACTGTTCTCGTTTTGTAAAGCCGTTTTTTGATTTCCTTTAATAAACTCAAAAGGGAAAAAATTAAAAAAATTATTTTCGGCATTAAAGACTTTGTCAACAAATATTTTCTTGCCATTGTATTTGTAAAGTAGTGATTGGTACCAGTTTTCAGAGTACATCATTTCTTCGATGTTGGAATCATCTTTTACAAATGGTGCCATTGTAACTGGAATATTGTTCCATACTTTGCCGTCTTCCATATCTACTAAGACTTGAAAAACAGTATCTTTATTCGGGTTCCATTCGTTATAACTTTGCTCGTCGTTCCAATAGAGCGTGGCAAAAATTAATCCTGCTATTCCTATTGCTAAACCCAAAACATTTAAGACTGTAAAAAGCTTATTATTTTTGATGTGATAGAAAAATATATTTGTCCAATTTTTTAGCATGATTCTCAAATTTATGGAGTGATTAGTACATCAACATTACGACTATTCGTTTTTTCAGAAAGTACAATTCCGTCTTTCATCAAAATTGTTTTTTGCGAAAAAGAAGCATCATAATCAGAGTGTGTAACCATCAAAATGGTAGCGCCATTGGCATGCAAATCGGTCAATAATTCCATTACTTCATTTCCGTTTTTACTATCAAGATTTCCTGTAGGTTCATCGGCAAGAATAATTTTCGGATCATTAATTAATGCTCTTGCTACTGCAACGCGCTGCTGTTGTCCTCCAGAAAGTTGTTGCGGATAATGTTTCAACCGGTGCGAAATATTTAGTTTTTCGGCAATTGCTGCTACTTTTTGTTTTCTTTCTGCCGAAGGAATTTTGCTGTAAATCAACGGTAATTCAATATTATCATACACTGATAATTCATCGATTAAATTGAAGTTTTGAAAAATAAATCCGATATTTTCTTTTCTCACCTTCGATTTTTGCTTTTCTTTCAAACCCACCATTTCCTGATCGAGTAATTGGTAACTTCCGCTAGAGGCGCTATCTAATAATCCCACAATATTCAGTAAAGTCGACTTTCCACTTCCTGATGCTCCCATTATCGAAATAAAATCACCTTGATTAATGGTTAATGATACTTCGCTTAAAGCTTTGGTTTCAATTTCTTCGGTTCTAAATACTTTTGAAAGGTTTTTGATTTTGATCATACTATTCGTTTTTTGATTGCTGTTATTTTTTTAATATTCACTAAGAACTAAGTACTACTTACTTCTGCTTATTCTAAATTTAAAACTTCAACTTGCTTGTAATCTTTGTAAGAGGATGTAATAACTTTTTCTCCAGGTTTTAATCCTTCCAAAACTTCATAATACAACGGATTTTCTTTTCCTAATTTAATGGCTCTTCTTTCTGCTTGGTTTCCTTTAAGCACAAAAATCCATTTTCCTCCCGTTTCTTCATTAAAACTTCCCTTTGAAACGACAATTGTTTTAGATTTTTCAGATAAATTTAGTTTTACACCAAAACTCAATCCTTGCTTTAAATCCAATTTTTCATTAGATATGAAATCCAGTTCGACTAAAAATCTTCCGTTTTTTATTTCTGGAATTACTTTAGTTATTTGAACTGCTATGTTTTTATTGTCAAAAATAACCGTTCCTTTTTGCAGCTCGGAAATACGATCCAGATAAAACTCATCAACATCTGCTACCAATTTATACCCTTTACGGTCATCTATAATTCCGATCGTAGAATTTTCAGGATAATTTTTTCCAAGAATAGGTTCAAATGAAGACAATCTTCCGGAAAGTGGCGCCGTAACCAGAAAGTTTTTTTTGTTAGTTCTTAAAATTCCAAGACTTTTATTCATTACTCCAATCGATTGATTGAATTGTGAAATTTGTACTAAATTGGCTTGCTTTTCTTTACTTACACTTTGTTTTATAATTCCCATTCGCTCTTGTTGAAAACGAAAATTTTCTTTGGTCTTGTTCCACTCGCTTTTAGCTAAAATTTCCTGCTCAAATAAATTTTTATTCAAATCATATAAATTTTTGGCATCTAAATAATCGTGTTCGATTGCAATCAAATCTTTACTAAGATTTAATTCTTGGTTTCTCAAATCGAGTTTCGCTTTATTCAGATTATTAATTTGCTCAATAATAGCGGTTTCTTGTTGCATATACGCCAATTCTGAATTAGGATTGTACAATTTTGCTAACGGTTGTCCTTTGCTTACTTCATCACCATTTTCGACAAAAATTTCCTGAACAGATCCACCCTCAATAATATTAATCAGCATCGAGTTTAGCGGAACTGCCTTTGCTTGAAAAGACATAAAATCTTCAAAATAATTACCTTCGACTGATTTTATCGAAATTTCATTTCTTTTTATGGTAAGACTTCTCTTTTTTGTTGCCGATGTAAAAACTACATATCCTAAAATCAAGATAATTGGTAATGCGATTAATACGTACTTATTTTTGTTACTTTTACTTTTAATGACGGTGTCCATTGCTACTTATTTGTTGTGTATAAAGGGATTTTCGTGCCACTGATTTAAAAACAACAACTAACTGAACATGAGTAAATTAAAAAAAATTAAATATTTTAACTGTTCATTAATGAACACCTTTTGATCGGAACCGAACACTACACATTAGCATGTGTTTTAATTAACGCTTCAGAAAATAAAATATCAGCCGAAAATGAAAAAAACAAATGCCTCCATTTTAATCATTGATGATCAAGAAGACATACTTTTTGCTTCAAAAATTACGGGCTATAAATTAAGATAAACAATAATAGTAATATAAAAAAGGTCGAAAAGTCCAATAAAACAAGGCTCTCACAGCAATGTGGGAGCCTTTTGCCTTTAAAATTAAAATGTACATAAGCTACCATTAAGTACCATTTAACTACCATTATAAAAAGCTTTAAATACCAAACAAACCAATCAACTACCATTGACAAGCTAAAACGGTCTAAAAGCTACTATAAACAGGCATTTAGCGAGTAATATGTAAGTATTTAAACACTTTTAAAGACCTGTTTAAACACCTATTTGTACAATTGATTAATATGCCTGTTTTTATGTATGCGTAGCCCAATGGGTAGCCTCATGGGTAGCCTTTTTAGTGTAGTGATAGTGCCGATACAAAACCCCGTATTGTATCTAAATTAACGCCAAACAAGCTAAAAAAGAACTTAGCGAACCCCGAAATACACAAAAAAGAACATCTAAAATAGTTAATACGTTGATTTATAGCATTTTAATATTTAGTACATAGAATTAACCCTAACACTGGCCTTTATTAGTGCCAATCCCTTTACATTCTTGAGGTGAAAGTCTTTTGATTGGTGGTGTCTGTTTTCGGACACCAGTTTTATGTATTCTATACCTTGATCTGATTTTTGAACCCACTTCACCATAACAAACTCATCGCCATCGTCATTGGTTAGCGACACCAGGTACATTTCTCCCCAGAATATGTTTTCTATCGATGGTGCTAATTTTTTGTACATGATTATATCACCACTTTTCAACAATGGGTACATACTGTCTCCACTTACGTAGATCGCGCCATCGCATTTGGGTAAATTGGGAATAGAGATATGATCGATTGGTTTTTCTTTGGCAGCATCTCGAAACAACGACACTATGGACGCAGACGCTTGTATATCATATAGTGGTACGGCTTGTCTTGATAGTAAGTGGTCAGTTTTTAATTTGAAAACCTTTGATCCTGGTTCCTCCACTACTTCTTTACTCTCAGGATGTTCTACATAAGGAATAGATTCTGACTTGCGAATTTCACCAACTCCTGTAATCAGCCATTCAGCTGACAAACCTACAAACTTGTTTATAATTGCCTTTATGATGTCAAATGTGACAACAGGATACTTACCATTTCGGACATCAAGATGAAACAATCTGTTAATTCGTGGTTGACTTATGCCAATTTCCTTACTAAATTGATTCTCGCTTCCGTCACAGAAAAGTTCTATAATAGTGCGTATTCTCTGGTTTTCTACAGGTATTTCCATTTTGTTGTATTAAAAATTATAAAAATGTTTGTATAAAAGTTTTTCTATTACAAACATGTTTGTATATTTGTTCTCAACAACGGAACAATTTAAACAATGGACAAACCTACGAAAAAGAAAAATATCTACAATACAGATATTGTAGATAGGCTGAAAGAAAAGTACGGCGTTTCTAAAAGATTTATCACTATGTCACTGAATAATGACAGGACTTCAGAAACGTCAGAGGCCATTAAGGGCGATTACAGAAAAATGACTCTTGCAGTGGACAAGACATTAAAAGGACTTTAAAACAACATCGATTTGGAGACACCATACGAATATCACGACAGTAAGCTCGGCTTTAAAATCAATCACTTGATTTGTGACCGTGACTACCATTCCGAGAGCGTGAAGTTAATAAGCTATAACGCAATAAATAAGCGCTTTTTATCGCCTACTTGTTCAGAAAATCAATTGCGCCGTGCATCATTAGGTTGTGATGCTCTTGTGGAGTTTTCAAGTTTATGTCAAGAGTGGAAAGACCGCCTTACTACCAAGTTTGGAAAGCCAAAAGAAGCAATCAAGAAATCTTGGTTTGCACAGCAATATATGACTGATGGTGATGCGCTTGACTTTTATCGCGCTTATACCTACGGCGATTCAATACGACTTGACATAAATATTATTGAAAGGTACGCCTATCAAGCATCGGTATTAAACACTGTTTTGCTAATGAAATCAAATCGCAAGCAGTATTTAAAAGCATTGGGATGTACGTCAGTCGATATTTGGGAAAGTCTAAGCCGCGATGTTAATGCCTTTGACGAAGTAGATCACAGATTGCCGACTACCAAAAGCTCACTTCGTTACAAAGTAAACAAGTACCAAAAGGAAGGACACGCGGGTATTATTTCGGAAAAATACGGAATGAAAAACGCCCTAAAAGTTAAAGAGCGTGAACAGCAAGCCCTACTGGATGAGCTACTGGCAAAACACACCAACTTAGATAATACCTTGATAGCAACTGTTTACAATGCTATAGCAGAGCAGCAAAATTGGCCAACGATCACACCGCAAACAGTAGGCAATCGCAAAAAAGAGGCCAATCTGGTTATTTACGCAGGTCGCAACGGGGTCTCGGCATTGTCTAATAACATTTTGATGCAAAATAAAAGACAAGCACCAAGCTCGCCAATGTTGTATTGGACTTTGGACGGTTGGGATTCTGAATTGTTGTATCAAAACACAGCAATCGACAAAAAAGGCTATTCGACCACCACGTACCACAACCGATTGACAATGGTTGTGGTTCTGGATCCTTTTAATAAATACCCAGTTGGTTACGCAATAGGAACACACGAAACACCAGAGCTGATCAAAGAGGCGTTGCGCAATGCAATCAATCATACTGCAGAATTATTTGGTGAGCGCTTCATGCCGTACCAGTTGCAGTCAGACAATTACCAAAAAAAGGCATTGACACCAATTTACGAAGCGTGCACTAAGCATTACACACCGGCAAAGGTTAAGAATGCGAAATCAAAAGTAATCGAGCCGTATTTCGCTCACATCAATAAGACCTATTGCAAGTTAATGGACAATTGGAGCGGATTCGGGATTGCATCAGGCTCTAAGAACCAACCAAACTCAGAAATGTTGAACAAACTGCGCCACACGTTCCCAGACGAGAGCGGATGTCGCAAGCAACTCGAAAGCATTATTGCAGCCGAGCGCACCAAAAAGCAAAAGCAATACCTAGAGCAATGGCAACATACCGCAATAGAGCACCGCCTGCCCATGTCTACCGAAAATTATTTGCTTGCACTGGGTAAAACTTCGGGACGCACCAACAAACTAGAAGGATCGGGATTGCATTTGACAGTAAGCGGAATGAAAAGAACCTACGACAGTTTTGACATCAATTTCAGACATCAAGCGCACCAAAACTGGACTGTATTATATGATGAGCAGTACAGCAGCCAAGTACTCGCCATCAGCGCCGACCAAAAGCACCGCTTTGTACTCCAAGAAAAGTACATCCAGTCTATGGCAATTGCAGAACGCAACGATGATGACGTCGACCAACTGCAGTTGGTAAAAGACTACAACAACACAGCAGTACAATATATAACTGACACCCGGGCGGACAACGCCAACGTTCTTGATCAGTTTTTTACACAAAATCCACTGCTCAACGACACACTAGCCAAGCATTTACTGGTCGATTCAAGAGGCCAGCACAAAGACCAGAGAAATAACGATCGATTGCAACAAGGGGCGGTTAAGCTACTGCAAAAACAAGATGCAGTGATCGCGAAAAAAGCAGAAAGAACTTGGCAGGATGACCAAGACGAATACATCAACAACAAAGTGAACATTAACAAATACCTACAGCAGCCATGAATTTAGAAACTAAACAAGCCATCGTAAAAGAATTAGAATCGTATTTGTCTTTATACCAAATGTCGGCGAACGAATTCGTAAAGAAAACAGGAATCAATGAGTCTTATGTGTCCAATATGAGAAACTTAGGTTTTATGATTGGTAAAACCGAAATCGCTCCAAAGTGGTTCGAAGCTGTGGCTAAGGCAATCGGGTACCAATTGCAAAAACAATATTGGCAACCAGTAGCGACCAATCAAATGAACTTCATGTTGTCGGTCTTAGAAGACGCCAAAGACAACGGATATACAAACTTAATAATAGGAGAAACAGGTTGCGGCAAAACATTCACTACAACATTGTTCGCCTCACACAACCCATTGGATTTGTTTGTGATCAAAGTAGGAAGCTCAGACAACCTTTCGGACTTAATCGATAAGATTTTAGAGAAAGCAAAAATTCCAACCGCTAAGACCAAGAGCAAAAACATCAATAGCATCATTAAGCACATGCAAAAACTAAGGTTCGATGGTTACAAACCAATGATCGTCTTTGATGAAAGCGAGTACATGAAACAACCTACGCTAGGAATGACCAAAGAACTGTACGACGATCTATCAGGACACTGCTCGATCATTATGATCGGTACAGACGAACTACTGGACAATCTGGACAAATTACGCAAGCGTAAAAAAGCAGGAATGAGACAGTTTTACCGCCGCATCAAATTCGGAATAAGAGTGTTGCCAAATATAGACCGATCGTTTGCAGGCTTCCTAGAAACGATTACAGACAAAAAGCTAAGGACTTTTTTGCAGTCCAACTGCGAGAACTATGGCGAGTTACACGATTGCTTGGTTCCAGCAATGCGAGAAGCAGACCGAATTGGCGAGCAATTGACTGAAGACTTTGTTCGGAAAGTATTGAACATGCCAAAACAAATGTTCAACTAATGAAAAAAGCCTTAAACGTTCAAAACATCAAGGCTCAAACCATAAATCGAATACCGTTTACAGGCGATTTTCACGAAGCCTTTAGACAACCACAAAACAAAGGGGTTTGGTTTATTTGGGGTCAGTCAAGTAGTGGTAAGAGTTCTTTTGTGATGCAATTAGCAAAAGCCTTAGCCCAGCATTTTAAAGTGTTATATAATTTACTTGAAGAGGAGCTCGACGATTCAGATTTTATAGAACGAATCGAAATGTTTGACATGCACGAAGTGAAAGACAATTTTTTAGCAGGACGGTACTCGGTTGAAGAGTTGAGACAATATGCCAACAAACGCAACCCGCCAAAAGTGATAATAATCGACTCGGCCACCTACTTCTTTAAAAACTTTCAAGAGTACTTGGATTTTAAAGAAACGTTCAAAAACCGAATCATAATTATAACCGGGCACGCACAAGGTAGCAACCCCAGAACCGAGCTCGAAAAGGACATACTATACAATGCCAAACAAAAAATATTAGTAGATGCCTATCTCGCAGTTTGCAAAGGTAGGACGATCGGACCCAACGGTGGTTTGTTCACCGTCTGGCACGAAGGTTACGAAAAAGCAAGGGGATCTAAAGAACAATAAAAACAAACATCATGAGCAAAACAACAATCAACAAAGAATCAGCAGCCGATTTTCTAATGAGTCAATTAGAAATATGCGAAACCAAACAAGACCTATTACTGGCCTTTTGGTTCTACTGGGTCGAAAGCGTGACACTCACGTCAATCGAGTTTCAAAAAGTGGTCGCCAATGCAGCAGTGAACAAATGGTTTTTAATCGAATTGAAAAAAGAAGAAACCGAATGCCGCCACCTCTTGAGCCATTACCCGAACACTGCAGGAAAAGACAAAGATTGGTTGTGGTGTCAAACGGTTAGCAAATTAATGTCAAGATTTCCCAAAGTATTATTAGAAGCAGCCAAAAAGCGAGAACAAAAACCAAGAACGACCAAAGTAGCGGGAATCAGAATCGAAATGTCCATCATTAATCAAAACTAGCCTATGACAACCGAAATAATAAACCAACGCCTTGAGGACTTGCACAACGTGTTGCTGTACTGCTCCGAAGTGGATCGTGTGAGTTATGGAAAAGACAAAGTGTTTTCGACAGGCGAACGAATCACAATCAACCAAGAGCGCGGTTCCTACTTCAGTCAACTAGCAGCCAATAACGGCGAAATATTTCCGCACGAAGTTAGAACCTACCAAGTTACAGAACATATTGATAATAAGATCAATAAAACACTAGAACAAATACACGCTACCAGTTGGGGCGGATTCACAAACGATAAATTTTTAAAGTAGCCATAAATATGAATACAACAACGCAATTAGTACCCGAATTAACCACCGCAGAATTAGAACAAATGTTAGCGAACCGCAAAAAAGCAGAACGCGCCAAAGAAGAAAAGGAAAAAGCAACCTACGAAAAAGACCGTGACCAAATGGTCGAAAAAGTACTGCTAACCGCCAGTGCCTTATTTAGAGAGTTGGGAGAGTTCAAAACGTACTGTCACATCGAAATGGACAAGCAAGCGGTGAAGCTTTCAGAATACGGTAAAGTTCGCAGCAACTCCAAAGGGGGTTTTTCAGTAACCAATTCAGACGACACCATGCGCATTACACGACGAAGAGACACCGAACCCGTTTGGGACGAACGAAGCGGAAAAGCAGTCGAACTGATCAAAGAGTTTTTGGGTGATGCCATCAAAAAACGAGATACCAAGATGCACGACATCTTAATGAGTTTCTTGGAGCGCAACGCAAACGGTGATCTCGAATACGGTCGAGTAATGGATTTGTACAAGCACGAAGACAAGTTTGATGATCCAAGATGGAAAGAAGGATTGAAGTTAATCAAAGAATCGTTCTCGAATCACCTCAAAGGCTACGGTTACGAGTTCAAAATGAAAGGTGCCGATGGCAAATGGCAAAACTTGTATTTAAACTTTTCAAGCCTGTAATATGAGCAATTACACCACCACAATACTACTAGCGATTCTGCTAGTAGTATTGAATAAAAAAGACATCGCCATTTATATGGAGTGGCTGCATTTCAAAATATACTCCAACTACAAACAACGACAAAATGAGCGTAGAAATAATACCAGTAAAAGATCACCAAGAATACACGGTTAACGGTCACTTGGTTTGCAAAGATCAATTCAACAACTGGACGTGCAAACACGATTTGTCTAGTACCGAAATGAACGCCTTTAAGAACTATGAGAAAATGGTAATAAATAACAAAGCATTTACCAAGCACGCAAAAGCAACCTATAAAACCAAATAGCAATGTCAAAAATGAGATTTGTACGATACGGCGAGAAACCAACCGCTTATCAATGCACTAAGAAAACGTGCAAATGGGAAGGTCCATTTGATCAGCAAGTAAAAGTTAGAAAAAGACGAAGCTGCGACAGTGAATATGTGTGTCCTAAATGTGGTCACAATGAATTTTACGGAATCGTAGAGAACATCGATTAATAGGTTAGTTAATTCGGTACCGAGTGTTAAAAAGTGGATGAGTTTATCTCTGCGGGTTCGAATCCCGCCACTCGGACAAACAATAAAACAAAAAACAAATGAATAATAAAGTTTTTCACGTAAGAGTAAAAATCATCAGTAACCGAACTTTTTACTTAAAAGGAATCTGCATCGCTAAGACATCAAAAATAGCAAGGGATTACGCAAAAGCCCAAACTGACAATTATTTGTCATTGTCAACTAAAGGGAATGATGCAGTAATAAAAGTTGTAGAATGTAAAGAATTAAGATCCGACTTTATAATACATCATCAAAATGAAAGCAACTAAAACCAAACCACCCGTTGTCTACGGCGATCACTTACCCATCACGCCGTTTCAAATAAAGCGCATCATGAACAATTGCAACTACCTAGTCGAAATGAAAAACGAATGGGTGCAATGGGTAACCGAAGATAATTCGCGAACCAGTTTAAAAAGCATCACACAAGCGCAAGCCGTCAAGATCATCAAACAGCAAACAGGTGAAGATCCAAAACAAGAACTTAAAACTATTGTTCAAGGCGGTAGAAGTCACAGCAAAAGTAATTGGGCATTATTCGATAGCAAGAACAAACAGCACTTAGGCGTTATGGCCAATCTCCGAACGCTGCAATGGACAGTGCCCAGCGAAAGACACGGCGAAGTTGCCGACCTCGAACGATTAAGCAACTTTTTAAAGAGTGATTTATCGCCAGTTAAAAAGCCTTTAAAGAAAATGGAGCCGTGGGAAGTTTCGAAAATTATAGAATGTTTTAAATCAATGATAACCAAAAAATACAAATAGCATGAAAAATTTAATAGATCAAACAGTACAGTTTCTCAAAGACGTTCGAACGTTTGTCTACGGTGATAAAAGCGTTTCACCTTCAGAAACAAAATGGTAAAATATACAACCACTAAAAAAAAATAATTATGAGTTACTACTATTTAATACTCGCCTTAATAATCGCTGCAGCTATCGGTTTTGTAGCTGGATTTTATATTGATTTTCTATATGGTTTTAGTCCAGATTTAGAAGACGACGAAGATTTACTACCGCAACATTATTGCTATGAATGCGAATGCCATACGCCTATTGTAGAGAAAGAAGGAAGTTTCTACTGCTCCAATTGCGGTTTATACCATTAAGATGGAAAGTTGCAAACATGAGATAAAACGCATCAAATTACTTAGTGTAATTGTTACCTGTGAGACCACAGTAGTGATATGCGCAAAATGTAAAAAAGAATTAGAACAACCTAAAACCGAATGTTAGAATGAAAACAATAACAAGCAAAACAGAGCTTTTAAAGAAATTAAAAAAAGAGAATATACTATATAACGGACGTATATGCTATTTAACA
>NZ_LLWK01000037.1 GCF_001529295.1 Flavobacterium sp. TAB 87
TAACGGTTGTACAGCCACTACTTGTGCAACTACCACTCTTGATAATGCAGTTCCTATCATCTCTCTTTCATCTAAAGTGGACATTTATTGTTTAGATGGAAACAATGGTGCAATAACTATTACATCTTCAGAAAACTCAGGCGCTAATTCTTACGCATGGACAAAAAATAATATTGCCTATTCCACTTCTGAAGACTTAACAGAATTATCAGCAGGGACCTACACCGTTACTGCCACTAGTGCTAATGGCTGCTCATCCGAGCCATTCATCGTTACTATTAGTCAACCAACTACTTCATTAAGTGCAACTGCTGTCATCACCAACAATATCAATTGTATAGGATGTTCGAAAGGAGCTATAAATTTAACTGTTTCTGGCGGAAATGACGGTATATACACGTATTTATGGTCCAATAATGAGACTACTAAAGATATTTCGAACTTATATAAAGGAGATTACAGTGTAGCAATAAAAGACTCGAAAGGTTGTACTGTAAATTACAATTATACTATTACTGAATCTGGAATTAGCATTACTAAAGAAGGTACTTATATTGATTCAAACAATGACGGAATCACAAATATTGGTGATGTAGTGGCCTATACTTTCGTAGTAAAAAACACAGGAAATGTAACTCTTATAAACCTTACAATTATTGATGACAATGCTATTGTTTCTAATAAAGCGATTGATAAGCTTGCTGCTGGCGAAACAAACAGCACAACATTCACTGCTTCGCACATCATTACACAAAAAGACATTGATGCTGGAATTGTTTACAACCTTGCAACGGTAAAGAGCTATGATCCGAAAGGAAATTTAATTACGGCTACTTCTACAGATCCGACCCCTTGTACAACTTGTCCTCTTTCTAATGAGTGTGCTGATTGTACGACTACTGACTTAAACCAAAATCCGAGTTTAAAAGTTATAAAAAATACTTTGACTACTAGCTTCAGTAAAATTGGTGATATACTTCTTTACACGATTGTTGTCGAAAATACTGGAAATGTAACTCTTCATCAAATACGTGTTCAAGATCCACTAACAGGTCTTGATGTGACTATCGAAGAATTACAACCAGGTCAAAAATCTAAAGAATACAGTCAAAGTTATACTGTCACACAACAAGACTTAATTAATAAGTCGGTGACAAATATCGCTACTGCTGAAGGTCTTAGTCCAAGTAATACCCTAATAAATGGAAGTGATACCGTTACGGTCAACCAAAGTAAAATGATTATTGACGCTGTTGATGATTCAAAAGATTCAGTTGATGCAACTAGTGGAATTAAAAATGTCTTGAATGTTTTGACAAATGATCGTTTAAACCAAATTCCAGTTATCCTGCAAAATGTGACTTTAAATTTAGTTACTGCTGATGCGACTGGAATGTTATCCTTGAATCCGGATGGTTCTGTTGATGTAAAACAAGGAACTCCTGCAGGAACTTACACTTTAACGTACCAAATCTGTGAAATTCTAAATTCTACCAATTGCGACACGGCAAAAGTCACTATAAAAGTGATACAAAATGAGGTGCTAAATATCACAGGCGACGCTTGTAATGCAGACACCTCAGTTACAGATTTGTCAAATTTATTGCCTTCAGGAACTTCTACTAATGGAACGTGGACTGATACAGATCAATCAAATGCATTAAATGGCTCTCTATTATCCGCATTTGAATTAGAAATTCGTACGTACGTTTTTGAATATAAAATTATTGAAGAAACAGGAATTAAAATTTTTTTAATAAGCATACAGATTAATGATGATTGCAAAGTTTTGCCTTGCGGAACTGTATTGGTGCACAATGCATTTTCTCCTAACGGAGATGGTACAAACGACTATTTTGCAATCGACAATATCGACGAAACAAATTGTTATGCAGAAAATAATGTTGAGATCTACAATCGTTGGGGAGTATTAGTTTTCGAAACTAAAAATTACAGCAATAGTAGCAATTACTTTGATGGAACATCTAGAGGCAGAACTACTATTAAAAAGGGTGATGGGTTACCAACCGGAACTTATTTCTACATTTTAAACTTCACCTCTGTTGATGGAAGTGGTACGACAATAAGCAATAGAAAAGACGGCTATCTATATCTCTCTAAATAAGAAAAACAGGGAGTTCCTGAACTCCCTTTCTTGCTTTTACAACTAATGCAATACCATTAAAAATAAGAATTCAAATTTAATTGTAATTCAATATCAAATGTTTGGCTATTCAACTCATATAATCACCTCACCATAAATATCTGCTATGAAAACAAAATTATTTACTTTCGTTTTGATGTGTACAGCTATTGTCAGTTTTGCTCAGCAAGATGCTCAATTCACCCAATATATGTACAACACAATTACTATAAATCCTGCTTATGCTGGCTCACGCGGCGCCTTAAGTGTTTTTGGTTTGTACCGTGCGCAATGGGTAGGTTTAGACGGTGCTCCAAAAACAAGCGCATTCTCTGTGCATACACCCATAAATGGTAGTCGAGTAGGTTTAGGAGTTTCAGTTATAAATGACAAAATTGGACCCACCAATAACAACGACATTTCTGCCGATTTATCGTATACAATAAATACTTCTGAAACATTTAAATTATCATTTGGTATTAAGGCTACCGCAACTATTTTTAATTTAGATGTCAACAAGTTAAATCCTACGGACGCGAATGATCCGCAATTTCAAAACTTTGATACTGATTTTACACCCAATATTGGAGCGGGTATTTACTGGCATTCTGATAAGTTTTACTTAGGATTATCTGTTCCAAAGTTTATAGAAACCAATCAATATAATGATAATGAAATCGCAATTTATAAAGAAAAAATAAATTACTACATGATCGCTGGTTACGTTTTTGACTTAAGCAGAGACATCAAATTTAAGCCAGCTGTTTTAACTAAACTAGTCGAAGGCGCTCCTTTGCAAGCGGACATTTCAGGAAATTTTATGTTTAATGAAAAGTTTGTGGTTGGAGTAGCCTACCGATGGAGTGCAGCTGTAAGTGCGATGGTAGGTTTTCAAGTGAGTAAAGGTTTTTATTTAGGCTACGGTTATGATCAGGAAACAACTAACTTAGACCGCTATAATTCGGGCTCTCACGAAATATTTTTGCGTTTTGAACTCTTCAAAAACAATAATAAAATGACTACTCCACGTTTCTTCTAAAAAAAATCCTATGAAAAATTATATACTCCTTTGCCTAATAATAATACCTGTTTTTTCATTTAACTGTTATTCGCAACAAAATAAAATTGCAGCTGCAGATAAGCAATACGACAATTATGCCTACGTAGATGCAATAAAAACGTATGAACGTGTTGCAAATAAAGGCTACAAATCGGAAGAAATGTTTAAGAAATTAGGTAATGCCTATTATTTCAATTCCGATTTAGAGCAATCTGCCAAGTGGTACGGTGAATTATTTGCAATGACAAAAGAGGTAGAAGCTGAATATTATTACCGTTATGCGCAATCTTTAAAATCAATTGGAGAAATAGAAAAAGCCAACCAAATTCTAGAAAGCTTTAGTAAAAGATCCAATAATGATTCTCGAGCCAAACTTTTTACTGAAGATCGTGATTACTTAAGTGAAATTAAGGCCAACTCTGGTCGCTATACGATTGCTAACAGCGATATTAATAGTTCGTACTCTGATTATGGTACTGCATTTTATTTAGATAAAATTGTGTTTGCCTCTGCTAGAGATACGGGTAGTTTTATGCAACGTAAACACAAATGGACAGGCGAATATTTTACAAATTTGTATGTTGCCGATCTAGATCAAGATTTCAATCCATCCAATGTTAGAAAATTTGACAAAACAGTCAATAGCAAATTTCACGAAGCGAGTCCAACCTATACTAAAGATGGATCAACGGTTTATTTTACTAGAAATAATTATATAAATGGAAAAAAAGGAAAAGATGCCAATAAGACTACGCTAGTGAAAATTTACAAAGCAACCATGAAAGATGGGAAATGGACTGATGTTGCAGAATTACCTTTCAACAGTGATAATTACAGCACCGCTCATCCCACCTTAAGTGTAGACGAGCAAATATTATACTTTGCTTCTGATATGCCTGGCGGTATGGGGCAATCAGATTTATATAAAGTAAAAGTTAATTATAACGGATCTTTTGGCCAACCTGAAAACTTAGGAAAAGAAATAAATACCGAAGGAAAAGAAACGTTTCCGTTCATAAGCAGCGAAAACGAGCTCTACTTTGCCTCTGACGGACATCCCGGTTTAGGTGGTTTGGATGTATTTGTTGCAGCAATTGATAAAGAAGGAAACGCTAAAAATGTTCAAAATATTGGTGCTGACATTAATTCGCCTAACGATGACTTTGCATACATTATTGATACCAAATCAAGGAAAGGTTTTTACAGTGCCAATAAAAAAGGTGGAGAAGGAAATGACGATATTTATCAATTTCTTGAAAATAAAAAACTATCCTGCACTCAAGAATTATTTGGTTTAGTAACCGATATAATAACTGAAGAAATTTTACCAAATACTAAAGTTTCTCTTTATGATAATCAAGCACAATTAATACATTCTACATTTTCAGATCCGACGGGAAATTACACCCTCAACGTAGACTGCGGAAAAGAGTATCTTGTTAGAGCCGAAAAAGAGAACTACAGCACTAAGGAAGTGATGATTAGCATTGGCTCATTAAGCGGAAAAACAAATCTACCAATCGCTTTGGAATCAGCAAAATGCAAAGTAGCCGTAGGAGATGATTTAGGAAAATGTTTCGGAATTAAAATGATATACTTTGACTTAGACCAATCGAATATTCGACCAGAAGCAGCGTTAGATTTAGAAAAAATAGTAGACGTATTGAGAGAGAATCCCAATATGAAATTAGACGTTCGCTCGCATACTGACAGTCGCGCAACCGCAGCATACAACATGAAACTTTCTGACAAAAGAGCTAAATCGACCATTCAGTGGTTGATAAAAAATGGCATTGATCAAGCCCGTTTAACCGGAAAAGGGTACGGCGAAAGCGAATTAGTAAATCAGTGCGCTGATGAGGTAAAATGTTCAGAAGCAGAACATCAGATGAACAGACGAAGTGAATTTATAATAACCACTCTTTAACCAAACCATATTTCCTTAAAAAAGTCTTTTCTTCCCGAAAAGGCTTTTTTTTTACCAAAAAAAGCCGCTAATTTATTAGCGGCTAAAAGACAATATGTCTTAAATAAATAAAACGAAAATAATTAAAAGGGCTCTTTTTTCTTTGTAGTCAATACTCGAAAGAAATTATATTTTTGCAAAAATGTTTGTATAGTAGGTTTTACCGGTTTCACTATCCACGGTAATTGAAATTCCGAAATGAGTGTAATCACCTTCAACGTTTATTTTATGATCGGGACTATTTAACCATGCTTTTAAAGCTGCTTCGGGAGTCTTATAATTGTAAGCTAAATTCTCTCCTACTTTTATCGCTCCCAATTTTTTTATTATATCATTTGATCTTGACACAAAATCATCGTGACTAATATGTTGCTGAATAATCATATACGCATTGTGCTTTTGAGAAACTGTAGAAATATAATTCGCTTTTTGCAATTCCGATAGCCCAACGCTCACTCGATAGTCGTTCACTAATTGAAGTGTTGCTGATTCAGCACTACTGTAGTCATAAGCAGTATCGGTCCAGTTACTATTTTTAGCTGTAGAAGATTTACCGTCTAACAAATCTGATTCGAAAGATTCGCCAGAACAAGAAACGAACGTGCATGCTAAGAAAAAAACCGCTAGTAATTTTGATGTAGGTTTCATAATCTTGTAGTTTAAATTAAAGTAGATTGTGGGGCAAACTCTTTTTATTATTTAATATTACATTTTTTCGTTGTGATAAACTTAACACAGTTATCGTTTAAACACCAAAAAAAACCGATGAACTACATCGATTTCGTAATTAAATAAAATTTAACTTACAAAACTAGACAAGAGCTATGGAGCTAACCTATCAATTTTCCATAAATAGTTGTCTTGCAACTGATATCTAATGCGATCGTGAAGACGATTTGCTCTTCCTTGCCAAAATTCAACAGAAACAGGGACTACTAGAAAGCCTCCCCAATGTTCAGGACGATTAATTTCTTTGCCTTTATATTGTGTTTCTAATTGCTTTAAATTTTGCTCTAAAAAGACACGAGACGGAATAACCTGACTTTGATCAGACACTATTGCGCCAAGCTTACTGCCGTCTGGTCTACTGTCAAAATAGTTGTCAGAGATGTTGCTGGCTACTTTTTGTGCTTTACCTTTTATAATTACTTGTCGCTCCATTCCTTGCCAAAAAAAAGACAAGCAAACATTTGGATTGTTTAAAATTGCTTTTCCTTTTTCGGAATTATAATTAGTATAAAAAATAAAGCCTTCTTCATTAAATTTTTTGAGCAGAACTACTCTCGTTTTCGGAAAACCATCTAAACCAATAGTCGCAACCGACATTGCATTTACCTCATCACGGCCGTCACCCAATTCTTCTACCTCGTGAAACCATTTGTTAAAAAGATTAATTGGATCTTCTGGAATTGTCGTTTCTAATAATTCACTTTTCTCGTATGATTTTCTATAATTGCTTAAATCGCTCATTGGTTGTTTTTTAAAATTAAAGAATCAAATTCAAAAGAAGCGCCGTCATCTCCTAATTTTACATTTTCAAAAATAGTTTGCGCTTCTTCTTTAAATAAGGAAATCCGCTCATAGCGAGTGGAATAATGTCCTAAAATTAATTGTTTTACATTTGCTTTTAAGGCTATTGTTGCCGCTTCTTTTGCAGTAGAATGCAGTGTTTTTTTGGCTAATTCTGCTTCACTTTGTAAAAATGTTGTTTCGTGATATAGCACAGTAGCGTTTGCAATAATCGGAATAATAGCTTCAAAATAAGCGGTGTCGGAGCAAAAAGCATAGCTCTGAGGAGCTGGTCCGTCAAAAGACAATTCTTCATTTGCGATTACTGTTCCGTTTTCTAAGGTCACGCTTCCTCCCTTTTTTATTTTAAGAAAATAACAGGTATCAATTTTATAATTTTCAACTGCAGCAACATTCAATTTTCTATCGTTTTGTTTTTCCTGAAATAAAAATCCGTTGGTGTACACCCTATGCTTAAGCGGAATAGTGCGCACAATTACTTTGTCATCTTCAAAAATAATTTCACTTTCTTTACTTGCTAATTCGGTAAAAGACAACTCGTAGTTTGGCCAAGAATTAGAAAGCTTTAATTGCAATAATATAATTTCTTTGATTCCTTTTGGACCGTAAATATGCAAATTGGTTGTTCTACCTAGCAAAGAAAAAGTAGAAATTAAACCAATTAGTCCAAAAAAATGATCGCCATGCAAATGCGAAATGAAAATGCGATTGATTTTAGAAAACTTAATTTTATTTTTGCGCAATTGTACCTGAGTTCCTTCGCCACAATCAATTAAAAAGAGTTTGTTTTTAATCTCTAAAACTTGTGCGGTAGGATTGGTGAATGTACGTGGAGTTGCGGCGTAACAGCCTAATATAGTAAGTTTCAATTTTCGTTTATTTTATCGTTACGGGGTTATGTTATCCGAGAATAACAAGTAAACGATTCCACGAATAAACAGTTAATCCAATTTAAAAACCTAAATCACGCTCAATTTCTTCCATTTCAATTATATCGTGCGCTTCTAATAAAGAAGGAACGACGGTTAATTTACTTGGAACTTCATTAAAATCAATATCATCAACTGCAATAACAAATGATTTTTTTGATTTTTTATGTATCTTAGAAAGAGGCTTGAATTGAGTGATATCTTTGATGCTAATGTCTGAACAACGCAGTAAATCAATAATAATATTACTGTTCTCAAAAGTTTTATACTGGTGGGTAATTTTCATTACAAATGCTGTAAAGTCGCCTTCAGTATTTTTAATCGAAACGGTATGTCCTTTTTGATCAACTTTCATTTTTGTGCTTATTTTACAGATTATACAAACAAATTAGATTCAATAAGCTAAGGTAGTTACTATTTTTAAAACTATTGAATTTTTGAAGCCAAAAGATAGATAACAGCCATACGGATAGCCACTCCATTTTCGACTTGGTTTAAAATTACTGAGTGACTCGAATCGGCCACTTCTGAAGTAATTTCTACCCCACGATTAATTGGTCCAGGGTGCATAATTACAATTTCTTTATTTAAAGAATTCAGCAATTGCAAATCAACACCATATTGTTGTGAGTATTCGCGAGTTGATGGAAAAAAGTTTACGTCCATGCGCTCGTTTTGTACGCGAAGCATATTGGCAACATCACACCATTCTAAAGCTTTTCTTAAATTGGATTCAACAGTAACTCCCAAAGATTCAATGTATTTAGGGATCAAAGTTTTGGGTCCGCAAACTTTTACTTCGGCTCCTTGCATTTGCAATGCATAAATATTAGATAAAGCTACTCGCGAGTGCAAAACATCGCCCACGATTACTACTTTCTTACCCGCTACATCGCCTAGTTTTTCTCTAATAGAGTAACTGTCCAATAATGCCTGTGTGGGATGTTCGTGTGCACCATCGCCTGCATTTACTATACTTGCTTTTACGTTTTTGGATAAAAAATAAGCGGCACCAGGATTAGAATGTCGCATGACAACCATATCTACTTTCATAGACAATATGTTGTTTACCGTGTCAATAAGTGTTTCTCCTTTTTTTACCGAAGATTGTGCGGCAGAAAAACTAATTACATCGGCAGAAAGTCTTTTTTGAGCCAGCTCAAAAGAAAGTTTAGTTCTGGTACTGTTTTCAAAGAAAATATTGGCAATGGTAATATCTCGTAATGAAGGAACTTTTTTAATTGGCCTATTAATGACTTCTTTAAAATGATCGGCAGTTTCAAAAATTAGGTTAATATCATTCTCATTGATGTACTTAATTCCTAACAAATGATTTACGCTTAATTCTTTCATTTTTATACGGTTATTATTTTTTAAAGTTTAAATGTAAAATGGTTTCCGAATTAATTCGTTACTAAATAAACAGCATCTTCACCCTCATTTTCTTTCCAACTCACTTTAACTTTTTCATCATTAATAGCATCTACTTGCCTGCCTCGATAATCGGGCTGAATGGGTAAATTTCGACTAAAACGACGGTCAATTAACACTAATAATTCTATTTCTGCAGGTCGTCCAAACGATTGAATAGCCGTTAATGCCGAACGAATACTTCGACCCGTGTACAAGACGTCATCAATAAAAATAACTTTCTTGTTTTCGACTATAAAATTAAGCTTGGTTTTATTGGCTTCAAGAGGTTTTTCGGTTCTCCTGAAATCATCTCTAAAGAAAGTAATGTCTAAATATCCTAAAGTAATTTCGGGTGTTCTATATTCTTCTTCTAAAATTTGTTTCAAGCGTTCTGCTAAAAAAACGCCTCTGGGCTGAATACCTACTAAAACAGTATCAGAGAAATCAAGGTGTTTTTCTATCAACTGACAAGCCAAACGATGCAGTATGATAGTAACTTCTTTAGCATTAAGTAATACTTTTTGACTCATAGTTAAGTGAAATATTTGGACGGACAAATATACAAAATCAGAAGCACAACGGTATTAAATATATTTCAATAAAATAAATATTGTTTTAGTACTGGACAGATCAGCCAGAAATAGAATTAAATTCTGATCCAGTTGATTACTTTAATTCATAAGTAATAAGATAAAAACACAAACAAATAGATGTCAAAAACTACTCATTAGTCAACGCAATCGATAAATTAAATGTGACAAACACCTGTTTTAAATCATTCAAAACAAAACCATTACTAAACTTTTATCACTAACTTTGAGAATAGCAGATCTAAAAAAATTAAATAAAAACATATGGCAGTTATAGATTATTATGCCACTTTAGGCATTACCAAATCGGCAACAGAAGCCGAAATTAAAAAAGCATACCGCAAATTGGCGCGAAAATTTCACCCCGATGTAAATCCGAACGACAAGGAAGCGCAACATAAATTTCAGGAAATAAACGAGGCAAATGAAGTACTTAGCCATGTCGAGAACAGAAAAAAATACGATAAATACGGAAAAGATTGGCAGCATGCAGATGAATATGAAAAGGCAGGTTATAACCCGAATCAGCAAAGTTCGCGCAGACCACAAGGTTCACAATCACAGGCCTATTCGGATTTTTCTGAAGGAGATTTTTCAGATTTCTTTAGTTCGATGTACGGCGGAACGGGAGGCGGAAGACAATCTAAATACAGAGGACAAGATTTTAATGCCGAATTAAATTTAGATTTAAAATCAGCTTACAACACCCATAAGCAAAGTTTGACCGTAAACGGTAAAAATATTCGCATTACTATTCCGGCTGGTGTAGAAAACGGTCAAGTAATCAAGATTCCAAATCACGGTGGCACTGGATCAAATGGAGGTCCTAATGGCGATTTGTTTATTACTTTTATTATTCCAAATGAAGGTGATTTTCAACGAGAAGGTTCCAATTTGTATGCTACTGT
This sequence comes from Flavobacterium sp. TAB 87, assembly GCF_001529295.1. Taxonomy (GTDB): domain Bacteria; phylum Bacteroidota; class Bacteroidia; order Flavobacteriales; family Flavobacteriaceae; genus Flavobacterium. Next base: position 10,540 of record NZ_LLWK01000037.1, read on the forward strand.
AGACCTAGATTTATATACCGCTTTATTAGGTGGCGATTTTTTTGTGCCCACATTTGATGGGAAAGTAAAAGTGAAAGTGGCCGAAAGCACTCAAAATGGAACGAAAGTAAAACTAAAAGGCAAAGGCTTCCCGATTTATAAAAAAGACAATCATTTTGGCGATTTATACATCACTTATAATGTAAAATTGCCAACAAACTTAAGCGAACAAGAGAAAAAATTAGTTGAAGAACTATCTAAATTAAGAAACAATGAGTAATGCTAACTTAATACTAATTAGACAATTTTGTGTTGTACATGAAATAGAATATACCTTTATTACTGACCTTAAAAATTATGGATTAATTGACGTTGTGATAGAAGAAAATGAGGAGTTTCTACACCACGAGCAACTTCCTACCGTAGAAAAAATGATCCGTTTGCATTATGATTTAAAAGTAAACCTAGAAGGAATTGATGTAATTACCAATTTGCTAGAAAAAATTGAAAACTTGCAGCAAAATTTAACTTCGAGCCAAAATAAATTAAGATTGTACGAAAGGGAAAAATTTTAATTTATATTTCTTTACAAATTTCATGAAGAAAAAGTAAACAGATATTATACTGACTTGCACACATAAAAAATGACCCTGATGCCACTAATCTGTGACAAAAAATTTCAAATAATGTCTAATTAAATTTTTAAATCATACCCTGAAAATTTTACAGCCATCTCATGCAAATTATACACATTAAAAAGAAAAAAGATAATCCCGATCTTATAAATCAGAGTGACAAAAAAAGATTTTATTTTAGCTATAGTATTGAAAAATAATAACAAAATTTCCGATTTTCAGCAATTTTAAACTTAATCTTCTTTCTTGTTTTTTCTTAAATTGCAATCTATTAAATGACATTAGTATAAAACAATTTCTGTTCAAAAGACATTCAAAATTTAACCACAAAAAATGAAAAGAGAAAACATCTTAACAGGTTCTCCTTGGGAAGACAAAATGGGATATTGTCGTGCCGTGCGCATTGGTAATATTATCGAAGTTTCTGGAACTGTTGCTATAGTTGATGGCGACAAAGTAAAAGCAGACGATGCTTTTGCTCAAACCATCAACATACTAGAACGAGTTGAAAAAGTACTTGAAGATTTAAACGTAGGAATGAAAGATGTCATTCGCACCCGAATTTTCACCACCAATGTCGATACTTTTGAAGACGTAGCCAGAGCGCACGCTTCTTTTTTTAAGGATATCAAACCCACAACAGGTTTTTACGGAATTAATCAATTGGTCTCACCTGACTATTTGGTAGAAATCGAATTTACTGCTGTACTACAATAGAAAAACTGTGCATTTAAAATCGAAAAAAGTTCGTTACAACAAATCACCATTCGGTTAAATCTGATCTTACATTATAAAGGGTTGACTTTTTAAGTTTTCAATTCCTACAGATTTGTGGTAAAAAAACAGAAATAGCAAGTTTAAACGGTTTGATTTAATTATTTTTGCGATCTACAAAACATCGACTAATTTTGATCCACACTAAAAAACGCAATACTCTTATTCCTTTGGCCTTAAAATGGCTCTTAATCTGCCTCTTAATCGGGTTTTTATCAGGAACAGCCTCAGCATTTTTTCTCGTTGCTTTGCAATGGGCAACCGATTTACGATTAGATAGTCATTGGCTTATTTGGCTGTTGCCAATTGGCGGTTTCTTAGTAGGTTTAAGCTATTATTATTGGGGAAATGATGTCGTAAAAGGCAATAATTTATTATTAGAAGAATACCACGAACCCAAAAAAGTCATTCCGTTTAAAATGGCGCCCCTCGTACTTTTTGGCACAATAATTACCCATTTATTTGGAGGTTCTGCTGGACGAGAAGGTACCGCAGTGCAAATGGGTGGAGCGATTGCAGACCAATTTAAATCGATTTTTAAACTCACCGATAACGATCGAAAAACATTATTGATATTAGGAATTAGCTCGGGTTTTGCTTCGGTTTTTGGCACTCCACTTACGGGCGCTATTTTTGCTATCGAAGTCGTTTTTTTTAGTAGAATTAACTACAAAGCCATTCCGCTTTCATTTATTGTGGCTTATGTTTCTTATTTTACGGTCGAAATTTGGCAAGTTGCACATACACATTATAGCATTCCGTTTGTGCCTGCAATGACGATAACCAACTTAGGTTACACCGTTGGAGTCAGTATTTTATTTGGAATAGCAGCCTTACTATTTTCGAGAGGAACGCACTTTTGGAGCGGACTTTTTAGCAAAATAATTCCCTATCCGCCGCTACGTCCTTTTGTTGGCGGCGCTATTTTAGCAGTTGTATTTTTAAATTTCAACTTTTTAAAGTTCGAAGGCTTAGGTGTTCCTGCCATTGTAGATTCCTTTTCAATTACAAGCGAATGGTATGATTTTTTACTTAAAATTTTGTTTACCAGTTTCACTTTAGGTGCTGGATTTAAAGGAGGCGAAGTAACCCCACTGTTTTTTGTAGGTGCAACTTTGGGTAGTGCCTTATCGTTGGTAGTACCATTGCCAATGGCACTTTTGGCCGCCATGGGATTTGTCGCAGTATTTTCTGGAGCGACTCACACCCCTATCGCTTGCACCGTTATGGGAATGGAATTGTTTGGTTTAGAATGCGGACTTTTTGTCGCCGTAGCCTGTGTAATTGCGTACTTTGCTTCGGGTTCTATCGGAATTTATAAATCGCAAATCGTTAAAGGACCAAAATATCATTTCTACCAAAAATTGCGCAGACGCGACCTTAAAAACCTGTGATACTTAAAAGGATGTTAATCTGGTAAATGTTTTCAAGTTTACATTAAAAAAATGTAAATTCGCACACATGAAAACAGAAGATATCCAAGCCATACAAGAGTTGTTAGCTACACCCAAAAAAATTGCCATTATTCCTCATCGCGGACCTGATGGAGACGCTATGGGCTCTACGCTAGCGTTATATCATTTTTTACTAAAATACGATCATCAACCAACGGTGATTGCTCCCAATGAATTTCCTGATTTTTTAGCTTGGTTACCTGGTTCAGAAACAGTTAAAGTTTTTGAAAAAGACAAATTAAATTGCGCTAAAATCCTAGAAGAGGCCGAGGTAATTTTTACTTTAGATTTTAATGCATTGCATCGCACAGGGGAAATGGAACATACTTTGGCAAAATTAAAAGCGCCATTTATCATGATCGATCACCATCAAAAACCGGACGATTATGCTGCTTTTACCTATTCTGACACTTCGTTTGGCTCCACTTGCGAAATGATTTATAATTTCATTTCCTTTTTAGATAGAAAACACGCTATTGATAAAACCATAGCTACTTGTATTTATACGGGAATTTTAACTGATTCGGGTTCGTTCCGTTTTCCTGGCACCACGGGGAATACGCACAGAATTATTGCAGAATTAATTGATTTAGGAGTTGAAAATACGCAAATCCCAGTTTTACTTTTTGAGAATAGTTCATTCAGTCGTTTGCAATTGTTGGGAAGAGCGCTGCAGAATATGAAAGTTTTTCAAGAATACAAAGCGTCTTTCACTACTTTAACACAAGAAGAATTAGATGCTTTTGATTATATCAAAGGGGATACGGAAGGAATTGTTAATTACGGATTGAGTATGAAAGGGATTGTTTTTACAGCGATTTTCATCGAAAATAAAGAAGAAAAAATAATCAAAATTTCATTTAGATCTCAAGGTGGCTTTGACGTGAATGAATTTTCTAGAACTCATTTTGGCGGCGGAGGCCATAGCAATGCGGCTGGTGGAAAATCAGATTTAAGCATGAGTGAAACAATAACAAAATTTGAAGGTTTACTTACAAATCTTAACATCCAATAACGAATGAACTATTTAAAAATCAGTTTAATGCTCTTTGCTGTCGCGCTTTTGTTAGCGAGTTGCAAACAACATGAGTCAGCCAGAAAGCCAATTTCTCGAAGCTCAGGCAGTTTCATGAAACAATCTGCAGAGCGAAACAAAAAGCTAGTCGCGAGCGAAGAAGATCAAATTAAAGCGATTATCAAAAAAAATCCTAAAATCGAATATATTGCTTCTACAAAGGGATATTGGTACTATTACGATGTTAAAAATGCGACCGACACCTTAACTCCAAAAAGAGGAGATGTTGCTTTTTTTACTTACGAAATCAAAAATTTAAAAGGAGACATCATTTATTCTGAATTGGAACTGCGTCCGCAAACTTATTTTGTAGACAAACAAGAAATTATGATGGGATTGCGTGATGCCATCAAGTTAATGCATAAAAAAGAAACAGTTAATTTTCTTTTTCCTTCACACATCGCTTACGGATATCATGGAGACAATAAAAAAATAGGAATAAACCAACCTATAATGTGCACAGTAACTTTAACCAATTTTGTTTCTGAAGCTACTTACAAAAAATATACTGGCGTTAAAAAAGAAACGACAGAACCAGCAATTACACCTGCACCAAGTGCTACCATTAATGACACATTAAATTAACAATCAATACTTTTAAAATGAAAAAAACAGTATTCGCTCTACTATTGCTAGTTACCGCGTTTTATTCTTGCAAAGACAAGCACAGTGATTTACCCGACGGATTATATGCTGATATTGAAACCAATAAAGGCCACATTATAGTTGAATTAGATTATAAAAAAGCACCAATTACAGTAGCAAACTTTGTCACTTTAGCCGAAGGCAAGAACGAATTTGTTACGCATCCACAATTAAAAGAGAAGCCTTTTTTTAATGGTTTAAAATTTCACAGAGTTATTGAAAACTTTATGATTCAGACTGGGGATCCGTTAGGAACTGGTTCGGGAGATGCAGGTTACAAATTTAAAGATGAAATAACCGACTTAAACTTTGAAAACGGTGGCGTTCTAGCCATGGCCAATAATGGACCAGCAACAAACAGTTCACAGTTTTTTATCACGCACGTAGCAACGCCTTGGCTTGAAGGAAAACATACTGTTTTTGGACATGTAGTTGCAAACGGTATGGAAGTTGTTAATTTAGTAAAACAAGAAGATCATATTGTTTCGGTTACTATTATTAGAAACGGAGAAGCAGCTAAGAAATTTGATGCCGAAAAAACGTTTGGAGATTACTTTAAAGACGAGTCAAAAGCGTTAAAAGTTCAGCAAGAATTAGAAGCTAAAAATAAAGAAGAATACAGCGCAAAATACAAGGCAGTTATCGAACAAAAATTAGGTGCACTAGCAGAACTAAGAACAAAAGCAATCAAAACTCGTTCGGGTTTAGAATATGTAATTACCAAAAAGGGAAGTGGAAAAAAACCGACAACTGGTCAAGAAATTTATATTGATTACACTGGTTTTTTAGAAGATGGAACTCTATTTGATACTAGCATGGCAAGCGCAGCCGAATCCTTTGGAAAATTAGATCCAGCGAGAGCACAAGCAGGACAATACAATGCGATTCCGTTTGAAGCAGGTCGTAAAGACGGAATGATTCCTGGTTTTATTGAAGGAATTGAGCAATTGTCTTTTGGAGACAAAGCCACTTTATTTATTCCTTCGCATTTGGCGTACGGTGTAACTGGAGCAGGAAATGGAGTAATTCCACCCAATGCTAATATTATTTTTGAGATTGAGTTGCTAGAGAAAATGCCGCAACAATAATTGTTTAAACTATAAAATGCAAAAGCATGAAATTTAAAATTTTACTTTTAAGCTTAATCGGACTACTAAACCTTCAAGCTCAAACTGCCAAAAAAGCTGCAGATACAGACGGTATATTTGCTACAATTGCGACTAATAAAGGTGATATTGTATTGCAATTAGACTATCAAAAAGCACCAGTAACGGTTGCCAATTTTGTCTCACTTGCAGAAGGAAAAAATCCTTATGTATCAAAAGGAAATTTAAAAGGAACTCCATTTTTTGATGGTTTAAAATTTCACCGTGTTATTAGTGATTTTATGATTCAAGGTGGTGATCCGTTAGGAAATGGTTCAGGAGATCCAGGATATTCGTTTAAAGATGAATTTAACGACGACTTAAAGTTTGATGCAGGCGGAGTTTTAGCAATGGCGAACTCAGGTCCAAAAACCAACGGAAGTCAATTTTTTATTACGCACAAAGAAACGCCTTGGCTTAACAATAAGCATACGATTTTTGGTCATGTAATTCAAGGTATGGATGTAGTAAATAAAATTTTAATGGATGATGTCATTACTAAAGTTACCATCGTAAAAAAAGGTTCTACTGCCAAAAAGTTTGATGCTGCCAAAGTATTTATCGCCTACTACGAAAATAAAGCAGAAGACGAGAAAAAAGAAGCGTTACTAGCAGAAGAAAAGAAAAAGCAAATAGCAGCTTTAGCACTTGAAAAAGAGAAAGAGCATCAAATTAAATACGCTCCGGTAAGCGCTGCGAAAAAAGCTTATTTTGACGAAAATAAAAAATCTGCAACAACCACAGCAACTGGCTTAACTTATAAAATAGTTACTAAAGGAACTGCTGGAAAACCTGTAGCTGGAGAAACATTATACTTTCATTACGCCGGTTATTTTGAAGATGGGACTTTGTTTGACAGTAGTATGGAAAATGTTGCTACAGCAAATGGGAAGCATGATGTGAATCGTGCAGCTCAAGGTGGTTATAATGCATTTCCTTTTCCTGTTGGTAAAAAAGACGGAATGATTCCTGGTTTTACCGAAGGACTTGCACTAATGAATTATGGAGACAAAGGCATTTTTTATATTCCTGCTCCTTTAGGCTATGGTGAGCGTGGCGCAGGAGATGTAATTCCGCCCAATGCCACTTTAATATTTGAAATTGAAATTACAAAAGAGCAACCAGGCTCAAAAAAATAATTATTCTGGAAACAGACTAAACGTAAAAAAAACCCGATAATATTAATTATCGGGTTTTTATTTTTATTTTTTTGAAGTAAACTTCCAGTCAAATTCGTCTTTACCGTTGATGATCGCACCAATTTCAAATTTTACAATTTCATTGAATTCTGTTTGCAAAATAAACCAGTTTTCATCGTTAAAGTAATTCTCGAAGGTGTCAAACTCTTCTTGAGTGAATTTGGTGATCTGTTTCGTTTCTAAATCTTTTTTGACATCTTTAATGTTTCTGCCTAATAATTTAAAGCCAAATAAGTCAAGATCAGCTCCAGAAGCTACAATATATCCTAATTTCAACTCTTCTTCTTCGTAAAAAGTCAAACGCATTTTGTGTTTGTTGTAAACAAAAATCACATTGTCATCTTCGTCTTTATAATTTTTATCTGGTTTGCCAAAAACAGCAGTGACGTCATTTTGTTTCATTCCAAAAACCAATTGATCAATACCTGATTTTAAATTTATTTTCATAATCTCCATTTATTTAGATTGCAAATTTCGGAAAGTTTTTTAGCAATTCCATATTACTATGCAACATTTGTTTACTGTTGTTGCAAATGATACTATACTTCATTCATTTACTTACAATCAAGGTCACAATTTAAGTGCGATAAAGAGCGTTAATTTTAAAATAAATGAATTACATTCGTAAGCATAAAAGCACGTTTAGTAGTGTGAAACAGTTTTAAATCACTACTAAAATGTTGAATTAGTGCTTACTTATAAGTTGTGCTTCACTTTAAATCTACAGAGAATAAATAATAAACATATAAAATAACAGAACTAAAATATGCAAGACGAAATAATAAAACATACAAAAAAATTACATTCAGCTATGAGCAACAAAGACCATTCAATTAAAGAAAAAGTAACAGAAATAATTATTGAAATTTTAATAATCGTTTTTGCGATAACACTTTCAATATGGCTACATTCTTGGAATGAACATAACCACCAACAAAAAGAAGTTTCTATTTTTCTTGGTAATTTAAAAAGTGATTTGCAAAATGATATTAAAATTTTGGATGAAGTAAAAGGAGAATATGAGAAGACAAATATTGGTTATGAAAAACTTTTAGCACTTACACCTCTTCAACTTGACAGTATACAAAAATCTAGTACTAAAGTTTATTTTCCTGTTAATGCACAAGGACGAAAACTAAATAATGCTAATTATGAAGCTTTTAAGTCCAGTGGTAAAATTGGCTACATTGAAGACGAAATATTAAAACAGAAAATATTAACCTATTATCAACAATGGTCACCGACAACTAATGAAGTAGATAAAATTTATAATGATTTTCTGTTCAAGTGTTTTGACAAAATGATAGAAAGTGCAGATAAGTCAGATGCAGAACTATATTCAGATCCAAAATTTAAAAAAACAATGTTTTTTCTTATCACGATAGGTAAAAATAACATAAGAGTTTATGACCAAAATGTAAAACCACAAGCAATTAAACTTATTAAAGAAATTGAAAAAGAGATGAATAAATAAAAAAGCGAACGTACAACAGCGGTTTGCATAAATGGCGAAATATGTGGTAAAATCACGTTTAACTTTTGCAAGAAAATTTATCTTTAACAGAAAATACTCGGTTTCGAAGTCGCAACCTCGCCAAGCAGCGAAATGTTAGTGGATTTTTAATTAAAACACTAAAAATCTATTAATTGACAAATTTTAAATATAATAATATAAATGAATTGTAAAAATTGCAACATAGAGATAGATTCAAAATTTTGTCCAGATTGCGGAGAACCTACAAAATTAAAAAGAATCGACGGGCTTTATATAATACACGAAATTAAACACGTTTTGCATTTCGAAAAAGGAATCTTATACACTATTAAAGAATTATTATTAAATCCAGGAGAAAATATTAGACACTTTATAAATGAAAACAGAGTTAGACTTGTAAAACCAATAATATTTATAATAATAACTTCTTTGATATATACACTTATAAACCACTTTTTTCAGCTCGAAGATGGTTACGTAAAATTCGACGGAGATAAATTATCAACAACAAATAAAATTTTTAATTGGGTTCAAGCACATTATGGATATGCAAATATAATTATAGGAATTTTTATTGCATTTTGGATAAAAATTTTCTTTAAAAGATATGGCTATAATTTTTTTGAAATTTTAATATTATTATGCTTTATTATGGGAATGCAAATGCTGATTTTTTCATTATCTTCATTTTTAGAAGGTTTGACTACAATTAACATGATGCAATTTGGAAGCATAATTGGATTAATATATATTATTTGGGCAATTGGACAATTTTTTGAAGAAAAGAAATTTAGTAATTATCTCAAAGCATTTGCTTCATATTTCTTAGGGATGATATGTGCAACTTTGTTCGCGCTTGCTATCGGAGCATTTGTAGACATATTTATAAAACAGTAATAGTAAAGAAATTAAAAAAACTGCCAGTAATAGTCGTTTTGCAAGATTAAATTTGGAAAATAATTTACTTCTATGATTGTCTTTTAACTTTTCAGCAAATAATACACTAAAAAAACCACACACTTTCTAAACAACAAGACATTCGATAAAATCTCAAAAAACAAAAGAAGAACCCAATACTCAAAAGCAAAAAACAAATGAACATTGCAGTAGCTCAATTTGAACCTAAAGATGGAGATAAAACCTATAATTTATCAATCATAAGAAACCTTGCGGAACAAGCCAAATCCAAAGGAGCTGACGTAATTAGCTTTCATGAAATGTCTATTACAGCTTACACTTTTACAAAGGATTTAAGCGTAGAGCAATTGACAGATCTAGCAGAAGAAGTTCCTAACGGAAAAAGTACGCAGGAACTGATTGCGATTTCTAAAGAATTGAATATTCCGATTTTGGCAGGTTTGGTCGAAAAATCAGACGGCAAATTATACAATACTTACATCTGCGTAACAGGTGATGGATTGGTTGCAAAATATCGAAAACTACACCCTTTTATTAGTAAATATTTGTCTGCTGGAGACGATTATTGCGTATTTGACCTACTAGGCTGGAAATGCGGAATTTTAATTTGCTATGACAATAATGTAATTGAGAATGTTAGAGCAACAACGTTATTGGGAGCAGAACTAATTTTCGCACCTCACGTTACAGGATGTACGCCTTCGGCAATGCCACATCGGGATTATGTAGCAGATAAATATTGGCAGAATCGAGAAAGTGATCCTGTTTCGTTACGAATGGAATTTGATGGTCCAAAAGGCAGACGTTGGTTAATGCGTTGGTTACCAGCAAGAGCTTACGATAACGGCGTTTATTACGCATTTACAAATCCGATTGGCTATGATGGTGAACACCTGAAAAATGGTAATTCTATGATAATTGATCCGTATGGAGAAGTTTTATCAGAAATAAAATCCTTTGATAACGACATTACAATTTCAAAAATTACAAAAGAGAAAATTCAACTCTCCGGCGGTTGGAGGTATAAAAATGCCCGAAGACCAGAACTGTACAGAGACATAATTGGCGGAGATCATAAATCGGACACAACCCCAGTTTGGATGCAAGAGAACACAGCTGAAGAGTAAGAGAAGTCAATCTAGAAAATTAGTTTAGAGCGATTTAGGTTTAGTGGCAGTACCGCTTTTTATTATATTTTGTTTGTTAAAATACAATCTGCGTTAAAATCTTTAAAACACTAAAGTAGTAAGACGTGATGCCGCACTTTACCAAAGCGTCAAGAATCTAACGCAATTTTATAAACGAATTTTCACCGTTTATAATTAGCGAAGTACTGGACTGAGTCGAAAGTGCTTTTTTAGTATCTTACGTTTCTTTTAACAAACATTGTGTCCATAAAAAAAGCATCGAATCAATTAAAAATGGAGAATAAGCTGGAGAGTATAAAGAACTTAATTTCAAATTATATCAAAATTAGCGAGGAAGAATGGATTTCTTATTCTTCTAATTTTTACGTAAAAGAAATCGAGAAAAAGGAAATAGTCCTGCGCCAAGGTGCTATTTGTCAAGAGGTTATTTTTGTGGTGAACGGACTGCTAAGAGTTTTTTTTGTAGATAACGATGGAGAAGAAAAGACGTTTCACTTCTCCTTTGAGAATACTTTTTCTGCCGATTATCAAAGTTTTTTAAAGAAAATACCTTCCAACTATTCCATTCAAGCAATGGAAGACACAACCATTGTTTTAATGTCACATAAAATGTTGCACGATGGGTATAAGAGTCTGAGAAACGGAGAAAGATTGGGCAGATTACTTGCAGAAGAATACTTCTTTATCTTTAATGATAAAATTCAAGCGATGTACACACAAAGTCCAATTGAAAGATATAATACTCTAATTGCACAATTCCCAGACATTCTCCAACGCATACCTCAGCATTACATTGCCTCTTATCTTAATATCAGCTCCGTGCATCTCAGCCGATTAAAAAATGCTTAACAATACGCTCAACTGATAACATATGTTATCGTCGGTGGACAGTTAGTCTTTTAACTTTGTAATTGTAGCAACAATCAAAGTATACAAAGATGAAAAAATTAGAAAATAAAACAGTTTTAATTACGGGAGGAGCATCGGGTATTGGTAAAATAATGGTTCGTCTACTGTTAGAACGAAAAGCAAAAGTTATAATTTGGGATATCAATCAAGAAAGCATTAATCAAACCGTATCCGAATTTTCGACCAAAGGAAGTGTTTTTGGCAATAAGGTAGATGTTTCTAGCGTGGACCAAATACAAGAAACCGCCCTGAAAGTGAAGCGAGAACTTGGGATCGTTGATGTCGTGATAAATAACGCAGGAATAATTGTAGGTAAATTTTTTAGCGAACATTCCTTGTCAGAAATTGCAAAAACAATGGAAATAAATGCAAATGCACCCATGTTTATCACCAAGGCCTTTCTTGATGATATGTTGAATCAAAATTCTGGACATATCTGTAACATTGCTTCCTCTGGCGGACTCGTTTCAAATCCTAAAATGTCTGTTTACGCTGCAAGCAAATGGTCGCTCATTGGCTGGTCGGATAGCTTGCGTTTGGAGATGAAACAGCTGAATAAAAAAGTACATGTTACCACGATTATGCCGTACTATATCAATACCGGAATGTTTGATGGTGTACAATCTAAGATTGCTATTCTTGAGCCTGAAGCAGCAGCACTAACAATTGTAAGAGCCATTCAGAAAAACAAAAAAATATTGAGTATGCCTGGATATATTTACAGATTTACACGTTTAGGTCAAGCAATAATGTCTATAAATGTATTTGATTGGTTCGCAGGAGATGTTCTTGGCATTTACAAAACAATGGAGCATTTTACAGGTCGCACAAAGTAGTAACACCAAAAAAGTCAAAGTAATGCAAGATACATCAAGAGATCAAATTATTCAGCACATTGAAAATCAAAGGGCATTTTTCGCATCAAACAAAACAAAAGACACTGAATATAGGTTAGCGCAGCTTCACAAACTCAAAAATGCTATTCATAAAAATCAGAAGAAAATTGAAGATGCCTTATGGGAAGATTTGCATAAATCACCAGAAGAATCCTATTTAACTGAGATTAGTATTGTAACAGGAGAAATTGACAATCACATTAAAAATTTGAAAAAGTGGGCAAAACCTAAAAGAGTTGCAACGCCCATTCACTTGTGGCCTTCTTCGAGTAAAGTAATGTTTGAACCACTTGGGTTATCACTTATTGTAGCCCCTTGGAATTATCCTTTTCAGTTGTTAATTAATTCGTTGGTGGGTTCAATCTCGGCTGGTGGTTGCAGTATTTTAAAACCATCTCCAGATGCACCAACAATTGCAAGAGTAATGCAGGAAATGATTGAGGAAACTTTTGACTCAAAGTATATTGCCGTTGTTCAAGGCGGAAGAGAGACAAATACAATTCTGTTTAACGAACGTTTTGATATCATTTTCTTTACGGGAAGTACAAATGTTGGAAAAGTAGTGATGAAAGCAGCAGCAGCTCACTTAACTCCTGTTGTATTGGAATTAGGTGGCAAAAGTCCTTGTATTGTTGATGCTGATGCAAACATTGATGTTGCCGCAAAGCGCATTGCTTGGGGAAAATTGATTAACGCAGGTCAAACGTGTATTGCACCAGATTATCTTTTTGCACATCACTCTATTAAGGATGAGTTATTGGATAAAATTGCGAAGAATATAAAAGAAATGTATGGTAATACCATTAAAGAAAGTCGTTTTTATCCGCGAATTGTAAATCAACGCGCTATGCAGCGACTGAAGAACTTGCTGAACGAAGGGGAAATTCACACTGGCGGCGAGATTGACGAAGAAGAAAAATTTATTGCTCCTACAATTATTGATCAGGTAAAGCCTGATTTTCTGATTATGAAAGAAGAAATATTTGGACCAATATTACCCGTGCTGACTTTCGAACATATTGATGACCCAATTGCCTACATTAATAAAAATCAAAAGCCATTGGCTTTTTACTATTTTGGTACAAACAGAAATGCGAAGGAAGTATTGGCAAAAACAACTTCAGGCGGCGCTTGTCTTAATGATACACTAATGCATATTAGCAATCACAATTTGCCTTTTGGTGGCGTAGGTCCTAGCGGACTAGGAAAATACCACGGGCAGGAAAGCTTCTTGGCTTTCAGTAATAAAAGAGCAGTTGTAACTACACCTACTTGGATTGATTTACCTTTTAAATACGTACCTTTTAAATATTTTAAATTAATTAAGAAAATGATTTAACGAGATTATAGTCTAATGGAATTCGCTTATTTTAGTATATTTTTACTGCAGAAACTATTCTAGTTAAAATTCTGTAACCGCGTAATATGCTGAGACATGAAGAGTGTTAAAAATATAAAAAGATGAAATTTAGAAGTAAAATTGATATACAAATACGCTTTTTTATTTTGCTCATAAGTTCATTGCTTTTAGCACTTTTACTATACAAAATATTCTTTGAAAAATATACAAATGACGTCATTGTATTTAACATTATAATGTTGTTCGTTATTGGAGTATTACTTTGGATGCATTACGTAACGCACTATGTCCTGACTGAAAGTGAACTACATTATAAAAGTGGTCCGATACGAGGAAAAATAAAGATTGCAGAAATTACTGAAATAATAGAAGGTAAAACGTTGTGGTCCGGTTTAAAACCAGCTACAGCAAGAAAGGGATTAATTATAAAATTTGGGAAATTTGATGAAATTTACATTAGTCCTGAAAGCAATGAACTGTTTGTCGACAAAATATTAGAAATTAATACAAACATAAAAATCACTACAACTAAAGATTAGAAAGCCAGCTCCCTATAATTACAGTCCATTTTTTTTTGACTGTGAGCTACTTTAAAGCTTTTTCATTAAATTTTACTTAACGGAGTCGAACCATTCTTTTTTTAGAATGCTTAAGATTATTGAATCCCTTCGTGACTCTCCTTCCCCTGTATACATAGTGCTTCGCAAGATACCTTCGACAGTGCAACCAATGCTTTTCATGGCGGCAATACTTCGTTCATTGTTAGCATCAGCACGAAACTCGACGCGTTCCATCTGCAAGGTTTCAAAAGCAAATTGAAGTAGCAAAAATTTACAATGTTTGTTTAGGCCGGTTCCGCGAAATGCGCTTCCGTACCAAGTAAAACCCAACTGTAGTGTTTTTTGTGGAAAATTAATATCGTAAAAGCGAGTGCTTCCGGCGTATTGTCCTGATTTCTTATCCAATACTATAAAAGGAAATTGCTCTTTTCTTTTACGAGCTTCAACTGCAATTTTAATGTAGTTGCTTAAATTTTCCTTTCCGTTGGCTTTAACTTGAGAATACGTCCAAGTTTCGGGTTCATTCTCTGAAATTTCGAGTAAGTGCTCCGCATCGGATTCCTGAAGCGGTCGCAGTAAAACAGCGGCATCTTCAAGAATATGGTTTTTATTGAAATTAAAGTCCATTATATAAACTATTCTACTTCGTACATCTCGTCGTATCGTTGCGGAACTTGAGGATCGTATAAGGGACATTTGAATTCTTCGAGCGTATCTACTAATAAATCCATTGTTTTGCCTTCGGTTCCGTAGCAATCTATTTTGATGCTTGTTGGTGTGGCAAGTACTTGAAAAGCACCTTTACCGTTTGGGCTTTCCCAACTGTTTTCGTCGACTTTATCCCATTTTGAAAAAACAGATGCCAAGCGATTAAGGATTACTTGTGTTGGCAATTCTTCTAATCCTTGCACTTCTTCGTCTTCAAGAATTGCTTCGTATACTTCTTGGTGGTTTAAATAAACTTCCTCTAAATACTTCCAAAAAACTAGTTCGTACATATAATTTAAATTAAAAGATTTAAGATTGAAAACAGAAATGTGAAATATAAAAATTAAATATGCTATGAAATTACACTTTTTAGCCCCGATAGCAGCTGCATCCTTTTTCTGGCTTCTTTAGCCAGGAAAAGATACAGCGAATAGCGGGATTAGCTCCAAATATTTGCTATTAAATTAATACTCAAAAGTACCGTATTCACTTGTAATGGTCAACTTTTTAGCATCTGCCGCCTCTACTCTACCGACAATTTGAGCATCCACATTGAATGATTTTGAAATGGCAATAATATCTTGTGCAACCGCTTCTGGAACATAAATTTCCATACGATGTCCGCAGTTAAAAACTTGATACATCTCTTTCCAATCTGTTTTTGATTGCTCCTGGATCAGTTTAAATAAAGGTGGAACCGGAAATAAATTGTCTTTGATAATGTGCAAATTATTTACAAAATGCAAAATTTTTGTTTGCGCACCTCCACTGCAATGCACCATTCCGTGAATGTCAGCGGAAGTATATTGGTCTAAAATTTTCTTGATAATTGGCGCATAGGTTCTCGTTGGAGAAAGCACTAATTGTCCCGCATCAATCGGGCTATTTTCTACTGAATCGGTCAGTTTTACTTGGCCTGAATATATTAATTCTTCAGGAACAGCAGCATCAAAACTTTCTGGATATTTAGTAGCTAAATATTTGCCAAAAACGTCGTGACGCGCAGAGGTTAAGCCATTGCTCCCCATTCCGCCATTATAGCTTTTCTCGTAAGTTGCCTGGCCAAAAGAAGCCAAACCAACAATTACATCGCCTGCTTTTATGTTGGCATTATCGATAACTTTAGAACGTTTCATGCGAGCCGTTACAGTCGAATCGACAATAATAGTACGCACAACATCACCCACATCGGCAGTTTCTCCGCCTGTAGAATGAATGGTCACGCCAAAAGATTCTAGTTCTTTTATAAGTTCTTCAGTACCATTTATAATTGCAGAAAGTACTTCGCCAGGAATTAAATTTTTGTTTCTACCAATAGTTGAGGAAAGCAAAATATTATCGGTTGCTCCCACACACAATAAGTCATCAATATTCATAATTAATGCGTCTTGCGCGATACCTTTCCAAACTGAAATATCTCCAGTTTCTTTCCAATACATATACGCTAAAGACGATTTTGTACCAGCACCGTCGGCATGCATAATCAAGCAATAGTCTTGATCTTGCGTTAAATAATCGGGAACGATTTTGCAAAATGCTTGTGGAAATAAACCTTTGTCAATATTTTTTATGGCGTTGTGTACGTCTTCTTTGGATGCCGAAACGCCTCTTTGCGCGTACCTTTTGCTTGTATCTGAACTCATAAAATTAGTGTATGTTGCTTTCGTGCAAAGATAACCAGATTTTTTAAATGTGGCTTTAATAAGAGATTGGAATCCTAAAAAAATGAAATAAGTACTGGAATTTTGATATTCTTTCTACGTTTTTGATTGACAAGATAAATATTTGAGCAGAAATGGGGAAATTAGCTAAAAAAAAAAGCCTACTCAATTAAGAATAGGCTTTGATTGTAAGTAACAAATATTTATTATTTGGTAAACAACAACTCTCTGTATTTGGTCAATGTCCAAATTTCGTTGTCCACAATGAGTTCTAGTTTGTCACAATGATTTCTAATTTCGTCAAAGTACGGTTTTACTTTGTTGCAATAGGCTTCTGCCATTTCTTGCGCATTAGTCAAGTGATTGGCGGTTCTGCGCTCATCGGTCATGGCATTTACTTTAGAATTTATAGCAGCAATATGTCCTGATATTTCTTTGATAATTTCAATTTGCTCCTTAGCATACTTTTCAAAATCCTGACCAAAAATCTCTTTTAAGCCGCGTACATTTTCGATGATTGTATTTTGGTAGCGAATCGCAGTTGGTATTACATGATTTCTTGACATGTCACCCAAAACGCGGCCTTCGATCTGAATTTTCTTGGTATATTCTTCCAATTCAATTTCGTAACGCGCTTCAACCTCAACTTGGTTCATAATCTTAAGATCACCAAACAAGTCAATTGCCTGCTGTGATGCTCTTGCTTTTAGTGCCTCTGGCGTCGTTTTGTGATTGCTCAATCCTCTTTTTTCTGCTTCAATTTCCCAAGCTTCACTGTAACCATCTCCTTCAAAAAGGATTTTTTTAGACTTTTTAATGTATTCTCGCAACACATTAAAAATAGCATCGTCTTTTTTCATTGACTTCGAATCAATCAAAGCATCGACAGCAATTTTAAATTCTTTTAATTGTTTGGCAACAATCGCATTTAGCGTAGTCATTGACGTAGCGCAGTTTGCAGTAGAACCAACAGCTCTGAACTCAAACTTATTGCCTGTAAATGCAAAAGATGATGTTCTATTTCTATCCGTATTATCTAGTAATACATCTGGAATTTTGCCAACTACATTCAGTTTTAAGTCGGTTTTTTCTTCTGGCGATAATTTACCGTCTGTTACGCCTTCTAACTCGGCCAATACTTTCGTCAGTTGTTCTCCAATAAATATTGATATAATAGCTGGTGGCGCTTCATTAGCGCCCAAACGGTGGTCGTTACTTGCCGTTGCAATTGCTGCTCTTAGTAAGGCTTCGTGATCGTTTACCGCTTTAATAGTATTGATAAAGAAAGTCAAGAATTGCAAATTACTCATCGGCGTTTTGCTCGGACTCAACAAGTTCACACCAGTATCTGTCGCTAACGACCAGTTGTTGTGTTTTCCAGAACCGTTTACTCCTTTAAATGGCTTTTCGTGAAACAACACTTTTAAGTCATGACGTTCGGCAATTTTTTGCATAATGTCCATCAATAAACAGTTGTGATCCACTGCTAAGTTGGTTTCTTCAAAAATAGGAGCCAATTCAAATTGATTTGGCGCTACTTCATTATGTCTTGTTTTTACTGGAATTCCAAGTAACATACATTCTTGCTCCAGATCTCTCATGTACGTCAAAGCACGCGTTGGAATTGAGCCAAAATAGTGATCGTCTAATTGTTGTCCTTTGGCAGAAGTATGACCCAATAGCGTTCGACCTGTCATCATTAAATCGGGACGGCTTTGCGCTAGTGACTTATCAATTAAAAAATATTCTTGTTCCCAACCTAAAGTTGCGGTTACTTTTTTTACATTTTTATCAAAATATTTGCACACCTCAGTAGCAGCATCATCTATTGCTGATAAAGCACGCAATAGCGGAATTTTATTATCCAAAGCTTCTCCCGTGTAAGAAATAAAAACAGTTGGAATGCATAAGGTAGTTCCAAAAATAAATGCTGGCGAAGTTGGATCCCAAGCCGTATAACCTCTTGCTTCAAATGTATTTCTAATTCCACCATTAGGGAAACTAGAAGCATCTGGTTCTTGTTGTACCAATTGCGCGCCACCAAATTTTTCTACAGGATCTGATCCATCATAAAAAGTTTCAAAAAAAGCATCGTGTTTTTCGGCAGTGATTCCCGTAAGTGGTTGAAACCAGTGCGTATAATGGGTTACTCCTTTGGCCATCGCCCATTCTTTCATTCCCATTGCTATATAATCGGCTAACTTTCGGTCAATTTTACTACCGTGTCGTATCGAATCTCTAACTCCTTTAAAAGCATCTGAAGTTAAATACTGTTTCATTGTTTTCTCATTGAAGACATTGGAGCCGAATAATTCCGATTTTTTTCCTATTTCCTCAAATTGTACAGGAGTTCTATTTGAGGCTTCTCTTAGTGCTTGAAAACGTAATGTCGACATTATTTATTTTTTTAATTAATACTTCTCGAGTTTCGAGTTTTACAAATATAAAGAATAAATATACATTTAAATGGAGGTATAGGTCGCTTACAAAACGGTATCAGCAACTAAAGTTGATTTTAGTGAACAAAAATGCATTCAGATCACAATAATTTAACAAATTTTAATCTTTTACAGTTCAACTCTAACGATACAACAAAAATGAAACTATTTTTGACCATCGGTTTTTTTAGCAGATTATTTAAAAAACGTCTTATTTATATCAAATTTATTACCGCACCCCCCTTCAAATTACGGTGTTCCTAAAAATAAAGATTAATAAGTAAATCGTACCCCCTAATTTAATCTAATAAAAAAAATAAATTTATATTTGTCGTGTTGAAACAGCACACTAAAAATCAATCAATTCAATATTGTTATGGCTAAAATAAAATTAGAATACCTGTGGTTAGACGGATACCAACCAACTCAAAATCTTAGAAGTAAAACTAAGGTAGAAGATCATGAAAATTTTGAAGGCACTTTGCAAGAAATTGGAAATTGGTCTTTTGACGGTTCGTCTACAAAGCAAGCTGAAGGCGGTTCTTCTGATTGTCTTTTAGTTCCCGTAGCTATTTATCCAGATCCTACTCGTATTAATGGCTATTTGGTGATGTGCGAAGTAATGCATGCAGATGGTACGCCGCACCAATCGAATGGTAGAGCAACGATTGATGATAATAATGATGATTTTTGGTTTGGTTTTGAGCAAGAATATTTCATCATGGACAATAAAACACAATTGCCTTTAGGTTTTCCTGTTGGAGGATATCCAGCGCCACAAGGGATGTACTACTGCTCTGTTGGTGGCAAAAACACACACGGAAGAAAATTGGTCGAAGAGCACGCGGACTTGTGTATTGCTGCTGGACTTAATTTTGAAGGCATCAATCAAGAGGTTGCTTGCGGACAATGGGAATACCAGTTGTTTGCAAAAGGTGCTAAAAAAGCAGGAGATGAAATTTGGGTTTCGAGATATTTATTAGATCGTTTAACCGAAAAATACGGTTATTATATTGAATACCACCCAAAGCCTTTAGGTGATACGGATTGGAATGGTTCTGGAATGCATGCTAACTTTTCTAACGAAGTATTGAGAACTTGTGGCTCTCAAGAAATTTTTGAAAAAATATGTGAAGCATTCCGTCCAGTAACTGCCGAGCACATGGAAGTTTATGGCGCTTATAACGACCAACGTTTGACAGGCAGACACGAAACGGCTTCTATTCATGATTTCTCTTATGGCGTTTCAGATAGAGGATGTTCGATTAGAATTCCGTTAATGGCGGTTCAAAAAGGTTGGAAAGGTTGGCTGGAAGATAGAAGACCAGCATCAAACGGTGATCCATACAAAATTGCAGCACGAATTATTAAGACAGTTAAGTCGGTTTTGTAATGCAACACTATATTTCATTTTTAAAAGTGTCTTCAGTATTTGAAGGCACTTTTTTTATGCATTAGGGTTAAAAAATAAATTTCAAAAATAAAATGCATCGACTATCTTTGTTAAAACCGTAAATAAAAAATCATGATAGTCTGGATTCTCTTTTTTGTCTTAATAGTAGCAATTCTCGCATTGGATTTAGGTGTTTTTAATAAAAATCCACATATTATTAGTACAAAAGAAGCTAGTAAATGGACGCTTATTTGGGTTACATTATCTTTTTTATTTTCGGGAGTAATTTACTGGTTGTACACTACCGATTTTATAGACAATCCAGACCATTTAAAACCAATGGCAGCTTCGATGAAGTTCATTACTGGTTATTTAATCGAATTGTCTTTAAGTGTTGACAACATATTTGTGATCGCCATTATTTTTGCATCGTTTAAAATTCCGCAAAAATACCAGCATCGTGTTTTATTTTGGGGAATTTTGGGAGCTGTTTTTTTTAGAGGAATAATGATTTTCTTCGGAGTATTATTGATCAACAAATTTACTTGGACCACTTATGTTTTTGGAGCTTTTTTACTATTCACGGCGATAAAAATGTTGTTTTCTAAAGAAGATGAAGATTTTCATCCAAAGGATTCTTTTGTTTACAAAGCGTTGGGCAAAATAATACCTATTACCTCTGAAACGGATAAAGAGAAATTTTTTATTATAAATCATAAAGGAACAAGAGCGGCAACACCATTGTTTGTGGCCTTAATTGTTATCGAAGTTATGGATGTTTTGTTTGCTGTAGACAGCGTTCCCGCAATTTTAGCCATTACCTCTGATCCTTTTTTAGTTTTTAGTTCGAATATTTTCGCCATTTTAGGTTTGCGTTCGATGTATTTCTTCTTAGCTAATATGCTACAAAAATTCGGTTATCTAGAATACAGTTTGATTGCAATTTTGAGTTTTGTAGGTTTAAAAATGCTTTTGCATGATTATATCGAAATTCCAGAATGGGGTTCTTTAGCCTTCATTGCATTATCGCTAAGCGTTGGAATTATTGTTTCGTTGAAATTTAGCACGGATACTTCAAAGTAAAAATATTAAAAACAAAAAAAGGAAATCTTTCGATTTCCTTTTTTATATATTCTAAATTTTAAATTTAGAATTGAATATTTTGTACTTTACTTTCATTCAAATTCAAAGCTTTTATAACTTCCAAATAACTACTATTTTTCAACGTTGACGAAAAGTATCCTGGAACAATTACAATTCTAAAAACCTGATTCGATCTGTACTCGCCAGTAACAGAATTTAAGTCATCACCCAACATATAAACACTTATGTTATTTTTACTAAATTCAAAATTATAACTGAAACTTAAAGTACCATCATCATAATAATAAGTATGAGGTACTGGAGTCCATATTGGATTACCATTTAATTGTCCCGACAATCTGTAAACTAGTACTACATCAGAATCAAATATTGCTTCTTTCAGGTTTATCATAGTTTCAAATCCATTTCCAGAATTAAAAGAAACATTCTTTACCTCGAAAACTTCACTGATTGTATCCGTATCTGTGTCTACATAATTTGAATCATCATTCGTTGTACAACCTTGCACAACCAACATTCCAACAACTGCAAAAAGGGTAAGTATCTTTTTCATAATATTTATTTTTTAAGGTTTATAAAGGTATTCCAAAAACCAAACCAAAAAAATGGAATTTTAATTAATTCTCTAAAAATTTATTTAAAACGCTATTTATCAGTACAATTTTTTTTTATTTCTATTTTAATTTATTCAAAATTTTGCTAAAAAACAACAGTTGATACGGTAGTGCATTTTCCCAGTACGTCCAAGTATGCGCTCCAGGTCGTTCGGTGTAATCATGAGGAATTTTTGCATATACCAATCGGCGGTGCAATTCTCGATTGGACTCTATTAAAAAATCATCCACTCCGCAATCTATAATTAAAGATATGTTATTAATTTTCATTCTCCCAACCATTTCAAGAACGGCATGTTTCTCACACAACTCTTGTGTTACTCCATTTGCACCAAAAACCGGCTCGAACAATTTTATAATATCTGCTTTCGGTTCTCTGTTCAACATTGTTCCCATATCGACTGCACCACTCATACTTCCTGCCGCGCAAAACAACTCTGGATGTTTGGTCGATAAATACAATGCGCCATGTCCTCCCATGGAAAGACCAGAAATGACACGACCTCTTTTTTCTGCAATTGTACGATACGTTTGATCCATTTTCTCAACGACTTCTTGCGTAATATAAGTCTCAAACTGACTTCCTTTGTTAACAGGACTGTCCAAATAAAAGCTAAACGTTTCTCCTTCGGGCATGACGATGATAATATCGTACTGATCTGATAAATTTTTAACTAGGTTTTTGTTTGGTGTATTTTTTAACCAATCTCCAAAATGACCGTATGCACCATGCAGTAAATATAAAACAGGATAGGTATTTTTGCTTTTTGCATACGAATTAGGTAAAACTACTGCTGCCTTGTATGTTTTATGCATTGCTGCACTTGCAATCTGTAAGGTGTCAACTTTGGCCGCTTGTGCGCAAATAGAGAACAATACAAATAAAAGTAGAAGTTGTCTTTTCATTACTTTCTCATTTAGTTCAGATTATAAATTTAGTAGAAATACTAGAACTAAAGTACGAAATAAAAAACCCACAGTATGCATTACAATACTGTAGGTTTTAAAAATTTATTAGAAAGTGTTAATCGAATAACTCATTCAACCAGTGTTTTTTCTTTTGTTCTCTATAATACCCTTGCTGTGGCTGGCTGCCAAAAGATTGTTGCGTTGGCTGATAAGTACTTTTTGGCTCATTTAGCGACCGTTCTATTATTTTATCAAGTTCGCCTCTATCTAGCCAAATACCGCGACATTCAGGACAATAATCAATTTCAATTCCTTGTCTATCTGACATTACTAATGGAACTTTACAAGTGGGACAATTCATCGTGTATATTTTTATTTATTAATTAAATTTTCATTTTTTGGAAAAGCAACAGAAAGTAGCACCGAGATAAAAAGTATACCGGTAATTACTAGTAATGAATAGACAATCGGAATTTTAAAGAGATCGACAATCGCCATCTTTACCCCTACAAAAACTAATATTGCAGACAATCCGTATTGTAAATAATGAAAGTATTTAGTAATTCCTGCCAAAGCAAAATATAAAGATCGTAAACCTAATATTGCAAAAACGTTAGACGTAAAAATGATAAAGGTATCGTCTGTTATAGCAAGAATTGCCGGTATGGAATCGACGGCAAAAATTAAATCGGTGAATTCGACAATAAGCAGTACCACAAATAATGGTGTTGCCATCGTTTTACCATTTAATTTCACAAAGAATTTACCTCCATGCGTCTCTTCGGTAACTGGAAAAAATTTCTTAAACAAGCGTACTAATGGATTCTTATCTGGTTCAATATTTTCATCTTTATGAAATAACATTTTAATACCAGTAAAAATCAGTAATGCGCCAAATACATAAATAATCCAATGAAATTTATTGATGAGCGCAACACCTGCAAATATAAAAATGGCTCGCATTACTAAAGCCCCTAAAATTCCCCAAAACAAAATTTTGTGTTGGTACTTGGTTTCTACATTAAAATAGGTAAAAAGCATAATAATTACAAACAGATTATCGACGCTCAAGGATTTTTCGAGAACATAACCCGTTAAAAACTCCACAGCTTTTTCATTACCCATAAAAACGTAAATTCCGTAATTGAAGAGTAACGCAAGCCCAATCCAAACCGCGCTCCAAATTAGCGCTTCTTTAATTTTAACCTCATGCGACTTACGGTGAAAAACCCCTAAATCTAATGCTAACATTGCTAGGATAAAGCCCAAAAAGCATATCCACACAAAACTATCTACTACCATATAATTTTAAATTATTTATTTGATTGAAACGAAATCACTCGAGATTTGACGCAATGATTTCAAAAGTTTAAGTATATAAAATACTCTGAAAAACATTCTAAAAGATTTGAAAAATGACCATGGCATAAATCACAAATCGCACATATCTGAATAACGCCCACAATAGATAGTGCTTAAAATTGTACTTGATGAGTCCACAAGCCAAACTAACAATGGAATGTGGCAGCGGCAACATGGCTCCGATAAAAACAAAAAGCCCGCCCCATCTTCGCAAATTTGAAATGTGCAGTGCTATTTTATTCTCTATATGATTTTTAACAGCCGGTATCAAAAACAAGCGATTCCCAATAAAGTAAGCGATGATACCACCAACATATGACATCGTTGCCAATGTGAATAAGAACAACCAAGGAGTTCCTGATTTCGACGCCCATGCTATAAAAATTTCTGGTGGCACCAATCCTAAAACGGTCTCTGACAACAAGAAAAAAGAGAAGATTATTTTTGGTGAATAAGTTGCTACTAGCGTATTAAGAAGGGAATTAAAATCTAAAAAAAAGTATTCTAACGCCAACAATACTGCAACGAAAATCACGATAACAATTCCGCCTTTAATCGCCGTACTCTTTAAAAAAGAATAAAAATGTGTTATTTTATAATACCTATTCAGTACTGACAACTTTGTAATTCCGCTTTGATTCGTGATTGTTTTGTTATTTTGAGCCATTGCTTATTTCGTTTATAAAATTTATGTTGAAATCCATGATCTTGATACTAGTTAGACTTTGAACTCCTCTTTTATAATTTGTTCATTTTCATTAAAAGATATCAAAACCCATCAGTAAGAATTTTAGTTATTGAGCACGATTTGTCAGTAATACGAAATTGTACCACAGTTAAGACCATGAAAAAATTCAAGCACTACATATAAATTAGAATGTACTAACTAAGTTCTGGCGGTTGCCAAACAGAAAAGCAAGGTCGAACTGACCTATTGGTAAAGTGAAAATGGTTGTGAACAGTAAGTTTTTCTACTACTGCTAATAATTCAATTGAAAAGGTAATTTGATGTTCTTCAGTAAGATCTAAATCAGGATCAACAGCATCCAAACTTGGAGTGTTTTCGGCGTTTAATTCTGTTAATAAAGAAGTGTCCTTTTGTTGCACACAAACATCAACAAATAATAACAAACCCAATACGAGTATGATACAACTGATGATATTATTTCGGCTACGTTTCATGTCGCGAAAATAATTAAAAACTAATCCATCTGATGTACTGAAGTGAATAATTTTGATTTATTTAACAGCCATTAAGTATCTTATGAAAGCAAACTGCTTTTACATCTGAATTTGTCTTCAATTCCTATCTTAATTTAATGCAAAAAAAAAGCAGCTCTCGGATTGGAGCTGCTCTTTTAGAGGATCATTTGTTTTACATATTTCTTCGATACTGACCTCCTACTTCAAACAAAGCTGAAGTAATTTGCCCTAACGAACATACTTTAGAGGCTTCCATCAAATGTTCAAACATGTTCTCATTTTTGATTGCTGCTTCTTGCAGAATATTAAGATGGTTTTCTACTTTGTCTTTATTTCCTTCGTGTAAATTCTGCAGCATCTCAATCTGGTACTGTTTTTCGGTTTCAGTAGCGCGAATCACTTCGGCAGGAATCACCGTTGGAGAACCTTTGGAACTTAAAAAAGTATTTACGCCAATAATAGGAAAATCACCATTGTGTTTCAAGGTTTCATAGTACAAACTTTCTTCTTGAATTTTAGAACGTTGGTACATGGTTTCCATCGCACCAAGTACGCCGCCACGCTCTGTAATTCGATCAAATTCTTGTAAAACGGCCGCTTCAACCAAATCCGTTAATTCTTCAATTATAAACGAACCTTGAATCGGATTTTCGTTTTTTGCTAAACCTAATTCTTTATTAATAATCAGCTGAATCGCCATTGCACGTCGTACCGATTCTTCGGTTGGAGTGGTAATCGCTTCATCATATGCATTGGTATGCAACGAATTACAGTTGTCGTAAATCGCATATAAGGCTTGCAAGGTGGTACGAATATCATTAAAGTCAATTTCTTGAGCGTGTAACGAGCGCCCTGAAGTCTGAATATGGTATTTCAACATTTGTGCGCGTTCGTTGGCTCCATATTTATTTTTTAAAGCTTTTGACCAAATTCTACGAGCCACACGACCTATTACTGCATATTCTGGATCAACTCCATTCGAGAAAAAGAACGATAAATTAGGTCCAAAATCATTGATACTCATGCCTCGACTCAAATAATATTCCACGTAAGTGAAACCATTCGAAAGCGTGAACGCCAATTGTGTAATGGGGTTTGCTCCAGCTTCGGCAATGTGATAGCCCGAAATAGAAACCGAATAAAAGTTACGTACGTTTTTAGTGATAAAATATTCTTGAACGTCGCCCATCAATCGAAGCGCAAATTCTGTAGAAAAAATACAAGTATTTTGTGCTTGATCTTCTTTTAAAATATCTGCTTGAACGGTTCCACGAACTTGCGATAATGTTCTTACTTTAATTTCATCATACACATCTAGTGGTAAAACTTGATCACCAGTAACGCCAAGTAAAAATAAACCTAAACCATTATTTCCTGCGGGTAAATCGCCCTGATAATGTGGTCTTTTAACGCCTTTTGCTGCATATATTTTTGCAATTTTCGCTTGTACTTCTTGCTCTAATCCATTTTCTTTAATGTAATGCTCGCATTGTTGATCTATGGCAGCATTCATAAAAAAGCCAAGCAACATTGGTGCTGGTCCATTTATCGTCATACTAACCGAAGTCAACGCATGCACTAAATCAAAACCAGAATATAATTTTTTAGCATCGTCTAAACAGCAAATAGATACTCCCGCATTACCAATTTTTCCGTAAATATCTGGACGCAAATCGGGATCGTTTCCATACAAGGTAACGCTATCAAAGGCGGTAGATAAACGTTTGGCTGGCATTCCTGCACTCACATAATGAAAACGTTTGTTGGTGCGTTCTGGCCCTCCTTCTCCCGCAAACATGCGCGATGGATCTTCACCTTCTCTTTTAAATGGATACAATCCAGAAGTAAACGGAAATTCTCCAGGAACATTTTCTTGCAAACACCAGCGCAAAATATCACCCCAAGCTTGGTACTTTGGTAAGGCAATTTTCGGAATTTGCTGATGTGATAAACTTTCTGAATGCGTAGCAATTTTTATTTCTTTATCGCGCACTTTGAAGCTGTAAACCGGATTTTTATATTTGTTTACTTTTTCATCCCAAGTCAAAATCATCTCCCAGTTGTATGGATCCATGTCCATTTTTACTTTGTCAAACTGGTTTAAAAGTAAATTTAAGAAAATTTTATTTTGGTTGTCTTCTTCGATCGCGCTAGGGAAAACCGTATCTTCATCAATTCCTGCTTTATTTATTTGCGGAATTTTTCCTGAAACCGACTCTATCGTTTTAAATATTCCGTATAATTTTTGAGCTACGTCTTGTTGTGTTATTGCTGTTGCATCGTACAAACGGTTGCTTTCAGCAATTTCAGACAAATAGCGCGTTCTATGTGGCGGAATTACGAAGATCTTTTCACTCATTTCGCGCGTAATTTCAAAGGTAGATTGCAGATCCGATTCCGTTTTCTCCACGATCGTATCCATAATCGCTTTGTACAAGGTGTTCATTCCTGGGTCGTTAAACTGCGAAGCAATTGTACCAAAAACAGGCATATCGTCTGGCTTTTTATCCCATAAATTATGATTGCGTTGGTATTGTTTTTTTACGTCACGAATGGCATCGAGAGCACCGCGCTTGTCAAATTTATTTAGCGCTACTAAGTCAGCAAAATCAAGCATGTCAATTTTTTCCAACTGAGTGGCCGCACCAAATTCAGGCGTCATCACATACAATGAAACATCGGAATGGTCCATAATTTCGGTGTCAGATTGCCCAATTCCTGAAGTTTCTAAAATTATAATATCATATTTAGCTGCTTTTAAAACCTGAATGGCTTCGGCAACATATTTTGACAACGCTAAATTAGATTGACGCGTCGCCAGCGAGCGCATATAAACTCTCGGATTATTAATAGCGTTCATACGAATTCTATCGCCTAACAAAGCACCGCCTGTTTTTCTTTTGGATGGATCGACCGATATAATTCCGATTGTTTTTTCGGGAAAATCAATTAAAAAGCGACGTACTAATTCATCCACTAAAGATGATTTACCTGCACCTCCTGTTCCAGTAATTCCTAAAACTGGAATTTTAGAATCTTTATTTAGGGTATGAATTTGATCAAAAACTGGTTTGGCGATTTCTGGAAAATTCTCTGCTGCCGAAATTAATCGAGCTATTGCTCTTGGATTTTTATCTTCAATACCTTCAAGCTCTCCATTCAATTTATCTCCAATTGCATAATCTGATTGTTGTACCAAATCGTTTATCATTCCTTGTAAACCTAACGAACGACCGTCATCTGGCGAATAAATACGTGTAATACCGTACTCTTGCAATTCTTTAATTTCAGAAGGAAGAATAACACCACCACCACCACCAAAGATCTTAATGTGCCCTGCTCCTTTTTCTTTAAGCAAATCATACATGTATTTAAAATATTCGTTATGACCTCCTTGATACGAGGTCAAAGCAATAGCATTTGCATCTTCTTGAATTGCGGTATTAACCACTTCTTCTACGCTTCGATCGTGTCCCAGATGAATTACCTCTACTCCTGTAGATTGAATAATTCGGCGCATAATATTAATTGCGGCATCGTGACCATCAAAAAGAGAGGCTGCAGTTACAATTCTTACTTTATATTTAGGAATATACGGTTTTTGTGGTTCCATTTTATGAATATGATAATTTTACAGGTGCAATTTACAAAATATTTTAATAATTCGTTACTTCCCGCCGTTCCCTTAAATAAAAAAATTAAATTCTTTATAATGTGGCTCAGTTTTTGGCATATATCAATTTAATTGTAAAAACAGATCGCCTACTATTAAAGATACGCTACTTTTTACTGAAAGCAAAAAATAATATGATGAAGCAAATGACATTCTATTTTCTACTACTTTTTATTTGTAGTTCAAACATACCTTTCGAATTACCAACAGCAACAACTATTGCTGACGAAAGAGACAAAATTATTTGGTCTAGCAATCGAAAATTAATCTGGAACGATTTTCAGGGAAGACGGAGAGATGCAAACTCCAATAAAGTTGCTGAAACTTCGTCGAATATCAAAATAAGCTATCAATATTCTAAAAATAGAATTAGTAATTACACCGTTGAAGCTGCCTTTTCCAAACAAAATTCTTGGACTAAAACCGACAAAAAAGCTGTTTTAGCGCACGAGCAACTTCATTTTGATATTACAGAGTTATATGCCAGAAAAATTAGAAAGGCGTTTGACATCTTGGCTGCTAGAAATGACAATTCGGTACAGAACTACAATAAAGTTTATGATGAAAATACTAGGGCTTGGAAAAAAATGCAAATAGACTATGACAACCAAGTTTACGGCAATACTGAATCACAAGAACAGTGGATTAGAGAAATTGAACAAGAATTGAATAAGTTGGAGAACTACAAGTCACGTTAAAAAGCGCAAATGATCAAAATGTAACAGACGAATCAGTGCTACTGAAACATTTTAAAATAAGTAAATAAAAGTACAAAACCCCAGACTTAGACCCGATTGAAACGGCATCCCGCGCTTTTTTTTGCGCGGATATAGTGTACAGCGAGACAACTAGTAGTAAAAACACAAATAATTCTGCTCTTGTTGTAATTCGTGTGCTTTTATTTTGAATAAATAGTAAATTTGAAACTCTTATAAATAATCTAGAATGAAAAAAATTATCTTTTTGATGTTGGGCTTTACGATTGCATCTTGCGCTCAAACATACCCAACATTGACACAAATACGAGAATTAGCACAGGTAAAAAGTGCGTCCGGCATTGACATCGGATCTGGCTTGAAAGAAGCCTTGAATAAAGGAATTACTCAACAAGTCACTAAATTAACTGCCGTTGATGGCTTTTATAAAAATGATTTAGTAAAAATTTTGATGCCCGAAGAATTACAAAAAGTCGATGCGACCTTGCGCAAATTTGGTTTGAGTTCTTTGGCAGACGAAGGCATTAAAGTGATGAATCGTGCGGCTGAAGACGCGGTTAAAGAAGCTACGCCGATTTTTGTGGATGCTGTTAAAAAAATGACATTTACGGATGCCAAAAATATTTTATTGGGGAATGATTCTGCGGCGACTGCCTATTTGCAAGGAAGTACCTCTACAGTATTGTACAGCAAATTTAGTCCTGTGGTACAAAACTCTTTTAGTAAAGTAGGTGCTGATAAAATTTGGAAGAACATAATTACCAAATACAACAGTTTACCGCTAACGAAAGATGTTAATCCAGATTTGACAGATTACGTGACCAGTCAAGCGATGACTGGTGTTTTTAAGATGATTTCTGTAGAAGAAAAAAACATTCGAACCAACTTAAATGCAAGAACTTCACCTTTATTAAAGCAAGTTTTTGCCATGCAGGATCGCAAATAAACCAAAAAACTATAAATTACACAAACCACCGCAATGCAAAAAATAACAATACTAATTCATTGTAAAGATCAAAAAGGAATTATTGCAGCCGTTACCAATTACATCTTAAAAATTGCAGGAAATATTACCTACATTGATCAGCATGTAGATCACGAGCAGAATGTGTTTTTTATGCGTTTGGAATGCGAATTAACAAACGTTAAAAACACACTTGAAACAATTAAACCTGATTTTGGCCAAACCATTGCTGCTGATTTTGGAATGCAATGGGAAATGTACAACCAAGAACAAAAACCTAAAATGGCTTTGTTCGTCAGTAAGTACGACCATTGTTTATTTGATATTTTAGGGCGATACAGCGCGGAAGAGTTGAATGTTGAAATTCCACTAATTATTAGCAATCACAATGATTTGCGAACGGTTGCCGAGCGCTTTGACATTCCGTTTCATTATATTCCGTTTACGCAAGAAACGAAAGAAGAAGGAGAAAGATTGCAGTTGGAATTGTTAGAACGCTACCAGATTAATTTTATCGTTTTGGCACGTTACATGCAAATTATCACACCTACGATTATCAGTAAATACACTAATAAAATAATTAACATTCACCACTCTTTTTTACCTGCATTTCAGGGTGCAAAGCCCTATCATGCGGCTTTTAAACGGGGTGTTAAAATTATTGGAGCAACCAGTCACTATGTTACCGAGGAGTTGGATGAAGGTCCGATTATCGAGCAAGATATTACTCGCGTATCTCACATTCATTCGGTAGAAGATTTTATTATGAAAGGTCGCGATTTAGAACGGATTGTTTTGGCGAGAGCTATCAAATTACATGCGCAGCGAAAAACAATGGTTTATAGCAATAAGACCGTGGTTTTTTCGTAATATTTTCAATTGCAAAATTTCACATATATCTATGTTTTCGTTTTATAATTTTAAAAAATATCAAACGAAAGTTTAGTCCACAAAAAAAGCCTCTCATTTCTGAGAGGCTTTTGCTTTCTGGGTGGAAGACGGGGCTCGAACCCGCGACCCTCGGTACCACAAACCGATGCTCTAACCAACTGAGCTACAACCACCATTTGCCTTAGCGGTTGCAAATATACAACTAATGTTTACTTTTGCAAACAAAAAATCAAAAAAAGTATCGTCTTTTTAGATCAAATCATCTAAGCTGTTGACAGCCAAATATCTTTCGACTGTAAAACCTTCGGCAAAATCGACACCTACCAATCTTCCTAGGTCTTGCGCGCGATAATTTAAGCTTTCTAAAAAGTTTTTACTGGTAATTGGCGTTGCTGGCTCGTCTGAATTTTTATTATAAAACTGAGTTTGATACGCCAAAACAGCTTCAATTTTTTTTTCTTCAAAACCAGTAATATCAACAACAAAATCAGGCTTGATATCCTTCCATTGAATGTAATGATATACTGCTTTTGGTCTCCAATGCTGTTGCTTTTGTCCATCCAATTCGGTTTCAATTCGCATTAAGCCCGACAAAAAACAAGCATCCGATACTAATTTACTTGCTTTTCCGTGGTCAATGTGTCTGTCGTCGATAGCATTGCACAAAACAGTATCAGGTTGGTATTTGCGTATCATTTTTATAATTTCCAATTGATGTTGCTCATCATTTGTAAAAAAACCATCGCGGAATTGTAAATTCTCACGGACTTGGGCTCCTAAAATTTTGGCGCCGGCAGCCGCTTCTTGGTCCCGAATTTCTGCCGAACCACGAGTTCCTAATTCGCCGCGCGTCAAGTCTACAATTCCCACTTTTTTACCTAATGAAACTTCTTTCAAAATTGTCCCTGCACAACCCAATTCTACATCATCTGGATGCGCACCAAAAGCTAATATGTCTAATTTCATTCTTTTTATATTTAAGTCTGGCTAAATTGAGGGTAAAAATTAATTCATGAATTCCCCAATTTTCCACTATATTATTTTTCTTGTTTTTCTTTCCTATCTATTTCTTAATTACTCCTGCGTATTGTCGTCTGCATTTCAAATCTTGCTTCTTGGCGCTAATCTCTCTGCCTTCCACAAAACCTTCTTCATTGTCATGGATTTATTCACGCTTTCTTCCCACTCTTTTTCGGGAATACTTTCTTTAGTAATCCCGCAACCCATGTATAGCATCGCGCTATCATTCTCTATTTGCATGCATCTAAGATTCACAAACAAATCAGAACTTTTTGTTACTGAAGTTAAACTACTGTTCAGTTCGCCTAAAAACCCAGTATAAAACGTTCGATTATAATTTTCATTGGCGACAATAAATTGCATTGCTTTATCCTTTGGCAGTCCGCAAACCGCTGGAGTTGGATGTAGCAAATCAACCACTTCTTTTAAAGTAGACTCTTCATTTAACACGCCCGAAATATCGGTTTTAATGTGCCAAATTGCACCTGCTTTTAAACTGTATGGCTTCGTAACAGTTATTTGCGATGCCACATTTTGCAAGCGTTTTACAATAAAATCGGTTACATACTGTTGTTCGTCTTTCTCTTTTTGTTGCCAAACTATTTCAGTCGAAGTATCATTTGCTTGCTGTGTTCCCGCCAAAGCTGTAGTTTCAAAAGTGTTTTCTGATGCTTTAAGCAATTGCTCTGGCGTGGCTCCCATCCAAAAACCAACCTTAGGATGATAAAAGCAATAGGTAAAAGTTGCAGGATACAATTGAATCAGGTTCTGAAAAGTTTCAATAAAATTGAAATCAGTCAATGAAACTTCTTCCTTTCGAGATAAAACTACTTTTTTGAATGCTTTCGCAACGATCGCATTTATTCCTTTTTCTACCAAATTCTCAAACGAAATTTTAGCCAAATTATCGTGCTGCGAATCGTTGTTCGCAATGCTAAAATTCGAGTTGTTCTTAAAAACTGTTTTAATTATTTTTGATTCATTTTCCGGAATTAAAATCATTTTACTTTTATCAAATGATGCAAAAACAAATCCCTTCTCCGAAAAATCGGTCACTTCAAAAAGAATAGTGTTATTTTGTAAAATTCCAAAAACGGTATCCGAATTGGGTTTACTGTACATCACAAAAGGAAGTTGACTCGTTTTGTGCTCCGCTACTTTTTCAAAAAAATCATCCATCTTTTAGTCTTACTTTACATTTTTATCCAAAACCATGTTGGTCAATTTACAAAGCGAAATTAAATTTCCAGATTCGTCTGTAATTTTTATTTCCCACAGATGTAGTGTTTTACCTTTATGAATTATTTTGGCTGTTCCAAAAACAACTCCTTCTCGAATACTTTTTAGATGATTGGCCGAAATTTCGATTCCGCGAATTTCTTGCTTTTCTGGATTGATAAAAAAATGAGAAGCTGCACTACCCACACTTTCTGCCAAAGCAACCGAAGCACCTCCATGTAAAATTCCCATCGGTTGATGAACCGCTGGAGTGACCGGCATTTTAGCGACCAAAAAATCTTCGCCTGCATCTATATATTCAATTTGTAGAGTTTGCATTAACGTGTTTTTTGAAAACTGATTGCAAAATTCTAAAACTTGTTCTTTACTAAATATCATTGAAATTGTTTTTAGAAACGTAAAATTACTAAAAGATAATCGAGCAAAGTCTAAATGTATTTCTAAAATTAAATCAAAACGTACTGCAATTAGTTTTTTTCTATTTTTACATAAACTTTATAACAATGCGGACCCTTTTTCTTTTTCTCGCAATCCTACTTCTTAGCTGTATTAGCTCATGTCGAAGTGATTTCGAAACTGTACCGAGTTCAGGCGATTTGTTTTTTTCGAGAGACACGGTTTATTTGGATACCGTTTTTAGAAACATCGGTTCAAGTACGTATCAACTGAAAGTGTATAATAAGAGTAAAAAAGACATTTCTATTCCGACTATTCAATTTAAAAATGGACTGCATTCAAAATATCGAATGAGCGTTGACGGCATGTCTGGCACGAACGGAAGGATCTTCAGCAATGTTACATTACTTGCCAAAGACAGTCTCTTTATTTTCATAGAAACCACGGCTGATGTAAGCGATGCGGACCCTAAATCTTTTTTGTATACCGATAAAATTCTATTTGACACTGGCCCGAATCAGCAAGTGGTCGATTTGGTGACTTTAATTAAAGATGCCATTTTTTTATATCCATCTAAAAATGCAGATGGAAGTAAAGAAACCATTACTATCGAAGATAAAAATATAGAAGGTTTTTATCTGAACGAAAATGATCCAGAAAACGGGAACGAACTGATTTTTACCAAGCAAAAACCGTATGTTATTTACGGATATGCATCGGTTCCCGAACATAAAACGGTTCAATTTCAAGCGGGAACTCGTGTATATTTTCATGCGAATTCTGGTATTTATGTGGGAAAAAATGCTACTTTACAGATTAACGGCTTTGTTTCTACAACTGAATTTTTAGAACACGAAGTTATTTTTGAAGGCGACCGGTTAGAATCCAATTACGATGAAATTGCTGGGCAATGGGGAAAAATTTGGTTAGGAAAGGGAAGTCTAAACAATTCCATCAATCATCTGACCCTAAAAAATGCAACCGAAGGATTGTACATTCAAAACACCAATAAAACAATAACCTTAATTAAAAACACACAAATTTACAATTGCGTCAATTATGGCATTTTAGCTGAGAATGCAAAAATTAAAGGTTCTAATATTGTCATTAATAATTCAGGAAAAGCGAACTTATTTTGTTCTTTTGGCGGTAATTATGAGTTTACGCACTGCACTTTTAATAACAATTGGAATAACTATAACCAAGTGGCAGTTTCCATTAGTAATTTAAAAGAGAACACTTCAAATGATGGAAATGATTTAATTGAAGCTGCTTTCAACAATTGCATCATTTATAGTACTTATGCTGATGCATTGCGACTTGATAAAGCCGCTAATGTGACATTTAACTATAAACTCACTAACTGTCTATTAAAATCTTCCAATAAAGAAATCGGTGCCGATAGTGAGCATTATGCAAATATAATTTTGAATGAAAGTCCGCAATTCTTAAACGTGACAAAAAATCAGTTGTACATCGATAGAACCTCTAGCGCTTTCGCGAAAGGATATCCAGCTTATTTAATTTCGGCTGATATTTTGGGCAACACAAGAACACTTCCTCCCGATTTGGGTGCGTATCAAAGTAGAGATTTTCCAGAAAAAAAGAAATAGTTTCACAATTGTATCGCAAAAAAAAATTAAAAATTAGTAATTCAAAGTACACAAAAAAGTTTATTTAAGCTTCTTTGTATTTACCAAACTAAACAATTAGCAAAGAAATGATTAGAAGAGTATTTTTATTGATTTTCATTACACAACTAATCTTCGGCTGCGCGAAACACGATGTAAAAAACAAACAATTTTATCGTGCTATTGCGAATCAAGATACTGCCTATTTATCTATTATTCGTCTAGAAAATAAATTTTATGGTCAATATGAAATTCGGTATAATGGAAAAGCGTTTATTGATTCAGGAGATGTAACGGGTATCATCAAAAAAGATACACTTCGCGGTACTTTTCATTTTAAACCTTACGGCGGCGGCGAATGGCGGAGAAAACCAATTATTTTTTTAGAAGAAAATGGCAAATTACTTTTAGGAAAAGGCTTTGTTCATAGTTTCTTAAAAATTGCTTATTTTGATGAGACGGTTCCTTTTGACTTTAGCAAACCAGACTTTGTTTTCGATGAGATTACGGAATAGTTGAGTGTGTATCCAATTGATTCAGAGAGAGAAAATATTAAAAATCAGGAGATTTAATTCTATATTTTAATCGAAATGAATAAATCACCAATTAAATTTTAAAAGGCGTAAAAGCTTCGCGTCTACTGAGCTAATCTTTTCGAAAGCAGCAATAAAGCAAAGATAAACCCACGAATCGCAACTAAAAAACTGCACACATAACTTTGCTGTTTTTGGCCTTTGTGAGATTGAAAAAATAACGTAAATTTGCACCGAAATACAACAAACTTCACAACGATGATTCATTTCTTTGAAAACCAAAGCAAAACTGTTTTTGCCGTACATACGGAAAACGAAATTTCAGCTCAAGACATTTCAAAATTGAACTGGCTTTTTGCCGACGCACATAAAATTGAAAAATCCGCATTGACGGATTTTTTTGTTGGACCTCGTGCCGCAATGATTACTCCTTGGAGTACTAATGCTGTTGAAATTACGCACAATATGGCTATTTCGGGCATAATTAGAATAGAGGAATTTTTCTATGTTACAGAAGATTTTACTGATTTTGATCCGATGCTATCTCAAAAGTACAGCGCGTTGAATCAGGAAATTTTTAGCATCCACATTCAACCCGAACCTATTTTAGAAATTGATGATATCGCTGCTTACAACAAACAAGAAGGTTTGGCTTTAAGCAATGAGGAAGAAGATTATTTGAACAATTTATCGACTAAATTAGGTCGCAAATTAACAGATTCTGAAATTTTTGCTTTTTCACAAGCCAATTCAGAGCACTGTCGCCACAAAATTTTCAACGGAACTTTTGTAATTGATGGTGTAGAAAAAGAAACTTCTTTATTCAAGTTAATCAAAAAAACTTCTCAAGAAAATCTAAACGGAATCGTTTCAGCATACAAAGACAATGTGGCTTTTGTAAAAGGACCAAGAGTTGAACAATTTGCGCCAAAAACAGCCGACAAAGCTGACTTTTACGAAATTAAAGAATTCGATTCGGTTATTTCATTAAAAGCAGAAACACACAATTTTCCAACCACGGTAGAGCCTTTCAACGGAGCTGCAACTGGTGCTGGAGGAGAAATCAGAGATCGTTTGGCTGGTGGACAAGGATCTTTGCCATTAGCAGGAACAGCGGTTTACATGACTTCTTACTCTCGTTTGACCGAAGGTAGAAAGTGGGAAGATGCCATGGAAGAAAGAAAATGGTTGTACCAAACCCCAATGGATATTTTAATCAAAGGGTCTAACGGTGCTTCTGATTTCGGAAATAAATTTGGCCAACCATTGATTACTGGTTCTGTTTTAACCTTCGAACATGAAGAAAACAACCGCAAACTTGGTTACGACAAAGTAATCATGCAGGCGGGTGGAATTGGTTACGGAAAACTAGATCAAGCAATTAAGAAAAAACCACAAGAAGGCGACAAAATTGTTATTTTGGGTGGAGAAAATTATAGAATCGGAATGGGTGGTGCTGCGGTTTCGTCTGCAGATACTGGCGCTTTCGGTTCAGGAATCGAGTTAAATGCTATTCAGCGCTCAAATCCAGAAATGCAAAAACGTGCGGCCAATGCCATTCGTGGTTTGGTAGAAAGCGATCACAATCCAATTGTATCGATTCACGATCACGGCGCAGGTGGACACTTAAACTGTCTGTCTGAACTGGTAGAAGAAACTGGCGGATTAATCAATTTAGATAAATTACCTGTTGGCGATCCAACATTATCTGCCAAAGAAATTATTGGTAACGAATCTCAAGAAAGAATGGGATTGGTTATTGGCACCAAAGACTTGGGTATTTTACACCGCATTTCCGATAGAGAACGTTCTCCAATTTATGAAGTGGGCGATGTTACTAGTGATCACCGTTTTACTTTTGAGTCTAAATCTACAGGTGCAAAACCAATGGATTATGCTTTGGAAGATTTCTTCGGAAGTTCGCCAAAAACAATAATGAACGACAAAACTATTTCGTACAATTATCCCCCTTTGGAGTACAGCGTTCGCAACATATCAACTTATTTAGAAAATGTATTGCAGTTAGAAGCCGTGGCTTGTAAAGACTGGTTGACCAATAAAGTGGACCGTTGCGTTGGCGGAAAAGTAGCCAAACAACAAACAGCTGGACCATTGCAATTGCCTTTGAACAATTGTGGCGTT
This sequence comes from Flavobacterium sp. TAB 87, assembly GCF_001529295.1. Taxonomy (GTDB): domain Bacteria; phylum Bacteroidota; class Bacteroidia; order Flavobacteriales; family Flavobacteriaceae; genus Flavobacterium. The sequence continues at coordinate 49,329 of NZ_LLWK01000037.1, forward strand.
ATGGCTTTGGATTATCAAGGGATTGAAGGTGTTGCCACTTCTATAGGTCATGCCCCTATTTCGGCGTTAATTGATCCTGTTGCAGGAAGTCGAAACGCAATTGGCGAATCATTATCAAACATTGTTTGGGCGCCAATTAGAGACGGAATGGACGGAATTTCACTTTCGGCCAACTGGATGTGGGCTTGTAAAAATGAAGGTGAAGACGCGCGTTTGTACGCTGCAGTTGAAGCATGTTCAGAATTTGCAATCCAATTGGGAATCAATATTCCAACCGGAAAAGATTCACTTTCAATGAAACAAAAATATCCAAATGACGAAGTAATTGCGCCAGGAACGGTCATTATTTCAGCAGGAGGAAACTGTACCGATATTAGAAAAGTAGTAGAACCTGTTTTACAAAAAGACGGTGGTTCTATTTATTACATCAATTTATCGCAAGATGAGTTCAAATTAGGAGGTTCGTCTTTTGCGCAAACTTTAAACGCCATTGGTAACGAAACACCAACTATCCAAGACGCTGCTTTCTTCAAAAAAGCCTTCAATACAGTTCAAGAATTAATTTTAGACAATCAAATTTTAGCAGGGCACGATATAGGTAGCGGAGGTTTGATTACTACTTTATTAGAAATGTGTTTTGCAGATGTAAACTTGGGCGCGAAAATAGATTTCTCTGTTTTTGAAGAAAAAGATATCATAAAATATTTATTTTCAGAAAACATCGGAATCGTTTTCCAAGCAAAAGAAGATGCTGTTTTAGAAAGTAAATTAAACGCAAACGGAGTTTCTTTTTATAAATTAGGAAAAGCGACTAGCGAAGCAACTTTAGACTTTGGCCCATGCAAATTAGATATTGTAAAGTACAGAGACGTATGGTTTAAAACTTCGTTTTTATTAGACCAAAAACAATCAAAAAACGGATTGGCTCAAAAGCGTTTCGATAACTACAAAAATCAACCTTTACAGTACACATTCCCAACTCATTTTACGGGAAAAAAACCAGAAATAGACCACTCAAAACCAAGACCAATAGCCGCTATTCTTCGTGAAAAAGGAAGTAATTCTGAGCGTGAAATGGCAAATGCCATGTATTTGGCCGGTTTTGACGTCAAAGACATTCACATGACCGATTTAATTTCGGGACGTGAAAACCTAGAAGACATTCAGTTCATCGGAGCGGTTGGAGGTTTCTCTAACTCAGATGTTTTGGGCTCTGCCAAAGGTTGGGCGGGCGCATTCAAATACAACGAAAAAGCAAATACGGCCTTGAACAACTTCTTCAAAAGAGAAGACACTTTATCAGTCGGAATTTGTAACGGATGTCAATTGTTTGTCGAGCTGGAGCTCATCCACTCAGAACACGAACAAATGCCAAAAATGTTGTACAACGACAGCAACAAACACGAAAGTATTTTTACCTCGGTAAAAGTGCAGCAAAACAACTCAGTGATGTTGTCTAGCTTGGCTGGAACCACCTTGGGAGTTTGGGTTTCACACGGCGAAGGAAAATTCGAATTGCCACTCGGCGAAGAGCGCTACCACATTGTTGGTAAATATGCTTACGAAGGTTATCCAGCCAATCCAAACGGCTCTCATTTTGATGTAGCCATGCTTTGCGACCTTACAGGACGCCACTTGGTAACCATGCCACACATTGAGCGTTCGACTTACCAATGGAACTGGGCGCATTATCCAAAAGACAGAAACGACGAAGTTTCGCCTTGGCATGAAGCGTTTGTAAATGCAAGAAAATGGCTTGAAAACAAATAATTTTCAGCATAATAAACACGATACAAAAAGCGGTAAATTTATATTTGCCGCTTTTTTTTATAGTATAAATATCATTTGGGCGTGCCACCATAGCTAAAAAAGAGCCATCTACTTTGCGTTGAGGCGCTCTTTTTTAGCCATGCTGTCGGGCTGTACACTATATCTTTTTGTCCCGATAAAAATCGGTACAAAAAGGATATCGCTTCCATCCCTCACGCAAACCACTGTGCACTGCTGTTTATTTTCACTACTATAAATGAAATAAAAAAACAACTTTTATCTCATCCAGTCATTAACTTGACTAAACGAAATAGCAAAGGAAATTAAGAAGATATAGTGCAAATCTCTGCGTATACTTTTGCAACACTAGATTATGGCAAATTCTAATTGCTATTCTTTTTTATAAAATCGCTTATCTCATCAAAACGATGGCTCCACGGAAAAAAATATTGCACAACCATCGGAATGTGTTTTTTATTCAAATAAATTGGACTCACTTCGGGTTGAAACGGTTGTAAAGCTTTCAAAAAATTAGCATTTCCTTCTTTAATAGAAGTATAGGTTTTCTTGCCAACATAAATTAAGAGCGGCGGCGTATTTTTATCAATAAAATAAATAGGCGAAGCGTCTTTCCAATTTTCAGGATTGGCAGTCCAAGTAGCCAAATAATCGTTCTCCTTCGTCGGCGGAATTTTCGTTAAGTAACTCTCCATATCCAATCCTGCAGCATCATTTAAAATTATTCCCGAAACTGTTTTCGGATCAATTCCGTATTTCGAATTCATAACTGCTAGCGCTCCTAATTGACCTCCTGCAGAATGTCCCGATATAAAAATGTGTTTAGCATTCCCTTTGTATTCTTTACTATGCGCTTGCGTCCACTTAATTACAGCAGCAATTTGTTCGGTCATTTCGTTATAGTTAGCCGCGGGACTTAACGTATAATCTGGAATAACAGTAATAATACCTTTTTTCGCAAAATTTCTACCTAGTAAATTATAAGTGCTCCTTTTTCCGCTATTCCAATTCCCGCCATGAACAAAGATTAAAACTGGAGCATCAAACTTAATATTCTTCGGAACAAAAATATTCAACTTCGGTGTCGCAGTTTCTTGAGGTATTGGAGCAGTAAAATACGGCTGACCTGTAATTTTTGTAGAACTACAGCCAACTATTGTAAGAGCAAAGGTCACTATCAAAAGATAAAAAAAGTAACGCATATTTTTTTTATAAATGTATTAAATAAATTCTTGAGCATGATTCGCAAAATCAAGAGAAACGCATAAACGGAATAATTTTATATTAATTTTTTTATAGTCGTTTTTTAATAAAATTAGATAAACAAGTGCCAATCTTTCAAGAATTACTTTTCTGTAATACAACTTTCACTAGTGTTATTAAGAAAAAAAACATACAACTCTTACAAAAATAAAGATCACGAATCGACCTTTATTTTTTAACGCACTCACCATTAATCTTATAAAAAGCTGTTGCAGCATTCCGCGTCGCTTTTGGTTAGCCGTTTAATCTTATTTTACTAGATTTGCGTTCCTAAAAAAATTGATAACAAACAAATATTTAATACCAAACCCCATCTAACCTACATTTTATGACTCTTAGAAAATTACTTTTTTCACTTCTTATTTTAGTGGCTACTTCTACTTTTGCACAAATCAAAGTCGATCAAATCGAAGTGAACAATAAAACACGCTTTATTACTACAGTTATTGGATATCCTATTTCGGGCACGTATCTTTTTAACAATAAAAAAGAACCTGTAATTCAACTTAACGAAAATGGAAGTGGAATCTTTCAGTTGCACGACAAACCACAAACTGCTATGACTTGGGGAATTGAATGTTCAAACATCGGTATTCCGCATATCACCGAAGGATTTAATAGTGCCGTCTATCCGCTTTGGTACAAAAATGATGGAGAAGACAATTGGAATGAGGTGCAATATTCGATACATTTTAGTAAGATGAAAATGTTTATCTTGGGAGAACGGGTAAAAAGCTACACAGAAGAAGAGTTGAACGCAAATACAGCGAACCTAAAAAACAAATTAAAGTAGCAATATGATTTAAAAAACCTTCAGAATTTTATCTCATCAACAAATAATTAACTTTAAATTCGATAGTTTTTGGTGCTTTTTGCCAATGCCGCTAAATTTTTCTTTTTATTGTTAGAAAAATAACAATTATCGTTAATTTTATTTAATTTGCAATCCAAATCTAATACTTCATGCTATGGTTACAATTACAAGACTTTTTGATTTCCCATATTATCAAAAAGAAAAATACAACAAACAAGACGCCTTAGTAACCAAACAGAATGGAGTTTGGGAGAAAACATCTACCGACGAATATATTGCAAAAGCAAACGCTATATCTAGAGGTTTGCTTAAAATGGGCGTGCAAAAAGATCAAAAAATTGCTTTAATTACCTCAAATAACAGAACTGAATGGCATATTATGGACATTGGAGTGCTTCAAACAGGAGCGCAAACGGTGCCGATTTATCCAACAATTTCTGCCGACGATTACGAATACATTTTAAATCATAGCGAAAGTTCGTATGTATTTGTTTCTGATGAAGAAGTGTTTAACAAAGTGATGGAAATTAAAGACAAAGTTTCTTCTTTAAAAGAAGTTTATTCCTTTAACAAAATTGCTGGTTGTAAAAACTGGACAGAAGTAGTAGACTTAGGTAAAGATGAGAGCAACCAACCAGAAGTAGAAGCATTGAAAGACAGTATTAAAACTGATGATATGGCTACTATTATTTATACTTCTGGAACAACAGGACGCCCAAAAGGTGTCATGTTGTCGCACCAAAATATCGTTAGTAATGTACTAAATAGCGCCACTAGAATTCCGTTTGAAGCTGGTAATAGTGTCGCATTGAGTTTCTTACCTATTTGTCATATTTTTGAACGCATGATTTTATATTTATACCAATATTATGGTGTATCTGTTTATTTTGGTGAATCTATCGAAAAGATTAGCGACAACTTAAAAGAAGTTCGTCCGACTGTGATGACAGCAGTACCGAGACTTTTAGAAAAAGTATACGACAAAATATATACGAAAGGAGCTGAGTTAACTGGTATCAAGAAAAAATTGTTTTTTTGGGCTATCGACTTAGGATTAAGATATGAACCGTACGGAGCAAATGGTGCTTGGTACGAATTTCAACTTTCCATTGCCCGTAAACTTATTTTCAGTAAATGGAAAGAAGGTTTGGGTGGAAACCTAGATTTAATGGTCTCTGGTAGTGCCGCTTTGCAAACTCGTTTGTCTCGCGTTTTTGCTGCAGCCGAAATTCCAGTTATGGAGGGCTACGGTTTATCTGAAACTTCTCCAGTAATTGCGGTAAACGATCAAAGGAACAAAGGTTTTAGAGTGGGAACCGTTGGTAAAATTATTCCGAATGTAGAAGTTAAAATTGCTGCTGATGGAGAAATTTTATGCAAAGGACCAAACGTCATGTTGGGCTACTTTAAAGACCCCGAAAAAACTGCTGAAGCAATTATAGACGGCTACTTTCACACGGGAGACATAGGAGAAATAGATAAAGATGGTTTCTTAAAAATTACCGATCGTAAAAAGGAAATGTTTAAAACTTCGGGTGGGAAATATATTGCGCCTCAGATGATTGAAAATATGATGAAACAATCTCGTTTCATTGAGCAAATTATGGTTATTGGTGAAGGTGAAAAAATGCCAGCGGCTTTTATTCAACCTAATTTTGAGTTCGTAAAAGAATGGGCTAAAATTCATAAAATTCAAGTGGGTAAAACCAATGAAGAAATAGTTACGAATGAAAAAGTTATCGAACGAATTCAAGAAGAAATCAACGAAATAAATAAAAAATTCGGACATTGGGAGCAAGTAAAACGTTTTGAATTAACACCAGATGTTTGGTCTATTGAAGGCGGTCACTTGACTCCTACTTTAAAATTGAAGCGTAAAATCGTAAAAGAAATCTACAAGGGGCTGTATGACAAAATTTACATTCATAATTAAAAGTACTTGTTTGATATTAATACAAAAGGCTGTCCTATAAAGACAGCCTTTTTTTTTATGCCTACATTTTTTTGGGAGAGAAGCAATTTTAAAAAATAATCATGCAACTTCTTAAAAATAGATTTAACAATTATCTAACTGCAGGAATGCTCGTTAATCGAAAAATAAATGCTAAATTTCACTAAATTTCACACTTAAAATATTGAAAATCATTTTTTTTTCAACAAAACAAAAATTTTAAGTATTTTTATTATGCACGCATAGTATTTATTTAGTATATTTGAAATCGATATAGTTGTTTAAGCACTATAACGATCAAATAAGGTATAAACGAGTCCTTAAATTGTAATACCTAACGATAATACGTGCATAGATGAAAGAAAAAACAATAGACTATATACTGAGAGCAACTTGGCAAGCAGTTTCCCGGATGTACAATGAAGAAGCTTCAAAGTATGAAGCAACTATGGCCACAGGATTTGCATTGTTAAGTATTGACAAAGAAGTTGGGACACCTTCAACTGCCCTTGGACCACGCATGGGAATGGAAGCAACTAGTTTAACACGGACGTTAAAATCAATGGAAGACAAAGGTTTAATTGTACGTAAAAAAAATCCAACAGACGGAAGAGGTGTTTTAATATACTTAACGGAATTTGGAAAAGAAAAAAGAGAGTTATCTAAAAATACAGTTCTAAAATTTAATGAAACCATCAAACAAAATGTATCTCCTGAAAAATTGGAGCATTTTTTTGAAGTAGCAGAAATTATAAATGAACTGATCGCAGAGAAAAATATATTTACTCAGAAAGACAACGAAAGTGCCGCAATTGAATAAAATTGAGTAAAGCACTTTTTCCAATACAAAAAAATTAAAAAATACTTATGAAACGCACAATTAAAAAAGTTGCCGTAGTAGGATCCGGAATCATGGGTTCAGGAATCGCTTGCCATTTTGCAAACATTGGTGTGGAAGTTTTATTATTAGACATTATTCCGCGCGAATTAACAGATGCTGAAACTAAAAAAGGATTAACATTAGAAGATAAAGTAGTTCGCAATCGTTTAGTGAATGACCATTTAATGACGGCCTTAAAATCGAAGCCCTCTCCTATTTACAGTCAAAAATTTGCAAGCAGAATTACTACTGGAAATACAACTGATGACATGGCAAAGATTGCTGGTGTAGATTGGATTATTGAAGTAGTAGTTGAGCGATTGGATATTAAAAAATTGGTTTTTGACCAAATTGAGCAGTTCCGCAAGCCTGGAACCTTAATTACTTCAAATACTTCGGGAATTCCGATTCATTTTATGAGCGAAGGAAGAAGCGAAGATTTTCAAAAACACTTCTGCGGAACTCACTTTTTTAACCCAGCACGTTACTTAAAATTATTCGAAATAATTCCCGGACCACAAACTGCAACTGGAGTACTGGACTTTCTTACCATATACGGTGAAAAATTCTTAGGAAAAACGTCGGTTGTGGCTAAAGATACTCCAGCTTTTATTGGAAATAGAATTGGTATTTACGGCATTCAGAGTTTGTTTCATTTGGTAAAAGAGATGGGATTAACGATTGAAGAAGTGGATAAATTGACTGGTCCAGTAATTGGTCGACCAAAATCGGCTACTTTCCGTACGGTTGATGTGGTAGGTTTAGATACTTTGGTACATGTTGCCAACGGTATTTACGAAAACTGTCCGAACGACGAGCAACACGACTTATTTAAACTTCCTGATTTTGTAAACAAAATGATGGAAAATAAATGGTTGGGTAGTAAAAGCGGACAAGGTTTTTATAAAAAAGAAGGAAAAGAAATTCTTACCCTAGACTTAGATACTCTAGAATACCGTTCGGCTAAAAAAGCTTCTTTTGCAACTTTAGAATTAACTAAAACTATTGATAAACCAATTGATCGTTTTAAAGTTTTGGTTACTGGAAAAGACAAAGCAGGTGAATTTTACCGCAAGAGCTTCGCTGGAATGTTTGCTTATGTTTCTAATAGAATTCCTGAAATTTCAGACGAGGTATATAAAATTGACGATGCCATGAAAGCTGGTTTTGGATGGGAAAATGGTCCATTTGAAATCTGGGATGCTATTGGTGTTGAAAAGGGAATAGAAATGATGCAAGCAGAAGGTTTAGAGCCTGCTGTTTGGGTAACTAAAATGTTGGCTGCTGGTAATACAAGTTTTTACACCATCAAAGAAGGCGCAACTTATTTTTATAATATTCCTACGAAATTGCAAACTAAAGTTCCGGGACAAGATGCATTTATCATCTTGAACAACATTCGCGAAAGTAAAAAAGTGTGGAGCAATAGCGGTGCAATTATACAAGATTTAGGAGATGGAATTTTGAATTTAGAATTCCAATCTAAAATGAATACCATTGGTGGCGATGTTTTACAAGCTATTAACAAAGCAATCGATTTATCTGAAAAAGAATACCAAGGTTTGGTCATCGGAAATCAAGCAGCCAATTTCTCTGTTGGAGCCAACATTGGAATGATTTTTATGATGGCTGTTGAGCAAGAATATGATGAATTGAATATGGCGATCAAAATGTTCCAAGACACTATGATGCGCGTTCGTTACTCAGGAATTCCTGTTGTTGTAGCGCCACACGGAATGACCTTTGGTGGTGGTTGCGAAATGAGCTTGCATGCTGACAAAGTTATTGCAGCTGCAGAAACGTATATGGGATTAGTTGAATTTGGTGTTGGTGTGATTCCTGGTGGTGGTGGTTCTAAAGAACTAGCATTAAGAGCGTCTGACTTGTTTCATAAAAATGACGTGGAATTAAACGTTTTGCAAGAGTATTTCTTAACAATTGCAATGGCCAAGGTGTCGACTTCTGGCTATGAAGCTTTTGACACTGGACTTTTGCAACACGGTAAAGATTTAATTGTGGTTAACAAAGACCGTCAGATCGCTGAAGCTAAAAAGCACGCTTTGATTATGGCTGAAGCTGGTTACACACAACCAATTCGCAGAACGGATGTAAAGGTTTTAGGAAAACAAGCATTGGGAATGTTCTTAGTAGGAACAGACCAAATGGAAGCTGGAAAATACATTTCTGAACATGATAAAAAAATTGCCAATAAACTAGCTTATGTTATGGCTGGTGGCGATTTATCTGAGGCGTCATTTGTTTCTGAGCAATACTTATTAGACCTAGAACGTGAAGCTTTCTTGAGTTTGTGTACAGAAAGAAAAACATTAGAAAGAATTCAGCACATGTTAACGAAAGGGAAACCGTTGAGAAATTAATTATTTTAAATTATAAATGATGAATTTTAAATGATTTCGTATTACTTAAAATTCAACAAAATTTAAAATTTAAAATTCAAAATTTAAAATAGAAAAAATGAAAACAGCCTATATAGTAAAAGCATACAGAACAGCCGTGGGTAAAGCACCTAAAGGTGTGTTTAGATTCAAAAGACCTGATGAATTAGCTGCAGAGACCATTCAATATATGATGAATGAATTGCCTGATTTTGACAAAACAAGAATTGATGATGTGATGGTGGGTAACGCTATGCCTGAAGCAGAACAAGGTTTGAATGTCGCTCGTTTGATCTCGTTAATGGGATTGAAGATTGACGATGTTCCTGGCGTGACTGTAAACCGTTACTGCGCCTCTGGTTTAGAGACTATTGGTATGGCAACGGCAAAAATTCAATCAGGAATGGCGCATTGTATCATTGCTGGTGGTGCAGAAAGCATGAGTTATATTCCGATGGGTGGTTACAAACCAACACCAGATTATAAAGTTGCAAAAGCAGGAAATGAAGATTATTACTGGGGAATGGGTTTAACTGCTGAAGCGGTTGCTACGCAGTATAACGTGTCAAGAGAAGATCAAGATGAGTTTGCGTTCAACTCTCAAATGAAAGCGTTAAAAGCACAAGCAGATGGTAAATTTGACAAACAAATTGTTCCTATTACTGTAGAGCAAACTTTTATCAATGCAAATGGTAAAAAAGAAACCAAATCGTACGTAGTCAGCAAAGACGAAGGTCCGAGATTAGGAACTACGCTTGAAGGTTTAGCTGGATTGCGTGCCGTATTTGCTGACGGTGGAAGTGTAACTGCTGGTAATTCTTCACAAATGAGTGATGGTGCTGCTTTTGTTTTGGTGATGAGTGAAGAAATGGTAAAAGAATTGAATCTTGAACCAATTGCGCGCTTGGTCAACTTTGCATCTTCGGGTGTAGAGCCAAGAATTATGGGTATCGGTCCTGTAAAAGCAATTCCGAAAGTATTGAAACAAGCTGGAATGTCTTTGAATGATATCGAATTATTTGAATTGAACGAAGCCTTTGCCTCACAATCTTTAGCTGTTATTCGTGAATTAGGGTTAAATCCTGATATCGTAAACGTAAACGGTGGAGCAATTGCGTTAGGACATCCATTAGGATGTACTGGAGCGAAACTTTCGGTTCAATTATTTGATGAAATGAAACGCAGAGGAAATAAATACGGAATTGTAACTATGTGCGTAGGAACTGGACAAGGAGCTGCAGGGATTTATGAGGTTCTTTAAAATTATTTTGAATTTTAAATTTTAAATTTCAAATTAAGATGAAGGAAAACATAATTGCTACAAAGACATTTGATTTTGCACTTTCAATTGTAAATCTTTTTATTCTTCTTAAAAAGGAAAATGAATTTATAATCTCAAAGCAAATTTTAAGATCAGCAACAAGTATTGGTGCCAATGTCGAAGAAGCTATCGCTGCTCAATCGAGAAACGATTTTATTCATAAAATGTCAATTGCTTCCAAAGAAGCACGAGAAACAAAATACTGGTTACGACTTTTAGATAAATCTGAACTTACATCAATTGAAATGAATATATATATTATTGAAATTGAACATATTATAAATATTATTACCAAAATAATTAAAACATCACAAGAGTCCAAATAATTTAAAATTTAAAATTCAAAATTTAAAAAAATAAGGCAATGAGCGACAATCAAACTAGAGGAGGACAATTCCTTGTAAAAGAAACCAAATGCGAAGATGTCTTCACTCCTGAAGATTTTTCTGAAGAGCAATTAATGATGCGTGACTCTGTAAAAGAGTTTGTTGACAAAGAACTATGGGCACACAAAGATCGTTTTGAGAAAAAGGATTACGCTTATACACAAGAATGTATGAAAAAAGCGGGCGAACTTGGTTTGCTAGGTGTTGCCGTTCCTGAAGCTTATGGTGGATTAGGAATGGGATTTGTATCTACCATGTTAGTATGCGATTACATTTCTGGCGCAACTGGATCGTTCTCGACTGCTTTTGGTGCGCACACAGGAATTGGTACTATGCCAATTACGTTGTACGGAACCGAGGAGCAAAAACAAAAATATGTACCTAAACTAGCAACAGGTGAATGGTTTGGAGCGTATTGTTTAACAGAACCAGGTGCTGGATCTGATGCTAATTCTGGAAAAACGAAAGCAGTTTTATCGGAGGATGGAAAATCTTATGCCATCTCTGGTCAAAAAATGTGGATTTCGAATGCAGGTTTCTGTAGTCTATTTATCGTTTTTGCACGTATCGGAGATGACAAAAATATTACTGGTTTCATCGTTGAAAATGATCCTAGTAATGGAATAACAATGAACGAAGAAGAGCATAAATTAGGAATTCGTGCTTCATCTACGCGTCAAGTTTTCTTTAATGACACCGTAGTTCCTGTAGAGAATATGTTGTCTGAAAGAGGAAATGGTTTTAAAATTGCGATGAATGCGTTAAATGTGGGTCGTATCAAATTGGCTGCTGCTTGTCTGGATGCTCAAAGAAGAGTAATCACAGAATCGGTTAAGTATGCGAATGAAAGACAACAATTCAACACTCCAATTGCACAATTTGGTGCTATTCGCTCTAAGTTAGCCGAAATGGCAACTAGTGCTTACGCAGGCGAAAGCGCTTCTTATAGAGCTGCAAAAAACATCGAAGACAGAATTGCTGATCGTGAAGCTGCTGGCGAAACGCATCAAGATGCAGAATTGAAAGGTGTGGAAGAATATGCTATCGAATGCTCTATATTAAAAGTAGCAGTTTCTGAAGACATTCAAAACTGTTCTGATGAAGGGATTCAGATCTTTGGTGGAATGGGATTCTCTGAAGACACACCAATGGAAAGTGCTTGGAGAGATGCTCGTATTGCACGTATTTACGAAGGTACAAACGAAATCAACAGAATGCTTTCTGTAGGAATGTTGATTAAAAAAGCAATGAAAGGTCACGTTGATTTATTAGGGCCTGCTACAAAAGTAGGTGAAGAATTAATGGGAATTCCATCTTTTTACACGCCTGATTACTCTGAATTATTTGCAGAAGAAAAAGAGATGATCACAAAATTGAAAAAAGTCTTTTTAATGGTTGCTGGTAGTGCGGTACAAAAATACGGTACAGAATTAGATTCGCACCAACAAATATTAATGGCTGCTTCTGATATTTTGATCGAAATCTACATGGCAGAAAGTACTATTCTTAGAACTGAAAAACTAGCCAAAAAAGACGGCGAAGCAAAAGTGAAAGAACAAATCGCAATGGCTCAATTGTACTTGTACGAAGCAGTTGATATCATCACACAAAAAGGTAAAGAAGCAATTGTTTCTTTTGCTGAAGGTGATGAACAACGCATGATGCTAATGGGATTAAAACGTTTTACTAAATATGCCAATATGCCAAACGTAGTTGGTTTACGAGAAATTATTACATCAAAATTAGTTGCAGAAAATACATACTGTTTCTAACGTTAAAGATAGTTTTTAGCTAATTTTAATTTGTTTAAAACCGCATTGTCCCGAAAACAATGCGGTTTTTTTGCACCTATACCTTTGTAATGCGGCTAAATACATTAAAAACACCTATATTTAAGGTTCTAAAAACTAAAAACTCTTAAAAAATGAAAAATTGCAAAAAAATTGCATTGGTGTTCTTCTGCTTATTTTTGGGACAAGCGTATGCCCAAAAAACCAAATCTATTGATGTTATTGCTTACTATACAGGCGACGACAAAGTAATCGAACAGTATGATGTTACTAAACTAACTCACATCATTTTTAGTTTCTGTCATTTAAAAGACGGCAAAATAAGCGTTGATTCTCCAAAGGACTCAATTACTATCAAACACTTGGTTGGATTAAAAGCTAAAAATCCAAATTTAAAGATCATGCTATCTCTTGGTGGTTGGGCTGGTTGTGAACCGTGCTCTGAAGCTTTTTCTACAGCTGAAGGCCGCAGTCTTTTTGCCAAATCGGTAAAAGAAGTAAATGATTATTTTAAAACGGATGGTATTGATTTAGATTGGGAATATCCTGCTATCGAAGGAATGCCTGGACATCCCTTTAAAGCGGACGATCGTACCAATTTCACTGAATTAGTTAAAATATTGCGTACAACATTAGGAAATACAAACGAACTAAGTTTTGCAGCGGGCGGTTTTCAAAAGTTCCTGGATGAATCTGTAGAATGGAAAATTATAATGCCATTACTAGATCGCGTTAATATTATGAGTTACGATTTAGTAAACGGCTATGCAACCGTAACAGGACACCAAGCTCCCTTATATAGTGGAAATAAAACAGCTGAATCTACAAATAAAGCTGTAGAATATTTACTGAAATTAGGAATTCCTAGTGACAAATTAGTTATTGGTGGTGCTTTTTACACTCGAATTTGGGAAAATGTAGCCAACGTAAATAATGGTTTATATCAAGCTGGAAATCATGTTGCCGGTATAACTTTTAAAAATTATGCTACGACGTTCACAGAAGCTAATGGTTGGAAATACTTTTGGGATAAAAATGCTAAGGCAGGATATTGGTATAACGCAAATGAGAAAAAGTTTGCAACTGGAGACGATATTTCTTCGATAATTGAAAAAACAGCTTACGCTAAAAAGAAAAAATTAGGCGGAATCATGTTTTGGGAATTGGTCTTAGATAGTCCACAAGACGGGATGCTGGATGCTATTTATAAAGAAAAAGTAAAAAAGTAACGTAAAAAAAATCCGAATCGCAGACGATTCGGATTTTTTTTTATTTTTATTTCCAATAAAGAAATAGTATTTCTATCTGACAACTACTCCGACTTCGATAAAGCTTGAATCTCACCAGTGTAACTTATCGTGCTTCGATTATTACTGCTAACAACAAGAGTGGCACTACCTTCAAAATAAACAGATAAAGTAAGTCTGAATGTATCGTTCTCACCTTTCACCGTAGTACTAATTAAGTAATACTTTTTCTTTTTTTCGACTGTATAGCTTTCGGATTTTCCTTTAAATTTTAAACCTCCATCTCCGCCATATCCAATGCTATACGCTCGTCCAAAATACGGCAAATAACTCTCAACCAAATCTGTTGTGTAAGTCACCGTATAATTTTCACCTTCGACATTGATATGTCTACTTGCCATAGGCTCCACAAAGCGAGCATAAAAAACAAAGTTTTGTGAATTAATTAAATCTGTTATTTGATTGACTGTAATTCCTCTTTGTTCGTCTTTCAGTACTCTCTTTGTTTTCTCTTGCGCGTTGTTTGAATTAATCAAAATAAAAAACACGAAAACTAACAGTCGAAATTTATTTTTCATCAGCAAATAATTCTAAAGAAATTACTTTTTGGTAAAGCGCATCATCGCCATCTCTCCTGTTTTAAAAGTCAGGGTTTTTCCATCAGCAGAAACCTCATAATGGTCAATTTTATTAATCGTACTCATAAAAAGTTGTTGCCCTTCTTGACCTTCCATACACATTTTTTTGGTCATAGCCATTGGACCTGTAAAATCAATTGCGCTTGCTTTTAATTTCAATTCACTGCTAAATAAATTGCAACTGTCATTACCCGAAACTAGATTTTGCTTCGTATCAAAAAACACTTCTGGTTTTTGCTCAGGATATAAACCTTGAAAAGCAATTCTTGGACCTGTAATGTAATTAAGTTCCCAAGTTCCATCTAACTGTGTAACTGGTTTAGCATCTGAACTTGTGCTTTTAGTACTTGTACAAGAAGCCAATACTACACATAACAATATCATTCTAAGGCTGTTTTTTAACATAATAAAAAAAATTAAATATTTAATAAATCGTCTTCTTCGTCGAAAACCTAATCTAAATTACACATAATATATTGGGTTAATTGTAAAATAAACTTAAAAATTTTAAATACTATTTGGGCACATTATTTATTTTTTTGCGTCAACTCTTGTAAAAATTTTAAACTAACTTTACCTATTATTCATTTTTTAAACTTGTAATTATGAGAAAAATATTAGTTTCGATTGCTATTTTAGGGGCATTTATGACTGGCTGTAAGACCAGTACAAAATCTAATGACACCAAAAAACTAACAATAGCGCTAGAACCAAAAAGTAATAGTATCGTTACTGGTACTGCTATTTTTACAGAAAAAGACGGAAAAGTTACTTTTGAAGCAAACATTTCGGGATTAACACCTGGTGTTCACGCTATTCATATACACGAAAAATCTGACTGTTCTGCGGCCGACGGAAGTTCTGCTGGCGGACATTGGAACCCAACTTTTCAAAATCATGGAAAATGGGGATCTGATTCTTACCATAAAGGAGACATAGGAAACTTTACTGCTGACGCAAATGGAAACGGAAAGATAACTCTAATTACAGACGAATGGTGTATTGGTTGCGGGGATGAGAAAAAAGACATATTAGGTAAAGGTCTAATTGTACATGAAGAACAAGATGATTTTACATCGCAGCCTGCAGGTAACGCAGGAGCGAGAGTAGCTTGTTCGGCAATCATAAAATAAATTATAATTTTAACCGTTTTATTTCTCAAAAATAAAACGGTTATTTATTTTAGTTGAATTGCAAAACCATAAAATACTATAACTTTGTAGTCTTAAATTAAAATTAATGATTAACCCTTCTAATTTTGGCTGGATTGACAAATTTTTTAGCGAACAAAAGTTTACTGCAGATTTTCTCAAGGAAACGCCGCTCTCTTACTACTTAAAAGTTAGAAGTACGGGTTTTATTTACGGACACATCATTGGTTTTGAAACCCCTAAACCAATAATTGCAAAAGGTTGGTTTAAAACTGAAATCTCTAAAATAGCGTTATTAAATACGTTGTTCGGAATGTATGCGCTGACAGAAAAAAGCGTTGACCATAAAGATTTTATCACAAAAGCATTGCATTTTTATCAGCAGATGAATCCCGAAGGATTTAATTTGTTCAAACTTATTTTACCCAAGAATTCGGATGCATTAACTTTAGAGAATATTATTAATGAGCGCGTTCAAACCAATGATAGTTTAATTAATAAAAGTTTCTCACACTTAGTGACTAATGCCTTATTATTTATTGATGTGTTGGCATTTCGTTCTTATTTAATTCATGGCGAATTACCCGAAAAATATTTTAAGAAAATAGAAGAAACAGTAATGAGCTTAGTCGCCATTGCTTTAAAAACAAAAACAATAAAATCAATTCATGATGATTTATTGATTAAATTATTTGAAGCGTCTATTCGATACAGCAAATTTTCTAAAGCAACAGTAGAAACAATAGAAACGTTGCAGTTCGATTATTTTACTAATGAATTAGAATATTATTATTTTATAGACATGGCCGGAATGGCGTTATGGAGCGATGGAAAAGTAGAAAACGAAGAAGCTTACTTTTTATATTCCTTAGCAAAAGTTATACAGGTATCTGACGAATTTGCAGCTATAAGTATCACAGATACCGACGCTTTTATAACAGAGCATCGCAAAAAAATTCCATATTTTAATTATTCTAATCCAGTTAAACACTTTTACGATCAAACCACCAAAAATGTTATTACGCTGGTGACACGCAATAAAAATCGTTTAGTAAAAGAAGTTATGGAAAGTAAAGAACTTATGGTGCTTCTTGCTTACTCTACAGTTCGCGATCTGGATCCCAAAGAAAAGAAAAAAGTGAGAAGACAATTGCTTGACATTTGCAAAACAATCCCCTCACTCACCATATTTTTATTACCAGGCGGGAGTTTATTACTACCGATTTTAATAAAATTTATTCCGCAGCTATTACCGTCTTCTTTCAATGAAAATCTAGATGATTCAGAATAAAAAAAATCGCCGATTGGCGATTTTTCTATTTATAATTTTAGCTGATACACTTCATCTAGTTCGTCGTTTGAACTAATATTTACTTCTAAATCGGTTACATAACCTGAATTTAATCCGTAAACCCAACCGTGCAACATCAAATCTTGCCCATTCTTCCAAGCGTTTTGCACAATTGAAGTTTTGGCCAAATCAAAAACTTGCTCTTTTGCGTTTACTTCTACAAACGCATTAAATCGTTCAGTCTCATCTTCGATAGCATCTAAAAACTTATCATGCAAACGATATACAGTTTTAATATGGCGGATCCAGTTGTCAATAATGCCAATAGATTGATTTCCCATAGCAGCTTTTACGCCACCGCAACCATAGTGACCGCATACAATAACGTGCTTTACTTTTAAAACATTAACCGCATAATCTAACACACTCAACATATTCATATCGGTATGTATCACCATATTGGCAATGTTTCGGTGTACAAAAACTTCTCCCGATTTAGCTCCGATAATTTCGTTGGCAGGAACTCGACTGTCCGAGCATCCAATCCACAATAAGGGTGGCGTTTGTCCTTTTGCTAAATGCGAAAAAAAATCAGGATCCTTTTCAAGTGTTTCTAAAACCCACTGTTTATTGTTATCTAACATTTTCTTATAAAAATCGATCATTGGCTCAGTTGATTATTTATTTTTAATTGAAGTTTTATCTTGTATCAATAGGACTTATAAAAGGACAAAATAAAAAGAAAAAACATATACATTTTTATATTCTCCTTTTTCTAAAGAAATCGTCGATTAGTAATTTAGCCCTGTTGCAAAAATAATACTTATTACAACATCACACAGTGCTTATTTTTAGAAATCTGTAACAACAATAGCAATAAGAGTTACTAAAAAAGACATACATACCAATTATTTTTATCTAATTAATTTTTAAAGCTGCTGTATTATTACTGATTAGCAGAAAAAAAGTTCTGCAAAATTATGGTTATTATGCAAAAAAAACTCGACTGATACATTTTATATCAGTCGAGTTTTTTTCTATTTTTGGAAATTTTACAAATCTTTTTCCAACCAAGCGTTCATCATCCACACTGTTTTTTCTTGTTCAGCAATAAAATCACTCATCATAGAGTTCGTTCCTTCGTCGTTAATTTCGTCCGATTTATTTAATATTGTTCGTTCTATCTTCAATAAGTCAGTTAGAGAGTTAACAATTAACTGCACTGCCTTTTCGTCTTGAGATATATTTTTACCTACTGCCATTTTGTTGTTTGACATATAATCTTCAAATGTATGCAACGGCGTACCACCTACAGTCAGTACACGCTCTGCGATCATATCAATTTTTAGTTGCGCATCACCGTATAATTCTTCAAACTTTACATGTAACTCAAAGAAGCGTTTCCCTCTAATATTCCAATGAATTCCTCTTAAATTTTGATAATACACTTGAAAATTAGCTAAAAGCACATTTAGCTCTTTTACCATTTCTTCTGATTCTTTAACGGGTAACCCTAAAATATTGGTTTTCATAGTATTTCACTTATTTTGTATTAATAATAGTAAATTTAACGAAACCCCTTTGAAAAAACTATAAATAAAAGTTATATTTTCTTATTTTTGTATCACAAAATACTATCAAAATGACTATTACACAATTACAATATGTATTAGCTGTTGCTGAACATAGAAATTTTACGTTGGCTGCCGAAAAATGTTTCGTTACACAACCGACATTAAGTATGCAAATACAAAAAATCGAAGAAGAGCTAAGTATCTTAATTTTTGATCGAAGTAAAAAGCCCATTCAAGTAACCGAGATCGGGGAAAAAATTGTAAATCAGGCGAAGAAGATAGTTAGTGAAGCCGATAGAATTAAAGATATTGTAGAACAACAAAAAGGTTTTATTGGTGGTGACTTCCGGCTAGGAATAATTCCAACAATCATGCCTACACTGCTACCGATGTTTCTAAGTAATTTTGTAAAAAAGTATCCGAAGGTAAAACTCTTAATCGAAGAATTAAATACCGACGAAATAATTCTAAAACTTAAAAACGGACATTTGGATGCTGCAATAGCAGCCACACCGTTAGAAGATGAAAAGATCAAAGAAATTGTATTGTATTTTGAACCATTTGTAGCTTACATACCCGAAAATCATTCAAACTTTCAGAAAAAAGAAATTACCATTAATGATTTAGATGTAAGCGAAATTTTGCTGCTGCAAGATGGACATTGTTTTAGAGACGGTATTTTAAATTTATGCAAAAATGCATCTGCAAACGAAAAAAGTTCCTTTCAAATTGAAAGCGGAAGTTTTGAAACTTTAATAAAATTAGCAGACGAAGGTTTAGGAACCACGTTGTTACCGTATTTACATACATTAGACCTCAAGGAAAAAGACAAATTAAAACTCCGCCATTTTGCAGAGCCAAAACCTGCAAGAGAAGTAAGTTTAATTTACCCTAAAAGTGAATTAAAAATGCACATTATTGATGCTTTACGAAGTACAATTGCTGGCGTGGTTAAAGGTGCGATTGTATTTCAAAATGTTCAAATCATTAGTCCCTTGCCGAAGAAAAACTAAATTATTTATTCATAACATTTATAAAATAATAAACCCGATAATCCTAAAATTATCGGGTTCGCTATTAAATGTAGAGCTGTAATTTTTAGTTTTACATCTCCAAATAGTAACTCTTTACAACTATAATCTTGGATCTGTAAAGTTATTTACCTCATCCATGGTCATTTCTAACGCTTTTGCAACGCCTTCACCATAAGCAGGATCGGCTTTACAACAGTTTCTGATATGACGTATTTGAATAAATTTTTGTGCATTTCCAACTTGATTGGCTGTATTGTGAAATAACAATTGTTTTTTCTCTTCTGTTAACAAACGAAATAACAAACCAGGTTGTGTAAAATAATCAGCATCATCTTCACGGAAGTTGTACGCGTACGCATCTCCACTTAATTCTAATGGCGGCTCTTTGTGCTCTGGTTGTTCGTTCCACAATCCAAAACTATTAGGTTCGTAATGCTTTTTAGCTCCTTGATTTCCATCTACTCTCATGGCTCCATCTCGATGAAAAGTATTGTACGGACATTTAGGTGCATTTACTGGAATTTGGTAATTATTAACTCCTAATCGATAACGCTGTGCATCTCCGTATGAAAACAAACGTCCTTGTAGCATTTTATCAGGAGAGAAACCAATACCAGGAACAATATGTGCGGGATTAAAAGCGGCTTGTTCTACTTCGGCAAAATAATTTTGCGGGTTTCTGTTCAATTCAAATTCACCAACCGGAATTAAAGGAAAATCAGATTTTAACCAAACCTTAGTTAAGTCAAAAGGATGAAACTTATACGTTTTCGCTTCTTCTTCGGTCATGATTTGAACAAACATTTTCCATTTTGGAAAATTTTCTTTATCAATTGCTTCAAATAAATCTCTTTGATGGCTTTCGCGATCACTACCCACTAACTTTGCAGCTTCCTCATCCGAATAATTTTCAATTCCTTGTTGTGATCTAAAATGAAATTTTACCCAGTGTCTCTCGTTTTGTGCATTTATAAAGCTAAACGTGTGACTTCCAAAACCATGCATTTGACGGTAGGATTTCGGAATACCTCGATCACTCATTACAATAGTAACCTGATGCAGAGCTTCGGGCAACAAAGTCCAGAAATCCCAGTTATTGTCGGCACTTCTTAAATTAGTTTGTGGATCTCTTTTAACTGCGTGATTCAAATCGGGAAATTTCATTGGATCTCTAAAAAAGAAAACTGGTGTGTTATTTCCAACTAAATCCCAATTACCTTCTTCGGTATAAAATTTCATAGAAAAACCACGAATGTCACGTTCGGCATCTGCCGCTCCACGCTCTCCTGCTACGGTTGAAAAACGAGTAAACATTTCGGTCTTTTTACCAATCTCCGAAAATATCTTTGCCTTAGTATATTTGGTAATATCATGAGTAACGGTAAAAGTACCATACGCACCAGAACCTTTGGCATGCATGCGTCGCTCAGGTATAACCTCACGATCAAAATGAGCCATTTTCTCTAGAAACCAAAAGTCTTGTAACATAACTGGTCCACGAGGGCCAGCAGTCATCGTATTTTGATTGTCAGGAACAGGCGTTCCTGTTGCTGTAGTAAGTTTGTCGTTCGTATTCATAATATTGATTTTTTACTGTTGTATCAAATGTAGTTAGATATTTGATCGCTATTAATAAATAAAATTGATTATTATTATATTTTGATAGTAAAAATTTATTATTGCTCGTGTATAAGTATTTAATCATCAAATTATAATTGTTAACGAATCTTCAACAAACTAATAACATAACCTTAACAGCAAGACATATATAATAGTTGGATATTTGCAGTGTAATAAACTGGTTATTTATTATTTTGGTTTTGGTTAGTTAAATGATTGCCCGCAAATCTTCACAGAATTGCGGGCTTTTTTTTGGTGAAAACCCCAACATTTAACCTTCTAGTCCCAGTCGCTGATGCATTTGCTTAAAGTATGGAAGTGCTTTTACTAAACGACTCCCAAACCAAGAAAACATTTCTCCATCTACAAATATAGTTTTGGCGTGATGCGTAAAGCGTCCAATTTCTATAGCATCTTCTTCCTTAAATGGATACGGTTCTGACGAAAGTAAAATAACTGCAGGATCACCTTCTTTCTCCATTTTTTCGAGATCTATTTCAGGATACCTGCCTTTGTTCTCGTAAATATTAGTAAAGTGATTTAATTTTAGTAATTCAGTAATGTAATTAGAAGAACCTGCGACCATGTACGGCTGTTTCCAAATAAAATAAGCAGATCTTCGAATTGGAAAGTCTTCAATGAATTTCTTAAAATCTTCTAATCCGTACGCAATTTTATCATTCCACTTTTGCGCTTCGGTCCTTCTATTAAATATTTGACCAAAATCACTGATCATCTGAAAATTATCTTCGATAGTCAAAACATCGGTTACCCAAACGATGCAAATTTCTCTCAGACTTTCAACAATTTCCTTGGTATTTTCTTCTTTGTTACAAATGATGATGTCAGGCTGTAGCAATCTGATTTTTTCTAAATGTATTTTTTTTGTTCCACCAACGCTTTTCTTGGTCGATTTGAGGTGATAGGGATGTACACAGAACTTAGTAATGCCGACAATTTGATCTTCTAAACCTAAATCATACAACAGCTCTGTCTGAGAAGGAACCAATGATATAATTCGTTTTGGCGTCTTATCGAAAGTATGTAAAGTACCGATTTGATCTGTTAATTCTTTCAAGAGTATTTTTTAATTTTATCTGTAATTTAAATTTTGATTTTAAAACCAATATTTAATCTATCTATAATTCATGATCATTTCCATTTCCTGCTGCACTTTCAATGCCTCTTCTCTTGCTTTTTGTGCAAAATCAGTTCCATTTGAAGCATATATAATCGCTCGCGCTGAATTAACTAATAAGCCAATTTTATCAGTCATTCCGTATTTACACACTTCAGCCAAGCTTCCGCCTTGAGCGCCAATTCCTGGAACTAATAAAAAACTATCGGGAACAATTTTTCTAATTTCTGCAAAATATTCTGCTTTGGTTGCACCAACGACATACATTAAATTTTGACTGTTATTCCATGTTTTAGAGGTTTCCAACACATGTTTATACAGTTCTTTTCCGTCAATAAGTTTCGTCTGAAAATCAAATGCTCCTTCGTTTGAAGTCAATGCCAACATAATTGTATGTTTATCTTGAAATGCCAAGAAAGGTTCTACAGAATCTTTACCCATATAAGGTGCGACCGTAACGCTATCAAAACTTAGATCTTCAAAAAATGCTTTGGCATACATACTTGATGTATTGCCAATATCACCACGTTTGGCGTCGGCAATGGTAAAAATAGTAGGATAATTTTCGTTGATATAGGTAATCGTCTTTTGCAAAGACATCCAACCTTTTAACCCATACGCTTCAAAAAACGCAGTGTTGGGTTTGTAGGCTACTGCTAGATCATGCGTCGCATCGATTATCGCTTTGTTGAAGTCGAAAATAGGATCTTCTGTACGTAATAAATGAGTTGGAAGCTTAGTTAAATCAGGATCTAATCCAACGCATAAAAATGATTTTTTTTGAAGTATTTGTTCGTGAAGTTGTTGTGTAGTCATGTTTTACTATAAAAAATTGTTTAGCAAAATTACAAAAATATAAGTAATGAAAAAGGATCAATATTGAATTCCTATAACATCTAGATTAAATTGTGTAAAGCATTAAGTGTTATGTATTTCTACCTTTGAAAAACAACATTCAAACAATAAATATTATGAAGCCAAATATTGGAATAGCACCGAAAGATCTTAAAAAAAGTGCATCACATTTAACTGTATTATTATCAAACGAAATGACATTATATGTAAAAACAAGAAAATTTCACTGGAACATTTCAGGAAATAGTTTTATGGAAATACATAAATTGTTTGAAGGACAATACGGCCAATTAGAAAAGGTGATTGATGAAGTTGCAGAACGAATTAATCAATTAGGTGAAAAAACAATTGGTACAATGAAAGAGTTTGCGGATAATGCAACTTTAAAAGAATCACCAAACGTTTATCCTTCGCAAAAAGAAATGCTTGCTGAATTGCTAGACAACCACGAACATATAATTACTGAAATCAGAGAATCTCTTCCTGTTTATGAAGATGAAGCGAATGATGCAGGTACAACAGATTTCGTTACTGGAATCATGCAGCAGCACGAAATGATGGCTTGGATTATTAGACGTTATTTAAGCTAAATGCAAATCTTACAATCTATTATTAAAATAATGTAACGCTCTTCAACTTCTCAATGAGTAGCTTTACTATATCAATTAACACTAAATATATATTATCATGAATACTACAGGAATCAAAGGAAACTGGAATGAATTGAAAGGAAAATTAAAACAACAATATGCAGATCTTACAGATGATGATTTATTGTACGCTGAAGGAAAAGAAGATGAATTATACGGAAGACTTCAGCAAAAATTAGGAAAATCTAAAGACGAAGTACAAAAGCTGATTTCAGATTTGTAGGCCTTTTTTGTTCCAATAAAATACCGTCTGGTTTAAATATCCCAGGCGGTATTTTTTTGTTTTTTTTTTAAAATACCTGAAAATTAATCCCTTTGAGAAGTATAATACTTCTTATAAATTCATTAACACTATTCTAAAAAATATTTTAATTATCTTTATCCATATTTGTACACTATGAAGCTATTTATAAAGTTTGATATTAACACGATTTGCTCACTTTTCTTAAAGGAAAAGTTAGAACAAATTAACGTGGATTTTTCTACAATTGGTTTTGGCGAGATTGAACTTAATCAATCTGTCTCAACTGAACAACTTGATACTATTAAAAAACAATTGGAGCCTTTTGGTTTTGAAGTAGTAGAGAATCAAAAAAGTGTTTTGGTTCAAAAAATAAAAGATGCCATTATAGAGATGGTGTTTATGGATGAAAATGAGAACAACTTAAAAAGTTCCGTATATTTGTCTGAAAAATTAAACCACAGTTATGGGTATTTGTCTAATGTGTTTTCCGAAGTAACCTATTCTTCGATAGAAAATTTTATTATTATTCAAAAAATTGAGCGTTCCAAACATCTTATTTTAATTGGCGAAATGAGTTTAACAGAAATAGCGTTTTTACTAAACTATTCGAGCGTTGCTCATTTAAGTACTCAATTTAAAAATACCACTGGAATAACACCATCGGCTTTTCAACGAATTATCAAGAAACGTCGCGAAAATTTAAACTAACTTAATTTTATATTAGATGCAAAAGGACGCATTACACATTTTACTTGCTGATGATGACGAAGACGATCGTTTGTTTTTCAAGGACGCTTTTGAGGATATAAAAGTGCAAACAAAAGTAAATTTTGTTCACGACGGTTTACAATTAATGGAGCATTTACTACAGCCAGATGTGGTCTTGCCCGACGTATTATTTCTGGATTTGAACATGCCTAAAAAAACAGGAAAAGAATGTTTAATCGAGATCAAGAAAACACCTCATTTAAAGCATCTGATTATTGCCATCTACTCTACTTCGTCTTCTGAAGAAGATATTGAAGACACATTTGTACAAGGCGCCAACATTTACATTAAAAAACCAAGTGATTTTAATACACTAAAAAAATTGATCAACGAGGTAATTACTCTAAACTGGCATTATCACACGTCGGGATTGAACCGTGATAATTTTTTGTTACGTTTAAAATAATTTAGCTTATTAAAATCTGACTTACCAATGAGACGCATACTCAATTTTAATTCCTTCAATTTGCTGCGAGTTATTTTTGTAATAGCCGTTTTCATTTTGTTATTCATCTCTTCAATTTCGTACAAACACAATCGCGATACGCATGAGTCAAGTAAATTGCTCATGCACGCGTACGAAGTAAACATTCAGTTAGAGCGTTTAATTTCTAATGTTAAAGATGCCGAAACTGGACAAAGAGGTTTTATTATTACCAAAAATGAGCGTTATCTTGCTCCGTACAACTTCTCCAGAGATAAAGTCAATAGAACCTTTATCGAATTGCAAAAGCTAAATACCGACAATGCCACGCAAGAACGAAATCTAAAAAACCTTTTTGTGCTGATCAATAAGCGTTACGATTGTTTTGAAGAAACACTAAAATATAACAGCGCCGAAAACTTTGATAAACGACGACTTGAAAATTCTCTTTTTAAAGGACGAATTTTAATGGAAAATATTCGTTTTCAAGTAGATTCCATGAAGGACATCGAAAAGAAATTTTTAGAGCAGAGCCAAAAGAATTACGATAACGAAATTTCACTCACACCTCTCTTTTCTATTTCTGTATTTCTGGTAGCACTTGTTTTAATAATACTTTCGTACCGACAAATTAATCGCGACATCGAACGCTTGAAAGTGTCGAACAAGAAATTGCTAATTTCTACTCGATTAATGGACGATGCCGAGAAAATTGGTAATTTTGGCACATGGCAGTGGGACCTTAAGAGTGATCGAGTTCACTATTCTGACAATCAGTTTAGATTATTGGGGTTTAAACCGTGCGCTTTTGTGCCCGAAAAAACAACCTTTATTCAATTTGTGCACCAAGACGACAAGCAAGCGGTGCAAGCATCGATGATTGAAATTGTTAAAAAGAAAAAATTACCCTTACTATATTATAAGGTTATACGTCAAGACGGAGCCATAAGACATTTTAAATCTATTGGTAGACTTTTGGTAGAAAATGAAGAAGGTCAAATACTTCTTGGAATCTCGTTTGATATAACTGATGAACATGATCAGAATATTGAATTATACCAACGCAATAAAGAATTAGAAGCTAGTAATCAAGAATTAGCCTCCTTTAACCATGTTGCCAGCCACGATTTGCAAGAACCTCTGCGTAAAATTCAAACTTTTATATCCCGCTTTTCCGAAGAAGACAAGGCTGCTTTATCAGCTAGAGCAAATGAATATCTCAGCAAAATTGATTCTTCTTCTAAAAGAATGCGTGTACTTATAGATGATTTACTTTTATTCTCAAGAACCAACACTACCAAGAAAGAATTTATAAAAACCAATTTGAATCTAGTACTAAAAAATGCAAAGGCAGAACTTGCAGAAGTAATTGACGAAAAGAAGGCAACTATATCTTCAGAAAAATTGCCGAAGTTAAAAGTCATACCTTATCAAATAGAACAATTGTTTATTAATATGATTGGAAACTCGTTAAAGTATAATAAAGCTGAAATAGATCCTGTTATTTCAATTTCATATACAAAAACAAACTCCAGTGATTATCCCAATTTCCTAAATCATAGTATCAAGAAGTATCATAAAATTACTTTTACCGATAACGGAATGGGATTTGACCCACAATTTAAACACAGCATCTTTGTTTTATTTAAACGACTACATACTAAAAACGATTATCCTGGAACTGGAATTGGTTTAGCAATTTGTAAAAAAATAGTTGACAACCACAACGGTCACATTACGGCCGATAGTAAACTAGGCGAAGGCGCGTCTTTTACGGTATTTCTCCCCGAATAAAGGCTCATTTTAAGGTCTTTCAAAATCTTCTCAAAACGTTATATAAAACCCACAATGGAAATTATATAACGTTTCTTTTTTATGCTGTAAAGGAATTCTTCCCTTCTCTTCGCATCTTTGTAATGTAATAATCAACAAAGCAAAAGAGAATGTCATTAGCTAATAAACAATCTCAAAAATTATTGATTTCGCAGTTTGTGTTTACAGTTCTTATTTGTTTAAGTTCTTATAAAAAGGAAGAAACTAAAACCGCTGACATAAAAAGGCACGTTCAAAATTTTAGAAATTCAAAATCAGCTGATGCAGGTAATTTGGTAGAATTGGCGCGAATAAGTAAACAAACACTCGAGACAAATAAAGAGTTAGGTTTAGAGAGTTCAAATAATAGAGTAATTAATTTTAGTACGGTGATTATAAAAAACCAAACTGAATTTTTAGAAGAGATTACAAAAACAGCCAGTTCAAAATTAATTATTATAAACGGCATTTTTAAGAACGAAAAAAGTACAGATACATTAAATAAAGATGCTTTGTATTTCGATTTGATCGAAAGAAATATAGAAAAGGAAATTTCGCTTTTACAAACGATAAAACGAGAAACGACAGACAAGGAAATCAGTTTATTTGCTTTTACGAGTTTACAAAAACAGAATAGAATTTTAGAAATTATAAGACGATTTAAATTAATAATATTAAACAACGAGAATACCCAAATTAAATAAATACTATAAAATAATTATCATTATGAAAAACAGAAACATTAAATATGCGTTAGCAGCTCTATTATCTTTGAATTTAGGAGTAGTTATGGCTCAAAGTTATGATAGCGGAAATCCAGAATTTGGTATCAAAGGGGGAATCAATGCTTCAAATCTATATTCTACAGACGCTGACGATGAAAACATGTTAGTCGGTTTTAATGCTGGTTTATATGCAAGATTGCCTATTACAGATAATATCGCTTTTCAACCAGAATTGCTTTATACAACTAAAGGATCAAAAGTTGAATACAACAATGCTTTTGCTAGTGGAGATGTAAAATTAAAATTAGATTACATTGAATTACCATTGCTTTTTAAATTCAATTTAACTGAAAACTTTAATATTCAAGCAGGTGGATATGCTTCATACCTGGTAAACTCGAAAGTTAAAGGTGAAGGAGCAGTTAACTTTGAAAGAGATGTAACTGATAATTTACAAAAATTTGATGCAGGTTTAGCTGCAGGAGTTGGAGTTGACTTTAATCCAGTAAGTGTAGGATTACGTTATAACTACGGATTAACAGCTATTGGTAAAGAAAGCAACACTGCAATACCAAATGCATTTCAAGACGCAAAAAATAGTAGTTTTAGCTTATATGTAGCATATAAACTATAATTAACAATTCAATAAATATTAATTAAAAACATAACATCATGTCAAACTTATTATACACAGTAGCAGTAATCCTAATTATTCTATGGGCTCTTGGGTTCTTTGTTTATAGCTTAGGAAGTATTATTCATATCTTATTAGTTATTGCAATTATTGCAATCCTATTCAGATTGATTAAAGGACGCGAAATCTAAAAAATAGAAAAAACAATAATAAAAATTTAATAACAATCACTAAATAAATACATTATGAAAACAAGTAACACATTATTAGGAATATTAGGAGCAGCAGCAGTTGGAGCAGTAGTAGGAGTTTTGTTTGCACCTGAAAAAGGATCAAAAACAAGAAAAAAAATCGCTGATAAAAGTAAAGATTGCTCAGAAGATTTGAAAGAAAAATTGAACGAATTTGTAGGTTCACTTTCAGAAAATGGAAAAGAAATGCTAGCTAGCGGAAAAGCAAAATATAATGAATTAAAAAGTGACGTTCGTCAAGACATCAGCGATGCAAGATCTGATATCAAAAACGCAACGAACTAATTGATTACAAAATAAGAACTATCATTAAAATGCACAAAAATGGAAACTAACACTTCAAGAACCGAATTGCTTTTTGACAAGGCAGAAACATATGCCAAAACAAGTTTAGAATTAATTAAACTTAAATTGGTGTCTAAATCTGCTGATGCACTGTCATCATTGACTTCTCATATTGCCATTGGCGTTCTTGCAGTGTTTTTTAGTTTCTTTTTGAGCATTGGTTTAAGTTTATGGATAGGAAAAGAATTGGGAGAACCCTTTTTAGGATTCCTAGTTGTAGGAGGTTTTTATTTTTTAATTACTGTTTTGCTTTTTCTAAATAGAAGAGCTTGGTTGCGAGTTCCAATCGGACAGCTAATCTTATCTATTTTATTGAAAGAAGATCAAGAGGAAAAGTAATATTTTTTTTAAAACTAAAAAGTGAAAACTATGAGACCAAATTATTCAATAGACGATTTAAATATTGATATTAAACTTTTAGAATTGCGCCAAGGACAAGAATGGGACGAACTAAAAGATCAAATTCAACTGACCAAAGAAAGCCTTAAACCAATGCGTTTAATTAAAAAAGGTCTAGGTGAATTTAATATTAAAAGTAGTGGAAGCAAAGATATTTTAAGCACAGTGCTAAGTATCGGAGCGGGATATTTGAGCAGCAAACTTGTTGTTGGCAAAACCCAAAGTACTTTTAAACGCTTTTTAGGAAGCATGGTTCAATTAGCCGTTGCTAATTTTGTTACCAAAAAGACAGCTGTAGACCACTAAAAGGAGCTCTGTTAGCTAGTTATCAACCAATAAAACAACAGTCATGAAATCTATTAATGAAATAGTAATCAAAAGTGGCGTCGCTATATATTCAAATTATTTTAACTTTTTTGAATTCACACGAGTATTTTTAGGTATCTAATGCCATCATACGTTCTTTTTAAAACGGTTGGTGCGTTAATAACCTTCACTATATAATTTTTAATACTTATAAAGTAGTATTAAAATCAATCACAAAAAAAGGGGCAATTTTTAAATGAAAATTGCCCCTTTTTATAGTAGGCAAAACTACTTATAATTTTGATATACCGGAATTTTTAAGCCAACATACATATTAAAAGCTTTAGAATTATTCGAAAGTAAGTTAGAAATAATAGAACCAGATCCTATAAATAATGGCCCAGCTCTAAATCCAGTACCTACTTGCGTTCCGCTGTATTCCATCCAAGTAATTGGAACATAAAAGCTAAATTGTCTAATTTCAAACCGAGGCGTAAAACTAACTGAATTTCCTAAAGTTGTACCATTTAATTTTTCAGCATCTACTAAGTCAAAATCACCGCTCAGATTCAAGTAAAATTTGTTGTTAATATTCCAATCGAAATTGGTATGAAAAGCAGTAGGTAAATTGGCCTTTACCCCTTTTCTAGTTGCTACCTTGGTATAATATGAGTCAAAAAATTTAAAGATATCATCTGACTCATCAATATCATCTTGCGTAATTCTTCCGGTTAGATCATAACTATTTTCAACAGCATTTTTATAATTTAATTTTCCAATATCAGTTACTGACATAGCTGCTTTAAATTTATATCTGTTCCCTTTACACGTGTGACAGAAGGTACGGTATTCATAAGTAAAACCCAAGTCTAAACCAATTCCTGCCGAAGAAGCGTCAAATTTAGGATCGTCACCATTGTCATAATCATAACTCGCAGCTGTTTTTAAAGTTCCTGTCGAATAAAACTCGCTTAAACTTGGATTAACTTCATTTTTATTAAAAGCCACTTCTATTTCATTTCCTTGAATGTAGCCGTTGATTCCTGCCATTAAATATTTTAAAGTTAAACCTCCTTTAACGAAGTGATCTTCTTTATCTAAAAGAACAGTAGCATAGCTTGCACCAATTTCGGCCCAAGAGTTCGTTACCGCATTGGGACTTCCGCCTTGAATTAGGAAGTTATTAGAAAATTCGATGTCGTTATTCAGTTCATCAATAAGTTCTCCGTTAACATTGATAAAATTGGTAACCGAGCGTACTCTCGAAAACAAAGCGACACTATGCAAAGGTGTGATATTCATCATAAAAGATGGCCCCATTACATCTAGGTTAATCACCGCGTTATTAGTGAATTTAATATTTGTACTCGCTTGATTTTCAAAATCATAATCACCGCCAATTACGTCAGCAAATTGCACACCATACAAATCATTAGATCCGCTCCCACTAACCGAAAAAAGGGTAATATCCGACCTATACTTAGAATCAACAATAGCCGAAGGATTGAACAATGCTGCCTGTATTCCGGCATAACCGTCATCTCTAAATCCAAAGTACGATTGTGCTTGTGCAGCGAAACAGCTTCCTACGAAGCACATTAGTAGTAAAGTTCTTTTCATGTGTTAGGTTTTAATTGGTTTATAATGGTTGTTATTGTATTGTATTTTAAATGCACTTAAAATTATAAGGCATAAAAAAAATCTTAATTAATGTGTACTAATTAAGATTTTTTAATGATTCAAAAGCGATGTTTTTAAAATACTTCGCTAGCTTCTTTTAATTTTTCGGTATTGTTCACCAACTGAAGTTCGCTTACAATTTTATGAATATCACCATTCATGATATTTCCCAAATCGTATAAGGTTAATCCAATGCGGTGATCCGTTACACGACCTTGCGCATAATTATAGGTACGAATTTTTGCAGAACGGTCACCCGAGCTAACTTGCGACGTTCTTTTAGTCGCATCTTCTGCTTCTTTTTTGGCCAATTCCTGCTCGTACAAACGAGAACGCAAAACGCCTAAAGCTTTGTCTTTATTTTTATGTTGCGATTTTTGATCTTGACATTGCGCCACTAAACCAGTCGGAATGTGCGTTAAACGAACCGCCGATTTGGTTGTATTCACCGATTGTCCACCAGGACCTGACGAACAGAAAAAGTCAACACGAACATCGTTCATGTCAATCTGTATATCAAACTCTTCTGCTTCTGGCAAAACCATTACAGTAGCCGCCGAGGTATGCACACGACCTTGCGTTTCGGTTTGCGGTACACGCTGCACGCGGTGAACTCCTGCCTCAAACTTTAAAGTTCCGTAAACATCTTCACCAGTAACTTCAAAAATAACCTCTTTAAAGCCACCTGAAGTTCCTTCATTCATGTCTACCACGGATGTTCTCCAACCGTGGTTTTCGCAATATTTTGTATACATACGAAACAAATCTCCTGCAAAAATACTCGCTTCATCCCCACCTGTTCCGGCGCGAATTTCAACCATAACATTTTTTGCATCCTCTGGATCCTTCGGAATCAACAAAAACTTTATTTCCTCTTCCAATTCTGGCAATCGATCTTTGGCTTCATCCATCTGCATTTTTGCCATCTCCACCATATCAGCATCACTACCATCTGAAATTATTTCGTTTGCCTCCTCAATATTTGCCATTAATAGCACATATTCATCTCGCTTTCCAGCCAATGCTTTCAAGTTTTTATATTCTTGGTTCAACTGTACGTAACGTTTTTGATCTGAAATAACATCGGGCTGAATAATCAAATCCGAAATTTCGTCAAAACGTTGCTTTACTATCTGAAGTCTATCTAACATCTTTATTTCCTTTATTGGAGTGCAAAATTACAAAATTTTTATTAAAAGATTTAAGTTTCAAGTTTCCAATTTTTTAGGAGCTAGATCCTGCTATCCACTTGTATCTTTTTATTCGCAAAAAAACGAATAAAAAGGATACCGTTGCTATCAGGGCTATAGGTCTTTCTTAAAGTTGAGGGTTTTTAAATGCTATAAAAGAACTATTTCATCAAGTAGTATTTAGTTTTTGAACTATCCTAATCAGCAATAGAAAACGTATTTCTAAACAAATAGATACCTAATATTTTAACTATAACGATATAATTAACAAGTAATTATACTTAAAATTCAGTACGTCATTTTTCGAAAATAAATATAAAAATAACGGAACGACTTATACTACCTTTGACATCCTTTTAAAAATTGTTTCTATGTCTAAAATGAATGCTATTGCTACTGATACTAACGATAATCAGGCTGCTGAATTATTAATTGCTAATAAAAATTTAGCATTACAAATTATTGAGACAAAAAAGCGAGAAGCAGAATTAGTTATCGCTAATGCTGAACTTGCGTTGCAAAATAGCGAAAAAGAAAATCGCGCCGCTGAATTGATCATTGCCAATAAAGAGTTAGCCTATCAAAATCAAGAAAAGCAGAAAAGAGCTGAAGAATTAATTGTAGCAAACACCGAAATAAAATTTCAAAATAAAGAAAAGGAAAAGCGCGCAGCCGAATTAATCATTGCAAATCAAGAATTAGCCTTCCAAAATCAGGAAAAGCAAAAACGTGCAGAAGAATTAATTGTAGCGAATACCGAACTCAAGTTACAAAACCGAGAGAAGGAAAATCGTGCAGCCGAATTAATCATTGCAAACCAAGAACTAGCCTACCAAAATCAAGAAAAGCAAAGGCGAGCAGAAGAATTAATTGTAGCGAACACGGAACTGGAATTTCAAAATAAAGAAAAGGAAAATCGTGCAGCCGAGTTAATCATTGCGAATCAAGAGCTAGCCTACCAAAATCAAGAAAAGCAAAAACGCGCAGAAGAATTAATTGTAGCAAATACTGAGCTTGAGTTTCAAAATAAAGAAAAGGAAAATCGGGCAGCCGAATTACTCATTGCAAACCAAGAGTTGGCTTACCAAAATCAAGAAAAGCAAAAACGCGCAGAAGAATTAATTGTTGCGAACACGGAACTGGAATTTCAAAACAAAGAAAAGGAAAATCGTGCAGCGGAATTAATCATTGCAAATAAAGAATTAGCCTACCAAAATCAAGAAAAGCAAAAAAGAGCCGAAGAACTTATTGTCGCGAACACTGAACTTGAATATCAAAATAATGAAAAAGAAAAGCGCGCTGCTGAATTAATTATAGCAAATAAAGAACTAGCATTTCAAAATCAAGAAAAAGAAAAACGTGCAGCTGAATTGATCATTGCAAATCAAGAACTAGCTTATCAAAATCAAGAAAAGCAACAGCGAGCTAACGAATTAGCTATTGCCAATAAAGAACTTAAGTTTCAAAATAAGGAGAAAGAAAAAAGAGCGAACGAATTGTTAATTGCACATAAAGAAATTCAATCCTTTACCTATATCTCTAGCCACGATTTACAAGAGCCGTTGCGAAAAATTCAATCTTTCTCTGGAAGAATTTTTGTCGAAGAATATGATAATTTATCTGCCATGGGTAAATATTATGTCGAAAGAACAAAACTTTCTGCATTGCATATGCAAACACTCATCAATGACCTACTTGCCTATTCTAGAACCAATACAACGCAACGGAAATTTATCGTTAGTGATCTAAACGAAGTTGTGCGTGAAGCGCTAGAAATGTTAAAAGAAGACTTACTTGATAAAGACGCCGACATAGAAATTCAAAACTTGTGCGAGGTAAATATCATTCCGTTTCAATTCCGCCAATTGGTCCAAAATTTAGTTAGCAATTCACTCAAATTTTCTATTCCAGGACAAAAGCCGCAAATAGCTATTAAAAGCAATTTTGTCAAATACGACACCAACAGTAATTCTGATTTTAAACTAAAGGCAGACCATTACCACATTACGATAAGTGACAATGGAATTGGATTTGAAAATCAATATCAAGACAGAATTTTTGAAATTTTTCAGCGTCTGCACGATAAGAAAGAATATCCTGGAACTGGAATTGGACTAACTATTGCAAGAAAAATTGTTGAAAATCATCACGGAATTATTACTGGTAGCGGTAAAGTAAATGAAGGCGCTCAATTTGATATTTATATTCCTGCACAACAGTAATTTTTACAAAAAATTATCAAATTTAATCTGGTTGTACTGGTACAGTTATTTTTTAAATGTATACTTTTTGATCGTTGTTTTTACTAAATATTTGATTCTACAATAATCAATTTTTTAAATTTTAAATGCCTTGCAAAGTCTTCTAACTTTGCAAGGCATTTATAAATAAGTTTTAAAAATTGATATTATAAGTAACGTTGTCAATCTACTCCGAGATATTTCTGCGTGTTCGAGAATGATAGAGAGAAGGCATTGCATCTGCTGCCTTATTTACTACTATTTTTACAACGTTACAACTGTAATTCTTTCGCCCTTTGTTATCATTTACTTTTAAAGCTAAATAACATTTCCCCTCTCAACAAAAGTTTCCATACCAATTTCTAAATTCTTAATTTGCAACTTCAAATTTAAACGAAAAAAATGAAGGTCTGTATTGCCGAAAAACCAAGTGTAGCACGCGAAATTGCATCCGTTTTGGGAGCGAATACCAAACACGATGGCTATTACGAAGGCAACGGTTATGCAGTTACCTATACTTTTGGACATTTGTGTACCCTTAAGGAACCGAATGATTACAAGCCACATTGGAAAAGCTGGGATTTGAACAACTTACCCATGCTTCCAGAAAAATTTGAAACCAAAGTGGTTCCAAATGCAGGCATCGAAAAGCAATTTAAAATTATCAAAAAGCTATTTGACAAAGCAGATTTGGTCATCAACTGCGGGGATGCTGGACAAGAAGGAGAACTCATCCAAAGATGGGTGATGAACGAAGCCAAATACAAAGGCGAAGTGCAACGCTTGTGGATCTCATCGCTAACCACTGAAGCGATAAAGGAAGGTTTTCAAAACTTAAAACCATCCGCCAATTACGATAATCTATACTACGCCGGTTTTTCTAGAGCGATCGGCGACTGGTTATTGGGTATGAATGCTACGCGTTTGTACACGGTCAAACATGGCGGTTACAAACAAGTGCTGTCTATTGGTCGCGTTCAGACACCAACGCTCGCGATGGTGGTGGAACGTTTCAAGGAAATCGAAAATTTTAGACCCCAACCCTATTGGGAATTACAAACTTTATACAGAGAAACACTTTTTAGCTATGAAGAAGGTCGTTTTTTAAATAAAGAAGACGGCGCTCTTTTGGCCAATAAAGTCAAAGAAAGTGAATTCGAAATTGTTTCCGTTGACAAAAAAAACGGAAATGAATATGCACCTAAGTTATTTGATTTAACTGGATTACAAGTGTATTGCAATACCAAATTTGGATTCTCTGCAGATGAAACACTTAAAATTGTACAGACTTTGTACGAACAAAAAGTAGTTACGTATCCCAGAGTAGATACCACATTTTTGCCAAATGATGTCTATCCCAAAGTTGCTGGTATTCTGAAAAATTTAACCAATTATGCCCAACTAACAGCACCGCTTTTACAGAAAAAGATTAAAAAATCTCCTAAGGTTTTTAATGATAAAAAAGTAACGGACCACCACGCGATCATTCCAACGGGTGTGCAAAGTAATTTGCAGTACAATCAGCAGCAAGTTTATGATATAATCACAAAACGCTTTATTGCAGTTTTTTACGATGATTGTTTGGTCGCAAATACTACTGTAATTGGTAAAGCTGCCGATGTTACTTTTAAAACTACAGGAAAAGAAATCTTAAAAAAAGGATTCCGTGTCGTTTTTGAAGATCCAAACGCCAAAGAAAAAGAAGCCGATTTGCTACCCAGTTTTGTTGTCGGAGAGAAAGGTCCTCACGAACCATCGTTTTTAGAAAAAGAAACCAAACCACCGAATCAGTTTACAGAAGCGACCTTATTGCGTGCTATGGAAACGGCTGGAAAACAAATCGACGATGAAGATTTGCGTGAGTTAATGAAAGAAAATGGCATTGGTCGTCCGTCAACTCGAGCGAATATAATAGAAACGCTATTCAAACGGCAATATACCGTTCGAAACAAAAAACAAGTTCTACCAACGCCAACTGGAATTCAACTTATAGAAACCATTCAAAATGAATTGATCAAGTCGGCCGAACTTACAGGTTCTTGGGAGAAACAATTGAAAGATATCGAAAAGGGCACCTTTACCGCTGGCGCTTTCATTAAAAATATGAAAGCAATGATTGAAGCATTAGTTTTGGAAGTACGAAGCGAAACCAGACATGCTAATATTTCCCATGCCGGAACTAGTAAAAAAGAAGTTGCTAAAGTGGAGAAAAAGAAAGCAGCCGGAATTTTGGCCGAAGTTTGTCCCAAATGTCAAAAAAATACGCTGATCAAAGGCAAGGCTGCTTATGGTTGTGGCAATTACAAATTAGGTTGCACATTTGTACTTCCTTATACTTTTGCAGAAAAGAAAATATCCGAAAACCAATATTTGAGATTGCTTCAAAAAGGGTCGACGGTAAATTTAAAAGATTTTAAAACCAAAAATGGTGCTGTAGAAGGTCTGCTTCGATTTGATGAAAATTTTGAACTTGTACTAGAACCAAAAAAGTCTGCAGCTAAAATAATTCCAGATCAATTAATCTGCCCAAAGTGCAAAAAAGGAACAGTTCTTAAAGGAAAAACGGCTTACGGCTGCAGCAACTACAAAACAGGCTGTGAATTTAAAGTGACTTTTGATGTCGTTCGCGCAAAAATAAAAGATCAAAAACCGACCAAAGAATTGGTGCATGCCATTTTGCTTGAAAGCCTTTAAATTCGACTTACAAATTCACTAATTTATATAAATTGAACTTATTCTACATCAGTAATTCTAATCGTAAAACCTCTAAATCACACCATAGATCGATAAAATTACTGACTGGTTTTATTTTTAATTTTTGGATAAACTAAAAAGAAACACTATTACTATTTTTTCTACATTTGCTCTGGTTTTCGTTATTGAATTAACTCCGAAAAAATATGAAAAAAACAGTTTCATGGCTTGCATTGTCAGTACTTGTCGTGGCTTGCCAAAAAGAAGTTTCATTTGATCAGAATGAAATAAAAAAAGTAGAATGGCTTATTGGAAACTGGGAAACTCAAACCGAATTTGGTGTGTTGTCTGAGTCTTGGAAAAAGATAAATGACAGTACCTTCAGCGGAAAATCGCATTTTATAAATAATACTAAAGACACGGTTCATCATGAAAGTATCGTATTAAGTGAAAAAAATGAAAAATTAATGTACCAAACGATAATTAAGGGAGAAAACGACGATGAGCCCATTTCATTTCCGTTGGTTTCTTTGACTGAAAATACATTGGTTTTTGAAAATAAAAACAATGAATATCCTCAAAAAATAACGTACATCAAAAAAAGCCCAACTTCAATTGTTGCCTTAATTTCGGGTAGACAACAAGGAAAAGAAAGTAATGAAGAATTTACTCTGATAAAAAAATAACTCAAACTTTCATAAAATATAACCTCAAATACAACCTGCATCCAAATAATTTGGTGCAGGTTTTTTTATTAAAATAATTCAAAAAGAACTTTTTATTTCTATAGCGCATGCAAGTCAAGCGTAAACGAAGATGAAAAAAAACTCGAAGTAGCTTTTTAAAATGGAAAAGATACCACGGGTTAAATTATGTTTTAATTCTTAAAACAGATTATCAAATAAAGGATTAAAAATATAAATCAATAAGCTTTAGATATTCTTACGAAAACTCAAAGTTTTAGAGATGTTGTTAAAAATGAACGATAGTACATTAACCCTTCCTTTTTGTTTGCTGTATCAGATAATTGCTGTTGATAACTACGTCACTCTAGATGTATGTGCTGGTTACGACTGGCAAAAATTCTCGCTTTTATGTAAATTATCTAACAGTACCAATGAGTTGAATTACACTATTCACGAAAATTACAGCGCAAACCCAATTGCGCCACGACAAATTATGGCAATACTGAGATATAAAATCTAAATTTTATTTTTTTTGAATTAAATAAGTCCAAAGCTTTTATTTTGCAAAAGAACATAGAAGATAGTTACTTTTGCAAACTCAAATTTATAGCTTCATTAAAATAAAATCAAATAATGGCCATTACTAACAAGAACCAATTGCGCAAAACATTAGGGCTAAGTTTTAATATTGCGATGCTAATTGGCGGAACTATTGGAGTTGGAATTTTAAGAACTCCTGGAACAATAGCCGGTCTGTTAGAAAACTATTGGCTTATTATTGCTTCGTGGGTTTTTGGCGGAATATTTGTTTTAATTGGTGCTAACTCCTACGCAGAACTAGCGACCATGTTGCCTAAAGCCGGAGGTTCCTACAATTACATCAAAAGAGCTTTTGGTGAGTATGCTGGTTTTTTGTCTGGCTGGTTTGATTATATAACCAATGCAATTCCGCCAGCGTTTTATTGCATTGTCATTAGCGAATATCTTATTATTTTATTTCCTCAACTGTACAATTATTCGGCTGAAATCTCGATTGCGCTATTACTAATTTTTGTTCTAATACATTTGAGTGGTGTAAAAAATGGTAGCTCTATTCAAAAGATAACAAGTTTTATAAAAGTTATTTGTTTTGTCGCTTTGGTTATCGCTTGTTTCTTGTATTCTGGTGCTAAGCTTCCTCCTATCCAAAAAGACAATTCTTTTTTTCAAATTGGAT
The DNA here is from genome assembly GCF_001529295.1 of Flavobacterium sp. TAB 87. Lineage (GTDB taxonomy): Bacteria > Bacteroidota > Bacteroidia > Flavobacteriales > Flavobacteriaceae > Flavobacterium. The sequence goes on from NZ_LLWK01000037.1 coordinate 88,730, forward strand.
TACTGTTTGGGTTATTTAAATCATTACAACTCATCATCGGCACCTACAATGGTTGGAATAATGTTTGCTTTTTTGCAGAAGAAAACGACAACCCAAGTAAAGATATTCCGCGTTCTTTATATAGTGGTATTATACTAGTAATCGCGATTTATACTTTATTAAATATTGCTTTTTTTTATGTTTTACCAGTAGAGACTTTAGCAGAATCAAACCTTGCTGCTGGAGATGTAGCTAATATTATATTTGGAAAAAAAGAGGCAATAATTGTCACTGTAATTTCTATTTTTTCTCTGCTGAGTATCTTAAATGCTTTTATGATGATTCCTCCACGAATTTTATACGGATTAAGTAGAGATGGTTTTTTTACTACAAAAGGGACGTTAGTTAATAAAGGCGGAACGCCAATTGTGGCTCTTTTAGTTTCATCTTTATTTAGTTTGTGTCTGATTTTTATCGGTTCTTTTGAAGTTTTATTTTCATTTGCTGCCTTTACTTCTATAATTGTTTGGCTATTAGCTTACTTCTCTCTTTTGAAATTAAGAACTAAAGAACCCAATTTACCGAGACCCTATCGTTCTATTTGGTATCCATGGAGCACTATCATTGTAATTATTGTTTCTATCGCTTTATTACTCGGGTTTATTTATAGTGACACTAAAAGCTTTGTTATCATTCTAGCAATGGTGCTTATTTCCTATCCTTTGTTTTTGATCTTAAAATCAAGAAATAGAGGAAACTAAAAAAAGAAACCCGACCACTATAAAAGAGGTCGGGTTTTGTATTTAAACCAATATTTTAATTTGCTTATTTTAATCCGGCTAAACTTTGCTCAATTGTAGCAATTTTTGCTAAAGCATCCGATTCTTTTTGTCTTTCGTTGGCCAGCACTTTTTCTGGTGCACCGGCAACAAATTTTTCATTTGCTAATTTTGATTGAACCGATTTTAAGAAACCTTGTGTGTAAATCAACTCAGCGTTCAACTTTGCAATTTCAGCGTCTACGTCAATACTTCCAGAAATCGGAATGAAATATTCGTTTGATTTTACTCTGAAAGAAAGTGCGCCATCAACTTTATCTGCAACATATTCAAAGTTCGAAATATTTCCTAATTTTGTTACAATGGTATCAAAATAAGTCGACACCTTATCGTTATTGATTGCTTTCAACTCGATTGCATCTTTAAAAGGTATGTTCTTGTCTTTACGAATGGTTCTAATTCCAGAAATTACTTCGATAGTCGACTCAAAATCAGCAATTAAACTGGCATTAAAAGGTTTTATTTCTGGCCAAGTAGAAACAATTAATGCTTCTTCAGCCGTTCTTACAGCAATGTGCTGCCAAATTTCTTCGGTTAAGAAAGGCATGAACGGATGCAATAATTTTAGATTGTTTTCGAGCATCTCAATCGCCTTATCAAAAGTGATTTTATCAATGGGTTGTTGGTAAGCCGGTTTAATCATTTCTAAAAACCAAGAGCAGAAATCGTCCCAAACCAATTTATAAATTCCCATTAAAGCTTCTGAAATTCTGTACTTTTCGAAGTTGTCTTCAATTTCAATTAAAGTTTGTTGCAATTTAGCTTCATACCATTCAACCGCTACTTTTGATGATTCTGGCTGCGGAATCGTTTCCGAAACTTCCCAGCCCTTTATCAATTTAAAGGCATTCCATATTTTATTGGTAAATCCTTTTCCTTGGTTGCATAGTTCTTCATCAAACATAATGTCATTTCCTGCGGATGCGCTCAACAATAAACCAACACGAACTCCATCAGCTCCAAATTTTTCGATTAAATCTAATGGATCAGGAGAGTTACCTAATGATTTAGACATTTTACGACGCTGCTTGTCGCGAACCAAACCAGTTAAATATACATTAGTAAATGGTTTTTTACCAGTGTATTCGTATCCTGCAATAATCATTCGCGCTACCCAGAAAAATAAAATATCTGGACCAGTTACTAAATCATTTGTGGGATAATAGTATTTAAAATCTTCGCTTTCTGGATCCATTATTCCTCCAAAAACAGACATTGGCCACAACCAAGAAGAAAACCAAGTATCTAAAGCATCCACATCTTGTCGTAAGTCTGCAGTAGTAAGATTTGAGTTTGCCGTTTTTTCTTTAGCTATAACCAAAGCGTCTTGTATATTTTCAGCCACGACAAAATCTTCTTTTCCATCGCCATAGAAATACGCAGGAATTTGTTGTCCCCACCACAATTGGCGAGAGATATTCCAATCGCGAATATTGTTCAGCCAGTGTGCATAGGTATTATTAAAACGTGCTGGATGTAATTTTATGGCACCATCTTCTAGTACCGATTTTATTGCAGGCTTAACTAAGTCTTCCATTTTCAAAAACCACTGATCTGATAATCTTGGCTCGATTACCGCTTTAGTTCTTTCTGAAGTCCCTACTTTGTTTAAGTGGATCTCGGTTTTTGCCAAAGCGCCAATTTCTTCTAACTCTTTGGCTACTTCGTCACGAACTACAAAACGGTCTTTTCCTTGATAATGCAAGCCAAAACTGTTTAATGTAGCATCTTCATTAAAAATATCAACGATTTCAAGATTGTGCTTTTCTCCTAGTGCTTTATCATTCATATCGTGTGCAGGGGTCACTTTCAAACAACCTGTACCAAATTCAATATCTACATACTCATCTTCGATAATCGGAATGATACGACCACAAATTGGCACAATTGCATTTTTGCCTTTCAAATGCACAAAACGCTCGTCGTTTGGATTGACACAAATAGCTGTGTCTCCAAAAATAGTTTCAGGACGTGTTGTTGCAATAGTTAAAAATTCTTCCGAACCTTCAATTCTATAATTCAGAAAATACAACTTCCCGTTTTGTTCTTCATATATAACCTCTTCATCAGACAAAGTTGTTTTTGCTTCTGGATCCCAGTTTACCATACGGTATCCACGGTAAATCAATCCTTTATTATACAAATCAACAAACGATTTAATAACAGATGCCGACATGTCAGCATCCATAGTAAACTTTGTACGTTCCCAATCGCAAGAAGCGCCTAATTTTTTAAGTTGCTCTAAAATTACACCTCCGTACTTATCGGTCCAATCCCAAGCGTGCTTCAGAAACTCTTCACGAGTTAAGTCATTCTTGTTAATTCCTTCCGATTTTAATTTCGCTACCACTTTGGCTTCGGTCGCAATAGAGGCATGATCGGTTCCTGGAACCCAACAAGCATTAAATCCTTTTAAACGTGCTCTGCGTATTAAAACATCTTGAATGGTATTGTTTAGCATGTGTCCCATGTGTAAAACTCCCGTAACGTTTGGCGGAGGAATTACAATGGTATATGGTGTTCTATGGTCCGGTTCTGAATGGAAATAATTATTTTTCATCCAATAGTCGTACCATTTATTCTCGATAGTTTTAGCGTCAAATTGTGCTGGAATACTCATAAAAAAGCAACGGTTTAGAACCAAAAAATATTTGGTTTGATTTTTGTAATTTATACTGTTAGCAAAAGTAAATAATTAAAGTACACTATAAAAAGAGAATTAATAAATTGTGTATTAATTAAAACAAAGTACATTTACTAAATAACCTACAAAATTAAAAATGATGAAAAAAGCAGTCACATTACTAACAATTTTACTTGTTAGCGCCATAGGATTTGCTCAAAATAATCCGAAGATTAGTTTTGCTGCCTCAGACAATACAATTGATTACGGAAAAGTGGAAAAAAGTAGAGACAACGGCATTCGTTCTTTTGAATTCACCAATACTGGAGATGCACCTTTAATGATTACATCGGTACAATCTACTAGTGGTATAACGATTGTTTCTCATCCGTCAGTTGGAATTATGCCAGGAAAATCAAGCAAAATTGAAATCAAGTACAATATGGCTCCCGGTCCCATTAGAAAAACTATTACGGTGGAGTCGAATGCTACAAACTGTCCCGAAGGCCGAGTAGCTTTAAAAATTAAAGGCGAAGTGGTTAACTAAAACTAAAAAAGCCTCTTGATAATCAAGAGGCTTTTTTTTATTTTAGAGCTCATCAATTAATTCAAATTTAAATTTCAGAATTTTATTGTTCCGTTCTACTTCCATAACAATGTATTTACTCCCTTCAGATTTTAAAAGGTTGTTGATTTGTTGCAAATTAAAGCGATGAATACTTTGATTATTAATGCTTAAAATAATATCTCCTGATCGCAGTCCTACTTTCTCGGCAGAAGAATTTTTTCGAATAGAGGCTATTTCAAAAATTGGCTTTAATTTAAATTCATACTTAAAATTAATTGTTTTACTTTTTGATTCTTCTTCTGCAACATAAGCAGCTGCAGGAGCTTTTAAACCTACAGTCTCTTTGATCCACTGCAAACCGTTGTGTTGAACGGCAATCCCGCTATGGTTGTACTGAAATGGTTTTTTAAAATTACTGTTCTTTTTCAAATACAATAATTCTTTTTGATAATCTAGTATCACGGTAAAACGATATAAAATTTCTCCGCCGACAGAACCTACACGATCCAACACCATATTAACATTTCGCACAGAAGCTGTGTCAGGAAATGCGGTTATGGGTTTATTGAACTCAAAATCTCCAATTTTAAACTGAGCAATTTTGGCGCGATATCCTAAAACATCACCACTAAAGCCTTTACCTAAAAAATCTTCAAACTTTTTAGCAGGCAATAGTAAACTGTCATTTTGAAACAACCAAATAGCATCACTGTTACCAATGTCTATTAATAATTTTGACTTCCGCTGCCTCTCATTTACCGAAATATCTGCAATTAAATACGGCTTCGATCTTTCAATCGTAATCGGAATTTTATCAAATTTCAAGAGTTTTCTAGCTTTAACTTTTGCATCGTTAGTATAGACATAAATCTTTCTTTTTTGATAATCGATTTCAACCACATTATCTTGAAACAATTTATAACCAATAATACCATTTACGGGAATGCCGATGTGTGCTGCCAAATTAAAAGATTGATCAAGAATGATAAAAATCGTGTGATTTTTAGACATTAAGCCGTGCGTTTCTAAAATATTGTTAGTCGATTTTAAACCCTCGATAGATTCGTCACTACCTAAACCTTTTAATTTTATTTTTTCAGAATTAAAAAAACTGACCTCTTTTTTATCTTCTAGGCTGAACAAAATTGTTTCAACTACACCCGAATCTAATAAGAAATTAAGCTCTACTCCGTTTACTTTTATCGGAATAAAAACCAGATTATTAATTAGCTTAAAAGGAATAATAGCTTTATCTTGCTGTTTAGGCAGGATAAAATTTTCTTGTGCAACTAAAGTTGTTGTTGCTGATAATAAAAAAAAGAGACAAAAAAACGTTTTGATTTTGGTCATTTCTTATAAAATTACTAAAAATATCACTAATTGACACAAAATTACACATATCAATAAAACTGGTGTTAATTTGGGAAAAAATACGCAAATTTGCACTTCAAAAATTCTAAAATGCTAACAATTTCAAAGAAAGGCAAAAACATGCCAGAGTCGCCGATACGAAAACTTGCTCCTTACGCTGATATTGCGATAGAAAAAGGTCTTAAAGTGTATCATTTAAATATAGGCCAACCCGATATTAAGACACCTGAAAAAGCGCTTGCTGCCATTAGAAATTTTGATGGAGATATTATTGAATACAGTCCTTCTGCAGGTTATGAAAGTTACAGACGTAAACTTGCAACTCTCTATCAATCACAAGATGTAGACGTAAATTTTGAAGATATTCTAATCACTACCGGCGGTTCAGAAGCATTGCTATTTGCATTAGCGGCTATTACAGACCCAGGCGACGAAATCATTATTCCGGAACCTTTCTACGCCAATTACAATGCTTTTGCTACATCCACAGGCGCTACCATAGTACCTTTGACTTCTTCAATTGAAAGTGGATTTGCTTTACCAAGTTTTGATACAATTGATGATTTAATTACACCGAAGACAAAAGCTATTTTAATTTGTAATCCGGGAAATCCAACTGGTTATTTGTATTCTGAAAAGGAAATGCTACAATTGGCTACTTTAGTCAAAAAATACAATTTGTTTTTAATTGCAGACGAAGTCTATCGTGAATTTACTTATGATGGTGATGTTCACCATTCTGTAATGAATTTAAAAGATGTAGAGCCCAATGTCATAATGATTGATTCCGTTTCGAAACGATACAGTATGTGTGGCGCACGTATTGGTTGTCTGGTTTCTAAAAATAAAGAAATAATTGCTACAGTTTTAAAGTTTGCGCAGGCTCGCCTAAGTCCGCCAACCATTGAGCAAATTGCTTGTGAGGCAGCGATAGACACTCCAGATGGATATTTTGAAAAAGTAGTTGATGAGTACAGACAAAGACGCAACACGTTAATAACTGAGTTGGATAAAATTGAAGGTTTAGTCGTTACCAAGCCAAAAGGAGCTTTTTACTGTATCGTACAATTGCCAATTGACGATGCAGAACATTTTGCAAAGTGGTTACTAGAAAGTTACGATTACAATGGAGAAACCGTGATGGTTGCTCCTGCGTCTGGATTTTATTCGACACCAGGAATGGGAATGAATCAAATTAGGATTGCCTACGTATTGGATAGAGAGGAATTAAAAAAAGCGGTTACTGTTTTAAAAGAAGCTTTATTAGTCTACACCAAAAAGTAGTAATTTCAAACTTATACAAAGGCAATAACACTTAAAAGTTATTGCCTTTTTTAGCTTAGATTAAATAATCACGATAAAAAACTTATTTCAAAGCTTAAACAAGTATTAAAAGTAAATAGGGAGACTAATGTTTCCTATTAATTAATTACCTTTACAAGCTTAAAATAGATACCCACAATAATTGATTTTTAATGATAAACGCTAACGATTTTTCAGATGAAATAGGTGACAATCACATTGCCACCAACGCACAAAACCCAGTTAGAGAAGACGCTTTTGACTTATCTGATGATGAAAAAATAGAAAAAATAAAAAAAGACGTCGAAAACATTCTGCAAACTCTAGGAATGGATTTGAACGATGACAGCATTAAAGGGACTCCCAATAGAGTAGCTAAAATGTTCGTTAAAGAAATATTTGGTGGATTAAATCCGCTTAAGAAACCAAAAGCTTCTACTTTTGAAAATAATTACAAATATGGTGAAATGTTGGTAGAAAAAAACATTACACTTTATTCAACTTGCGAGCACCATTTATTACCAATAATTGGTAGAGCTCACGTAGCTTATATCTCAAAAGGCCGCGTAATTGGACTTTCAAAAATGAACCGAATTGTTGAACATTATAGTAAAAGACCGCAAGTTCAAGAGCGTTTAACGATGCAAATTGTTCAGGAATTACAACAAGCATTAGGTACAGAAGATGTTGCTTGTGTCATTGATGCCAAACACCTATGCGTAAATTCTAGAGGAATTAAAGACATCGAAAGTAGTACTGTTACCTCTGAATTTGGTGGTAAATTTAAAGAGGCGCAAACTAGACGTGAATTTTTAGATTATATCAAATTAGAGACGAAGTTCTAAAAATTTACAAAACGATTATTTTTTATTCTTAGTAATCGAATCTAAACATTCGATTTAAAGTCAAACAAAACATAAACATGCCATTATATACCACTCAACACTTAAAAATATACAATTCACTGTCGGGCGAAAAAGAAGTTTTTACTCCTGTACATGAAGGAAATATTGGAATGTATGTTTGTGGTCCCACTGTGTACAGCAATGTACACTTAGGAAATGTGCGTACGTTTATGTCTTTTGACGTAATTTTTAGATACTTCTTACATCTCGATTATAAAGTTCGTTATGTTCGCAACATTACCGACGTCGGCCATATTGTTGATGACGTAGACGAAGGTGAAGATAAGATCGCAAAAAAAGCGCGTTTAGAGCAGTTGGAACCTATGGAAGTAGTTCAGCGATATACCGTTGACTTTCATGAAATTTTAAAAGCTTTCATTTTTTTACCTCCAAGTATTGAACCTACGGCAACTGGACATATCATAGAACAAATTGAAATCATTAAAAAAATTATAGCTACAGGAATCGGGTACGAATCTAACGGCTCGGTTTATTTTGATGTAAAAAAATACAACGAAACCAAAAAATACGGTATTTTAAGTGGACGTAATCTTGAGGATATGTTAACGAATACGCGCGATTTGGACGGTCAATCGGATAAAAAAAATCCACAAGACTTTGCTTTATGGAAAAAAGCAGAGCCGCAACATATTATGCGCTGGCCTTCGCCTTGGAGTGATGGTTTTCCTGGTTGGCACTTAGAGTGTACTGCAATGAGCACCAAATATCTTGGAAACCACTTTGACATACACGGCGGTGGATTAGATTTAAAATTTCCGCACCACGAGTGCGAAATTGCACAAAATGAAGCTTGTACCGGTCAGACACCTGTAAATTACTGGATGCACGCTAATATGCTAACTTTAAACGGTAAAAAGATGGCGAAATCTACTGGAAATAATATTCTTCCAGGTGAGATTTTATCAGGAAAAAATTCTATTTTAAGTAAGCCATTTTCTGCCTCAGTTACTCGTTTTTTCATGCTACAAGCACATTATCGCAGCGTATTAGATTTTTCTGATGATGCGATTGTTGCAGCCGAAAAAGGATACAAACGTTTAATGGAAGCCCTTGCAACATTACCAACTATTTCTCCAACTACAGTTACCTCATTCCCATTAGCGGAATGGAAGCAAGCGTGTTACGATGCGATGAATGATGATTTTAATTCGCCGATCTTGATTGCGCAATTATTTGATGCCGTTAGATATATCAATTTGCTAAATGAAGGCAAAGAAACGATAACTGCTGACGATTTAGCGGACTTCACCAAAACCATACATGCTTTTGTTTTTGATGTCTTGGGATTGAAAGATGAAAAAGCATCCGATGCAACAACTGACAAATTAGAAGGAATGGTTGACATGCTTATCGGGATGCGAAATCAAGCTCGATCAGATAAAAACTTTGCTCTTTCTGACCAAATTAGAGATCAATTGATTGGCTTAGGAATTCAATTAAAAGACGGTAAAGAAGGAACTACATTTAGCGTTAACTAATTTCGCTTTATTCAGTTAGACCAATAAAGTTTGATTGCATTAGCTATTGATAGAATGAAAACCGAACACTCTCCTTTTATGGTATCAAAAATTCTAATTTATCCCTTTGTACTATTGGTGCGTTTTTACCAAGTCGCTATTTCTCCTTTTACACCTTCGGTCTGTCGCTTCGAGCCTACTTGTTCTAGTTATATGATTGGCGCTTTACAAAACCATGGTTTGTTTTACGGTGGTTATTTAGGACTCAAACGAATTGTTCGCTGCAATCCTTGGGGCGGAAAAGGGTATGACCCCGTTCCAGAGAAACAGGCAGATTCAAAAGATTAACTTTATTTAACGATATTCTTTATTTTAAAGTTCTATTTTTACAATACAATAAAATATTTTACTTAATGAATACAGCTTTACACATGGTTTGGAACCCTTCTGAAGGAATAGATTTAGGCTTTTTTATGATTCGCTACTACAGCCTAATGTTTGTAATCGCGTTTGGACTAGGGTGGTACATTATGAAGCAGATATTTGTTCGAGAAGGCGAATCGGTTGAAAAATTAGACTCGCTCTTCATTTGGTCTGTTCTAGCCACCTTAATTGGAGCTCGTTTAGGTCATGTCTTTTTTTATGATTGGGAATACTTTAGAAATAACATTGCGGAAATCTTCTTACCCTTCCGCTTCTCACCAAAGTTTGAATTTACTGGATACCAAGGATTAGCGAGCCATGGAGCTGCCATTTCTGTAATTGTTGCAATGTATTATTTTAGTAAAAAAATATTGAAACGCCCTTTACTGTGGATTCTAGATCGCATTGTAATCCCTGTTTCAAGTGGAGCTGTTTTTGTTCGTTTGGGAAATTTCTTTAACTCTGAAATTATAGGAAAACAAACAGATTCGGTATTTGGAATTCGATTTTTACACGATCAATTTAATCCAAGCGAAGCAGTCAATGCTACTCAGATTCCAAATCCTAAGGCGGCTTATAGTGCCATAGCTAATGATCCGAAATTCTTTTCGCTATTAGAACAAGTGCCAGCAAAACATCCGACACAATTGTATGAAGCATTTTGTTATATTTTTGTATTCGCTCTGTTATTTTTTCTATACTGGAAAACTAATATCAGACAAAAATCAGGATTTTTATTTGGTTTGTTTTTAGTGTTATTATTTGTCGTTCGATTCATAGTTGAATTTGTAAAAGAAAGTCAAGGCGGATTTGAGAATGAATTAGGCATATTCTCGACAGGACAATGGCTAAGCATCCCGTTTATTATTGTAGGTATCTACTTTATGATTCGCGCTAATAACGTTCCTAGAGACCTTTAATCAAGCATTAAACACTACTATTAATATAGAAATCCGAAACCGTTTATAAGTGGTTTCGGATTTTTTACGTCTAATTGGCATTGTATAATTATCGTTTTAAAGATTATCAAGTAAAAATGTTTCGGAACTACTTTTGAAAAGTTTAGCTTTACAGAACTAGCAAAATATTAAAAATAAGGTGGTTAAACAAATAATCAAGATCAAATAGACGAAAAATTAACGGATATTTTCCCCGAGAATATTCTTTCATCAGAAGGACTAGGTTAATTAAGTAGACTTGAGATCGTACTGAATAGTAAAGCCAAGAAATAGAACTTTAAAGAAATACCATTGGAGATTGCGACTTCATGATGATTATAATAAGAGAAATAGCTTATTTTATTTCATAGATGGATGGTAAAGCACCTTTGGTAGAGATGTGATAACTACAAAGAAACCAATCAACTCGTGCTTAAAAGTACCAGAAAAACTGACTTAACACGGATGTAAGTGACATCCTTTTTTGACTGTTTTTGCAGGCATAAAAGATTCAGCAAACTTTTGGTCCTAACATATTATAAATTAGAAAATGGAAGTTGCAAAACAAAAAAAAAGGGATTCAACTTACGCTGAATCCCTTTTGTATGCAATATATCTTTTGAAATTATGCTTTCAACTCGTTGTGATGATCTTCAACAACGTGTTTTGCGTCTTCTGAAATCGTGTCCACTAATACCGGAGTTGCAATAAATAATGAAGAGTAGGTTCCTACGACGATACCAATTAGCATCGCGAAAATAAATCCTCTAATTGATTCTCCACCGAAAACAAACATGATCAATAATACAATAATCATTGTTAATGACGTATTTATCGTTCTTGACATCGTTGTATTAATAGCCGAGTTTACGATATCAGCAAATGAACCTTTCATGTTTCCTGCTAAATATTCACGAACTCTGTCAAACACAATAACGGTATCATTCATCGAGTACCCAATAACAGTCAAAATTGCTGCAATAAAGTGTTGGTCAATCTCCATTCCGAATGGCATGAATTTGTAACAGAAAGAATAAATTCCTAATACAAAGATAACATCATGCGCAACTGCTGCGATAGCTCCCAAACTGTACTGCCATTTTCTAAAACTGATAACTAAGTATAGACCTACTATAATCATAGCTCCAAGAACTGCCCAATATGCATTGGTTTTAATATCTTCTGCAACTGTTGGTCCTACTTTAGATGCTTGTAAAATACCTACTTTTTTACCACTGTATGAGTTGATAAATTGATCGTAAGTTAAACCTGCAGCATAGTGATGTTTTAATGTTTCGTACATTAATTTATTGACTTCTTCGTCAGCTTCGATTCCGTGCTCTTCTACTTTGTATTTCGTAGTAATCTTTAACTGATTGTCGCTACCAAAAACTTTCGCTTCTACACTTCCAAAAACAGCAACTAGTTCATCTTTAATTTCTTCAGCTTTAACCGGTTTTTCAAAACGAACTTGGAAAGTTCTACCTCCAACAAAATCAACACCTTGGTCAAAACCATTAGTGAAAATAGAAACTAAACTTAAAATTACAATAATCACAGAGAAACTGTATGTCCATTTTTTAACTCCAAGGAAATCAAAATTGAAGTTTGTAAACCAATTTTTGGTTACTGACGTAACAAAAGTTAAATCGTTCTTTTTATTAATATTTCTATCAATGAAAATTCTAGCGATAAAAATAGAAGTAAATAAAGAGGTAATAATACCGATCAATAATGTTGTAGCAAAACCTTTAATTGGTCCCGATCCGAAGATAAATAAAACGGCTCCAGTTAAAATGTGCGTTACGTTGGCATCTGTAATAGATGACATTGCACCTCTCCAACTATAGGAGATTTTTACCGATTCGTCTAGTGTTTTACCAAGACGTAATTCTTCTTTTGCACGTTCGAATATAATAATATTTGCATCTACCGCAGTACCCATCGTTAATACGATACCAGCAATACCAGGCAAAGTAAGAACCGCACCTAAACTTGCTAAAATTCCGAATAAGAAAAGTAAGTTAACCGCTAATGCAATATTAGCATACCAACCTGCTTTACCGTAGTAAATCATCATCCAAAGGGATACTAAAAGCAACCCGATCAACGCTGAATTTGTTCCATTATCAATTGCTTCTTGACCCAAAGATGGTCCTACCACTTCTGATTGTACAATATCTGCTGCAGCTGGTAATTTACCTGCTCGTAAAACGTTTGCTAAATCTTTTGTTTCTGTTACATCAAACACTCCAGAAATTTCAGATCTACCTCCAGAAATTGGACCGCTAGAAACTCCAGGCGCAGAATAAACGATGTCATCTAAAACAATTGCGATATTGCTTTTTTGAGAGTAAGCTCTACCGGTTAATTCTTCCCAAGATTTGGCGCCTTGGCTGTTCATTTGCATTGACACAGCTGGTTTACCCATCTGATCAAAAGTATCTTTTGCATCTGTAACGACTCCACCGCTCATCGCAGCTTCATTGTTTCTGTTCCCTTTTAAAGCATATAATTCAACTGCTTCAATTTGTTTTCCTTTAGCATCGCTCAATTTTGTTGGTTTACCCCAAACAAATTTTGCATAATGTAAGTCTGCAGGCAATAAAACTTTAATGTCTGCTCTTTTTAAATAACCGTTGATTGTTGCTGTATCCTTAGGAGCAAATAATCCTAAAACAGGACCACCACCTTGACCAATTAATTTATCAAATAAAGGATTGTTTCCTGTTGCAGCATTCGCTGAATCTTTTCCTCCAGTTAACAAATCACTTAAAGAATCTTTTGCAACAGTTTTAGTTTCTGTTTTTTTGATTTCGGTTTTCTTTAAGGCGTCGTTTGCAGCCATTAAGAAATTACCCATATCTTCGATTTTGTACGTTTCCCAAAATTCTAATTGAGCCGTACTTTGCAATAGTTTTTTAATTCTATCTACATCTTTTGCTCCTGGTAATTCAACCAAGATTCTACCTGTTTCTCCTAATTTTTGGATATTTGGTTGTGAAACACCAAATTTATCGATACGTTTTCTTAATACTCCAAAAGCACTTTCTACAGACTCATCAACTTTTCTTTTGATAACAACTTTAGCTTGTGCATCTGTCATTTGAAAATCGATTCCACCTTCACCTTGTAAACTTCTGTTTGCAAAGATATCTGGAGAAGCTAGTTTTACTGTTCCTTTTGAATTGGCTTCAAAAGCATCGAAAAAAGCATCTAAATACGTTTGATTCCCTTTTAAATTAGTAGTAGCATCTGCTAATGACTTATTAAAAACTGGGTTTTTAGAATTATTTGATAATCCTTTTAAAACATCTTTTACAGAAATCTGAAGAATTACGTTAATTCCCCCTTCTAAGTCAAGACCTTTGTTGATTTGCTTGTCTTTTACTTCGTCGTAAGTAAAATCAGTAAATCCAAGACTAAAAACTTTTTCTTTACTAATAGAATCTAAATATTTTAATTCTTTATCAGAGTTTCCTGCTGCGAAAGATTTTGCATCACCTTTGACTTTACTAGCCATAAAAGTGAAGGATAATTGGTAAATACTTACCAATGCAAATAGAATTGCGAAAAATTTAATAAGTCCTTTATTCTGCATTATTACTAAAAATTAATTATGTTTTGTGTTTGTTACTGTTTTTAATTCCTTTAGAACACTAGCCTTAAGCTAGTAAAATTTCTTAAAAAACAAGGCCGCTAATCTCATGATTTTTTTTGAACCGAGCAAATATATAATTAACGAAAATATTAACCAATTAATTTTTTAATTAATATCAAAAAAAAGACTGCTATTTTGCAGTCTTTTTAAATTAAGGCCTAAAATATTACGCCAATATGTCTTTTAATGCTTCATTCATGTTGCGAACTGCTACTGCACTTTTTGCGAAAAGCGCTTTTTCTTGTTCGTTTAATTCAATTTCAACGATCTCTTCCACTCCGTTTCTACCAATAATACATGGAACACCGATGCAAATATCGCTTTCGCCATACTCTCCATCTACCATTACTGAACAAGCAATCATTTTCTTTTGATCGTTCAAAATACTGTCCACTAAAAATGCAACTGAAGCTCCTGGCGCATACCAAGCAGAAGTACCTAATAGTCCTGTTAATGTTGCTCCACCTACCATAGTATCAGCAGCTACTTTTTGCAAAACATCTTCTGATAAAAATTGTGTAACCGGAATACCGTTGTAGGACGCCAGTCTAGTTAAAGGAATCATAGTTGTATCTCCATGTCCACCAATAACCATAGCAGAAACATCATTTGATGGTTTATCTAAAGCTAAAGATAAGTAGGTTCTAAATCGAGAACTATCTAAAGCTCCACCCATACCAATTATTCTATTTTTTGGTAATCCTGTTGCTTTTAAAGCTAAATAAGTCATGGTATCCATTGGATTAGAAACTACCACTATAATAGCATCTGGTGAATGTCGTAAAACACTCTCCACTACCGACTTCACAATTCCTGCATTGATACCAATAAGCTCTTCACGAGTCATTCCTGGCTTTCTTGGAATTCCTGAAGTAATTACTACTACTGCACTTCCTGCGGTTTTAGTATAATCATTTGTAACTCCTGTAACTTTTGTATTAAAACCAGTATTTGTAGCACATTGCATGATATCTAAAGCTTTTCCTTGTGCAAAACCTTCTTTGATATCTAATAATACTACTTCACTTGCAATTCCTCTATACGAAATGACGTCTGCACAAGTTGCTCCTACGTTTCCTGCTCCAACAATGGTAACTTTCATATTATACTGTGTTTTTAGGTTTTTAATTATTAAAATTGAGTTCCTAATTTACGCATCTATTTTAGCATAAACTGCATTTTTTTCAATAAATTCTCTACGAGGCGGAACCTCATCTCCCATTAACATAGAGAACACACGATCCGCTTCTGCAAGACTGTCAATTGTTATTTTTCTCAACGTTCTAAAACTTGGATCCATGGTAGTTTCCCACAATTGTTCTGCGTTCATCTCCCCAAGACCTTTGTAGCGCTGAATTCCTGCGCTTCCGCCCATTCTCTCATTTGCTTGGTCGCGCTGTAAGTCATTCCAAGCATATTCTTTTTTATTTCCCTTTTTAACTAAATATAAAGGTGGAGCAGCAATATACACGTGTCCTTCTTCGATTAATTCTCTCATAAATCGGAAGAAGAATGTCAAAATTAAAGTAGAAATATGACTACCATCGACATCAGCATCACACATAATGATTACTTTATGGTATCGTAGCTTTGAAATATTTAGCGCCTTACTATCTTCTTCAGTACCTACTGTTACACCAAGTGCTGTAAAAATATTTCGAATCTCTTCATTTTCAAAAACTTTGTGATGCATTGCTTTCTCTACGTTCAAAATCTTACCACGTAAAGGCAAAATAGCTTGAAAGGCACGATCACGACCTTGCTTTGCCGTTCCACCTGCCGAATCTCCCTCGACAAGATATACTTCGCATTTTGCAGGATCTTGCTCAGAACAGTCCGATAATTTTCCTGGCAATCCACCGCCACCCATTACGGTTTTGCGTTGAACCATTTCACGCGCTTTTTTAGCTGCGTGGCGTGCTTGCGCTGCAAGAATTACTTTTTGAACAATAATTCGTGCATCATTAGGATTTTCTTCCAAATAAGCTTCAATCATATCTCCAACAGCTTGACTTACTGGCGACACAACTTCTCTATTTCCTAATTTCGTTTTGGTTTGCCCCTCAAATTGTGGCTCTTGAACTTTTACTGATATAATTGCCGTAAGGCCTTCACGGAAGTCATCTCCAGCAATATCAAACTTCAATTTATCTAGCATTCCAGACGAATCTGCATATTTCTTTAACGACCTCGTAAGACCCGTTCTAAAACCTTGCAAGTGCGTTCCTCCTTCGTGCGTATTGATATTATTTACATATGAGAAAATATTCTCTCCGTAACTGGTATTGTAAATCAAGGCTACCTCAACTGGAATCTCCCCTTTATCACTATCCATGCTTATTACATGCGCAATAATTGGTTCACGATTTCCGTCTAAGTATCTAATATATTCCTTTAATCCTTCTGTAGAATGAAATATTTCTTGTTTAAATTCACCTTTATCATCGACTTCTCTTTTGTCTGTAAACGTGATTACAATTCCTTTATTCAAGAAAGACAATTCGCGCATACGTCCTGATAATGTTTCATACGAAAACTCAACAGTTTGCGTAAAAATACTTGGATCAGGATAAAAAGTAACAATGGTTCCTCTTTTTGTAGTTTCACCAATTTGTTTTACCGGATATAGTGCTTTTCCTTTTTCGTATTCTTGTTCGTAGACTTTTCCGTTGCTACTATGAACCGTAGCTCGCAAATGAATAGAAAGTGCATTTACAACAGAAACTCCAACTCCGTGTAATCCTCCAGAAACTTTATACGAATCTTTGTCAAATTTACCTCCAGCTCCAATTTTGGTCATTACAACCTCAAGTGCAGAAACGCCTTCTTTTTTATGTATATCTACTGGAATACCACGACCGTTGTCTTCAACACTTACTGATCCATCTTCATTGATTGTAACACTTATCGTATCACAATGTCCTCCCATCGCCTCATCAATCGAGTTATCGACTACTTCATAAACCAAATGATGGAGTCCACGAACACCTACGTCTCCAATATACATCGACGGTCGCATTCTTACGTGCTCCATCCCTTCAAGTGCCTGAATACTATCTGCTGAATAATTGTTGTTCTTGATTTCTTCGCTCATATGTTTTATTCTAAAAAATGTAATATTTGTCTAACACGCAAATATATAAAATCGTAGCCTATATACCCATTAAAATCTGTTTATAACTATTTAAGTTATTAACACATTATCCAAAAAATGAAGGTATTTTGAACACAAAAAATAGTATTAACAGTAATTCCTATCGGTTTAAAATAAAATCTTCTTTTTTTTGGTTAAAAGCAATAATTGAAAGTATCAACTTCACACAAAAAATCCGAAACAAGATTTTACGCTCATTTCGGATTTTATATTTATTTCGACAGTCATTTTTAAATAGTCGCTTCATTTTTAGTTAATAACGAAGTCTTAATATGCGCTTTATTGGCTCTTCCACTCGGATCTAAGCTTTCTTGCCATTTCGGAATCCATTTTCGAACGGTTTGTGCCGCACTAATTTGAGGGAAAAAATCATGAAAAATAGATCGATACAAATATGCTTCTTTAGTTGTAGGTACATTGTAATGAAATTTAGCCGCCGCAGCTTCCAACTGCTCATCAGTCACTTGTGTAGCACAGTAAGCTACCAACTCGTCGATCCAATTGTAACCTACTCCATCCGAAAATTGTTCTTTTTGACGCCATAAAACTTCTTGTGGCAAGTATGGATCTTCGGGCGTATCAAAAGCTTTTCTTAAAATATATTTTTCTTTTCCATCATAGGTTTTGGGTTGTTTTTCAAACGATTTAATGCGCATGGCGACATCTAGAAAACCTTTGTCCAAAAACGGAACTCTAGCTTCTAATCCATTTGCCATTGTTGCTTTATCAGAACGCAGCAAATCTGCCGTAAATAATTTTTGAACTCTCTCGATTGTTTCCTTTTGAAATTCTTCTGCCGAAGGTGCATTTCTAAAATACAAATAACCTCCAAAAATCTCGTCTGCTCCTTCTCCCGAAAGCACCACCTTCACTCCTGATTGTGCAATACATTTTGATAAAAAATAAAGTGGTACACTGGCCCTAATCGAAGTGATATCGTAAGTTTCTAAATGCCATATTAATTCTTTCAAAATAGCAATTCCTTGTTCAACAGTAAAGTAAAATTCATGATGATCGGTATCTAAAAATTTAGCAACTTGCTTCGCCGCCACTATATCAGGCGCATTGGCATCTAAACCAATTGCAAATGATTTTAGCTTTTTGCCTTGCTGCTTCATTAGTCGAGAGGCAATAGAAGATGTAATGGAAGAATCTAAACCTCCCGAAAGTAAAACGCCTACTGGTGTATCGCTAATTAACCGTTTGCGAGTCGACTCGATCAACATATCTCGAAGTAATTTTAAATCTAAATTTTGGTCTGCTGCTTCAAAATCTTCGTATTCTGGCAAATAATATTTTACAAATCCCGTTTTTGGTGTGTAATAGTGGCCAGGCGGAAAAGTAGAAAAAGTTTTACATTGATCTGCAATAGCCTTCATTTCGGAGGAAAAGTAAATGCGGCCTCTCTCGTCTAAACCGTAATACAATGGCTTAACTCCAATTGGATCACGCGCCGCAATAAAATCTTCGCCGTCAATAACAATAAAAGCAAATGAGCCGTCTAATTTATTGCAGAAATCATAGCCGAATTTTTCATATAAATGAACAATTACCTCCGAATCGGTTTGCGTTCTAAACACACAATCTTTCAAAAGGCAGTCTTTGAGTTCTTGATGGTTGTAAATGATACCATCTTTAACCATCCAAGCAGTACTTGTTCCTTGAATGGGTTGCTGACCCGTTACTAGATCTATGGTCGAAAGTCTTTCATGACTTAAAATATATCCTTTCTCGGTAACTTTTAAACCACTTTCGTCAGGTCCGCGGTGTGACATTCTCTTCGAAAGTTCTTTCACTACTTGCGGATCTTTTCCTTTTCCAATAATGGCTAAAACTGCACCCATATCAATTTAAATTTTACTACTTTGTTCGGTATTTTTTTACAACTTATTACTATAAAACTCAAATTTAAAAATAAATTATAACTTCACACCATTATTTTCAAATAGTTAAAACTAAAATAAATGGCCGTACTTATCTACTTCTCGATAGCAAATACATTACCTAATTTTACATCAGACATTAATTTTAATCTGCATGTCTTTTGAGATTATTTCCCCCATTGAATTGCGCCATTTTCGCAAACTTCAATTTACTTTTAGTCATCTACTTGCCAGAATTTAAAAAGATTAACTATTTGTTTGTAGCCTCGATCGCAGTGCTATCCTTTTGCGTTTTTGCTTTAAAAAGATAAAGATATAATGAATAGCAGAAACTCAAGTTCTTGAAAACACCTACTCTTCTTGCTCCTAAAAAAAAATATTTTAAATAAATCAAAAAATTGACAATGCTACTAACAGTTTGTATTTTTGCAGTATGAATGATAATTTTATAACTGAATATTTTGGTATTGGGATTCAAAATGGCAAAACTCCTGAAAATTTAGGCGTTTTGTGGCGCTCTGCACAAAATTTAGGCGCCAGCTTTATTTTTACCATCGGAAATCGGTACGCCAAACAAGCTTGCGACACGCACAATGCCGTAAAGTCTATTCCTTACTTTCACTACGAGTCTTTTGACGAATTCTATAAAAACTTACCCAAAGGAGCACGTTTGGTTGGCGTTGAATTGGATGAAAATGCGGAGGACTTAGAAACTTTTGAACATCCAAGACGTTGTGTTTACTTATTAGGCGCTGAAGACAATGGACTTACTAAACAGGCTATTGAAAAATGTCATTTTTTAGTAAAATTCAAATCGCACTTTAGCTTGAATGTGTCGGTTGCAGGATCGATCGTTCTTTATGATAGAGGACTTATTAAGCCGAGGTCTTGAAATCAATGGCAAAATTCAATTACAATGAGAATAAAGAAATAAACTTCACCATTGAAATTGATTCTCTTATTTACTCAATTTGTAATTACTCACTAATACAGAAGCGGAAATATTTAATATTGTCTCAAGTTCTCTAATCATATCAACAATTAATCTTTTTTTCTTGTTTAAAACTTCAGAAACACTGCTTTTTCCTCCAATAATCCCAACCAAGTCTTTTTGCTTGATATTCATCTCTTCCATTCTAATTTTTATCGCTTCAATCGGGTCTGGAGCTTCGGTAGGAAAATATTGATTTTCATAATTATCAATTAGCATACTTAAAATCTCCGCTTCATCACCTTCGATAGAATTAGGAGTAGCATCAAAAATCACTTCAAGTCTCTCCAATGCTTTCTTGTAATCATTTTCTGTTTTAACAGGAGCTATTACCATAATTCTAAATTGTATTAATGTTTATTTTATCACACCAATAGAAATAAGTATAAGTATTAATCAAAGTAATAAACACTCGAAAATTGAGAATTTTTATTTAAACGAAAGGATTTTTACTGGTATGTAAAATAGTGAAAATTGTAATTTTGCTAATATTATCAAATTGATAATGTACCCCAAATGGGAATTTTTCCGTAAATGCCACTCTTGTGTTTCTGTATTTGACTTCAAACAAAAGTGGATTTTCAATAATATAACTAATAGTCTTCTTTAAAGCTAAAACAAAACTTTTTTCTAAACCTATCTGTTGTTCTTTGTACCATTTTTTATTGCTTCTAATGTCGTTTTCGGCATCAGTATGATAAATTATTTGGTATTTCATATTTCTTCGTCTAGCACATCGAATAAGTATTCAATAGATTTAAACTTATCAGGATTGTCTAAATCAGCTAAACGAGTATCTAAAATATCTTTTTGCCATTGAGGCAAATCTTCGTTTACTTTTTCAATACTTGGGTAGCTTTTTTTAATACTTTCCCAATCTTCTATTGCAACAACAACAGCGGTCTTATTTCCTAAATTATCGGATATATACTGGACATTCATAATAATTAGATTTAAATAGCTTTTTTCAAAGATACAAAAAAATCAATTTCAATGACAATTGCAAAAATCAATACCAATTTCAAAACCTAAAACCCTTATAAAAACAAATTTTCAAAACAAACACCGAAATGCCCATTTTGAAAATTTGCTCTTAAATCAATTCTTCTTGAAATTGATTTTTGATTTTTGATTTTTGATTTTTGATTTTTAACATTGAAGCTTTATTTCCTCATAATCTTTACATTCATTTCCCCTCAATACTCCGATTTATATCTTTCGATACAAATCCCTCTTTTTAATTTGTTTTAGTTACCAATTGGAGCGGTAACAGCATACAATTCTACGCTATCCCTAAAGATAAATCTAGGTCGTTCGGTTTGTCCCTATTCAATATATGATTTTGGGATTAATGCATTACCATTAAAGAACTCTTCAACAATATGAATGTTTTTAAGATTTGTTACCGTTTCAATAGGAATATGCTCTAAAACAATCATCTGAAAATCTCCATTATTACTTTTTCTTGTTTCTATAAATCTGTCAAGTAATTCAAATGCTTTCTTGATTTTGTAGTCATCGCTCTCAGGATCATCCGTTTTTCTCTTTCCGTTCGTACCATAATATGGTCTACTAGGCTGGTCTATGATTAGGAAAGGAGCAACAAATGGTGACTTGTTTTGAAATATGACTTCATGCATTGCAAGCGAGAAAAACAAGTGAAGAAACATATGATTAGAACTGCTACCCACATTTTCTATGTATGAGGTCTTCGGTTTCCGTAAAAGCAATGTTTTGTTTTTATAGTCAAAGACAGGTTGGTAGGTTGAATAATTTGCTAGAGCTTTATCAGATTCTTTTATGTATTCACTTATAATTTCTTCAGTCAACTTTATTGTTAGCTCTCTTTTTTCCTCAGTATTTAAGACAATTAACTGCTCTATTTCTGCTTCTAAAGCTCCAATTTCTTCATCATATGATGTTAAAATAGGTGAAGATTCTGATGAAAATATTTCGAGTTTTGATTTCACTTGACCTAAAAAGAAATATTTTTCTCTTTCACTTTCAAAACTTTTATTTTCTTTAGGTAGTAGGTCTAATTTTGATTTTATTATTTCTTTTTCTTTTTCTAAATCCTTGACGTTATCATTAACCTGTCTGTCTATTGGAGTATTATTGCTATATGACTTGCGGATTGTATTTAAATCTTTAGTGTAGGCAGTTACAAGCTGCTCAAATATTGAGGTTTTTATTATTTCAGAATCTTTTTCTCTAAGAAACTCAATTGGTTTAAGACTATCATCAAGGTTCTTAATAGAACTCTTATACTTATTGTACTCCGAAGAGAACTGTTTTAGGTTTCGTATTTTTCGTTGAAGGGAATAAAATGATGATTCTAATTTTTCTTTATCCGAATTTGTAGTTGGTTCAGTTTCAAATCCCTGAATTGCTTTGTTGAGTTCAACGATTACTTCATCAACTTTAGCATCCTCCCTGACCACGTTATGTTCCTTGGCTTTTTGCAAAATTTCAACACGCTCTTGATTAAAGTCTGACGCTTTTGATGATATAGCTTTATTTTTCCTTATAAGGGAGCTAATTGGTTCTCTAGTTCCGCTTTTTTTTCGCTTTTAAGGATATTCTCAATGGTTTCTATACCTACCGCTAGATCGAAAATTCGAGGAAGTGCCTCTTTATATCTGATATCATTTTGTTTATCAAAAAATACACCTTCATCATTTTCAATAATATTACCAGATATAGTATTAAACATTAAAAAGTACCGTAGTGAAATCTTAGTACCTGCCTTAATGTAATTACTCCCATAATTTGTTGGGAATTTTGCATCTCTATCTATTTTAAATTCTGTTTCTAAAATAGATTTTATAGCATTCTCCGAATTGTTTGAGACCACAATTAAAGGTACCTCACCAAAGGAAGAAAAATAGTAGTTATTAGAAACTTTCCCCTCTGTCAAAGATTCCCTTGCTATTGTATAGTTTTTATCATTCACCGAAATATTTATTCCATACCATAAAATATTCTCGTTTATCGTATCTTCTGAAATCCGAGACTTACTTGAGAAAAAACAATAATCAACTATTTCAAGAATAGCACTTTTACCTGTATGGCTTCCACCTGTTATTAAATTAACTTTGTTTGGCTTGAATTCAATCTCTCTAATTTTTCCGTTGTTAAGCCACAGGACGATTTTATTTATATTAAAATTCATAATTGAACTCTTAAATTTAAGTATAGTTTATTGTCATTTTCCATGAGTAATTCTGAGACATTATTGGCAGCTTGAAATATCTTTTTAGCTCTTTTACCCATTTTTGCGTTATATTCTAATGGTTTTATCTTTACAAGTAAGTCTCCTTGGAGCTGAGCATAACCCATTTCGGTCAAGTATTGGATCGATGAAAATGACAGACATAATGAATCATAATATCTAATGTTAAAATTTGAAAAATAACTAATTCTCTCCGCAATTAGTTTTTCAATACTATTTGCCTGAGTGGTAGCTCTAGCCAAATAATTTAGACATTCAGTGTGAGTGATAAATGGTAATATTAAAGTTGTCTTAGCCAGTGACAACTCATTATTTATGCTTAATACAGAGCCAATAGCTAGAGCTCCGATACCAATATTATTATAGTCTACTTTCATTTATTATACTTTTTCCAATCCTTCCGCCAACCTATTATTGCCTCATCCGAAAGTGAATAAAACTTCCCATTGCACATATCAACATCAAGTTCTTGCCCACTTAGATTTAAGGAATGTTTTAACACAGAACGCAGAACCTCAATACCTTTATTATTATATTCTTCTTCTGAAAAAGTTCCCATATGCTGTAAACGAAATTCAGTATCCCATAAATTATAAGCGTTTTCTTTAAAACGCTTTATCTCTAAATCTGTGATTTCACCTTCACGTTTCCAGTCCTCAAGATTATTTAATAATTTAAGCTTGAATAGAGTTAATCGGCTTATGTGTTCAAAGTCATCACTTTCTACAAATCCAATTTCTAGCAGTTGTTTGATGAAAATCTGATCTTCCAATTTATCTGGAAGTACTCCTTTGTATTCTTGTACAATTAATGTGTCATTTCTGAAAATGTCAAAATAGCGTCTATATTTTTCATAAAATGTATCAAATGAAATTTCAATTTTAACTTTATCCTTGATTTGAAGAAAATTGTCGGAGCGTAAAGTCGAATCTATCATTGTAAATGCTTGCTCAATCTTATTCTGAGGAATCATTTTAGACTTAACAGCCACTTTGCACTTTGTTATGATATCGTTATCATCCAAGTGAAAAAACGTATTCAATAAAAATTGTTCTAAAACCTTTTTGTCCAGATTCAATACATCTTTAATATAACCTTTTAAATCTTGGTTGGTAGTACTTTTAGCTAAGCTTTCGAAATAAGTCCTAACAACGCTTTCATTCTTAGTTCCACTTTGAAGTTCATTAATTCTAGCGACAACTATATTTGATTCATTGGACGATTTGTTGCTTGCCAAAACAAAACTTGTCTTCACAACAAAGCTAAGTTGAGCTTGTGTTGTGCCTCTTGAGTCATTTTTATCGCTAATGACCTTCGACCAGTTTGAGAATGTTTTCCACATGTCTAAATCTGAGGTAGCCAGATTCGCAATAGAGCCACCTGCATTTTTCTTTATAGTATGCTTTAACTGATAAAGTACTTGATAATTGTTGCTCAAATCAGTATGTACATCGTCTTTAACTTCCAATCCAACAGATTCATTCGGTTGCAACAAAAGGACTTTCCACAAGAAGAAATAATACTGGTAATCAAAACCAATTGATTTTGATTCTGCAGCAGTTTTTTCGGTATGTGTTTTATTATTACTCATAATATTAAATTGTTGCGACTCAGTATTTTTTTATAAGCCCTAACTTGTATATATCTAGCACAATACCAAGCTTATCTACCCAAATTTAGGTGTATAAGTCTAACAATACTCAGACTTTATTTTATTCACTAAAATATGAAAAAAACATTACGAACATTCAAATGAATTTTTAATTTGTTGAAACTGGATTATTGAAATATCCCTAGAAACAACAACCAAACTGTTATCAACCCCATAAAAAAAGCGAATTCAACTTTTCAGTACAAATCCGCCTTTTTTAATTATTTTTAGATATTAAAACTTATTTCCTCATTATCTTCACATTCATTTCTTCTACCTTTTTGTCAGATAAAAGAGATGGCGCTCCGAATAATAAATCTTCACTACTTCCTGTTTTTGGAAAAGCCATTACCTCTCTAATGGATGCTTTTTTCTCTAAAATCATCATTAGTCGGTCAATTCCCCAAGCGATTCCTCCGTGCGGTGGCGCTCCGTATTGGAAAGCTTTGTACATGGTTCCTACACTCTTCATCATTTCTTCTTTGTTGTAACCCATATTTTTATAAGTTGCTTCTAGAATTTCCGATTTGTGTGCACGAACAGAACCTCCACCAATCTCGTACCCATTTAAGATGATGTCGTATTGCTGCGCGATAATGGATCCGATTTCTTCTTCTTTACCATTCATGTGTTTTTGCAAATCATAAATTGCTGGCATAGAGAACGGATTGTGCGTAAACGTCCATCTTCCTTCCTCTGTTTTTTCGAACATAGGGAAATCAACTACCCACGCCGGACGCAATTCCTTCGGATTAATCAAATTCAACATTCTACCCATTTCTTGACGAACCGCATCCAAAGCTTTATTTGCCGTAGCATAATCTGCTGCCGAGAAGAATACAATATCCCCAACTTGTGCATTCGTTGCTTTGATGATTCCTGCTGCAATTTCTTCACCTAAAAACTTAATAATTGGCGATTGCAACTCTCCTTCATTTACAATAATATAAGCCAAACCACCTAAACCGTGTTGTTGTGCAACCGCAGTCAAAGTTTCGATCTGACCTTT
Organism: Flavobacterium sp. TAB 87; assembly: GCF_001529295.1. Lineage (GTDB taxonomy): Bacteria > Bacteroidota > Bacteroidia > Flavobacteriales > Flavobacteriaceae > Flavobacterium. Next base: position 114,737 of record NZ_LLWK01000037.1, read on the forward strand.
AGACATACGTTTGTTTCCTTGCTCTTGGGCCGAAACTTTAATACATTTTACAATTCCACCTTCATCAATTGGCTTGCTGAATACCTGAAAAGTCGTTTCTTTGACAATCTCCGTGATGTCTTGCATTTTTAAACCATAGCGTAAATCAGGTCTGTCGCAACCGTAAAAATCCATGGCGTTTTTATAGGTAATTACTTCAAACGGATGTAAGATCCATTTTTTACCGTATATCTTAGTCACTATTTCATTAAACATTTTACTATTTAAATCAATAATTTGTTGCATACTTGCATACGCCATTTCAATATCCAACTGGGTAAACTCAGGCTGACGATCTCCACGAGAATCCTCATCTCTAAAACATCGTGCAATCTGAAAATATTTCTCATAACCACTCACCATCAGCATTTGTTTGAACTGTTGTGGTGCTTGTGGTAACGTATAAAACAACCCTGAACCTTTACGAGTTGGAACAATGAATTCGCGTGCGCCTTCATCGGTTCCTGCACTTAAAATTGGTGTTTCAATTTCTAAAAATTCTTCTGTATCTAAAATGTCACGCAATAATTTAATTACTTTATGACGGTTTACGATCGCTCTACGAACCTCTTCATTTCTGTGATCCAAAAATTTGTACTGAAAACGAATTGCTTCGTTTGTTTTTGCTGCTCTCTTTATTTCAAAAGGCAATGTTTTAGACAAATTCAATATTTCTAAAACAGAAGTTTCCATTTCAATTTTACCTGTACGCAAACCTGCATTGTAATCGTCTTCATTACGACCAACTATAGTTCCTTTTACCGAAATTACAGATTCTGATTTTATCTTCACTAAGTCATCAATATTAGGAAATGACTCTCTGCTAATACGTACTTGGAAAATCTCATAACTTGAATCACGTAAGTCAATAAACATCAACTCACCATGATCACGAACACTCGCTACCCAACCTGACAACTCTACTACTTCGCCAATATTGGTTTCCGACAATTGCGAAATTTTATGTGTTCTGTAGCTGTCTTTTATAATAATAGGAACTTCCGGAAGGGATTCTTCTTGACTTTCTTTATTTTCAACAACTGATACTTCTGAAACCGATTCTGATTGATTTTTTTCTAAAGTCGCAACTGCACCTAATTGATCTAAAATAATTTTACGAATTACTTTTCCATCGGCACCTTTACCAACTATACCTAAAACTTTACCAACTAAAATACCCGCTTTTCCTTCATTACCTCCTTTTATATCATTGGCAACAGCCTCATTTTCAGAAAGCACTTTGTCAATTACTTCTTGAATTTTTTCTTCAGAAATGGTATTGTCTGCGAAGTACTTTTGATAATCAAAATTTTGATCTTTCAAATATCCTGCAATCGCATTTTGAACTAAAACTGCCGTTATTTTTTCTGCTTTAAACAGAACAAAAATGGTAATTAAATGTTCAATATTATGAATGTTAACGTAGTCCTCTGCTTTTACATTATTAGCCAAAGTTTTGGCAACAAATGAAGCGTCGTTAAGGGAATTATTTAAAGTTACAAAGGTTCTAGAACGCAACGCATCCGCAGTAAAGAATTTTGCATCTTGTGGTAAAACACCTCCGTTAATCAAAATAGATTCAACTGCATAAGGCAAAGCTGCAGTATCAACCGATATTGCGTCAATTTCCTTTTTGATGTTTACAAAAGGCAAATCAGGTTCTGAGATAAAACGATAATCGGCCTCAAACTCTTTTTTACGCATTACTTTGGTTTGCTTTAAATCAGCATCCCATAAAACAGTCGTTTGATCAGGTCTAAACGCTTTATTTTCGATGAAATAATTGAATTGTTTCTCTACTTCTTCTTTCAAAGCTTCAATCATAAACTTAAATGAGTTCAAGTTTTTGATTTCTGTTCTTGGATTTAACTCCGTAGAATTTTTTTTACGCAAAGAAACCGAAACATCCGATTTAAATTCTCCTTTCTCCAAATTCGCTTCTGAAATTCCTAAATTCTGAACAATACGTTGAATGTATTGCGCATACGTGGAAGCATCTTCGATGTTGCGAAGACAAGGTTCTGTTACAATCTCAATTAACGGTACTCCTGCTTTGTTAAAATCGACTAAAGAGACCTTCTTTTCGTGCATCAATTTTGCTGCATCTTCCTCAATATGAACTTGAGTTAGATTGACCGTAAATTGAGAACCATCATTTCTATAACAAGAAACGTGTCCGTCAGGAATTATCGGATTATGAAATTGTGTTATCTGAATGTTTTTTGGGTTATCTGGATACTCGTAATGTTTTCTATCCCAGGAGATCACTTCATTACTAAAAGTCGATTCTACCGCTTTTCCAAAATAAATTGCTTTTGTAATTGCTTCTTTATTTAAGGCAGGTAAAACTCCCATTTGTCCCGTACAAACCGAACATATATTTTGGTTAGGTGTTTCTATTTCTTGATTTGGACAAGAACAAAACAACTTGGTTTTGGTGTTTAATCGGACGTGAGTTTCAATCCCAATTACCAATTCTAAATCGTGGGCTATTATAGCCGCATTTAATTGCTCCAATTCCATTATATTGTATCTTTTAAGAAGTTAGCAAATTGCATCACTGCTTCATCATTATTTTTTGCTGCCGTAATTTGCAATCCCGTTGCAGTTCCTTGTGGCACAGTCATTGTTGGTAATTGTCCTAAACTAAAACCAACAGTGTAAGCATCTGACAAATACATTGCCAAAGGATCCTTTAAACTGTCTCCAATTTTAGGTGGTGTGCTTGGTGTAACTGGCGATAAAACAATATCAACTTCTTCAAAATCCTTACGGAAATTCTCAGAAATCTGATCTCTTACTGCCAATGCTTTCAAATAAATAGCATCCGAGAAACCTTGAGACAATACTTGATTTCCACCAACAATTCTGCGTTTTGTTTCTTCAGAAAAGTTTTCAGAACGCGTTACTGCATACGTTTCTATCAAATTTTCTGCTTCAATACGGTTTCCGTAATTTGTACCATCTAAACGAGATAAATTTGAAGCTGTTTCTGCCATTGCTAACGTATAGTAAGTAGAAACTAAAATATCTGATGGAAAGAAATCCAATTCTTTTACTGTAATTCCGTTTGCTTTAATTTTTTCGATTGCCGCTAAAAAGTCTACTTTTACTTCTGCATCAATTGCTTCACTTTCGATGAAGTTCTTAAAATATCCTATTGTTTTTACAGTCGAAGCTGTAAGCACTTCTTCGCTAATTGCAGATGATGTGATTGAAGTTTGATCTTTCGGATCTTTTCCACTCATTACATTCAACACAATTCGGATATCTTCAATTGATTTTGCCAAGGGTCCAACACAATCCGTAGAAGAAGCATAAGCCATTAATCCAAATCTTGAAACTCTTCCGTACGTTGGTTTAAAACCATATATTTTGTTATATCCGGCAGGCTGACGAATCGAACCTCCTGTATCTCCACCTATAGAAAATACCGTATATTCTTTGGCAACATTCACCGCAGAACCACCGCTAGAACCTCCTGATACTAATTCAGGATTAACAGCGTTTTTTACAGCACCAAAGATGGTGTTTTCACTTGATGAACCGTGACCAAAGCTATCGCAGTTTTCTTTAACCAACGGAATTGCACCAGCATCCAATAATTTCTGAATAGCAGTTGCTGTATAGGGTGATTTGTAATTTTTTAGTAAATCCGAACTTGCTGTTGTATAGGTTCCTTGTACCATGTAGACATCTTTAATTCCAAAAGGAATTCCCTCTAACAAACCGATTGTTTCACCGTTTGCAATTTTAGTATCCACTTTTGCTGCTAAATCTAGCGCTAAAGTGTCTAAAACTGAATTTACCGAATTGTAGGTGTTTTGTTTAAGTAAGTCTAATTTTTCTTGTACCAAAGCCGTACAAGTTATTTGTTTAGACACCAATTGCTGGTGTATTTTTTTTATCTGAGAATCCATTTTTTTATCCTTCTATAACTTTAGCAACTACTAAAAATCCATTTTTACTGTTTGGGAAATTTTCTATAATAATTTGTTTCTCGATAGCCGAGCTCTCAATTACAACATCATCCCTTAAATCACTTACAGAAACACAATTATGATTGACATTATTTGCAGCATTACTATTTGAGGGAATTGCATTTTTAATTACATCAAACAATTGGTTCACGGACTCTGAAGGCTGTGCTCCTTTAATACTCGACAAAACGTCGACTGTCATTATTTTATTCATAATTTATTTAGTTTTAAAATCAAACTTGTAGGTTGGCGAATTTACAAAAGTTTCATGAAGGAATCGTGCTTTTTTAAGAATTTAACCCCTCGAAAAACCACAGGATTTAACAAAAAAAGCAGTGTTTGTTCATTCTTTGTGTTTTTTCCTCAGAACTTAATTTTTAGCAAAAAAAAGAATTTACATAATACTTTCAATTAAATACGTTGTACCGTTAATCTCAAAAGTAAAACCTACAGCATTTCCCATTAATTTATTTCCTAACGGAGATTGTGGAGAAAGCGCAATAACATTTACATCATCAATTTTAATTTTTGGAAGCGCTCCACTTAAGTATAAATAAATGCCATTGGCTTTGACCAAACTACCTAAAATAATAGTTTTTGCAACTGTACTACTATCAATTTTATCTAAAATCGCTTTTTGAGTCAACGATTCTTTGAGCTTCATGGTCAATTTTTCTTGTTCAATATGCATCATTGATAAGGCCGTCTCGTGCTTATCTCCCGCAGAACCTTTTGCATCATTTTTAGAGTCCTCAGTTAATGCCAAAATCATGTCTTTGAAAACATCTATTCGGTCTTGAACTAATTGTAAATAGTACGAATGTGTTTTTTGTTTAAATGTCATTTCTTTAAGGTGCTAGGACGCAAATATACAAAGGTTAAACAGTTTTGCGAAGAGTAGCGTTTTAAATTGATGCTTTAAATTTAAATGCTACAAACATTAAAATGAGGTTTCATAAATTTAACATCCTTATGTAGAATATCACACAAACAATTGATAATTTTATCTTTTTAATCCATTATCAAAACAATTATGAAAAAAGCTTCTCTTATTACTACGGCTGCATTCGGAATACTGATGGTATTTTCGAGCAACGTAAATGCGCAAAAATTTCCGGCCTTAGACAAAAGTCCGATGGACATTGCCTCTTATCCAAACGATTACAAAGATGCTAATAAAACAGCACGAATCATTTACGGCAGGCCACAACTTAAAGGTCGTGGTTTAGAAGAATTGGCTCCTCTTGGAAAAGTGTGGCGAACTGGCGCTAATGAAGCACCAGAAATTACCTTTTATAAAGATGTAAAATTTGGGAATACTAAAATCAAAGCGGGATCTTATGCATTATTTATACTTCCCGACACTAATGATTCGTGTACTATTATTTTAAACAAAGATTTAAATACTTGGGGATCATATACATATGATCAAAAGAATGACGTCGCTCATTTAAAAACTCCAATAACACAAGATGCAGAATCTTTGGAAGCTTTTTCTATGGTTTTCACCAAAGCCGACAAAGGAATCATTTTAAATATAGGATGGGATAAAGTTCGTATCGCAGTTCCTTTTATGGAGTAACTTTTTACTTCTTGAAACAAAAAAAGCTTCCTACATTTAGGAAGCTTTTTTTATACAGCACTGTCTCTTTTAAAAGTCGAATTTATAATTTGCTCCTGCTACCACTTGAAAACCTTGAACCGAATAATTTAACCATCTTTCGTATTGTTGATTAGCAATGTTATTTAGTCTTAAAAAAGCAGTTAATCTTTCAGTGTATTTGTAACCAACGTGCGCATTAGCGTCAAAATATCCTTTTAAAGTAATTGGTGTTGGATCAACAATATAATTGATAGACGTGTTTAGTTGCCCGTCTTTACGCTCTCCGACATAAAAAACATTAAAGCCTGCAAACCATTGTTTGGTTATACTTGCCTCTAAACTAGACCCCACTTTAATGGTTGGTAAGTTCCAAGCTTCTTGTTTCGAATCGGTACTGTAACTATTAAATCTTGCGTTAATGCCAAAAGTTACATTTTCAGAAAAGTCTGCTTTTAACTCTCCATAAAAACTTGTCGTAGTCACACCATCGTATACCACAGCCAAAGAATTTCCAAAAGCATAGTCTTTATTTGTAGCAACTTCACTATAATTATTGCTTTTAAAGAGCGCTTTATTTTCTTCGTTCACATACGAGGCGTTGATATTATAATTTACATTATTCGCTAATTTTCCTTTTAAACCTGCAAAAACATCGTATTGTTTGCTTGTTGGCTTAATATCTAAAGTTGGTGACAAAAATGAATTTTGTCCTACCAGATCAGCATATGAATTTTGTTCTAAACTTCCTTCTGCACCGACATAAAAAATCATCAAATCATTCACTACGTTATAGGAGGCGTTAAATTGCGGATATAAATAAATTTTATTTTTAGAACGTTCATTGTCTAAACTGTAAAACAAACCAGCTCCCAATTGCAAGGTCCAATCGTCTTCGGTTACTACAAAACTTGGCACAATTCCAAAATTAGTAAAGCCGTATTTTATAGCTTGTGTATTGGCATAATTAGCAGCAAAACTTCCGCCCACATAATCCACTATTACATCAGTATGTATAGTTTGGTCCATCACACTAACTTTAAAAGAAGGCTTGAATGAAAATCTGTTTTCAGCCGAATCCAATCCGTCCATGAAACGCGTATAATTTAAACTTACTTTATCAAAAATACTTTCTGTAAATTCCATTTTACCACCCAAAGTAATGGTGTTGTAGGAATGTTTTGGTGCAATAGCACCTACCAATAAAGCCCGGTCGTTTTGCGAAAGATTAGCGCCAAATTCTGAAGGCAACCCGTACCAGTTGTATACTTGATTTTGATAGCCTAAATCTACATTCCATGACATGTAACGATCGTTCATTCCGTAGGCTAAATCCAAAGAAGTATCGTAAAATTTATCATTTAACTCCACGTCTTTAATGCCACCTTGAGACGAATGATGACGAAACATCCCTGCTAGATAGTCATTATTACCTAACTCTTGCGTGACAAATAACTCTGCATTTAATGTTCCGTAATTACCCACACCAAGCGTTGCATAATTACCAAATGAATATTCTTTTTTTGCTTTTTCAACTCCTTCTGCTTTCCCTTTAGAAGGCGTAAAAGTAGAAGCTACTGGAAATGAAAAAATAGTATACTTGATCGTTTCTTTAGCTTTATTTCCTTCATCATCAGTTGGAGGCGTATCTTTTACTTTATACGCATCTGAAATAGTTGGCGTGTACGGTTTAACCACATTAACTACTTGCGAACCAATCGTTTCTTCTTTCTTTTGTCCAAAAGACAACTGAAAAGTAAATAGCACCGCGATAACAACAATTTTATTTTGAATTTGAATCATTCCTTTTTATTTTATTTTGCTAAAAGTCTCCTTTTAATATATTTATTTTACTTAAATTATTTTACTTATAAGCTCCATTCGCCTTGCGCGATGAAGTGCGTTTTTCCGCCAATTTTAATATCAAAGTTATCTTGTACCACTTTCCCATCAAATTCTATTTGTGACGGCCTTCCCATCATTTCTCCTTGATGATTCGTGATTTTCAAATCAGTTCTAAAATAATGCAATAAAAACGCTTGCAGACACGTGCTCGCACTTCCTGTAGCTGCATCTTCCATTAACTGATTGTCTTGCAAATACAACATTCTAGAAGTTAAATTACCCTCTTCCAAACAAAAAAAATAGAGTGCTTTATGCTCAGTTGTGCAATTCCTGCCTAACCAAGTATTCACCTTCTCAACATCTAACTTTATCGCATCTAATGCTTTTTTTGTTGCAATAGGAACTAGTACAAATGCACTTCCTGTAGTGACTTCTTGAATTGGAAATCTCAAATCAAAATCGGCGCTCTTCAAATTTGAGAAATTAAAAAATTCATCGTTGGAGAGTGTATTGAAAAATTGTGGTTGCGCTGCTTTTAGCCAGACCAAGTTGTTTCTTTCTGTAACTGGAATTGCTCCAATTTTTACTGTCAACTCAATTTCCTTCGGATTATTTCTAAAAATTTTATTCATCAAAATCCAAGAGGTTCCAATAATAGGATGCCCAGCAAACTGCATTTCTTGCGACGGCGTAAAAATTCGAATTTCAGCCGAATTTGATTCCACATTTAATTTAGTTACAAAAGTACTTTCTGCAAAATTAATTTCTCTCGCAATTTTTTTCATGTCTGTCGTACTCAAATTTTCCGCATTCATAAAAACAGCCAGTTGATTTCCTGCATATTTTTCTTTGGCAAAAACATCAACGATATAAAACGGTAATTTCATTACTTTCAGATTTTAGGTACAAAAGCTCTTTATTACTTTGTAATCGATGAGTTTGTTTTCGACTCTTCCGCTTTTATCAGTGCTAATTCTTTTTTTGCTTCTGAAACTACATCTGGATAATCTGTAAAATTCTGAATCACATTATCCAAAATATAAGTCGCTTGGTAACTGTCTTTTAATCCGTAGAAATTTTTTGCCATGATAACTAAACCTTTGGCTCCAAAATATTTATATCCCGAATAATTTTTAGCTAATTTTTGAACCGTAGTATTCGAACTTTCAAATTTCCCCTCCTTATTTTTAAAATAAGCATCGTAATACAATGATTCAGCCGCTAGTTCTCCTTTTGATGTCGTTGCTAACTTTGCATACGCTTCTTTTGCTTTGTCTTCCTCTCCAGTTTGCATCGCTGCTCGTGCCACAATAATTTGCGCATCACTTTTAATGCTTTCATCTGCTTTTGGATTTGCTAAAACTTTATCTGCATAGGTAACCGAATTAGTATAATCTTTTTTATCATAATACACCTTCATTAAATTAGATTGTGCGTAGGTTTTATTTTGAGGAAATTCGGCTACATTTTCTAAACGCAATAAAACAGGAACTGCTTTATCATTATTTTTTGCTTTCAGATAAATTGAAGATAAACGAGACAAAGATTGCTCTGTAAACTCATTGCGCGATTGATTCACTACATACTCATAATTGGCAATTGATTTACTTTCAGAACCTTCTGCAAATAACAATTGCCCTAATTTAAAATTAGCATCCAAGGCATGCATTCCGTTCGGAAACTTACTTACATAACTACTAAATCCAGTAATGGCTTGTTTGCTATTATTTTGCTCAAACTGTTTGCTCGCTGCCTCGTACGTGTCATTTTCTAAATCGGCATTACTAACATCTACAAAATCCAATGTACGCACCCACGAAGCGTAATCGGCAATTTTTCCGCTATCTACATAAATCAATCGTGCTGTTGCCACTGCCTCTAATGCTTCTGGTGTTTTTGGAAAATCGGCAGCTACTTTTTTAAATTTCACTAACGCTTGATCATTACGGTCTGAATTGTAATAAATCAATCCTTCTTTTAAAATTGCTTTTGCTGTAAATGAACCTCCTTTATATTCTGAAATTAATTGATTGTATGTTTTAATTCCTAACTCTTCTTTTTGAGCTGCAACGTATGTATTTCCTAATTCATATAAAGCATCGTCACGGTACTGCGATTTTTTGTACGATTGAATGAATGTATTCAATTCCTCTATTTTACGATCATTCTTTGCCACAAATCCGTAGCTGATTGCTTTTTGAAAAAAGGCATAATCAGAATCGACACTTTTTAAATCGATTGCTTTATTATACGCTTCCATCGCTGGCCAGTATTTTGTTAAAACAAACTGACAATCGCCCAAACGCAAATACGAATCTGCTAAACGAACGCTATCGCCTTTTGAAGAATCAATTTGATCTTGAAATGACTTTGCTGCTGAATCGTATTCTTTTAATTTAAAATACGAATATGCAATTTGATAGTTAATGTTTTTAGCTTCTGATACGGTTTTACCACTTGCCATTCCAGCAAACTGTTTGTAACTTAAAAGTGCTTCTTTAAAATTGTTGGTCGTATATTCTGACTCTGCTTTCCAATAGGTTGCACGAGCAGTAAACTCTGGACTTTTATTTTCGCTAATTGATTTCATAAACATGTTCAAGGCTTCCTCATACGTTCCTTCAGCGTACAACTCTAAACCTCTGTAAAACAAAACTTTTTGATACGCCAAACGATTTTCGGGAGATTTATTTCTCTCTAATAAAGTCAATGCTTCGGTATAATTTTTAGAAGAAATATATGAGTCAATCAGTAATTTTTCTACTTCCGATTTATTCGCATTATTTGGATATTTATTTAGAAATCCTAATAAAACCGAAGGAACAGGTTGGTAAGAATTTCCAATATCATAACTGATTTTAGCGTAATTTAAACTAGCATCTTCTTGAATTGCGGCGTCAAAAGACATTTCTGAAGCATTTTTAAACGCATTCAAAGCTTGCGGTTTCTTATCACTGTTCAAATAACTTTGGCCCAAATGGTAATAGGCATTTTGTGCTACAAAATCATTTCCGTCAATAATTTTATTGAATTGAGAAATGGCGTTTTCGTAGTCTTTTTGCTGATAATACGCGTAGCCCAATTGGTAATAATCAGTGTTATTCCACTTTCCTTTTTTACCTCTATAATTTACTAAATTCGGAATTGCTTTGTCGTATTGTTTTAAGTTGAAATAACTTTCTCCAATAATTTTACTCAATTCTGATTTTTCAATCGCATTCGATTTGGCCATCGCCTTAGTTCCTAATTCGATTGCTTTGTCAAAATTACCCAGTTTAAAGTTCATGTCTGCTTGGTAATAAGACAACTTCTCTTTATATTTTTCTTCGCCAGAAACCGCATCAAAATATTTGGTTGCTTCTTTATAATCATCGCCTTCATAAGCCATAAATCCTAAATAATACTTAGCTTGAGAACCGAATTCTTTAGAGTTAACTACTTTAGTTAAATACGTTGTAGCTTCTTTTTTTCGCTTAGCGTTAAAATAACTGTATCCTTTTTGGAAATTAAAACGTTCCAAGTCAGATTGGCTCATGTATCCTTCATCTACGCGGTCAAACCATTGCAATGCTTTTGGATAATTTCCTTGATTAAAATAAAAATGCGCAACTTCAACATACGCTTGATTTTTTTTGGTACTTGTTGGATATTCCGCAACAAAACGCTCCATCAATGCATCTGCATTGGGATCGTTGGCGCGAATAGCACAATTGGCAATGTAGTAGGCACAATCCGATTTGACTTCTTCACTCACCTCTTTGTCTTGAACTTTTTCAAACATAAGCTGAGCCGACTTGTACTGATTGTCGTTATATAAGGAAAGTGCTCGATCAAAATTTTTAAGATCGTAGGTATAAATAGTTGATTTTTGAGCTGAAATTAACCCCGAAAAAACTAGGGTTGGCAATAAAAAGAATTTCGAAAGTTTATGCATTTTAATTTTTCTTTAATAGTCAAATATATCAATTTCTAAGCTCTATAACGGAATGATTTAAGCTTTTATTATGAATTACAAACGAAAGATTTATTCAGTTTCAATTGATTTTGTTGAAAATCACAGGCTTTAGAAATAGAATGCAACTGCATTTTTTCTAGCTTTAAATCTTTTCTAAAACGGTTGCATTTTATTTTGAATACAGTCATTAACTTAGTACTTTTACCATTCAAATCAATTTTATTATGTCGGAAACCGTACTGTCTTTAAAAGATGTAACTATATACCAGGAAGGAAGAGAAGTTTTAGCTCACGTAAATTTGGACGTAAAACATGGTGAGTTTTTATATATCATTGGTAAAACAGGTTCTGGAAAAAGTAGTTTCATGAAAACACTTTATGGTGATTTACCGCTAACTCAAGGTGAAGGACATATTGTTGAATTTGATTTGGCGACTTTAAAAGAAAGCGAAATTCCGTATTTGAGACGTAAAATTGGAATCGTGTTTCAAGACTTTAAGCTTCTTCCAGACAGATCGATCAAAGAAAATATGATGTTTGTGCTCAAAGCAACCGGTTGGACGGTTAAAGTAGATATGGAACATCAAATTGATGAAGTCCTTGATAAAGTAGGAATGAAAGGGTACGCACATAAAATGCCACATCAAATTTCTGGTGGAGAGCAACAACGTGTAGCCATTGCAAGAGCTTTATTAAATGATCCCGAATTTATTCTTGCCGATGAACCGACTGGAAATTTAGATCCACAAACTAGTGCTGAAGTATTAGAATTGCTGAGAAAAATTAATGCCAACGGAAAAACTATTATTATGGCAACGCATGATTATGCTTTGTTGATGAAGTTCCCCTCTAAAACTTTAAAATGTGAAGATGCACGTATTTTTGAAGTAGTTCAGAAAACCGTGTAATGCTCTCCATTTTAATTCCAGTTTACAATTACGATGTTTACCCGCTTGTTCGAGAATTAAAAAAGCAAGCTGACAGTTTAGGAATTGTTTATGAAATAATAGTTCAAGATGATGTAAGTCAGAAATTTATTTCGGAAAATACAGCAATAAATTTGTTACCAAATTGTACTTTTTCCGTTAATAGCGAGAATTTAGGTCGTGGAAAAAACATTAATTTACTATGTTCATCATCAAAACATGACTATGTACTAATTATGGAAGCGGACGCGCTACCAGAAAGTGAGTTCTACCTTAAAAATTACATTTCTTTATTATCGGAATTTTCTACAATAATCTTTGGAGGAGTTAAATATTCTAATATTATTCCACCAAAAGAAAAAATACTTCGTTGGAAATATGGAATAAGTCGAGAATCGAAAACTTTGGATTATAGACTTCAAAATAAGTACGATTTTGTATTCACATGGAATTTACTCCTAAGAAAAGAAATTCTTTTAAAAAATCCTTTTCCTGAATTCATCCGTGAATATGGTTATGAAGATGCTGTTTTTATGAAAACACTACGTGTAAATTCCATTCCAGTACTTCACATTGAAAATCCTCTAATCCATTATAATGATGAAAACAGTATTGATTTTATAAAAAAATCGGAAAGCGCAGTGAATACTTTACACCAATTAATTAGCAATAAAAAAACAGAATATAAAGACATTAAATTGAGTTCTATTTATTCCATTTTAAAAAAGTTTTATCTAATTGGTGTCGTGAAAGTAATTTATACTAAAAACAAACAACGTATTTTAAATAACTTAACGTCTGAAAATCCAAATTTATATTTGTTTGATTTTTATAAATTGGGATATTACAGTATCTTAAAATAAAATCTAACCTATGACATTTTTTTCGGTAATCGTTCCGCTCTATAACAAAGCAGCGTATATTGAAAACACATTAAAAAGTGTTCTAAATCAAACTTTCAAAGATTATGAAATTATTGTAATTAATGATGAATCTACCGATGAAAGTAAAACTAAGGTACTCGAGTTCAATGATGAAAAAATTCAACTTTACACTCAAAAAAATCAAGGCGTTTCTGTAGCTAGAAATCTGGGAATTGAGAAATCTCAAGGAAAACTTATTGCATTTTTAGACGCCGATGATTTTTGGTTTCCGAATCATTTACAGGAATTAGCTGACTTATACCATAATTTTCCAAATTCTGGAATGTACTGCTCTCGCTATAAAATTAAAACTACCAAACATCATTTTCAATTTCCTTATTTTAATGGAATTGAAAATTCTTATCGTGGAATTATAGACAATTACTTTTTTTCAAACTTTCCATATAGAATTTCGTGGACTTCTTCTTTGGCCATTCCAAAAAAGACTTTAGAAAAAATAGGAGCATTTACACCTGGAGTTACAAATGGTCAAGATTTAGAGTTATGGACTAAAATTGGAATTAATTATCCCGTTGCAATTACCAATAAAATAACAGCTATTTACCATTTCGATATTCCAAATAGCTTGGCGAAAAACAAGATTGGTTTAATGAAATTAATGGACTTTGAACAATTTGAAATTGCGGAACAACACGATTCTAATTTAAAAAAAAATTTAGATCAATACCGAATCGAATATGGACTTCGTTATTACATTTTTGGTTATACCGATAAAACAAACTTCTATATCAAAGATATTGACCTCAAAAAAAGTTATTTTAAAATTTGGGCTTTATTCCAAATACCACCATTTTGTTTACGTATTTTATTTAACTTTAAAAATTATATAAAAAAAATAGGTATTGATTTTTCTATTTATGACTAGCATAGATTTTAAACTCCTCAAAATCTCTAATATAATCTTCTTCAATATAAACTTCTGAAGCAATTACCAAACAAACAGATCCTGAAGAAAAATTATTTAATTCTCGCCAAATTCCGGAATTGATAAGCAAGCCATAATTGGGTTTGTTTAGACAGATTGTTTTTTTTTCTTTTCCATCATTTACAATAACGTCAAAACTTCCGCTTAATGCAATAAGGAATTGTTTCAAATTTTTATGAGCATGACCACCTCGTTCAGAGCCGCTTGGAACATCGTATAAGTAATAAACACGCTTTATTTCATAAGGAACAATATCGTTTTCTATTACAGAAATATTCCCTCTTGGTTCTTCTATTTTTGGAATTTCAATGATTTGAATATTCATAATAAATTATTTTTTTCTTTTTCTAAAGAATTTAATTTTCGTATTCCATGTTTAGCATTTCGAACAACAGTAACTAGGTTTTTTAATTTAATTTTTTTTTGTTTCAAATCAAATGCAATTTTTAGAACTAACCAAACAAAATACAAATCAGGAAATATCCTTTTGTAAAAAGCTCCTAAATTATAATATTTCTTGGATAGTATAATTTTGTCTGCTGTAGATTTATCACTATGAGTAACAATTGTTTCATTATAAAAAATCAACTTTTTTTCATCTCTCTTCATTTCCATTAAAAAAAGAGGTTCATCTCCTAAATCAAAAAAAGAATTTAAACCAAACCATTCATTAAACTTTGCTTTTTGAATTGATAAATTGGGGTTTTTCAACGTAATTTCGATAGTTCCACAATTAAGAATTGTAAAAATAGAAATAGGATTTTGGATGTTTTTGGGATATTTCTTAAATAAAACAGTATCATTTTTTTGGATTTGGAATAAAATCGCGTCAGCATTATGAAATAAATTGTATGCTTTAAGAATTGTTTCTTTTGTTGTAGTTAAATAATTTACATCATCATCTGTAAAAACCAACAACTTTTTCTTCGCATTTTCGAGAGCTATATTTCTACTTTTTGCTACTCCAATTTCAAAAGAATTTACAACTCTTACTCCTTCATCATTAGATATTAAAATATTATCTTTAGTTGTTTGATTAACTATCAATAGGTTGTTTAGAAGATAACCGTTGGGAAAAATTGACTCCAAAAAGTCAAGAGAATTTCTATTTTGGGTCGAAATTAAAAACTCAATGTCGTTAATAGTATAAATCTCTTCCAAGTATTTTTTATCTTTGGGCAAATGTATAAATATTATACAAAATCCATAATTATTTGTTTTATAAAAAATTAATATTAAAACAAATACACGTCTACTTGAAATAAATCTATTCAATTATCCCTATTTTTGATTTTTTTCAAACACTAATTTAATTCCAGAAACAACCTTTTTAATTTTATGCAAAACCATCCATTAGTTAGTGTTATTTGTTTGTGTTATAATCATGAGGAATTCGTAGTAGAGTCATTAAATTCAGTTTTAAACCAAACCTATAAAAACATAGAATTAATTATTATCGATGATAACAGCAATGATAATTCTAAAGAAACCATCGAAATTTGGCTTAAAAAATATCCTAACGTTGTATTTATTTCAAATGAAACCAACCTAGGGAACACTAAAACTTTCAATAAAGCATTACAGCTAGCAAAAGGTGATTACATAATAGATTTAGCAGCCGATGATGTTTTACTTCCCATTTGCGTTGAAAAACAACTAAATACTTTTTTAAATTCTAAATCAAAAAATTTAGGAATTGTTTACGGCAACGCTGAATTAATATCCGATACCAATACTCATCTTAGATACTATTATGATGTAAATACTGAAAAAAAAGCAATACAAAAACCTTCTTCAGGAGATATTTATTTAGCCATGTTAAACCAAAGCAGCATGATTTGTTCGGTTTCTTCAATGATAAAAAGAGAAGTTTTAAATCAACTAAATGGCTATGACGAAAATTTAGCTTATGAAGACTTAGATCTATGGATTAGAACTTCGAGAAGTTTTAATTTTGATTTTATTGATTCTATATTAATTCAAAAAAGAGAAATCCAAGGCTCGCTTGGTTCACAATTTTACACGAAATTAAATTCAAAAACTCGAAAATTAAATTATTCCTCTTACCTCGTTATTAAGAAAGCCATTGCGCTAAACAAAACTAGAGCAGAGAACAAGGCGCTCTTAAAACGGCTTCATTATGAAATGACAAAAGCCTACCAATCTCTTGATATTTGGCTTTTTATAAAATACATCCCTTTAGAACTAAAATTAAGGTTTTGCTAAAAAATTATCTACTTTCACTCTTCCCTATCAAAAGTATTTTCCCGTTTTATTGTTTTTATAATTTCTAATCGAAAAGAACTGTAATCTAAGCTTTTCATTTTTTTTATATACTTGTAATATAAATATTCAATTTAAAAAATTTAAAATAAACTTTTCCTAAAATAGATTGCCAACACTAATAAATAAACAAAATTATCAAAAGTTTGAGACATGACAACTCCTTTTACTCCAAATAAAGGAACTAAATAATTACTCAAAAAATAAAATACCGCAAGTGAGGCAATTTCTGAAATAATAAAAGCCATTGTCATTTTTTTAGCAAAGAATTGATAACCCAAAATCAAAGCTGCAGCTTTTAAAAAATCACCCATTAATTGCCATAAAAACAAACTTGTAACTGGAAGAAATTGACTAGTGAAAAGTAATTTAATAATAAAAAAACGAGCAAAATAAATAACAATTAAAACCACTATAAATAAGGTTAAAATGTTTTTATAAAAACTCCAAAAAACGGTTTTAGTCTCTTCTCTATTTTTGGCTACAGCTAATTTAGGAAAAAAATAAACCGATAATATTGTGGTAATAAACATCATGTAATAAGTCGAAATCCGAGTTATGGTTTCCCAAAAACCTGCTTGTTCCAATCCTACAACAACGATCACATTTTTTCGTATCGCTAAAAAAACTAAAGGTCCTAAAACCGAAGAAACCAAAGCCATTAGTGAATACGACGATAAATTTTTTATAATTCGAAAATCAAAATTGCGAACTCGAATCATTTCAAAAAAACGAAATTCTTTATTGATAAAATAAAAGATTACAAAAAACAACAAGGCGGGTGAAATCACAATTGAGAGTAAAGCACCCAATGTTTTTAAATGCAAAATCATATAAAGAGAAACTAATAACCCTATCAAATTCCCTATTATGTTTACCCAAATAACCTGCTTGAATTTACCCAAACCATTCAATAACGAAAGTAAAAAAACAGAAATAGCATACCAAGGTAAAGCCAATGCAATTGCTTTAAAAATGATTTGATAGTCAAAATGATTACCGAAAATTTCTTGGTTCCAAAAGTCAGCCAAAAAATATAAAACAAAACTAAAAATGACTGCAACAACTACTAAACTGACAAACACGGTGGCAATTATTTTTTGAAGTTTATTCAGATTTTCTTTCTCTTCAGCAACATATTTTACAATTCCATTTTGGAATCCTAAACTAGAAATACTTTCTAAAGACGATGAAAAATTTCGAAGATTTCCTACCAAAGCCATTCCGCTTGGGCCAACAAAAACAGCCAATAACTTTGAAGTAATTAGTCCTATTCCTATTTTTAATAGTACACTCAAACTATTTAAAGAAGTGATTTTAAATAAATTTGTTTGCAGTATCTTTTTAATGAAATCCAATTTAATAGTTATTTAAAATTGAAATCACAAAACCTACCTCATCTACTGTCATTACAGGATTAATCGGCAAACTCAAAACTTCCTTATGAATTTTCTCCGTAATAGGGAAAGATAGATTATTCCAGTCTGAAAATGCTTTTTGTTTGTGAGGCGGAATAGGATAATGAATCATCGCTTGAATTCCATTTTCTAATAAATAGTGTTTTAATTCATCTCTTTTTTCGGTTCGAATGACAAACAAATGAAACACGTGATTGTTTGACAAATCCCAAAAAGGCAAACTAATTTTATCATTTTTAATTTCAGACAAATAGCGTTTTGCAATGGTTCGACGATGTTTGTTATCAGCATCTAAATTGGTTAGTTTTACATTCAAAAAAGCCGCTTGTAATTCGTCTAATCTTGAATTCATACCAATATATTCATTCTTATATTTGGTTTCAGAACCATAATTCCGAAGGGATTGAATTGTTTTTGCTAATGCAGAATCATTAGTCGTAACCGCTCCGCCATCACCTAAAGCACCTAAATTTTTCCCAGGGTAAAAACTAAAAGCAGCAGCATCAGATAGATTTCCTGATTTTCCAAAATCGTAAACTGCCCCGTGTGCTTGAGCTGCATCTTCGATTACTAATAAGTTATTTTGACTCGCAATGGCGTTAATTTGATTCATTTCAGCCAATTGTCCGTACAAATGAACCGCAAGAATTGCCCTTGTTTTTGCTGTTATTTTCTCTTGAATTAAATCGGGATTAATGTTGTAAGTTTCTAATTTTGGCTCGACCAGAACTGGAACCAAATCGGCTTGCAAAATAGCCAAAATACTCGCAATATAAGTATTCGCTGATACAATTACTTCGTCTCCTTTATGCAATTCACCTAATTGAATATATCCTTTGAAAATTAAAACCAACGCATCTAAACCATTGCCGACGCCAATGCAATATTTTATTCCGCAATAGTTAGCAAAATTTTTTTCAAAAGCAGCAACTTCATTACCCAAAATGTACCAACCATTTTCTAAAACTGATTTCAATTTTTCTTGAAAACCAGTTTCATAAGTCGCATTTACTTTTTTTAAGTCGAGAAATTGTATCATTTCAAAATCGTATCTAATGCATTAAAATTTGACGTTTCTACTTCGGAAAAATCTTGAACAATCGTACTTGCGCCGAAACTTTCTTTCCAATATGATAACCCTTGATTTAGTTTTCTGCCTTGATTTTCATTGGAAATTCCAAAATCAAAAAAGTGCTTCTCTTTAAAAACAACTGTAATTAAATGATGAAACAATAGATCCAATCCGCCTAGTTCATTTTTTCCTTCTTTACCCGAAATATATTGACAATGCGCTACGTTCTCGCTTTCAAAAATTGTAGTTCCCGCAATAATACTTCCATTTTCATAAACGTTAAACTGCCTTATTTTATTTGGAAAAAAAGATTTTAATCTAGTAATTTCTTCCAAAGTATGAACTGGCTTAGCTTGGTATTTATCCGCTAAATTTGGAATTAATATTTCATTCCAATACTCATCAAAATAAGAAACTTCTTTTACTAGTAAACTATTTTTGATACCGTTATCGACGCCTCTTTTTCGAAGTTTGGAAAACGAATAGGGCTTTGTTAAATCAGTAACAGCCAAAGTATCTCTTCGAATCAACAGCGCATCGGCTAAAAACAAAGCATAATTTAATTCCTCAGCGGGCTTTTGATGATAAATAGATGGAAGTAATTTGAGTTGTAATTTTTGAATCTTATTGTCATTCAAAAAAGACAAAACGCATTTAAAAACTTCAATGAACGAAGCTAATTTCAGTTTCTCATTATAAACCAACCCACCATACGTTAATCCTTGATGCGAATACACATCTGAATTTACAATATTTGCAGGTAAAACGGCTACTAATTTTTTGTTTTCATAAATTAATAACGAGAAATCTTCAAAGCGATCGCTATGATATTCCATAAAATTACGATTGAATAAAAAAGTAGCATTTGTAGCTTTTGCTATAAATTCATTCCAAACCGTACGATTTTCTTTCGTATAGCGTTTTACTGTAAAGTCTTTCATTCTGATTTAACTTCTAAAGACGGCAAATACCATTTAAATTTCACAGCCATTAATCGAAGTACAATAATTACAATGGAAGTAATCAAGTATAAAATATCGTTATTGAGATTAAATTCTTTCAAAGCAAAAAATACAATTCCGCCAATAATACAAATAGTTGCATAGATTTCTTTATGAAAAATTACTGGAATATCATTACACAAAATATCGCGAGTAACACCTCCAAAACATGCCGTCATCGTGCCAATGGCAATGCAAATTACGGGATGCAAACCTACATTTATCCCTTTTTCGAGTCCGATCAATGTAAAAACACCTAATCCGATGGTATCAAATAAAAACAAAGAAGTTCTCAGCTTATCAAATTTTTTTCGAAAAAGAATAGATAGAAAAAAAGCTAAAATTATGATGTAAACGTATTCCAAATTGAGCATCCAACCTACCGGAGTTCTACCAATCAACACGTCACGCAATGTTCCGCCACCAACCGCCGTTACAAATGCAATAATAAAAACTCCAAATGGATCTAGTTTTTTGTTCATAGCCGTTAAAGCGCCAGACATCGCAAAGGCCATTGTCCCAATAAGATCTAATAATTCGAACATTGATTTTTTTTAAGTAATTCTAAGTTTTATAGTTCTTCGTGTTTGTAAAGAACGAATTTGCAGCAGTAATTTGCTACATGCTTTGAGTGTAAAAATTATAATCTTTTAAAATTACCCGAACAAAATCGGCTTTAGAATCCGTTTGATTTTTAATTCCAGTAACACTTTCAACTTTTGTCACTAGCTTTTCAACTGTTTCAAAATCATGTTTGAGTTGTGCGCGCTCAAAAGTTTCCTTAATAATGCGCACATCATTGTCGGATAATTTTATCACTAAAGGATACGTTGGTATATACGCTTCTCCAATTTCCTCCAAAATAGTATGACTAATATTAACGTCATTTTTTAATGAAATTACTGCCGTTCCTGCGACCATATCGCCCAATCTTTGATTGTTTTTACTTGTCACTACGGTAGTAATTGCAATAATTCCGTTCATTATCGAAATATCAATAATTCTAAAAAACCAACGCATTAGATAATCACCAAAACCTGCTTGATATCCATCGAGTTTTACGACTTTAATTTTACTTAATTTTTTTCCAAACGTTTGTCCTTCAAAAATACTTTCTAATGTAATCGTGTAAATTATAACTGGAAAATAAAAAAACAAAATAATGGCAAAAATAGACCACTGATCTAATTCGTTAAATAAATCTTTTATTCCGAAATAATAAAAAAACACGGTAAAAACTACGATTCCGTAAGCAATCTTAATAATTAAATCTATAAAATAGGCCAACATTCGGTCTCCTACTGAAGCCGCTTTGAAATTTATTACTACATTTTGTGTAGTTGTTATAGATAATTCTGACATATTTTATATTTTAGCCTCTAATGAGAGAAATTGCTTTTATAAAACAAAATAAAGAAAAATGGCTAGACTTTGAATTAGCTATTTTTGGTAAAGCTAAAAAAAATCCTGATGAGTTAGCTAATTTATACATTCAAATGATGAATGACTTGGCTTACGCACAAACCTATTATCCTAAAAGTAAAACGGTTATCTATCTAAATTATTTAGCGTCACAGATCTATCAAAAAATTTATAAAACTAAAAGGACAGAAAAAAATAGACTTGTCTACTTTTTCAAGACTGAAGTTCCGCTTTTGCTTTACGAGTATAGACGCTATTTATTCTATGCTTTTGTACTGTTTTTTGCTACTGTTGCGATGGGCGTAGTTTCGGCAAAATTCGACGCTGATTTTGTTCGACTTATTCTCGGCGATAGCTATGTAAACATGACGTTAGAGAACATCAAAAAAGGAAATCCTGTTGCCGTCTATAGCTCTGGTAGCAATTGGGGTAGTTTTATTGGTATTACGCTCAACAATATTTACGTAGGTGCAAAATGCTATCTCTACGGTGTTTTTGGTGGCATTGGCACGTTTTATATTTTTTTACAAAACTGCATCATGATCGGTTCTTTTCAGTATTTTTTTTATCAAGAAAATGTGTTTTGGGAAAGTGTTCGTGGGATTTGGATACACGGTTCTATGGAAATTTTTGCGATTGTAATTGAGGCTGCAGCTGGTTTTATATTAGGTGCTGCTATTTTATTTCCACGAACTTATTCTCGTTTTAATTCGTTAAAAATAGGTTTTAAAACTAGTTTTAAAATCTTTACAAGCACTTTCCCGTTTACGATTTCAGCTGGATTTTTAGAAGGGTTTATCACACGCTATTCTGCTGACATGCCTAATTGGCTGAGTGTTGGAATCATCCTAATTACCCTCGGAATTATTTCATTTTACTATTTGATTTACCCTCATATTATTCACAAAAAAAACAGCCAAATAAATGTTCCAACTTTATAAAAAAAGAAATTTTAGCGATTTTATTTCCGACACCATTACTTTCTTTAAAATCTACGGAAAACATTTTTTCAAAAACTATCTTTTAATCAATGGCGGTTTTTTACTCGTACTCTGTTTCCTAATGTACTTTATTTTTAAGGTATATTTTGAAGTAGTGTTTTCTTCTATTGGAACCACTAACTCAGACTATTTTTCGCAATATTTTAATTCGAATTCAATTCTTTTTATTGGCACTTTAATCTTGTTCTTTTTGCTCATTATCATTATTTCGATGCTGAATTTTGCGTATCCCGTTTTATATTTACATTTCATATCTAAAAATCCTGAAGCTAATTTTACGATTAAAGATATTACTACCGCATTGACCAAAAATACAGGACGATTACTGGTTTTTATTCTTGGTCTAGTTTTTATTATCTTTCCTTTGTTAATGCTTCTTTTTACACTTTTATTTTTAATGATCTTTATTATAATCGGTTTGCCGTTACTTTTAATTGCTATGCCAGCTGTTTTGGCTTGGATTAATTTAAGTTTTTACGATTATCTAACCGAAAAAACAGGCTTTTTTAGAGCGTTTAAAAATGGATTTCTGCTGCTCAAGCAACAGTTTTGGACAATTGTAGGAACCACCTTTGTTATGCTAATGTTGATTCAAATTGTGCAAGGTATCATTACGATGGTCCCTTATTTCATCGGAATTATTTACTTTTTTAGTTCGGGTCAAACGAATATGAGTGATCCCGAAAGTGAAGGACTGGCAACCATGGGCATATTTGCAGCTGTAATTATGATCTTGGCTGTTTTACTGAGCTATTTTTTCAATAATTTAGTTTTAATCAACCAAGGTTTAATTTACTACAGCTTACGCGAAGAAAATGAAAGCACTTCATTAATTAGTAATATTGATTTAATAGGAGCTGATAATGAATAAATGTTTTATTTTTATAATACTTTTCTTTACTTCTTTTTTGACCCAAGCGCAAGAAAGTTCGCTAATTGAAGAGACGGGAACAGCATTGCATACTACCGATTCTTCGCGAATAATTCAGTTGGACTCGAGTACTATTTCGAAAAAGTCATTTGTAAAAAACTTTAAAGACAGTTACAAAGAGGCTGATTTTATGTACGAATTTAAAACGCCCGAAAAAAATGCTTGGGATCGTTTTAAAGATTGGCTGGCACAACTATTTCAAAAATTATTTCAATTTAGCAGTAACGAAACCTCAGTAAATTTGGTGAAAATTGTTTTGAAAGTCATTGCTGCTGCTGTAGTTATTTTTGTAATTTATTTAATTGTAAAAGCGATAATTAATAAAGAAGGGCAGTGGATTTTCGGTAAAGATTCGCACAAAAAAAACATCAATTATTCTGATATTGAAAAAAATATCCATCTGGCTGATTTTGAAAAACTGATTCAAGAAAGTTTACAGTCGGGTCACAAGAGAATAAGCATTCGTTATTACTATTTATGGCTGCTTAAAACAATGGCGCAGCACCATCATATTAAATGGGACATCGAGAAAACCAATACCGATTATTTGTATGAATTAAAAAATCAAGCGCATAAAGAAGAGTTTGGTTACCTTTCGTATGTCTACAATTATATTTGGTATGGCGAATTTGAAATCGACGAAAATACTTTTGTAAAAGCAGAACAACGCTTTAAAAAAGCCCTAAAAACTTTCAGCAATGTCTAAAACTATAAAAATATATATTGCCATTTTAGTACTGTTGTTAGTTCTTATTTTGGTGATCGATTACAACCGCCCTAAACCAATTGACTGGCGCCCAACTTATGGTATAAATGATAAAATTCCGTTCGGAATGTACGTTTTCAATAAGGAATCTCAAAAACTTTTAAAGAATGATTCTATCGAAAAAATTAACGAAACTCCGTATGAATTTCTAGACAGCAATTACGTTCCTGATAGCATTGTAGGAACTTACCAATTACAAGGAACACTACTTTCTATTGCTAAAAACGCACCAATTGATGACGAATCTTGGAAAGAAATTTTTTACTTTGTAAGTCACGGTAATACGGCATTTATAAGTACTACCTCAGTGCCTAAAATTTTTAAAGACAGTCTTAAAATAGAACTAGATGTCGATTACAGTTATCAGTCTAGCAGTTACAACTGGATTCAAAATCCACAATTAGGATCTCAAAAATACAAGTTAATAGAAGAAGGCAGTGCAAGCTATTTTAAATCTTTTGACACCATAAACACAACTATTTTAGGCTATCAAGAAACCGACTCGATTCGTGCGAATTTTATAAAAACTAAATTTAAAAACGGCCAATTTATTGTGCATTTACAACCTGCTGCTTTTACTAATTTTCATTTATTAAAAAGCAATACATATCAATATACAGAAAAAGTAGTCTCGTATATTCCTGCCGGAAAGGTGTTTTGGTTTTTAAAGTCGAATGCGAATGACTCTATATCGAACTCACCTTTGCGTTACATTTTTAGTCAGCCCGCACTAAAATGGGCTTGGTATCTGTTCTTAATCGGAATGGTAATTTTTATGCTTTTTAATGCCAAACGGAAGCAACGTATAGTTCCTATAATTGAGCCGCTGCCCAATTTGACAGTCGATTTTACCAAAACCATCGGTAATTTGTATTACCAAGAAGGTGATCACGACAATATTATTGAGAAAAAAATTATTTACTTTTTAGAAAAAATCAGAAATGAATATTTACTGGACACTCAAAAACTAGACGAATCTTTTATTCTGAAATTGCATCAAAAATCAGGAAAAGAAGAAAGCACTATTCGAGAAGTTGTGCTGCTAATTACTGATTATAGACAAAACAAACATCAAAGTGTGGAGGAAGATTTGATCAAAATCAACAATGCCATCGAAAAAATTTTAAATTAAATAAAAAATAACCCAAATATATGGACGATAATACACCACAAGAAATAACCAATCAGAATCTGAATTTCGAAAATCGCTTGGATCTTGCGCCACTTTTAGCGCACATCAACGCCATCAAAAAAGAACTAGGCACGGTAATAGTCGGACAATCTAAAATGATCGACCAGCTATTAGTTGCTATTTTGGCTAACGGTCACGTTTTACTAGAAGGAGTTCCAGGTGTTGCAAAAACCATTACTGCCAAATTATTGGCAAAAACGTTAAATATTGGTTTTAGTCGCATTCAGTTCACGCCCGATTTAATGCCTTCGGATATTTTAGGAACGTCTGTTTTTAGCATTAAAAACTCTGAATTTGAATTTAAAAAAGGCCCAATTTTCTCTAACTTAATTTTAATTGATGAAATCAATCGTGCGCCAGCCAAAACGCAAGCCGCTTTGTTTGAAGTGATGGAGGAACGACAAATTACAATTGATGGTTCTCAATATATTTTAGAAACTCCGTTTTTGGTAATTGCCACTCAAAACCCAATTGAACAAGAAGGAACGTACCGTTTGCCAGAAGCACAACTAGATAGATTTTTATTTAAAATCACGATTGACTATCCAAAATTAGACGAAGAAATTGCCATCATTCAGCGCGAGCATACGTTACAAAATCACGGCAAACTCGAAGCCATACAAACTGTTCTTTCGGGCATTGAAATAAAGAACTATCAAGATCTTGTAAAATCGATTGTGGTGGAGCAAAATTTATTAGAATACATTGCTCGCATTGTAGTGAACACACGTGAAAATGCTTTTTTATATTTAGGTGCATCGCCGAGAGCGTCTATTGCAATCTTGAATGCAGCCAAAGGCTTTGCTGCCATAAACGGTCGTGATTTTGTAACTCCAGAAGACATTAAAGAAGCAGCAATTCCGGTATTGCAACATCGTGTAATTGTGACTCCAGAACGCGAAATGGAAGGAATAAGCAGTCACGAAATCATCAAACAAATACTAGAAAGCGTAGAAATTCCGAGATAGACTAAAGAAATGAATTAGCAAATTTAATAAAAATATTATGGCAAATTGGTTCGAAAACAATGCTACTAAAAGTATTATCACTTATTCTGTCCTATTGATTGCTGCAACTTGGGCATTTTACAAATTTACTTTTGAAGAAAGTAAAATAGATAATTATAAAAGTCAAATTGAAACTAAACAAGCAACGATAAGTCAATATCAATCAAGAATTGAATATCTTGAGGAAGAAAATCTAAAGTTTAAATCTGAGCTTAAAGACTTTGAAGATTGGAATTCTAAGTCCGAGAACCCAACACTATTTTATAAATCACAATATGAAAAAACAATTTTAAGTAGAAAAGATTCTACATATAACTTAAAGAAAATTTCAAGCTTGAAAAATATATTAATAAATAAGAATGAAAGTTATATTAATAAAGAATTAGATTTAATTATCGGTCTTACAGATGTTTCTGTAAATTATGGTTCCGTTCTTAATATTAGTTACGGGAACAATATTAACAATAATTATGAGAACAAAAAAGTTGGAGAAACTTTATTAATTAAATCTGAAAAAGGTCAATTAAAAATAACTATTAATAAAGTTAATTATATCAATTCAATTATAGAAATATCTATTCACAAATAAAAACTTATACATTTACTATAATCTCTTCTTTGATTATATATTTATCATAAATATTATTAAGTACAAGATTAGAAGATAAAACTCGATAAAAAATTTGAAACTACTTAAAAACTTATACATCAACAACCTATTTTTCTATGTGCTTTTAGGCATGATTGGTTTGTTTATTTGTGCTTTTATATTTCCGAATTTATACAATGCCGTTTGGTATTTGGTGCTCGTATTAGTTAGTTTTTTACTGTTGGATTTGGTACTGCTGTTTTTGAGTAAAAATGGTATTGAAGCACACCGAATTACACCCGAAAAACTATCCAATGGAGATAATAACCCAATTCGGGTGACGATCAAAAATCACTACACTTTTCCTATTGATATCAGCATTATTGATGAAATTCCGTTTCAGTTTCAAATTCGAAACTTCAAAATTAACCGCAACATAAAAGCTTCCGCGAAAGACGAACTGCAATACGAATTGCGTCCAACGGAAAGAGGCGAGTATTTTTTCGGAAACTTGAATGTATATGTTTCATCGCCATTGAAACTCGTTTCCAGACGTTTTACTTTTGATAAAAACGCAATGGTTCCAACTTATCCTTCGTACATTCAGTTGCGTAAATACGATTTAATTGCTTTTTCTAATACACTATTTCAATACGGAATAAAGAAGATTCGTCGACTTGGACATACAATGGAATTTGAACAAATTAAAGAATATGTTGCTGGCAATGACGTTCGAACCATAAACTGGAAAGCAACGGCCAAGAAAAACGGACTGATGATTAACCAGTTTCAAGACGAAAGATCACAATCGGTTTATATGATTATTGACAAAGGACGTGTCATGAAAATGCCTTTTAACGGTTTGAGTTTACTTGATTATGCCATTAATGCAACCTTAGTTTTATCGAATGTAATTTTAAAAAAACAAGATAAAGCGGGTTTATTTGCTTTTTCTAAAAAAGTAGAGAATCGTGTTTTTGCCGAAAAAAGAGGTTCACAAATGCAGAAGATTCTCGAAACTTTATACAATATTAAAACTGACTTTTTTGAAAGTGATTACAGTAGATTGTATGTTGATATTAAGAAAAATATCAACCAACGCAGTTTGCTAATTTTATATACCAATTTTGAAACTTTGGATGGTTTGCACAGACAATTACCGTATTTAAAAGCCATTGCTAAAAGTCATTTGTTAGTAGTAGTCTTTTTTAGCAACACCGAATTAAATGTGATTATCAATAAAAAAAGCGAAACCATTCAGGAAGTCTATGATAAAGTGATTGCGGAAAAATTTGTTTTCGAAAAGCGTTTAATTGTTGTGGAACTTAAAAAATACGGAATTCATTCCGTTCTCACCCAACCCGAAAATCTTACACTAGACACCATCAATAAATATTTAGAGATTAAGGCCCGAGGAATTTTATAATGGTTTATTTCAAATCATTACTTTTTTAAAAATGCTGTTAGAATTAACAATTGATATTTAATCATTTCTTAAAATCCTCAGTACCTTTGAAACTTAGCACCTCAGAACCTCTAAAAAAATGAAACAAATTACTTCTGTACAAAATCCTTTTATAAAATCATTAGTATTACTTCAAGAAAAAGCAAAAGCCCGCAAAGAGTCAGGCACTTTTTTGATTGAAGGATTACGCGAAATATCGATTGCCATAAAAGGTGGTTACGCCATAGAAACCGTACTTTTTGTACCCGAAATATGCAGCGAACAAGAAGTAAAGCAAGTCGTTGTGTATGCTGAATTAATTGAAATTTCGAAAGAAGTCTATCACAAATTAGCGTACCGCGATACTACTGAAGGAATTTTGGCGATTGCAAAGACTAAATCACTGCAATTAAAAAATTTACAATTATCTGACAATCCACTTATATTGGTTGCTGAAGCACCTGAAAAGCCCGGAAACATTGGTGCTTTGTTGCGTACGGCCGATGCTGCCAATTTGGATGCTGTGATTATTGCTAACCCAAAAAGTGACTTATACAGTCCGAATATTGTACGTTCTAGTGTGGGATGCTTATTTACGCGCCAAATTGCTACAGGAACTACTACCGAAATTATTGCCTTTTTAAAAGAAAAGAACATTAATTTTTATTGTGCGACATTACAAAATTCAACTTCATACGATACTCAAAACTTTACCAAACCAACTGCCTTAGTGGTAGGAACAGAAGCTACAGGATTGACGCAAGAGTGGCGCGATGCCGCAACTCAAAATATTATTATTCCGATGCAAGGAGAAATAGACAGTATGAATGTCTCCGTAGCTGCAGCCATTTTAATTTTTGAAGCCAAACGCCAACGTGTTTTTTAGACGAACTCCATTTAAAATTCTATACTTATGAAAATAATATATTTTTATATTGTTGCTAATGGCTACAACTAATGTAGTTTGTGCCCAACATATTATAGCTAAAGAATATATTGTACTCAATCAAGTAATGCCTGACATACTTCGTGATAAAAACAATATAAAAGAAGATTCTCTCGCTTTGTATGTAGAAAGTTTACTTTTTATTAATCAACAACTTTTTTTTCTGAGAAAGCTTTTGATTCTTTATAATTAGAGCCCTATAAGTAATTCGGACAAAAAAGATAAATAGATTAGCTAAAAAAATAGATTTTAAATATTTGGTTGGTCAAAAAAGAGATGTTTTAGTTTGGGATTTTAATAGGTTAAATTATTCGTTCAAAAAATACAATCACAAAGAACAATCACCGAGCCAATTTAGAGTAGTTATTGCTTTACCTATTTGTAGTAAAGATAAAAAAACTGTTTTTATCTTCCACATCA
The DNA here is from genome assembly GCF_001529295.1 of Flavobacterium sp. TAB 87. Lineage (GTDB taxonomy): Bacteria > Bacteroidota > Bacteroidia > Flavobacteriales > Flavobacteriaceae > Flavobacterium. The sequence continues at coordinate 144,443 of NZ_LLWK01000037.1, forward strand.
AACCTTGTGACTATATGAATTGTGGAGCTACGGCTGTGACAGTATATAAAAAAGGCTGCAATGGTCTTTGGAAAAGATAGGTCGATTTTCAAGTCGGTTTTGATTAGTATGCTTAATTACAAATAATGGCAAAACAATAATATTGTTATTTTATCGATCTCTTAATTTGTGTATACCTACCTATAATGTAATACTGTAAATATTTTGCAATATTTTGTAAATTCTAAACTAGCCTTACACTATACCTTTACCAAATAGATTTCTAAATCATAGCAATGCGTTTTTATTGAAAAAGCCATTGTATTATAAAATGATTTTGTGAATGAAGTTAGCCATTGCGGCTTACATACACCAACTTGTACCGGCCGCTTGATTGAAATTAATTTCAATCAAGCGGCCGGTTATTTTTTTATAGAATGTAAATCCCGTTAAAGATCATCTGAACTGAGATCCGTTTAAGATATAGAATTTCTCTTTTTTCTTCGGATTTATCATTTTGTTCAACAGCAAAAAATTAATAATTCCCACGACCGTAATTTTCAATGAGTGTTTTAAAAGGCTTTACATCGAGGAAATGTTAAAGAATACGATTTAAATTAACGCCTTAATTCATTTTTATTAGCCAATTTGCTCAATAAAATTCTGAATATTTTCGGCAGTAATCATAATCGATTTTTATTGAACAGCTAAAATTAAGAAAAATATATAAGTAGACAATTCTGCACAATGTACTCCCTATCTAAATAGATCTCGCAGTAAAATAATTTCGCAAGTTATGGCGCGAACAATCTACTTAATTACTAAATTTTCATAAAAATACAGCTCTCTTTTAACACAAATCAACCTAATTTTCATACTTTAAAACAGTTCAAAAATATTGCATACTTGCTTTCAAATACTTATTTTTAGTGATTCAACCCCGCTGTTATGACTGAGATAGATATTGAGAAAGAAAATAAAGCAATTGCACAAGAGTACAAGGAGTTACTTCGAATAAGTTATCAAACCTTAACGGATGATGATAAAAAATTAATTCGAAAAGCTTTTGATGTTTCTGTTGAGGCACACAAAGATCAGCGCAGAAAATCGGGCGAAGCATACATCTTCCATCCTATTGCTGTGGCCAAAATTGTAGCTTCAGAAATTGGATTAGGAGCAACATCTATTGCAGCAGCTTTACTGCACGATGTAGTTGAAGATACTCCAATTACAGTAGAAGATATCGAACGATTGTTTAATCCGAAAGTAGCGCAGCTAGTTGATGGATTGACGAAGATAGCACAAGTTCAAAAGGATTTAAACGCGTCGTTGCAAGCAGAAAATTTCAGAAAAATGATTCTGACTTTAAACGATGATGTGCGTGTAATTTTAATCAAATTAGCCGATCGTTTGCACAACATGCAAACAATGGACTCGATGGTAGAATACAAACAGACCAAAATTGCATCCGAAACCCTTTATATTTACGCACCTCTCGCCCACCGTTTAGGATTGTACAACATTAAAACTAAACTGGAAGACTTAGGGTTAAAATATACGGAGCCTGACGTTTACAAAGATATTGTTAGCAAAATAAGAGAAACGGAAGAAGAGCAAGATGCCTACATTAAAAATATTACTGATGTCTTAAAAAAATCTTTAGACGCAGAAAGTGTTGATTACTCTATAAAGGGACGTCCAAAATCAATTTATTCTATCCGTCGAAAAATGCGCGCTCAAAATGTAACTTTTGACGAAGTGTACGATAAATTCGCTCTCCGAATTGTTTATAAATCCAATCCACATGATGAGAAATTCTTGGCTTGGAAGATCTACTCCATTGTAACGGATCACTACAGACCGAGTCCGAGTCGTTTGCGTGACTGGATTTCTTCGCCAAAATCTACAGGATATGAAGCGTTGCACATTACCGTTATGGGACCAAAAGGACGCTGGGTAGAAATACAAGTCCGAAGTGAACGAATGGACGAAATTGCCGAAAAAGGATATGCTGCACATTACAAATACAAAAACGGTGCAACCGAAGAAAGCGGCTTGGATTTATGGTTAAATTTACTGCGTGAAGCATTGGAAAATGCAGAAGCAAATGCGGTTGATTTTGTAGAAGATTTTAAAATGAATCTCTATTCACAAGAAATCTTTGTCTTCACGCCAAAAGGAGAAATAAAATCATTGCCAAAAGGGGCTACATCACTGGATTTTGCATTTAGCATTCACTCTGAAATTGGAATAAAAACATTAGGAACTCGTGTCAACGGTAAATTAGTGCCGTTGAATTATATTTTAAAAAGTGGTGATCAAGTCGAAGTAATTACCTCGCAACACCAAAAACCAACGGCAAACTGGTTGGACTATGTAACTACTTCTCGTGCCAAAACTAAAATTAAAAATGTCTTAAACGAAAATACCAAGCGCATTGCTGAAGAGGGTAAAGAATTGTTAAGACGTAAATTAAAACATCTTAAAATAACCGTTAACGAGCAAGTAATCAACGAGCTGGTTAATTTTTTTAAACTTAAAACGAGTTTGGATTTATTTTACCGTGTTGGAATGGGCTCGATTGACAATCAGAAATTAAAAGATTATGCTGCTCAAAAAAGCAATAGTTTTATTAATTTCTTTAAAAATAAAATTAAAAGATCACCAAGTACTGCAGATGTTGATATACATAAACCTGTTATTAACAGTAATTACGACATGTTGGTTTTTGGTAGCGACCATGATAAATTAGATTATAAATTATCGCCGTGTTGCAACCCAATTCCGGGTGATGAAGTTTTTGGTTTTGTAACCATCAATGAAGGAATTAAAGTTCATAAAAAAGATTGTCCTAATGCTATTACGATGCAATCAAATTACGCGTACCGCATAATGTCTGCTAAGTGGATCGATTCATCGCAAGAAGAATTTAAAGCCATTATTAACATTACTGGTATGGATGTTTTAGGTTTAACAAATCAGCTCACAAAAGTGATTTCTAATAACATGAGTGTAAACATACAGAGTATCTCATTGACTACAGATGCGGGAATTTTTCATGGACAAATAGCTGTTATTGTTCGAAATAACAGTATTTTGAAGAAAATGATTCAGAATATTATAAAAATTGATGGAGTAGAAAAAGTTACCCGCGAATACAGCAATTAATATTTAGATATTCATTTCCAAATTGGAGCGTAAAAGTTTAAACGGGAAACTTTTATTCATTGAAATAATAAATTATCTTTGCCAGATATGACACTCATCTCAACTGACAATTCGAAAAATCAAGAAATTGTAAAAAATGTTTTTACATTGTATCTTGAGAACAAAGGACATCGTAAAACGCCTGAGCGTTATGCAATACTTCAGGAAATATACGATAGTGAAGAGCATTTTGATATCGAAAATTTATACATCAAAATGAAAAACAAAAACTATCGTGTCAGTAGAGCTACGCTTTACAATACGATTGAACTTTTATTGGATTGCGCATTAGTTCGAAAACATCAATTTGGCCAAAATCAGGCTTATTATGAAAAATCATATTTCGACAAGCAGCACGATCACATAATTATGACTGACTCTGGTGAAGTAATTGAATTTTGTGATCCACGAATTCAGATCATCAAGCAAACAATCGAAGAGATATTCAACATTCAAATCAACAGTCACTCGTTGTATTTTTATGGTACAAAGAAAGTAGAAGAACAATAAAACACAACTTAACTAAAAGTACAGACATTTAAACCTGTCTCGAAAATAAATTATAAAGAGAATGACCGTAGATTTATTATTAGGCTTACAGTGGGGAGATGAAGGAAAAGGGAAAATTGTTGATGTTTTAACATCCAATTACGACATTATTGCTCGTTTTCAAGGTGGTCCCAATGCTGGGCATACTTTAGAATTTGATGGAATAAAACACGTTTTACGAACAATTCCTTCTGGAATTTTTCATAAAAATTCTATTAATATCATCGGGAACGGAGTTGTAATTGACCCGGTTGTTTTTCAAAAAGAAATTGAAGGTTTAGAAAAATTTAATTTAGACATTAAAAGCAAATTAATTATTTCTAGAAAAGCACATTTAATTTTACCAACGCACCGCTTGTTAGATGCTGCATCTGAAGCATCTAAAGGAAAGGCTAAAATTGGTTCTACTTTAAAAGGTATTGGTCCAACTTATATGGACAAAACTGGTAGAAACGGTTTACGTGTTGGTGACATCGAATTAGTAGATTTTAAAGAAAGATACAGAGCATTGGCAGACAAACACCAAGCAATGATCGCTTTTTATGATGTGGCTATCCAATACAACTTAGAAGAACTTGAAAAAGAATTCTTTGAAGCGATTGAAGAATTAAAGAAATTAGATTTTATTGATAGTGAAGAATACATTCACCAAGCGCAAAAAGCAGGTAAAACTATTTTATGTGAAGGTGCTCAAGGTTCTTTATTAGATGTTGATTTCGGAACCTATCCGTTTGTAACCTCATCAAACACTACTGCTGCTGGAGCTTGCACTGGATTAGGAATTGCGCCGAACAAAATTAAAGAAGTATACGGAATTTTTAAAGCATACGTTACTCGTGTAGGTAGCGGTCCTTTTCCAACTGAACTTTTTGACGAAGTTGGAAGTACGATGGCAAAAGTAGGAAACGAATTTGGTTCGGTAACCGGAAGACAAAGACGTTGCGGATGGTTGGATTTAGTTGCATTAAAGTACGCTGTTCAAGTGAATGGTGTAACGCAATTAATGATGATGAAAGGCGATGTATTGTCTGGCTTTGAAACTCTGAAAATTTGTACAGAGTACAACTATAAAGGACAAAATATTTCACACTTCCCTTACAACATCGAACCAGAAAATGTAACTCCAATTTACAAAGAATTTAAAGGTTGGAAACAAGATCTAACAGGAATGACTACTTACGAGCAGTTGCCTGTTGAATTAAAAGAGTATATCGATTTTATCGAAAAAGAATTAGAAATTCCGATCAAAATTGTTTCTGTTGGTCCAGACCGAAAGCAAACAATTCTTAAATAATAATAATAATAATAATAGAAAACGCTCTTTAAAAGAGCGTTTTTTTATGTTAAAATTCAAAATTAGACCATGAAAAATCCTGATATAGAGATAAAAAATATTCAATTACTTTCGGATAATTATTACATTTTAAACAAAGTCACTTTCGGATACAAAACAGAAACTGTTAATGAAACGCACAACCGTGAAGTGTACGACAGAGGGAATGGTGCTGCTATCTTGCTATACAATTTGGCTAAAAAGACGGTGATTTTAACGCGTCAATTTCGTTTACCAACGTATTTAAACGGCAATACAAGCGGAATGATGATTGAAGTATGCGCGGGACTTTTAGACCAAGATAATCCAGAGGGTTGTGTAATTAGAGAAGCCGAAGAAGAGACGGGGTATCGGGTAACAAAAGTCGATAAGGTAATGCAAACGTACATGTCTCCAGGAGCCGTTACTGAAATTCTACATCTATTTGTTGGAGAATACAATGAGCAAATGAAAATAAGCGAAGGCGGCGGTTTAGAAGAAGAGCAAGAACACATAGAGGTATTAGAATTGTCTTTTGATGAAGCCTTTGCGATGATTGAATCTGGTGAAATTGTGGATGCAAAATCGATCTTATTGTTGCAACATGCTAAAATAAAAGGATTGGTTTAAGATTTAACTAAAACGACAGGTATAAAAAAAGGCATCAGATGTAATTCTGATGCCTTTTGTCTTTATATAAAATTCGGATTATCTTGAATAATTCGGAGCTTCTTTGGTAATTGTCACATTGTGCGGATGACTTTCGTTGATTCCGCTTGCGGTGATGCGTACAAAACGACCAGTTTCTTGCAAAGTTGCAATGTCTTTTGAACCACAATATCCCATTCCAGCACGAAGACCTCCAATAAACTGAAGCATACTTTCGTACAATTCGCCTTTGTAAGGAACACGCCCAACAATTCCTTCTGGAACTAATTTTTTTACATCGTCTTCAACATCTTGAAAATAACGGTCTTTTGAGCCACCTTCCATCGCTTCAACAGAACCCATTCCTCTGTACGATTTGAATTTTCTTCCTTCAAAAATAATAGTTTCTCCAGGTGATTCCATCGTTCCTGCTAATAAAGAACCTAACATTACACAATCCGCTCCTGCAGCAATTGCCTTAGGAATGTCTCCTGTATACCGAATTCCACCATCAGCAATAACGGGAATACCAGAACCTTTTAATGCCGCAGCTACCTCTAAAACAGCCGAAAACTGTGGAAAACCTACCCCTGCAACTATACGAGTAGTACAAATAGAACCAGGACCGATACCTACTTTTACACCATCAGCGCCATTTGCTACTAAAAACTTAGCCGCTTCGGGAGTTGCAATATTACCTACAATAACATCAATAGATGGAAATCTTGCTTTTACTTCTTTCAATACTTTTACAACACCTTCTGTATGACCGTGAGCCGTATCAATAATAACTGCATCTACTCCGGCATTTACCAAAGCTTCTGCTCTTTGTACCGCATCGCCCGTTACTCCAATTGCCGCAGCTACGCGCAAACGTCCGTACACATCTTTATTTGCAATTGGTTTTTGAGTCAATTTGGTAATATCTCTAAATGTAATTAAACCTACCAATTCGTTAGCAGCATTAATTACAGGAAGTTTTTCTATCTTGTGTCCTTGCAATACAATCTCAGCTTCTGCTAGAGAAGTTCCTTCGGCCACAGTAACTAAATTTTCGGTTGTCATTACTTCCGTAATTGCTCTTGATCCGTTTTTCTCGAAACGCAAATCACGATTAGTCACAATTCCTTTCAAAATTCTATTTTCATCTACAATCGGAATTCCACCAATACCATATTCTTTCATGGCATTTTTTGCATCGGCAACTGTAGAAGTTAACGGTAATGTTACTGGATCGATGATCATCCCTGATTCGGCACGTTTTACTCTGCGAACTTTAGCAGCTTGCTGCTCGATCGACATATTTTTATGTAAAACACCAATTCCTCCTTCTTGCGCCATAGCAATTGCCATAGAACTTTCGGTAACGGTATCCATAGCAGCAGATACTATAGGAACGTTTAAAGTGATGTTTTTAGAAAATCTTGATTGTATACTTACTTCGCGAGGAAGCACATTGGAATAGTTTGGTACTAATAATACATCGTCGTAAGTAAGTCCTTCTCCGATAATTTTTGTGGTGTGTGCTATCATGGTGCAATTTCTAGTTGAATTGCGAGCAAATATACAGAATAAATTAAAAACTTATGTCTTTTTGACCTTATAATTTCAGATTTCGAAATAGCAGCTGGCCCAGAATTACATTTAAAAAAGATTTAAAAAACACATAATCCTTAGGCCGGATAGTAGCGGCATCCTGTTGTGCCGTGGTTCGGCACAACAGATACAGCGGAGAGCCGGAAAAGCTTCTAATCGTGAAAATTATTCTTCTGAGGAATAACATAATTGAGGCCGAATTGAAAAGAAAGACTGTTGGCCTTGGATACATCTCGGTATTCCAGAATATTATCGACTAAGGTATAGATATTCATTCTTCCCAAATTTGCAGAAACACCCAAACCAATATTTGTATACGAAAAACTATCGACGGTGTAGGCTGTTTTAAAGTATAATTGATTAAAAAACACCCGTTGGTAAAAAGCTGTTAGGGCGACAAATGGCGTTTTAGGCATACTCATAGCAAAGAATTGCAAACCAAATGCATTTTGATATGCGGCGGTTGCTACATCGCAATTACAACTTTCAGACCTTGGTTTACCGAAAGAATATTGCGCCGATGCATTGAATTTTACGGGTCTCCACGTGGTAAATTTATTATAAACTGTATCTCTTGGAATAGCAGTTTCGAAAGAATCAAAAACGTCTTCGGGTTCCTCTGGATTACTAAAATCAGGGTTTACTCCGTCGTATTTATAATAACCTTTGTATGTATAAGTAGCGATGTCTTTGCTGTGTCTTACAAAACCTAGATCGAGTACGCTTGCGGTAAGTTGCCACTCTTTTTTAGGATAATAGGTCAATCCTAAATCAAAACCTAAACCTAAATTTCCGTTAAAGAAGGTATTTCTCGCAATATCATTCCCAATATTTCCTTCGTATTCGTCTTCTAGATATTTAGAAACACCTGAAGTTTGCACTTGCAAATTAGAAGAAATAATTTGATTGTAAATAGCATTTTTATTTTGATCTGTTGTACTAATATAACCTGAATTGTCGGTAGAATTTACGGTAAAACCACTGGAGTACAATTTGGCTCGAGCCCCGAGAACTACCTTATCGTTAAAATTTTTACGATAGCCTATATGCCAAACAGAAAGCATCTCTGATTTGAAATTGATATCGTCTAAATTGAATGATTTACCAATGTAATTTTGATTGCCTTCTAAGGCCAATACCGCGGGATCTTTAGGCACGTAACTTAGAGCATTAAACTCTTGATACAATCCAAAGGACAAGTAGCTGTTACTTTCCCAATCGCCCAGTTTGATTCCACCACTAAATATTTCAATTTGTTCTTGAATCATGATTTTATCTTTGGCCGACGCCGAGGCAATTACTAGTCGAAGTTTATCGTTAAAATCGACATTGTTTTTAGCAAACAAATCGTAGGCCGAAATACCATTAGACCCAAATTGTACCGACAGGCCAGAAAGCAGCGGAACGCCAACATACCACTCGTACTGCACGTCGGAACCTGGGTTTGCAAGTAAATTTTGCGGAATTCCTGCAAAGTTATACAACAACTGTTTGTTTTGCGCTTGACTGCAAAACACGCTAAAAATTAATAATAGGAATATCTTTTTCATTTGATTTCCATGTATAAAGTTGCACTAGAACGTAATTTTAAAGCACCAAAACTAGTGGCGTTTAATGGTGTGCCTGGTTGCATTTGCACTACAAAGGCAACTTGCATCATTTGTTGAACGGACTCTAATTTTTGTCCTTCAAAAAAATCGTTCACTGTAACTTTTACTGTGGTTCCGTTGGAGGCAGGAACAAGTATTGGAATTTCGTAGACAGGCATTTTATTGTTGTCTAAAAGCACCATATTTATCGAAAAAGCACGTGGAATTGTATTCTCGATTTCAAAATGTAAATCGATTCTACGAAGGTTGTCTCGAAGAAAAGCATCTTTAAATGGGGTGAAATTTTGCACATCGACCAGCAGTTGCCCCGAACCAGTATCCACAAAATCGGTTACTTTTACTTCAAAATAAGTAAGATTACCGACTAAAACAGGTTCTAATTTTAGTTGGTCGGTCTGATCAAAATCGAGTTCGCTTGAACAAGAAAGGCAGGATAACATTACAAGTAAAAAGCCCAGAAAACGTCTTACACAAAGATTTTTTTGCATACCGATACCTTTTAAAAATTAAAAATTCTTTTAATTGTATACTAATGAAATGCGCCGAATAGTTTTGATGCTTGGTTGTACGCACTCTCGAAACTTAATACATTGCAATTGGTAACTGCTTTGTTTGCTGTAAAGTACGAAATTAATTTTTCTGTAGGCATATTTCCTGTCAATTTATCGGTGGCCATTGGGCAACCACCAAAACCTTGTATCGCACCATCAAATCGATAACAACCTGCATTGTACGCGGCATTGACTTTTTCAAACCATGACGTTGGAGTGGTATGCAAGTGTGCGCCAAACTCAATTTGGGAGTAATGCGGAATTAAATTCGAAAATAAATAATCAATAACTTCTGGAGTCGAACTACCAACGGTATCGGACAAAGAGAGAATTTTTACACCCATTTTTGAAAGTTTCTCGGTCCACTCTCCTACAATTTCCACGTTCCAAGGATCTCCGTACGGATTACCGAAGCCCATTGATAAATAAGTCACTACTTCTTTATTGGTAGTATTCGCTATTTCTAGAATTTCTTGCAGCGTCACTAATGATTCTGCAATTGTTTTGTGTGTATTTCGCATCTGAAAATTTTCAGAAATAGAAAATGGAAAGCCTAAATATTGTATTGCTTGATGTGCTGAAGCTAGTTCTGCACCTTTGGTATTGGCGATGATAGCGAGTAATTTACTGGTCGTTTGAGACAAATCTAATTGTTCTAAAACGGCAGCGGTATCTTGCATTTGTGGTATCGCTTTAGGCGAAACAAAACTACCAAAATCAATTGTATCAAAACCAACTCGTAACAATGATTGAATATAAGAAACCTTATTCTTAGTCGGAATTAAGGTTTTGATGCCTTGCATAGCATCTCGTGGACATTCTATAATTTTGACTTGTTTACTCAAAGCAATGGGTTTGTACGGGCTAAGTTAGTCTGTTTTTTTCGGAATAAAAAAAAATAATAGAACACGTTTAAAATTACGTATTACCGTAATAGTCTCAAAAATTACATAAAAAGGTAATAGTTCATACTATTACCTATTATTGTAATATATTTGATACAAAGTAAGGCCAATACTATTTTATTTTTAATTATATTTGAATATGACAAGTGTATTAACAGGAGATATTATTAATTCAAGAAATTCTGAGTCAGCGATTTGGACAAAAGATTTGAAACAATTACTGAATCAATTTGGTCAAAGTCCAGAAAACTGGGAGTTGTATCGTGGTGATGAATTTCAACTTGAAATTCAAAATCCCGAAGATGCTTTTATCACCGCCATTTTAATAAAAGCACATCTTAAAACAATAAAACTCGACGCAAGAATCGGAATTGGGTTGGGCGCAAAAACCTATCCTGCCAAAAAAATAACCGAAAGTAACGGCAGTGCTTTCATCCATTCGGGAGCTATTTTTGAAACCTTAAAAAAAGAAAAAACAACACTAGCACTTAAAAGTGACGCGCTTGATTTTGATGTAAATCTAAATTTAAAAATACGATTGGCGCTAACTTTCGTGGACAGTTGGTTGGTGCAAGCTGCTGAATTTATAGTTCTTGCCATTCAAAATCCAACCCTTTCACAAGAAGAAATTGGTCAAAAATTAGGCATCAATCAAGCGGCTGTAAGTAGAAGACGAAAACGAGCGAATTACGATTTAATTCTAGAGTTAGATTCTTATTTTCGAAACCAACTCAAACAACTTTCAAGATGATCATCCTTATAAAATTACTACTAGCGCATTTATTAGGCGATTTTATGCTACAGCCTAATTCTTGGGTAGCCCATAAAGAACTTAAAAAAGAGAAAAGTATTTATCTCTACTTTCATGTGGCTATTCATGGTGTTTTGGCTTGGATCCTTATAGGAAATGCCAATTTTGCAGGATTTGCACTTTTACTAATGATTGTTCACGGTTTTATAGATTACGTAAAGTTGTATTTTCAGCAAACAAAAACTCGACGCATTTGGTTTATCACGGATCAATTGGCTCATGTTCTTTCTATAATGGGTATTGCATTACTTTACGAAAAGAAACCTTTCGCATTCAACGGTTTTACCGATGAATTTTGGATTATAATTACTGCTATCCTGCTATTGACGAAACCCACTTCGATTTGCATTAAAAATATAATTTCGATTTGGACACCCGAAAACAAAAACAACAAAGATCATTCTTTGGCCAATGCCGGAAACTCAATCGGAATTTTAGAACGTTTGTTTGTACTTTGTTTTATTCTCACCGGACATTTTGAAGCCATCGGATTTTTACTAGCCGCGAAATCAATATTTAGATTTGGAGATTTGAAAGAAGCAAAAGACCGAAAATTAACTGAATACGTTTTGATTGGTACCTTGTTAAGTTTCGGTATTGCTTTAGTAGTAGGTTTGGCCGCACAGCATTTAATTTAAACGCTCTAAAATTTTCTTGTTTATTTTTTTAATTAAAGAAGGACCTTCGTAAATAAATCCGGTATACAATTGTATTAAAGATGCACCAGCATCCAGTTTTTCAAGTGCATCTTCGGCAGAATGAATCCCTCCTACTCCAATAATAGGAAATGCTTTGTTACTTTTTTCAGAAAGAAAACGAATTACTTCAGTCGAACGTTTGCCCAAAGGCAACCCCGACATTCCTCCTACTTCTATTTTATTGTCGGATTGCAGTCCTTCGCGAGAAATCGTAGTGTTGGTGGCAATAACGCCGGCAATTTGCGTTGTTTTTATAATATCGATAATATCTAACAATTGATCGTCTGTTAAATCTGGCGCTATTTTTAATAAAATAGGTTTCGGTTTAATGTGTGTTAAATTTCTATTTTGCAAAGTTTGCAACAACTCTGTCAACGGTTCTTTATCTTGTAAAGCTCTTAAGTTTGGTGTATTGGGAGAACTTACATTTACTACAAAATAATCAACGTGATCAAACAAGGCATCAAAGCAAATAATATAATCGTCTGCCGCATTCTCATTTGGCGTTATTTTATTTTTACCAATGTTTCCGCCAATTAAAGTTCCTTTGTTTTTCTTTAAACGCTCGATTGCTTCAATCACTCCGCCATTATTAAATCCCATTCGGTTAATAATCGCTTCATCTTCTTTTAAACGAAACAATCTTTTCTTCGGATTTCCTTCTTGTCCAACTGGAGTAACGGTTCCGATTTCGATGAAGCCAAAACCAAAATCTGCTAATTCTTTGTACAACTTCGCATCTTTGTCAAAACCTGCCGCCAATCCAACTGGATTTTCAAATTTAATTCCGAACACTTCTCTTTCTAAACGCTGGTCTTTTACCTTAAAATTAGATCTCATAATAGCTGAAAATCCAGGAATTTTAGAAAAGAATTTCACCATCGAAAAAGTAAAATAATGCACTTCCTCAGGGTCAAAACGAAAAAGAATAGGGCGAATAAGTAATTTGTACATGAAGTAATTTTTTTATGACCGCAAATTTAAGAATTCTCCCCATAATTTACTCACATAAAAATAGAATTAAAAAAAGCACACAAATTAGGTTTAATTTGAGATAAAAAAATAATTAATTTAAAGGTAAATTACCGAAATCGAGTGCTATCAAACAAAATGTCATTCCTTTTTTACAACACAATAAGTCTTCAAATAAATTAATTCTACGTAAAATATCAATTAAATGATTTTACAATGTAAACAGAAGTAGCTTTTTTAAAGATTTTACAAATGAGCCTCTCTTGTATTTTTATTATATTTGGGAACTACTTAATGACAACAAATCACTTTCATGAATAAAAATAAACCAAAAACATTTTGGATCGCTGCAATTACGACCGTGGTAATTATTGGCGCAGCCTTTGGTTACACTAAAATCAACGAAAAAAACAGAATTAATGCTACCGAAGCTTGTCTTGAAGTTCCAAATGCGAATGCCGTTTCTCCGTTTGAAGCAACGCTTGAAAACAAAGACAATAAGCCATTAAAACCTACAAAAGGAATGGTTTGGATTCCGGGTGGCGAATTTTCGATGGGTAGCGATGTTGCCGACGAAAGTTTATGCAGCATAAAAGGAGTAACTAGTGATGCCACACCGATTCATCGCGTTAATGTCGATGGCTATTGGATGGATGACAAAGAGGTGACTAACAAGGAATTTGCTGCTTTCGTAAAAGCTACTGGATACGTAACCTATGCTGAAAAAAAACCAACAGTCGAGGAATTCCCTGGAGTTCCTCTGGAAAATTTATTAACAGGATCTGTTGTATTTGCACCCACTAAAACACCAGTAGAACTTAATAACTTCTTGCAGTGGTGGAGTTTTGTTGCGAAGGCCGATTGGAGACATCCGACGGGTCCAGAAAGTTCTATTACGGGAAAAGACGATTATCCTGTAGTTCAAATTGCCTACGATGATGCTGCTGCTTATGCAAAATGGGCAGGCAAACGCTTACCTACAGAAGCAGAATGGGAATTTGCAGCACGTGGCGGGAAAACGGGTAATTTGTATGCATGGGGAAATACGCTGAAAGTAAATGGAAAATTTCAGGCCAATATTTACGAAGGAACTTTTCCTGTTGAGGGCGGTGATACTGGCGAAGATGGCTTTGCAGGTATCGCACCAACAGCACAGTATAAACCGAATGGCTACGGCTTATACGACATGAGTGGGAATGTTTGGGAATGGGTTGCCGATTGGTACGATCGCGACTATTATCACAAATTAGCTGCGGAAAATAAAGTAACACGCAATCCGCAAGGACCGATACAATATAGTGATCCTACTGACCCACTGGTGCCAAAGAGAGTGCATCGTGGTGGTTCATTTTTGTGTACCGATCAATATTGTACCCGCTATATGGTAGGAACAAGAGGAAAGGGAGAAGCAAATTCGCCTACGAATCATGTTGGCTTTAGATGCGTAAAATAATACCGAAAGTCTCAGTAACAACTGAGGCTTTTTTTTGCAGCTAAGTCTTCCTGCTCATCTGAAGTTTTTGCTTTTCTAGCCCTGCAAAAAATACCTATATTTGTATAAAACATAAAATTATGCAACATATAATAGATCGATTTATCAGTTACGTAAAAATTGATACCGAATCTGATCCAAATTCACAAACTACACCAAGTACAGAGAAACAATGGAATCTAGCTAACAAATTAGTCGAAGAGCTAAAAGCAATAGGTTTAGACGAGGTTACTATCGATGATAAAGCATACATCATGGCAACTTTACCTAGTAATGTGACGCATGATGTACCTACAATTGGCTTTGTCTCTCACTTTGATACTTCCCCTGATTTTTCGGGTGCAAATGTAAATCCGCAAATTATTAGCAATTACGACGGAAAAGATATTGTACTGAATAAAGAGAAAAACATCATCTTATCACCAAGTTATTTTAAAGATCTTTTGCAATACAAAGGACAAACTTTAATTACAACCGATGGAACGACGCTATTGGGAGCTGATGACAAAGCAGGAATTACAGAGATTGTTTCTGCAATGGAATATTTAATACAAAACCCAGAGATCAAGCACGGAAAAATTAGAATTGGGTTTACTCCTGATGAAGAAATTGGTCGTGGCGCGCATCATTTTGATGTGGCTAAATTTGGAGCAGAATGGGCTTACACTATGGATGGAAGTCAGATTGGGGAGTTAGAATATGAAAACTTTAATGCTGCTGGAGCAAAAATCACATTTAAAGGAAAAAGCGTTCATCCTGGTTATGCCAAAGGAAAAATGATCAATTCAATGTTGATTGCTACAGAATTTATTAATGAATTGCCTAAAGGAGAAACACCCGAAGGAACCAAAGGGTACGAAGGGTTTTTTCACGTGCATCACATTACCGGAACTTTAGAGGAAACCGTTGTGGAACTAATTATTAGAGATCACCACAAGAAAAAATTCGAAAAGCGCAAAAAATTAGTTGAGAAAATTGTCAAAAAAATTAATAAAAAGTTTGCAAAGAAATTTGGAGAAGATATCGTAATTGCAGAAATCAAAGACCAATATTACAATATGAAGGAAAAGGTAACGCCTGTAAAACATATTGTAGATATTGCCGAAAATGCAATGAAAGCTTTAAATATCAAACCACTAATTAAACCAATTCGTGGCGGTACTGATGGTTCGCAATTGTCTTATATGGGTTTACCTTGCCCGAATATCTTTGCTGGCGGACATAATTTTCATGGGAAATACGAGTACGTTCCTGCAGAGAGTATGGTAAAAGCAATGGAAGTTATTGTTAAAATTGCAGAATTAACGGCCTTACCAAACTTCGGTTTAGAAGAAAAATCTAAAAAATAAAAACATGTATTGATGTAAAAAGTCCTATTTAAAACAATTAAATAGGACTTTTTTTATATATCAATACTGGTAATTATTACTTTAATATGCTCGCTATCAACTGCAATTCTTCTGTAGAAAAAGCAGTATTTTTTAAACTATCAATATTATCGTTTAATTGGCCCACAGAACTTGCTCCAATTAAAACCGAAGTCACTCGCTTGTCTTTAAGCAACCACGCCAACGCCATTTGTGCTAACGATTGATTTCTGCTTTTTGCAATTTCATTAAGTTGAACAATTTTCTGAATTCGCTCGGGAGTCAGCTCATTTTCTTGTAAATGTCCGTTTGGATTGTGTGCTCGCGAATCTTCTGGAATTCCGTTTAAGTATTTATTCGTTAACAGTCCCTGTGCCAAAGGTGAAAAGGCAATACAGCCAACTCCATTTTCTCCTAAAACATCCAACAAACCTTCTTCGGGTTCTCGAACAAACATCGAATACTTGACTTGATGAATCAAGCAAGGCGTTCCTAGTTCTTTTAAAATCGCCACTGCTTTTTGCGTTTGTTCTGGATCGTAATTAGAAATTCCTGCATACAATGCTTTTCCGCTTCGAACAGCAGAATCTAAAGCGCCCATTGTTTCTTCTAGCGGTGTTTCGGGATCAAAACGATGCGAGTAAAAAACATCCACATAATCAAGCTGCATACGCTTTAAACTCTGATCTAAACTAGACAATAAATATTTACGCGAACCCCAATCTCCATAAGGTCCGTCCCACATGGTATAGCCCGCTTTGGTCGAAATAACAATTTGATCGCGACGGTCTCCTTGAAAATTATTCTTCAGTATTTTTCCAAAATTAGTCTCTGCAGAACCTGGAACCGGTCCATAATTATTGGCTAAGTCGAAATGTGTAATTCCTTTGTCGAAAGCTTCGTTTACAATTCGTTCGCCATTTTCAAAAACATCTACAGAACCGAAATTATGCCACAATCCTAACGAAATTTCAGGCAATAGCAAACCGCTTTTTCCACATCTATTGTATTTCATTGTATAAATTTAAAGTATAAAAAATAGGAAACACGAATTTCACGAATTTATGCGGATTAATTGGTACCGATCATAAAAAATTAATTTCTTTTTAATATCTAATTATTCAGTTTTTTGATATTTTTTACTTTACTATATATCTAACCACACTAGCATATGTTATTCTTAATACAATAATTTACATTTCAGAAATAATATTATTTCAACAAATAAAACTCTAAGTTTATAAAAAATAAAAAATGATTAATGTTACTTGTGCCATAATTTTTTTTAATTCCAAAGTCCTAGTAACTCAAAGAAGTGAAAAAATGAAATTACCTCTCAAATGGGAATTTCCAGGCGGAAAATTGGAAGATAATGAGAGTGAAGAAGAATGTATCAGAAGAGAAATTAAAGAGGAAATTAATATCGAAATTGAAGTTATAAAAAAGCTTACTTCTAGTGTCTACGATCACGGAACATTTAAAATTAATTTGATCCCATTTATCGCTAATTATATTTCTGGCACTATTAAATTAGAAGAGCACACAGATTTTAAATTACTAGAACTATCTGAGTTAAGACCGTTAGATTGGGCTGCAGCTGATTTGCCAATTGTTGAAGAACTTATAAAAATACAACTATGAATCAAGGTTTATATGAAGAGTTGATAACTAAACTCGTAAATTTAAAGTTAAGCGAATTAGATAAAGATACTTTTCAGATTAAAACAACTTCGATTGATAAAGCGGAAGCAGCAAAAATACTGTCGGATCATTTAAGTAAAATAATCCGTCATGCCTTTAATTTAGTGAAGGGAGATAATATTTTAGAAAATCAGATTGAAATTGCTAACAAAATCATTTTATTTTTAAAAGTTGAACTAAGCAATGAGAATTTTGAGAATGATTTAATTGATACTGAAGGTAAAATTCTTAAAGCAGTTTTTACTAAAGTAGACGCTCATTTTATAGATTTAGATCTACATCTTAAAGAAATAACACCTTACACAAGACTAATTCATAGCGAGCTTTTTACTGGAGGAAATTCTGGAACCACTCTTGAAAGTGAATTAAGAAAAGAAATTTTATCTTCAGATAGAATTGATTTATTAGTGTCTTTTATAAAATGGAAAGGCATCAGAATATTAGAAAAAGAACTTAGAGAGTTTACCAGTAGAGGTGGAAAATTAAGAGTTATAACAACAACTTATATTGGAGCGACTGATGCAAAAGCAGTTGAAATTTTAGCTACTTTAGAAAATACCGAAGTTAAAATTTCTTATAATACCGGAAATGAAAGACTTCATGCAAAAGCGTACTTATTTGAAAGAAATACAGGTTTTCATACTGGATATATTGGTTCATCCAATTTTTCTCGTTCTGCATTAACTGATGGTTTAGAATGGAATATGAAAGTTACGACCAAGGAGGTTGGGCATGTGATTGATAAATTCAAAAAAACCTTTGAAGCTTACTGGCAGAATTCAGATTTCGAATTATACGATATAGAGAAGCACCGCGACAAGTTGATAACATCGTTAAAAGAGGGGAGATTTTCAAAAGAGTACATACCAAATACAAATTATTTCGATTTAAAGCCTTTTCATTACCAACAAGAAATTTTAGAAAAGCTTGAAGTAGAACGAACAATTCACAATAGCTACAAAAATCTGATTGTAGCTGCTACTGGAACAGGAAAGACGGTTATTTCGGCATTTGATTATAAAAATTTTAGAACAAAAAACAAATCATCGCGACTGCTTTTTGTAGCGCATAGGAAAGAGATACTTCAACAGGCATTAGCTACATTTCAAGGCGTTTTAAAAGATAATAATTTTGGTGAATTGTGGGTTGATGGAATTGAACCAAAAAGTAATGAGTATTTATTTGCATCCGTTCAAACATTAAATAACAGATTAAAAAGCATTCAATTATCGCCTGATTATTTCGATTTTATAATAATCGACGAAGTACATCACATCGAAGCTAAAACATATCGACCAATTTTAGAATTCTTTACTCCAAAAGTATTAGTTGGCTTGACAGCTACCCCCGAACGCATGGACGGCGCAGATATTTTGAAGGACTTTAGTAATAGAATTGCTGCTGAAATTAGATTACCAGAAGCTTTGAATAAAAAAATATTAAGCCCATTTCAATATTTTGGAATTACAGATAGTATCGATTTAACGAATGTAAAATGGCAAAATGGTAAATATGCTCCAAGTGAGTTAACCAATTTGTATACACAAAGTGATAGACGTGTTAGAGAGATAATTTCAAATCTTCAAAAATATTTAACCGATATTAATGAAGTTCGGGCCATCGGTTTTTGTGTGTCCATTGAGCATGCAAAATTTATGGCTGATAAATTTTCTTTAGCAGGTTTTAGAGCATCATATTTAACAAATGAAAATAGCAAGGAAAGAGAAACTATTAGAAAGCAGTTAAAAAACCAAGAAATCAACTACTTATTTGTTGTGGACATTTTTAATGAAGGTGTTGATATTCCAGAAATTGACACTGTTTTATTTCTTAGACCCACAGAGAGCTTGACTGTATTTCTACAACAATTAGGTCGTGGACTAAGATTATCCGAAGGAAAAGATTGTTTAACTGTTTTAGATTTTGTTGGGAATGCACGACCAGAATATGATTTTGAAAATAAGTTTCGATCTTTAATTGGAAAAACAACTACTTCCGTTTACAAAGAGACTGAAAATGATTTTCCTCATTTACCACTAGGTTGTTCTATTATTTTAGAGAAAAAAACTAAGGAAACTATTCTCGAAAACATTAAGAGAGCAGTGTCTCTAAATGTTAATCAATTGATTGCAAAAATTACTAATTATAAACATCAAACAACATTACCGTTAACTCTAAATAATTTCATGAAATTAAATCTAATTTCGTTAGAATCTATTTACAAGAAAGACAATTGGTCACGTCTATGTCAGCGAGCAGGAGTTATTGATGATTTTGATATTTTAAATGAAAAGCAAATTTATTCCGCAATAAAGAATAAATGGTTCTCCACTACTTCTCTAAGCTATTTTGAATTTATTCTAAAGATTGCAAAGAATGACTTCAAAATCAACGTAAAAGATTTTTCAGAAAATGAATTGTCAATGCTTTTAATGCTGCATTATGATGTTTGGCAAAATGCTGGTGGATTCAATTCTTTGCAAGAAAGCATTATGCAAATTGGTGGAAATAAAATTTTGGTAAACGAAATTATTGAAGTTCTAGAAATTTTGATAGACAGAATTGATTTTAAAGAAGTTGAGATAAATCTACCGTTTAATCAACCATTAAAAGTGCATGCTCGCTACACAAGAGATCAAATTTTGGCAGCATTTCAGTTAAGTACATTTGCGAAAAAGTCTTCAAATAGAGAAGGTGCTGCGGAAAATAAAAAGCTAAATACAGAAATTCTTTTTATTAATTTAATAAAATCGGAAGAAGACTTTTCTCCAACAACAATGTATGATGATTACGCAATAAGCGAAACTCTTTTCCATTGGCAATCTCATAATGCATACGGGCCAGACACGGCTAAAGGGTTATCTTATGTGAATCATTTGAAAAACAATAAAAATATATTACTTTTCATTAGAGAAAAAGCAAGTGATGAAAATGGAAATACTTTTGGTTATGTTTTCATCGGTGAAGCTTACTTCATAGAATCTGAAGGTTCGAAACCGATGAACATTAAATGGGAATTAAATGAACCTATACCAAATTATCTCTGGAAAGAATCAGCAAAAATGTCAGTAGGTTAACTGTAGTGTAATCTGCTACAGAAAAGCATACTATTTGGACTCTAATTCCGTTGACACAATTTAAACTACTGCAATAGACACGGGTTCTTACTTTTATATTTACCAGATTTCTCACAATTTAACAGCAAAAAATAGCAGCAAAAAATAAAGTGTCTTGAAAACTTTACAACATAAAAAAACCACCAAAAAGGTGGTTTAATTTTTATAAGGGAATATTGCCGTGTTTTCGTTTTGGTAAAACGCTTTCTTTATTTTCGAGCATCGCAAAGCCTTTAAGTAATTTTCGTCTAGTATCTTGCGGTAAAATAACCTCATCGACAAAACCACGTTGCGCTGCAGTATACGGATTGGCAAACAAATTGGCGTATTCTGTTTCTTTTTCTGCTAATTTTTCAGCTGGATTTTCTGCTTCTTGAATTTCTTTTTTAAAGATAATTTCGCTTGCGCCTTTGGCTCCCATAACGGCAATTTCGGCACTTGGCCATGCAAAATTCATGTCGGCTCCAATGTGCTTAGAATTCATCACATCGTACGCACCACCATAGGCCTTTCTTGTAATAACTGTAATTCTAGGTACTGTCGCCTCGCTTAAAGCGTACAATAATTTGGCTCCATGCACGATAATTCCGTTCCATTCTTGATCTGTTCCAGGTAAAAATCCGGGTACATCGACCAAAACCAAAAGCGGAATATTAAAGCAATCGCAAAAGCGTGTAAAGCGTGCTGCTTTTTTAGAGCTGTTTACATCCAAAACTCCCGCTAAATACAACGGTTGGTTTGCAATAATTCCGATACTTCTTCCACCTAAACGAGCAAAACCAACAATAATGTTTTCGGCATAATTTTTATGAATTTCAAAAAAGGAATCCTCGTCGATAATTCCTGTAATTACCGCATGCATATCATACGGTTTATTGGGACTATCTGGAATAATGGTATCTAACGCTTCTCGAATTTCATCGTGTAAAGTGTACGAAAGCTTTTGTGCCGTTTCGCGATTGTTTTGTGGCAAATAGCTCAAGAGTTTCTTTAAATCTTCCAAACATTCAACATCGTTGGCCGAGGTGCAATGCGCCACTCCCGATTTGGTTGAATGTGTGCTTGCTCCTCCTAACTCCTCAGAAGTTACGGTTTCGTTAGTCACTGTTTTAACCACATTCGGTCCGGTAACAAACATATAACTTGTTCCTTCGACCATCATGGTAAAATCGGTCATGGCTGGCGAATACACCGCACCACCGGCACAAGGCCCCATAATGGCCGAAATTTGAGGAATTACTCCGCTCGACTGTACATTTCGGAAAAAGATGTCAGCGTAACCACCAAGAGAGCGAACTCCTTCTTGAATTCGAGCACCTCCAGAATCGTTTAAACCAATCATTGGTGCTCCCATTTTGACCGCCATATCCATTACTTTGCAAATTTTCTCTGCATGAGTTTCCGACAATGCTCCTCCAAAAACCGTGAAATCTTGGGCAAAAAGATATACCAATCTTCCATTAATGGTTCCGTAACCTGTAATTACACCATCTCCATAATAGAGCTCCTTTTCCATTCCGAAATCAGTGGTTCGGTGCGTAACCAGCATTCCGATTTCTTCAAAAGAACCTTCATCCAATAAATAATGCACTCTTTCGCGAGCCGTTAATTTTTTCTTTTCGTGCTGTTTTTCGATTCTTTTTAAACTGCCGCCAAGTTGCGCTAGTTCAATTTTATCGTTTAATATTTTTATTTTCGATTTCATTAGATTTCATTTAGATGTAGCAAAAATTATTCTCTGGTCCGTACGAATTGCCAGCAATTTTAAATTTTAGGCAAGCGAAGTGTTTTTTGATCTTTTAAATACTCTCGCAATGCAATTAGTGCGGCAACTTCAGCTTCTTGCTTTTGTTGCGCATGAATAATTTTGGCACTAAAATATTTCTTTACAAAATGCGTGTCAAAATTTCCCGACTGAAAAGCTTGGTGTTGCATTACAAAAGCACCAAAAGGTAAAGTGGTCTGAATTCCTTTGACCTCGTACTTAGCGATTGCTTCGATCATTAACTGAATCGCTTCTTCCCTATTTTTTCCGTACGTTATTAATTTTGCTAACATCGGATCGTAATAAATCGGAATATCCATTCCTTCTTCATAGCCATTATCTACCCGAATTCCTTCGCCAACAGGCAATTGATATTTTTCTAAATTTCCCACACTTGGTAAAAAATCATTCAAAGGATCTTCGGCATAAATTCGCAGCTCCACGGCATGTCCTTTTATGTGTAAATCTTCTTGTTTTACTGCTAAAACTTCTCCTCGAGCAATTCGTATTTGCATCTCGACCAAGTCTAAGCTCGTAATTAATTCGGTTACTGGATGCTCGACTTGCAAACGGGTATTCATTTCTAAGAAATAAAAATTTAAATTTTCATCCAATAAAAATTCGACTGTTCCAGCTCCTAAATAAGCACAAGATTTGGCCACTAATACCGCAGCTTCTCCCATTTTTTCTCGAAGTTCTGGAGTTAAAACAGACGAAGGAGCTTCTTCCACTACTTTTTGATGGCGTCTTTGAATGCTGCATTCTCGTTCAAAAAGATGAATAATATTTCCATGAGCATCGGCCATAACTTGAATTTCGATATGGCGAGGCGAGCTCACATATTTTTCTATAAAAACCGATCCGTCACCAAATGCAGAAGTTGCTTCGCCTATCGCGCGATTCATCTGAAACTCAAAATCAGCTTCGCTCTCGACTACTCGCATTCCTTTTCCACCACCACCTGCAGCTGCTTTTATCAAAATTGGAAATCCTATTTCTGCTGCTATTTTCTTTGCTTTCTCGATATCTGTAATCGCTTCATCTACTCCGGGAACCATTGGAATATCGTATTCTTTTACAGCATCTTTGGCTGCTAATTTATTCCCCATCATTCTGATGGCTTTGGATTTTGGTCCGATAAAAATAATATTATTTGCTTCGCATTTTTCGGCAAAATCAGCGTTTTCACTTAAAAATCCATATCCGGGATGAATCGCATCAACTTGTAAATTTTTGGCAACCTCAATAATTTTGTCTCCCAATAAATACGATTGATTAGAAGGCGCTTCACCCACGCAAACAGCTTCATCTGCCATTTTTACGTGCGGTGCATTTCTATCTGCTTTAGAAAAAATAGCAACCGTTTTGATTCCCATTTTTTTTGCAGTCTTCATTACTCGAATCGCAATTTCTCCTCGATTAGCAACTAATATTTTTTTCATATTTTATAAATGCTTCAAAAACTTATTTTTATTCAAACTCCACCAACAACTGACCTTTATCGACCGTATCTCCCTTGTTTACCGAAATACTTTTGATGATTCCATCTCGTGGAGATAAAAAATTATTCTCCATTTTCATGGCTTCCAAAATCAATAAACTGTCATTTTCCTTAACCGTCTGACCAACAGACACACTAATTTCTAAAATTAATCCTGGCATAGGCGCTTTGATAGCGTTTACTTGTTTGGTCGCTCCTACTTCAAAACCCATGGCTTTTATCAAGGCATCTAACGCATCGGTCAATACTACATCGTACACGGTCCCGTTTACTTGAACCGAATATTTTTTTTGATTGAAATTTGAACTTAAAATTTCGGTATGATAAGAAGCATTTTGATGTAGAACATGGGATGTAATGCTATTAACAGCGACAACATCAAAATCTTTAATGGCCTTTGAATCAATACGAAAATCGAAAGAACCATTAACAGTAGCGTGGTAATTTGTACTCATTTTTACGGTTTTAGACGGGTAAAAATAAGGAAAAAGAAATCGTTTTCGTAAAATATATTAAAAACTTCGTCGCTCTTATTAGAGTTTAAACCGTAAAAATAAAAAATGTTATCTTTAAAAAATTAATTCAACCAAGCACCTTTACTTTAGCTTACCATATATGAAAACAACTCTTTATTCGTCTTTATTACTAGTCTTTATTATTACCGCTTGTTCCTTCAAAAAAAAGGAAATCGCTAAAAGCAGTGTTGCTTTTGAAAATATTGAATCGTTAAGTAAGCGAGACTCCATTATTAATTACGCCAAAAATTACTTGAACGCGCCCTATTTGTATGCCGGTAATTCGCCCAAAACTGGCTTTGATTGTTCTGGTTTTGTGAGTTTTGTTTTCAATCATTTCGAAGTTAATTTACCCCGAAGTTCTAGCGGCTACAAGAATTTAGGAAAACCATTGAACGAAAAGGATTTTAAAGTTGGAGATGTCTTGGTTTTTTACGGATATCAAGACCGAAACATTGTCGGGCATTTGGGTATTATTTGTAAAGCAGATGGCATGCAATCGGAGTTTATACACGCGTCGTCAGGAAAAGCACAATCCGTTACGATAAGCTCGTTAGGATCTGACCATTACACGAAACGATTTTATAAATGTATTGATGTGTTAGAATTGTAATTAAATTAAAAGTAATGTCAAGCTGATTCAGCATCTGTTTTACTAAAAACTAACAACTCATATTAAAAAAGCCTTGGGTCACTCCAAGGCTTTTTAGTTTAACTAATTAAGAGTATTATTTACTTTTCTTCATTGTACAACAATTTAGCCAAGCGATCGTCTCTATCGTAGACATCTTTGTAGAAATTCATTTGTCCCTCTTTGTCAACCCACGCCGTAAAATAACCAATATAAACTGGAATTTTCTTTTGGAGTGTGTACCATTTTTCTTTGCCAGCATGCATGGCGCTATCAATTTTTTCTGGTGTCCATTTTGAATCGTTTCTCATTAATTCAATTGCGAGTTCTCTCGGTTTTTGAACACGAACACAACCGTGACTGAACGCTCTTTTTTCTCTATCGAACAAACTTTTTGAAGGTGTGTCGTGTAAATAAATATTGTTTGAATTTGGAAATAAAAACTTCACTAGACCCAACGAATTATTGCGACCTGGCAATTGGCGAACTTGTCCATTATTCCACTCTAAATTTTTCTTAGCTAAATAATTTTTATCGCGCTCCATTCCTGGTTTGATCTCACTTTTCACAATGCTTTGAGGAATATTCCAATATGGACTAAAAACAATATACTGCATCATTCCGCTAAAAATAACGGTTTGGGTCATTGCCTTTCCGACCACCACAGACGATGAAAAAGCAATTTTTCCGTCACGTATCAAGTAGAGTTTAAATTCAGGAATGTTAACTTCTAGGTATTCTTTGTCTTTTTCTAAATTCGGGTCGATCCATCGACAGCGTTCCATATTTACAATAATTGTCTTAATTCTGTCCGCAACAGGAACATTCATTTCGGCAATATGTTGCGGTAAAATAGTGTTTTTAGCTGCATTACCGTGGTGAATTTGATAGTCTTTTACTGCGGCAATTAATACTGAATCGCAAACAGCGCTTTGCGTATTTTCTTTTAATTCTCCCGTAGTAAACAATCGTTCTCTAATTTGTGCAATTGCTTCGGAGGAATCGCCTACTTTAAAACTTTTAAAACCCTCGTTTACTTCGATACTTTTCCAACCGCCGCTTGCTTCAATTTTCTTGTATTTATGCAATACATCTCGCAATTTATAATATTGGCTAAACATTTTGTTCTTATCGTCAAATTGTACCGTTTTTTGTTTAAAAATGGAATCTGAAAAACTCGTATAATTTAATTTTTTTCGAGGCAATAGCCATTCCAACGAAGTGGTGGTTTTACTATCAACACCGCTGTACACTTTTTGTCCATAGTAAAAATATAAATTGCTTATTAACAAATCGGTACTTGCTTTGGTTAGTCTGTCTTTGCTTGCCCGTTCAAAAATAGCCGTCAACGAATCGTTATACGGAAAATCTTTGGGCAAGCCTTCACTCTCAATATCTCGGTATTTATTAAATAAAGTATTCCCGAATTCGACAATTCCTTTATTATCCAACCACAATTGTTTCGAACCTTGCGTTTTGTATAAATGCTGTACCTCTTTTTGAAAAGTACTTAATTTGGGGTAGGCTTGATAAAATCTAGAAACCGTGCTGCTGTCAACAATAATTTGCAACTCCGCAACTTCGGCCTTAGCGGGCTTTGTTAAAATTATTTTATCTTTTTTTGAGTTGCCACATGAAAGTGTACAAGCAATAAAAGACAAAAGTATAAATTTGTAATGTAGTTTCATGAAATGATTTTTAATAAAAATAGCGCGTTTTCTTGACAATTGGTCTTTTACTGCAAGAAATTGTAGTTGCATTGAATCTAAATTAAATACGGCGCATAAAAAAACTCTAAACACATTACATGTTTAGAGTTTTTTTTATAGCGTAAAATTCATGTTAGATTACTATTCCTTTTAAAGTTAGCACTTTAGGTGTAGCTTCTGCACTTGTAGTTACCGTAACTGTTTTTGTGAAACCACCTTTACTTGCAGCATTATAAATTGCCGTAATTTTGGCTGATTTACCTGGTAAAATAGGCTCTTTTGTATAATCTGTAGCGGTACAACCACAAGATCCTTTTACATTTGTAATTACCACTGCTTTAGTGCCTGTATTTTTAAACTCATAAACAATTGCTTTTGGCGTTCCTTGCGGAATTTGACCTACGTCTACTGTTTCAGCTTTCCATACAATAGTATTGTTTACAGCTTCTTTTTTTGTTTCAGAAACTAAGGACTGTACTGGCTCGATTGCCGAAAAAGACATTAATCCTAAGGCCAAAGCCAACATTGAAATTTTAATTATTTTCATAGTAAGTTATATTAAGGTTGATTGTTCGTTCATAATACTCCAAAAATAATTCAATACCTTTTGGTTCTATGTTAAGCGGTTTCAAATGTTTGTTAACGACTTGTTAACGGCTATTTCTAATTTAAATTTTACCTATATTTCAATCCATAAATCGAAATTCTCTTGAAAGTAAATAAACTCAATAGCATCATTTTATTAGGCCTTATAGCTATTATTGGCATATTGGCCGCACAATTGCTGTGGACAAAAGAGGCTTTTACATTGGAACAAAAAAAACTGAGTCAAAAAACGCATATTGCTTTGCTTGAAGTTGCCAAAAAATTATACCAAGGCTCCAGTAATGAACTTCCAGTGCAAAATCCAGTGCAAAAAATTGCCAACGATTATTATGTGGTGAATGTAGAAAATGATTTTGAACCTGATGTTTTAGAATACTATTTGAAAACGGAGTTTAAGAAAATAAACATTACAACAGATTTTGAATTTGCCATGTACAATTGCCAAAGTGATGAAATGGTTTATGGAAAACAAATTGCGTTATCTGATAAAGAAAATTCAAAACAAGCAGCGTACTTTCCTAAACAGAAAAATTTGGTATATTATTTTGCCGTTCGTTTTCCTAATGAGACAAGTTATTTAGTGAGTTCCATGCGTTTCTGGCTCGTGCTTTCTCTAGCCTTAATTCTAATTTTACTTATTTATGTCTACTCTATTTTTACACTTTTACAGCAAAAAAAATACTCTGAATTACAGCGGGATTTCGTCAATAATATGACCCATGAATTTAAAACGCCATTGTCTTCTATTTTAATTGCGTCCAAATATTTAATCGATCAAAAACTAATTAAAGACAACAAAAAATTACATACATACACAGACATCATAATTCAGCAAAGCACTAAATTGAACAGTCATGTCGAAAAATTTTTAAGCATTGCCAAAAACGATCATACGCCTTTAGCGTTGCAATTAGAACACATTTTTGTAGTTGCAGTTATAGAAGAAACAATTGCAAATATTCGTTTAAAATATCCAGAAACTACCCTCACTATCGAGAGTGATTCATCAAGGTATGAGATAGAAACTGATGCGTTTCACTTTACCAATTTAGTCTATAATTTACTCGATAATGCGGTTAAATATTGTGTCGACAAACCTGAAATTATAATTCGTATTGCCGCTGTCAATAAATTTTTAAAAATAGAATTCATTGATAACGGAATCGGTATTTCACCCCAATATATTTCTTATATATTTGATAAATTTTATCAAGTCAAAAATGAAAAAAGTAACGAAGTCAATGGTTTTGGACTCGGTTTATACTATGTAAAGGAAATTTGTACGATTCAAAATTGGAAAATTTCTGCCCGTAATAATGCTACAAAAGGCATCACAATCACACTATCCATTCCTTATAAAAATGAAAAAAAGTAAAATTTTATATACCGAAGATGACGAAACGTTAGCCTTCTTGACTAAAGATAATTTAGAACAGAGCGGTTATCAGGTAACGCATTGTCCCAACGGAATAATAGGTTTAGAAGCCTTTCATAAAGAAGATTTTGACATTTGCATCTTTGACATTATGATGCCAAAAATGGATGGATTTGAGTTGGCTACCGCAATTAGAAAGAACAACTCCGACATTCCAATAATTTTTCTTTCGGCAAAAACTTTAAAAGAAGATCGCATCAAAGGTTTGCGCTTGGGTGCTGATGATTACCTCGTAAAACCGTTTAGCATAGAAGAACTATTACTTAAAATTGAAATATTTTTAAAGCGTTCAACTAAAAATCACATCGTTGAACCGTCTCTTTATGAAATAGGACGCTACTGCTTTGACACCAAAAACTTAATTCTTTTTAATAAAACTGAAAAAGTGAGCTTGACTCAGCGTGAAGCTGAACTGCTGCAATTTTTTCTAAACAATAAGAATAGTGTTTTAAAAAGAGAACAAATTCTAACTTCAATTTGGGGCGACGACGATTATTTTATGGGTCGAAGTTTGGATGTTTTTATTTCGCGACTGCGTAAAATTTTAAGCAGCGAGAAAGAAATTTCGATCGAAAACCTACACGGAATTGGATTTCGTTTTAATATTTAAAAATTACAATTGCAGTAATCCGTATTCTTTCAGAGTTAGAATTGGTTTTGAAAACCAGAACAATTCAAAATCTTCTAAGTCCAATTCAAATTCGGTTTTGATTTGCTGAAAAGTCAATTGCTTGTCATTGTATACCGAAATTTTATGCAATAACGCAACTAACCATTCGCCTTCATTTTTATTGGTTTGAATCGTAAAGGCTTCCTTTTTATCGTGAAAAGTCAAGCTCATCATTTCCCATGAATTTCCTTTTTTTGATTTTGTAAACGATGAAATCTCAGGCTTTCCGCCCAACCAAACTATTTTTGCATTGGGTTTTGTATTAAAGTTATTGTCTTCGTTTAAGGCATTCTCTATAAAGTCATGCGGAATTTTGGTATTCGGAATTTTAAAATCAAACCAATCTTGCAATTCATAATCAAAACAAATTCCGTGCATGAAATTAAATAGTGATTTCTTCAATCCGAAGCTGAATTTATCATGATCAATTCCGGTTTTATCAATAAAGTTGACATCATTATTAGCAAACGTTCCTATAATTTCTGTTTCTTTTTCCACTCCAAATTTTTCTGGATGCATCCCAATCGGACTGTGTGCAGTCATGGCAAACTGATGCCAAAAGCCCGATTGTAAAATTCCTGCTTCAAATAGTTGGCGCACCATTTCGAGGCTATCCACGGTTTCTTGCACGGTCTGCGTTGGATATCCGTACATTAAATAGGTGTGAACCATAATGCCCGCTTCAGTAAAATTGCTGGTTACGCGTGCCACTTGTTCTACTGTTACTCCTTTATCAATCAATTTCAGTAAACGATCTGAAGCCACTTCTAAACCACCAGAAACTGCGATGCAGCCAGAGGCTTTAAGCAACACACACAAATCTTTACTAAAGCTTTTCTCAAAACGAATGTTTGTCCACCAGGTCACCGAGAGTTTTCTTCGAATAATTTCTAAAGCTAAAGCACGCATCAACGCTGGTGGCGCCGCTTCATCGACATAATGAAAACCATTTTGACCTGTCTTTTCCATCATTTCTTCCATGCGATCGCACAGCAAATTGGCAGCAATCGGTTCGTAAATCTTTACATAATCTAACGAAATATCACAAAAAGTACATTTTCCCCAATAGCATCCATGCGCCATAGTTAACTTATTCCAACGGCCGTCGCTCCACATGCGGTGCATTGGATTGACAATTTCGATAACCGAAATGTATTTATCTAGAAATAAATCGGTGTAATCTGGCGTACCGACTTGAGATTGTCGGTAATCAGATCGTGCCGAATTATTTTTGTAAACTACTTTACCCTCTTCTAAAACAAAAGTTCGTTTTAACGGCATATCAGCTTCTCCCGATGCCACCGCTTCAATCAGTAATTCGACTGGCAATTCTCCATCATCCAAAGTAATAAAATCAAAGAATTCGAAAACTCGAGCGTCTGATAACGAGCGTAATTCGGTATTTGGAAAACCACCGCCCATCGTAATTTTAATTTCAGGATGATTTTGTTTTACCCATTGTGCCGATCGAAAAGCACTGTACAAATTTCCCGGAAAGGGAACTGAAATTAAAAATAAAGTCGGTTCAATGGTCTCGATTCGCTCTTTTAAAATAGCAATTAAAATTTCATCAACGTAAGTTAACGACTGCTGCAGACTTTCGTACAATTCATCAAATGAGTTGGCGCTTCTTCCCAAACGTTCGGCATAACGACTAAAACCAAAGTTCTCATCAATACATTCTACAATAAAATCAGAGATATCTTCAAGATATAAAGTGGCTAAATGTTTGGCTTTATCTTGCGTTCCCATGCTTCCAAAGGCCCAATCTAATTCTTCTAATTGTGCAAATCGTGACGCTTCTGGCAAATAATCTTCTTGACAAATTTGCAAGGCTAAAGTTGGATTTTTACCTTGTAAAAACTGAATCACAGCATCGATCGTTTTAATGTACTCGTCTTGCAGTGCAAAAATACGTTTGGAATTGTCTGAAACCGCACTATCGATAATCGCATTCTCAAATAAATCGCTCATTCCTTTCTTTGAAAATAACGCCAAAATAACCTCAATACCCAAATCGGCTTGCACTGATCCAATACGTAGCGTATTTAAAAAACCTTTAATGTAAGCGGTCGCTGGATAGGGCGTGTTCAATTGCGTAAAAGGCGGCGTGATGATAAATATGTTGCTTTTCAAGAGGAATAATTTTGAGCAAAAATACGGGTTATTTGGAACGTTTTATCACATTTAACGAATAAAAACAAATCTTAACAATGCAACTTATTTATTTTAAAACTTATTTATTTTAAGAAAGTAAAAAAGCATGCGAAGTTCAATTTTTGCAACAGTTGCAACGTTTTTTTATCAAAATCAATTTGCTAATTCGGTAATAGTAGGGCTTGTAACTTTAAATACTTGTGCCTATTATTTTTAATTTGATTTAAATAAATCAAAAAATTATAATATATTTAACAATAATTAAATGTTAAAAAATAAAGCAATCTAATTTGAAAAGCACAGCAAAAAACACATTAACCGTTGACGATCTAACTATCTGGAGCAATATGAAGGAAGGTGATGAAAATGCTTTTTCGTTACTTTTTAAAAAATATTATGCGGAATTGGTGCGTTATGGAAACTCATTGTGTGCTTTTGATGATAAAGTGCAAGATTGTGTTCAAGATGTTTTTACTGACGTTTGGATTTACAGAAAATCAGTCTCAGAAGATATTGTTGTAAAGGCCTATCTATTATCATGTGTACGCAAAAGAATCGCAAAATTGTATCAAAAAGATAAAATTTTTAGACATGTAAGCACTATCGATACACTAAAGTTTTTATTTGATTTTTCTATTGAACACCAGTTAATTTCAGATGAAACTACCGCTACAAAAGTTTTACACCTTAACACTTTACTTAATAATCTACCTTCGAGACAAAGAGAAGCATTGTACTTACGGTATCATCAAGGGCTTTCTGTAGATCAAATTGCCGAAATGTTAGATGTAAATTATCAGTCTGCAAATAATTTAATTTTTAGGGCAATTCAAAAACTTCGAAAGGACTGGAAAAAGAATTTGTCAATTCTTTTGCTTTTATCTTCGCAATTTACCTAGCATTACTACTACTTTTTATTTCGAAGTAAAAAAATATTCCTAATTAAGTGAGTATATAATAATAAAACTGTTCTTATTGTTTTCGTAACCCGTACTGTGAGATGCAAAAACGTAATAATTATACCAAAATAGAAGATTTTTTAGGAGATGAGTCCTTTCATTCTTGGATCCTTCATAATACGAATGCTCAAAATTGGGAAGCATGGACATTTGAAAATAGTAGTCGAGCACATTTAGTAAAAGAAGCGCGTTTGTTTCTTTTGGCACTCAAAGTGGACGAAACAAAAATGTTAGCAATAACGGTAGAGGCAGCTTTAGAAAATACCTGGAGAAAAATTACCCTAAAAAAAAGAAGTAAAAATAAAAATATAAAGATCTCGATCTGGAAGAACGACTGGTTCAAATGGATAGCTGCTATTTTGGTTCTTGCATTATTTTTTTCTTGGTCGTATACTAACTCCTCGTTTACTGAAGATGCTAACACTGTTTATAAAAAACTTATTTCTGAAACCAAAGAGGGATTAGTCGAGCAAACAAATAATTCTGATTTTTCTCAAATTATAACTCTGTCAGATGGCAGCTCGGTTTTATTGCAGCCGCAAAGTAAATTAAGTTATCCTAAAACTTTTGTAGGAAACGAAAGAAAGGTTTATTTATCGGGTGAGGCATTTTTTGAAATCAGTAAAAATCCGAAGAAGCCGTTTTACGTGTATGCAAACGAAATTGTAACTAAAGTGGTTGGTACCAGTTTTCGTATTTCTGCATTTGAAAATCAACCCAATGTAGAAGTAATTGTACGAACAGGAAAAGTAAAAGTACACTCCAACCAACAAGCGACTAAACAATCCAAAGAAGAAATTGTTTTGTTGCCGAATGAAGCATTACGTTTTGAAAGAGAGACCTCAAAGTTTGACAAAATTACAGATATCACTGCGGACATTACCGTGAAGCAAAATATAAAAAGCATTGAACAATTAAGTTTTGAATTTACAGATATTCCGGTAAGCCAAATATTTAAAACCATAGAACAAGCGTACCACGTAGCAGTCGATTTTCCAAAAGAAAAATTAAAAAATTGTCATTTAACCACTTCTCTAAGTGACCAACCGTTGCCGGAGAAATTAAAAATTATTTGTAAAAGTCTTGGAAACAATACCAGTTATGAAATGAACGGAAATAATATCACCATTATTTCTACTGGATGTAATTAAAAAAAATGCCTATGTAAATTTAAAAGTACTCAAAAAAAAAGCGCCTAATGTGCTGTAACACTTTAGACGCCAATGAAATATCAAAACACTTTCTGTAAAAAGTATTTTGGTGCGTTTATCCAAACACCCTGTTAAAAAGTATTAATCAAAACAAACTCAAAATTATGAAAAAACCTGTTGTTAAACAACGTTTACTCTATCGAATCATGAAAATAACGCTCTTTCAAATGGTGTTGGCTTTTGTTTTCTCGACCGTCATGACGGCTAATAGCGTCAAGGGTCAAAAAAAACTGGATACAAAAGTTACCATTTCAATAACTAATATGAGTTTATCAAATGCATTAGCAAAACTTGAAAAGTCAGCTGATGTTAAATTTTCATATAATTCGAGAATCAGTCAACTCAACCAAAAAGTAACTATAAATGCGAGCGAAGAAACACTTTACAATGTTTTATCGGAAGTTTTTAAGCCACTCAATATTGATTTTGCAGAAGTAAGCGATCAGATTGTTTTGCAAAACAAAATCGAAAATGAAACCTCCATTTATAGCATTAAAAACCTATTTAACAGCACCGTCTATGCTGGCATTATCGTTAATGGAAAAATTACTGATGAAAATGGAAATCCCTTACCGGGTGCAACCGTAATGGCCAAAGGAACTAAAGTTGCCGTTTTAACCGATTTCGACGGGAATTTTACCATCGAAATGCCAGAAAATGTTTCAAAAATTGTAATCAGCTACATTGGCATGAAAACCAAAGAAATTGATGCAACAAGCAAATTTGTTACAGTGGTACTGTCTGAATTAGGAGAAAATCTTAATGAAGTTGTGATTACGACTGGATATGAAAAAACATCTAAAAGAACTTTTACAGGAGCGATTAGTAAGATCAATAGTACCGAGTTAAAGGTAGATGGTGTGGTTGATGTAAGCCGCATGATCGAAGGAAAAGCTGCTGGTGTAACGGTACAGAACGTTACGGGTACTTTTGGAACTGCTCCAAAAATTACTGTTCGTGGATCATCTTCTATTTTTGGAGATACTAAACCATTATGGGTTATTGACGGTGTTGTTCAAGAAGATATAATCAATCTTACCTTTGCTGACTTAGCTTCAGGAAATTCAGAAACCTTGTTAAGTTCGTCTATTGCTGGTTTAAACGCAAACGACATTCAAAGCATTGAAATATTAAAAGATGCCTCTGCAACTTCTATTTACGGATCGAGATCATTAAACGGAGTTGTTGTTGTTACTACCAAACAAGGCCGAAGAGATGCGCCATTGAGTGTAACCTATTCGTTAGAACAAAGTTTAAGAACGGTACCAAATTACAATCAGTTTGATATCTTAAACTCTCAAGAATCCATGAGTATTTTTAAAGAAATGGAATCGAAAGGATATTTAGATTTGCCGTCGACCGTAAATGGACGATATGGTGGAGTTTATAATATTTTAGGTAGAGCCATTAACACCTATGTTCCTGGAACGGATAGCTATTTAGTACAAAACGATCCCGTTAGTCGCAATCAATTCTTAAAAAAATATGAGTTAGCAAATACGGATTGGTTTAATGTATTATTTAGACCTTCGATTACTCAAAATCACTCGCTAAGTTTTAGTGGTGGTGGTAAAAACAATACTTTTTATGCTTCTTTAGGATACTACAGTGATCCAGGATGGACTATTGCTGATGATGTAAAACAAATTTCATCAAACATCAAAGGAACATTTTATTTAAACGATAAGCTTAACGTCACCTTATCTACTTTGGCTTCGGTTCGTGATCAAGGCGCACCAGGTAGTTACGAGAGTGAAAAAGATGTGGTTTTTGGAAAGGTGACTAGAGATTTTGACATCAATCCGTTTAACTATGTATTAAATACAAGTAGAACGTTACGTCCATATGATGAAAACAGAAATTTAGAATATTACAGAAACAATTGGGCTTCAATGAACATTATAAATGAATTGAAAAACAATTATATGGAAATCGAAGTAAAAGACATTCGTTTTCAATTGGATCTGGACTATAAAATCAGCCCTAATTTAACTTACAATTTAACAGGATCTGCTCGCTATGCCAACACAAATCGTGAGCATAAGATACTTGAAAATTCAAATGTTGTAGGTGCTTACAAAGCTGGAACTCCAATAGGAGAAGACGGTGTTAACACTTTGGTGAGAGATGATAATATCTTTTTATATCAAGATCCAAATGACCTAACCGCTCCAAAAATTTCGGTTTTACCAAATGGTGGGTTTTTAAGAAAATTCACTAATGACTTAACTTCTTACAATGTAAGAAACAGCGTTAATTATAGAAATACATTCAGTGATCAACATGAGGTAGAAGGTTTCTTTGGTACAGAATTAAGAGTAGTCAACAGAAGTAGTGATAATTTTACTGCTGCTGGACTTCAGTACGACAGAGGACTTACTGCATTTACGGATCCTAGACTTATCGAAAAAATTATTAATGGTGGAGATTCTTATTTTGCCTTTAATGAAGAAAGAGAAAGAACTGTTGGATTTTTTGGTAAAGTTGGATATACCTACGACCGAAGATATACTGCTTCGGTAACTGGTCGTTACGATGGATCAAACAGACAAGGAGACAGCGGTTCTTCAAGATGGTTACCTACCTATACTTTTAGTGGAAAATGGAATGTTGCTGAAGAAGACTTTATGAAAGATGTTTCTTCTGTAAATACATTAGCACTTCGAGCTTCTTATGGTCTAACAGCAACCGCAGGACCTGCAACAAACTCGTTAGCCATTTACAAAAGCTTTGTAACCGACCGTTTAGGTCTTTCTGACAGAGAAACAGGGGTACGAATTGATGCGTTACAAAATGGAGAATTAACTTGGGAAAAGCAATTTGAAACTAACATAGGTTTAGACATCGGAATGTTTAACAACAGAGTGCAACTAACAACAGATATTTACAGCCGAAAAGCTTTTGATTTAGTTGATTATGTAATTACTTCTGGAATTGGAGGACAAAGAATCAAGCAAGGAAATAATGCCGATATGGAAACTAAGGGAGTTGAAGTTGGTTTTACCACTAGAAATATCAACACTAGTGATTTTAAATGGTCAACAACTTTAAATTTTTCGGTATACGATCAAAAAATTACAAAGTTAGAGAACAAACCTACGGTATTTGATTTAATTGATGGTAATGGTGGGAACGCAGTGGGGCATCCTAGAAACTCTATTTATTCTTACGCATTTACTGGATTAAATGATCAAGGTCTGCCAACATTCGTAATGCCAGAAGGCGAAAATGATAAAATTACAGGTGCTAATTTTCAAGACAATGATAATGTAACGAACTATTTAAAATACGAAGGATCTATCGAACCGAACAAATCGGTTGGTTTAGCAAATACGTTTACGTACAAAAATTGGTCATTATATGTTTTTGTAGTTGGATCTGGAGGAAACAAAGTACGTTTAAACCCTGTGTATGACAGTACTTATGATGATTTGACTGTATTTACAAAAGATTTCACCAATCGTTGGCTAAATCCTGGGGACGAGAATACTACTAACGTTCCAGTTATTGCAGATCAACGTCTAAATACTAATTACGGAGGAGAAAGAACACTTGCGAGAGCATACAACACTTACAACTACTCTGATGTACGTATTGCAGATGGCGACTTCGTTCGATTAAAAAATATATCTCTAAGTTTTGAATTCCCAAAAGACTTTAAGCGAAAATTAGGACTGAACACTTTTACCTTAAGAGGTTCTGCGGTAAACCCGTGGTTAATCTATTCTGACAAAAGATTGAATGGTCAAGATCCTGAGTTTCGCAATACAGGTGGGGTAGCTTTACCAGTTACAAGTCAATATACTTTAGCTTTAAACATTTCGTTATAATAAGAGAAAATTATGAGAAAATTAAAAATAACATTAGCACTATTAATACTTATTGGTAGTAGTAGCTGCGATGATTTCCTTTCGGAAAAACCAGACAATCGAACCGAAATTGATACTGCAGATAAAATAGCAGAAGTACTTGTAAATGCTTATCCACAGATGAGCTACTTTGACATTGCCGAAACAATGTCTGATAACGTATTTGACAGTGGAATGGCATCAACATTGCCAAAAAATGAGCAAAATTACAATTGGTTAATACAAACAGAAGCCAATGACATTGACACGCAGGCCTATTATTGGGATGCTTGTTACAATGCGATTGCTCATGCAAATACAGCGCTAAAAGCAATTGAAGATCTTGGCAATACGGCTGACTTACAAGGACAAAAAGGTGAAGCTTTACTAGCGAGAGCGTATTCGCACTTTATGCTAGTTTCATTGTGGTCGCAAAGATATAATCCTGCAACTGCAGCTACTGACCTAGGAATTCCTTATGTAACAGAACCTGAAACAAAATTAGTTGCCAACTACAAGCGCAATACGGTCGCTGAAGTTTTTGATTTTATTCAAAAAGACATCGAAGAAGGATTGCCAATTGTAACCAATTCGTACAGCCAACCTAAATTTCATTTTAATAAAGATGCAGCCAAAGCATTTGCAAGCCGTTTTTACTTGATAAGAGGAAATTGGGATCGTGTATTAGAACTTACAGCAGACTTAGGGTCTAAACCAGTGGGTAAATTAAGAAATTACCTTAAGTATGAATCTATTGCAGTAAATGAACAACGGGTAGCTTACGCGAGCAGCGATGAACCAACTAACCTATTAATTGGTTCTCCAAATTCAATCATTCAAAGATCTTCGAACCAAAGTAGATTTTATCTTTCTGGAGATCGATATCAAGAAATTTTTAGCCCAAATGAGAGTTTATTTGGAAAACAATGGTACTATAATTTTTATTCTAGCAATAGTAGTATAACTGTTTTTTTACCAAAGTTCTACGAATATTTTAAATACACCAATGTCTCAGCAGGAATTGGAGAACCCTATACTGCCGAAGTTTTATTGAGTAACGATGAATTTTTCTTGAATCGAATTGAAGCACACGTAATGAAAAATCAGTTTGCCGAAGCTACTGCTGAACTGCAATACTTTTTATCTACAAGAACACTAAATTATAATCCAGCTACTGATATTTTAACA
Source organism: Flavobacterium sp. TAB 87 (assembly GCF_001529295.1). Taxonomy (GTDB): domain Bacteria; phylum Bacteroidota; class Bacteroidia; order Flavobacteriales; family Flavobacteriaceae; genus Flavobacterium. Next base: position 183,152 of record NZ_LLWK01000037.1, read on the forward strand.
GAAGAAGATATTTTAGATTTCTATCCTGTTGTTGCAGATCAGTTCACACCGTTTTACACCATAACTGCAGAACAAACATCATTTATTAACGCACTTACAGAAACGAGACGTCGTGATTTTGTACATGAGGGAATGCGCTGGTTTGATGTCAAACGATTTAATATCGTAGTCAATCATCAAACGTATAACAAACCAGATAACATTTTGGTAAAAGATGACAAACGCAGAGCTTTGCAAATACCGCTACATGCTTCAACGACTGGCGTAGAACTAAATCCAAGATAAACAAAACATGAAACTCATGAAAAAAGTAAAATATTATAAAATAGCAGTCTTTGCTTCTGTTTTGGTAGCCTTGAATGCCTGTTCGCATGAAGAGCAACCCACAGCAAGCCAACTGGACTACACTCAGCCTGAAAAAACACCTCTTGACAACTGGATTGGTGCTAGTTATCTTGATTCTTACAATATCAATGTGCAATACAAATGGAACCAAAATACGGTAGACAATAATCGCTTCTTATTTCCACCTGCTGTAGAAAAGGTAAAGCCTGCATTAGAAATTGTTCAAAAGATTTGGCTTGATAGTTATTCTACAATTGGAGGTGCTGATTTTGTGAAAAAAATTGCTCCGAGAGAAATCGTTTTAATAGGAGGAGTTAATTTAAACAGTGTTGGAACAAGAACCTTAGGTATTGCTGAAGGAGGTCAACGTGTAACTCTTTTTGAAACAGATTATATTGATAAAAATGACCGTGCGAATGTTTCTGAATTTATACATACAATTCAACACGAGTACATTCACATCTTAAATCAAAACAAACCTTTTGATGAAAAATCGTGGGCGGTGCTTACTCCAGGCGGTTATACCGCAGATTGGTACAACTTTGATGTTCCAGAGTCAAATGAAATTGGTTTTATAACCAGTTATGCCAGATCAAATATCAACGAAGATTTTGCTGAAACTGCAGCTATGATACTGATAAGTTCAAAAGTAGAGTACGCAGAATTTCTGGATGGAATTGAAAGCCCGACAGCATATGCCGCTCTTAAAGCAAAAGAAGCACTTGTTGTTAAGTATTTCAAAGATGCTTTTAATATGGATTTTTATGCTTTGCGAGACGAAGCAGAAAAAAACACAAACTTTGTTATAAACAATAAATAAAAAGACATGAAAGCAAAAAATATATTAAAATATTTAATTGTAAGCTTTTTGATCTTACAATTAACTTCCTGCACCAACAATGATGCAGAACAAAAGTTTGATCAAAGTCCGACCGAACGATTGAATGCACAGCAAAAAGAGTTAAAAGATTTATTACTCTCTTCTGAATTTGGATGGAAGGCCGTTTATTTTACAGATGACTCGCAATTGGGAGGTTATACTCATTTATTTAAGTTTGCCGCAGATGGAACAGTGCAAATGGCATCTGATTTCGACGAAGACACTAGCGTTTTAAAAAGTCAGTACGAAATTCAGCTTGGTAGTACTGTAAGTTTAGTATTTACAACTAAAAGTAGAATTCATCTCTTATCTGATTCGAATAGCTATCCAACTGCTGCGCTACGAAGCAAAGGGTATCTTGGTGACTTTCAGTTTTTGTACTACGGACAAGAGACCAACACAATACTATTTAAAACCAACAGAGAAAATAAAGAGTTGCGTTTTGTAAAAGCTACAGCAGACGATTGGACTAATTTGTCAAAAAACATTGACATGATTGATAATGTTGTTGGAAGTGATTCTAGACCTCTTTTTAGATTACTCGAAACAAACGATGGAAAAACAGTACACCAATTTGATTTTGCATTTGATAAAAATACTAGATATGCCGAAGCAAATTCGATTGAAGAAGGATATCCTGTAACCTACGATATGGGTATCGGCTACACCGCAGACGGCATAATCGTTAGCCCACCAGTAGTCGTTGCCGATCAAAAATTAACAAATTTCATCTATAATGAAGCAGAAGGTAGTTTTACGGCAACTGGAACGGGGGGCGTAAGCGCAACCATCAGATACTCTAGTAAACCTCTTGTTTTAACAGACGATTACAAAGCTTTACTAGAAGGTAACAAACAAGCAGTCTATGGTTACATTGCAGCTAATTTGTATAACGCTTCAACGACCTCTTCGTTGTTTAAGCAACTAATAAATAAAGTGAATGCGACTTTACCAGCGAATCAATCTGTTAGTAGAGTGCAATTGGTATTTAATAACGCTGTAAATGGAAGTTACATTCAATATCAATTTAATGGTGGAAAGCCTTCTATAGTTCATTTTGTGACTACTACAGAGGATGCAGCTAATAAAACTTTAATTTTAACTGATGACGGTTGGACTCAGTCAGCAGCAAATAGAGCTTTCCTAAAAGATTTGGATGCTGAGTTGACAAATCCAAAAGGATTATATGTTAAAAAGGAGAATTTCAAGGTTACTTACAGTAACGTTATTTACACCTTTACGAGTGCATCCAGCAGTTTTAGAATGACAACATATACATTATAAGTACTTTTGAATTTAGCGAGAAAGGTTGCCCTTTAAAAGGCAACCTTTTTTTTTAACAGCATTTGTAAATTTTCATATAACAACCAGTACTGCCCGAAACCTAATACATAAAAAATCCAATCTCGCTTAAATAAATAGTAAAAAACAAGTATCAGCTATTTTTAAATTCTTAATTAAAACAAATCATAATATGAAAAAACATAAAACACCGATAAATATAGTTTTGTTATTATGGTTTTTGATTTACATTCTTATATCAAACACCTATCCAGATTACACGATGTATTATTTTTACCTGTCACTTCCAATCATCATTTTATTACTACTATTCGATCTTGTAAAACAAAAAAAAGAAGACAAGTTAAATGATACAAAAACATTTCAATCAGCCATTTATAGAATGTTGATCATGTCAGTTGTATTAATCGTTTTCTTTTTCTTAACAAAAGAAAACTATTACTAAAAAACAGTATAAGTGATTTCTTTAATGAAAGTTTTTAAAATTTTTTAAACGTCATTTACTTATATACTACTGAATTAGATGTCAAACTAAAATTTTCGATTTCTCGTAAGAAAGGTTGTCCATCAAAAGACAACCTTTTTTTTAACAACTGTCCTCGGATTATTTTTGTTATTTTAGCATTAAAATAAAAATCTATGCCAACCGACTGTATCAGCTATCAAAATTCAGGTTATTTTTCTCCTTTGATGAATGATTATTTAGATCAAACTAAAAATTTACACGATATATACAATCGGTTTCCTCTACTTGAAAATTTCGAAGAACAAATAATCGAGAAACAAGCAAACTTTGATAATACAAACCGCTTGACACTGACCAAAGTTTTGCATAAGCAATACAGCAAACTTGAAATTTCGCAACTGACGCAACAAAATATTGAGTCTTTAAAAGTCAACAATACCTTTACGGTTACTACGGGTCATCAACTCAATTTGTTTTCTGGTCCTTTGTATTTTTTATATAAAATCATTTCGACAATTAATTTAACGGCAGAATTAAAAGCAAGATATCCTGCTTATAATTTTGTGCCAATTTATTGGATGGCAACAGAAGATCACGATTTTGAGGAAATTAATTATTTTAATTTTAAGGGCAAAAAGTTTCGCTGGAATACAAAAAGTACTGGTCCTGTTGGAAGATTGTCTACTAACGGCTTAGATCAATTTCTCGAGATTTATTCGAAAGAATTAGGCGCCAGTACAAATGCTTCGTATTTAAAATCATTATTTGAAAAATCGTATATCGAGCATAAAAATTTAGCCGATGCTACAAGATATTTAGCCAATATATTATTTGGCGCATACGGATTAGTTATCTTAGATGCAGACGACACTCAACTAAAGCAAACCTTCATTCCTTTCATAAAAGAAGATTTAGAGAAGCAAACTGCTTATAAAAACGTAATTGAAACAGGAAAGAAACTTGCCGATTACAAAATTCAGGTTACTCCGCGCGAAATCAATTTATTTTATATTGAAGACGATTTGCGTGAGCGAATTATTTTTGAAGATAATAAGTACTTTATAAACAATACTAAAATTCAGTTTTCTAAAGAAGAACTTTTTAATTTAGTCGATCAACATCCCGAAAAATTTAGTCCAAACGTAATCATGCGTCCGCTTTACCAAGAAGTTATTTTGCCCAATTTATGCTACATTGGCGGCGGCGGTGAAATAGCGTATTGGTTAGAATTAAAATCCTTTTTTGATGCAGTAAAAATTACTTTTCCTATTTTGCTAGTTCGTAATTCTGTACTTTTAGCAACCGAAAAACAAAGCAACAAAGCCGAGAAATTAGAGCTGAGCTGGAGTGATTTATTTTTAAAACAACAAGAGTTAGAAAATAAAATCACGCATCGTATTTCTGGTTTTCCTATTGATTTGACTGCTCAAAAAAACGCATTACAAAAACAATTTGCAGACTTATTTGCAATCGCAGCGCAAACGGACCTATCTTTTACTGGAGCTGTAAAAGCGCAGGAAGCAAAACAAACAAAAGGATTAGCCAATTTAGAAAAACGATTACTAAAAGCGCAGAAACGCAAATTGGGCGACCAAATAGAGCGTGTAACCGAACTTCAGAACGAATTATTTCCAAATCAAAGTTTGCAAGAACGGCAAGCTAACTTCTCTGAATTTTATTTAGAAAAAGGAACAGAATTAATTCCGAATATATTTCAAAAATTACAACCTTTAAAAAATGAATTTTCGATAATTACGATTTAAAAAAATACAGCATAATTTTAAGGATACAAATAACCACTCTCTTCCTAAAAAAAATGTTTCTCAAACCAAATAGCGACTTTTAAAATGAATGAACTAACCTTTTTACCCAAAAAACATGGTAAGAGAACGCTTAATTTCGCTAGATGTCTTTCGTGGACTCACTATTTTACTAATGACAGTAGTCAACAATCCAGGAGATTGGGGAAACGTTTATGCGCCGCTGCTTCACGCTAGTTGGCACGGTTGCACACCCACAGATTTAGTTTTTCCTTTTTTTATTTTCATAATGGGAGTAGCCATTTCTTTTGCAATGCCAACAAAAACCTATGATAGTGCAACTTTCAACAAAATTTTGGTCCGCTCTGTTCGTATGTTCGGACTTGGATTGTTTTTTAATTTTTTTAGCAAAATTCAACTTTTCGGGTTAGAGGGTGCTGCATTACTTGCAGTTAGAATGGCAATTACCATCGGAATCGGCTATGCTTTAATGGGTAATTTTAGTTCAAAAATAAAGAACATCTTAGCATTCGGAATCTTAACACTATATTTCGTCCTAGCTTACGGAGGTTTCCAAGACTATCAAGATGTTCGTATTCCTGGCGTATTACAACGTATTGCTATTGTTTATTTCATCATTTCATTACTGTATTTAAAAACGTCAATCAGAACCCAAATCGGAGTAGGATCCGTAATTCTATTGGGGTACTGGGCAATAATGACCTTAATTCCTGTACCTGGAATTGGCGCTCCAAATTTAGAAATAGGAACTAATTTAGCTTCATGGCTGGACAGCATTCTACTTAAAAATCACATGTACCGAGGAACCAAAACTTGGGATCCCGAAGGAATTTTAAGCACAGTTCCATCCGTCGCCACTGGAATTGTTGGTTTAGTGATTGGACAAATTTTACACTTATCGGTGCCTAAAATAGAAATTACTAAAAAATTAATGCTAAGTGGCGTAGCATTAATTATAGTTGGACTAATTTGGAACATCGTTTTCCCAATAAATAAATCGCTTTGGACTAGTAGTTTTGTGCTTTACACAGGCGGATTAGCAGCAACCACTTTGGCAGTTCTCTACTATATAATTGATGTCGCCGATATTAAAAAAGGATCTAAATTATTTTTAATTTGGGGCGTTAATCCAATGATAGTGTTTTTCTTCTCACAGATTATTCCGCAAGCTTTGGTAATGATTGAGTTTCAGGATCCAAAAAATCCATTAGAACAAATTAATCTCTTAAGCTATTTCTACACATTCGGAATTGCACCCTTTTTCAGCAATCCTATGGCAGCATCTTTGGCAGGTGCACTAATTTATGTAGCCATATGGACTTTTATTCTATGGTTGTTTTATAAAAACAAACTTCTGTTCAAAGTATAGAACATTGTTTTTATAATTATTATAATCCTTAAATTAAAAAATAAGAAAAACACAATGGTGAAATAAATTATCATAAAGTCATTCCGTTAACCGTATTTTATGATTTTATTAAAATAAATTACCAAAAAAAGACTATTTTTGCACAAAATTTAAAAATCAAATACAATGGCAACTAATAGAACGTTCACAATGATTAAGCCTGATGCAGTTCAAAACGGACACATCGGAAATATTTTAGCAATGATTACAAACGGAGGTTTCAAAATCATTTCTTTAAAATTAACACAATTAACTGTAGCAGATGCAAAAGCTTTTTATGCAGTACACGCAGAAAGACCTTTTTACGGAGAATTGGTTGAATTCATGTCTCGCGGGCCAATTGTTGCTGCTATTTTAGAAAAAGAAAATGCTGTTGAAGATTTCAGAACTTTAATTGGTGCTACAAATCCAGCTGATGCTGCTGAAGGAACTATCCGTAAAGCGTATGCAACTTCTATCGGAGAAAATGCCGTTCACGGTTCAGATAGCGATGAAAATGCTGCAATTGAAGGTGCTTTCCATTTTGCAGGAAGAGAGCAATTCTAGTGTACAGAAATAAGTTTTAAATGTATTGCGATACAAACTAAAATTATACAAAATAAAAAAATGCCGTTTCCAATTGGAAACGGCATTTTTTATAAATATTAAATCGTTAAAATAAGAATTAGAAAATCCTATCTTAATACGACATCTTTAATCACTTCTCTACCTAAATCTTCGTTAATCATCGTAACAATTTTAGATTTACCGTAACTCAATTCTTCACGTAAGACTGCAGACGTCAACTCCACGTATAAGGTTTGCCCTTTCAAAACCACATTTCTAGTATAGCTATTCACACCATTGCCCATTAACTGCCTCCAAGCTTCCTTTACGTCTATTTGGTCCATTCCGGGCTGCAATTTGTTCACTTGAATAATTCGATTCAACACATCGCCAATCGTACTCTGATTATTTATTCTTTTTGCCATCGTGTACTAAGTCAATTTTATCGGTTTTCTTGTAATGGTATTCTTTGTCCTCTTTATTCTTCAAGACCAACTTCGTGTCATTGACTTGTACCAACTCCTCACTCCATTTGGCATAAAAAGTACTGTAATCCAAATATACCTTTCCGTCTTTAAACCGAACTTTCACATTTTCAAAAGTATCATTCGTCAAAAAAGTTCCATCCAATTGTGGCATCACTTTCTTTCGAATTCCAACTCCAGCAGTATCAATCCTAAAATAATCAAAGGTCTCGTTTATGGTATATTCTTTATCTTCGCCACCGTCAAAAACCACTTTTTCAATTTCCCAATACCCATTAAGTTTCTGGATATCCGCTTTCTGAATTGATTGACTACAACTCATCAAAACAACCAAAAACACTAGTAAAATAAGCACTCTTTTAATCATAATTCTATTTTTAAGGAGCATTTTCCTGCTGTGCACTGTATCTTTTATGCCGAACAACGGCACAAAAGGATGCCGCTCCCATCAGGGCTAGGCATTCAGATTACATTAGAAATTCTAACGTTCAAATACAAAGTTAACGTTATAAATTCCAAATTAAAAACAAAAAAATTCTTAAAAATCCATTCTTATAAGAGTTGATCCGTAAAAGCCTTTTTCAGCTCGTTGTACCGCTCAAAATGAGTTTTTATCTCTTCTTCAAAAGTACTTTCGTAATTAGTAAAGTACGTATCGCATTGCACATCGTCACATTCCAGACCTTTCTCCATAAAAATAGGATAGCGAATCAATTCTTCCAAAACTAAATCGCTACTGACCAAAAAGTCATTGCATCTTTCTGCAATGACTTGATACGATTCATTTTTTTTTACAGTATCCAAATCTCTTTTATCAAACATGTTTCGCTGGTGTTTAATGTCCTCTTGCATGAATACAACGGTATCTTTCCAAAGTTTTTTATTCTCTGTTTCCATTCTATCCTACTCTTAGTTTACAACTACCAGCTGCTCAACCTTCAAAATAGTAATTGTTCCTGTTCCAATTGGAAATTCCCAATCAATAACATCACCTTCCGCATATCCAAATAATGCTAAGCCCATTGGAGTCAAAATAGAAATTTTATTTTGTGCCAAATTACTTTTCTCTGGAGCAACCAATTGAAATGTTTTATCAGTTTTAAACGACGTTGTAAAATGCACTGTTGAATTCAAACGAATTACATCTACTGGCATTTTATCCATATCTACGATGCTGGCAGTTTTAAGCTCTTCATTTAATTTATCTAATGATTTTTTTAACGAGCCATCGTGATTGTTTTTTAACATAGAAAGATTACGCATTAATAAATCGTGATCCTTTTTTTCGACAAATAATTTTTTATACTTCATGTCCATTTTTTTTATAGTTCATTTTTATTCATAAGTAAAAACCTTTATAATAATTTTGTAATTATTATAAAGGTTTTCAAGAATTAGAAACAATTTGGTTCTTTATGGAAATATACCTCTTTGTTTGTAAGCTGTTTCGATTCTTGTAATTGCTATTATATATGCGGCCGTTCTCCAATCTATTTGTTTCTCGGCAACCATGCTAGCAACGCTTTTATATACTTGGGTCAATTTCTTCTCCAGTTTATCCATTACCTCTTCTAGAAACCATAATTCACCATTTCGGTTTTGCAACCATTCAAAATAGCTTCCTATTACACCACCTGAATTACATAAAATATCGGGAATAATCGTAATTCCTTTTTCTAAAATGATTTTCTCTCCTTCTACATCTATAGGTCCGTTTGCACCTTCAGCAATTAAGCGAGCTTTAACATTTCCTGCGTTAGCTGCTGTAATTTGATTACCTAAGGCAGCCGGAATGATAATATCACATTCGATTCCGAAAAAATCTTTTGGATTCATCTCTACTGCACCTTCAAATCCTTCAACCGAATCAATACGGTTTTTAGAGTGCTCAAAAAGTGCTTCTGAATCAATTCCTGTTTCATTGAAGATCGTTGCATGCGCATCTTGAACGGCAATTAACTTCGCTCCATCGCTTGTTAAGAAATGGGAAACCCAATATCCTACGTTTCCGTATCCTTGTACAATAAACGTCTTATCTTTTAAACTTTCTCCTTTTCCTTCAAAGAATAATTTAATTGTTAAATATACACCATATCCTGTAGATCTGTTTCTTCCTTCTAAACCTCCTGATCCTACTGGCTTACCGGTAACAACGTGTTGGTTTTTTGAACGCTCTGAACTTGATTTAGTAGACATATATGTATCTGCAATCCAAGCCATTGTTTGCGCATTCGTATTAACGTCTGGTGCAGGTATATCATGTTCTGGTCCGATATTCTCTCCTAACGCATACGTAAATCTTCTTGTAATACGCTCCAATTCACCAATCGAATACTGTCTTGGATCAATTTGAATACCTCCTTTTGCTCCTCCGTAAGGCAAACCTGCCAACGAAGTTTTCCAAGTCATCCACATTGCTAATGCTTTAGCATCTTCTACATCGACAGTTGGGTGGTAACGCAACCCGCCTTTGTATGGTCCTAATGCATTATTGTGTTGAACCCGGTATCCCGTAAAAATCTCAACTTCTCCGTTGTCTTTCTTTACTGGAAAATGAATAATTATTTCATTATTCGCAACAGATAGAATTTTTCGAATATTGGGGTTTAATTCGATCAAATCAGCAGTTTTATTGAACTGTCCAATAACAGTATCAAACATGCTTTTTTTCTTAACTTCTTTAGTAATGCTCATATTTTTTATTGGTAATGTTCACAGAATAGGGTCTCTTGGTCTTGCCAAACACAATTTGATCTTCGGTTACAGTTCATGCAAAGTCCTGCATCTGTAACTACTTCTTTCTTTGCAGCATACGCCTCAAAATTCCACTTGATTGCACTCAATAGCAATGCTTCTTCTTTGTACAAAGAAGAGCCTTTACTTTTTTTCTCTTTTATTGCTTCCATTTAGCTTAGTTTTAAAACTACCATACGAATGTAGACCTCTACCTTTAAAGCAAACTGTATGCCAATCACAAATTTCAATCGATTGAAATTACTAATAACATATAAAACAACTTGTTAACTTTTACGAAAAACAGACAAAAAGAGAATGAACTGAGTAAAAACTCCTCGCAAGGGTAAAAACACCCCAAATTGAATTAGAAGCCCATTACAGCAACTTTTGACGCAGGGTCTTACGGTCAATCTGGAGAATTTCAGCTGCTTTAGTTTTGTTATTATCCACTTGCTGCAAAACTTTCAAAATATAGTCTTTCTCAATAGTCTTTAAGGGCAATAATTCATCATGCTGCAGCGGTTTAGGATAGCGCAAATATTCAGGAATAGTGACGATATCGATTGTTTCTTCACACATAATTAGCATGCGTTGCACCACATTTTCTAATTCTCTAACGTTACCCGGCCAAGAATGGCGTTTTAAAATCTCAAAAACCTGATCTGTAATTGTGACAGTATGTTTGTCGTACTCAACACTATATTTTTTTATAAAAGTCAGTACTAATGGCACAATGTCTTCTTTACGTTCTCGCAACGGTGGTGTTTCAATATTAACTACATTCAGACGGTAAAACAAATCCTCTCTAAAAGAGCCATTTTGCACCATTTTTTGCAAGTCATTATTTGTTGCCGCTATCACACGTAGCGCTAATTTTTGTGGCTTTTGCGACCCAATCATAGTTACTTCTTTCTCTTGTAAGACACGAAGCAATCGAGTTTGAACACTATGCGATGCCGTACCAATTTCATCTAAAAAAATAGTTCCACCATCTGCTGCTTGAAAAAAACCACTTCTTGTTTCTAAAGCACCTGTAAACGCGCCTTTGGCATAACCAAACAATTCTGACTCTAACAAATTTTCTGGAATTGCACCACAATTTACAGCAATAAACGGGTTAGCTGCATATGCGCCTTTGTAATGAATTGCACGAGCCACTAATTCTTTTCCAGTACCACTTTCTCCTTCTATTAAAACGGTAGCTCGGTTATTTTTTACCCGCTCAATTAAATCTACTAAGTAGGTAATTTGCGCCGACTGTCCTACGATCCCCGCATAATTTGCAGCACTACTAGAATCATTTTGCGCAGTTTCTAATTTTTTGTTTTTATGTAAATTAGAAATTAAGTTCTGAACTGCTTTTTTTAATTCGTCGTTCGTAAACGGCTTAACTAAGTAATCTACAGCACCGGCTTTTACAGCATCAAGTGCAGAATCTACTGAAGGAAAACCCGTAATAACCAATTTCTGAATATCTGGAAAATGCTCTTCTACATATTTAATCAATTCCATGCCATTAATTCCCGGCATTTGCAAATCGGTAATTAATAAATCTATTGTACTATTTTTAAGTATATCAATAGCTTCCGACACAGAAGATGCGCGGTACGTATGAAAATTTTGCGCCTTTAAACTGCGTTGCAACAGTTCGAGCATATCAAAATTATCATCTACAATTAATATATTTTCTTTCTTTAATTTCATACAGAAACTTTTAGCGGCAATCGAATTAAAAAAACCGTTCCTCTGGGTTGATTGTCAAAGGTACTAATATCTCCTTGGTGACTTTTTATGATTCCATGCACCACACTCAAACCCAATCCTGAACCTTCACCAATTGGCTTTGTAGTAAAAAAGGGCTCAAATATTTTTGATTTAATAGCTTCGGCAATTCCCGAACCTTCATCACTTATTTCAATAAAAAAATTACACTCATCATCGTAAACTTTTACTTCAATAACTGAATTTTCAGGTGCTACGTAAATTGAATTGATTAAGATATTAAACAACACCTGCGTAAACTGAATCTCATCCACTTGCGCTTCGAGGTTTTGATTGTCAAAAATTAATTTACAATCTACTTTATGTTTTTTAAAATTAAGACCTAATAGCGAGAGCGCTTGAGTAACTACGGGTTTTATTTTTACAAATAATCGATTTTGCGGCATTTCACAAGAGAAAAACATCAATTTCTTAACTACTTCACGCGAATAAACAGCCGATTTAATAATCTTTGCGCTGTCTAATTTAGATTGCGATTCTTTGGTAGAATCCTGAATAAATTCGGCAAAGCCTAATATATTTCCCAAGGGAGTATTAAGTTCATGGGCGATACCAGCAGTAATCTCACCCAGAATTGAAAGTCTGTCAATTCGTTGCGCACTGCTTTTTAGTAATTCTTCCTTTACCTTATTGAGGTGTTTTTCATAAAAAGAACCAATATCTTGCGCAATTTTAAAAAGCAAGATTTGCTCCTCTTCTAAAAAAGAATCTAACGAATATTGTAAAGCGGGGTAATGCATTTTAACTGAACCAATTTCAAAGGAATTGACAGTAATATTTGCTTCTTGAAAAATAGTTTCTGCTGATAAGGAACCAACAAAAATATGCTCGTCGTTTGTTTGCAATTCAACTATTACATCTTCTTCAAATCGCCACGTTTTTTTTAAAACTGCACAAATTGATTCTAATGTCTCATGAATATTGTTCTTGTGTAAAAGTATAATTTCAGAAACCTCGTACAAACAGGTCAATTCCTTGGTACGTTCTCTTAGCTTTTCTTCTACAGATAATGTGGCCATTGTTTTGCAATTTTAGATATTTAAAAAAACGATTTACACAGGTAAAAATCAATAAATAATAATCGATTTTTTATCGTTTCAGTTTTCGCAAAAGTCCGATCAAAAACAAAACGAGTCCAACACCAAGTAAAATATAATAAAAAGAAAGACTTTTATCTTTACTAACATTGGCAGTGACAAAACAAATAATACTTGCGAAATAAAAAACTAACGGAGGTATGTTCTTGAAAGAAGAAAAAGGCATAATGGGAAACTATTATTTAAAAAAACTATCTACAAACTCGTGTTTATTAAAAACCTGTAAATCTTCTATTCCCTCACCAACACCAATGTATTTTACAGGAATTTTGAATTGATCCGAAATACCAATTACCACTCCACCTTTTGCAGTTCCATCTAATTTAGTTACCGCTAATGAAGTCACCTCTGTAGCAGCAGTAAACTGCTTCGCTTGCTCAAAGGCGTTTTGGCCAGTTGAACCATCCAAAACTAATAAAACATCATGAGGTGCGTCGATAACCACTTTTTGCATTACTCGTTTTACTTTGGTCAATTCATTCATTAAATTAATTTTGTTATGCAGACGACCGGCTGTATCTATAATAACTATGTCCGCATTTTGCGCTACTGCCGATTGCAAGGTATCAAACGCGACAGAAGCAGGATCACTCCCCATATCTTGTCTTACAATTGGAACTCCCACGCGATCTGCCCAAATTTGTAGTTGATCTATAGCTGCCGCACGGAAAGTATCGGCCGCACCTAAAACAACGCTATGGCCCGCTTTTTTAAACTGATAAGCTAATTTACCAATCGTAGTTGTTTTACCCACTCCATTTACACCTACCACCATTAAAACATAAGGCTTGTTTTGCACGTTGGGAATGACAAATTCAGTTGCATTACCAGAATTGGTTTCCGACAACAAACCTGCAATTTCTTCTCTTAAAATTTGATTCAGCTCTTCTGTACCAACATATTTATCTTCTGCCACGCGTTTTTCAATACGCTCAATTACTTTAAGGGTAGTATTGACCCCTACATCCGAAGCTACTAGTATTTCTTCTAAATTATCCAGAACCTCATCGTCTACTTTAGACTTTCCTGCAACTGCTTTGGTAAGTTTATTAAGAAACGTAGCCTTTGATTTTTCAAGACCCTTATCCAAAGTCTCCTTTTTTTCAGATGAAAATAATTTTTTAAAAAAACTCATAGTATGGTTCGTATTAATAATGAAGGAAATAACAAAAAGTACTGCTATTTAGTTTCCGACAGTAAATATAAAAATAAAAAAGCTACTTCCGAATGAAAGTAGCTTATCTATATAATGTAATTGTAATTATTTCTTTTTCAAGAATTCATCAACTGCTTCAGGAGCCATAATAGATTCTACGAATGTATATGCCCCAGTTTTAGGAGATTTCACCATTTTGATGGCTTTAGATAATCTCTTAGATGCTGTTTGTAACGATGCTACTGTTTTCTTTGCCATGACGTATTATTTTATTTCTTTATGAACAGTTACACGTTTCAAGACTGGATTAAATTTCTTAATCTCTAATCTGTCTGGAGTGTTTTTTTTGTTCTTAGTTGTTATATATCTTGAAGTTCCTGCAACACCCGAAGTCTTGTGCTCAGTACATTCTAAAATTACCTGGATTCTATTACCTTTCTTTGCCATCTTGCTATATATTTATTTGGAAAAAGATTATTTAATAAATCCTTCTGACTGTGCTTTTTTCAAAACAGCAGAGATTCCATTTTTATTAATTGTTTTTATCGTAGATGCTGCTACTCTAAGAGTAATCCATCTATCTTCTTCTGGAAGATAAAAACGCTTCTTAACTAAGTTTACAGAAAATTTTCTCTTAGTTTTGTTCATAGCGTGAGAAACGTTATTTCCTACCATCGCTCTTTTACCTGTAAGGTCACAAACTCTTGACATTATACTTATCTTTTATCGTTATTCAAAATCAGGGTGCAAAGAAAAGAAAAATAAACGATGTAGCAAAAAAATTAGCACACATTTTTTAAAATTTCTTTCTGTAACATTTCTAAACTCTTGACTACCGCTCTATCAGTCACTTTTTCACGCGGTTGACCAAAATTAAATTCTTCTACAATTACTGCGTTTGGTGTCGCAATTGCGATAAAAATAGTTCCGATTTCTGCAGCAGCATCTCCTTTTGACGGTCCTGCATTTCCTGTCGTTGCAATGGCATAATCAGCATTAAAAAGCGCTTTTACCTTTATTGCCATTTCTGAAGCAACAGCAGCACTTACAACAGAATGTTCTGCAATCAATTTTTCAGAAACATCTAGAACATCAATTTTTGTTTGCGTTGCATAACAAACTAAGCCACCTTTAAAACACAACGAAGCGCCTGGAACCGCAGTAATTGTTGCAGCAATTTTACCTCCTGTACAACTTTCGGCAATTGTTATCGTTTTATTTTGTTCTTTCAACATCTTTAAGACCACCACTTCTAATGTTTCGTCTTCATCAAACCCAACAATAATATCATGAATGATAGCATCCAAACTTTTAATTTGTGTGGCCAATTCATTTTCTAACATTTCTTTATCAGTGCCACGCGCAGACAATCGCAAACGAACGCGTCCTGGACTTGGCAAATAGGCCAATTTGATAAATTCTGGTAAACTATCCTCCCATTCCTCAATTCGCTCTGCAACCAGACTTTCGCCTTGTCCATAAGTCAAAACCGTTTGATGTAAAATATAAGGGCGTTTATATTCTTTTATTACTTTTGGAATGATTTGATGTTCTACTAAATGTTTCATCTCGTAGGGCACTCCAGGCAACGAAATAAACACAGTATTTTCCTTTTTCATCCACATTCCAGGCGCAGTACCCACTTGATTAAAAAGAACCGTGCATTTTGAAGGGACCAAAGCTTGATCTTTATTAATTTGCGTAATTGGTCGTTTAAAATAACCCTCAATTAATTCGGTCACATGCGCTAAAACTAGTTCATCGACAACCAACTCATCATCAAAATAATCGCAAAAGGTTTTTTTAGTAACATCGTCTTTGGTTGGCCCTAAACCGCCCGTTACAATCACCAAATCTACTCTATTTTGCAACTGTCCAAAAGTATCTAGAATTTGTTTTTTATCGTCACTGATCGAAAGCATTTCGTGAACTTCCACTCCAATTTTATCTAGAGATTTGGCTATAAAACCTGAATTGGTATCTACAATTTGTCCAATTAAAATTTCATCTCCAATTGTAATAATCGCTGCCTTCATATATTTAATACTTTTGTTTTTATACAAAATTACAATTAGTTTATTCTTTACGACACTTGTTTCTACTAAATAATAAAGCATTCTCTATAAATTAAAAATAATTTACAAAGAATGCTTTTACAAAATTTAAATTAGTAATCTAAAAACTACTTTAATCTAAATCAAAATCTTTTTTAATTTCTTTTATAGCGTCTTTTACTTGTGTTTTTACACTCTTAAAAGTCTCTATAATATCTTTCTTTTTTCCTTCCGATTTTGTCCAAGCTTCCACTTGCAAAATTTCTTCAAATGCTACATTTAAACCCATTAAATCCAAAGTAGGTTTGATTTTGTGGGCGTACGCGTAAGCATGTTTGTAATCTTTCTTTTTAATTCCTTCTTTAACTTGTTTTAAGTCCTCTGGAACTTCGGTAACAAATAAGCTTAAAATCTGTTTTACAAATTCTGGATCGTTATCTGAAAGTGCGTACACTTTGGAAAGGTTGTATTTTAAAGCCATTATTTTACTTGAATTCGAAATAATTTATGTCCATCTAAAAATCCTTCTAAAACATCATTGGGTTTTACCGCAGCAACACCTTCTGGCGTCCCTGTAAAAATGATATCGCCAATTTTAAGCGTAAAATATTGAGAAACGTACGAAATCAATTCGTCTACCTTCCACAACATCAAATCGGTATTGCCTTTTTGAACCGTTTTAGAATTATTAGTCAATTCAAATGTAATATTTTCTAGTGAACTAAATTGTGACTTAGGTAAAAAATCACCGAGCACTGCCGAGCCATCAAAGGCTTTTGCTTTCTCCCACGGCAATCCTTTTTCTTTTAATTTAGATTGTAAATCCCTGGCTGTAAAGTCAATACCCACACTAATTTCATCATAATACTTATGCGCAAATTTTGGCTCAATGTACTTTCCTACCTTATTAATTTTAACAATTAACTCGATTTCGTGATGAATATCGTCAGAAAATTCGGGAATCACAAAAGGATGCTGCTTTAACAAAACGGCAGAATCAGGCTTCATAAAAATCACAGGTTCTGTCGGACGTTCATTTTTGAGCTCCGCGATGTGATTTGCGTAGTTGCGACCAATACAAATAATTTTCATTTCTTTTAAAGTTGCTAAGTTACCAAGCACTTAAGCTACTAAGACAAAAAGTAAAAAAACTTAAAGACTTAGCAGCTTAGCGTCTTAAAAACTTATTTCGTATTTAATTTTCTGAGCTTAATGGCCGTTAACACTTTCTTGGTATACAGCGGAAAATCAGCATTTTGAATCCAACTGAAATATCCTGGCTCTGACTCTAAAATAGCATCTACTTTTTTACCTTTGTGCTTACCGAAAGTAAAGATTTCTTGATCGTCTTTATCAAAAGCAATCATTCCAGCAAAATCGGCTATTTTCTTTCGCGTAGTAAATTCAGAAAGCGATTTCATATCATTTTCCAACTCGGGATAACGATCCAACTGCGCTTTTAAAATTTCGTAGGTTGCCATAGTATCTGCTTCCGCAGAATGTGCATTTTCTAAACTTTGACCGCAGTAAAACTTATAGGCCGCACTTAAGGTTCTCTCTTCCATTTTATGAAAAACAGTTTGTACGTCTACCGAAACTTTATTTTTCATGTCAAAATCAACTCCTGCACGCAATAATTCTTCTGCCAATAACGGAATGTCAAATCGATCAGAATTAAAACCAGCCAAATCACTGTCTTTGATCATATTGTAGACTTGCGGAGCCAATTCTATAAAAGTGGGTTCATTGGCAATTTTTTCATTTGTTATTCCATGAACTGCCGTTGTTTGTGCGGGAATTGGAATAGTCGGATTAACCAACCACGTTTTACTTTCTTTATTTCCGTTTGGAAAAACTTTAAATATTGAAATTTCCACTATTCTATCTTTTCCGATATCAATTCCTGTCGTTTCTAGATCGAAAAAGCAAATTGGTTTGCTGAGTTTGAGTTCCATTTACAAATTTTATTAAGAATACAAATGTAATTTTTAAAGCCGAAAAAACACAATTGAAATGTTATAAACCACTTAATTTAACTTGTAGAAGAAAATAAATTTTTAATTCAACTATTTAACTGTGCCAGTCGATAGTTCAAAGAAAGTTTTGTAAGCTTTAGTGTTTAAAAAAGCTAGTTAATTTTATGTATGAGTTATTGTAATCAAAATTCTAATTCCGAAAAGCAGTACTATAAACAAATTATATTGTCATCCCGACGAAAGAGAATTCCTAACCATCAAATCGGAAATGCAAAAAATGTCAAAAACTGAAATTACTACTCTAATTGCTTTAAAAGCTATGCAATTGCTTTATTTTACTTTTTACACAAAATGAAAAATCCGAATTGTTTTTTAAAACAATTCGGATTTTCTATAGTACTTCTACATCTATTAAAAATCGCTATTCGGATCAAATGCTTCCAAATATTCGGCTACACGTTTTACAAAACTCCCACCTAATGCTCCATCTACGACACGATGATCGTAACTGTGTGTTAAGAACATTTTTTGACGAATTCCGATAAAATCTCCGTCTGGAGTTTCAATCACTGCAGGAACTTTACGAATCGCACCTAAAGCTAGAATTCCCACTTGTGGTTGATTGATAATTGGAGTACCAAATACACTACCGAAAGAACCAATATTTGTTACAGTATAGGTACCACCTTGCGTGTCATCTGGCTTTAATTTTCCTGCTTTGGCACGATTACCAAGATCATTTACTGCTTTTGCCATTCCAACCAAATTGAGTTGATCTGCGTTTTTAATAACAGGAACAATTAAATTACCGTTGGGAAGGGCCGCTGCCATTCCGATATTTATATTTTTCTTTTTGATAATATAATCCCCATCTACCGAAATATTCATACCGGGGTAATCTTTCAGTGCTTTCGCCACAGCTTCCATAAAAATTGGCGTGTAGGTCAATTTCTCATTTTCACGTTTCTCAAAAGGCCCTTTAACTTTTTCTCTCCATTTTACAATGTTCGTCACATCTACTTCAATGAACGACTGCACATGTGCAGAAGTTTGCAAAGAAGCTGTCATGTAACCAGAAATTAACTTGCGCATGCGATCCATCTCTACTACCTCATCACCACCGTTTACCGATGTTGGAACTGCTTTTGCAACAGGGGACTGCACTGGCGTAACTGGTTTCGCTGCAGGAATAGTAGTTTTTATGGACTTTTTACTTTCAACATATTTTAAAATATCGTCTTTAGTTACTCGACTATCTTTTCCTGTTCCTTGAATATTCTCTAATTCAGTTACAGTAATTCCTTCTTCTTTGGCAATATTTTTTACTAAAGGTGAAAAGAATTTATCTGACCCAGACACATCCAATGGTGCAGCAATACGATCTTGTACTTTAGCGACGTTTTCTTCTAATTCTGCTACTTCGGCTGGTTCATTTTTGATCTTTGTTTCCACTTTTGCAACAACGCCATCTTCTCCATCCGTTTCAATAATAGCAATAGTCTGTCCTACTTGAATTAAATCATCTTTACCAAACAACTGCTCCAATAAAACTCCCGAAACATCACTCGGAACTTCACTATCTACTTTATCGGTAGCAATTTCTAGAACGACCTCATCTATTTCGATTCTGTCACCGACTGCTTTTAACCAATTGGTTATTGTCGCTTCGGCCACACTTTCTCCCATTGATGGAAGTTTTAATTCATACTTTGCCATATTATTAACTTAAGAGATGATTTTGGATTTAATATTGCGAAATTACTCAAAATTTTATATATAAATTATACTAAATATAATTATTTTGAAATTTTACCACTTCCCCTCGACCAGAATTCGAATTGCTTCCTATTAAAAATTTGCTGCTTTTTGGTAAAATTTTGAAGGTATATTGTTTATTGTGCATCGATTCTATGATATTGATACATTTTTTAAAACTTAAGTAGTGATTATCTAATAGAAACTCTACTCTTTTCCCTCTAAATTTTAGCTGCAAATTTACCGCTTTTTCCTTTTTTAACTCACAAATCAGAACTTTATTTTGAAAAACAAGTTCTAACTGTCCCGATAAATTTTGGTTATTGGAGTACAAAACATACTTATCAGGAAATTTCGACGGTTGCATGTTTATATTCAATCTCTTAAAAAGTGCAAAAAACAAAATTCCCACTTGCACTAAAATTGTAAATAAAAACGGAACTTTAAAATGCTTTTTGTAAAAGTAAGTCATTGCCTCTTGAAAACGCAACATATAATTCGCGTCTTTTGTGGTGCTTTCCCCTTTATAATGAAGTACTGATGTGTCTGCAAAATAATAATTTGACTTCCCTAAAAGTAACGATCGGTATGACAAATCAATATCGTCAGCATACATGAAACAGTTCTCATCAAAACCTTCTAGTTCACTATAAATTTCTCGTTGTAAAACCATAAAAGCACCGACTAAAATAGCTACTTCACCTGACTGTTCTTTAGATAAATGTTGCGCGTAATATTGATTGAATGCCTTTGAATTCGGGAACAATTTGTACAAAGCTGACATTTTAGTAAATGCCACCCAAGGGGTTGGAATGCCCCGTTTACTTTCAGGTAAAAAAGCACCTGTTCCATCTATTAGTTTGCATCCAACAATACCTAGATTTTGTTTTTCTTCGGCGAAAGCCAACACTTTTAAAAAAGTATCTTCGGAAACGACCGTGTCTGGATTTAAAATACAAATATATTTTCCTTGTGCTGCAGAAACACCTATATTATTCCCTTTTGGAAAACCGTAATTTTCGGTATTTTGAATGAGTTTTATATGAGGAAATCGTTGTTGCATCATCACACAACTTCCGTCTGAAGAATTGTTATCAACTACAATTATCTCTCCATCAATATTTTCGAGTGCTTTTTGAACACTACAAATACATTGTTCCAGAAAATATCGAACATTATAATTGAGAATAACAACTGATAATTGCATGTATAAATTCTAAAAGTCGAAAGTTAGAAATTTTCGGACAGACCCAAACGAAATGAGTAATCATTTTTACTTATTCCGAAATCTAATCCCACATTTGTATTGCTTCGTTTGTTCCATTTGATTCTCAATCCTGTTCCAACTCCCGGATTCCACTGTGAAAAATAGTAGGTGTTCAATTTTGAGACCGATGATACATTGGCAAAAAATACAGCTCCTAAAAAGCCATTTCTCGAAATATCTGTACGGTATTCTCCCTCAAAATACAATAACGAATTACTTCTAAAACGGTTTCGAGTAAAGCCTCGACCCGTTCGTCCATCTCGGTCCCATCCGATGCTTGGCAAATCTAAATAATGTGGATTTCCTGCAAATGTCGCCCAATAGAAAGCACGATATGCCAGTACTTTGTGACTTCTTTCACTAAACGAATGGTATTTTCGTGCGTCGAGATAAACAGATTGCCAGCCTTTTTTATCCACTCCTCCGTTGGTATTTACGCGATAATCTATTTCTAAATAATGGCCCTGAGTCGGATTAATCGAACTTTGGCGCGTATCTGATAAAATCTGTGCGGCTAAACCTAAAGAATTTACATCATCGTAATTTCCATTCATATAAATATCATAATCAGTTGGTGATTCAATTTCAGACTCTTCAGAAATATTTTGATAATTATCGATTAAAATACCGCCTCCCAAACGAAAACTTTTATAGATCTTTTTGGTAGCAAATTGGTAAAAACGCCATTGTTTGTAATTTAGCGTTGACATTTCTTTGTCGGAAGTGTGAGTTCCTAAACCGTAAGTGGGTTGTGGATATATCAAAAAACGATAATCTCCAATGAAGCTGTACTTATTTTCTTTGGTATAAATATACGATCGAATAGGAAAAACGTATTGATTAGAAAAACTAAAATAAGGCGCAAAAGTGACTTGCGACATTTTTGTTTTCTCATGGTCTTCGCCCAGATAAAACGAAGTCATTAAAGAAACTACTAAACCTGTATTGGCAGTTGCATCTACTGGAACTGGCAAAAATGAATAGGCAACTTTTTTGTTATTTAATTTAGTGGTGTCTTGTTTGTGAAAAAGCTCTCGTAAAATATCCGTTATATCACGGCTATTTACCACCAAAGAATCAATCTTTTGAGCTTGTGCAAAGGCAGTTGCAAAAAAAAGTACTATCGAAATTTTTGAAATAGATTGTTTCATTTTCTTGTCTGTATTTTGTAACAGTTACAAAAATAGAAGTATTATTTGATGTTAATTAGTACTAAAAAATTAAAATGTTATATAATTCAAATCACAATTCGTATCATTTATTTTACTGAAAGATTATTTCCCAGAGAAGCATTATATTTGATTTTCATTTATTAGCGTTTACAATTTATTATGAAATCTAAACCGTACCATTGTCTAGCCCTTATTATGCTGTTGTTTTACGGATGCGGTGCCAAACAAACTGCTAGCACAACTAAACCAATTGACTTAGTTATTCAAAATAGCTGGTTTGTCGCTGGACCAACACTAGAAAATCAAGAAAACATAAATCTGATACGCGTAAAAAAGAAAGTTATTAACGTTACTGCCAATAGTAATCCTGTGGGAGAAATTGAGTTGAATGTGATGGTTACTCCTTCGTCTTCTAATGACGGAAAACCCACTAATTTGCCAGATAGTTCAAATTACTTGAGCATTACTTATCAATCTTCACAAGAAATAAAATTACAGGCTCGCGAAGGAAATACTGAAGGAACAGGTTGCGTTCATGGTGGTTCTCATCCAAGAGTGAATTTGCCTGCTTCACCAAAATTTTTTTCGACTATACAAATTAAGTGGTCTGATTTTAAACAAGATGAGCTACCAAATGGCAAGCGTTTGGACATTCATAATATTTGTAAACTCAACTTTGTTAATTATCACCCGATTGCTGGAGCAACACTTCAAATAAGATCAATAACCATTGAAAACTTCAACTAAAAACATGAAAATTAAAAACTCTTTATTCCTCCTCTTTGCTCTTTTAAGTATTCAAATAGGCTTTGCTCAGCACAAAATTTCGATTGATGGTGTTTGGAAAGATGATAATGCTGCTGTTAGTAATGCGGTAGCTATTTTTTCTGAACAGGACAACAATCAAGTTGTCTTTGCTCATTATTTGGAGTGGAACGATCAAAAATTTATCGAAAACGGAATCGGTATTCGAGATGGAAACACCATTACGTACACTGTAAAAGTCACCACACCAATTGAAGGCTGGGCAACAGAAGGTATTCATACTTTGGTTATTTCTTCAGATGGTAAACGTTTAGAAGGAACATATTCTGACAATAAAAATAGAAGTGGCGCAATTACTTTTATCAAAGTGAACTAAACGAAGATAAATTCAAAGTCCAAAATCTACTATCACAAATTGAATTTTATAAAATCATAGTGCTCTAAAAATAAAAAATGCCACAGATTACGTTGATTTTCTCTAATCGAAATCACTGTAATCTATGGCAAAATAGAATTTTTAAAAGATAGTATTTACTCACTTAACACCAATTGCTCAATTAAATCTGTAAGCGCTAGGTGTAAATTTCAGCCCTATCGCATTTTTTTTTATAAATGCAATTGTATTTTGTAGCGGTTAAAGACTTTCATAACCAGCAACATAATGGCAGAGAATACTAATGCCCATATTATTCCGGGAGTTCCTTCCGTCATGTAGTCAGGCAAAATATGAATTCCGAATGTGAGATTAAAATAATAAATAATTCCAGGTAAAATATAAATCAACAAAGGATTTGCTGCTGCGGGCATGAAAAAGGCACTCCATTTTGTTTCCTTCTTAATTTCCATTATCCAATACAACACATAGAAAAGTGTGGTGCAAATGGCCGCACAGTACAAAATCCACGACGGCGTTCCTTTAATTTTAGAAATTCCGTAATATGGTCTCAGCATAAAACCGAGCACTAAAAAGAAGACGATAAAGCCAATAACTGGCCAATTTACTTTGGTCGTAATTTTTTCTTCAAAAAACAATAGGGAGATAATAGTTCCAGATAGCACTAAACTCGCTAAACCTAAATTTCCTGACACAAATCTAAAAATGGCATTTTCATTTATCGCTAATCCTGCGGTGGAACTGATTACGGTTGCAACAATACACAACATGAGTAAAGCAATTAGCACTTTCAAATCTCCATTTACTATCCAGTACAAAACCACGCTAAACAAATACGCCCAACCAATAAGTCCTAGAATTCCCCACCACTTTGGCGTCATTCCCACTACTCCTGTATCCTGAACATATAAAAAGTACAAAGCAATTAATATAGCTATTGCTCCATATTGCAAACAATATTTTGCCCAGAGTGGAAAAGTTTTGGGATATTTATTCCAAAGAGGAATGGGCATTGAATACGCTAATAATCCCCAGAAAGCGGGCGTAATTAACATTTTTGAAGCATCATAACCATATTCGGAGTTGACCATATAAAGTCCCATAACTATAAGTGCTAGAGAACGCTTTAAGGTGTGTTTCCAAATGACGGTCGGCGAATCCTTTTTAAGTAATCTTGCATTAAACGCAAACGGAATCGACATTCCTACAATAAATAAAAAGGCAGGAAAAACAACATCTACAAAAGTCATCGCATCCGCATCGGCTGGCATGTGCTTCATCCATTGGGGCACATTTTTAATACTAGCCAACTCATTCACGAAAATCATAATAAAAATAGTGATTCCGCGAAACGCATCTATAGAAATAATACGCTGATTGTAGAGATTTTCTTTAATTTTCATAATTTCAAAATAGGTTTTTTTGGTAAAGTTAGATTTACAAATATAGAGAGTTGCGCTTAAAGAAGGGTCGAAAGTGGCACTTTGTCTAAGAATCTTTTATATTTGATGTATAAAATTATCCACTCCCATGTCAAAATCATTTTTTGTTTTTGTACTTCTACTTTCATTAAGCAGCTATGGGCAAGCTAAGATTCAGCGATCTACGAAAAAAATAAAACCAATCTTTACCTCCGTACTCTCCGATTCTATTCAAGAAACATCGGGTTTAATTGCTTTTGATGGATTGCTATGGACGCACAATGATGATCGTGACACTACTCTTTACGGATTGGACACTTTAGGCAATATTAAAAAAAAAATCGTTTTGCCTAATGTGCCTAACCAAGATTGGGAAGCAGTTTCGCAAGATGATACCTATTTATATGTTGGTGATTTCGGGAATAACAGTAGCGGAACTAGAAACAACTTGCAAATTTTAAAGATTGAAAAAAGTAGTTTTTATACTGATCCAAAAATAGCGTTGATCAAATTTTCGTATGAAAATCAAAAAGACTTTACAGCTGAAAGAAACAATTTTACCAATTTTGATTGTGAAGCATTTATAGTCAAAGACGATTCTATTTATTTATTTACCAAGCAATGGAAAAATCAACGAGCAACTGTTTATGTTTTGCCTAATTCAGCTGGATATCACATTGCAAAAATTAAAGCTACTCTAAACGTTAAAGGATTAATTACGGGAGCCAGTTTAACTCCAAATCATAATAGAATTGTGCTGTGTGGTTATACGAAGCAAGGAAAACCTTTTTTATACGTTTTATCAGATTACAACATCAATGATCTTGATAAAGCTACAAAGCAGCGAATTAAGTTGAAAATTCCTTTTCATCAAATCGAAGGAATTGCTACTTTCGATGGTTTACATTTTTATATAACCAACGAAAATCTGGTTAGAAAACCAATTATCAATGTGCCGCAAAAACTGCATAAAGTTGATTTGAGCAACTTATAAAAACTAAAGTTAGCAGCCTTTTTTTTAATGAATCAAAAAACAAAAGAACAGCTTTCAAGCAAAGAAATCAATGATTGAAATTTCAATTTTGAAGAGGGTGATTTGCCCAAATTATCTATATATCTTTTCGAAGTTGCGAACCTAACGCAACATATTTCCAAAATACAGCAGTATCTGTTGGGAACTGAAAACTTATTAATTCTACTGGAACTTCAGATTGATTTAAGATCGCGCAAAAATAATCTACGACATGAATTGCACGAAAATTTGTTCGAAACTCTGCACGAATATCCGAATTAGATGCAAAACAAACATTTCCCATCACTTTCTCTGCAACAAACGTCAGTTTTAAATTTTTCTCGAAAGCTGCAATTAAACCGGTGTCTAGATACAACAAACGCACTAGTTCATAGGTTTTTAGCCCATTTTTTTCAAAATATGATCTATTAACAATATCGAAAAAATCTTGAATAGCCATTTTATTTCATTTATATCAAAGATAAGTAAAAGGATATTTTTTTAAGTCCGTTGGTAAACTATCTTTGCAGCGTTTTAATTCTAGAAGTATCACTTTTATAATTACAACTTTTATAATTTACAAATACGCCATTGGCGTCATATTAGATCACATGAATTACCTTTCAGTAGAAAACATATCGAAATCATTTGGCGAACGCACCTTGTTTGACAACATCTCTTTTGGAATTAACAAGGATCAAAAAATTGCCTTTATTGCCAAAAATGGTTCTGGAAAAACCACCATTATGAATATTATTAATGGTTTTGACGAACCCGATACTGGGCAAGTGGTTTTGCGTAAAAGTATTCGAATGGCATTTTTGTCGCAAGACAATAAATTACAAGAAGAATTAACCATTGAAGAGAGTATTTTTGCCTCAGATAATGAGACATTAAAAGTGATTCAAGCGTATGAAAAAGCATTAGAAAATCCAGACGACGCAGATGCTTATCAAAAAGCTTTTGACGGAATGGACCAACACAATGCTTGGGATTTTGAGACGCAGTACAAGCAGATTTTGTTTAAATTGAAATTGGAAGATTTTAAACTAAAAGTAAAAAATCTTTCGGGTGGGCAAAAAAAGCGACTTTCGCTGGCAATTATCTTGATCAACCGTCCTGATTTATTGATTTTGGATGAGCCAACCAACCACTTGGATTTAGAAATGATCGAATGGTTAGAGAGTTACTTTTCTAAAGAAAATATTACGTTGTTCATGGTTACGCACGACCGTTTCTTCTTGGAGCGTGTGTGTAATGAAATCATCGAATTGGACAATGGTAAAATATACCAATACAAAGGGAACTACTCTTATTATTTAGAGAAAAAAGAGGAGCGAATTGCGTCTGAAAACGCAAGTGTGGACAAAGCGCAGAATTTATTTGTTAAAGAATTAGAATGGATGCGCCGTCAGCCAAAAGCGAGAACCACCAAATCTAAATCGCGTCAAGATGACTTTTACGATATCAAAGAAAAAGCACAAAGCCGCCGTCGCGAAAATAAAGTTGAACTAGAAATTAATATGGAGCGCATGGGAAGCAAGATTATCGAGCTTCACAAGGTTTCTAAAAAATTCAAGGATTTAACTATTTTAGATAACTTTAGTTTTGATTTTCAACGCGGAGAACGCATCGGAATTATCGGTAAAAATGGGACTGGAAAATCAACTTTCTTGAACTTGTTGACTGGAACTATTCCATTAGACGCAGGTAAAGTTGTGGTTGGTGAAACCATCAAAATTGGTTATTATACACAAAGCGGAATCAATCCTAAACCAGGACAACGCGTTATTGATATTATTAAAGAATACGGAGAATTTATTCCGCTGTCTAAAGGACGCATCATTTCAGCTTCGCAATTGTTAGAGCGTTTCCTTTTTGATGCTAAAAAACAATATGATTTTGTCGAAAAATTAAGTGGTGGCGAGCTGAAGCGTCTGTACTTGTGTACGGTTTTGATTCAGAATCCAAACTTCTTGATTCTAGATGAGCCAACAAACGATTTGGATATTGTAACGCTAAATGTGTTGGAAAGTTTTTTATTGGACTATCCAGGCTGTTTGCTTGTGGTATCTCACGACCGTTACTTTATGGATAAAATTGTAGACCACTTATTTGTTTTTAGAGGACAAGGAATCATCGAAAATTTCCCAGGTAACTATTCTGATTTCAGAGCTTACGAAGACAGTGCAGATGTGGCGCAGAAAGAAGAAAACAAAGCGGATAAAAAAGATTGGAAGCAAAATAACCCAACTGGAAATTTAACTTTTAACGAGCAAAAAGAGTTTCAAAAAACAGAAAGAGAAATAAAAGATTTAGAAGCGCAAAAAGAGACTATCGAACAATTATTTTCTGAAGGAAAAGTTGCCGATGACTCTATTGAGAAAAAAGGAAATGAGCTGCAGAATATCATCAATAAAATAGAAAAAAAGGAAGAACGTTGGTTTGAACTTTCTGCCAAAATGGAAGGCTAAAATTTTTAGTTCGTTTCATTCCTTTTAATGATCTAGTTATATTATTTTTCAATTAGCAACCCAAATAATTTTAGTGTGCGAACTAAAATTATTTGGGTTGCTTTTTTATATAAATTTAATTTTGAGTAGTAAGAAAAATGTTAATAAATTGTTACACGCCTTCTTACTTTAATCGAATACCTTCTATATTTGAAAACTCAAATAGAGAGCTTTACTCTTATATTCAAATAAATAAGGCTCAATTTGACATATCATCAATCAGTAATAATCTATTAATATTTCTGCAAAAAATGCAAAAAACAATCATTACTTTATTTGTGCTGCTGTCGATACACCAAACAGGAATAGCCCAAAACATTAGGGGAAAAATCATAGACGCTGAGACGCACGAAAGTATTCCGTATGCAAACATTAAAGTAAATGACGCAGAAAATCTAGTTTCTAATTCCGAAGGCTTTTTCTCACTCTCAGAAAGCAACAGCGCAGACGAAACAGCACTTACTATTTCTTATATCGGTTATGCTAATCAGCAAATCACTGTTGGTACGTTAAAAAAATTAGATTTTGTGATTTCAATTGCTCCCGTGATTTTTGAACTTAGCGATGTCAATGTTTCTAACGAAAAACCCAATCCTTATGAGATCATGGCCAATGTTAAAGCAAACTTAGCTAGCAATTATAAAAGTGATGGCGCACCTTCTAAAGACCTATTGTTTTACAGACGAGCAGACTATTTTAAACCGAAAGTTATTGATGTAGAAATAGAGAAATCAACTGGATTTACAAAACAAGCACTTAAAAAGGTAAATAGCGATCTTAAAACTTTTTCTAATGACTTAGTTGCTAACCCGCCAAAAGAGTTCACTGATATTCTTTCTAATTATTACACCACAAATGTAAAAAAGGATGATAAAAGCGCATTTGTAGCAAAACTGGAGGTGTTAAAAGCTACGAAGTTAAAAAATGAAGGCAGCGCAGCTTCCTCTGATGAATTAGAAAAAAAAGCGATGAACCTAATTTTACAACACCTAGATTCTACTAAATACTATCGTTTTAAAAGCGGACTTTTTGGCTCTCGCGACTCAATATCGCTGCGAAAAGATTTTAATAGAAAGAAAGAACAAAAAAAATCAAAAGAAACAATCAGCCAAATTACAACTACTAAAAGAAATATAACCTCATTTCTTTCTAAAAATAATTTTTCAACAAGCAAGAAATTTAATTTCATTACGAATCCAGAGCTTTACAGTTACAATTATGAAGAAACCACTTATTTTGCTGAAAATGAATTTGCCTATGTGCTAACGTTCAAACCCAAGCGCAGTAAAGCGAAATATTCAGGAAAATTATATATTTCTGAAAACGATTATGCCGTATTAAGAGTAGATTATACGTTAGAAGAGGGCGAAAAATTGAATAGTTTTAACATGAAATTACTTTTGGGAGTTAAAGCGGCTGCAAACCTGAGTAAAGGAACTCTTAGATACCAAAAAAAAGCAGATGGTAGTGGCTACTATTTGCAATATGCCACTGTAGAAAGTGGACAATATTTCTACTTAAATCGACCTGTAAAATTTATCGAATTAACCAGTGCTGCAAAAGACGTGCTCTCACTTGATCTTAAAGTAGAAGGAAATGCGAGTTCCCGAACTGAATTTTTAAACATCTCTCGATCAAATATAACAGCTACATCAATTGAAAAAATTAAGGAAGCTGACTTTAAGTTTATAAACATCAAATCGTACGATTCTAAAATCTGGAAAGAGTTTAATGCTTTAGAACCCCAGGAAGAAATGAAGCGCTTTAAAGCGAGTCATTAAAAAACTCGTCAACTTTATCAACATCTTACTTTTATTTCTTTATCAGTCAAACAAAACAGCTTAAAACTAAAAAAACCACAACAAAATTTAATCCTGTTGTGGTTTTGTTTTATAAATTAGAAGGTTCTACCAAGGAATGGGGTTGTAATCTTTCAAGAATTTGCCACACCAATGTTTACCTGTATTAATTCCGTCAAATAGCGGATCCATTACTCGGGCTGCCCCATCCACAATATCTAATGGTGGTTGAAAGTCTTCCTCTTCTTGTTTCTTTTTGGCTAATTCTGCTGGATCTTCGTCGGTTACCCAACCGGTATCTACGGCGTTCATAAAAATTCCAGATTTTGCCAATTCTCCTGCCGCAGTATGCGTAAGCATATTCAAAGCTGCTTTAGCCATATTGGTATGCGGATGGCGCGCTTCTTTAAAGAAACGGTGAAACTTACCTTCCATTGCCGAAACATTGATGATGTGTTTTTGTCCCGTATTGTCTTTTTTCATAACTTCAGAAAGGCGGTTGCACAACACAAAAGGAGCTACCGAGTTTACCAATTGTACCTCGATCATTTCGGTGGTTTCTATCTGACCTAATTTCAAGCGCCAACTGTTCGTTTTTCTTAAATCGACTTGCTGTAAATCGGCATCTAATTCTCCTTCCGGAAAAACTTCGTTGGCCACCAAAGCATTGTCAAACGAATACGGAATCTGAGATAATTTGGCCGAAGCGCGCAAACCTATTCCTGGTTCGGGTCCGTGCCAAGTTACGGGCATATTTTGATTGGAAGAAGCTCCTAAAGTCAATATTTTCAATTCATTCAAGCAGTCAGTGTGATCCAACAATAATTCTTGTGCTTGCTTGGGTAAAGACGAGATTGAACGCTCCTCATTTTCCATTAAATGGGCATAAAATCCAGAAGGGCGTCGGACCGTTTGGGCGGCATTATTGATCAGTATATCCAATCGATCGTATTTTTGCTCAATAAAATTACAGAAGATTTCCACACTTGGAATGTGCCTTAAATCCAATCCATGAATTTTTAATCGGTCGCCCCAATCCATGAAATCGGCTTCCTTAGAAAATCGTAAAGCCGAATCTACCGGAAAACGAGTGGTAGCAATAACAGTCGCTCCACCTCGCAAAAGCATTAATGTAATATGATATCCAATTTTTAAACGAGAACCGGTAATCACGGCAATTTGACCTTTTACATCGGCAGTCTGAAAACGTTTGGCATAATTAAAATCACCACAATCGGTACACATAGTGTCGTAAAAGTGATGCATTTTAGTAAATGGTGTTTTACAAACGTAACAATTTCTAGGAGTTTCGAGTTCTAGTTGTTCTTTACTGTTCAACTCGGTATAAGCCAATAGTTTTGGTGCTACAAACACACTGGCTTCACGCGCATATCGAATTCCAGTTTCCTTACGGGCGGTTTTATCTTGCTTTTCCTTTTTTCTTTTAGCAACTAACTTTCCGTCCTTTTTTCTTCGAGAAAGTTCATCCCGATCGGGTCTAGAAAAAAGTCCAGCTGCTTTAATTAACGCAGTTCTTTGCTCTTTTTCAATATCAAATATTTGGTCGGTATCGGCGTTTAACTGTGCCAAAATAGCGATACATCTCTCAATTTCATCTGAAGTTATGGCAATTGTAGTTGCACTTTCATCTTTCGTTATCATATAAAGCGGAGTTATTCGTGGTGTAAATTCCAAGGCCGCAAATATAGTTTTTTAAAAGTTTGGAGGCGATTGCTTTTTTTGAATCGATTACAAAAAATACTTTGTACCAGTCCATCAATAAATTAACGCTCGCAAAGTTTTCTTTTTTTGGTTAAAATAAATAAAACTGTTACTATCTTCGCGTTTTCTTTGTGAAACGCTGTGCAACAATCCTCTATGTTATTTCAAATAAAATCGTATCTAAAATTCCTGTGGAAGTCCGAAAACGAACATGGAGTTCACTCTCCCTTTGTTTTTTTATTATTAACGAAATGTTGGTATGATAAAAAGAACAAGGCGGAATATACGGTTTTAAATGAGTATCGAAAAACACTTCTACGTAATACAAACACTATTGAAGTAAGTGATTTTGGTGCTGGTTCTAAAATTTTTAAAAGTAATATCCGTAAAGTTTCGGCTATTGCAGCAACTGCAGGAATTTCTCAAAAAAGAGCCGAATTACTATTTCGAGTCGTTCAGTATTACCAACCAAAAACTATTTTAGAAATTGGAACTTCTTTAGGATTGGCCACTTCTGCGATGGCACTGGCAAATCCGAAGGCAAAAATTACCACTTTAGAAGGGTGTGCAAATACAATGAGTGAATGTGAATTACTGTTGCAGAAATTCAATTTTAAAAATGTCAATTGTATTACTGCCGAATTTGAATCTTACTTTAGTTCTTTAGATTTTCAACTTTTAACTTTCGACTTTATTTATTTCGATGGCAATCATTCTAAAAAAGCAACGTTACGTTATTTTCACCATTTGCTTTCTACTGTAAGCAACGATACAGTTTGGATTTTTGATGATATTCATTGGTCTTTAGAAATGGAAGAGGCCTGGGAAGTAATCAAACAACATCCAAAAGTTCGCGTTACTATAGATTCGTTTCAATGGGGTTTTGTATTTTTTAGAAAAGAGCAAGTCAAACAACATTTTATTCTTAGAACATAAAAAAAGGCAGCCATAAATGACTGCCTTTTTTCTTTATAAATCTAACCTAAACTTTAAAGCTTATTTTTTAGCTTCAGCATTTTCATCTGATTTTGCTGTAGTTCTGTTGATTGTATACATTGGAGCAAATTTAACTTTTAAACCTGCAATTTTACGATTGTCTTCTGAAGAAAGTCCTTCTTTTTCAACTGTATTTTTACGGTTATCCAATGCTTCATACATTAATTTAATTTCATCCCAATCTTCACGAGAATAATTATCTTTATTGTTCTCTACTGTATGAACAAAATTTTGATACACTTCGTGAATGTTTTTTGCATTTACCCAAGCAAAACTCATGTCATCACCTACATTTCCAGCACCAAATAAGTTATCACGCATTACTTGCTTTTTAGTCACTACAGGAGCTGTTGGTGTCAAGTTAGCTTTAAAAGTATCGTACTTAGCTTTAGCTTCGTTTACACGCTCTTCTGCTTTTGTTTTGTCTTTTAAATCTGCCAAAGCTAATTCTGCTTCGCTAACACGCATGTCGTATTGTGATTCTACTGTTTCCCAGTTTGCTTTAACATCTTCCTCAGCTACATTTTTTACTGAGTCAACATAACTCACGTAACGATCTACTTTTTTCTCCGCTTGAGTTTCTTTTTCATCTTTACAAGATGTAAATGCCAAACCTATAAATGCGATTCCTACTAATAATTTTGCGTTTTTCATAATTTTAATTTTTGATTATTGTTTAGCAAATATACACAATATTTTAAATAAAAATATATAATTATCAGTTTTTTACAAATTTTAAGAAATTAAATTCAATTATTTTTATAAAAAATGATAATTATATAAACGGATTAAAAAATTATGTAAGAGAAGTTTC
This sequence comes from Flavobacterium sp. TAB 87, assembly GCF_001529295.1. GTDB lineage: Bacteria > Bacteroidota > Bacteroidia > Flavobacteriales > Flavobacteriaceae > Flavobacterium. Next base: position 216,796 of record NZ_LLWK01000037.1, read on the forward strand.
AGGCATTTTACATTCCACGAAAAAAACCAAACTTGTAGTCCAGTTTTTACAAATAAAATTCCAGTTGATTTATACCTTATATATAGGTACTGTAACAAAAAAGTAAAAATGACAACCAATGCTTGTAACAAAAATCATTTTTGTACTTTTAAAAATTGAATCAATAACTCATTTTGAGAAATAATATGGCAAATCCGCTAATCAATATTACCAATATTAAAAGAGATTTCGTACTTGGTAATGAAATCGTATACGTACTAAAAGGCATCGATTTACAAATTAATAAAGGAGAATACGTCGCATTGATGGGACCTTCGGGTTCAGGAAAATCAACCTTAATGAATTTGCTCGGTTGTTTGGATACGCCTACTTCAGGAAATTACATCTTAAATGGTAAAGACGTTAGTCAAATGAAAGACGATGAGTTGGCAGGTATTCGAAATAAAGAAATTGGTTTCGTATTTCAAACATTTAATCTATTGCCAAGAACTACTGCATTGGACAACGTTGCATTACCCATGATTTATGCAGGATATTCAAAATCGGAACGCGTGGCAAGAGCTACCGAAGTTTTACAACAAGTGAGTCTTGGCGACCGGATGGATCACCAACCCAACCAACTTTCTGGAGGACAACGCCAACGTGTTGCTATTGCTAGAGCTTTGGTCAATAAACCATCTATTATTCTTGCAGATGAGCCAACAGGAAATCTAGACAGTAAAACATCTCTAGAAATTATGGCCCTTTTTGATGAAATACATGCTCAAGGAAATACTGTAATTCTAGTTACACACGAAGAAGAAATTGCCGAATACGCTCATAGAATTATTCGATTAAGAGATGGACTTATCGAAAGCGATAATTTAAATAGGTAAATAGTATACAGTAATTAAATTTTCCGTTACAAATTTTAAACAAATGAAAGTATATACAAAAACAGGAGACAAAGGAACCACATCTCTTTTTGGTGGAGATCGCGTTCCTAAAGATCACATAAGAATTGAAAGTTACGGAACGGTAGACGAATTAAATTCGCATATCGGACTCATTCGCGATCAAGAAATGAGTGCCCACTATAAATCTGTGTTGATTGAAATTCAAGATCGCCTTTTTACAGTTGGTGCTATCTTAGCTACTCCAGCAGAAAAAGAAGTACTGAAAAATGGCGAATTACGCTTAAAAAAATTAGGTATAATTCCAACTGATATTGAATTCCTCGAAAAAGAAATCGATTCTATGGATGAATCTTTGCCTCAAATGACACACTTTGTATTACCAGGAGGCCATCCAACTGTGTCATATTGTCACATTGCCCGTTGTGTATGTCGCAGAGCAGAACGCTTGGCTGTACATTTAAGTCACAATGAAGTTGTTCCTGAAATCGCAATTCAGTACTTAAACAGACTTTCTGACTACCTTTTTGTGTTGGCACGGAAGTTGACTTTAGACCTCAAAGCTGACGAAGTACAGTGGATTCCAAGAAAGTAATCTTTCTTAAAATTCGTTAAAAAAATAACAAAATATTAAAAGTTTTTGAGAAGAACTTCGGTAAATTCGGCATTTGAAAATTAAAAAATAACACGTTCTTAAATTTTTATAAAAATAAATCGTTTTTTACTTGTATTTTTCGGTAAAAAAATTATTTTTGCACAAACTAAATCGACTAAACATGTATTGGACATTAGAATTAGCCTCATATTTAAGTGATGCACCGTGGCCTGCTAACAAAGATGAACTTATCGACTACGCAATTAGAGCAGGAGCTCCTTTGGAAGTAGTAGAAAACCTACAGTCGATTGAAGACGAAGGTGAGATATACGAATCAATGGAAGAAATATGGCCAGATTATCCGACTGACGAAGACTATCTTTGGAATGAGGATGAATATTAAAAAATAATCAAAGAAAAAGTCTCAACAAAGAGGCTTTTTTTTTGCATTAGTTTACAAAAATTAAAAATACCAACAAATCATGAGCTTCATAAACAGCATAATTAAAGTCTTTGTAGGTGATAAATCACAAAAAGATGTCAAAGCTTTACAACCTTATTTAACAAAAATTAAAACTTTTGAAACCAGTCTCCAAGCCCTTTCACACGATGAATTGCGCGCTCGAACGACTTTTTTTAAAGAGCAAATAAAAGAAGCTAGAGCACATAAAGATGCTAAAATTGCTTCTCTTAAAACTGAGGTTGAAAACATAAGCGACATTGACAAACGCGAAGACATTTATGATGCGATTGATGTTTTAGAAAAAGAAGCTTACGAAATATCTGAGAAAACATTATTAGACCTTTTACCTGAAGCATTTGCAGTGGTAAAAGAAACAGCACGTCGTTTTAAAGACAATTCTCAAATTGTAGTTACAGCAACTGCTAAAGACCGCGAATTATCTGCGATCAAACCGTACATTACAATTGAAGGTGAGCAATCATTTTGGTCAAATACATGGAATGCGGCTGGAAAGCAAATAACTTGGGACATGATTCACTACGACGTTCAGTTAATTGGTGGAATGGTGTTACACGAAGGTAAAGTTGCAGAGATGCAAACGGGTGAAGGTAAAACCTTGGTAGCAACACTACCTTTATATTTAAACGCATTGACAGGAAACGGAGTGCATTTAGTAACCGTGAATGATTACTTGGCCAAACGTGACAGTACTTGGAAAGCACCTTTATTTGAGTTTCATGGTATGACTGTCGATTGTATTGACAACCACCAACCAAGTACAGAAGCTAGAAAAAAAGCGTACGACTCTGATATTACTTACGGGACAAACAATGAGTTTGGTTTTGACTACTTGAGAGATAATATGGCCCATTCGCCAAGTGATCTTGTGCAAAGAAAACACAATTATGCTATTGTCGATGAGGTCGATTCGGTTTTAATTGATGATGCAAGAACACCACTTATTATTTCTGGACCAGTTCCTCAAGGAGATCGTCATGAATTTAACGAATTAAAACCAAATATTGAAAAATTAGTTGGTTTACAACGTCAATTGGCAACTGGCTTTTTAACGGAAGCGAAACGCTTAATCAAAGAAGGAAACACTAAAGAAGGTGGTCTCTATTTATTAAGAGCTTACAGAAGCTTACCAAAGAATAAAGCTTTAATTAAGTTTTTAAGTGAAGACGGTATCAAGCATTTGCTTCAAAAAACCGAAAACGAATACATGAAAGACAACAATCGTGAAATGCCAAAAGCAGATGAACCGTTGTATTTTGTGATTGAAGAAAAAAACAATCAAGTTGAATTAACAGATAACGGAATATCTTTCCTTTCTGGAGATACAGATTCTAATTTCTTTGTACTTCCAGATATCGGAACTGAAATCGCCGCTATTGAAAGACAAAAATTAGATAAAGATGCGGAAGCGGAAGCGAAAGAACGCTTATTTCAAGATTTTGGAATAAAAAGTGAGCGCATACATACATTGACACAACTTTTAAAAGCATACGCTTTGTTCGAAAAAGATGTAGAATATGTGATCATGGACAATAAAATTATGATTGTCGATGAGCAAACAGGTCGTATCATGGATGGTCGTCGTTATTCTGACGGTTTACACCAGGCGATCGAGGCGAAGGAAAATGTAAAAATTGAAGCAGCTACGCAAACATTTGCTACAGTAACGTTACAAAACTACTTTAGAATGTACAATAAACTAGGTGGAATGACAGGTACTGCTGTTACTGAAGCTGGTGAGTTGTGGCAAATTTATAAATTGGACGTTGTTGAAATTCCAACGAATCGTCCGATGGCAAGACACGATAAAGAAGATTTTATATATAAAACGACTCGTGAAAAATTTAACGCGGTAATTGAAGACGTTAGTGAATTATCAAAAGCTGGAAGACCCGTATTAATTGGTACCACTTCGGTAGAAATCTCTGAATTATTAAGCCGTATGCTTAAAATGAGAGGTGTGACACACAACGTCTTGAATGCAAAAATGCACAAGCAAGAAGCACAAATTGTTGAAGAAGCAGGAAAACCAGGAGTAGTTACTATTGCAACCAATATGGCTGGTCGTGGTACCGATATTAAATTATCTGCCGAAGTAAAAGCGTCTGGTGGTTTAGCAATTGTGGGTACAGAACGTCACGATTCGCGTCGTGTAGACAGACAGTTGCGTGGTCGTGCTGGTCGTCAAGGAGATCCAGGAAGCTCACAGTTTTATGTTTCTCTTGAAGACAATTTAATGCGTTTATTTGGTTCAGAAAGAGTAGCCAAAGTAATGGATAAAATGGGATTAGAGGAAGGTGAAGTGATTCAGCATTCTATGATGACCAAATCTATTGAACGTGCTCAGAAAAAAGTAGAAGAAAATAACTTTGGAGTTCGTAAACGTTTGTTAGAATATGATGATGTGATGAATGCACAACGTGAAGTAGTATACAAACGTCGTCGTCACGCTTTATTCGGAGAACGTTTAAAACTGGATATTGCTAATATGTTGTATGATACTTGCGAATTAATTGTGAGTGAAAATAAAATGACGAACGATTTCAAAAATTTTGAATTCGAATTGATTCGTTACTTCTCTATTACTTCTCCAATTTCAGAAGCTGATTTCGTAAAAGGAACAGATCTTGAAATTACAGGAAAAATATACAAAGCAACTTTAGCATATTACACTGAAAAAACAGAACGCAGCGCAAGAGAGGCATTCCCAATAATCAGTAACGTATTTGAAGAACCAAACAACCGTTTTGAGCGTATTGTAGTTCCGTTTACAGATGGAATTAAAACGCTGAACGTTGTTACTGACTTAAGAAAAGCATACGATTCTCAAGGAACACAGCTAATTTCTGATTTTGAGAAAAACATTACGCTCTCTATTGTTGATGAAGCTTGGAAAAAGCACTTACGTAAAATGGACGAATTGAAACAATCAGTTCAATTGGCAGTTCACGAACAAAAAGATCCATTACTAATTTACAAATTAGAAGCATTTAACTTGTTTAGAGCAATGTTAGACAACGTGAATAAAGATGTTATTTCATTTTTATTTAAGGGAGATTTGCCCGCTCAAAACGTTCCTGAAATTCAAGAAGCAGTTGAGCGTCGTCAACCAGAAAATTACCAAACAAGTAAAGACGAAATCGTAAACAGCGAAAGCGCCAACCGTGAAGCGGGACAAACGCAAGAGCGTCAGATTACAGAAACAATTGTAAGAGATATGCCAAAAATCAATCGCAATGACACTGTTACCGTTCAAAACGTAGCAAATGGTCAAATCGAAACGATGAAATTTAAAAAAGCAGAAACTTTAATCGCTTCTGGCACGTGGGTTTTAGTAAAATAATTCACGAATACTTATAAAGTAGTAGGCCTCAATTTCAAATGAAATTGAGGCCTTTTTTTATCTAAATTTCATTAGTAAAATTGAATTTAAAATATAATACTGCACTAAATTTTGCATAAATATATTTTAAAATATATTTAATTGAATCGATAATTAGTAGTTAGCAGATAGCTAGAAAAACAAAGTAAATGACAACACAATTTCCTGTAATAAACTCAACACTTTCAGCAAATAAACTTGGCGAATTTATTCAGCGAAAATATAAATTAAGCAACAACACTCAATGTACACTTTTCAGAACAGGAATGAACCACATTTATATGGTTACGGATGTTAATGAAAAATATGTTTTTCGTGTCTATACTTTTGATTGGAGAACAAAAATAGAAATAGGCGAAGAATTGAGATTATTAAGTCATTTAAATAAAAACAAAGCTCCAGTTTCTTTCCCAATTGCAGATAATTTTAATGAATATATTCAAGAATTAAATGCTCCTGAAGGAAAGAGATTTGGTGTATTATTTTCTTTTGCCGATGGAGCAAAATCAGCAAAATTTACAGCAGAAACAAGCTTTTTTATTGGGCAAGCCTTAGCAAAAGTTCACAAATCGACAGAGAACTTCACTTTAAACAGAATAACATACGACAATAATGTTTTGCTTATACATTCTTTAAAACAAACACGTAAATTCTTTAAAGAAGAAAATGACGAGATAAAATTTTTAGAAAGAACCGCTAAATTTCTTCAAAATAAATTTAACAATGTAAAAAATGAACAAATAAGATTTGGAGCCGTTCATCTCGACGTTTGGTTTGATAATATGCATTTTAATGATGAAAATAAAGTTACGCTTTTTGATTTTGATTTCTGTGGCAATGGATGGTTATGTCTAGATATTTCATACTTTTTATTTCAGTTATTCACTACAAATCCGAATGACAATGATTACGTACTAAAAGCAGAAAATTTTCTAAAAGGATATGAAAATATAACTGAAATTAGTAAAGAAGAAAAACGTATTTTGCCGTTTGTTTGCCTATCAATTATGCTATATTATATAAGTATTCAATGTGACAGGTATGAAAATTGGACAAACATTTTTTTAAATGAAGACCATTTAAAAAGATTTGTAGGTAATCTAAAACGATGGATTATTTATAATAAAATCGAAATTGATTAATAAAAAAAAATGGCCATTTGCTAACATACTTCTGCGGCTATTGCGGAATTTAGTGGAATTCGTCTTTTTAAATTCTACTTTCGATTAGCCGAAAACACTAGTCTTCGAAGTCCGCAACATCAACAAGGTCTAAAACGGTAAATAATAGCAGCATAACGCTAAATTTCACTTTTCAAATCCTCTTTTATTTCCAAACTTTAAATCGCTTAAACTATAAAATTCATCTCCCATTCTAAAGAGAATTTTCTTCAAAATACCTGGCTTCAATTCGTTTGATATCTTTAATCGAACTTTTTGCCCAAACCATTCTTTTTTCTAAAATTTCATCTTCTGTCAATTGCCATTGAATATCAGACCGTCTCAGTCTATTGGTTAAATCTTGTAGAATAATCGCGGCCGAAACAGATATATTTAAACTTTCTGTAAAACCAACCATCGGAATTTTTAAAAACCCATCTGCCTGCTTTAAAACATCTTCGGATAATCCATCTCTTTCGGTTCCAAAAAACAGAGCACTTGGTTTTGAAATGTCAAAATTTTCTAACAAGCAATCATTTTCATGTGGAGTCGTGGCAATGATTTGATAGCCCTGGCTTTTTAAGGACTCAACGCAATTAGAAACCGTATTGTATTGATGAATATCTACCCACTTTTGGGCTCCCATAGCGATTTCTTTATCAATACTTTTTCCATACCGTTGCTCGATGACCTGTAACTCTTGTACCCCGAAAATCTCACAGCTGCGCATGACAGCACTCGTATTGTGCATTTGAAAAACGTCTTCGACAGCAACCGTAAAATGCTTCGTTCGGTTTTGTAAAACGTTTAGAAAACGCTCTTTTCTATTATCAGTTAAAATATTTTCTAAAAATTCGAGGTACTTTACATCAGTCATTATAATTCAATTTGCCACAAAAATAACAAAAAAGAAGGCTTTTCAAAGCGATTACTCTTTTCTAAATTAATTGTCTTAAATTTGAAATTCTACAATTTAAAGTACAGATGAAAAAGAAATTAGTAGTTTTAACAGGCGCAGGAATCAGTGCCGAAAGTGGAATTAAAACCTTCAGAGATAGTGATGGTTTATGGGAAGGACACGACATTATGGAAGTAGCAACTCCTGAAGGCTTTCGCAGAAATCCAGCACTAGTTTTAGACTTTTACAACAAACGAAGAGTGCAACTAAAAGAGGTTAAGCCTAATATTGGACATCAAATCTTAGCGGAACTCGAGAACGATTTTGACGTATTTATTATTACTCAAAATGTCGACGATTTGCATGAACGTGCTGGAAGTACAAAGGTTTTGCATTTGCATGGTGAATTATTAAAAGCTCGCAGCACTCAATTTGAAGACGATATTCAAGATTGGAAGCACGATCTAATTTTAGGAGATTTAGATGAAAAAGGACATCAATTGAGACCTCATATTGTTTGGTTTGGAGAAGCTGTCCCAGCACTAGAAGCCGCCATAGAAATTACAGAAAGTGCCGATTATTTTGCCGTAATCGGAACTTCTCTGCAGGTTTATCCAGCAGCAGGATTGATTTCTTACACAACCTCAAAAACGCCTATATTTTACATTGACCCAAAACCAATTTCGATTCCGAATTTAAGAAACCCTCTGCAAGTTATTCCTGAAATAGCGTCAAAAGGCGTAGGTATTTTAAGAGATAAATTATACACTAACATTTAGAAGATAAAATTTTTCAAAATTGGCTGTTTCAATTATCTCCAAATAATTTCCTCAGTTTTTTTACTTTCTTCTCATTTCAAAACTTACTTTTGATTTGTTTATCGATAGCAATCGGTAAAATCATTGAACCTAAAAATACGTTACTTCAAAAAACGACCGCAAATGGGTAATTTATACGCAAATTTGCAATACTATAATTACTGTACTGGGATTTGAATTGTATCAATTGAATCTACTAAAAATAGACTATACACCTTCTCTACTTGCCGTATGCACAGATCTACTGTGCCATGGATTTTTTTATGTTTTGCTTTCATTACTTAGCGCATCGACTCAAATTGTTACAATCCATTCACAAGTTGCATCGTACGGATATCGACACCAATGTGTACCGTCTTTTTGTACTTCATCCCATCGAAACGCTGGGCTTTGAATTAATTTGGCTCTCTTTACTCATAGTAATTCGCTTAAATTATCTAAGCATTATTATCTATCTCATTTTAAACTTACTGTATGGCATGTTTGGCCACCTAAAAAAAGATCACTTTCCTACTTTTTGGTACAACAACACAATCAGAAAATGGATTTCAAGCACACAATTTCACAACAATCATCATAAAAACAAATCGCACAACTACGGTTTTTATTTCACTATTTGGGATAAAATATTTAAAACTCTGATTTAAGACATTAGGTAAGATATAATAACTCATCGGTAGCTTTCAAAAGTTTTGCCAATACCTTATATTTGTGCTTTTCGAACAAACAACATAACAATGACTACTTTAAACGAACTGAATGCTATATCTCCAATTGACGGAAGATATAGAAACAAAACGCTTTCATTAGCTCCTTTTTTTTCTGAAGAAGCTTTAATCAAATACCGTGTACTGGTTGAAATTGAATATTTCATTGCTTTATGCGAAGTACCATTGCCACAGTTAAAAGATGTAAATTCAAATGTATTTGAAAGTTTACGTGACATTTATAGAAATTTTTCTACCGAAGATGCGCTTTGGATAAAAAAAACCGAAAAAGTGACTAATCATGATGTAAAAGCGGTTGAATATTTTGTAAAAGAAGCTTTTGAAAAATTAGGTTTATCAGCACATAAAGAATTCATTCACTTCGGATTAACTTCTCAGGATATCAACAATACCGCGATTCCACTTTCTACTAAAGAAGCTTTTGAGAAAGTATACATGCCGTCGCTAATTACTTTAATTGCAAAATTGAAGGATTTAAGTGTAGAATGGAAGGACATCCCGATGTTGGCTCGTACGCACGGACAACCTGCCTCACCTACTCGCTTAGGAAAAGAAATCGCAGTTTTCGTAGAACGCTTAGAAGAGCAAATTCGATTACTATTCAATATTCCATTTGCAGCCAAATTTGGTGGAGCAACTGGAAACTATAATGCACACCACGTGGCCTATCCACAAATTGACTGGAAAAAGTTTGGAAATAACTTTGTAGAAAATGCTTTGGGTTTACACCATTCGTTCCCAACCACACAAATTGAACATTACGATCATTTTGCTGCATTTTTTGATGCTTTAAAAAGAATCAATACTATAGTTATCGATTTAGATAGAGACATTTGGACGTATGTTTCTATGGATTATTTCAAGCAAAAAATCAAAGAAGGTGAAATTGGTTCATCGGCGATGCCACATAAAGTGAATCCAATTGACTTTGAAAATTCTGAAGGAAATTTAGGTATTGCAAATGCTATTTTTGAACATTTGGCAGCAAAATTACCCGTATCTAGACTACAGCGCGATTTGACTGACAGTACAGTTTTAAGAAATATTGGTGTTCCAATTGGGCACACAATCATTGCGTTTGAGGCTTCTTTGAAAGGTTTGAATAAATTATTATTGAACGAACCTAAGTTTGCAGAAGATTTAGAGAGAAACTGGGCAGTTGTTGCAGAAGCTATTCAGACCATATTACGTCGTGAAGCCTATCCTAATCCGTACGAAGCTTTAAAAGGGTTGACGAGAACTAACGAAGCAATTACAAAAGCCTCTATGCATAGTTTTATCAACACACTTAACGTATCAGATGACATAAAAGACGAACTATTAAATATAACACCGAGCAATTATTGCGGTATTTAGTTTGATCTAAAAATATATTTCAGAAAAAAAGCTATCTTTATCGATAGCTTTTTTTGCCAAAAAAACCATTTAATCTATGATTTCTTTATTCGCTGCGGCCGAAGCCACCACACATTTAAAACCGTTAATAACTGACCTGGGGTTAATCTTAATGACCGCAGGGATTGCTGTTTTATTGTTTAAAAAAATGAAACAGCCTTTAGTTTTAGGCTATCTAATTGCTGGTTTTTTGGCGGGTAATAATTTTGACTTTTTTCCTTCTGTTTCTGATATTAAAAGTGTAGAAACTTGGGCCGAAATTGGTGTAATTATTCTATTATTTAGTCTCGGGCTCGAATTTAGTTTTAAAAAGCTCATGAAAGTTGGTGGAACTGCCTCCATTACTGCGCTGACCCAAATAATAACCATGATACTAATTGGGTATCTCGTCGGTCAATGGATGGATTGGTCGTCGATGGACAGTATCTTCTTGGGAGTTATTTTATCCATTTCCTCTACAACTATTATTTTAAAAACCTTTGATGAACTCGGTGTGAAGGCACAAAAGTTTGCAGGTATCGTAATTGGATCACTGATCGTACAAGATATTGTGGCCATTTTGCTGATGGTTTTGCTTTCAACATTGGCCGTAAGTCAGCAATTTTCGGGTAGTGAATTGTTATTTTCATTTTTAAAATTGATCTTTTTCTTGACAGCGTGGTTCGTAGGTGGAATCTTTTTTATTCCGACACTTCTTAAAAAAACGAAACATTTATTGACAGACGAGATGTTGCTGATCATCTCCTTAGCGCTTTGTTTAACGATGGTAATTTTGGCTGCAAATGTCGGTTTTTCTCCTGCACTAGGTGCTTTTATAATGGGCTCCATTATTGCTGAAACTACGCAAGCAGAACACATTGAACATTTAATAAAGCCAGTAAAGGATTTATTTGGTGCTATTTTCTTTGTTTCGGTTGGTATGTTAATTGATCCAGAGATGTTGGCTGAACATTGGCTTCCAGTACTTATTTTAACTGTAGTTACTATTTTTGGCCAATCGTTTAGTTCAACTATAGGTGCATTAATATCAGGGCAACCATTAAAACAATCCGTGCAAACGGGAATGAGTTTAGCACAAATTGGAGAATTCTCATTTATCATTGCGACTTTAGGAATGACCTTGCATGTAACGAGTTCATTTTTATATCCAATTGTGGTCGCTGTATCTGCTATTACTACTTTCACAACTCCTTTTATGATCAAGGCTGCCTTACCATTTTCTGAGTTTTTAGAACGAAAGTTGCCGCGAAAATGGCTTAAAAACATCAGTCGCTATAGCACCAACACGCAAGCCATTAAATCGGTTAGTATCTGGCAAATTGTAATTCGATCGTATCTGACTCAAATTATACTGCATACTATTATTATATTAGCAATCATATTGCTTTCTTCTAAATATCTAGTCCCTTTAGTAGCAAACATTCGCTTTGGAAATAGCATTGCAGCGATCGTTACGCTAATTGCAATTTCGCCGTTTTTATGGGCGCTATCGCTAAGACGCGTTTCTGTAAGAGAAGTAGAGACGCTGTGGAGAGAGCGTAAATACAGAGGACCAATTACAATGATGTTTTTATTTAGAATTGGACTCGGAATATTTTACATTGGTTTTTTACTTAATATTTTCTTTTCTCCATTGGTTTCTTTTGTAGCGCTCGTAATTGCAATTGCGTTTTATCAATTTTTCCCGAAGAAATTACACGAACAGTACCATAAAATTGAAAGTCACTTTTTAAGAAACTTTCACGATCGTGAGATTGCTAAAATTGACAGACGTTACGCCAATTTAACGCCTTGGGACGGACATATGACCACTTTTGGAATTGCAAAAGAATCAAACTTAGCGGGCAAAACGTTGCTAGAATTAAAAATGAGAGAACAGATGGGAGTCAATATTGCTTTCATTAAAAGAGGAGACATAACGATCAAAATTCCGAGTAAAAATGAAAGACTTTTTCCTGGTGATGAAATCTGTATCATTGGAACAGACAAACAAGTAGATGAGTTTAGAGACTATTTGAACCAGAATGAAATTGAAGTACCTGAAATAAAAGAAAAAAGTGATATTGTTTTGCGACAATTAGAACTCGATGAGCAAGAATTTGTTGGAAAAAATATTAGCCATATGCGCTCTAAAACCAATGGCTTAGTTGTTGGAATCGAACGAAATGGAAAAAGACTTTTAAATCCAGAATCGGATGTCGTTTTAGAAAAAAATGATATTTTATGGATCGTTGGCGATAAAAAACTTATTGCGCAATATACCAAGAAAGTATAAGTCAAGAGAGACAAAAAAATGTCTCAACTTTCCTCGCTGCCTATTTAAAATAAAATAGTTGAATGAGAAGAGCTGAGACAAGTTACAAAAATAAAAAATTTATTTATTTGGTTGTGGCGTCATGCGCAAGTACGGTTTGATAGGCGTATGTCCTTTTGGAAATTTAGTCGGAATATCTTCGTCTTTAATTGCTGGCGAGATAACTACATCTTCACCATCTTTCCAGTTCGCTGGAGTTGCCACGCTGTAATTAGCTGTTAACTGCAAGCTATCAATTATACGTAAAATTTCATCAAAGTTTCTACCTGTTGAAGCCGGATAAGTTAAAATCAATTTAATTTTCTTGTCATTACCAATAACAAAAACTGAGCGAACTGTAAAAGTATCATTTGCATTTGGATGAATCATATCATACAAATTTGCTACTTTCTTATCTTCGTCGGCAATTATAGGATAATTAACAACTGTATTTTGAGTCTCATTAATATCTTTAATCCAATCTAAATGCGATTGTAAACCATCGACACTTAATGCGATAACTTTAGTATTTCTTTTCACAAACTCAGGATAATAGTTGGCTACTGTTCCTAATTCTGTGGTACAAACGGGTGTGAAATCAGCTGGATGCGAAAAAAGAACTCCCCAAGAATCACCTAACCATTCGTGAAATTTAATTTTTCCTTGTGTTGTTACAGCTTCAAAATCGGGAGCAATATCCCCTAAACGTAATGTTGACATGATTGTATAGTTTTTAAATTCCCCTAAAGTTAATCAAAAAATTACGGAGAATATCTAAAATAAAGCGAAAAATCCCATCTAACTCTAATTCTTTTTCTTTCTCAAATTAGGTAAAAAATAAGCTAGAACACCAATTAAAGGAAGATAAGCACTTAGCTGATACACATATTCAATACTCGTTTGATCGGCTACATATCCTAGAATAGCCGAACCTAATCCTGCCATTCCAAAAGCAAATCCAAAGAACAAGCCCGAAATCATTCCAACTTTTCCTGGTTTTAGTTCTTGTGCAAAAACTAAAATAGCCGAAAATGCAGATGCAATTATTACACCAATAACAACCGCTAAAACTGCAGTCCAAAATAAGTTAGCGTGTGGCAATAAAAGCGTAAACGGAGCGGCGCCTAATATAGAAAACCAAATAATATATTTCCTTCCAAAATGATCACCCAACGGGCCTCCTATTAAAGTTCCTGCAGCAACAGAAGCCAAAAACAAGAACAAATAAAATTGAGAATCTTGAATGCTTACCCCAAATTTGCTAATTAAATAAAAAGTAAAATAACTAGTCATACTAGTCATGTAAAAAAACTTAGAGAAAATTAAAGTTAATAAAACAATAATGGCAATCGTAATTTGTTTGTTAGACAACTCCACTTTATCTTCCTCAAAACTTGATTTATTAGCTGCACGCAAGCTCAGATGATTTTGATACCATAAAGCCACTCTCGACAAAAGAGCAATTCCGATAAAGCCGGTAATTACAAACCAAATTACATACGATTTACCGTAAGGCGCAACAACCAATGCAACCAGCAAAGGACCAATAGCACTACCAGCATTTCCTCCCAACTGAAAGATAGATTGTGCTAAACCGCGTTTACCACCAGAACCTAAAAAGGCAACGCGAGAAGCCTCTGGATGAAAAATAGACGAGCCAATGCCAATAAATGCTACGGAGGCCAACAGCATATAAAATGATGTAGCAATAGACAATAAGCTCAATCCTACAATAGTAAAAACCATTGCATAAACAAGCGAATACGGCAATGGCTTTTTATCGGTGTACAAACCAACAAAAGGTTGTAATAAAGAAGCTGTGAGTTGAAAAACGAAAGTTATTAATCCGATTTGCGTAAAACTCAAGCTAAAACTTTCCTTTAAAATTGGATAAATTGACGGAACGACGGACTGCATCAAATCGTTCAGCAAATGTGCAAATGCGATAGAAAATAAAACGGAATAAACAGTTTTTTGAGCTAATGTACCGTTGTCAATTTTAACGGTAGCTGTAGATGAATTCATAAGAGTCCTAAAAATAATTATTTCACGAAATTAAGTATAATACACCAGAAAAATAACGTTATAAAGGAGAGCGGTATTCCAACACCAATCATTAAACTGCATAATTTCGGTTTCAATCCGTACGCAGATGCTAATATGCTGGCTGTAATCATTGGAGCCATAGCCATTTCCATAATTGATACCTCAATTTGCAATCCTTTTTGCTTTAAAATAAAAACATATAAAACGAGTAAAAATAAAGGCATTAGGATCAGTTTAAAAACTAAACCAAGTGTTAAAAATTTAAAATGCTTGCTTTTACGATCAAAACTAAGTTGGAGTCCAATTGAAAATAGAGCTAAAGGAGTAACTAAACTGCCCACTTTTAGCAGTCCAAATTGAATGTTATCAAGAAAATCATACTCAAATACATTCATCAAAACGGCAATGCAGAAAGTAATAAACGGAGGGAAAAGTAAAATTTTCTTCGCAATCAAAGTAGCAGTTGTACTGCCTGAAGAATAAAAAATAGCGACTAGAATTCCCAAAGTAGACATGGCCACAAAGCCACCAGGTTGATCAACTAAAATAGCAGTTTCTAATCCTGGCTTACCGTACAAAGCTTCAATTATTGGAAAGCCAAGAAAAGAGGTATTACTAAAACCTCCCGTTATAATAAGGCAACCCGTGAGTTTTTTAGACCATCGGAAATAAGATCCTATTGAAGCAAAAAAGATAATTGATAGGGCAAAACTAATCCAAGCCGCACCAATGGGATATAATAATTCGTTTTGCCATACTATTTTTGGAATGAAATATAATGACAAAGCAGGTAAACAAAAGTATAGAACAATTTTGTTTAACGTTTTATAAATTTCTTTTGGAAATCTCCCAACAAACTGACACGCAATTCCCAGAAATAAACTGACAAAAATGATTATTATGTTTTTCATTTAAGTAAAAAAGGCTAAAGTACTACAATTTGCTATTTTTCAGCAAAGCTATTTCTGTACTTTTGAAACTGTTTTTGTTTTGATTACTTTTACAGTTCAAAACAATTTATTTTGAAAGCCACCCCTTCACAAAAAAGCGCTTTAAATGAAAAAGCTGGAATTTCGTCTCCCGAAATGACCAGTGACAAAAGTATTGCTACCATTCAGAAATTCAGACGAAAACAACCTGCTGCAGCTGAATTAATTTCTGGCATTTTAAACAAAAATCGCACTGCTCTAAGTCGCGCTATAACTTTAATTGAAAGTACAAACTCTATTCATTTTGAAAAAGCTAATGAAGTAATTAACGGCTGTTTGCCTCATTCAAATAAATCTCTTCGCATTGGAATAACAGGTGTTCCTGGTGTTGGAAAAAGTACCTTTATTGAATCTTTTGGTAAATATTTGACCTCGCTCGGGAAAAACGTAGCCGTTCTTGCTGTTGATCCTAGTAGTTCATTTTCTAAAGGGAGTATTCTTGGCGATAAAACCCGAATGGAAGAATTAGTAAAAGATCCCAACGCCTTTATTCGACCGAGCGCTTCTGGAACAACTTTAGGTGGAGTTGCCCGAAAAACAAGAGAAACTATAATTTTATGCGAAGCGGCGGGTTTTGATACCATTGTTATTGAAACCGTTGGCGTAGGACAGAGTGAAACTGCGGTGCACAGTATGGTCGATTTCTTTTTACTCCTTAAAATTGCAGGTGCAGGAGATGAATTACAAGGCATCAAACGGGGCATCATGGAAATGGCCGACGCGATTGTGATTAACAAAGCAGATGGTGATAATATTAAAAAAGCAAAGCTTGCGAAAGTAGAATTCAACAGAGCTTTGCATTTATTTCCTGCCAAATCTTCAGGCTGGATTCCAAAAGTAAGTACGTGCAGCGCTATCACTACTGAGGGAATTCCAGAAGTTTGGGAAACGCTTACCTCATATTTTGACTTAGTGAAAAGTACTTCTTTTTTTGACGAAAAGCGTCAAAGCCAAAATCAGTTTTGGATGTTCGAGACGATTAATGAGCAATTGCAGTCTCAATTTTATAACAATCCGAATATGATCGATCAAATTGAAAGCAACAAAACAGCTGTTCAAAATAATGAAAAATCACCTTTTGAAGCAGCTCACGAATTGTTGTCGTTCTATTTTGAGAAAGATATAAAGTAATTTTAAAAAAGTTACAAGGTAACAAAGAGGTCATTTTGGAAAGTGAACATTTAACTTCTAGGACTCTGATACAACTTTCTTCCTACGCACCTTTCTCCCTTTCACTTTAAACCTAAAAGTTTACTTTTTAACTTTTGGTAATGTATAATTCCGTTTTTTATATAAATTTCCAGCGGTTATTACATGTGCTAGTGCATCTTTGGCTAATTCTTGATCTAAAGTTACGGGAACCAAAGTGGTGTCGTTTTTAATTTCAAATTGCAAGGGTTTTAAATTAGGCTGCATAATAACTACTTGATTTTCGACTCTAAAAGCGTTGATGTCATTGAACTGCATAATACTTCTTCCTTTTATGGTCGCAGACATGTCATTCAAATTTCGGCCTACCATCGGGTTTTCAATATCTATTCCTAAATAACTTAATAATGTTGGCGGAATATCAATTTGAGATGCCAACTTATCATAGCTTTTCCCTTTAGGAACATTAGGTCCAATGATTAAAGCCGGAATATGAAACTTATGAATAGGCACTAGGTTTTTACCATAGGTTCTGGTATTATGATCGGCAATTACGATAAAAATAGTATTCTTAAAATAGGCTTCTTTTTTGGCCATTTCAAAAAACTTACCAATTGCAAAATCGGCATACTTCATTGCATTGTTAACGGTTGCTGGTTTTGTATCATACGGTTTAAATCGACCCGCAGGATATTCAAAAGGTTCGTGATTACTGGTCGAAAACATTAAGGAGAAAAAAGGTTTATCTCCTTGCTTTTTAAAGTAATCATTCGCTTTTATCACTAAATCTTCATCTGAATATCCCCACGTTCCTTTAAATGCATATTTTTTTCCATCGCTATCTAAATCGTCTTGATCGATAATATTTTCGAACCCATTACCGTTAAAGAACGAAGCCATATTGTCAAAATTTGATAGTCCGCCATAAATGAAACTGGTATCATATCCTTTCTGTTTCAACGCTTCCGCTACAGTAAAAAAGCCTTGTTGCGAATTGCCTAATTTTACAACGCTCTCTGACGGGGACGGTAAAAATCCGGTAACAACCGCTTCTATTCCTCTTACACTTCGCGTTCCTGTACAGTACAAGTTGGTAAATAATAATCCTTCGTTTGACAATTTATCAAACTCTGGCGTCAAAGGTTTGCCTCCTAAAATACCAACATATTCTGCACCTAAACTTTCTTGCAAAAAGATCACTAGGTTATAGGGTTTATTTCGAAGAGAATCTGCTTTTTGAACGTGTAAAAACGGAATTTCAGGATCATTAAAATGCACATTTGCGACGTTCATATATTTCTTAACACGCGCAATGGCTTCAGTTTCTTCCATCTTGCCATACATCTTGCTGTCTCCTTCGTTTTTCATAGAATAAGCCGCAAATGCAACAGTATACAGTGAATTTAGCCCCAAACAATTGGTCAGTTGGTCGGTAGAAAAAACAGCGCTACTTGCATTTATTGGTCGTTTAGAAACTAAACTAGAACGTGCCCCAAAAAACAGCAGAAAAGCAACTAACGGAAATAAAATTAGTTTAGTTTTATAGGGAGCAACAGTTGTCTGAAACAAAAATTTTCCTTTTTTGATCGCTAAGAAAAGTACTAAAGCTAAAATTAAAAGAGTGAAAATAATTGAGGTGAGATAACTTTTAAGTAACATACCAACCACCTCTTTTGGATAAATAAGATAGTCTAAGAAAATTTTATTTGGTCGCGTATCGTATTGTTGCACAAAATCGGGAGTTGCCAATTCGACAAACAAGAGCAGCATTAGGAATAAAAAGCTATACCCCACTACGAATGAATTGACAAACTTGATCCATTTATTAGGTACAAAAGTAACAAGCAGTGCTGGAAGCAAAACGAGATAGCAAAGTAAAATCAAGTCCATTCGTAATCCGATTGGAAAAATATACCAGAAATTTTCAGTTTCTATCACGCGTTCCTTAAAAGCAAAGAACAAAAATAAACGGCTTAATGTGGTGATCAACAAACCGATTACTATGAAATTAAGAACAGGTTTTAAGTAAGCTAACTTTCTCATTTAAGTAAAAAAATAAAATATCTAAAAGTAAAAAAGCCGATACATTTTGCTTTACGAATCGGTAAGCAAAATGTATCAGCACTTTATTAACGTATTTTGAACACGTTTATTCTTTCTCGTAAAGTTCCATTTCACGATCGTAAAAGCTATTGGCTAACTCTATCAATCCTTCCATTTCGGCATTTAATTCTGCTTCATCCAGATCTTCTGCATCTTCTAAAAACTCAACCTCATCATCTTTAAGATTGATAATAAACCGCGGATAATCCAAATGAATGATGAAAATATCTTCAGGAAAATCGGTATTGTCTCCAAGTAAAAATTTTGGTAATTCCATAGTATAAATATTAAAGTCTCTATTCGATAACCGACGTAGAAACTGTTTGATTTTTTATTAATTGTTTGGTAAGTCTATCAAATCTCCAATATAAAAATATGGCAGCGGTAGTTAAACCAGCCAATAATCCAATCCAAACTCCAACTGCTTTAAGCTCTGTATACAATCCTAAATAAATTGAAATTGGAAAACCAACTACCCAATAAGCTAGAAAAGTTACATACATCGGAATTTTTACGTCCTGTAATCCACGCAAAGCACCCAAAACGACCACTTGAATTCCGTCTGAAATTTGAAAAATAGCAGCAACCAATAAAAGTTGCGAGGCAATAACCATAACTTCACTGTTTTTAGCAAGGTTCTCAACATCGCTCAAATCTACAAAAAGTTTGGGCATCTGGTTGTGAAAGGCAATGAATATGATTGCAAAAATAATTTCTAAAATAATGGCTTGCAAATAAATCGAGAACGCAACACGTCGCAACTTAACGTAATCTCCCAAACCTTTTTGGTTTCCTACGCGAATCATTGCGGTCACGCTTAATCCCATGGCAACCATAAAGGTAAGCGATGCTAAACTCAATGCAATTTGATTGGCTGCTTGACTGGTAATTCCAACCATTCCGCACAACCATATAGCACCGGTAAACAAAGCCACTTCAAAAAACATTTGTAAGGCCGATGGTGTTCCTAAATTAATAATCTTCCGAGTTACATTTTTATTTATTTCTTTGAAACTAAAATTTTTAAAGTAAGGGTGGAATTTTGGTTTCAGTTGCATCATATAATGCATAAAACCCAAAAGCACAAAGCGCGAGGCGATCGTACCGATTGCAGCCCCAATAATTCCCATTTTTGGAAAAATCCATATCCCGTAAATTAAAAAGTAATTGATAATTATGTTGGTTATGTTGCACAAAATAGTTGCCCACATTGAATATTTAGTCTCGCTTAACCCATCTGCAAATTGCTTATAGGCTTGATACATAATCATCGGAATCAAAGAAAATCCAACAATATCCAAATAAGGTTTTGCCATTTCGACCACGTCGTCAGGTTGTCCCATTAATGAAATAAGTGGCTTTGAAAAGAAAATTAATAAAAATAAAGCGATTCCTAAAATACTACACAAATACAATCCATGATGAAACGCACTTCTTCCGTTGGCAATGTCTTTCTTACCGTCGGCTTCGGCAACTAAAGGTGTAATTGCAGTTGAAAATCCGATACCAATAGACATGGCCACAAATACAAAGCTATTTCCTAAAGAGACGGCTGCTAATTCGGTTGGGCCCAATTGTCCGACCATTATATTATCTACAATTCCGACAACGGTATGCCCGACCATTCCTAAAATAATGGGATAGGCTAATTTTAGATTATACGAGAACTCTTTGGTGTATTGCGATAAATTCAATTTGAGGGTATTTTAGGTCGGCAAAGATAATTAGAACGCAGCAATTCTATTGCATTATTGATATTATATACTACTTTTAATTTTTTTTTATACTATTACAAGCAACAAAATAAAGTAATAGCCTACAACAGAAATACTTACAGTCTTTATTTAAAAACTATTTTATTTATGAAACAAGCAAAAAAATTAACAATAGTCTCTTTACTACTTTTTATTTTGATGTGTACTCCCAATGTATTTGCTCAAAAAAAGACTTTTCTTGAAAACGAAGGGGAAGTTAAAAAATTTGAACCGCATTTGCGCTTTGAATACGGTGGAAATCTAGGTTTTTCTACCACAAAAAACTTCAATTGGCTTGTTGGGGCCGAAGCTGGTTTACAGTATTATTTTTCTAAAAAAAACGCGGCTACTTTATCCTTTGGTTACAATTATACTTTTGATGGCGATGCTAAAGCATTAGGATACATCCCGTTAAAAGCAGGATTTAAAACTTTTGTACAGACTGGTAAAATTTATTTATTAGGCGAAACTGGAATGGGAGTCGCTACAACGAATGGTTATAATGGTGTTGGATTTTTATGGGCGCCTACTATCGGATACATTACACCATCTGCTTATGATTTAAGTATTAGATATGAGAGTTTATCGGCTTTTGAGAGTAATCAAATTATTTTCAGAGTTGCTTATAGTTTTAAGATATAAAGACTTTTTCTCCTTTCAATGCTAAAGCACCATACTGGTGCTTTTTTTTATGCCTTGCAATAATGTTAGAACTAACATTTATGTAATAATTATGAAAAATTCTATAAGAATATAGCAATATGCACCGTTTACATTTGCATCATTACAAACTCAAAAAATTAGAAAATGAAAATTACAACAAAAATCAACACAGTAGCAATAGCGGTTTGCGCACTTTTTATTACCTCAAGTACTCAAGCTCAAACAGCTACAGAAGCTAGAAACTACGATCAAGGATTCCGTTTAGGAGTTGGACTTAATGGTGGAGTTCCAACAGATGGAGATTACAATTGGGCTTTAGGTGGTGATGTTCGTTTACAATACGATTTATCTAAAAAAACGTCCTTGACATTGACAACTGGTTATACTAATCTTTTTAACAACGATAAAGTTGATGGAGTAAAAGTGAAAGACTTAGGATTTATTCCAGCTAAGGCCGGTTTTAAAGCTTTTGTTTGGGAAGACAGTTTTTACCTTTTAGGAGAAGTAGGTGCTGGATTTGGCGTTACTGAAGGAAATAATAAAACTACTTTTTTATGGGCACCAGGAATTGGTTACGCAAATAAATATGTAGATGTAAGTGTTCGATACGAAGATTTACCTGATTTTCATACGAACCAAGTTGCATTAAGATTAGCTTACGGGTTTAAATTGTAAGTAAACATAATCAATATAAAAAGGCCTCTCAAAAATTGTTTGAGAGGCCTTTTGTTTTTCCTAAACTTTTGATTTCGTTAAATAGTAAATTGGAATTCCACTAAGCATAATTAAAACTCCCCAACCACAAGTTGAAAATTCAGTAAGCAATAACGCGATGCAAAGTGCGGTGGAGAAAACAATATAAATCATCGGTATAAAAGCATAACCAAATGCTGTATACGGTCGCTCTAAATTTGGACTTTTCTTGCGTAAAATAAAGATCCCGTAAATGGTTAAAATATAAAAAATGTAAACGATAATAATGACAAAATCTAAAAGCGCACCGTACGTTGCTGTCAAACACAATGCAGACGCCAAAACACACTGCAACCACAATGCCCAAGCAGGTACATTTGAGCGGTTTAAATCAGCAGCTTTTTTAAAGAATAAACCATCTTGTGCCATCGTATAATATACTCGTGCTCTGGCCATAATCAGACCATTGTTACAGGCAAAGGTTGAAATCATGAAGATTATAGCGATAATTAAAGTTCTGATATTTCCAAAAATGCTATCGGCTACTACTACCGCTACTCTATCGTATTTTGCTGTGGCAATAGCATCAAAAGGAACTACTGCGAGGTACATAATGTTGGTCAAAATTACAATCATCACAATGGCTAAAACTTGGGCTGCATTAATTTGAAAAGAAGCAATGCTAAATAAGATATTTTGTTCGCCAAGTGGCTCGTACAAATAAGCAGAAAAATTAGAAAATGCCACACCAACAGCCGCAATTGTACCCGTTTGAATGACAGCACAGAAGCTCCATCCATACAAAAAAGCAATTAATTTATTGTAAGCTTCTTGAAGACACACCTATTGCCCGCCCGCTTTTGGAAACATGGCACTTAGAAAAACTTTAAAAAATGAGAACTAAAAATCAATACACTGTGACCGATAAATGCCTTGATAAATGCCAAAGCGCAATGGCAAGTTTGGAAAACAAAGGTCGAAAGTTTGAAAGAAATTACTAAAGTCAACAGCTCTAAAATTAATGTATCCAAAGCCGAACAAACCAACCAAAAATTAGAATTAGAGTGTTATAAAAAATTAGTTCAGACAGAGTAAACATTACAATACTTTTCAAAATAACATTTCATATGACTCTATTAGCACTCTTGAAAAGCTAAAACAGTGTGAAGCAATTTTACTAGAGTATGGAACCACGACAACCTATGCTAAAAAAGCGGCAGACAAAATGCTCATCAATTCGATAAATTCACAAAATCAAATTCGGTACGGCATCGATTATTACGAAGCAGTTAGTGTATTAATCGTCGTTATTATTGCTAGTGGCTTTGATTCCGTACCGTAACCGAACTATCGTTACGATCACAAAATAACAACCGTTCTTTCTATTATTCTTCTTAAAAAACATTAATTATATTGTTCATTTATACTCTTATGACCACAATTCCTTGTACTTACCTACTTTGTATATGTTTCAAATCGAAACATTAAATAATAGTTAAATATAAAACGCTCCTATCCTGTCTTGTACAGTTGGACAAAAATTTAAATATCGAACAAGAGTCAACCGAATGAGTCAATTTATTTACAGCAAATAATAGAGGTTCATTTAATGTATTTCTCAATCAATATCATAGCTTAGTCTATGTGGTTCTGCTATCTGTAAACGAAGAAAAGCATAACGATAAAAAGAGTGGTTTTTTATTGAGGATGTAAATCAATATTTAATTTATGAAGAAATTGCAGTTACATTCTTTCAGGAAACGGACTCTACTTTAATTCCCAAAAAAATCAAGCAGAAAATCGATCAAATTATCGAAAAAACCAAACGAATTCGACTGATAGCAATCTTTACCGAACAAAATTTAGTGCAAACTGCTTTCTTCACCGCTTTTGCAAATGCATCGGTATTTTCTAAAAATAGTTGGTAAATACTACATCCAATTTAGAAATAATCTTGTCTAGTTTGTAGTTTCCTTTCAGAAGTTAAAATCCAGTTCGCTAGATGATAAATGGGTAGAACAATTAAAATTAATAATTAAGCACCTAGAAAATATCAGTTTAAGACATCAAATCAATGAATTGGATTTCGTCGAAAGGTTTAGCTTGTTTTCTGAACAATTGGATTTAATAAAAGTGAATAATATCCTGATTATGCCCCGCTCCATCATAATTTCTTTATAAGACTTTTACATAATAAGAAAAAACACAAAGTTTAAGAGAATCGGTCGCGGGTACATCTTGCAAATGCATTGCTACTTTTAATTGTCGAATTAGACACTAAAATCGATGTCCTGATTTCTATTTATGTTTGAGAAAATTTTTAAGATAAACTGAAGAAAGTGCTCCACTTAAAAATTATGCTTAGCAGTGAAAGTTTTATCTAATTTGACTTCTTTGACTTAAAACGCGGTTTACTTGTGCGATTTTTTTCTCGTAGTAAGATTCCTTTGTAGAGGAGATTATTACTCCGCTACTTACCGAAGCATGAATAAATTTGATCTCTCCATCGTTCACTTCTACAACCATTCCGACATGATTTATTTGACGACGGCCGTTAGTTTTAAAGAAAATCAAATCTCCTTTTTGCGCTTCATCCGAATCAATCTTGGTTCCATAATGCGATTGCTCTACAGAAGTTCTAGGTAATTTTATATCAAAATTACCAAAAGTGGTCATCATTAAGCCAGAACAATCAAAGCCTGATTTAGACGTTCCGCCAGTGCGATAACGCGTTCCTATATTGTCAGATGCAGTCGAAATTAATTGATTCACAAAATCGCCATCGTACGTATACATAGACGCGTTTGCATCTTTTATTACATTATCATTTTCTGCAAGAACTTGAAATGCATTTATTTTATTTGGAGAATCTTGAGTAGGAATCTGCACTTCTTTACTTGTAACAATACTCACTTTTTGCCCAACGCGTAATGCATTTTTTACTCCAGGATTTAGTTTGTCCAATTCGGCAACCGAGATACCATATTGTCTTGCTATTCCGTACTTTGTTTCTTTAGGTAAAACTTCGTGCGTAAAACTTTTAACTATCGCTGGTTCGGCAGCTATTGGAGTCTCTAATACAGCTTCAAGCTTTGAGGCAGCAGGTTTACTTGAGATTTGAGGCTTTGTTAACTGAGGGTTTTCAGCAACACTCTTATTTTCTTGATTTGGAATTATAAGCTCTTGTCCTGCTTTTAAGTTTTCACTTTCGATAAGTGGATTTGCTTTTTGTAAATCAGCAACACTTACATTATATTCTTTTGCAATTCCGTATAATGTCTGTTTTTGTTGGACTTCGTGTATGCTTGTTTTTTTTGCTTCGCTGACAGCGATCACAGTATTTGCCAGATTAGGAATTAACAAAACTGAATTTAATTTTAAAACAGCACTAGTTTTAGGATTTGCGTCTAAAATCTCCTGTGGCTTGACATTATATTTTTTTGCTATTTGATAAACACTTTCTCCTTTTGATATTACGTGCTTGGTGTACTTTTCTTGAGAAAAAGCCAAAATACTACAAAAAAACAATCCTAAAAATAATTTAAATCCCATCATTACTTCCTTTCGTTACTTCTCCTTTAACTACTCATTCGAAATTCGTCTTACTATCGAAACGAAAAATATCGAAAACTATTATGTTTGCGAATTTAACTTTTTATAATAATAACACCCAGTTTTTTAACATCTGTTTTTGCTCAAATTAAAAACAATAAAAAACGCGCCATTTTCACAGCGCGTTGATAGTTATAAAATCTGATATTTATGCATTATCAGCGGCAATCAAGTTTAATGCAGAACCTGCAATAAACCAACCAATTTGCCCTTCATTATACGTATGATTAGCAACAATTACATCTTTAGAACCATTTTCGTGCACGAATTCAATTGATAATGGTTTTCCGGGTGCAAAATCAACTAAGTCAAGGAAGTTGATGGTATCATTCTCTTGAATTTTATCGTAATCAGCTTCGTTAGCAAAAGTCAATCCTAACAAACCTTGTTTTTTAAGATTGGTTTCGTGAATACGAGCGAAAGATTTTACCAAGACCGCTTCTACCCCTAAGAAACGGGGCTCCATAGCCGCATGCTCACGAGAAGAACCTTCACCATAATTATGATCTCCAACTACAATAGAGGGAACTCCAGCTGCTTTGTAAGCACGAGCTACAGCAGGAACGGCATCATAAACACCTGTTAATTGGTTTTTAACGCTATTTGTTTTTTGGTTGAATGCATTAATAGCACCAATCAACATATTATTTGAAATATTATCTAAGTGTCCTCGGAAACGCAACCAAGGCCCAGCCATAGAAATATGGTCAGTAGTACATTTTCCAAATGCTTTGATTAATAATTTAGCACCTACAATATTTTGACCATCCCATGGTTTAAATGGAGCCAATAACTGCAAACGTTCTGATTCAGGATTTACAGAAACTACTACATTAGAACCATCGTGTGCAGGAGCTTGAAAACCTGGATCTTCGACATCAAAACCATTGGGAGGTAATTCATCTCCCGTTGGCTCTTCCAAACGTACTTCTTCTCCATCTTCGTTAATTAAAGTATCTGTTAAAGGATTAAACCCTAAATCTCCAGCAATCGCTAAAGCAGTTACCAATTCTGGTGAACCAACAAAAGCGAGTGTATTTGGATTACCATCTGCTCTTTTTGAGAAGTTACGGTTAAAAGAGTGCACAATCGTATTGCGTTCTTCTTTTTCAGCTCCTTCTCTATCCCACATTCCAATACATGGTCCGCACGCGTTAGCAAATACAGTAGCTCCAATTTTTTCGAAAGTATCAATAAATCCATCACGTTCAATTGTATATCGAATCGTTTCTGAACCTGGATTAATGGCAAATTTTGCTTTTGTTTTTAATTTTTTATCTGCAACTTGTTTAGCCAATGATGCTGCACGAGAAATATCTTCGTATGAAGAGTTCGTACAAGAACCAATTAATCCTACTTGAATTTGCAAAGGCCAATTATTTTTAATTGCTGCTTCTTTCATTTTAGAAATTGGCGTAGCTAAATCGGGTGTAAATGGACCGTTTAAATGAGGCTCTAATTCAGAAAGATTAATTTCAATTACTTGATCAAAATATTTTTCTGGTTCTGCATACACTTCAGGATCTCCAGTTAAATAAGGCGCTATTTTATCAGCAGCATCTGCAACATCTGCTCTATTAGTAGCACGTAAATAACGTCCCATAGAATCGTCGTAACCAAAAGTAGAAGTTGTAGCTCCAATTTCGGCACCCATATTACAAATTGTTCCTTTTCCTGTGCATGACATAGCTGTTGCACCTTCACCAAAATATTCAACAATTGCTCCCGTTCCACCTTTTACAGTAAGAATTCCAGCAACTTTTAAGATCACATCTTTAGGAGCCGTCCAACCTGATAATTTACCAGTTAATTTCACTCCAATCAATTTTGGGAATTTTAGTTCCCATGCCATTCCAGACATCACATCAACTGCATCAGCCCCACCAACACCAATGGCAATCATACCTAAACCACCTGCATTTACAGTGTGAGAATCGGTACCAATCATCATACCGCCTGGAAAAGCATAATTTTCTAAAACAACTTGATGAATAATTCCAGCTCCTGGTTTCCAGAAACCGATACCATATTTATTTGATACAGAAGATAAGAAATCGAAAACTTCATTACTTTGCGATTTCGCACGTTTTAAGTCGGCTTCAGCACCAACTTTCGCTTGAATCAAGTGGTCACAGTGTACTGTTGTAGGAACTGCAACTTTAGGTTTTCCAGCGTGCATAAATTGCAACAATGCCATTTGTGCGGTCGCATCTTGACAAGCGACACGATCTGGCGCAAAGTCAACATATTCAACTCCTCTTCCGAAGGCTTGCGTTGGCATTCCGTCCCAAAGGTGGTTGTACAGCGTTTTTTCAGTTAAGGTAAGTGGACGTCCGACAATTTCGCGTGCTTTATCAACACGGCTTGGCATGTTCTCATACACTTTTTTAATCATTTCAATATCAAAAGCCATAGTATAATTGTTTTGTTTTGTTATTTTATACATCACAAGATACAAAAAAATAGAGTATTTATAATAAAAAAAGCCTGAGTTTATTGCTCAGGCTTTCTTCTATTTTAGAAAAAAATCGTACTATTATTGCACTAATAATTTATGAGATGGAGCAAATTGAGTAAGATTGATTCCTTTCACCGCTGCTTTGTACTCTTCCATTGTTGGCGTTCTACCTAATATTGTTGACAATACAACAACTGGCGTAGAAGAAAGTAATGACTCTCCTTTTTTACCCTCAGAATCCTCAACAACTCTACCTTGAAAAAGACGTGTCGAAGTAGCCATTACGGTATCTCCTTTCGCTGCTTTTTCTTGATTACCCATACACAAATTACAACCTGGACGTTCTAAATATAGAATGTTTTGGTACCCTGTACGTGCCACTCCTTTTGGAGCATTGTCATCAAATTCAAAACCAGAGTATTTTTGTAAAACTTCCCAATCACCTTCTGCTTTAAGCTCATCAACGATGTTGTATGTTGGTGGCGCTACAACAAGAGGTGCTTTAAATTCTACTTTACCAAATTGCTCATCAATATTCTTAAGCATTTGAGAAAGGATTTTTAAATCTCCTTTGTGAACCATACACGATCCCACAAAACCAAGATCTACTTTTTTAACTCCTCCGTAAAAAGAAAGTGGTCTAATCGTATCGTGCGTATATCGTTTAGAAACGTCCGCATTATTAACATCTGGATCTGCAATCATTGGCTCTTCAACCACATCAAGATCTATAACAACTTCTGCGTAATATTTCGCATTTGCATCTGGCGTCAAAGCAGGTTTAATACCTGTTTTAATCTCTTCAATTCTCTTACTAGCTTTATTGATTAAACCTTGAAGGACATGTTTTGCATTGTCCATTCCTTTATCAATCATAATTTGGATTCTACCTTTAGCAATCTCTAAAGATTCGATTAAAGTATCATCTTCAGAAATACAAATAGAAGCTTTCGCTTTCATCTCTGCAGTCCAATCTGTAAACGTAAAAGCTTGATCAGCAGTAAGAGTTCCTAAGTGAACCTCAATGATTCTTCCTTGAAAAACATTTTCTCCACCAAATTGCTTCAACATCTGAGATTGTGTAGCATGAACGACATCACGGAAATCCATGTATGTTTTCATTTCTCCTTTAAAAGTCACTTTTACTGACTCCGGAATTGGCATAGAAGCCTCACCAGTTGCAAGTGCAAGAGCAACAGTTCCTGAATCTGCACCAAAAGCTACTCCTTTTGACATTCTTGTATGAGAGTCACCACCAATAATAATAGCCCACTCATCAATAGTAATATCATTAAGAACTTTATGAATTACATCGGTCATCGGACGGTATTGATCCTTTGGATCTCTCGCTGTAATTAAACCAAAATCATTCATAAATTTCATCAATCTCGGAATATTAGCCTTAGACTTATTATCCCAAACTGATGCAGTATGACAACCTGATTGATATGCACCATCAACAATTGGCGAAATCACAGTTGCCGCCATAGACTCTAATTCCTGAGATGTCATCAAACCAGTAGTATCTTGTGATCCTACAATATTAACCTCTACACGCACATCAGAACCTGCATGTAAAACTTTACCTGGAGTTGTTCCTACTGCGTTTTTATTAAATATTTTTTCTACTGCTGTAAGTCCTTGCCCTTCGACAGAAACCTCCTTAGAAGGAGCAAAAACAGGAAGTATATCGATACCTAAAACTTTAGAAGCAAAAGTTTGTAATTTTTTACCAAATACAATAGCGTAAGAACCACCAGCTTTAATAAACTCCATTTTCTGAGGGGTAAATGCCTTAGAAATATCTTTTAGCTCCTTGTCACCATTATATAATTTCTTACTTTTTGTATTGATAGTTAATACTGTTCCAGTAGCAACAGAGTATGCCTCTTCTAAAACAACATCACCATTTTCGTTACGAACTGCATTTCCATTTTCGTCAACAACTTTTACCCAGTTCTGAAGATCTAAACCAATACCACCTGTAACATCAACTGTTGTCAAGAAGATTGGCGAAATACCGTTTGTACCCGCTACAATTGGAGCGATATTAATAAACGGAACATACGGACTTGCTTGTTTTCCTGTCCAAAGAGCGACATTGTTTACACCTGACATTCTAGATGAACCAACACCCATAGTCCCTTTTTCTGCAATTAACATCACACTTTTATCAGGATGTTGCATTTGTAACGTTCTAATTTCCTCTTGTGCTTCTGGAGAAATTAAACATTTACCATGAAGCTCACGGTCTGATCTCGAGTGCGCTTGGTTTCCTGGAGAAAGTAAATCTGTCGAGATATCTCCTTCGCCAGCGATATATGTAACCACTTTAATTTCTTCTACTACTTCTGGAAGTTTCGTGAAAAATTCTGCCTTAGCATAGCTTTCTAAGATGTCTTTTGCTATTTCGTTACCCTTTTTAAATGATTCTTCTAAACGATTCGTATCAGCATCGTACAGAAAAAATTGTGTTTTAAGAACTGCAGCAGCTTCTTTTGCAATAGCAACGTCATTACCTAAGGCTAAATCGAGAAGTACTTCAATCGAAGGTCCACCTTTCATGTGTGCTAATAGCTCTAGAGCAAAAGCAGGGGTTATTTCTTTTAATGTAGATTCTCCTACGATAATTTCCTTCAAAAATTTTGCTTTCACAGCAGCTGCCGGCGTAGTTCCTGGAACAGTATTGTAGGTGAAAAACTTAAGGCAATCCTCGCGATTTAAGTTATCTGAATCTTTAATTTGTGCAATAATTTCGCTTAGTAATTCAGCGCCATCAATAGGCTTTGGATGAAGTCCCTGGCCTTTTCTATCTTCGATCTCTTTAATGTAATCGTTATAAGTATTCATAATATGTAGGAGTCTGTTATTTTTTGTACGCAAATTTAAAAATTAAAGATGACATTTAAAAAAAATATAACAGAAGACACCTTTTGAAAAATTATTATTATTAAAAACGAATTATCACCGAATAATAATAGCAAAACATCATTTTTAAGTTAAAATAATGAAGTATTAGCAAATTTTATTCTCATCATTATCAAAGTCGATAGTACTGATAAAAATTACAAAAGTTCTTTGTCTAAATATCGACAAAGAACCGCTATTAATTGACTCTACGCTTATTTTACAATAGTTTTTGAATGATCATTTCTTCCGAAATCCCTTCAGCATCCGCTTTATAGTTCTTTATAATTCGGTGTCGCAATATACCAACCGCAACAGCCTGAACATCTTCGATATCTGGCGAAAATTTTCCTTTGAAAGCAGCAAATGTTTTTGCAGCTAATATTAAATTTTGAGACGCTCTTGGACCAGCTCCCCAATCTAAATAATTTTTCACATATTCATTTGCCAACATATTGTCTGGTCTTGTTTTAGAAACCAATTGAACAGCATATTCGATTACATTGTCTGCAACAGGAATTCTTCTAATTAATTGTTGAAAATCGATTATTTCTTCAGCAGTAAACAACGGGTTAATGACTTGACTTTGACCTGAAGTCGTGCGTTTAACAACCTCTACTTCCTCTTCAAAACTTGGGTATTCTAACTTTACCGCAAACATAAAACGGTCTAATTGTGCTTCTGGCAAAGGATAAGTTCCTTCTTGCTCAATTGGATTTTGAGTAGCCAAAACAAAATAAGGCAAGTCTAGTTTATAATTATGTCCAGAAATAGTTACCGAACGTTCCTGCATGGCTTCTAAAAGTGCAGCCTGAGTTTTAGGTGGCGTTCTGTTAATTTCATCTGCTAAAATAATATTTGAAAAAACAGGACCTTTTATAAATTTAAAATGTCTGTTCTCGTCCAAGATTTCACTTCCTAATATATCAGAAGGCATTAAATCTGGCGTAAACTGAATTCTTTTAAAATTCAGCCCCAAAGCTTGCGACAGCGTGTTAATCAATAGTGTTTTTGCCAAACCAGGAACACCAATTAACAAGGCATGCCCACCTGAAAAAATACAAACCAAAATTTGATCAACTACATCGTCTTGCCCAACAATAACTTTTGCAATCTCTGCTTTAAGTTGATTTCTTTTCTGTACTAAGTTATTAATCGCTGCTACGTCAGACATTATTAAAAGGATTTAAATTAAAAAGAGTTAGTCTTATGAACTCATAAAACTAACTCTTTTTCTGTATTTATAACACATTATTTTTTTAACCAATTGTTTACATATTCACAATCTCTATACTCACCAATAATCTTAATGTAAGTCTCTTTAATTTTTTCGTCAAACCATTTACCAATAGCATCGATCTGTTTTTCTTTAAGAGCTAAGTCTTTAATTTTAATGTAATCTTGTGAATAATCTGCAGTATGCTCGTTAATTCTATTAGTCACTGTTATCAACTTATAACTTTTTTCTTCACGTTCACTAACGTCTAAAAGTGGCTGCGAAACTTCATCATCTTTTAAATTAGAAACTTGACCGTAAAGCGCTGGATCCATTTTTGTCAACTCAAAACGAGTGTCTTGGGTATTCGGATTAATCAAGGTTCCGCCATTTGCTCTCGTTTCTTTTTCATCCGATTCTGTTCGCGCAGCATCTGCAAAAGAAATTTCTTTACTCACAATTTTATTGCGAATCACTGCTATTCTATCTTTTGCTTCCGTTAGAGCTTCTTCAGAAACACTTGGAGATATTAATATGTGGCGTAACTCAACTTCTTGTCCTTTTATTTTTTCGACCTTTATAATATGGTATCCAAAATCTGTTTCAAAAGGAGCTGATATTTCACCTTCTTGCAAACTAAAAGCGACCTCCTTAAATTCTTTTACAAAGGCAGTTTTCCGATTCATTTTGTAATATCCTCCGTTTGAACTTGAACCCTTATCTTGAGAATACAATACCGCTTTTGTCGCAAAACTTGCGCCATCCTCTACCTCTTTCTTATACTCATTAAGTTTGTCAATTATCTTCTGCTTTTCGGCTTGAGAAACTTTAGGCTTTATTACGATTTGTGCCACTTCCATTTCGGCACCAAATTGAGGTAATTCTTCTTTTGGAATTTTCTTAAAGAAATTTCTAACTTCTTCAGGCGTAATTTCAACATCTTTCACAATCTTATCTCTCATTTCTGAAGATAATTTTTGCTCTTTCAAAATATCAAAAAAGTACGATCTAAATTCTTCTACTGAACCTTTTTTATAATATTCTACGATCTTATCCATCGTACCTACTTGCTGCAACATATAATCCAAACGCTGATCCATTAAGCCTTTAACTTCTGCGTCAGTAACGATTATACTGTCTTGAATAGCTTGGTGAGCATAT
The DNA here is from genome assembly GCF_001529295.1 of Flavobacterium sp. TAB 87. Lineage (GTDB taxonomy): Bacteria > Bacteroidota > Bacteroidia > Flavobacteriales > Flavobacteriaceae > Flavobacterium. The sequence continues at coordinate 250,190 of NZ_LLWK01000037.1, forward strand.
AATTTATCTTCTAAAAGCTTACCCAACATCTGGCAACGCGTAATGTCTTTTACAGACCCTCCTTGTACCGTAATTTCTAAAAAAGCCTTATCGATATCCGAATCTAAAACGATATAATCTCCAACTGTAGCGATTATTCCATCTATTTTACGTTTTTGATTAGATAAAGTCTCTGTTGGTTTTTCAGCAACATCTTCTTTTAGAATCTCTTGTGCTTGAGCTAACGAACCAAACAAAAGAAGAGAACACAATGCAATTACAGCTCTATAATTCATTGTGGCATTCACTGATTTTTTTAAAAACATTATTTATATTAATTTAATTTAAATGTAAAACTCGTAGTCGCATCGTTTTCAATCACGTAAATCACCTCTAACGTAGTCAAAAACTAATTTATGCGCAACAAAAATAACAATTCAATTACATAATGCAACTATACGTTATACTATTAACAAAAAATTATACAGCAATAATATTGTTTTATCTGTGAATTAAAAATGTTATTTAAACTGAAATCCTTTCAACAAAAAACAGAATTAGTTTTCATTCCATAAAAAACAAGAACAAGGAATAAATTAAAACTCACATAATCAAAAAGTTATCAATACTACAACGTTTGAGTACCTACAATTATTTTAAAAATAAAGCTTGAATATGAAAATGTATTACTTTCGACAATAAGACAATTAAAGTCATACATAATTAGCAATACCGTAAAATAAACACATTTAATAAGAATTAATGACAAAGGAATCAGATGCCTAACAAATAAAATTTATTATGAAAAAAATCAAAAAAGCAATCTTATTATCGGCTTTTGGTGCGCTTTTCTTCTCGTGCACTTCAAATGAAAACAATCTCGAATACCAGTCAAAAAACGATGATGCATCTTTTAAAACTGTTCATGTAACAACTCATGATGGAAAATCTTTCAGTACCGGAGATTCTCAAATTAATTTAACACGTAAGTATGTTACGAATCCAGGTGGTGGAGTGATGATGCAAGCCTTTTACTGGGATGTGCCTGCTGGTGGTAACTGGTGGAATACAATTAATAGTAAATTATCTTCTTGGGCAAACGCTGGTATTGGAGCTATTTGGTTACCTCCAGTATCTAAAGCGCAGAACGGACCATATTCCATGGGCTATGATCCAACAGATTATTTTGATTTTGGTAATTACAATCAAAATGGAACTACAGAAACACGTTTTGGATCTAAATCGGAACTAATTAGTTTAATTACCAAAGCACATTCAGAAAACTTAAAAGTATATGCAGATATAGTACTCAATCACAACAGTGGTGGTCAATCAGAAACTAACCCCTTTACAGGGACAAGTACTTGGACCGATTTTACTGCAGTGGCATCAGGCAAATTTAAACGAACGTACAACGACTTTTATAAAAATAGCTACGGAAATAACGACGAAGGATCTTTTGGTGGGTTTCCAGATTTGTGTCACGCCAATCCATATGTACAAGATTGGCTGTGGAATAGAACAGACGGCGTAGGTAAATACTATAAAAACATTATGAAATTTGACGGTTGGAGATTTGACTACGTAAAAGGTTTTGCACCATGGGTTGTAAATTCGTGGAACGCTAACGTCGGCGGTTTTTCAGTAGGAGAATATTGGGATTCTAATGTTAATACTCTGGAGTGGTGGGCAAATAATGCCAATAGCAGTGTTTTTGATTTTGCTTGCTACTATAAAATGAACGATGCATTTGATGGAAATAATTTAAATGCATTAAATGACGATATGATGTGGAAAAGAAATCCGTACAAATCTGTCACTTTTGTCGCTAATCACGACACTGACGAAATAAGCAATAAAATGCTAGCTTATTCCTATATACTAACTCACGAAGGTTATCCAACAATTTTTTATAGTGATTATGAGCACTCATTAGATAAAAACAAATTAAATAATCTGATTTGGATCCATAACAATAAAGCTACAGGAAACACCTCCATTTTGTTTTGTGACAATGATGAATATGTAGCGAGAAGAAATGGTTACAATGGAAATCCTGGCCTTATAGTTTATATCAATAACTCGAATTCATGGCAAGAAAGGTGGATAGAGACTAATTGGTCTAATAAACAACTAAAAGATTTTACTGGTAATTCATCCTGGTATCCAACTACTCAAGCAGATAAATGGGTAAAAATTCAATGTCCACCTAATGGCTACTCTATTTGGTCCATTAATCAGTAAATTCCCGGATCTGTTGTGGCAGATACTAGAGAATTACAACTCTTCTTTTTTCAAAAAAAGAGTATGATTTATAGAAACGAATATTTTTATTCGGTGTTAAATAATAGTACTTTTGCACATTATTGATAAAGTATGAGTTTTTTAGAAGAAATACAGCGCAGGAGAACATTTGGAGTCATCGCGCATCCCGATGCAGGTAAGACAACATTAACAGAAAAATTGTTGCTTTTTGGTGGTGCCATTCAAGAGGCAGGAGCCGTAAAGAACAATAAAATAAAAAAGGGAGCAACCAGTGACTTTATGGAAATTGAACGTCAAAGGGGGATTTCTGTTTCGACCTCTGTATTGGCCTTCAACTATAAAAACAAAAAAATAAACATTCTGGACACCCCTGGTCATAAGGATTTTGCAGAAGATACTTTTAGAACTTTAACTGCGGTTGACAGTGTAATTGTTGTGATCGACGTTGCAAAAGGAGTCGAAGAACAAACAGAAAAATTAGTTTCGGTTTGTAGAATGCGCAAAATTCCAATTATCGTTTTCATCAACAAACTAGACCGTGAAGGAAAAGATGCTTTTGACTTAATGGACGAAGTGGAGCAAAAACTAGGTTTGCGCGTCACACCATTGAGTTTTCCAATTGGAATGGGTTACGATTTTAAAGGTATTTATAACATCTGGGAAAAAAATATAAATCTATATACTGGAGACAGCCGCAAAGACATTGAAGATACCATTGCTTTTTCGGATGTCCAAAATCCCGAATTAGAGAAAATAATTGGTCAAAAACCAGCCGATAGGTTGCGTGAAGAGTTGGAATTAATTGATGAAGTTTATCCCAAATTTGATCGTCAAGAATACTTGGATGGTCATTTACAGCCTGTTTTCTTTGGTTCTGCCTTAAACAATTTTGGTGTTCGTGAATTATTAGATTGTTTTGTTACTATCGCACCATCGCCAAGACCAAAAGAATCGGAATCGAGATTGGTTGATCCCAAGGAAGAAAAAATGACTGGATTTGTTTTTAAAATCCATGCCAACATGGATCCTAAACACCGCGACCGTTTGGCATTTATAAAAATTGTATCGGGCACTTTTGAAAGAAACAAGCCGTATTTACATGTACGCCAAAAAAAGAATTTGAAGTTCTCTAGTCCTAATGCATTTTTTGCTGAGAAAAAAGAAATTGTAGATATTTCCTATCCAGGTGATATTGTTGGTCTGCACGATACCGGAAACTTCAAGATTGGCGATACATTAACCGAAGGCGAAGTGATGAGCTTTAAAGGAATTCCGAGTTTCTCTCCTGAACATTTTAGATACATCAATAATGCCGACCCTATGAAAGCCAAGCAATTGGACAAAGGTATCGACCAATTAATGGATGAAGGTGTTGCACAATTGTTTACACTAGAAATGAACAACAGAAAAATTATTGGAACCGTCGGAGCACTCCAATATGAGGTAATTCAATATCGTTTAGAGCATGAATATGGAGCGAAATGTACCTATGAAAACTTTCCCGTTCATAAGGCTTGTTGGGTAAAACCTGATGACGCAAAAAATGATCAATTTAAAGAATTTAGACGTATTAAACAGAAATTCTTAGCACATGATAAATACGGGCAATTGGTTTTCTTAGCCGATTCTGATTTTACCATTCAAATGACTCAAAGCAAATATCCCACGGTAAAACTATATTTTACTTCGGAATTCGAATAAAAAAAGGAATAAAAATAAAAAAGCGCTACAATTATTGTAGCGCTTTTTTTTGAATTATAAATTAACCAAATTTAAAAATCAATTAAACAGAAGTTAAAACTAACAGCTGTTAAAGTACGACGAATGCAAATCTTAAAAAACAATAGTCGACCAATGGCATTAAACTTCAGATAAACTACATTTTAAGATATAAAAAAAGCTCCATTTCTGGAGCTTTTAATTTTTATGCTTGTCCTGGAGGACCGAAATTCAACGGAATCTGTGCTTGTTCAGCTTCTTTAATCTCGCCATGGGCAAGTTCAAATCGGTGAATATTTTCACCTATCGCAGTCAACAATCGTTTAGCATGTTGTGGTGTCAAGACAATTCTTGACTTTACCTTGGCTTTAGGAATACCTGGCATAATACTTACAAAATCTAAAACAAATTCAGAAGACGAGTGATTGATAATCGCCAAATTGGAATAAATTCCTTCAGCAATAGTTTCATCTAACTCAATATTAATTTGCTCTTGTTGTTGTTTCGAATTACTCATAGTTATTTCCTAATTAGTAAATATATTCTTCTTTATTAGCCATCATTTCGTTGTAATCATCTTTCGATCCTACAATAATATTATCGTATTCTCTCATACCTGTTCCTGCAGGAATTCTGTGTCCAACGATAACATTTTCTTTCAATCCTTCTAAGTAATCAATCTTACCTGCAACAGCAGCTTCATTTAATACTTTTGTTGTTTCTTGGAAAGAAGCAGCAGAAATAAATGATTTAGTTTGAAGAGACGCTCTTGTAATACCTTGTAAAACTGGTGTTGCAGTTGCGGTAACTACCTCTCTTGCAACCACTAGGTTTTTATCTGTACGTTTCAAAAGTGAGTTTTCATCACGCAATTCACGAGGAGATACAATTTGACCTGGTTTCAACACTGAAGAATCTCCAGCATCTTCTACTACTTTCATACCATACAATGCATCATTTCTAACGATGAAATCTTTTGTATGTATCAATTGATCTTCTAAGAACAAAGTATCACCTGGATCCTGAACTCTTACTTTACGCATCATTTGACGAATAACTACCTCAAAGTGCTTGTCGTTAATTTTTACCCCTTGCAAACGGTACACTTCTTGAATTTCATTAACCAAGTACTGTTGAACAGCAGCTGGACCTTGAATTCTTAAAATGTCTTCTGGAGTAATAGCTCCATCAGATAAAGGAACTCCCGCTCTAACAAAGTCATTTTCTTGAACTAAAATTTGACTAGAAAGTTTAACTAGATACTTTTTAATCTCTCCAAATTTAGACTCAATAACAATCTCTCTGTTACCACGTTTGATTTTACCGAATGAAACAACACCGTCAATTTCAGAAACCACAGCCGGATTAGATGGGTTACGAGCTTCAAGCAATTCTGTAATTCTTGGTAAACCTCCTGTAATATCTCCTGATTTAGAAGAACGACGTGGAATTTTAACCAATACTTTACCTGCTTTAATTTTCTCTCCATCATCAACCATTAAGTGAGCTCCAACCGGTAAGTTGTAAGAACGAATTAACTCTCCGTCTTTACCGTAAACCAATAAAGTTGGAATTAATTTCTTCGCTCTTGACTCAGAAATTACTTTTTCTTGGAAACCAGTTTGCTCATCAATTTCAACCATGAACGATTGACCTTGCTCTAACTCTTCGTAAGCAATCTTACCAGTAAACTCAGAAACAATAACTCCATTATATGGATCCCATTTACAGATCACATCTCCTTTTGCAACTGACTGACCGTCTTTTACAAAAATACTTGAACCGTAAGGAATATTATGTGTATTTAAAAGAATACCTGTTTTCTCATCAACTAATTTTAATTCAGTAGAACGAGAAACAACAATATCAACTTCAACACCTTCATTATTTTCACCTTTAACCGTTTTTAAATCTTCGATTTCTAAACGACCTTTAAATTTAGTAACAATGCTAGACTCTTCAGAAATACCTCCAGCAACCCCTCCAACGTGGAACGTACGAAGTGTTAATTGTGTACCTGGCTCTCCAATTGATTGTGCTGCAATTACACCAACTGCTTCACCTCTTTGTGTCATTTTTCCAGTAGCTAAGTTTCTACCGTAACATTTCGCACAAATACCTTTTAGAGCTTCACATGTTAACGGAGAACGAACTTCTAATCTTTCGATTGGAGACGCATCAATCGCTTTTACAAGTGCTTCAGTAATTTGCGTACCAGACGTTACAATAACCTCATTTGTAAGCGGATTAATAACATCTTGCAAAGCAACACGTCCTAAGATACGCTCACCTAAGCTTTCAACAATTTCCTCATTTTTCTTCAATGCAGAAACTTCAACACCACGTAATGTACCACAATCTTCGATGTTTACAATAACATCTTGAGAAACGTCATGTAACCTTCTCGTTAAGTAACCCGCATCGGCAGTTTTAAGCGCCGTATCTGCAAGACCTTTACGAGCACCGTGAGTAGAAATAAAGTACTCTAAAATTGAAAGACCTTCCTTAAAGTTAGAAAGAATCGGGTTTTCAATAATTTCACCACCACCAGCAGTCGATTTTTTAGGCTTAGCCATCAAACCACGCATACCAGTTAACTGACGAATTTGTTCTTTAGATCCCCTTGCACCAGAGTCAAGCATCATGTATACAGAGTTGAAACCTTGTTGGTCTTCTCTAATATTTTTCATTGCTAACTCGGTTAACTGTGCATTCGCAGAAGTCCATACATCAATAACTTGGTTGTAACGTTCGTTATTGGTAATAAGCCCCATGTTGTAGTTTGCAGAGATACCTTCAACTTGCTCTCTAGCATCTGCAATTAACTTCGGTTTTTGATCTGGAATTCTAATATCTCCTAATGAGAATGATAATCCACCTCGGAAGGCGAATTTATACCCCATATCTTTCATATTATCCAAGAAACCAGCTGTTGTAGGTACATCAGTAACGCTTAAAACGTGCCCAATAATATCTCTTAAGTTTTTCTTAGTTAATACATCATTGATATATCCAGCTGCTTCTGGTACTACTTCATTAAATAATACACGTCCTGCAGTTGTTTGAATAATTTTATAAACTAAATCTCCTTCGTCATTATAATCTTTAGCTCTAATTCTAACGCGAGCATTCAATTCTAATTTTCCTTCGTTCAAAGCAATATTTACTTCTTCAGCAGAATAGAAAGTCAAACCCTCTCCTAAAATCGGGTGTTCTGGTGTAGTCAAACGTTCTTTAGTCATATAATAAAGACCCAAGACCATATCCTGAGATGGTACCGTAATTGGAGCACCATTTGCAGGGTTCAAGATGTTATGAGAAGCCAACATTAACAATTGTGACTCCAAAATAGCTTCTGGTCCTAATGGCAAGTGAACTGCCATTTGATCTCCATCAAAATCCGCGTTAAACGCCGTACATACTAATGGGTGTAATTGAATCGCTTTTCCTTCAATTAATTTTGGTTGGAAAGCTTGAATACCCAATCTGTGCAAAGTAGGTGCACGGTTCAGTAATACTGGGTGTCCTTTAATTACATTTTCAAGAATATCCCAAACTACAGGCTCTTTTTTATCTATGATTTTCTTAGCCGATTTAACTGTCTTAACAATACCTCTTTCGATTAATTTACGAATAACGAAAGGCTTGTAAAGTTCGGCAGCCATATCTTTAGGAAGACCACATTCAAATAATTTTAATTCTGGTCCAACAACAATTACAGAACGAGCAGAATAATCCACACGTTTTCCAAGTAAGTTTTGACGGAAACGTCCTTGCTTACCTTTAAGGGAATCTGATAATGATTTTAATGGTCTGTTTGATTCTGTTTTAACAGCAGACGCTTTACGTGTGTTGTCAAATAAGGAATCTACTGATTCTTGCAACATACGTTTTTCGTTTCTCAAGATCACTTCTGGAGCTTTAATCTCCATTAATCTTTTTAGACGGTTGTTACGTATAATTACACGACGGTATAGATCATTTAAATCTGAAGTTGCAAAACGACCTCCATCAAGTGGAACTAACGGACGTAATTCTGGTGGAATAACTGGAACCACTTTCATAATCATCCATTCTGGACGGTTTTCACGGTTTAAGTTAGACTCACGGAAAGATTCTACAACATTTAAACGTTTTAACGCTTCTGTTTTACGTTGTTTAGATGTTTCGTTATTAGCATTATGTCTCAACTGATATGACAATTCGTCTAAGTCAATACGTGCTAATAAATCCATAATACATTCTGCTCCCATTTTGGCAACAAATTTATTAGGATCCATATCATCTAAATATTGATTGTCTTGCGGAAGTGTATCTAAAATATTTAAATACTCTTCTTCCGTAAGGAAATCTAATCTTTTTACTGATTCACCTTCTGCATTTTTAGCAATTCCTGCTTGAATTACTACGTATCTTTCGTAGTAAATGATCATATCTAATTTCTTAGATGGTAATCCAAGGATATATCCAATTTTATTTGGAAGAGAACGGAAATACCAGATATGAGCAATAGGCACTACCAAATTGATGTGTCCTACTCTGTCTCTACGTACTTTTTTCTCTGTAACTTCAACACCACAACGGTCGCAAATGATCCCTTTGTAACGAATTCTTTTATATTTACCACAAGCACACTCAAAATCCTTAACAGGTCCGAAGATTCTTTCGCAAAAAAGACCATCGCGTTCCGGTTTGTGCGTTCTGTAGTTGATTGTTTCTGGCTTTAAAACTTCTCCTCTAGACTCTTTTAAAATCGCCTCAGGTGAAGATAATCCAATAGATATTTTACTGAATCTTTTAACAGGATTCTTATCTTTATTGTTGTTGTTATTATTTCTATTATTCATCATAGTTTTTACTATTGATTTATTTGCAATTAAAAATTGATTGTGAAAAAAAGTTGAACATCGAAAGTTAAACATCAAAAGCCTATTTAGACTTTAAACAATTATGACTTGCGACTCTAAGACTTTTACTTCTACCTCGGATTACTTCTCTAAACTTCATAATTAAATGTGAAGCGCTAATTATAAACGTATTTATAAAAAATCGGAACGGTTGACGGGTATAAATCCTGAAAACTAATTAAAAAAAGTGTTCAGTGTTCAGTAATTAGTAAACAGTTACCAACTGAAAACTAAAAAACGGAACACTGAATACTATAAATTTATTCTTCTAAACGAATATCTAAACCAAGACCTTTCAATTCATGCATTAATACATTAAATGATTCTGGCAGTCCTGGTTCTGGCATTGCTTCTCCTTTTACGATAGCTTCGTAAGTTTTAGCTCTACCAATAACATCATCAGATTTAACTGTTAAAATTTCTCTTAGCGTACTTGATGCTCCATAAGCTTCAAGTGCCCAAACTTCCATCTCTCCAAAACGCTGACCTCCAAATTGAGCTTTACCTCCAAGTGGTTGTTGTGTAATCAACGAATATGGTCCGATAGAACGAGCATGCATTTTGTCGTCAACCATATGTCCTAATTTCAACATATAAATAACTCCAACGGTTGCTCTTTGGTGGAAACGTTCTCCAGTTCCTCCATCATACAAATACGTATGACCGAATCTTGGAATTCCAGCTTCATCGGTAAACTCATTAATTTGATCTAGAGAAGCACCATCAAAAATTGGAGTAGCAAATTTTCTATCTAATTTTTGTCCAGCCCATCCTAAAACAGTCTCATAAATTTGTCCGATGTTCATACGAGAAGGTACTCCAAGTGGATTCAATACGATATCAACTGGTGTTCCATCTTCTAAGAAAGGCATATCTTCATGACGAACAATGCGAGCAACAATACCTTTGTTACCGTGACGTCCTGCCATTTTATCCCCAACTTTCAATTTACGTTTCTTAGCAATATAAATTTTTGCTAATTTCAAAATACCTGCTGGTAGTTCGTCTCCAACCGTAATTGTAAATTTCTCTCTACGTAAAGAACCTTGTAGGTCGTTCAGCTTAATTTTATAGTTATGAATTAATTCATTGACCATTTTATTTGTAGCATCATCAGCAACCCATTGTCCTTTGCTTAAGTGAGCAAAATCTTCAACAGCATAAAGCATTTTTTGAGTGTATTTTTTACCTTTTGGCAATACTTCTTCACCCAAATCATTCATTACACCTTGAGACGTTTTTCCGTTGACGATCACGAATAATTTTTCTACTAATCTGTCTTTTAATTCAACAAATTTGGTTTCAAATTCCATTTCTAAAGCGCCTAAAGCATCTTTATCTTGGGTACGTTTGCGTTTATCTTTTACGGCTCTTGCAAATAATTTTTTATCAAGAACTACACCATGTAAAGATGGAGATGCTTTTAACGACGCATCTTTTACATCACCTGCTTTATCACCGAAGATTGCACGAAGCAATTTCTCTTCAGGAGTAGGATCTGATTCCCCTTTTGGTGTAATTTTTCCGATCAAAATGTCACCAGGTTTAACCTCGGCTCCAATTCTAATCATACCATTTTCATCTAAATCTTTAGTCGCTTCTTCAGAAACGTTAGGAATATCATTAGTCAACTCTTCGTTACCTAATTTCGTATCTCTAACCTCTAACGAATAATCATCTACGTGAATAGAAGTAAATATATCATCACGAACTACTTTCTCTGAAATTACAATTGCATCCTCAAAGTTGTATCCTTTCCATGGCATAAACGCCACTTTTAGGTTACGACCTAAAGCCAATTCTCCGTTCTGAGTAGCATATCCTTCTGATAATACTTGACCTAAAGTAACTCTGTCTCCTTTTCTAACGATTGGTTTCAAGTTGATACTTGTACCTTGATTCGTTTTTCTGAATTTGATTAAATTATACGTTTTATCATCATTCTCAAAACTAACCATTCTTTCTTCGTCCGTACGATCGTATTTAATGGTGATGATATTAGCATCAACATATTCTACCGTACCTTCTCCTTCAGCGTTGATCAATACTCTAGAGTCAGAAGCAACTTGACGTTCTAATCCAGTTCCAACAATTGGAGCTTCTGGACGAATTAAAGGTACTGCCTGACGCATCATGTTAGATCCCATCAAGGCTCTATTCGCATCATCATGCTCTAAGAAAGGAATCAAAGAAGCTGAAATAGAAGCAATTTGGTTTGGCGCAACATCAGTATAATCTACTCGTGATGGCTCAACCACAGGGAAATCTCCCTCTTCTCTGGCAATTACATTTTCAGCAATAATTTTTCCAGAATCTTCCATTTCGATGTTTGCCTGAGCAATCAACATTCCTTCTTCTTCTTCTGCACTTAAATAAACAGGAGTAGATACCAAATCCACAACACCATTAGTTACCTTACGGTACGGTGTTTCAATGAATCCCATTCCATTTACTTTAGCATATACTCCAAGAGATGAAATCAAACCAATGTTTGGTCCCTCTGGAGTTTCAATAGGACATAAACGTCCGTAGTGTGTATAGTGAACGTCACGTACTTCGAAACCAGCTCTCTCTCTCGAAAGACCTCCAGGTCCTAGTGCAGACAATCTTCTTTTGTGCGTGATCTCAGCTAATGGATTCGTTTGATCCATAAATTGAGACAACTGGTTTGTACCAAAGAACGAGTTGATAACTGATGATAATGTTTTAGCATTAATCAAGTCAATTGGTGTAAACACCTCGTTATCTCTAACGTTCATTCTCTCGCGAATAGTTCTAGCCATACGAGCTAAACCAACACCAAATTGTTGTGACAATTGTTCTCCAACTGTTCTAACACGACGGTTTGATAAGTGATCAATATCATCAATCTCTGCTTTAGAGTTGATCAATTCAATCAAATACTTCACAATAGTAATAATATCTTCTTTGGTAAGCACTTGCTTTTCCATTGGGATATCTAGACCAAGTTTTTTGTTCATTCTGTAACGACCAACTTCACCTAAGTTGTAACGTTGATCTGAGAAGAACAATTTATCAATAATACCGCGAGCAGTTTCCTCATCAGGCGGTTCTGCGTTACGCAGTTGTCTGTAAATATGCTCAACAGCTTCTTTTTCTGAATTTGTCGGGTCTTTTTGTAACGTATTATGGATAATTCCGTAATCAGATTGATTACTACCCTCTTTATGTAACAAAATAGATTTAACGTTAGCATCAATTATCTCTTCAACATTATCTTTATCGATAATAGTATCACGATCAAGGATGATTTCATTACGTTCGATAGAAACAACTTCGCCAGTATCTTCATCTACGAAGTCTTCATGCCATGTATTTAACACACGAGCAGCTAATCTTCTACCAATATATTTTTTAATACCTGTTTTTGAAACTTTAATCTCCTCAGCTAAGTCAAAAATCTCAAGGATATCCTTGTCTCTCTCGAACCCAATTGCACGGAATAAAGTAGTAACTGGTAATTTTTTCTTTCTGTCGATATACGCGTACATTACGCTATTAATATCTGTAGAGAATTCTATCCAAGATCCCTTAAAAGGAATTACTCTGGCAGAATATAATTTAGTACCATTTGCATGGAACGATTGTCCAAAGAATACACCTGGTGATCTGTGTAGTTGCGAAACAACAACACGTTCTGCTCCGTTGATAACAAAAGTACCACTTGGCGTCATGTAAGGAATTGTACCAAGATAAACGTCTTGTACAATAGTTTCAAAATCTTCGTGCTCTGGATCTGTACAATATAGTTTTAACCTAGCCTTTAAAGGTACACTATACGTAAGACCTCTTTCTATACATTCTTGAATAGTATAACGTGGAGGATCAACAAAATAATCGAGGAACTCCAATACAAAGTTGTTTCTTGTATCTGTAATTGGAAAGTTTTCCATGAAGGTGTTGTACAACCCTTCGTCGCCTCTTTCGTCAGATTTAGTTTCCAATTGGAAAAAATCTTTAAACGATTTAACCTGTACATCCAAAAAGTCTGGATATGCAGGAATATTTTTCGTTGAGGCAAAATTCAATCTTTCAGTCTGATTTGTTAACATCAATGGACAAAATTTTGATTAAAAAAGTAATTTTTTTGCATACATACGATTGTATTTATGCGCTTCTTTTACAACCACTACATCTTTAAAAACCAATTTTAAGATAACTACTTTCTTATTATCTGTTAATTTTTTTTCCTCGTAATGGGTAAAATGAATCTAATTTCAAACGGTATCTTATAAAGAAATAAGACAAACATTTGTTATACGAAAAATGGTTTAGGTCATTGAGCAATAAAACTCAAGACCTAAACCTACTTCTTAAAACTGAGTTTTACTATTTAAGCTCAACAACAGCTCCAGCTTCTTCTAAAGATTTTTTAAGACCATCAGCCTCTTCTTTAGAAACACCTTCTTTGATATTGCTTGGAGCACTATCAACTATGTCTTTAGCTTCTTTAAGACCTAAACCTGTAAGTTCTTTTACTAATTTAACAACTGCTAATTTAGAAGAACCAGCTTCTTTTAATACAACTGTAAATTCAGTTTGAGCTTCTTCAGCAGCAGCTTCGCTACCACCACCACCAGCAACTACAACAGCTGCAGCAGGCTCAATTCCGTACTCGTCTTTTAATATTGTTGCTAATTCGTTAACTTCTTTAACTGTTAGGTTAACCAATTGTTCTGCGAATTGTTTCAAATCTGCCATTTTTTCTATCGTTTTAAAATGATTTGTAAAAATATAATTTATTTATGTGCGTTCTTTTTAAATACAAGCAACTATGTTGTTTGTATTATTCTGATACTTCCTCAGATGCTTCTTCTCCTGCAAATTTATTTTGAAGAGCAGCAATAATTCTTTGAGCTGGTGATTGTAACAATCCGATAAGCTCTCCAAGAAGTTCTTCTTTAGATTTGATAGTTGCTAATGCATCTAATTGATCATCTCCAATATAAACTTCAGAATTAATAAAAGCTCCTTTTAAAATAGGTTTATCCGATTTTTTACGGAAATCCTTAATAATTTTACCAGGTGCATTAGCAATATCTGCAATTAAGATAGAAGTGTTCCCTTTCAATACAGAAGGTAAATCTCCATAATCATTATCAGATGCTTCCATCGCTTTTGCAAGCAATGTGTTTTTTACCACCTCTAATTGAACACCTGCTTTAAAACAAGCTCTTCTCAAGTTTGAAGTAGTCTCTGCATTAAGTCCAGAAATATCTGCTACATAAACAATATTTGCCCCGGCTAACTGTGCAGTTAAATCTTCAATCGCGATTGATTTTTCTTCTCTAGTCATACTAAAAATTTTTAACTACTAATTATACTGCTTTTGGGTCTAACGCAATCGCTGGACTCATAGTGCTTGTAAGGTGAATACCTTTAATGTAGGTACCTTTAGCAGCAGTTGGTTTAAGTTTGATTAATGTTTGAATAATTTCGTGTGCGTTATCATAAATTTGCTCAGCTCCAAAAGAAACTTTCCCAATTCCTGCATGCACGATACCAGTTTTATCAACTTTAAAGTCAATTTTACCAGCCTTAACCTCTTGAACAGCTTTTGCAACATCCATAGTTACAGTACCTGTTTTAGGGTTTGGCATTAAACCTCTAGGTCCTAAAATACGACCTAATGGACCTAATTTACCCATAACAGAAGGCATAGTGATAATTACATCAACATCTGTCCAACCGTCTTTAATTTTTTGCAAGTACTCATCAAGACCTACATAGTCTGCACCAGCTTCTTTAGCTTCCGCTTCTTTGTCTGGAGTAACCAATGCTAATACTTTAACGTCTTTACCAGTTCCATGAGGTAATGTTACCACTCCTCTAACCATTTGATTCGCTTTTCTTGGATCTACACCCAAACGAACTGCGATATCAACAGACTCATCAAATTTTGCAGAAGCAACTAATTTTAATAATGCCGCAGCATCTTTAAGAGAATATAGTTTGTTCTTTTCAATTTTCGAAGCAGCCTCTTTTTGCTTTTTTGTTAATTTTGCCATGTCTTTTTTTAAATTAAAAAGGAGCGTCTCCTGATACTGTTATACCCATAGATCTAGCTGTTCCAGCAATCATACTCATAGCAGATTCCATCGTAAATGCATTTAAATCTTGCATTTTGTCTTCAGAAATAGTTCTAATTTGTTCCCAAGTAACACTAGCTACTTTTTTACGATTAGGCTCACCAGAACCTGATTTTAGCTTTGCAGCTTCCATCAATTGTACTGCCGCCGGAGGTGTTTTAACAACAAAGTCAAATGATTTGTCTTTGTACACAGTAATTTGTACTGGTAAAACTTTGCCAGGTTTATCTTGAGTTCTAGCATTAAATTGCTTACAGAATTCCATGATATTAACACCAGCAGCTCCTAGAGCAGGTCCAACCGGTGGCGACGGATTCGCAGCACCTCCCTTAACTTGTAGTTTAACTACTTTACTTATCTCTTTAGCCATTTTTAAAAAAATTTAAACATTACAATCTCTTGGAAGCGATTGCAATGGTTGTTATATGTAACAATAAAATTATACTTTTTCAACTTGCATAAAACTTAACTCTAATGGTGTTTTTCTTCCGAAAATTTTAACCATTACCTCAAGCTTACGCTTTTCATCATTTATTTTTTCAACTGTTCCGTTAAAACCATTAAAAGGACCATCGACCACTTTTACCGTTTCCCCTAAGTTGAAAGGTATTGCTCGCGTATCAGTATTTACTGCCAACTCGTCAACTTTACCTAACATTCTATTCACTTCTGATATTCTAAGCGGCACAGGTTCTCCACCTTTCACCTCACCTAAAAAACCAATCACACTCGTTATAGACTTGATAATATGAGGTATTTCACCCACTAAATTAGCTTCGATCATTACATAGCCCGGAAAATAAACTTTATCCTTCGCTATTTTCTTTCCGTCTTTTACAGTAACCACTTTTTCTGTCGGCACCAAGACTTGAGAAACGTAATCCTCCATACCCAATCTAGCAATCTCAGTTTCGATATAAGCTTTCACTTTATTCTCTTGACCGCTTACCGCTCGAACTACATACCACTTTTTAATACTATTTTCAGTCATCATAAAAAAAATTAAGCTTTTATCCAGATGGCAAATTTCTCCAATACACTTGCAAAAAACTCATCTACTCCCCATGTTGCCAAAGCGAATAAGACTGAAAAAACAGCGACAATAATTGTCAATTTTTGCACTTCTGCCCATGTAGGCCAAGTCACATTTGACTTTAATTCCTCGAATGATTCCGATATGTAATTAACAACTTTTGCCATTTGATCTAATTTTTTTATTGCACGGGCGGAGGGATTCGAACCCCCATCAACGGTTTTGGAGACCGCTATTCTACCCTTGAACTACGCCCGTAGTAAAAGCCAGTATTATTTCAGTTAAGAAAATCAACTGGCCTTATAATTTTTATAGGATTATCCTACGATTTCAGTTACCTGACCTGCACCTACTGTTCTACCACCTTCACGGATAGCGAAACGTAAACCTACGCTCATTGCGATTGGGCTTAACAAAGCAACATTAATAGTCAAGTTATCTCCTGGCATTACCATCTCTACTCCTTCTGGCAAAGTAATAACTCCTGTTACGTCAGTTGTACGTACGTAAAACTGTGGACGGTAGTTATTATGGAATGGAGTATGACGTCCACCTTCTTCTTTTTTCAAGATATAAACCTCTGCTTTAAAAGTAGCGTGTGGTTTTACTGATCCTGGCTTAACGATAACCATTCCTCTTTTTATAGATTCTTTATCAACACCTCTTAACAATAAACCTACGTTATCTCCAGCTTCACCTCTATCAAGGATTTTACGGAACATCTCAACTCCTGTAATAGTAGAAGTTAATTTATCAGCTCCCATACCAATGATCTCAACAGCATCTCCTGTATTAGCAATACCAGTTTCGATACGACCTGTAGCAACAGTTCCACGTCCTGTAATTGTAAATACATCTTCAACTGGCATCAAGAATGGCTTAGCGATATCACGCACTGGCTCTTCGATCCAAGCATCAACAGCTGCCATTAATTCCATGATTTTTGGCACCCATGTAGCATCTCCATTCAATCCACCTAAAGCAGATCCTTGAACTACTGGTCCATTATCTCCATCATATTCGTAGAAAGATAATAAATCTCTAATTTCCATTTCAACAAGCTCTAACAACTCAGCATCGTCTACCATATCCACTTTGTTCATAAAAACAACGATTCTTGGAATACCAACCTGACGTCCTAAAAGGATGTGCTCACGAGTTTGTGGCATTGGACCATCTGTAGCAGCAACTACTAAGATAGCACCATCCATTTGAGCTGCACCTGTAACCATGTTTTTTACGTAATCCGCGTGACCTGGACAGTCAACGTGAGCGTAATGACGATTAGCAGTTTCATACTCAACGTGAGATGTATTAATTGTAATACCTCTTTCTTTCTCCTCAGGAGCATTATCAATTTGATCAAATGATCTAGCTTGACAGTAACCAGCATCAGATAACACTTTTGTGATTGCTGCTGTTAAAGTAGTTTTACCGTGATCCACGTGTCCGATCGTACCAATATTTAAGTGTGGTTTCGAACGGTTAAAGGTTTCTTTTGCCATTTTACTTAATTTTTAATCTTAGTTATATATTAATTTTCAATTTCCTACTTACTTGAGCCAACTACGGGAATTGAACCCGTGACCTCTTCCTTACCAAGGAAGCACTCTACCCCTGAGCTAAGTCGGCAGAATCCTTGTTAAGGATATTTGATTTTCAATTTAGAAATCTAAACCTCCAATCAATTTTGTGGGGAGAGCAGGATTCGAACCTGCGAAGTTTACACAGCAGATTTACAGTCTGCCCTCGTTGGCCGCTTGAGTATCTCCCCTTCTTTTATCAATAAAACCATGAACCTTCCAAATCGCGTTGGAATTTTAGAGCCGGCGGAGGGACTCGAACCCACGACCTGCTGATTACAAATCAGCTGCTCTAGCCAACTGAGCTACGCTGGCAATATCAATAAAAAAGTCCGCTATTTCTAACGGACTGCAAATGTATAGATTTTATCTTTGATTCAAA
Source organism: Flavobacterium sp. TAB 87 (assembly GCF_001529295.1). GTDB lineage: Bacteria > Bacteroidota > Bacteroidia > Flavobacteriales > Flavobacteriaceae > Flavobacterium. Next base: position 268,168 of record NZ_LLWK01000037.1, read on the forward strand.
ACATTTTTTTAAAAAAATTTTGACATTAAATATGAGTTCTTATTTTTTCTTTCCTTTTCACAAGCGAACGCTCCAATGATTCGGCCGAAAGCTCCACTGCTTCCTCAAAACTTTTACATTGTTTTTTAACCAAAAAATCATCTCCTGGTACATTAACCTTTATCTCAACACACTTGTTTTCTTTATCACTCGTTCGCTCGACCTTCAAATACACATCAGCCGAGACCACCTTATCATAATACTTTTCTAATTTATCCATTCGTGACTGAATAAAATCTAACAGCTTTCCGTCAACAACAAAGTTAACTGCATGAACATTTACCTTCATAATACAAAATTTTAAGATTAAACATAAAAAACTATTTCTTGTTTCGAGGATGCGCTTCCTGATATACTTTTTGAAGTTCAGCTAAACTGTTATGCGTATATACTTGGGTAGAAGCCAAACTTGAATGTCCTAATAATTCTTTTACCGAATTTAGATCTGCTCCGTTATTTAACAAATGAGTTGCAAATGTATGCCGAAGCATGTGCGGACTCTTTTTTACTTTTTCGGAGACTCTACTAAAGTAAGAATTAATTAATCGATAGACAAAAGTTTCATTCAATTTTACGCCCTTTTTAGAAACAAAAAAATACCTTTCATCTATAATAACCTCTAGCAATATACGCTCGCCCAAATACCTCTTAATTTGTTCTTTTATCACAGGCAATAAAGGCACTATTCGTTCCTTATTTCTCTTTCCCAAAACCTTCAAACTATCTTGGTATAAATCTACAGCATCCAAACGAAGACCAATTAATTCGGATCGCCGAATTCCAGTAGCATACAATAAATCAATAATTAACTTATCTCGAATTTCTTCAAAACCAACTGCGTTTTGAAACTCCTTTAAAACCAACTGCAATTCATTTTCAGAAAATGGAATTTGAATTGATTTTGAAACTTTTAAAGCTCTATGCTTTAACATTGGACTCACATCCAATTGTTTTGTTTTTAATAAAAATTTATAGAAAGCTTTTAGAGATGCCATCTTACGATTAACAGAGATGTTTTCTAAACCTGCATCTATCAAAAAAACAATCCAAGATCGAATTTGACTGTAATTTGCAGTGTCGATTACATCTTGCTCAAAATTGATTGTATTAAACAACTCAAAATCTGCTATATCTTTAAGATACGCATTTACGGTGTGCAAAGAATATTTTTTCTCTAATTGCAAATAATCCTGAAATGCTGCTGTATTTTTTTTCATAAAAAAACCGTTAGCATCAAAATTATAAAATTTTGACCACTAACGGTATTTATTTTTAACATAGAAAAAAGATTAATTCTCTAAGTTGTCTTTCATGTTTTGAATGTAAGCAGCTTTTTGAAGTTTTGCTCTTTTCACAACTGATGGTTTTAAGAACGCAGTACGTGATCTTAATTGACGAACAGTTCCTGTTTTATCAAATTTTCTTTTGTAGCGTTTTAGCGCTCTATCGATATTTTCTCCGTCTTTAATCGGTATAATTAACATAATTTTGACACCTCCTCTCGTTAAGGCTGCAAAAGTAGCTATTAAATACCACTTATGACTTATAAAGTACAAATAAATTTTAAAGTCGCTTAAGAGCTTACTCTTTTAGTAAGTTTCGTGAAATTACAAGTTTCTGAATTTCGGTCGTTCCTTCTCCAATAGTACATAATTTAGAATCACGATAGAATTTTTCGACCGGATAATCTTTGGTATATCCGTAACCTCCGTGAATCTGTACGGCTTCATTTGCGACCTTAACACACACTTCCGAAGCAAACATTTTGGCCATAGCTCCCATAGTGGTAACTGGCTTGTGGTCTTGTTTTAAGAAAGCCGCTTTGTGTAACAACAATTCCGAAGCTTCAATTTCGGTAGCCATGTCGGCCAATTTAAATGAGATACCTTGAAAGCTACTTATCGGCTGTCCAAATTGATGGCGTTCTTTAGAATATTTTAGAGCGGCTTCATAAGCTCCTTTTGCAATTCCTAAAGAAAGTGCTCCGATCGATATTCTACCACCATCTAAAATTTTCATGGCCTGAATAAATCCTTGTCCGACTTCGCCTAAGCGATTTGCATCGGGAATACGGCAACTATCAAAAATTAGTTCGGCAGTTTCACTAGCACGCATTCCTAATTTATTTTCTTTTTTACCCGAAGTAAAACCAGCCATCCCTTTTTCGAATACAAAGGCAGTCATTCCTTTCGAATCTCCCTTTTCTCCTGTACGAACAATCACTACTGCAATATCGCCAGAAATGGCATGTGTAATAAAGTTTTTGGCTCCATTTACAATCCAATCATCTCCATCTCTTTTTGCTGTAGTATTCATTCCTCCAGCATCAGATCCTGTATTATGCTCGGTTAACCCCCAAGCTCCAATATGTTCTGCGGTAGCTAATTTTGGCAACCATCTTTTCTTTTGTTCTTCATTTCCAAAAGTTAAAATATGATTAGTACATAACGAATTATGCGCCGCAACTGAAAGACCAATAGAAGGATCTACTTTTGATATTTCTTCAACAATAGTAATATATTCATGATAACCTAAACCTGCACCACCATATTCTTCCGGTACTAAAACACCCATAAAACCCATTTCTCCTAATCTTTTGAATAACGGAACAGGAAATGTTTGTGCTTCGTCCCACTCCATTATAAATGGTTGAATATGTACAGCTGCAAAATCCTTTATTGACTGTGCAATCATCGATTGCGTTTCATTATAATTAAAATCCATGTTGCTATTTGTTTTAGAACTCCAAATATAAGTCAATTATACTTGCCTTATCAACAGGAAAACCTTTAATTTTTGCTAAATCCTCAATATTATTAAAATTTCCGTTCATACTTCGATAAATCAGTATTTGTTTAGCTAGGCCATTTTTAAAATAATAAAACTGACTCAACTCTTTCAAAGAAGCATCGTTTATAGCAATTTTAGAAATTGTTGGTTTAGAAATAATTTTAAAGTTTTTATTAATCATATAAATAACTTCGGGCGAAAGTCCCCAAATCTCATTAATTTGATTCATAGAAACAAAACCACCAACAGTTTGTTTGTAACTCAGAACACGTTGCGACAATGCTTCACCTATGCCATAAATTGCAATTAAATCTTCGGCAGTTGCCAGGTTGATATCTTTTACAATTACTGTTTTAATAGTAGCTTCTTTCTTGGCAGGTAAGTTACTGATACTACTTTTCTTGGTTTTAACCCAATCTGGAAACTTAAAATAAGGAGCCATGCTTTTGAGTAGAGAATCTGAAATTTTCGTTACATCTTGAAATTCCTGTGCGGAATTCACGTATTTATTTTGTTTCCTAAAAGCGAATAGTCTGTCAATTTCATTTATCGACATCCCCAGCTTATACCCTTTGTAATCTGTAATAAAATTGGGATTGTAAGGCCGTCTTTTTAATGTAGATTCAGATTTCTCTTCTTTAATTACATCGAGTTTCTGCTGCAAGCCCAGCCATTCTTTTTCTTCTTTAGTTACCAATTGAACTTCTGTAAAATCAGAATAGCGAAATACAAATTGCAAAGCAACAATTATAGTAAAAAGCAGCAAAATCCCTATTTGTTGTGCTTTGGTATATTTGAAAAAAGAGTTTAAAAATTGAAAGTTCATGGTTCATAAGATTTCGAATATAAAAATAACACTAAAATTTATTTTTTGTAAGAAAAAATTGAATACAAACTAAATACTATGCAGGATTATTCAAAAAAAAACGAAGTAACCGTAACAAAACTCAGCAGTTAGAGAGCTATTCGTATTTAATTAAGTCTTACACAGTCAATTTTGTAACTTAAATATCTTAATTTGTTTTTATTTTTTCGAAAAAACGATACATTTGAGGCCTAGTAATTTTAAACCAACAATTTTATGTCTATTTGGAAAACCAAACCTCTCTCGGTATTGCTTGGCGAATCATCTGAAACAGAAGATGGCCTAAAAAGGACTCTTTCTTCAGGATCACTTGTTGCTCTTGGTGTAGGTGCCATTATTGGTGCGGGGTTATTTTCACTAACCGGAATTGCCGCTGCAGATCACGCTGGTCCAGCAGTAACTTTATCTTTTATATTGGCAGCAGTAGGTTGTGCTTTTGCAGGACTTTGTTACGCAGAATTTGCTTCGATGATTCCAGTTGCGGGTAGTGCCTATACATACTCTTACGCCACTATGGGAGAATTTATGGCTTGGATAATTGGTTGGGATTTAGTTTTAGAATATGCATTGGGTGCGGCAACGGTTGGTGTGAGCTGGTCCAGGTATCTACTCGAATTACTTAGCAAATACGACATTCACCTGCCCACGCAGTTAATTTGTTCTCCGTGGGAACATTTAAAATTAAGTGATGGAACGGTAATAGAAGGAGGCATAATTAATCTCCCAGCTGTTCTTATCGTTTCTATGTTATCCTTATTATTAATTCGCGGATCAAAAGAATCAGCTTCTATAAACAACTTTTTGGTAATTCTAAAAGTAGCGGTAGTTATTGTTTTTATTGTTTTAGGATGGAGTTATATCAATCCTGAAAACTATGTTCCATATATTCCAGAAAACACAGGGGAATTTGGACATTTTGGTTGGTCGGGTATTGCTGCAGGGGCAGGAACTGTATTTTTTGCTTTCATCGGTTTTGATGCAGTTTCTACAGCCGCCCAAGAAGCAAAAAATCCTCAAAAAGGAATGCCTATCGGAATCTTAGGTTCATTAGTTGTATGTACCATTTTGTATGTATTATTTGCGTATGTAATGACCGGTTTAGTTCCGTATTACGAATTTGCAGGTGACGCTAAACCAGCAGCAACAGCTTTTGCTAAAACAGGATATGACTTTTTACAAACCGGGTTAATTGTTGCAATTCTCGCCGGTTATACTTCTGTAATGTTGGTAATGTTAATGGGACAAAGTCGTGTTTTTTATACCATGAGTAAAGATGGTTTGTTGCCAAAATTCTTTAGTGATATTCACCCCCGCTTTCGCACGCCTTGGAAAACAAATGTTTTCTTTTTATTCTTTGTAAGTTTATTTGCTGGTTTTGTACCGGTAAGTGATTTAGGCCATATGGTGAGCATCGGTACTTTACTAGCGTTTGTATTGGTTTGTATTGGAGTGATGGTGATGCGCGTAAAAATGCCAGATGCCCCAAGAGCGTTCAAGACACCGTTTGTTCCTTATGTTCCAATTGCAGGCGTATTAGTTTGTGTAGGTTTAATGTATTCGCTTCCTAACGAGAGTTGGGCACGTTTAGTAATCTGGATGGCATTAGGTGTAATTATCTACTTCGTTTACGGAAAGAAAAACAGTAAATTGAACAACCCTGACAAATAACTTTTTTGAGATAATAAAAAAAACGGATTAAGAATAGCTTCTTAATCCGTTTTTTTATGCATGTAAAATTCTTTATAAATCAAAAACCGAAGTACGTTTGGCACGTATTAAATCTTTTAATCGAATCCAGAACGCCAAGGTCAAGTATACTCCAAAACCCAAACCTACTGTTACAAACGAAATATAAATAAAAAACAAACGAACGCTCGTCACACGCATTCCTAGCTTATCAGCTAAACGTGACGATACATGAAAACCATATTTTTCGAAAAAAAATTTTAATTTTAAAATTGCAGACATTTTCTTTCTCTATTTTATAATTGCCTACAAAAGTACAAAATATTTAAAGTACTTTCATTTCGCTTTTTACTTTCAATAACTCCATTCCAACCGCACAAGACAAACATTTATTTTTAGCACAGTACTCTTTTTTAAGATGCAATAGCGATTGCGAATCAAAAGCAGTGTTTACGGCAACTTTAAAGAAAGTAAATTTATCTATTGTACTGTTTTTCTCGGCAACAATTTGATTCATAAATTGTAATAATTGTTCAGAATTAGATTCACTTCTAGATTGTGCATACGCAAACTGAATCGGAATTACCGTATTAATGAGTAGCAAGTCAATAAATGCTTTAGAGAGTTTCTTGCTTTTTTTCGAACTTACTTTATCAAAAGTGTAATGCGTTTGCCAGTAATCAGAAACACTTACTTGAAGCAATTCATAGCCATCAACATTTGATTTTAAGTCAATAACTTTAGTGAATAAGTTTTGATGGTGATGATACAAATGTGCCAATTGTGACAAACGAATCGTTGGAAAATTATCTGGGCGAAGTTTAAAAAATTGCAACGGTTGCACATATCCTTCCTCTACTCGATATTTATGAAGCATGTAATAGTATCGAAATTTTAAATCGCTAAAATATACATCTTCTTTTTCGTCGACCAACAATTGACCTTTCCCAAAAAGGAGTGCTTCTAGATTTTCAACTTCAAAGCTTTCTTTTCGAATAATAGAAAAAGGCAACGCTTTTGCGATGGCAAGAAAGGATTCACCGTTCGTATTCAATCCAAAGTTTTTAGCTAGAAGACAAAAAAGAACAGCTTCCCAATCATTATTGGTGCTCGATAATAAATCAAATATTAATTTAGATTTTCTTTCTAAACGCTCAAAAAACAAGCGCTCTTTCCAATTACTAAAGATGAAATTATCAATCGTAGCAATTTCTTTTTCACAATAAATCCAGCTTTTAGGTTGAACTAACTTTTTATAATTTACAAGCACTTCAGCAGAGACGAAATCGCGCAACTCAATAGTTGGAATTTCTGAATTATCTTCTCTAAAAATAATTGTGTCGTGCTCCCACACCACGTGTAAAATTACATTTTGATAGGCATTATCTTTTTCGTGATTGTGAACATACCAATCAGACGATTTGATATGAATTTCGACGTTACCAGCCCATTTTTGATTCCCAACTACTAACTGAGCATTAAAAAAATCTGGGCCCGCTAACTCGAGGTAACTTCCGGACGAAATAATTTGAACAGTTTCACCAATAGTAGTTTTAAGATTTAAAACATCAAACTTTTTATACCTCCATAAATAATGTAAAAAATCTTCTTTCATAGATTAGATTTAAATAAACAATTTCTGCTTATTATAAATACTAAATTAATGAAAAAACTTACAATAATTACTTCTAGATATTTATTTTTTTAAGAATAACTTCGCACAAGCACGAGCATCAGAAAGAGCCTCATGATGATTGAGATCAATTTTCATTTCGCGACAGCAATCACTTAACTTTGTTGGTTTAATTCCTTTCGCACGATAAATCTTTACAGTACATTCCCACCGCGAGTTAATATTTAAAGACTCATAATCTAAACCATAGAGCGCCATAGATTTAATTAAAACATTGCGATCAAAGCTTTCATTGTGTGCCACAACAATACGATTTTTTAACCGTTTTTGTATTTCTGGAAAAACTTCTAAAAAACTCTTCGCATTTATTGTTTGATCAGGACGAATACCATGAACTGCAATTGTAAATGGCGAATAAGTATTGTTTGGTGGCTTAATAAGCGTAACAAACTCATCCACAATAATTCCATTTTCGACAGTGACAATACCTACCGAACACGGATGATAAGCTGTGGCTGTTTCAAAATCTATTGCTGCAAAATTACCCATAAATTGTATGCTATTTTATTGCCCCTATAATATCATACTTTGTGATGATATGATGCTTACCATTTCCTAAATCGAGCAAAACAGCGGCATTTTCTTTGGTAAATAATTTAGAAACGGATTCAATTGGTGTTCCTAATTTTACAATAGGAAAAGGTTCTCCCATTACTTCTTTTATTGGTCGATCAGCCACGTCTTTATCAGCTACATAGCTCTGAAACAAATCCGTTTCATCTACAGAACCAACAAAGCCAGAAATATCAACTACGGGAATTTGCGAAATTTTATACTTACGCATCCTTTCAATGGCATGCGAAACCAATTCTTCTGTACGAACAACAATCAATTCCCTATGCAAATGATCTTTAATTACATCTTCGGCTTTGGTAATATTCTCTTCAAGAAAACCACGTTCGCGCATCCAATCATCATTGAACATTTTACCTATGTAGCGACTTCCCGAATCATGAAACAACACTACAACCACATCTTCTCGTTTAAAATGTTCTTTTAATTGCAACAATCCTTTAATCGCAGCACCAGCAGAATTACCGACAAAAATTCCCTCTTCTAAAGCAATTTTACGCGTATAAACAGCAGCATCTTTATCGGTTACTTTGGTAAAACCATCAATTAAAGAAAAGTTTACATTTTTAGGTAAAATGTCTTCACCGATGCCTTCAGTAATATAGGAATAGATTTCATTTTCGTCAAAAATACCCGTTTCGTGATATTTTTTAAAGACTGAACCGTAGGTATCTATTCCCCAAATTTTAATGTTTGGATTTCTTTCTTTTAAAAATTTAGCAACACCAGAAACTGTCCCACCTGTTCCCACTCCAACAACAAAATGAGTTATTTTTCCATTGGTTTGTTCCCAAATTTCAGGACCAGTCTGCTCATAATGTGCTAACGAATTAGACAAATTATCGTACTGATTCACATACCACGAATTTGGAGTTTCTTCGGCCAATCGTTTTGAAACCGAGTAATACGAACGCGGATCGGTTGGCTCTACATCGGTTGGACAAACCACTACTTTGGCTCCAACAGCACGAAGAATATCCATCTTTTCTTTGGATTGCTTGTCAGAAATTACACAAATTAATTTGTATCCTTTCACAATAGCAACCAAAGCTAATCCCATTCCGGTATTACCAGAAGTTCCTTCTATGATCGTTCCACCAGGTTTTAATCGACCATCGGCTTCTGCATCTTCCACCATTTTTACGGCCATTCGATCTTTGACAGAATTACCCGGATTAAAGGTTTCGATTTTAGCTAAAACTAAAGCATCTACTCCTGCTACTATTTTATTTAATTTAACCAAAGGGGTGTTCCCGATAGTTCCTAATATGTTATTTGAATAATTCATTAGTGTTGAGTTTGGTTGTACGCTACTTATAAATTTTATTGAAAAAAATTCCAAACCAGACCAAAGCGAATCGTTAGGTCACGATACGGATTATCTGGTGCTGCATAATATTCATTTCCTGTGAAAGCTGCATTAAAATGCTCCACTTTAAAAAACAAACGAGTTTGACGAATGCGTGCGTTTACAAAAAAGTCGAAATTAGCATAATTGCCTATTTCCTTTTCATTTTGAACAAAGAATTCTCCAATCAACGGATTGTAATTATTACCGTAGTACTTAGTAAAGTAATTGAATGAAATACCAGTTTGCAAATACAATGCTTTTTTAAACAAATAATTGGTGTAATAAATCGTATTTCTAGTAACAAATTCTGGCACATTCAAGACCAAATCAGACTGTTTCACATTTTGATACAAAAGAGTATTATCGAGAGCAAAGCGACCAAATTTAAATTCTTTACCTACTTTTACCGAGAGATAATTGATACTATTCTCATATTGTTGTGGAGCGATGATTTGTGTGAAATTTGCTTTTTCTTGAATTGTACTGCTATCTTCAAAATACAAATGATCGTCTAAAACTGAATAAGTCGCCGAGAAATTAACCCACGGATTAATAATTGAAGCGTGAAGCGAATTTATTTTTTCGTTCTTGAAATTATTGGACCAATTGTATTGTACGTAACTACTTTGAAACAAATTATAGTTGTTGTTGGGTAATTTATTTATATTTTGATACTGCAGCTCAACCTGAATCTTTTCATTAAAAGAGTATTTTAACTGAGCGTCCAAATTAGACAACGATTGCTCTGTTATTGAGCGAGAGTATAAAAATCGTCCATTCCAATCATTCTTTTGGTATTCATATTGTCCTCCAACATTATTTATATTCTGACTTAAAGTACTTGGTATAATATCTTCAACACCTGTATTTGGATCAATATTAATAAGCACACGATTATAATAATAGTTGCTTCTAAAATCATCTGCAAAAAAGTAAAACTTTCCTAAAAGTACATTTTCGTATGCTAAACCAAATTTATTATACATTTTGTTGTAATGCGTTTGATCATTAATATCACTAAAAATATAAGGTTGACCAAAACGAACTGCCTGACTTGTGCCTACCGTCGATGCAACTGTGGGTTGCGTGTACTCAAAATCTTTATTTTCGTAATTGAACTGATGCGTAACATATAAATTATTATTGACATCGTTAGTGTTGATTCTAAAAGCATGATCTACAAAAAAGCGTCTTCCTTTTAAAAAAGAACGGGCATCTGTTAAAAAAACTTGTAAACGCTGTCTGTTTTTATAATCGGCATTACCACTTTCAAAATCATCTGGTGTGGTAATTCCACCATTTTCACTGTTTAAGATATCTTGATAGGTTACGTGCAAATTAAGAACGTATCTTTTATCAGTAGTATGATAGCTCGTCGTAAATCTGAAGTTGCCTGTGCTTGACAATTGATTAATATAATTTCCTTCCGAACGTAAACCACGATAAGCTGCAGAAAAATTAAGGTTCTTAGATGTATTTAAAGTAATGAAAGAATCGACATTTTGTCCTTTACCAATTGTACTATTAAAAAATAATTCGGTAAATGGCGTTGCAGCCGAATAATACTGAATTTGATTGGCTTCTAAGAAATTAAAATGCTTGGCCTTAAATCCAAATTCAGGATAAGGATCAAAGCTAGTCAAACTATAATCGAGCGTATTATACGTTTGTCCAATATTAGAAAAAGCTAACAGTCCAAAGTTATCTTTTCGTAAGTAATTGTGCTTGTAATACTTTTGTATTGTGAGCGACGTATCGGCATAAATAGTATCATGTTCTAAAGTAAAAATTTGATACTGATCTATAGTAGCAACCTTTTGTTTTACTTTTTGAACGGTGTCATTGATACTTTTATGCGTATCGTGTATATCAAATTTCGAATTCGGTTTTCCTTGAGCAAATAACACTAAAGGCAGTATTAAAAAAGATAAAAAAAAGAGAATCCTCATTGTATGATCGCTATATGGGTAATTATTTGAATAATTTTTAGTAAAGCAAAGGTAAAATATAAAAAGGTATAAATAAAAAATTAGTTCTTAAAGAAAAAACCCGATTACATAAAGTAATCGGGTTTAAAATTTTTATTATAGAGTAAACTACAAATCATTTTGTTTTACTAATGGATTTGCATTAATCTCATCGCGAGGTATAAGCCATTGCCATCTTTTATCTGATGCCGGTACAGATAAAACACCTCCAGTTAATGTCGAGTTATGGTTTGCTCCGGTACGATCTAAATCTGAATTGGTTCTTTTTAGATCCATAAATCTAAATCCTTCTCCCCATAATTCAATTCGACGTTGAAACATTACCTCATCTGCTAAAGCTTGACCTGTATTTGTTGACAGTACATATGATGGATTTCTCTTCTTTACCAAGTCAAATAAAACTTGAGCGGCATCAGCAGCACCTAATTTAGCTTTTGCTTCTGCTTCAATTAAATACATCTCTGCAGCACGCATATAAGGAACATCACAACGGCTATCTCCAGTACTTACTGATAAAAACTTTTGACTTGTATAAGGAAATTTTTTAGCAGCAGCAACTAAAACCACATTTGGATGAGCACCCGTTTTACTAAATATAGCAGCACGAACGTCTGTAGCAGGAATTTGATTGTACAATTTGCTATTTATTGCTTTTGGACACGCCTTAATTACAGCCGAGTTAAAATTACGAGACATGTATCCTCCAAAATTTGCAAAATAAGCAGTTTGAACCTCAACAACGTGGCTTCCCCACATCCATTCTTTATTAGAGTTATCATTAAAACCAGCAGTATACTCTGCAATGGTCATTAAATTTTTTCCTGCTCTCGCTTTAGCTGCATTATCCGCCGCAATTAACCAATTTCCTTGTACCAAATTAACACGAGCTTTTAATCCATAAGCTACTGGTAAATCTAGATGAGAATTGTTCTTTTTTTTATATCCATTCAATAATCCAATAGCTACATCAATGTCCTCATTAACTTGTTTGTATACATCTTCAACAGAAGATCTTCCAACAATATCTGTAGTTGATAAAACAAGAGGTACTCCATCTTGAGTATTTGCAGCACCACTAACGTATCTTTTACCATAGATCTGAACCAACTGAAAGTGGCCGAAAGCTCTATATAACAGTGCTTGCCCTTTTGTAATGTCTTTGTCTGCTTGAGGTCCTGAAGCTGCATCTGCATTGTTTATAATTGCATTTGCGTTTCTAATAATTTGATAAAATGTTCTGTAAGGAAATCGTACTTCAGATGAATTTTCATTGGAAGGAGCAGTCCAGTTATAAACACTAGAAAACCAGCTATTCGAAGCGGTGTACACTAAGTCTTCTCCTGCAATATCCATTTGCTGCATGATTCCTCCCACGCCAGTTTGTCCTTGACTCTCATATCTAATGTACATCGAACGGTGAATACCGTTCAATGCCAAATACAATGCATCGGTGTCTGCGGTGGCAGCATCCTCACTGATAAATTCAGTAGGAGTTTGGTCTAAAAAATCGCTTGAACACGACCCTAATACTAGAGTTGAAGCTGCGATTATTATATATTTTGATAAATTAATTTTCATACTATTTAAAATTAAAAGTTTAAATTAAGTCCTAATGAAAAAATTCTAGCAGGAGAAAACCTGTTTTGAGTAGTACCATTAAAATTTTGAGTTGGATCCATTCCTTGTTTCTTAGTAAAAAGAAGTAAGTTTTCTCCATTTACAAAAAATCTCATATTATCAACACCAATTTTTTCTGTAAAATTTATAGGTAATTTATACGATAAGTTGGCTTGTCTAAATGACAAATAATCTGAATCAACTAACCATCTGTCTGAAGATGCTGAAGATGCTGTATTTGTGGTAACGTCTAACCTCGGTACATTTGTTACATCTCCCGCTTTTTGCCATCTGTTTAAAATATCAGTACTTAAAGCTGATCCATAATCATTTCCTGTATGCATTAAAGATTGATAATTACTATCGTAAGTTTTACCACCCATTTGATACGTAAACATTACACTTAATTCTAAGCCTTTATAATTAAAGGTATTCGAAAAACTACCATATAAATCTGGCAATGCAGAACCGGCATATTTGTATAAAGCTTTCGTATGGTTTGTCGTAACATTCATACCATTTACAACGCGTTGCTCTGTATCTCCTGCAACAATTAGTGCTGGGTCTGCAACATATAATGCATAACCATCTGCAGAATCAACACCGTACCAGTCTCTCAACCAATATTCATAAATAGAACTACCAACTGTATATTTTTTAGTACCATTGATAATTTCTTTCTGTGGAAGAGAAGTAATTTCATTAGTTATTGTTGAAGCGTTAACAGTGAAATCCCAAGAGAAATCATTTGTTTTAATGATCGCTGCATTTAATGAAACTTCTATACCTTGATTAAACATAGAACCAATATTTTCAACTCTTGTATCTAAACCTAATGACAAAGGATTAGGAACATCAAAAATTAATCCGTCTGTTTTACGATTGTAATACTCAACTGTACCAGTAAATCGGTTTTTAAAAGCAGCAAATTCAAGCGCTAGGTCTGATTGTGTGTTTTTTTCCCATTTTAAATTAGGAGCTCCAATACCGTTAGAAAGAATACCTCCTTCTGAATCATTGTCATAACCTAAAGCATAAGTTGGCTGACTTACGTAAAAACTTAATCCTGTATTGCTGATATGAGAATCATTACCAACCTCTCCGTACGAACCTCTAATTCTTAAATCATCAATCCATGAACTATCTGCTAAGAAATTTTCTTTTGAAATGTTCCAAGCTGCTCCAACAGAGTAAAAATTACCCCAACGGTTGTCTTTTGCAAATTTAGAAGAACCATCTCTACGGAACGACCCAGAAATTAAATATCTTCCGTCGTAATCATATCCAAGTCTTGAGAAATAAGCTTCTGTAGCGTAATTTCTTTTATACGATTCTAAGTTAGTTACGGTAACAAAATTAATTAATTCTGAATTATCATTTACAACCTGTCCTCTTTTAGTACCTGTTACGTATGTAGTTTCATAATCAAAACTTTCATGACCCAATAACGCTGTTAAATTATGTACACCAAAAGATTTAGAATAATCTAAAATTTGATTAAAAGTAACGCCTGTATATCCATTAGAATCTTTTGATGCACCACCTAAACCAGCTGCATCTCCGATAACTTTGTTCTTGTAATCTGATGAATTTACAGATCTCTTATCGATAGCGTAGTTTGCTGTAAATTTAAGTCCTTCGTAAAGATTAAACTCAGCAAAAGTTCTTGCTGATAAAGCTATCGATTCCGCACGATCACTATTGTATAAAGTTTCATAAATAACATTACGACCATTTGATGCTCCCGTACCTCTTAATGTAGAGTATACTTTATCACCAGCGTCATCCACTAGGTAACTACCATCAGCATTATGATCGAAAACAGGATAAATTGGCCCCATGTATCTGATCGTTCTAAATGGATTATTAAATGATGAACTATTATCAGCTCCATCAACTGCACGATCAGAATCTGTAAGCGCTCCTGATAAATTCAAACCAGTTTTAAACCATTCTTTAAATTTTGAATTGATATTAACACGCGCAGTCGTTCTTTCGTAATCTGACTTCTTAATATTTCCTTGTTCATTTAAATTACTTATCGAAACAAAATAATTAGAAGTTTCGCTTTTTCCTTGGTACGAGAAATCTACATTTCTTCTTACACCAGCTCTAGAAAGTGGTTTTTCCCAATCTAAATCACCAGGATATAATAATGATGCATTTGGATTCAATTTACCATCAACGCCAACAATTTGATTATCTGCCACATTAAATGGGTTTGTGTATAACAAAGCAGCAATATTATTACTTGCATAAAGATTAGCAGCATCCATTTGAGTTGGAGTACTCATTGGTCTACTATTTCTTACTGCTTCCCACTCTAATGGGTAATATTGTTGCGCATTAACTCTATTGTATTCAGGAATTGACCTTGACGACAAACCTTGGCTTATGTTTAAAGTAAATTTATCTTTTGAAGATTTTCCTGTTTTTGTTGTAATAATAATTACACCATTCGCAGCTTTTGACCCATATAAAGAAGTTGATGCCGCATCTTTTAAAACACTCATGCTTTCAACATCAGCACTGTTAATAGTGCTAATGTCTCCGGTGTAAGGAACACCATCGACAATATATAAAGGTGTATTAGAGCCATTTATCGAGCTAAAACCTCTAATTCTAATTGCTGGTGCAGAACCTGGCTGACCTGCTGAACTTTGAACTTGCAAACCAGAAGTAGCTCCATCCAATCCTGCTAAAACATTTGTTAAAGCTCTATCTTCGATGTCTGCTGCTTTTATTGACGAAACTGAACCAGTATATTCAGATTTTTTAACACGTCCATATGCTACAACAACAACCTCATCCATTTGTTGAGCTGAAGATTCCATTTTAACATTTATTGCATTAGTTGCGCCAACGGTAATTTGTTTGTCGTTCATACCCACATATGAAAATAACAAAACATCACCCGTTTTTGCTTTAACGGAATAGCTCCCGTCAAAATCTGTTTGAGCAGTAATTTTACCACCCTTTACAAGTACATTTACACCTGGTATAGGTCCAGATGAATCTGAAACAACTCCAGAAACAGTTTTTTCTTGTGCAAAAGAAAACTGTACAGATAACGCTATCAATAGCGTAAAAATCCATTTAAATTTTAATTTCATACATTTAAGTTTTGAATTAGTTAGAACGCAAAAATCATAATAATATCTTAATAAAGCAACAGGTAGGGTCGCTTTATTTAATATTTAATTAACATTTGTGTTAATTAAATATTAAATGCTAATTTTGTCCTACAAATAAAAACGTGAGCTACTGATTTTCATTATCATAGATTATTAACACATAAAGTATATATTTTGTTAAAAATTTCCCATTCTACCGCAGATTACGAGGCTGGGACAGATGAGGCTGGTCGAGGGTGTTTGGCTGGACCAGTTACAGCAGCTGCGGTTCTTTTTCCTACAAATTTTAATAACCTATTAGTAAACGACAGCAAACAATTATCTGAAAAAACTAGAGAAATACTGCGGCCACTTATTGAATTTGAGGCAATATCGTTTGCAGTGACACATCTTTATCCGCCAGAGATCGATGAAATTAATATTTTGAATGCATCGATGAAAGCCATGCAAGAAAGCATATTGCGTTTAAATCCGGTCCCTGAATTTATTATTGTAGATGGAAATCGGGCATTGAATGCCAAGTTGGGAATAAAAAGCAAGACAGGAAAACAATTTTCTACACTCGAAATGGATCTCTTACAATCTATTCCAAATGAAAGTATTATAAAAGGAGATTCCAAGTATTTAAGTATTGCTTCGGCTTCGATACTGGCAAAAACCTATCGAGATGAATATATGAATACAATACACGAAGAGTTTCCAATGTACAATTGGAAGAAGAATAAAGGATATCCTACCAAAGAACATCGGGAGGCTATTAAAAAATACGGAACTACCAAATACCACCGAATGAGTTTTCGTCTTTTGCCAGATCAACTCGTATTGGACTTGTAATATTAAACTTATATCTCGTTTAAAAAGTATAAGATATCTATGAGAAGCACTAAAGATTCAAACATTCTAAAAAAGTGGAAAAACCTCTCTAGTTTCCAAGTTTACTAGCGTGATACTCTCAAAATTTGAAACTTGGAGAACTGTATTCAAGCTTCACAATGGTCAAAATCCGCTTCAAACAATTCTGAAAGATGCTTGATTATTTGCTTTTTCACTTGAGCTTCGTCGACATTCTCTACTCCTAGTTCGACATGTAGCGAAGTAACTGCTTTACCGCGTATTCCGCAGGGAATGATATTATCAAAATAGCCTAAGTCAACGTTTACATTTAAAGCGAAACCATGCATGGTAACCCAGCGCGATGCTCGGACACCCATAGCGCAAATTTTACGAGCAAATGGAGTTCCTACTCCCAACCAAACTCCTGTTTCGCCTTCACTTCTACCCGATTCTAAACCAAAATCTTTTAGGGTTAAAATGATTGCTTCCTCTAGGAAACGCAAGTACTTGTGAATATCAGTAAAAAAGTTTTCTAGATCTAGAATAGGATAACCTACAATTTGTCCTGGACCGTGGTACGTAATATCTCCACCTCGATTAATTTTGTAGAAAGTAGCTCCTTTGGCCTCGAGTTGCTTTTCAGATAAGAGCAAGTTTTGTAGATCTCCACTTTTCCCTAGCGTATATACGTGCGGATGCTCGACTAAAAGTAAGTAATTTGGAGTCGGCAAATTCAATTCTTCGCGGCGGTTTCTGATCTTTAAATCAACGATATCCTTGAATATTTTTTCTTGATACTCCCACGTGTCTTTATAATCTTTCTGACCTAGATCTTGCAGTTTTATTTTTTTATTCATCTCACTTAATATTATTCAAACTCAACAATTAGATCCAGCTTTTTGGGGTTTTCCATATAATCAGTAAACGGATATCGAACAGTTATTGATTTGCGGTCAGCACTAAAAAGCGCATCGGGATTAGAAACCTTTTTGATGCGTTTTGGAAAATTATACTTTAGAACATAATTAGACGAGGCAAAAATCATTTTATACATTCCAAGCGAATCTTCACTTACTGTATTGCTGTCTTTTGGAGCTACAGTCACTACTCTGTTGAATTTTTTTGCAGTATAAGAATAGGTTACATTCGAATTGTTATTAGCAAAATCGCTACCCATTCCAAGTGGATTTTCACTATTTGATTTTTTATCTAATTTTTGCAACGTTTGCATCGCTTTTAGCATATCTTGTAGTTCATTCACATTGGTAAAATTACTTTTAAGCGCTACTAAAAACTGCTTTTGTTCTGCATTCATTTTCATCTCTACAACAACGTTCTCTAGCTTTTTTAACTCTTGCTGTGTTTTAATCGGCAGTTTAGCAATACTATCTTTTTTTTTGGCAAACACTTGTTTAAAAGCAAAAGTAGTATCAATATTTTTAGATTGTTCTTCACTCAATCCAGCAGCCATTTGCTCTCCGGCCATCGCCATTAAAGCAGAACCATCCATATTTACAGTATATTGTCCGGTGCCATTTTCATCTATAGTAACAGTTTCCGTAAAAGTGCAACTCGTTAAAACAGCACTAAGCAGGGCCAGTAATAGGTAATGAATTTTCATTTTGGTTCTTTTTTTGCAAAGATACAAAGACAATTAGAGCTTGTCTATAAATTGGCTCTACATTAAATAATTAAATTTTATTCTCTAAAATCACTTCGACAGCAGTGCTTTCGGGATTTCTCAAACACTCTGTCAATAAAAAAGTAAGATGAATTGATTTTTTATCACTGCTAATAACTGCTTTTGAATTGGATACCGATTTTATTTTTCGTGGAAACTGATACCGCAAAACATATTCTTCTATAAGATTTTGGCCTGCTATTTTTTTGATTATCAAATCTATTTGCTCCTGTTGTTCTTGCAGCAAATTTTCGTTTGTAATAATAACTTTCCGCTTAAAAGTTGTACCATCAAATTCATACTGTACTTTATAATAGTGTTTCTCGGCCGTTAAAGCATAATTGAATTTTATATCATCGGCATAATTTTTAGCTTTATATAAATCGGGAATGGCACTTACCTCCTTAAAAGCTAGTGATGTTTGGTCTATAAATTCTTTATCAAAAGAGCTTTTTTTAGTAGACAGTAACACGTCATTATAACGGTCGAATAAATTCCGTTCCTCTGGCAAGTATTTTAAATAATTTTCAATGTATTTAAAAATGTACTCTTTAAATACCGTTGTAGTATCAACAAAAACATCTTCTCTTGAATAATTTTCTCCTGCTAGTTTCATATAACTATTCTCTACGCGAAGTTCTTCTATTGTGATCTCACCGCTTCCATCTGAATTAATAACGAGCGTTTCTGTAACTTGACAAGAACTAAAAAACAGCATAGTAAGACCTAAAAACAATGTTTTCATGTTTGATAATTATAGTATTATAAATGTAAATGTAATATAATTCCTATTGTTTTTTAATTTCACGATTTTCAAGTACAAGCAAATCAACTATAACGATTGCACTTACTTGTGTTCGAAAACAATAAACTAAAAAAACAATTTTTTTTTAATAAAAGTACTGTTAATCTTTGCATAAATTAAAAATAACCCAAAATCTAAATGCTCTAACTTATTTAAATGAACTTAAAAAGAAACAAATGGCTAGTTTTAAACCTACTACTTGCCAACATTTTGTTATTCAGCAGCTGCGACGATAACAGTAACGAAACAAATTACAATGCCAACTACTTGGCTATCATAGACGCTAGTAATTTACCCGCGGGAAACCATGCAATGACCATGTTTGAAGATGGGGAAAGCTCTGCAAAAATGTACAATAATAGTGACAGATGGTTTAGAGTCAATCAACCTTTGCAGGTGCTTCAAAAAGGTAAAGATTCAGTACAATTATCTCTGTATTCTCCTGTCGGACTTACGGATGTAAAGGTATATGCTAAACTTCCAAATTATGACAAACGCTTTGTCTTGTACCATTTTAGTAAAGTTCCGGCATTCCATCGTTCTTTTCACCAACTTCCCTTGACAGCTGGTAAAAATGACTATTTATTAGAAAACGGAAAGACAGTTACTATTGATAAAATTGAGGGGTTTTCAACTGGTTCGATCGAATTTTCTATTGAGTCAACTGATTCCTTGTATACCAAGTTGAAAAAAATTAAGTCATCGCACCTAGTACAGTTTAGCGATCAATACCATAAAGGAGAATTAGGTAAATTTTTACCAATGAATCCTGTTTTAGCAAAAGAAGCAATAACGATGATTCTAAATTATTCCTATGCTCTTAGTCATCCATTATACTACGAAGCTTTTGTGAATTTTGACAAATACAAACAAGATCAAGCTACCGTGGCAGGAAGAGCTGTTAACGGCGCTACCAATTGGCATGGTAACGCAGACGATTCCAACGGAACTTATGACTATTTATCTCAAACGCAAATAGAACAAATTTATTGGAATTACCTTGACGGAAGAACGTTAAACATGGCAATGGTTGGTGGAGAAGCTGCATTAGGCGGGGGCCCGTTAGCCTCACAATGGGAATCTGGTTATGTTGCCGGTCATTGGCGTGGCGATATGTCTATTTGGTCTCATGAATATTCACATCACATTGGTTATAGTCACACTAGTAATCTAGCAAACAGCGGCGAAGGCGGCGGACAGCAAGAAATGCTGACTGATTTTTATAAATATTTAATTCATTTAAATGATTTGCCATTTACGAACCCTGACATCTTACAAACTTGGACAAAAACAAGTTATTTGAGTGGTCCGTATAAAAAACCGACGTTTAAAATTGATGCAAAAAATCCATTTTTACTAAAATACAAAGGACAGGGAAAATGGAACTAAAAAATATATCTAAAATGAATAAAATTGCTTTTTTTATCGCAGTGCTTTGTGCATTTACAAGCTGTAGCAAAGATTCTGAAGACAGCGCTAGCGGTGTCGATTACGGTTATTACTATCCTATGCTAGATGCAACAATTACTGCGAGTCAAATAGGAGACGGTACGGGTAAATTAGATCCCAAAGGAATTGCAATCGCTAATGATAAACTATATGTATGCAATGGAGACCAATTGGATATATTTAATGCACAAACCTTAGCATTTGAAAAAACAATTCGTAAGTACATAAAAGGAACAACGACAATTGATTTCACAAAGCTTTCATCGATTTCTATAGAAGAAGGTCGTATTTATTTAGGAAGTGTGGATTCGCGAGTTTTTATTTTGGACGAAAAAACAACTGGCGGAATAAGTACATTAGGTAATGGACAATGGTGGACTACTTTTGTACACGTTTTTGGTGTAGTAGTTCGCGACGGACTTGTATTTGTCAAAGAGAAAGAAACTACTGTGAAGGTTTTTGAAGTTTCGCAAATTACAGAAACAAGTAATTGGAACTTAGCTCCGATTGCCAAATTAAATACCGTAAGTGGTTTTGACGAAATTTACTCTATGGACGTTTCTAATGGTAACTTGGTAATTGCCGGAAGAGACGCTAAAAGTTTTCTTTATTATAAAATAGCGGATATTCGCGCCAATGGAGCTGCTTCTTTAAGCACTCCAATGAGTCCGACAAAAGCCGCATTGGGCGACAATAGACCAACGTCGCTAAATTTCAGTACAGATTGGGCAATGACTTCCGAAAATATTGGAAATGTAAATTACGTGCGTTTGTACTCGAAAGAAGATTTTCTTAATAAAAATTACAATTCGATAGTGAGCAGCTCGGATATCTTGGGTAAAGAGAAATTCGGCACTATTTATAGTGTTGCGCAACTGGATGATCGTCTTTTTATATCGGATAATTCAAATCAGAAAATAAAGGTGATTAAGCTTAAAAAAGCATCGATAATCGAACAAAAATAAGCACATTTTAAAATTTTATTTTCGAAAATAGAATCTAAAATAGCATTATAAAAAAGAGCAATACTGTACTAACAGATTGCTCTTTTTTTTTGACTTATAATTACTCTAAGAAAAAAAGAAAGCTAATTAAAAATAGAAAACCTTCGGCTTTAGCCCCGATGGAAGCGGCATCCTTTTTTGCTTTTTCGGCAAAAAAGATATAGTGAACAGCGGGACCAATCGTGCTAAAAAGCAGTTAATTTTAGCTCCTTAAAAAACTTTGGCTTTGAAAGTTTGAAACGTTGCTACTTTGCTACTTAAAAAGTATCTTTGTAGACTTAAAAATCAGTAGACAATGGCCTTATCAGAACAAGAAATTATCCGAAGAGAAAAACTTCAAGCCTTACGTAACTTAGGAATCAATCCTTATCCTGCGAATCTTTTTCCTGTAAATCATACTTCGAAACAGATAAAGGAATCTTTTGAAGAGGGTAAAAAGGTGATTGTTGCTGGCCGTTTGATGAGTGTTAGAGATCAAGGAAAAGCTTGTTTTGCTGAGTTGCAAGATAGCGAAGGTCGCATTCAGTTGTACTTGAACCGCGATGTTTTGTGTGAAGGTGACGATAAGACATTGTACAACCAAGTCTTTAAGAAACTGACCGATTTGGGCGATTTTATTGGTATTGAAGGTGAATTGTTTACGACGAAAGTTGGTGCGCAATGCATTCGTGCTGATAAATTTACTTTTTTGAGCAAAACGTTGCGTCCGTTGCCGTTGCCTAAAGTGGATGAAGATGGAAAAGTGCACGATGCGTTTAATGATGCTGAATTGCGTTACAGAATGCGCTATGTGGATTTGACGGTGAACCAAAACGTAAAAGATACTTTTATTAAGCGTACTAAATTGTTTAATGCCATGCGTGGCTACTTTAACGATGCTGGATATTTAGAAGTAGAAACGCCTATTTTGCAAGCGATTCCTGGTGGTGCGGCGGCTCGTCCGTTTATTACACACCACAATTCATTGGACATTCCGTTGTACATGCGAATTGCAAATGAATTGTATTTGAAAAGATTAATTGTTGGTGGATTTGATGGAGTGTATGAGTTTTCGAAGAACTTCCGTAACGAAGGAATGGACCGAACACACAACCCAGAATTTACTGCGATGGAAATATATGTAGCCTACAAAGACTACAACTGGATGATGGAATTTACGGAATCTTTGTTAGAGCATTGCGCTATTGGCGTAAACGGAACCAGCGAAGCTACTTTTGGTGAACACCAAATTAGTTTTAAAGCGCCGTATGCCCGTGTAACGATGACAGATTCGATTAAACATTTTACTGGCTTTGATATTTCAGGTAAAAATGAAGCGGAACTTTTTGAAGCAGCAAAAGGAATGGGAATTGACGTGGATAACACGATGGGGAAAGGAAAATTGATTGATGAGATTTTTGGCGCTAAATGCGAAGGAAATTATATTCAACCGACTTTTATCACGGATTATCCTAAAGAAATGTCGCCTTTGTGTAAAGAGCACCGTGAAAATCCAGAATTGACGGAGCGTTTTGAATTGATGGTTTGTGGTAAGGAAGTAGCCAATGCTTATTCTGAATTGAATGATCCAATTGACCAAAGAGCGCGTTTTGAAGATCAAATGCGTTTGGCTGCTAAAGGTGATGATGAAGCCAACGGAATTATAGACGAAGACTTTTTGAGAGCCTTGGAATACGGAATGCCACCAACGTCTGGTTTGGGTATTGGAATGGATCGTTTGATGATGTTTTTGACTAATAATGCTTCGATTCAAGAGGTTTTGTTGTTCCCGCAAATGCGCCCCGAGAAAAAACAACAAATTGAATTGACCGATGAAGAAAAAGTAATCATCGATATATTGAAAGCAAATAACAACCAAGTTGAATTGCCTCTTTTGAAAGAGAAAGCGGGTTTAAGCGGTAAAAAATGGGATGTTTCCATGAAAAACTTAGCCAAACATGGTTTGACGAAAGTAGTGGTTGCTGGAGATTCTAAAATGGTAGAATTGGCAGAGTAAATCATCTGAAACTATAATATTGAAAAGCGAGAAATTCTTCAGTTGGATTTCTCGCTTTTTTGATGCGTCGTAACATAAATTTATAACAAATTCGAAACGATATGGTATAAACCTAGAAACGTAGGAATTTCCAATAAACAATTTGTATTTTTATAAAAAAATAAGTCCTACTATGGAAGATAAAAAACCATTAAAAAGAGCCACTGAATTGCAACCTCTTAGTCACGACCATCATTATGCTTTACAATTGTGTTGGAAAATAAGAACAGGATTCTCAAAAAATATAGCAGTAGAACGAATTAAATTATATACCGATTGGTTTTTTGAAAATTCTTTAGCCGAGCATTTTAAACTAGAAGAGCAAGATGTATTTACAGTTTTAGAGCCGGGAAATGAATTAGTAAAAAGAGCATTATTAGATCACGAAAGTTTAACTACTTTGTTTCACGCTCAATTGGATGTGAAAGAAAATCTAGAAAAAATTGAGTCTCTTTTAAAGGCGCATATTCGTTTTGAAGAAAGAGAATTGTTCGCTGAAGTGCAAAAAATTGCAACCCCGCAACAACTTGAAAAAATAGAAGCTGCGCATGCACAAGATGATTTTAAAGAATACGATAAAGACGAATTCTGGCTGTAAGTGCTGCAAAAATCGGGAATAAAAAAAGGGAACCTCAAATAGAAGTTCCCTTTTTCCGTTCTTAAAATAAAATTGAGGGGTTTTATTTTAATTTATTTTCTGTATCTGTAAAATTCCCTGTAATAGTTACACCGTTGTTTTTAGTAACTTTTCCATAGATTGTAATTGTAGATCCCGAAGCAAATTCTAATTTGGCGTTGCTATTCAAGATAAGATTTCCGTAGATTACCACGCTACCATCTATTTTTAAAGTTCCGTTAACATTAAAATTAGTGCTCTCACTGCGGTACTGTCCTTGTGCCATAGATCCTTTCATTGTAAACACACCATTACTATTGATGTTTACACCTTGACTAATGGAAAGTGAACCACAGAATGCTAAATTTTGATTAACGTTAACTCCTTGCAATGAAGTTGCGCCTTGATAATTTAAGCTCTCACCAGAATTTACATTCAGCCAATTTCCACCCTTATAGGTTGGAAAGCTAGCGCAATCAAGAACTGCATTTAATTTTTTAATAATCTTCAATCCACCTTTGCCTGTAGCAACAAAAATATAATCACCAACACTTTTTACATAATTAGAAGAATCTCCTAAGAAAATACTTCCAATAGAAACTAACGTATTGTTGGTGTTTTTGTAAACCGCAACTCCCGCAGCACCGTTAGCAGCATACACGTATTCTCCATTTACCGAAACAGCATTCGTTACTATGTCTATTTGATCAACGTTTGCGATTCCGGTTGGCAAACTTAACGTTTGCAACAAACTTCCCGCTACATTATACACCTGCACTCCGTTGTAACCGTTAGACACCACTAAATTAGAGCCTTGAAAATCGATTGTTCTTTTTGCATCAGGAACATCTGTCGCTGTTGTTATCGACGAAATCAATGCCATTGAATCTCCATTGTATATTTTAATTCCCTGAGTTCCGCTCATTACCACAACTTTATTGTCCATCAAACCCAAAGCTCTTAAATCTTCGACCGCTATAGCAGTTTGAATGGTATTGGTTGTTTTATTGATTTTGGTTACAGCACCCGTAAAACCAGAAATTGAATAATAACTTGAATTGGCTACTGCTACACCTGTACTTACCTTTCCTGCTACTGAGACCATGGTATAGTTATTACTCAATAAGCCGTTTTGCAAAGTCATTTTTGCTACAAAAGCTGGTGTAGGCAGCTCCGGATTGGCATCTAAACTTGTAGCTCCTGTTAAATAAAGAACTCCATTGTTATACACAACCGTGTTGATATCTGTATTTGGCAATAGTGCCTGAACAACTAATTTTGGACTGTTGGGCTGTGAAACATCGATCACATCAATTCCACCTAAATAAGTTTCGCCTTGGGTACTGTATGCAACATACACATAATTATCTTTTACATCAACATGCGTTGCTGTAAGTGTTTTTCCTTCATAAACTGGCGGTTTAACTTCTGCTAATAAAGACATTGGAAAATTATCAGCTCCCGAAGAAGATTTTGAAGTTAGTTTTGACGTCGTTAGCGTTATCACTCCCGATTTCTCAAAATCCATTCTATTCGCCAACAAATTACTATCTGAGTTTAAAACTACTTTTGCTACTGCATTTGTAGCAGAATCGTTTACATGGTCTGATTGACACGCTTGCAAAAGCACTGCAAGCACTAAAAATACAGTAAAAAGATTTTTTTTCATGTTTATAATTTGGTTTAGAGAGCGCAAAATTACTTTATAAAAGCATTCTAAATACATCATTATCAATGTTTAACACATTTGAACTTTTTTTAGCAATGTTCCGGCATAAAAAGTAATTAATTAAATAGATTTAACACTAAATAAAGTTTTAATGCATAAAAAAAATTCTTATGTAGTTCTTTATAAATCACTTATGCTAGACCAACTGTGTCAATTGATCTTTTGTTTGACCATTAAGTGCTAATTCTTTTACGTTACTCAACGTAATTAACGCTATTTGAGTCAAAGCTTCATTGGTAAAAAAAGCTTGATGTGCGGTTACCAACACATTTGGGAAACTCATTAAACGCTGAATTTTGTCGTCCTGAATTATATCGTCGGATAAATCTCTAAAAAATAATTTTTCTTCTTGTTCGTAAACGTCAATTCCTAAGTAGCCAACTTTGCCGCTTTTTAGACCCTTAATTACGTCTGAAGTGTTAATTAAAGCACCACGACTTGTATTAATTATCATGACATTAGTTTTCATTTGGGCCAATGTCTTTTTATTGATAAGGTGGCGTGTTTCGTCATTTAAAGGACAATGAAGTGAAATGATATCGCTTTTTTTAATTAACGTGTCTAAAGCAACATACTGAACTCCATCCGCTTCCATTCCCGAATCTTTAACAACATCATAGGCTACAACTGTGCTGCCAAATCCTTTTGCAATTTTAGAAAATGCTTTACCAATATTACCAGTTCCTATAATTCCGATTGTCTTTCCGTGCAAATCAAAACCCAATAATCCATGTAAAGAAAAATTTTGTTCGCGCACGCGATTGTATGCTTTATGTGTTTTACGGTTTAAGGTTAAAATCATTGTCATAGCATGTTCTGCAACCGCCTCAGGCGAATAAGCGGGCACTCTGCAAACTTGAATTCCGTGCTTTTTGGCTGCTTCCAAGTCCACATTATTAAAACCTGCACAACGCAAAGCGATAATTTTGACTTCTTTTTCTGCTAGCTTTTTAATAACAGCGGCATTAACCACATCATTCACAAAAACACAAACAATAGCTTTATTGTCAACCAAAGTAACGGTTTGCTCGTTCAATTGAATGTCGAAGAACTCAAGTTCAAAGCCAAAATCGGCATTGTATTTTTCGAAAAATGTCTGATCGTACGGCTGGGTCGAAAAGAAAGAAATTTTATGTGAAAGTAAATTGATCTTAGTCATGATTTTAGTTACTGTTTAAGTGTAGTTAAAGTTAGACTATTCCTATCTAGTATCACTTGCAAATCCTATTATAACTAAAAAAACCAATACTTGCTTTTGACAGCTAATATTGGTTTTTAATTTTCCAAAACGAGTTCTAATCTCTTCTGTATTCTAATTTAAAAAGGGCATTATAAAATGATTTACTGATGAGCTTTATATAATTAGTTCCTAAAAACAGCAAAAAAACAACAGCTGTTTCGCAATAAGGTTAATGAAGCTTTTTTGCCTCTTCTTTAATTTTGGCTACCGTAGCCGCATCATTTACATTGATACCTTCTTGTTGGTACATTAATTCTCCTTCGGCATTAAATACACTGATAATGTTCGAATGCGAGAAATCTATTGGCGTTATCTTTTTGTAATTAACCGCTAAAACAGCCGCAAATTCTCTAGTATTCTCTTCGGTAGAGCGCAAGAACATCCATTGTTCTGACGTCATTTTATTTTCGATAGAAAAAGCTTTCAAACGCTCTGGTGTATCTACTTTGGGATCGATACTCAACAAAACAAATTTAACGTGCTCCTTACTCTTTTTGTCAAGTTGACTTTCGATATTTCTCATATCAGCAACTAATCTTGGACAAGCAGCCTGGCACGAAGTGTATATCATAACCATAACCACTACATTGCCGCGAAGCGATTTCAATTCAATATCTTTACCGTCTTGATTCGTCCATTGAGACGGAAGATTATAAATAGACATATCAGAAATCGGCTTTTCAGCTTCGTCTTCAGTCGTTTTTTTATCTCCCTTGCCATTACATGAAATAAGTAGCGAAATAAGAACTAAAAAAAACGAGTAGAAAATTTTATTTTTGATCAATGGTATTTTCATGATATTTTATTTTTGAATTATATCCTAAAGGTCTTTTGCACAGCGAAAACCTAAATTTTTAGTAGTAAAATTGGCCTTAAGACTTCCTCTAAAAGCATATCGCATAAAAGCAGCATAATTCATTAAATCCGTTGCATTTACAGATGCACTGCCGCAAAACAAATTCTGATCTGACGACTTGTCTTTTCGAGATTCACCCGACAAAAATATACTATTAAAATCAGCCGTCCACTCCCAAACCAATCCGTGCATATCGTAAACTCCCCAGTAATTTTTAAAAGTTTGACCGACAGGATTTACACTTGTATTTGGTTTTTCATACCAAGACATGATGTACTTGGTATAGTTCTCTTTTTTTCTAGCATCTCTACTTACGCTATCCGACATTGCTGCATATTCCCATTCGTCCATGCTTGGTAAACGTTTACCTTGACATTCACAATATTTTTTTGCAGCAAACCACGAGATATTAGTTACGGGTGCATTATTTAAATTTATACCGTAATCAAAATCGCTTTTCCACTGCGTTAAATAACTTTTATTAGCAAAAATACCTTTGATTTTAGATCGACTATAGTCGGGATATTTTTTTAAAAAAGTTAAATATTGTGCATTCGTCACCGGATAAATATCCAACTGAAACGAATCAATTACAACTGGTCTTTTATCAGCAGCACCATAAAGGGGAACAAAGCTCCCCTTTTTGATGATTGCCATTTTTGAATTTTGTGCTATTAACCCTGCAGATACAATCATTAAAATTAATAACACGCTCCTTTTAAACATAGTAGTTGAATTATAGTTTTACTATTTTCTAATAGCTTTAACCATTTCTGGTGTAATCACAGTTTTGTTATTACCCCAACTGCTGTAAACATATGTTAAAACGCTCGCTACTTGGTCGTCATTTAAATTTTGACTAGTCATCACGTTATTGTATTTTTTGCCGTTTACGGTAATTTCTCCACTTAAACCATGCAATACTGCATCGATTGAACGTTTGTAATCTGCATTTAAGAAATCAGATTTTGCCAATGGAGGGAATGCATTTGCCACTCCTTGTCCTTCAGATTGGTGACAAGCAAAACATGTTGTTCCATAAATAATTTTACCTGCAGCCACACGCTCTTCAACGCTTTTAGCTTTAACAACTTCCACTACATCTTTACGCTTAGGCATGTGTTGTGATGTTCCTCCTTCTGGCAAGTAAATCCCTTCTTGAATTGTTCCAGAATATACTTTTCCGTTTGCATCTCCATCAACGTGTAACATTGCCAAAGCTCCTTTGTTAAAGGCTCTAAAAATAGAGTGGTCAACCAAGATTACTTCTCCAGGAACTTCCACTTTAAATTCAATCATTGCTGCTCCACCTGCTGGGATCAATGTAGTTTGAACATTTTTATTAATTAAGCTTCCACCTTCTACGTGAACCTTATCAAAAATTTCACCAATTGCGTGGAAAGAAGACACTAAGTTTGGTCCACCGTTACCTACGTACAAACGAACTGTTTCTCCTCTTTTAGCTATTAATTTTTTATCATTTAAAAGTGCACCAACACTACCGTTAAACACAACATAATCTGGTGTTTCATTAATGGCTTTATCCATGTCAAATGGTTGCATACCTTGAGCACCATTAGCACCTTTAGTATAAAAATCTCCTTGCATGATGTAGTACTCTCTATCTACTTTTGGTAATCCACCTTCTGGCTCTACCAAAATCAATCCGTACATACCGTTGGCAATGTGCATTCCTACTGGTGCTGTAGCACAGTGATACACATAAAGACCTGGTTGTAATGTTTTAAAGTTAAATACTTTTTCATGACCTGGCGCTACTAGAGATGATGTTGCTCCACCTCCTGGACCTGTAACCGCATGTAAGTCAATGTTGTGTGGCATTTTATTGTCTGGGTGGTTTTTAAGGTGAAATTCAACCTCATCTCCAACACGCGTTCTAATAAAACTACCTGGTACTGTACCTCCAAATGTCCAGTACATGTACTTCACACCGTCTGCCATTTCGCCTTCTTGTTCCAATATTTCCATATTAACAACTAAGCGTTTTGCTGCACGATCACCAATTGGTTTTGGAACAAATGGTGGCGAAGTAAGCTCTGCTTCTTCTTTGCCATCTACGTTCATGTTTTCGTAATATTTAGCATCTTTATCTTCCTCTTTTTTACAAGAAAAAAGACCAAGTGAAGCAACTAGCATGAAGAGCATTATTTTGCTCATTCTTTTTAAATAAAATGTTTTCATAGTAAATAAATTAAATTAACCCTTTAATTATGGGATAAAATTAACATTTGAACAGCAACGCAGACATGATAAAAATCATTTATTACTAGTTTTGATTGTATATTTTATCAAAGGATTCATATGTTTTGATCGATTAAAAACTAAGATATAAAAATTTAAAGCAAAACAAAATCAAACAGTAAACAATTGTTAATAAAATTACAATTTAAATAAAAGACAATTTTATCTTTTATTTGAAATTTGTTCGTATATTTGTCCTTCGATTATCTAATATAAAAAATATAGAACCATGGAAATTTTAGAAAAAACAACAATAGGTGAATATGTCGCTAAAGATTTTAGAACTGCAGCCGTTTTTACACAATATGGAATTGATTTTTGCTGCAAAGGAAATCGTACAATCGAAGAAGCTTGCGAAAAAAAACAATTTAACAGCAATGAAGTTGAAGCTAAAGTAATGGATGTTTTAGCGATGAAAACGGATGAAGGAATCGATTTTAATTCTTGGCCTTTGGATTTACTTGCCGATTATGTTGAAAAAACACACCACCGTTATGTCGAAGATAAATCTCAAATCTTGTTGCCGTTTTTAGATAAATTATGCAAAGTACATGGCGCCTCCCATCCTGAACTCTTTAAAGTAAATGATCTTTTTATAGGTTGTGCTCAAGAAATGGCGCAACACATGAAAAAAGAAGAGCTGATCTTATTTCCCTTTATAAAAAAATTAGTAAAAGCAGAAGCAACTGACGGGAAATTTGAAAATCCACATTTTGGAACGGTTAATAATCCTATCGAAATGATGATGCACGATCACGTAGTTGAAGGAGAACGCTTTGTGAAAATTGCTGAATTAACAAACAACTACACGCCTCCCGCAGATGGCTGTAACACCTATAAAGTTACCTACGCCATGTTACAAGAGTTTGAATCAGATTTGCACAAACACATTCACTTAGAAAACAATATCTTATTCCCTAAAGCAAGTAAATTAGAAGAAAAATTACGAACTGCGCTCTAACACTAAAATTAATAAATTAGTTAAAACTACCGAAAAGCATTCCTGAAACAGTACTAAAAAGTGCGATCAGGAATGTTTTTTTTTACTACATTAGTTTTTCGAAAAGCTAACAATCAAATTGGTAACATGAAAAAATCTTGGTTAATTGCCTGTTTTAGTAATTTTTTTATTGCTGCGCTAATGGGCTTATTATTACGTTTTCTCTATCTAACACCTATTGACACAGTCAATTTTCAGTTTTTACTACACGGTCATTCTCATGTAGCAATGCTGGGTTGGCTTTACCTTATATTGTATTGTTTACTGGTTCATTTTTATATTCCGAAAGAACAGCAAAATAACGCAGTTTTGAACCGTTTATTTTGGATTACCGAACTGGCTGTGATTGGCATGATGGTTCGATTTCCTGTTGAAGGTTATGCGCTTTTATCTATTGTTTTCTCGACTTTACACATTTTTTGCAGCTATTATTTTTCGTATCTAATCTGGAAAAAGACGGTTTTTCAATCTGATCAAGAAAAAAAACTAGTACGCACTGCTTTAATATTTATGATTATCTCCACCTTTGGTGTTTGGGTTCTTGGTCCTGCCGTAGGAATGTTAGGCAAAGCAAGTGCTTTTTTTCAAATTGCAATTCAGTTTTTCTTGCATTTTCAGTTCAATGGTTGGTTCTTAATAGCGGTTTTAGTCTTGTTTTTATCGCAACTATCACTTAAAATTCCACCAGCTATTTTTCGCAAATTTTATATTTTATTACTTATTGCAACAGTGTTTACGTTGACATTACCGGTTAGTTGGTATTTGAAACATTCTGTCTTTTACTGGATCAATCTCTTCGGGGTTCTTTTGCAAGCAGTTGCTTTTTATTACCTCATCAAAGGTGTCGGATATGAATTTGCCGTTTTATTTCAAAAACTACCTGTATTAGAAAAATCAATTTATATTTTTACTTTTGGTTCACTAGCTGTAAAAATCGGTATTCAACTCCTGACTTTTATCCCCGAAATAACTGTAGTTTCACATCAAATTAGGAACTTTGTAATTGGTTTTATTCACCTTAATATGTTAGGAATAATTACGGGAATGGTTTTTATAATTTTAATAAAAATAAAACTACTACCAACGCATTCATTATTCGCTAAAACAGGGATAATATTGTTCTTTGCAAGTTACTTAATTACCGAAGTCATTTTGTTTAGCAAAGGTGTTTTTATTTATTTCGGCAGTCCATTACTATCACAGGCTACTCCCATACTTTTTGCTGCTAGTATCGGATTACCTTTAAGCATTCTATGTATAATAAGCAGTATTATTAAAACAAAACAATCTTTATGAATCACCATTTATTACTTGTTATTCATCTTTTATGCGCCGCAATTTGGATCGGAGGACATCTTCTTTTAGCCTTTGCTTACCTTCCGACTGCCTTAAAAAATAAAGACCCAAACATTATTTTAAAATTTGAGAAAAAATACGAACCCATTGGCTTGCCCTCCTTAGTATTGTTGGTAATTACAGGCGTTTTAATGGCACAGCAGTTTGGTGTGAATTACGAAAATTGGTTTGAATTCGCTAATCCGATCGAAAAAGTTGTTTCTTGGAAACTAACCTTGTTGGCAATAACGGTACTTTTTGCTTTAAGTGCACAATTTAGAGTAATTCCGAAGTTGAAAGAACACCCAAATAAATTACCCGAAATGGCATTTCATATCATATCTGTAACTACAATTGGTGTTATTATGCTAATTTTGGGGTCTTATGTTCGCTATGGCGGAATTTAAATACAAAAACTATGTTTTCTAAAACTTGTGAATATGGCATTCGTGCCACCATTTTTATTGCTTCTCGATCGTATCAAAACGAGCGCGTTGGCATGAGAGACATTGCAGAAAAAATTGATTCTCCTGAAGCTTTTACAGCAAAAATTATGCAGATTTTATCTAAAAATAATATAGTAAAATCGATAAAAGGTGTGGGAGGAGGATTTGAGATTCCGAAGCAAACAATGGCTAAAATTACATTAGCTCATATTGTAACTGCTCTCGACGGCACTAAAGTATTTACCGGCTGCGGACTGGGATTAAGCACTTGTTCGGAAGAATTTCCTTGTCCAGTGCATGATAAATTTAAATCGATTCGAAATGAATTGAAAGAAATGTTAGAAAATACTAATTTAGAAGAGCTCGCTTTGGGTATTAAATCGGGCGACACCTTTCTAAGACTTTAGTGCTAAAGGTGTTAATTAAATGATAAATTAAAAGTAAGCATTAAACCTAATTGTAAAAATACGGTCTTATACCTATAACTTTTAATAAAACGTATCATGAAAAAATTAGTATTAGCTGCATTACTTTCTATCGGAATGATAGGTTTTGCACAAAATCAACAAGACAAACAAAAACTGACAGTAGAGCAACGAAATGAAAAAAACTTGCAAAAACTAACGTCAGAATTAAATTTAGACAGCAAGCAGCAAAAACAAGTTGGCGATTTGTTAGCCTCAAGATCTGCAGAAATGCAGCAGTGGAAAATGACTAATAAAGATCGACAAACGAAACCATCCACTGAAGAGCGTGATGCTATGAAACAACAAATGAAAGAAAGAAAACTTTCAAATAACAATAAAATGAAAGCGATTTTAACTTCAGAACAGTACACTAAATACTCTGCTAATCAAGAAAAGAGAATGCAAAAAATGAACGATCGCAAAAATAAAAATCATACAGATAAGGAACACCATGAAGATCACAACGAATAATAACTCATCTTACAACTAGTTATTAAAAAAGAGGGTTTGACTCACAGCAGTCAAACCCTTTTTGCATTTAAAATTTAAAATACACCATCAAATTAAGCATTCAATTCGTCCATAACTTGTTTGACAATTTTTAAACTTTTCATTTTATCTTGATGATCGTAAATCGGACTCGTAATCATGACCTCATCAATTTTAGTATAGGCGATAAATTCTTTTAAATCTTTCTTCAATTTTTCCGCGTCTCCAATAAAAGAGCACGCAGTCATTTGGTTGACGTGAAAAAATTCTTGTTCACTCATTAATCCATCTAGAGATGCAAGCGGCGGTTGCATTGGTTTGCGATCATTACGCACTAAACCTAAAAACATCTGATACAAAGTTGTGGCAAGTACTTTAGCTTCCTCAGTTGTATCAGCTGCAACAGCGTTGACACAAGCTATAATTTTCGGTTGTTTTAAATGTTCTGACGGAATAAAATTATCTCTGTAAAACTCAAATGCTTGATACATTTGCTTAGGTGCAAAATGTCCTGCAAAAGCATACGGTAATCCTTTTGATGCTGCTAAAGCGGCGCTGTCCATACTAGAACCTAATATCCAAACTGGCACATCTGTTCCTTCTGCAGGAAACGCACGCACTTTTGACTCCGCATTCTTTTTAGAAAAATACATTTGAATCTTTTCGACATTTCGTGGAAATTGCTGTGACTGCTCATAAAAATCGGCACGAATGGCTTGTGCTGTTAAACCGTCTGTTCCAGGCGCTCGCCCTAACCCTAGATCAATTCTGTCAGGATACAATAGTTCTAAAGTTCCGAACTGTTCGGCAATAATTAACGGGGAATGATTGGGAAGCATAATTCCGCCCGAACCAACTCGAATGTTTTGAGTTTGTCCGGCAATGTAGCCAATCAAGACAACAGTTGCTGTACTGGCAACATGTGCCATATTGTGGTGTTCTGCCAACCAAAATCTTTTGTATCCTAAGTCATCAGCTAACTGTGCTAATTCTTTAGTTTTAAAAAAAGTATCGGTTGCGTCACTATCTTGAGTAATAAGAGCTAATTCTAATAAAGAAATAGGTATAGTAGTTTTCATAAATCGCGCTTTTTGTAAAATTACAACTATGCCTAGACCTCATGAAATATACCTTGTTAATCAATTTATAATTTTTAGAACGGATACCCAATGGCGATATTAAAAACCAAATTATCTTTTCTCCAACTACCGTCTCCAAAGCGAATATCGTCGACCACCCATCGCTGGCCTTCGGGCAGATAGGGAACACGTATAGGAAAAGCCAAATCAGTGCGAAGTACCAAGAATGACAAATCAAATCGCAAACCCGCTCCAATTCCTACTGCTGTTTCTTTTATAAAATTTTTAGTGAATTCTCCGCCAAGTTTCTCTGGATCCTTGTTTAATAGCCAAACATTTCCGGCATCAACGAACAAAGCGCCACGCACAATACTAAACAATTTAGCACGGTATTCAATGTTCATTTCCAACTTGATGTCTCCCGATTGATCCGGCAAAAAAGTTCCATCTGCATTTTCATTTATATAAGAACCTGGCCCTATAGAGCGTGCTCTAAAAGCACGAATACTATTAGTTCCTCCTACCACAAATTGTTTGATGGTTGGCAATGCTATCGAATTTCCGTAGCTGTATCCAAGACCGCCGATAATCCTTGATGCCAATTCACTGTTGCGGCCTAATTTAAAATAATGTCTAAAGTCGGTAGTAACTTTAGCATATTGGCTAAATGGAACTCCTAGAATTTTAACCGGATCTTCCTTTTTTATATTTGCCCCAGTTACTAATCCCGTTATATTTCCGGCTAAGTCCAATTCACCTTTAAAGTAAATCGTGTGTTTTTTATATTTTTGCATCGTATTCGTATACGTGTACGAATAAGTAGGTCCAAAAATTAATTGCTTTTCTATTATTTTTTCTAACGATGGATCTAAAGCTACCTTTTCTAAGTATAAGTCACTCACATTGTTGGGACTCACATAATTAACATCAAACACTTTTAATTCGTGTTCTTTCCTAATGTTTTCTTTCCACAAATAACCGTACGATGCTTTAAAAGAATTTAAACCATATAATTTGGTACGTTGCTGAAATTCATATCCTAATGCCACTTTTGTTTTAGGGACATAGCCACTAGCACTTTCTATCTTGAACGGTGCTATAAATCGTGGCCAAATTAAACTTGCCTCGCCTCCAAATTTAAATATGTCATAACCTTTGTTTGCTCCTGCCAATTGAAAATCAGCACCACCAAAAACTGATATAGTCAGTAATTCTGCTCCTCCAAATAGATTTCGATTGTTCCAGTTTAGGTTAATCTCCGTTCCGGTGTAGCTTGCCGAGTTGGTTTTACCTTTAACCTCAGCGCGTATAAATTTTTTGGGTAATAACGTCAAATAATAATAAGCGTCCAAACGATTAGGAAACTCGTCTGACTCTTTGAATTCATTTTTAACAAAGTTGAAAGTTCCTAAATTGACGAACCTATTTAATGTTAAATTATGATCGGTACGATTGTATAAATCGCCTTTTTTGAAATACAACGTTCTATCAAAAACATTCGGAGTAAAAGTATCTGTCGAGTCAATGATAGTAATATCGCCATATTGCAATATATCTGCTTTTTTATATTGCATACTGTCTTTCCCTAAAGTAAAATTTGGATAAACTACAATATCATTAATAGTATACGCTTGCTTGGCTTTTGAAGGTGTTTCATCCTTAATTTTTAAGTTGATGATTACCTCATGATCTCCTTTTGTACTGTCTACTTGAGCTAATAGGTAATCGGGATTAAAATAATAATAACCACGTTCTTTCATTCGCATGTCAATGCGTTCTCTTTCTGCTTTTATTACATCCAAATCGTACGGTTTACCAACTTTTAGCTTACTGCGTCGTTCGACCATTCGTCGTATTTGTTTAGATAATTTGGTAGAATCAGAAATAAAATTAACCTCCTTGATCATATATTGTTGATACGGCTTAACCACATATTCGGCAGATGCTTTTTTACCACGAGTGGTTGAATCGGCACTAACGCGTACTTTAAAATATCCTCTATTTTCAGTATAATTTCGGAGCAGAGATGCATTATAGTCCAAGTCGACTTGACTAAATAATACGGGTGCTTCGCCTACTTTATTTCTAAGCCAATAGCGAATTCCTTTTTCTTTTTTGGGTTCTCCAGCCAAATTATAGATCCATAATTTAGGACGCAAACCTAAGATTTGCTTGTTGGGCTTTGGCCGCAGCAAACCCTTTAATTCTGACGCAAGTGCTTTGCGCTCCTTTTTTCTCAAAATAGAATCTTCTACTTTTACAGAACCTCCTGTATACAATAATTCTCCTTCTGCCAAATACTTTGTATTGCCACACCCTACTGCAAAAAACAGCAAAACTCCTAATCCATATACTAAATAACTCCCTCTCATACTATTCTTTTTTCTGAGTATTATCTTTCTCAGCTTGTTCTTCGACCTTTCTTTCTTCTTTTCGTGCTTTTTCTTCACGAATCACTCGTCTTTCCTCTTCGGTGCGGTGGAACAGCTCTCTAAACTTATTGTAACTCATCGTAATGATAAAAGCTACTCCAGTTTCAACTACTTGTCCTTCTACAGCAACCTGATATTCATTTTTACGATAGGCTCGCATCATGTATCTTCCATCCGAAGTTAGTTGATAATCTAACGCCACATCTCCAGCAATATTGGTACTTTCCTCATTGTTTCGTTGTGCGCCTTCTAAACCAAAACTACTTCCTACCGTTACTTTTAAGCGATCGTTTAATAACTTCTTAGAAAGACCAACATTTAAATCGGTACGTTCTTGACGCGCTCCAGAAGTATAATCATCACTTGACTCTAAATCAAACTCCAATTGAACACCTTTAATTAAATCACCCGCCAAATTATTCAGTTGTTCCGATAGTATTTTACTCACACTCTGTCTCGCGATGGTTTCGGCACTAACGCCTCCACTTTCACTTTCAAACGGATTTTCTCCCACAAAACGATTCAACAATAACAAAGCGAACACTTGCTTGTTCATCTCTGCTGGATCTTGACGCAATTCTTCCAATTTTCCTTGCGAAAGTGTAACCACATCTGAAGAAACTCCGTAATTTCCATCAGGTAATTTGATGTCAAAAGAAATTTCTGGTTTCATTAACTCACCATTCATTTTTAGAATAGTTTGAAACGGAATTTTTTGTTTATATGTATTTCTGATTGTTGGGCTGTTGGTCGGCAACTGACTTCCTACCAAATCAATTGGCGCAGTTTCAACTTTATAAATCGCTGTAATATTTAATGTTGCTTCCGTTGGTTCACCATTCCAAATAATATAACTTCCTTTTTGAATGTCAAATTTTCGGTGCAACATATTAAAATTCATTTCGTAAGCTCCTTCGTCAAAAGTGTATTTACCAGTCAAAGTAGTTTTTCCTGACGGATCAATTCCACCTGTTAACTGCGCTTCTCCTTTTAAATTTAAATAATCACCATTGGCTTTATCAATTAACAAAGTAAGCTCTGCTTCTTTACTAATAGCAATCGCCACATTTACATTCATTCCTAACAATTCGGACTGATTCAGTTTTGTTTGCAATTCTTTGGTTTGACGTAAGTACACATTGTCTTCGTCTACAAACTCTACAATTCCCTCCCTATCTGCAATCGAAGGATCAGATTGTGGCATAACCACGGTAAACTTTGTGTCTTTATTAATGGTTACATTTCCATCCACTTCTGGACTTTGTAATGTTCCATTCACATTTAACTTTGCATCTAAAAACAAATCCCCATAAAACAAATCACTATCTTTTGCTTTTGAGTTTACCGCTCTAAAATTATCAGCCTTAACAGTCAATCCAAAATTATAATTAATAAAATCAGCGGTTTTAATATCTCCGTTTAAAACTAAATCATTCTTATTCTCATCTACAACGGCAAACGTATCTAAATGTATGGTTTCGTTATTAAAAGTAATTTTTTCATTTTTAATGGTAAAGAATGAGTTCAATTGGGTAACTCTAAATCCAGCATCTACAAACTGTAGCATTCCGTTTACTTTTGGTGCATCTACAGTTCCATTTACTTTAAAATTTCCGGTCAATTTACCCGTTCCTTCGCTTATATTACCCATAGTAAAGCCTTGAATACTTTTAATATTCAGCATATTCATATCTAAATTCAAATCTAAGCTTCCTTTACTAATGCCGTAATTTCCAGAAATCTTTACATCATTACCTTCTCCTGTTAAACCTACATTGGCTTCGAGTGTATCTGCGCTCTTGTTATTGACTTTTACACTAAGATCACCAACTGGCTCGCCCATAAAAGCAAATTGTTCTACTTTCAAGTCCGATGTAAAAACTGCTTTTGTGGTCATGTTTTCAATTCGAGCCGAACCATTAATTAATCCTTCAGCCAAAACTGCGTCTTTTTGGACCATACTTAAAATAGTACCTATTTTAAAATTGGCAAATTCTATATTCAAAGGCACATCTTTCGACTTTCCTTCTGATTGGATTTTAAGTAAATCACTGCCATTGCTTAATTCGAAGTTGTCAATATAAATTCCCTTACTTCCAAAAGCAATGCTATTATCTGGATTTATTTTCCAATTTTCATAATTCAATAGTAATTTATCAATGTCAATTGTAAATGTATTTTGACCTTCATTGGCTGCTAAACCACCAGCAAGGTAATACCGTTCTTTTTTAGATTTATCTAAAATCTGCAAGGCGTAAGTCAATTTATTGTCGGCAATTGTTCCTCTTAAGCTCGTAAATGGCAACTCAAATTGGGCATTTTGTACCGTTCCTAAATTAACTTCATAATCAATTGCATCTTCTTTTGCTTCTACATTAATTACTCCTCCAGAAATTGTATTTCCTGCATAAACCAATCTCGGAATAGTACCTTTTACGACTAACGTATCGGCTCTATTATCGTATTTGGCATGCAAATCAATCGGCTCTAAACTTGTTAATTCTGGAATCAACTGAAATAGAATTGGATCATTGTCAATTTTAAGATCTAAAGTAAATTGTTGATCGTCTTTTATCTTGGCTGCCTTTTTATCGGTGACGTGCAAATTGATGTACTTAGAAACTGTTTCTTGTAATGCATCTGCCAGTGTGCTCAATTTATATTTTCCATTCATTTCAGCCTTTAAAAACTGAGAACTTATTTTGATGTTGTTTTTTTCCGAATCAGAAAAAGCAATTATTTTGATAGAATCCAAAACCATGGGTTCGGCGTCTTTTAAAATCTGAACGTTCGAGGCCACAATCTTTCCATTCAATTTATCTGGATTGCTATTGGTCACATCTGCAACAATGTTTCCACGCAATTTTAACGGACCAGCATGCAAATTTAATTTGTCTAAATCGGCTATGTCTAAATTTAAATTCAATTTGACCGCTGGATATTTATCTTTAAAACGACCATTAGCAACCAAATCGAACTTAATATTTGGATCAGCACTATTACTTTTTACATCAAAATTTCCGTTGGCAATGCTTCCATTCAAACTAATGTTAGTGTAATTGTATTTATTAAAATTGGCTTGTTTTACAATAGCATCCACTTTTGCATTTGCAGTTTTAGGATCCAAGCCTTTCCCTTTTACTTTAGCATTCAACGTAATTTTTCCAACCGAATCATTTTTAATTAATCGACCTAAATCAAAATTGGTAAACGCAACATCTGCATCGTACTTTTCTTGATTTTTAATTCGTTGATCAAAAAGCGCATCAATTTTTGCAGCACCATAACTGCTTCTTAAATTTAGGTCAGTTTTAAAATTTGCAATTGTTCCTTTAAATTTACCATTTAAATCAAATTTTGACGGCAACTGAATCGAATTCGGAATCGTTCCTTTTGGAATAAATGAGTTAATATCTTTGGCAGTGCTCGATAAATTTTGAATGACAATATCCAAATACATTTTATCGGTATCGGGCAAACCTGAAATTTTACCTGATGCTTTAATTTTAGTAGTTCCTAATCCATCAACTTCTAAAAGAGGAATAGAAAGGTCTTTAATTTTGCCTTTTACACGCGTATTTAAACTTAATATCGCATTTGGCTTACTCTTAAAAGGATTCGTGTTTTGCAAATTAGGAGCCAAAATTAATATATCTTGAAAGGCAATTTTGGTATTACTTAAATTAGCATCAATCACGGTCTCTCCAATGTGTGTAGAAAGTGACTTAACAGAAGCATAATGGAGTTGCACATTGTCTTTCAAAATTGTTTTTGGCGTTTTTAAATATAACTTTTGAAGCGATGCTTTTTTAGGTCCATAAATAAAATCTGTTTTTAAAGCCTGAATATTCAGTCCACTTCTTTCTTGAACGGTTAATGAATGTACTTGTCCCGAAATTGTATCGTTTGCATAATACAGTTCCCCAATTCTCGTATTAAAGTTTTTCAAATCCAAATGAGAGTAATCAATACCTTTTACTGCTTTTCTGGTTTGCATATCATCGTAACGAAAAGCAATATTTTGAAAATCTACCGATTTCAATTTAACTCTCCATCCTTGTTGCTTAATACTTGTGCTGTCTAATTTTGGAGTTTTGATTTCTCTGTCACTTTTTCCTAAAAGTAAATTTCCTTTTAAATTTTTGACTTCAAACGACTTTAAATCAATAGATTGCTTATTAATATCTATCGAATTGACCACTAGTTTTAAATCACCCAAATCTAAACCTGAGTTCAATCTGGAGTCCTTATTGTCGTAGAGAATTTTAATTTTAGAAAGCTGAATTTTATCTAGCTTCAATTTAAAATGAGGCGTTTTCGATATTGTATCCAACGTTTGTACCGAAGTTTCGGCGATTTTCTCGACCATATCTTGGTTCATAGTCAACTGAAAACCATTTAAATTGATGTCCGGAATATTAAAATCCATGCCATCTAAGTCGAATTTATTAAATTTGGTATGAAACTCATTCAGCTTCAAATGAACATCATTTTTAGCTAGTACATCTTTAAACCCAAACTTAATATTTTTTAAATCTAGTTGAACTACGCTAATTGTATACGGCGTACTGGTTGTATCTTTTGGTTCCGAATTTGGAGATTCAAAAGCCTTAATTATGTAATCGAAATTAAAAACGGAATCCTTGTTTCTTGAAATATTAGCCGTAGTATTTTCAAGTAAAAATGAATTGATTTCAATTTGATGATTTAAAATTTTAAATAAATCAATATCAACTTCCAAGCGTTTCCCACTCAACAGCGTGTCCTTTTTTTGGTCTTCAAAATAAAAACCTTCTAAAATTATTTTTTTTGGAAAACGAATAGAAATATGATCAACTGCTACCTTTGTTTTAATTTTACCTTCCAAAAAAGTAACGGCTTTGTCCTTGGCGAAATTCTGCACCGATGGCACCTGGATTAAAACAATTAACAACAACAAAATAGCCACAATAATTCCGACACACCAAAGTACAATGCGAATTATTTTTTGAACTATTGCAGGAATTTGTACACTCATTCTTTATAGGTTTCTGTTTGAATTGTCCTTCTTTACAAGACGTAATTAACAACATCAAATTTCTAAAAATTGAAATTCTAACTGTTATATAATTGTAATAATTTGTTTTACTATTTCTGACTTAAAAAAACAAATGGAAGCGAAAAGCATCTACGTTTATGGTAACGCCATAAAATTTAAAAAACGCTAGAAGATTATTCTGCGTTCTATTTATTACAACTTTAAATCTTGCTTTAAATCAGATTCTTGTTCGATTACTTGTCCCTCGTATTGCAAGGTCCAGCCCATTGTTTTAGTTAGAATCAAAATTTTAGACAATTCACTAATTAATCTGTTTTTAGCATTAGATTTTAAACTGGACTTTGCAATTTTCTTAGCTAAATTAGCTTTTACAGATGCATTGATTTTATTATAATCTTCACCTGTAAACGGATTCAACTGACTTTGTTCCACATCATAAAACTTAATATCAGGACTTATTTTGATCTCTTCTTTGGGGATAGAGATAATTGTTATCGTTTTATTTTTTTCATCGATATCGTATTTCATTTGATGCAAATCATACGAAACCGTAACATCTGCATTTACCACAATCAATGCTTTCTTCTCAAACGAAAACATTTTCATTAAATATTTTTGCTGATCTTTATAGGTTATTACTTCTGAAAAATGACCTTCGGTGACAACCAATTTACCCACATTAACAATCTGTTCTTGAATCAAATTATTGTAATCTATAGTTGATGTATCGTCTTTTTTAAATTCGCAAAAGCGAAAAGCTAAAAGAATAACTACAACAATTGCCGAAAATAAAAGTATTTTTCTAATCATTTTTAAATTGAATGTGCGGATAGCGTGTTACTAAAGTACTAATTTTTTCATGCAATTTGGCTACGAATTTTAAATGACTTTCTGAATTTGGATTGAAT
The DNA here is from genome assembly GCF_001529295.1 of Flavobacterium sp. TAB 87. GTDB lineage: Bacteria > Bacteroidota > Bacteroidia > Flavobacteriales > Flavobacteriaceae > Flavobacterium. The sequence goes on from NZ_LLWK01000037.1 coordinate 311,609, forward strand.
GGTTTGTGCAGCAGACTTTTCTGAATCGTATCAATTTCTTCTATTACCGAAAAAGTATTTTCTGAAATGTAATTTTCTTTAAAAAGCTTCCAAATGTATCGAGTCGCCGTAACGTTTGGATGAAGCATATCTTCAGCATAAAACCGATAATCACGAAGTTCATCCATCACAATTTCATAAGAAGGAAAGTACTCTAAAGCTTTTTGTTTGAAAAGTTCCCTTTTTGAGATGCCATAAACAGTGGTAATCAAATTTGCCTTACTCACCTGATTTTCTATAAAACCATCTTTGATATGACGTACAGGCGAAATGGTAATTGTAATTTTACAATCGCTGTTGAGTTGCTGAATTAAAAGCAATGTATTTTGAATTGCGTGTTGATTTTCTTCTGCAGAAAGCAATACTTTCTCGAACTCCTTTTGTGGCACTTTATGACAATTGGCAACAATTTGATTTGCTTTTTTTTCTTTATAAACCCAAGAAGTTCCGTATGTAATGATAAGATGACTGGCTTCAGAAATTTGCTTATTAGTCGATTGAATACGCTCGTTTAAGATTTCTAAAAATTTTTCTTTATCTGGGTTACTCAATTCCGAATGGACCTCATAACAATGCCACAAGTCGTTATAAAAGAAAATATCTTTTTCAGTGAATTCAATGAAATTCACTGCTCGATACATCAATTTTTCGATAGAAACCGCATTAAATATAATTCCGAATGGATTAATAGTATTTTGAAATTTAAAATAGCTTAGTTTCTCGCCCATATTTTCGACAAAACACGAACCCAATAAGATTATTTTGGAATTGTAATCAATTGGTGATTTAGTTTTGAAAATTGGTATTTGGGTGGTGAATTGCATAAGTATTAAAATAAGTGATTAACGATTTTTGATTACTTCAAATTAGCCTACTTAGACAAATTTTGCATTCCGATGAAGGCAGCATATCTGTAACGGACGGAACTTTTTAAAAATTTCACTTGTCAGAATCATAGTCCGGATTGAAAAAAAATTCATTTAAATTTACGCTTATTCTACAAAATTAAAAAGTCTAAATAATTGAACACTCAATTATTTAGACTTTTAATTATCAAGATAAAATCTTCAAACCTTTGATTACTAACCCCTTCTTTTCTTTGTACCTCTTTCAAAAAAACTTACTTCACAAACTCCAAAGAATTTTCTAAAGCCAAAGGAATTCCTTCTGCATTTTTACCGCCAGCAGTAGCAAAAAACGGTTGTCCGCCTCCACCACCTTGAATGTGCTTTCCTAATTCGCGAACTACTTGCCCCGCGTTCAGCTTTCTATCAGCAACCAATTCTTTAGATATGTAGCACGTTAGCATTGGTTTTCCTTCTTCGACAGTTGCCAAAACAAGAAATAAATTAGTTCCTAAAGTCCCTAATTCGTAAGCTAAATCTTTCGCTCCTTCTGCATTCAAATCTACTTGTTTCGCTAAAAATTGAATCCCGTTTATTTCTTGCAATTCTTTCGCCAAGTCCCCTTTCATATTTTTAGCTTTATCTTTCAATAAAACCTCCAATTGTTTTTTCAATTTAGCATTATCTTCTTGCAAAGAAACTACTGCTTTTATTGGATCTTGCGCATTTTTAAGCACCTCATTTATCTCTTTTAACTTATCGGATTGGCGGTGAAAATATTCTTTTACTGCTCCAGAAGTAATCGCTTCAATACGACGAACTCCAGCTGCAACAGCACCTTCACTCACAATTTTAAAATACCAAATATCGGCAGTATTATTTACGTGAATTCCCCCACACAATTCCATACTGTCACCAAACTTAATTGCACGAACATTATCACCGTATTTCTCTCCAAACAAAGCCATTGCACCTTCTTCAACCGCTTGCGCGAAAGGTACGTTGCGTCTTTCAATGAGCGGTAATTGTTCTTGAATACGAGCATTTACAAAATCTTCTACTTGTTGTAACTCTTCATCAGTCACTTTTGAAAAGTGTGAAAAGTCAAAACGCAAGTTTTTCGAATTAACCAACGATCCTTTTTGCTCTACGTGCGTACCCAACATATGGCGCAACGCTTGATGCATTAAGTGTGTCGCCGAGTGATTTGAAGCCGAGCTTTTTCTATTGTCTTGATCAACATAAGCGGTAAAAAATCCACTAAGATTACTTGGTAATTCTTTCGCCAAATGAATGATCACATTATTTTCCTTCTTAGTGTCGATGATATAAATTACATCGCCATTTCCTGCTTCAAAATAACCTTTATCTCCTACTTGTCCTCCACCTTCTGGATAAAAAGGCGTCATATTAAATACTATTTGATAGACCTCACCGTCTTTTACACTTTCTACTTTACGATATCGTGTAATTTTTACTTTGGCATGCGTGTGATCGTAACCAATAAATTCTTCTTCTTCATCATCGACCAAAATTTGCCAATCGCCTGCTTTTACTTTCGAAGCCGCTCTCGAACGGTCCTTTTGTTTCTGCAATTCCGACTCAAACTCCGCTTCATCCAATTCCAATCCATTTTCAGAAAGAATTAAGGCCGTTAAGTCAATTGGAAAACCATAGGTATCGTATAATTCAAATGCTTTTTTACCCGAAATAACTTTTTCCGTTGTGTTGACAATAATGGTTTCTAGCAAAACTAATCCTTGATCAAGTGCCCGTAAAAAGGAATTTTCTTCTTCGCGAATTACATTGGTAACCAATGTTTTTTGAGAACGAATTTCTGGAAAAGAGTCGCCCATTTGAGCACTTAAAACTTCAACCAATTTATAAATAAAAGGCTCTTTGGTATTTAAAAAAGTAAAACCGTAACGAATAGCACGACGTAAAATACGACGAATTACATAACCCGCTCCAGTATTGGAGGGCAATTGTCCATCAGCAATAGCAAATGCTACAGCACGAACGTGATCTGCAATTACACGAATTGCAATGTTGATTTTTTCTTCTTCATCATCCGAAGCTTTAATCGTATATTTCGAACCCGTTATTTCTTCGATTTCTTTAATTATTGGCGAAAAAACATCGGTATCATAATTAGATTGTACGTTTTGTAAAACCATACACAAACGCTCAAAACCCATTCCGGTATCTACATGTTGTGCTGGTAATTTTTCAAGAGAACCATCGGCTTTACGGTTAAATTCCATAAATACGTTGTTCCAAATTTCAACCACGTGTGGATGATCTGCATTTACTAAAGTCTTACCATCAGTCTTTGCTTTCTCCTCCGCCGAACGAATGTCAACGTGAATTTCAGAACAAGGTCCGCATGGTCCTTGATCGCCCATTTCCCAAAAGTTATCTTTTTTATTTCCCAATAAAATACGGTCTTCTGCAATTAACGTCTTCCAAATATCGTACGCTTCTTGATCAAAAGGAACATTTTCTTCTTCGCTTCCTTCAAAAACAGTTACATATAATATGTCTTTGTCAATTTTGTACACTTCAGTCAATAATTCCCAAGCCCAATGAATGGCTTCTTTCTTAAAATAATCACCAAAAGACCAGTTTCCTAGCATTTCAAACATCGTGTGATGATAGGTATCAATACCTACTTCTTCTAAATCGTTGTGCTTTCCAGAAACGCGTAAACATTTTTGTGAATCAGCTATTCTTTGACTTTTTGGCTTGGCGTTTCCTAAAAAATATTCTTTAAACTGCGCCATTCCCGAGTTGTTAAACATTAAAGTCGGATCGTCTTTAAGTACAATCGGCGCCGAAGGAACGATAAGATGCCCTTTGCTTTGAAAAAAGTCTAGAAATTGTTTACGTACTTCTTGTGATTTCATTTTATTTAAATTGAATGATTGAAAGATCTAAAATTGAAAGATTTAAAAGCTTGAACTACGCGATAAATCTTTATATTTTCAATCTTATTTCTATATATCAAAAAGGTTTAATAATATAATTATCTTTGAAAAAATGACGAACAACTGAAACATTTCTTAAATTTGTTCGACCAACCTTTTTTACGAAGTGCAAAAATAGGGTATTTTAAAATATGGCGAAAGTAAAATATTATTACGATTCTGAAAATCTGGCGTATCGAAAAATAAAAACAAAAAAACGAACTAAATTTGGCGTTTTCGTTCTTTTTTTCGTGGCTTCGTCTTTGTTTGGATTTTTGGCATTTATTCTTTTATTAAATATGCCTTTTTTTGAAACCCCAAAAGATCGACTGCTTACGCGTGAAATTGAAAACTTGAAATTAAACTACGCCATTTTAAATAAAAAAATGGATGAAATTGATGCCGTTGCAGATGCCTTGGGCGAGCGAGACAACAATTTATATCGCGTGTACTTTAATAAATCTGAAATCTCTGATTCTATTCGAAAATCAGGGCTTTTAGGAAAAGACCGCTACACAAAACTAGAAGGCTACAACAACTCACAACTGGTTAAAAATACCACTAAAAGAATGGACGGTTTGTCTAAAGAATTGGCGATTCAATCCAAATCATTAGATGAAATTTTAAAACTAGCGAACGCTAAAGAAGATTTATTAGCTGCTATTCCTGCGATTCAGCCGGTACAAAATGAAAATTTAAAACGAATGGCATCTGGTTTTGGTTATAGAAGTGACCCTTTCACGAAAGTGAGAAAGATGCACGCGGGAATGGATTTTACCGCTAACACCGGAACGCCAATCTACGCCACAGGAGATGGTGTAATCGCACGAGCGGACAATAATGCCTCGGGATACGGCAATCATGTAGTGATAAAACATGGCTTTGGATATGAAACATTGTATGCACACATGAGCAAATACAACTGTCGCGTGGGTCAAAAAGTACAACGTGGAGACGTAATTGGTTATGTTGGAAGCACTGGCCGATCGCAAGGGCCACACTGTCATTATGAAGTTCATAAAGATGGAAAAGTCGTGAATCCGTTGAATTTTTATTACGGAAACATATCGGCGGCAGAATACGTTGCCATTGCGAAATTGGCCAATTTAGAAAACCAATCGTTAGATTAACATTTTCTTAGTTTTGATTTGTTCTTTTTAATAGTAAATTTACTGTTGCTAGGGCAATTAAAACTGATTTTTAGTATGTAGTTGCTATTGAAATTACCGTTGCTTTTTAATTTAGTACGAGATAAATTATGCATATTGAGCTTTCAAAGGACAAAAGATATTTTAGCATTGGCGAAGTAGCCAAAGCTTTTGCCGTCAATGCGTCTTTGATTCGGTTTTGGGATAGCGAATTTGATATTTTGAAACCAAAAAAAAATGCCAAAGGCAATAGAATGTTTACTCCCGAAGATGTCAAAAATTTGCAATTGATATATCATTTAGTAAAAGAAAGAGGTTTTACTTTGGAAGGTGCCAAAACCCATCTAAAGCAAGGACAGAAAAAAACATTAGATACATTTGAAATTATACGTAAATTAGAAAGTATTAAATCACAATTAACCGCCATTAAAAGCGAACTATAACAAGAAACATTAAAACTTAAAATTAGACAAACATGAAAAAATGGTTAATCCCCGTAGGAATTATTGTAGCACTTATTGCTATTATTGCTTTTTGGTCAATTGGAATTAAAAACACAGCTTTAAAACACAGCCAAGCTGTTAATAAAGAATGGGGAAATGTACAAACGGCTTACCAAAGACGTAACGACCTTATCGGAAACTTGGTGAACACAGTAAAAGGTGCAGCTGATTTTGAAAAATCAACTCTAACTGCTGTTATTGAAGCGCGTGCAAAAGCTACTTCGGTAACTATTGATCCCGCTAATGTTACGCCAGAGCAATTGTCTCAATTTAACCAAGCTCAAAGTGGCGTTTCGTCTTCTTTATCTCGATTACTGGTTTCTGTTGAAAGATATCCGGAGTTGAAAGCCAATCAAAATTTCTTAAAATTACAAGATGAATTGGCCAGCACTGAAAATCAAATCTTAACAGCTAGAACTCGTTTCAATGAATCTGTACAAGTTTACAATAGCTACGTGTTAACTATTCCGAACAAGTGGTTCTTGAGCGAATACAAAGAAAAACCATATTTTGAATCGGTTGCAGGTGCTGATAAACCAGTTGAAGTTAAATTCTAATACAACATTTTTGATTAACGATTTTTAATCGCAGCTTGAAAAGGCCGCTTTTAAAAATCGTTAATCTTCATTTTAAAGATACTGTAAATGTCAAAAGTAGAAGATTTTTTAAGTAAGGAAGAAGAGCAAGAAATTGTGGAAGCGATTCGTATAGCCGAAAAAAACACCTCGGGCGAAATAAGAGTGCATATTGAAAAAACGACTTCGAAACTGCATTTTGACAGAGCTTTAGAAGTTTTTGAGGAGCTTAAAATGGATGCTACTGAATTGCAAAATGGTGTTTTATTTTATTTTGCTGTAGCGGATAAAAATTTTGTTATTTGTGGAGACAAAGGAATTAACGATCTGGTAGCTGCTGATTTTTGGAACAGTACCAAAGAACTAATGGCAAAGCAGTTTCAACAAAAAAACTTTAAACAAGGAATAGTTGATGGTATTTTGATGGCTGGAGAACAGCTTAAGAAATATTTCCCTTGGTCGGTAGACGACGTCAACGAATTATCTAATGAAATCTCAAAAGGATAACTAATGAAAATTTCCCCAAATAAAGCATCAAATTCCAACGGAATTATTCAAATTGTCTTTTTAACAATCGCTTTTTTTATCACAAATTGTGCATTTTCGCAATTTACCATTCCCGAAAAACCTAAGTTTCAAACGTCGGTTTACGATTATGCCAATGTGTTAAGTGCAACAGAAAAAACGCAGTTAGAAGAAAAACTAGTCCGCTATTCAGACTCTACTTCGTCTCAAATTGTAGTGATTACAATCGAAAGTTTAAAAAACGAGGACATTGGAATTTTGACCCCTAAATGGGCACAAGAATGGGGAATCGGACAAGCGAAAGAAGATAATGGTGTTTTAATTTTATTAGCTAAAGACGAAAGAAAGATTTGGATTTCGCCAGGTTACGGTTTGGAAGATCGACTGACTGCCGGTATTGGTGGTGAAATAGCTCGTAACATTATCATTCCAGAATTTAAAGCAGGTAGTTATTATCGTGGTCTTGATAAAGGCGCAGATGCAATTTTTGATGTTTTTAAAGGAAAGTATAAAGGTTCTCGAAAACAAAGCAAAGGACAAGATTTTCCTATTTTACCATTTATAATTATTGTGGTAATTGTACTATTTCTATTAGCCAAAAATAAAGGTGGCGGTGGCGGAAACTCAGGCAACAGAGGTGGTGGCGGTCCTAGTTTATTAGATGCTATTATTTTAAGTAATTTGGGTCGAAGTGCTGGAGGTTTCGGAGGTTTTGGCGGCGGATCATCTGGTGGTGGTTTCGGTGGCGGAGGTTTTGGTGGTGGCTTTGGTGGCGGTGGATTCTCTGGAGGAGGTTCTGGAGGAAGCTGGTAAAATGAAGGAGTTAATTTTAAAATAGTAAGACTTAAAATTAAATAAATTAGCTACAATCTTCAGATTTGTAATTCACAGTTAATAATTTACAATTTTTTACCTCAATTAATATTTTACAATTCACAATACATGTTATCACAAAAGGCAAAATACGCGCTTAAGGCTTTGCTTTATTTAGCCAGTCAAGAGGAGAATCACATTTCCCGCACTATAGAAATTGCGGAAGGTGCCAACATACCTAAAAAGTTCTTGGAGCAGATTCTATTGGATTTAAAGCGAGCCCATTTTGTAAGTAGTAAACAAGGAAAAATGGGTGGCTATTATCTCGTCAAGTCCAAAAATGAGATTACTTTAGCCGATATTCATCGCTTATTTGATGGCGCTATTGCCTTACTTCCTTGTGCTTCCTTAAATTTTTACGAACGTTGCATCGATTGCAAAACGGAGTCAGAATGCAGTCTCAGACAGGGTTTGGTGCTTATTCGTGATGAAACTTTAAAAGCGATGGAAGGCATAACTGTTGCCTCTTTAGTCCATAAATAAAAATATTTTTATTTAAACTCGACTAATTCGGTAGAATTAATGTATATTTGTCAAAAATTTATTGTAGAAACAAAATTATAAACTATGACAACCAATCCAGACAAAAAAGAAAGACCACGAAAACGAGTATCAAAAGCAATAGAAAGTATTACGATGTGTATGTGTTGGTAAAAAAAATCAAATTAAACTACACTAATCACATATACATCCTATAAAATGAACTTTTCAATAAAAATAAAATTTGCAGCAGTATTAACTTTAATAAGCAGCAATGCTTTTTCACAGAAAATAGAAGGTTTTGTAACCAACTCAAAAATAATTCCACTCTCTGGAGCACAAGTCTCTTTGACCGGAACTTCATTTACTACGCTAACGACCGAGAACGGTTATTTTAGCTTTGCAACGGAACTATTAGAAAAAAATAACGGCACATTACTCATAGAAAAAAAGGGTTATCAAGCCCAGGAAACGGCACTTGACGATGCATCAACAGAAGTTTTAGCCATAGTATTACACGAAGAGCAACAACTCATAGAAGTAGTTATCTCTTCAAGAAGAAGAATAGAGAAAATTCAGAATGTTCCTATTCCGATCACATTGATCAGCGGAAAACAAGCAGAAGAAGCGGAGGCTTTTAATGTTAACCGCCTAAAAGAATTGGTTCCTTCAGTTCAACTGTACTCCTCTAATCCTAGAAATACCTCTATAAACATTCGCGGACTTGGTTCTACCTTTGGTTTAACGAATGATGGAATCGACCCTGGAGTAGGTTTTTATGTCGACGGTGTTTATTTTGCTCGGGCGGCAGCCACTACACTAGATTTTTTAGATGTCGACAGAATTGAAGTTTTACGAGGCCCGCAAGGGACCTTGTTTGGGAAAAACACTACCGCTGGTACTTTTAATGTGGTTACACGTAAACCGAGTTTTAAGTCAAGAGCTAATTTTGAAGTGAGTTACGGCAACTATGGTTTTCTTCAAGCCAAATCATCGGTTACTGGAGCATTAACCAAAACCATAGCTGGAAGATTGTCTTTTTCGGGAACTCAACGCGATGGGCTAATTGAAAATGTAAAAACAGGCAAAGCTGTGAATGATTTGAATAATCTTGGAGTTAGAGGTCAAATTCTTTTTACTCCAAAAGAAAATCTCGAAATAATTCTTTCTGCCGATTATACACGTCAACGACCAGATGGTTATGCTCAAATTGTAGCTGGAGTCGCTCCTACGCAACGACCCGCTTACCGACAATTCAATGAAATTATTACTGACTTAAATTATACGCTTCCAAGTAAAAATGCCTTCGATCGAAAAATTGATCATGACACACCGTGGAGATCTGGACAGGATTTAGGTGGAATAGCATTAAATATTGAGAATAAAGTAGGAAATGCAACCCTAACTGCTACTACTGCTTGGCGTTTCTGGAATTGGGATCCTTCGAATGATAGAGATTTTACAGGACTTCCAGTGTTGCAACTTTCCCAAGCCACTTCGAAACACCAACAATGGACGCAAGAACTACGCTACGCTGGAGAAATCAATGCCAAACTAAGCGGAATCTTAGGGTTGTTTTTTATCGGGCAAGATCTAAAAACGGACCCGTATCATATTGAAGAATCCGGTGCAGCACAATGGCGCTTTTCACAAAATTCAACTAGTCTGTTATGGCAAACTCCGGGACTTTTAGACGGATACGGAATAAAAACTAAGTCAACTTTAAACACCTTTAGTAGCGCAATATTTGGACAACTAGATTGGGAAATCACGTCCAAGCTGCATATATTGCCTGGACTGAGATACAATTATGATGCGAAAAAAGTAGATTACAGTCGTGCGACTTATGGAGGGCTCCAAACTAATGACCCTGCTCTTATTGCACTCAAAAAGTCGGTCTACAATGATCAAGCTTTTACTACCGACGTAGAGGATACCAATTTTTCAGGTAATCTGACACTCTCATATCAGTTTTCAGAAAACATACATACTTTTGCCACTTTTGCTAAAAGTTACAAACCAGTGGGAATAAATTTAGGTGGATTACCGACCAAGAACGGATTGCCAATTCTCGAACTGGCAACTATAAAACCAGAAGAAGTAACTCATTACGAAATTGGAATAAAATCTTCTCCATTTGAAAATGCTATTATTAATTTGACAGCCTTTAACACTGAAATTACGAACTATCAAACTCAAATACAATCGGCCGAATTAGGAGTGAATCGCGGTTATCTTGCCAACGCAGAAAAAGTTAGGGTACGAGGAGTAGAACTAGAAACAAATATTGCTGCGAATAAAAGTTTAAAATTTAACGGAGCGGTGTCGTACACCGATGGAGTATATCAAAGTTTCAAAAATGCACCACTGTCTATAGAAGAAACTGGAGCTTCTCAACCTTTCAAAGACATATCAGGAAGTTCATTACCTGGAATATCTAAATGGTCTGCCACATTGGGCGGCGATTTATCCAAAGAAGGAACGTTATTTGCCAACCAAGGAAAATTATTCTTAGCGCTAGATTCGTACTATCGTTCTACATTTTCATCTAGTGCCACACCATCAAAATATTTGGTTGTAGACGGTTACGCGATCATCAACGGCCGAATCGGCTTTCGTACCGCGGAAGGACTGTCGTTTTTTATCTGGGGAAGAAATCTTTTAAATAAAAACTACTACGAACAACTATTGCCTGCAGCTGGAAACTCAGGACAGTACGCAGCGGTGCTGGGCGATCAGCGCACGTACGGACTAACAGTCAAATACTCACTATAAGACAAAAAAAAGAGATAAACCTCAACATGGTTTATCTCTTTTAACTTTTACTAATTAAGAATTATTTCTCGAAAGCAAATACTTTGGACCAGTCTTTCTGCTTATTAATGACCATCCATTTTTTTTCTTTCGCCTCTTTTAGAACATTTGCTGAATTTTTAGAATCCATTGTACTATGGTATTTAAATTCTCTAATGCTATCCGTGTGATGTATTAACAATATCATACTTTTATACGTACTACTATTTGCATACTGTATCATTTTGTTATCCGCATCAATACTACCGCCATAAAATACCGGAACTTTACCAATAAATCGTTGTATTGCTTCAACTTTTCCTAAGGAATCACCAACAAACAATCCATTCAATTCTTTGCTAGCTACTTTATCGTCGTCTCTGCTTGCAATAATCTGATAGGGCGGTATCCCAAATACTTCTTCCGAAAAAGCTCGAATAAAACGGGTTCCACTATTGCTCACTAAAAATGTTTTAAAATCATTTTTATGCAAGAACTTTAATAATTCGATCATCGGTGCATATACATTTTGCTTGTACGGTTTAGCAAACTTTTTATCTGTTGAATTACTCATCCATTTATTCACAGCAGCAGTATATTCTGTATCTGTTTGATCGATTTGAATAGCGTCTAAAATTGACTTTACACCAGAGTTACCTGATTTTCGTAGTGGCTCGAGATTGTCATTTAGTATACCATTTAGCACAGGATCATTTTTCCATTCCGGATGTTTAGCAGACATTTGTTTTAATTGCGAAAAGATAAATTTTGCTTGAAGAGGAATGGGTTTTTCAGACCACAGAGTACCATCGGTCTCAAATACCGCAATACGATCACTAACAGGAATAAAGTTTTTCGAAGTCGAATCGCTTATCATTTTCACATAATCTTCGATTTGTTTTCGTGGTAAATCTTGCCAAGAACCAAGGCCTGATTTGGTCGCTACAGTCGATTTTATCATTAAAGATCTATCCGCTTTATCGGGAGCATTATCATTTTCTTTGCAAGAGAAAAAAAGAATAAAAACGCTAAAAAGACAGACTAATTTGTATTTCATATTTTTGAGTTTTACCACTAAAGAAGAGAAGGAATCTAAATTTACAATTTAATTTCTAAAAAATAATTCGAAACGATGTCTATAATCTTAGTTGCAAACACGCCTGCTTTTTATTTATTCCAATTTTAGATCTCATAAATATAATAAAAAGCATTAAAAATAAAAAATAAATAAAACACAACACCTTGACAGCAAACAATTAGCAATCATTATTTTTCGCTCCAATCTGTTTTTTTAAAATAAAAAAGCTCCAAGAATTAACTTGAAGCTTTAGTATTTAAGTAGTATAAAAAAATCCCGATTGCTCGGGATTTTACTTTTATTTCTCTCTTATGTAAATATCTATCGGCACTCCTGAAAAGTCCCAATTGTCTCTAATTTTATTTTCTAGATAACGTTTGTATGGCTCTTTTACATATTGTGGTAAGTTAGCAAAAAACACAAATTGTGGTGTTTGAGTTGGCAACTGCATACAATATTTAATCTTCACATATTTACCCTTAGTAGCGGGTGGCGGATATGCTTCAATAACCTTTAACATGTATTCGTTGAATTTTGAAGTCGCGATACGTTGTTTTCTGTTTTCAAAAACCTGAACAGTCGCTTCTAATGCCTTCAACAAACGTTGTTTTGTTAAAGCCGACACAAAAAGAATAGGCACATCTGTAAATGGCATTAATTCCTCTCTAATTTTCTCTTCGTAATCACGGGTACTCATGGTTTCTTTTTCAACCAAATCCCATTTGTTCACTAATATTACAACCCCCTTACGGTTTTTTTCGGCCAACCAAAAAATACTCTGATCTTGCCCTTCAAAACCACGAGTAGCATCAATAATCAAAATACAAATATCTGCATGCTCAATAGCACGTACGGAACGCATCACCGAGTAAAACTCTAAATCTTCTTTAACTTTAGCTTTACGACGAATTCCAGCCGTATCAACCAAGTTAAATTCAAAACCAAAACGGTTAAACTTTGTATCAATCGCATCACGCGTTGTTCCTGCAATGTCGGTAACTATATAACGGTCTTGACCAATAAGTGCATTTATAAAACTAGATTTTCCTGCATTTGGACGACCAACAACAGCAAAACGAGGCAGGTCAGAAGCTTCTTCAACAACTGGCTTTTCTGGAAAAGCTTTAATCAAAGCATCCAATAAATCTCCAGTTCCACTTCCAGAAATACTTGCAAATGTATAATACTCACCTAAACCAAGGTTATAAAATTCAATCGCATCTTTTTCGCGCATGGCGTTATCTACTTTGTTTACTGCCAATAAAACCGGTTTTGTTACTTTACGCAACAATTTTGCAACGGCATCATCCATCGGAGTAATTCCTTCTTCAACATCAACCACAAAAATAATTACATCAGCCTCATCAATAGCCAATTCTACTTGCTTGCGAATTTCTCCTTCAAAAACATCATCCGAACCACGGATGTATCCACCGGTATCAATAACCGAAAATTCTTTTCCATTCCACTCGCTTTTACCGTAGTTTCTATCTCTGGTAACTCCAGAAACTGAATCTACAATAGCTTCTCTTCTTTGTATCAGCCTATTAAAAAGGGTTGATTTCCCCACATTAGGTCTTCCTACTATCGCAACAATGTTATTCATAATTTTTCTTCAAATATTTCGCAAAGGTAGTGTTAAAAACGCTGAATTTCTATTTTTTTGATATATTCGCAAGTCAAAGCCAATTTAAACCAAATCAAACCGCTTATGGAAGTCGATAACCAAGTGCGCCTTTTACTCCGATTTTACCAAGACGTTCCTGAAAACACAGCAACTATTTTACAGAAATTCGAGAATTTAAAACAAGAAAAAAATCCAAATTACAACATCAAAACAAGCGGAACGCATATTTGGCTTTTCATTCAAGGCGAACAAAAGAAATTTTACTCGCCTCACTTACACCTAGAATTAGAAGAAAAAGATAAAAACGAAACGCACATTCGAGGTCTCTTTGGCCCCGATCCCACTTTGTGGACATTCTTTATGTTCCTACACTTTATAATCGCGGGCGTATTTTTAATATTTTGCGGAATTTTATACGCTGATTATGTATTGCATCAAGCACTAACCACGGATTACATCGTGCTAGTTCTTATGGTAATCTCCTGGTTTTTGCTCTACTTTATTGCTCGCCAAATTAGGCACAACGGAAACGATCAAATGCACGAGCTCGAAAAACTATTTCAAAAAACAATCGATTCTTAATTAGAAGCTATTCCAGCACTTCAATGCAACTCCTCGCTCAAAAAGCAATTGTTGCAATATGCTTGCAGGAGCTTCCGCTGGTCGCTCTGCAATCACAGCAACAACAGGCTTTTTTTACTGCGGGGTTTTCATTGCGATCTGGGCTAAAAAAAATCAGTGCTAGAATTGAATTCTAACACTGATTCTAAATATTTTTTGAACTGAAACTAATTTACAAAAACTATTTTCTGTTAACCGTTCACTACTCACTTTTCACTACGCACTGTCTACTGATTGTATCCGAATCGTTTCAACATATTGGCATTACTTCTCCAATTTTTATTCACTTTCACATACAATTCAATGTGAATTTGTTTTCCAAAGAATTTCTCTAAATCAGCACGAGCTTCCATTCCTACCTTTTTCAAAGCCGCTCCTTTGTGTCCAATTATAATTCCTTTTTGTGTATCGCGTTCTACCATAATAAGTGAACGGATTCTGATAATATTTTCATCTTCAAAAAATTCTTCTGTCACGATCTCAACCGCATACGGAATCTCTTTACTGTAATTCAACAAGATTTTCTCTCGAATCGTTTCATTTACAAAAAAACGTTCCGGCTTGTCCGTCAATTGATCTTTTGGATAATACGCAGGAGATTCTGGCAACAATTCTATAATACGTCCAAAAACTTCGGGCACATTAAAATTCTGCAAAGCCGATATTGGGAAAATTTCTGCATTGGGTACTTTTTCGGTCCAAAATGCTACTTGCTCTTCCAATTGTACTTGATTTGAATTGTCAATTTTATTCAACAATAATAGAACCGGAATTTTAGCGTGAATGATTTTATTAAAAAAAGCGTCGTCTTTTAATTCTTGTTCTCCAATCTCGACCATATAAATTAATATGTCTGCATCTTCAAAAGCTGATTTCACAAAGTTCATCATTGATTGCTGCATTTCATATGCTGGCTTGATGATTCCTGGCGTATCCGATAAAATTAACTGAAAATCTTCTCCGTTTACAATTCCTAAAATTCTGTGACGCGTGGTTTGTGCTTTCGACGTAATTATGGACAATCGTTCTCCAACGAAAGCATTCATTAAGGTCGATTTTCCAACGTTTGGATTTCCGATAATATTTACAAAACCTGCTTTATGTGACATCTGAATATAATTTATTTTTAGTTGGTACCTTTTGACCAAAATTTCTTGTTTGCAAAGGTAGTTATATCAAGTGAATACAAGAAATAAAACATTTTTTTTAAGTTTATGTTGTTTTTATATAAATTCGACGTATCTTTGCACCCGAAACATCGCGGGATAGAGCAGTAGGCAGCTCGTCGGGCTCATAACCCGAAGGTCACTGGTTCGAGTCCAGTTCCCGCTACTAGAAAAGCTTCAGAGAAATCTGAGGCTTTTTTTATTTATATCTAATTAAAAAAAAATCTCTTAAATCAATCTATTTTCATTTATGATATCAAGATGTAGCGTATAATTTCGAAGGAATTCAGACAACCCTACAAATATCTAGAACAATAGAGAAAGCTAGTTTGGTTCTAAAACCAAAAAAAGATCAGCCATTTTAAATGTTGATCTTTTTTTTATTGTATTGTTTACTGCTAAATACTAAAAGCAGTATTAACGACCATCAAATTCTCTTCGGTTGTAAAAACTATCTTCATCGGCATCAGAAACATCGCTAGATTTATCATTCGGATAATAGGAATCAAATACCTTCTTTTCGTAATTCCTGTCAAAATTTTGTTCCTGATTGTATCTTGATGTTTTTCTAAATGTATCATAACCGATACTGTTAGCCATGACAATTTTTGTGTCTTTATTTATGCTTACAGATCCTATTGGTATGATGATATGGCTGTTTCCATCCTTATACATAAATTCATTAACATTATTGTTTGATATCGCGTCATGAACCTCATTTTTACTGTCTTCTATTAACTCTTTATCTACATTAACATCCAAATAAACCACGCGTTGCATGTCTTTATTTACCCATAGATTGTCGACTTTACCAATAGTGCGATTGTCTGCATCAACTATTTTCCATCCTCTTACATCCGAATAGTCTGAAGCTACTTTATAATCAGAAAGTTCATCCAATCGGTATAAATTTTTATCCTTATTTTTCATACGTTTTTTATTTTATTATTACCAATTTCTCTTTTTCTCTAAATATTTTTGCAGAAATTAAATATGCTGTCTTTACTAATTTTGCAACTGCTAAATAAATATTTTCGAATCCTACTACTAAGCATATTTGTAGTATCGGAAGTATTTATTAATTGTATATTCCTATAATAGATAAAAAGTATTTCTTCGGGAATCTTTGTTACTTAATTTGCCGTCGTATCTATGCTTGTACTGTTTTCGATTTCTGTTGTATTCTGTACTTGCACACTGTTATCTCTCAAAAAGATGAAATATACAAGAGCTGCTACCAACAAGACCGCTATAATCCATGGCCATATCGGCTTCTTTTTCTCAATTTTAATTTCTGCCATAACTAATTTTTTATGATTATAAATAGTAAACCTATATTAACGATAAAGATACAAGTGGTACTTCAGTATGAAGTAATTAATTTTAAGTATTAAGTTACATAATTCACAGTCAGCTAAAAATTATCCATTGAACATATTTTCTAAAAATTGACGTTTATAATTAAAAATTGTAATGAATTTTACTGCACATTGACAGCGAGATTGGGTTTGTTACCAAAAACTTAAATCAGTCATTACAAAGGCTAATGCAAGGTTTCAGATACATATGTAACTTCTTCATAACTATTTATTTTAAAAAAGCAAAAATTAGCACAGCGTTTCATAACATCTTTTCTAGATAGAAATAAATCACTCATAAAAGTATTTTCAAGCGAAATCTCTTTTACTTTTGCCAAATGTTAGAAATTCTGTATCAAGACGAATATATTATAGCAATTAATAAACCTAGTGGATTATTGGTTCACAAATCATTTTATGCGCGCGATGCAAAAGTGTATGCCATTCAAGAATTGCGAAATCAAATTGGTGGCCAACACGTTTATCCTATTCATCGCTTAGATCGAAAAACATCTGGCGTCTTATTATTTGCGTTGGATAAAGAGGTCTTGAAAATTATGAATGATCGTTTTGCCACACGTGAAGTCGAAAAAAAATATTTAGCCATTTTACGTGGTTGGTCACCCGAAGAACTCACGATTGATTATGACTTAACCAATGATGATGACATTACACAAAATGCTATAACCTATTTTCATCGTTTGCAAATTGCCGAAGTTGCTTTAGAATTTAACAATAAACCTACCTCCCGATATTGTTTGGTAGAAGCGATTCCTGAAACTGGACGTATGCATCAATTACGAAAACATTTCAAACATATTTTTCATCCTATTTTAGGGAGTCGTCCACATGGTTGTAACAAACAAAATAAATTATGGTTGGAGAATTTTGAACTGAAAGGAATGATGCTTCATGCGCATCAGTTAATTTTCAATCATCCGATAAATAATGAACAATTAATTTTGAATGCAAAAATTAATGAAGAGTTTAGTAAAGTCGGTACTATACTTAATCTAGATTTGAGCAGTTACAAATAGAATAGTAATGCAGTACTACATACATCGATATACTATTATCGTAGTCAATATCTGGTTGCCTATTTAAATGCTTACATCTAGTACCGAAGCTTTAGAGCAATCTCAGACTTTTTTTTAGCTTTCCACCTCCTCCTTCCAATCATTGTTATCTAAGATCAAAATTGTTTCATTGCACGAGACGAGTTACGACTTTACTGAAGATCTTCAATTCACAACGCTTCTTCTTCCCTTCTCTTTTTGCCATTCTTTCTAGATTTTATCGTTTATCTACGAATAGACTCTTATCCGAATTTTAATTTTTAAAATAGATAACAACCAATGCAGTTCTATCTTTTTTAGTTACCCATCTATTTAAAATTGTGGTTTTACAGATTGAATTTATTTTTCAGTACACAGTTTTATTAACAATAAATCTCTTTATAATTAACCTAAAAATAGCAAAAAAAGATCTGCTAAAAACAGTCATAGACAATCATTTGATTTGTAAAAAAACATAGGATTTTATGATACATGTCACTTATTCCTACAATTTAATTCCATTATTTTGATATTGAAAAGAGTAGCCTCCATAATTAGAACAGAATACTCCTGTTAGTTAGCCAAATCAATTTTTCTGTAAAGACTATAACTCTTTATAATGTGCTCCTCATTATTCTACACAGCCGCTTCGTAGGCAACTTTATTCAAAACTTACATTACAACGCTTTCCTTATATGAAAAAAACAATACTTTTTTTATTGTTACTCTCCTTCGTCTGCAAGGCACAGAGTCCAGAAACAAAAAAAGATGATGCTGCTGCAAAACTAAAAATTACCATAAAAGGTTTATTTCAAGCCAGATATTCCTTTAACAACGATAAGGATATCGACCTAACTGGATTGCACCACACCGATAGCCTTGCGGTTTATAATGGTTTTGACATTAAGCGGGCAAGATTACTGTTTGCCTCTAAAATATCCGATCGAACCGAAGTAGTTTTACTAGTTAATCTTGCTGATTTTAAAAATGATCCTAAAAATAAAGTCTTAGAAAATGCTTACTTAACCTATAAGCTTAGCAATTATATTAATTTTAAAATCGGTCAATTTCGTCCCGCTTTCGGTCTCGAAAATATGTATTCTGTAGATGTTATTAAGTCCATGGATTACTCTAACCAATACAGTGCTTTTGGGAGTAACGGATGGCAAAGTTTTCAAATTGGCGCAAGTGTTTATGGGACCATAAAAGGCGAACATACTATAAATTATGCCCTTAGTGTCGTTAACGGTAACAATCGCAATCAAGTTATGGATGCCGACAATGGAAAACAGTTTTCATCACGCATGGATTTACTTCTAAATAAAAAATACAATTTAAAAGCTGGTCTAAATGGCGCGATAGGATCGGTATATAAAAGTGATGTCTATGCAGCTGGCATTGATCTATCTGGCGTATTGCCTTTTTCTGAAAAATGGTCATTGCTATTTGAAGCGGAAGCAAAACAAGGAAATAATCATGTGCTGTTTTATAAAACACCCGTGGCAAATCGAATTCAGAACGTAAGTCAATACCAAATGCAAGGAATGTACTTCTTGCCAGATCTTCGATATGATGTAAACTACCACCGTCTTACATCCTTAGAATTTTCATGCCGATATGAATATTTTGATCCAAACTTTAAAAACAATTCAAATCCAAGACAAACTTTTACCCCGATGATAAGTGCCGAATTTTTAAAAAGCTATAATGCCCGAATACAACTTGGAGTAATTATAGACCGCTATAAAAAAAATAGTATTGAAACTACGCAGTACAGCAACGAGCAATTTATAATTCAAATTCAATCAAGGCTATAAACAATTACATGAAAACTACACCAAACACTACCGAAGTTCCAAAGGTTCCTCCTGTTTCAACTCAAAAAAAAGAAATCCAACTTATTCCGCTATTGATTACGGTATCCGTAGGTCTTACGATTTGGTTTATACCACCTCCCGAAGGCGTTACTCCCGAAGCATGGCATTTATTAGCTATTTTTCTAGCAACAATTTTAGGAATAATTGTGAAAGCCGCCAGCATGGGAACACTCTGTATGATCGCCATAGCACTAGTCGCTGTTACCGGAGTATTAGCGCCAGGCGACCCTGCTAAATCAATAACCCTTGCCCTGCGCAGTTTTGGAGATAAAGTAATTTGGCTAATTGGTATCAGTTTTTTTATTGCCCGTGGTTTTATAAAAACAGGTCTTGGAAGTAGAATTGCCTATGTATTTATCAAATTGTTTGGTAAAAGTTCTTTAGGATTAGCTTACAGTCTTGGAGCAGCTGACCTTTTATTAGCGCCTGCAATACCAAGTAATACGGCTCGTGGTGGTGGTATTATTTACCCTATTATGAAATCAATGTCAATGAGTTTAGGGTCAAATCCCAATGAACCAGCAACGCATCGAAAAGTAGGTGCATACCTTACGCTCAACAGTTATTACATGAATCTTATTGCCTCTGCTATGTTTCTTACAGGTACCGCGAGTAACCCGATGTGCCAGAAATTTGCTGCTGATATGGGAATTAAAATTACTTGGATGTCTTGGTTTTGGGCCGCTATCGTTCCTGGTATGGCTTCCCTTATTATTATTCCGTTTTTACTTTATAAAATATTTCCACCTGAACTTAAAAAAACTACTGAAGCTCCAGCTATGGCCAAGTTAAAATTAGCCGAAATGGGCCCCGTTTCTAAAAACGAATGGTTGATGGTATTGGCTTTTATTATCTTACTTGTGCTTTGGGTTACTGGTGATCTTTTTCATATTGACGCCACTACAACTGCTTTTATTGGTTTATCCATTCTGCTCATCACACAAGTGCTTACTTGGGAAGACATTAAATCTGAAAAAGGAGCTTGGGACACCATTGTGTGGTTTGCTACCTTGGTTATGATGGCTGGATCGCTTAATGAACTTGGTTTTATACCTTGGTTTGGTAAAGAGATTCAGTCGATGATTTTGGGTTTATCCTGGACAACTGCGTTTCCTATTATTGTATTCACTTATTTTTTGAGCCACTATTTATTTGCTAGTGCGACGGCACACGTTGCGGCGATGTACAGCGCTTTGCTAGCCGTGGGAATTGCGATGGGCATTCCGCCTATGTTATTGGCTTTAATGCTTGGCTTTACAGGTTCATTATACGGTACATTAACCCATTACGCCCACGGACCTGCTCCCGTATTTTTTGGTAGCGGTTATGTTGAAATTAAACAGTGGTGGGGTTATGGACTAATTATAGGTATTGTACTGATGGCTTTATGGATGGGACTTGGCGGCTTATGGTGGAAAGTAACTGGAATTTACTAATCAATAAAAAAATAATATGAAATCAATACCTTTTCTGCAGAGCACTTTATCCCGAAAGAACCTGATGGCGCTTACCGGATTGTTTCTTTGTTTCTTTTTAATAATTCACTTACTAGGCAACTTGCAATTGCTATTGCCAGCCGAAAAAGCCGAAGCTAGTTTCAATAGTTATTCAGTACTACTATCAGGTAATATCTTTATAAAGATTATTTCCTATGTGTTATATTTCTCCCTAATTGCACACGCCATAGATGCTTTAATTATCACTATCAAAAATAAAAAAGCAACGGTAAAATACGCGTATGATGATCGCAAGAAAGCGAGCAAATGGTATTCTCGCAATATGGGAATTCTAGGCACACTTCTGTTGTTGTTTTTGATTATTCATTTTAAAGATTTCTGGTATGTCTATAAATTCGGTGATGTTCCCTTAGATGCGGATGGGCATAAAAACTTATACCTCATTGTAATCAATTCTTTTAGTTCGTGGTGGTATGTACTGTTGTATGTACTGTCTATGTTTGCCTTAGGGTATCATCTTTTGCATGGTTTTAAAAGTGCAGTGAGAACTTTAGGCTTGTACCATCCAAGATATTCGAGCTACGTTCAAACCTTTGGCATGTGGTACAGCTACAGTATAACCTTAGGTTTTTCTATCATTCCTATTTATGTTCACCTAACCCATTTTGGATTATGAAATTAGATGCAAAAATTCCCGAAGGTCCTTTAGAAGATAAATGGGCTCATTATAAAGACCATGCTAAATTGGTTAGTCCAGCTAACCGTAAAAAACTCAATATCATTGTTATAGGAACTGGTTTATCTGGTGCTTCGGCAGCAGCTTCTCTAGGAGAATTGGGCTACAATGTCCAATCCTTTTGCTTTCAAGATTCTGCTCGAAGAGCCCATTCTGTTGCTGCACAAGGTGGTGTGAATGCCGCGAAAAATTATGCCAATGATGGCGACTCCGTTTATCGTATGTTTTATGACACACTTAAAGGCGGTGATTTTCGTTCGCGAGAAGCCAATGTGTATCGTTTAGCAGAATGTTCGTTAAACTTAATTGATCAATCTGTAGCACAGGGTGTTCCTTTTGCGCGCGAATATGGAGGCTATTTAAGCAACCGCTCCTTTGGTGGTGTGCAGGTAAGCCGTACTTTTTATGCTCGTGGACAAACAGGGCAGCAACTTTTATTAGGAGCGTACCAATCACTCATGCGTCAAGAAAAACTAGAAAAAGTACAAGTACACACACGTCATGAAATGCTTGATTTAGTTGTTATTGACGACAAAGCTAAAGGTGTAATTGTTCGTAATTTAGATACCGGAGCCATAGAACGTTTTGCTGCAGATGCCGTAGTAATTGCGAGTGGTGGTTTTGGTAAAATTTATTATTTATCAACATTGGCAATGGGTTGTAATGGCTCTGCTATCTGGCGCGCACACAAAAAAGGAGCATACATGGCATGTCCGAGTTGGACACAAATTCACCCTACTTGTTTGCCCCAAGCGGGAGACTATCAATCAAAATTAACATTAATGTCAGAATCTTTGCGAAATGATGGTCGTATTTGGGTGCCAAAACTCGAAAATGAAACGCGCGAACCAAATAACATTCCAGAAGAAGAACGCGATTATTACTTAGAAAGAAGGTATCCTTCGTTTGGAAATCTTGCGCCTCGTGACATTGCATCGCGTGCTGCAAAAGAACGAATTGATGCAGGTTTTGGAATTGGTCCTTTAAAAAATGCCGTTTATCTCGATTTTTCTAAAGCAATTGAAAAACAAGGTATTGACAAGGTAAAAGAAAAGTACAGCAATCTTTTTTCAATGTATAAAAAAATCACGGATGATGATGCTTACTCTGCACCGATGAAAATATCGCCAGCAGCACATTTTTCAATGGGTGGACTTTGGGTTGACTATGAATTAATGACTACGATACCTGGATTATTTGCTATTGGTGAAGCTAATTTTGCCGATCATGGAGCCAATAGACTGGGAGCCAATTCTCTATTACAAGCCTGTGTTGATGGGTATTTTATACTTCCATACACGTTAGCAAATTACCTTTCGGGTGAACTAAAATCTGAAAAAATAACGAAAGAGCATCCTGAATTTGCTTTAGCAGAAGCTAATGTAAAAAAGCAATTGGAGCACTTTATAACTATAAAAGGCAGCAAAACGGCTGAACATTTCCACAAAGAACTCGGTAAATTATTATACGATAAATGTGGACTTTCACGATCAGCTACAGGTTTAACCGAGGCAATTGCGGGAATCAAAGTGCTTTCAGCAGCATTTTATCAAGACTTAATGATTCCGGGTGAAGCCGAAGATATGAATGCCGAACTAGAAAAAGCAGGTCGTGTTGCTGATTATTTAGAAATTGCCGATTTAATGTGTCATGATGCGCTTAGTCGCGAAGAATCCTGTGGTGCGCATTTTAGAGAAGAATACCAAACTCCAGACGGTGAAGCGTTGCGAAACGATGAAAAATTTTGCTATGTATCTGCTTGGGAATGGGCAGGAAAATATGAAGAACCAATATTGCATCCCGAGCCGCTTGTTTTTGAATTTGTCAAACCCGCTGTAAGAAGCTATAGCTAAAAAATACGACTATGAAAGTACACCTAAAAATATGGCGCCAGAAAAACGAAAAAAGTAAAGGCGCTTTAGTAGATTACGACCTTGATGGTATAGATTCTCATATGTCTTTCTTGGAAATGATGGATACACTGAACGAAAAACTGATTGTAAAGGGCGAAATTCCCGTGGCTTTTGACCACGACTGCCGTGAGGGAATTTGTGGCAGTTGCGGAATGATGGTTAACGGTCAAGCACACGGTCCAATTGCTGGTTTAACCGTTTGTCAATTGCACATGCGTGAGTTTAAGGATGGTGCTACTATTTACATCGAACCTTTTAGAGCTGCTGCTTTTCCGTTAAAGCGAGATTTAAGAATTGATCGTTCTGCTTTTGACAGAATTATACAAGCGAATGGTTTTATTTCCGCAAATACGGGTCATGCTTGCGAAGCAAATACGGTAACGATTGTGCATGAAGTGGCGGAGTCGGCTTTTGATTCTGCGGCTTGCATTGGTTGCGGCGCTTGTGTTGCTACTTGTAAAAATTCGAGTGCGGCACTGTTTACTTCGGCAAAAGTATCGCATTTATCAAAATTACCGCAGGGTGAAAAAGAAGCGACAAAACGAGTATTGGCTATGGTTATGCAAATGGATAGTGAAGGTTTTGGACATTGTACCAATACCGAAGCCTGCGAAGTAAAATGTCCACAAGAAATCTCAGTTTTAAATATTGCTCAAATGAATTTCGAATACAATAAGGCTTTGCTTTTAAAAGATTAATTAAAAACTACTAATACTATAACTTCAGCTAAAAAACAGGAGAAGCTTCAGAGAAATCTGGAGCTTTTTTAGATCAGAAACAGGAACGACTGATCACCTCAAACGAAAATGCATACTAACCCGTAACAAAAAGAACAGAATTAACTTTCAAAATACTTGATTCTAAAAATTGTATCAAAATTTATCATGCTGATTTAAAAACTCGATTAGACCTGTCATTTACATAACAAGCCATTCTTAATCAAATCAATAGATGCTTTATTCGCTAGCTCTTTTAAATATTCATTGCTTCTAATCATGATATCGTTTAAAAAAAATAAAAAAAGTTTTCTTTATTATTTTTGTCTGTCTTAAAATTAGTTGCATTTTTGCGCTCACATTAAAAAAGCTGGCCCGTTCGTCTATCGGTTAGGACGCATGGTTTTCATCCATGTAAGAGCGGTTCGATTCCGCTACGGGCTACCAAGAAAAAGCTTCAGAGTAATCTGGAGCTTTTTTTATGGACTGACATTAAATTTTAGAATTCTAATTTTTCATTCTTGCTATTATTCTTAACGTCACATAAATCTCTTGTTTTTCTACTATTTTTCAACTGTAAATTAGTAAGATAGTCCCAGAAATAATTAAAAGGACTCCTATTATACCTAGTGTACTTATTTGCTCATTCAAAAAAATTACTGACAAGATTATAGCAATGGCAACGCTTAATTTATCGATTGGCGCTACTTGCGAAACTTTGCCGATTTGCAACGCTTTAAAATAAAATATCCAAGAAAGCCCTGTCGCAATTCCCGAGAAAACAAGAAAGATTATATTTTGTTTGGTCAGCGTATTAATGTTCGCCGCACCACCTCGGAAGAAAGCAATTCCCCAAGCCAAGATTAAAATAACAACCGTTCGAATAGCCGTCGCAAGATCAGTATCAACTCCTTTAATACCAACCTTTGCAAAAATTGCTGTTAGTGCAGCAAAAAATGCAGAGAGTAATGCAAAAATCCACCACATGATTTAAAGATTAATTTCTAGTTGAATAAAGTTACTTAATATTTTGCTTCACATTAAATGTCAAGTGATTTAAATGATTGCTGAGCGAAGTAAGTTATTTTAAAAAAGTGATCATCCTGCTAAAAAACCAAATTAAACCTATTACCAAAGTTTTTAGCGCTTCAGAGATCTCCTGGAATTAAGAAAGGCTTAGAAATTGAAGTTTTCTTTTATACTGCAATGCTTTAGCATGATCAATTATAATATCGGTAGATTCTACAATCGATGAAGCATTTGAAGGTAATATCCGTTGAGTTGAGCACAAATTGTCAAGTATTAATTAGTAATAGCATAAAAAAAGCGCAAAGTCAAAAGACGTCTGCGCTATCGTATTATTAATAAGGAACAATTAAAAAAATCTGAAATTATTTACCCCATTTTCCTCCACCAACATAAAATCCTAGATGGATACCTAGGTAACTATTTGTAACCGTACCTACTTCTGCACCATACATATTTTGCAAAGTAGATTTCGGAACCAGATTATACTCAAGTCCCATTCGAAACTTTCCCCATTCAAATCCGCCTCTAATTAATCCGCCTAATTTACCAGTAGCATCTAGCGCAGCATCATCAGAATTAGCATCATCAAACTCAACGTTAGCAATTGAATAAAAGCCAAGTCCTCCTCCTAGATAGGGCACAAATGACTTACCTGAATTATTAAAATAGTAATCGTAAGTTCCTACATAAGATCCATTAGCTGAAACCTTTACAGTTGTATACTCTCCATCTGTATTTAAATCCCGAATCATTGCAGCTGCTCCAATTCGCAATCCAACATTCATATTATCATTTATATTGTACTTTGGTTCAAGAGAAACTAAAATTCCGCCTCCGCCATTAGAAGGCACCGTATATCCCAAATCTAAACCAACTCTAAATTTACCTTCTTTTTGAGCATGCCCATTTGCAAAACTAAATACAGCAATAGCTGCTAAAATAATTTTTTTCATAAATTTTAAATTTATTTTGAGCGGCAAACATACTATAATTTCGTTAATTTAAATAAAATAAATTAGTAAGAATTTAATTTATTTTTAACACTACTTTTTAAATTAAACAAACACAATCTATTTGAAATAAGGCAGTTGCCAACTTATTTAAATTTGGACTCAACACTTTTTAAAACGTTGTCTACTTCTATTTTAACACTACTTAATTTTTTTACAAACTCTTATTTTAAAAAGTGCAGAACGCATAAAAAAACACTTGCCCAAAATTTGTTGCAAGTGTTTTTATTACAATAATTATTACTTTTAAGAACAACTATCAGTCTACCCAAATGGTTTTGATGTTGACAAATTCTTTTATCCCGTAACCAGAAAGCTCACGACCAAAGCCACTATTTTTAACTCCCCCAAAAGGCAACCTAGGATCAGAAACTACTAGTTTGTTGACAAAACTGCTGCCAGATTCTAATTGCAATGCTATTTTTTCTCCTCTTTCTCTATCGCTAGTCAGTACTCCCGATCCCAATCCGAAGGTAGAATTATTAGCCAATTCAATAGCTTCTTTCTCATCTTTAGCTTTTATAACAGAAGCTACTGGTCCAAAAAGCTCTTGATCAAAAGCTTCCATCCCTGGCTTTAGATCCGCTAAAATAGTTGCAGGGTAATACGCTCCTTTCCCTTCAGGAACAGTTCCTCCTATAAGCAAACGTGCTCCTTCGGCTATTGATTTTGAAACTTGTTTGTGCAACTCATCTCGTAAATCGGCTCTTGCCAAAGGACCATAATAGGTATCTTCATCAGTTGGAATTCCCATTTTAGCAGCTTTCATTTTCTTAGCCAACATGTCTAAAAAGTCATCGTAAATTTCCGCTAAGACTACAAAACGTTTAGCGGCTATACACGTTTGGCCGTTATTCTGTAATCTCCCAAAGGTCGCTAATTCAGTCGCTTTATCTAAATCAACATCTTCTAAAACTACATAAGCATCGCTCCCTCCTAATTCTAAAACGGCTTTCTTTAAATTTTTCCCAGCAATGGAAGCAACTGAACGCCCTGCTGACTCGCTTCCTGTCAAGGTTACTGCCTTAATATTATCCTCTTCAATGATGCCTTCTATTTCATCTGAACTTACATTTAAATTTGTAAAGCTTCCAACAGGAAATCCAGCTTTTATAAACGCCTCTTCGATTGCAAAAGCAACACCTTGAACATTGGATGCGTGTTTTAAAACGCCTACATTTCCTGCCATTAAAGAAGGAGCGGCGAATCGAATTACTTGATAAAAAGGAAAATTCCAAGGCATTACTGCTAAAATTACTCCAATTGGTTGAAAAGTAACATAACTTTTATGTGCTTCAGTTTCTACCTTTTCCTCTGCCAATAATTTTGCTCCGTTATCAGCATAGTAGCGACAGATTACAGCGCATTTTTCTACTTCTTTACGCGCTTGACCAATGGTTTTTCCCATTTCTTGAGTAGCCAATTGTGCGTAAACTTCTTTATCACTATCAAAAACATCAGCTAATTTGTGTAGTAAGACAGCACGTTCCTCAAAGCTTGTTCTTTTCCAAGAGTTAAATGATTTGTTCGCTTCATCTATTTTTTGTTTAGCTTCGTTCAGCGTAATTCTTTTATATTCGCCTATCTTTTCTCCGCTCGCGGGATTTATACTTATTGCAGTTGACATAATTGTATCTTTTATAACCGATTATACTTTTGAAATCGTTATTTCAAAAAAGCTCTTCGACTAAAGTTACAAAAAATACTTTGTAGAATGAAAAAAAGCCATTCTCACGAATGGCTTTTTCTTTTAAAATTATTTTTTATAGTCGAAACAAAGCGTGCTTTTGATACTTGTACAGTATTAAATCGTAGGGTACCAATTTAGGAGCAATTACCTCAGTAGATTCATCAAATACAATTCCGTTGTGTTTTCTAAACAAATAAATTTCTTTTAAACAGTTGGATAAACTTTGATGAATTTCAGATGTCATGGTTGGAATTTTTTTATCCCCGACCAACAACTCAATTTGATAATTTGAGCTGGATTTAGATAAATTATTACCAATTATTTTTAATGTAAATGTAGTTGCCTTACCCATTTGACTTCCTTGATACTGTATAATCATAGTTAAAAATTTTAATGAAACATTCTATTTTCATTCCAAAAAACACAAAATTTTTTTGGTAAATATATCACACTAATTTACATAAAACAATATGAAATACCACATTACAGCGCTCAAAATTGATCTCTATAAATCATTTATAAAAAAAACCGCAAAATTGTAATTTGCGGTTTTGATAATTAACTAAATATATATAATCAGTTTTTTTATAAATGTTTATTACTGCATCGATTGCCTTCTCAACTCAATCAACACTAAACTCATAAAATAAGTGATTAATTTTTTGAAACGATAAAATCGTTTGGAATTGCATTTAAATCTAATAAAACAATCGATCCATTGTCGTCTAACATTGTTAAATTCAATAGGTCTTTTGCAATTAATCGTTTAGAAACATAACCACTAAATCTGTTGTAAGATAAATTCATTTCTTTTAGATGCATTAAATTTTCTAATTCTGACGGAATCCTTCCAGTCAGCACATTATCAAAAAGACTCAAATTCTCTAAATTTGCCAGATTCTTGATCGCACTCTTTAATGTTCCTGATAATTTATTGCTGCTTAATAACACTACTTTCAAAGTTGTAGTATCATAGAATGATAAAGGCAACTCTCCTACTATTTCGTTGTTAAACAAAGATAGCACTTCTAATTTTTGTAAAAGTCCTATGCTTTCTGGAAGTTTACCCGAAATACGGTTCATAAAAAGAGATAAATCTCTAAGATTGGATAAATTACAAATCGAATTTGGAATTGCACCAGATAGTTTATTGAAAGATAAATCTAAAACCTGTAAATCAGTCAAGCTTGCTATAACTTCTGGAATAATTCCTTGAATATTATTTTTGTGCAAATTAATAATTTGAAGGTAAACTAAATCGGCCATTTCATTTGGCAAGACTCCGCTCAAATTATTATCAGGCAGTTCAATAGCAACTACTTTTCGGTTTTCAATACGAACGCCATACCAAGTTGTCTCAGCTTTCGATAGATCCCATTTATTGATCCAGTTTGAGCCATCAGTGGCGTTATATAGCCTAAGTAAAGCTTCTTTTTCTTTGTCAGAAATACCATCTGCCATAGCAGAAAACGACGAAATTAATGTTAAGACGAGGGTAGCCAATTTTTTCATGACAAGTGGTATTTATTGACTCCTAATGTATTTATTTTATCGACTAACTGCAAGTTTTATCGATAAAATGTTCGAAAATTAATAGCGAGACTATATTTAACAAGAAAGCAATGCCATTAACAAATACTTATTTTTAGTACATTTGAAAAAACTAACTTAAAACTTAATTGCAATGGAAACCAATTTACTAGCCTTTCCTGTATCAGCATTATTTGTCGTACTTATAGGTTTCGTTTGGTACAATCCTAAAGTATTTGGTACAATCTGGATGCGTGAAAGCGGACTTACGAAAGAAGACCTTAAGACGGGAAACATGCTGAAAATATTTGCATTTACCTATATTTTTGCTTTAATGATTAGCATTACGCTACTTTCATTGACCGTTCATCAAACTGGAGCCCTTGCAATGGTTGGCTGTGTTACAGCGTTAGATAGTACACTGCCATCGTATGCTGCATTTATGGCCGATTATGGCGGTGCATTTAGAACTTTTAAACACGGCGCTTTGCACGGATTTGGTTCTGGTTTATTCTTTGCTTTTCCCGTAGTTGCAATAAATGGTTTGTTAGAACGAAAATCATGGAAATACATTTTTATTCATGCTGGTTTTTGGACTGTTACCTTAACCATAATGGGAGCTATTATTTGTGGTTGGGTCTAAATAAATTTTTAAGTCAAGCGCACTTATAATTTCACCAATAGCAAATTAGATCGATGAGCGATTTATTAGATTTTTATTTTTGACAATGCTACCTTAACAACTATAGAGCAGTCAAAGATTTATATTTGTAAAATAAATACTGTGTTTAACAGTGCTCCTTTTACAAAACCAGTTAGATTTGATTACTTTTGAAAAAAATTAAAATTGAGTCAAATTTTTACTTTTACTATCTATTCTGAAACAAAAAATCTACCCGCTACTTGGGATGAAATTGCGCATTCGAATATATTTTTATCTTCAAAATACCTAAGGGTTTTAGAAAGATCTGCTCCATTAAACATGACTTGTTTTTTTATTGGAATTTTTGAAGATGATGAGTTAGTAGGATGTGCCTTGTCTCAATTTTTAAATTCTGATTTATTAACTTCCTACGGAGATCGAGATAAATGCCTGAAATCCAGCATTCGCACCTTTGCTTTCAAAAAATTTGCCTCGCACGTTTTGTTTGTAGGCAACAACATGCTTACCGGTCAAAATGCTTTTGTTTATAAAGAACGAAGCAACAAAAAAGCCATTTTTAAAGTATTGCACGACTCGATTATTGCCATAAAAGCCATTATAAAATCCAAAGGAAAAACAGTCCATATTACCACCATTAAAGATTTTGAAAAAACTGAAGTAATTGATTTACAAAGTGAATTTAAATCTGCGTATGTTTTTTCAACACAACCCAATATGGTGTTTGACATCCGAGATGACTGGAAAAGTGAAAACGATTATATAGCTGCCTTAAGCAAAAAATACAGGGATCAATACAAGCGTGCGCGCAAAAAAGCAATTGGCATAGAAAAGCGGAAGCTAAATTTAGCTGAAATCATTGCTTTGGAAGACAACATTTACGCGTTGTATTTTCATGTTGCGAAAAACGCTCCTTTCAATACTTTTTTTCTCGCCAAAAATCATTTTAGCATTTTCAAAGAAATTCTACAAGATGACTTTCTTTTTTATGGTTATTTTTTGGACGAGAAATTGATAGGATTTAATACTTTAATAAAAAATGGAACCGCAATGGATACCTATTTTTTAGGTTATGAAGAAAAATTACAACGAGAAAAAATGCTGTATTTAAACATGCTGTATGACATGATCTCTTATTCGATCAAAAAAGGGTTTAAAGAAATAATTTTTGCTCGAACAGCTTTAGAGATTAAGAGCTCTGTCGGTGCGAAGCCTGTTCCTATGTTTGGATTGATCACACACAAGAATAATATTTTACAGTCAAAGATGCCGAAATTCTTTGGATACTTTGAACCAAAAACAGAATGGCAGGAGCGTAATCCTTTTCAATAATTACGGAATAGCAACTTTCATGTGTTCCTTTAAAATGCCAATGTCAAGCTCGGTTTGTTTCCCACAATATTCCCCGTCAATTTGAAAACTTACTGGAGAATTTGTTTTTATAACGGCTTTGTCTGTGGAAACAATGACGATATCTTCGGAATCAATTGGAATATTGCCGTTTAAAATTTTTCCTAAAACGAGCAAATCTAGATTTTTAAGAATAACCAATTCAAACTTTCCATCGTTCATTACTCCCATCGGATTGATCACAACTCCTGTTCCATATTTTTGAGAATTAGCAATTACAATCATTTTGGCTTTCACAATAATAGTTGTTTCATTGGCAATAATTGTAGCTTCAAAAGCATCTTCAGATTCTCTTAACGTGGTGTAGGCTTGGGCGGCATATCCCCAAAAACCACGTAAACTATTCTCTTCGTAATTTTTTATCAAATCGGCATTGAGTCCTAAGTCGCTCAAATGCAAACTGTATTTTTCGTTTATGGTAATCACGTCCATTTTCATGTACGGATTATGAAAGGCAATACACATATTCTCTTCAATCGTTTTTGGCAAATTAAGATCTGTGGCCAAACCATTTGCCGAGCCTGCAGGCAATATTCCTAACACAATGTCAATGTCCTCTAGTGCCTCAACAACCATTTTGATAGTTCCGTCACCACCTGCAACGATAACGCGCTCAAAGTTTTCTTTTAGACAAATTTCTCTGATGTGTGCAGTATCATTTGAGCCAGTTGTTTCATACACTAAAACTGTAACACCAATATTAATCGAATACATCTGAACTAAGTCGGTTAATCCTTTTTTATCCAAACCACCCGAAATTGGATTTACAACAAATAGGATATTATTCTTCAAAATTTTATCTTTACTATAATTACTACTTAAATTCGATTGCTTTTCGCAAATAAATATACAACTTTTATGGTTCCAATTTTAAAATTATACCGCGGTTATGCTAACGAAAATGAACTGATTGTTATGGGTCATATCCTACGACCAACAACTAGAAGTGATTATAATTTTGAGAAAAAAAGTTTAAAAAACGCCCGTTCTGTAATCAATTTATTTAAGATAAAAACGATTGGTAATTATGACGTTTATTTGCATTATGGAAATGAAATAATTCACACTAAAACACTGGAAGACGGTTACTTTAAGTTTTGCATTCCTTTAAAAACACCCAATGATTTTGGTTGGCAAAATTACCATGTAAGTCATAATTATCAGGATAAAATGTATACTTGCAAAGGGACTTACATTCGTCCGCATGATGGAAATCTAGGAATAATATCAGACATCGATGACACGTTTTTGGTTTCCCACACAAAGAAAATTCTAAAAAAAATATATATTTTACTATTTAAAAACGTCAACAAAAGAAAGATTTTTGAAGATGTTGTGCCGCATTACCAAGCTTTAAGTACCGCTGGTAGAAATAATAAGTCGGAGAAAAATGCCTTTTTCTACATTTCGAGCAGTGAATGGAATTTGTATTATTTTATTACCAAATTTACCAAAATTCACCAGCTTCCTAGAGCGGTTATATTACTCAAGAATATTAAAACAGGTTTGTTTGATTTTTTTAAAAGTGGTCGAGGCGACCACAATCATAAATTTGATAAAATAAAACACGTTTTAGAGTTTTATCCCAATTTAAAATATGTTTTACTTGGAGATGATTCACAAAAAGATCCCTATTTATATGAAAACATTTGTAAAATATTTCCAATAACGGTTAAAGCGGTTTACATTAGACAAACCGGTCGCAGACCTAAAGCACAAGTAACCGCTGTTTTAGATAATTTGTCTAGTTTGGCTGTCGAAGTTTGCTACTTTAAACACAGTAGTGAAGCTATCGCTCACTCAAAAAAAATCGGAATTATTCAATAAAAAAGAGTTTAAAAATCAAGTATTGATTCTGAAACTCTTTTTATCATCTCTAAAAAACTGAACCTAACTCATAGTCTCAATTTCTTCTTGTACTACTTCCCAATCCAATAATAACTGATCCAAATCGGCTTTCTTTTTATTGTAAGCTGTGAAAAAAGAAGCATCTTCGATATGTTTGTCGTAATTAGACGCTAACATTTTATCATTTTGTTGAATGTCTTTTTCCAATTGTTTGATTTGACTTTCAATTTTACTTAAACGATTGTTCAACGACTTACTTTTCTTTTGATCTTCGTAAGAAACTTTATTACTTTCTTTGGGAGCAGCTGCTTTTATGATATCTTTTTTCTCCACTTCACGCATATTTTCTAAATTGCGTTGTTCTAAAAAGTAGTTAATATCACCTAAGTACTGCTTTATTTTCTGATCTTTAAATTCATAAACCAAATTAGACATTCCTTGTAAAAAATCTCTATCGTGGGAAACCAATAATAACGTTCCACCAAACTTTTGCAATGCCGCTTTTAATACATTTTTAGACTTAATGTCCAAGTGATTTGTCGGCTCATCCATCAACAACACGTTAATGGGTTGCAATAATAATTTGCAAAGTGCTAGACGGTTTCTTTCTCCTCCAGATAGTACTTTAACCTTCTTGTCCACATCATCACCGCGAAATAAAAACGACCCTAACATATCACGAACTTTAGCACGATTCGTGTCTGTAGCCGCATCTTCCATCGTTTGCAGCAAAGTAATTTCGCCATCTAAATATTCGGCTTGGTTTTGTGCAAAATAACCCAACTGTACATTGTGCCCTAATTTGATCGTTCCGTCGTATTCAAACTCATTCACAATCGCTTTTATGAAAGTTGATTTACCTTGACCATTTTGCCCCACAAAGGCAATTTTGCTTCCTCTTTCTACTAATAAATCTATATCTTTTAAAATAATTTTATCACCATACGCTTTGGTTACGTTCTCGGCTTCAACAACTACTTTACCGGGCTCTTTTGAAACAGGAAAAGAGATATTCATTACTGAATTGTCATCTTCGTCTACTTCGATACGTTCAACTTTATCTAGCTTCTTAATTAAAGATTGTGCCATCGACGCTTTTGAAGCCTTCGCTCTAAATTTTTCGATTAGCTTCTCTGTTTCTTCAATTTTTTTGGCCTGATTTTTTTGAGTTGCCAATTGCTTTTCGCGAATTTCATGACGCAACTCTAAATATTGCGAGTACGGCTTATTAAAATCGTATGCTTTTCCTAAAGAAATCTCAATCGTTCTGTTGGTTACATTATCCAAGAACATTTTATCGTGCGAAACAATAACTACCACACCAGGATAATTGCGCAAAAAACTCTCCAACCAAATGATACTTTCGATATCCAAGTGATTCGTTGGCTCATCCAGAAGCAAAACATCATTGTTTTGTAATAGTAATTTTGCCAACTCGATTCGCATTCTCCAACCTCCCGAAAAGGTTTCGGTTTGGTTGTTAAAAACATCACGTTTAAAACCCAATCCTAACAAAATTTTCTCAGTATCACCCACATAATTATAACCACCTAATAAGTCAAAACGATGCGTGTAATCAGATAAATCTTCGATTATTTTACTATACTCTTCACTTTCATAATCAGTACGCGTTACTAATAAGTGATTAATCTCTTCTAATTTTTTTTCTACAATTTTAATCTCAACAAAAGCTTCGTACGCTTCTTCCAAAACGGTTCTTCCGCGTTCGAAATCAATATCTTGACGTAAAAATCCCATTCGAATATCTTTCTCTTGCGAAATTACTCCAGAGTCTGGAGCAAAATCTCTGGCTAACATTTTCAACATTGTTGATTTTCCTGCACCATTTTTTCCGACAAGACCAACTCGGTCTCCAGCACCTAAACGAAAAGTTACTTCTTCAAATAAATAAGTCCCGCCGAACGAGACTGACAAATTGTGTATATTGAGCATAATTGTATTTAATGTTACATCGGCAAAACCTCAAAAAAGGTTACCTTTGCTAAAATTTTTTGCAAATGTTAAAAAAAGGATCCAAACTAAATAGCATTTTAACAGGAACTTGTCCAAAATGTCAAAATGAGAGCATGTATAAAGTCAAAAATCCATTAAACTTGAGTAAAGTTCTGGATATGAATGAAAAATGCAGCTATTGTAATTTAAAATACCAAATAGAACCGTCTTTCTTTTATGGAGCGATGTATGTTAGTTATGGCTTGAATGTCGCGATCGGAATTGCAACTTTTATTATTTCTGCAGTTTTCTTGAACGCTTCTTTGGGGCAATCTTTTACAGCAATTATCGTCACTTCGCTTGTATTGCAACCTTTTGTTTTGCGTTTGGCACGAAACATCTATATTAATATGTTTGTTTCTTACGATCCCAAAACGGCGACCGAGTAATTATTTTCTCTTTTTATAAAAGCGATAAATATCTATGACAGGATCTAGAGCTTCATTATTTTCAATAAAGTTAAATAAATCTTTTGCCATTGCTGGACCTAACATTACACCTCGCGTTCCTAATCCATTAAGAATGTGCAGCTGTTTATAGGTATGATGTGTCCCCAATAACGGTCTTCTATCTTTTACTGTAGGACGAACACCCGCAAAATGATCCATTATTTCGAAATCACAGTTTATAATTTCTTTGATCCTATCTACCAATTCTATTTTTCCTTCCGGAGTTGGCACATCGGTTTTATCACTCCAATTATAAGTAGCTCCCACTTTAAACAAATCATCTCCTAGCGGCAAGATAAACACGCTTGTATTGACGATAACATCAAGATTAAGATTGGGTGCCTTAATAATAAAAAGTTCTCCTTTTGTTCCATCTAAAGGCAAGTCGCTAAAAAAGGGATTTGATGCTAGACCAAAACCTTCCGCAAACAGTACGTGCTTGGCTTCGATATTTTTATACTGCACCGAATTTGAGTTTATCTCTAACACATCATATTCAAAACGATCTTCTAGAAAAGAATCGATAGATCTTAAATACGAATGATACGCTTCTAGTAATTTTGAAGTATCCACATAACCCGTATGCAGCACTTCCCCATAATCGTGAGGAGAATCTATTCCATCATACTTTGTAGTAATTAATTTCGTAGATAAAAAGGGTTCTAAAGAAATTTTATCAGAAGCAGCGAACCAATTGTTTTGTTCTTCTATCGAAAAAAATTTTCTTAAAATTGGCATCTTGCGATTAAAAACAATGTCGAGCTTCTTCTCGAGTTTGATGTAAAATTCCTCCATTACTTCCAATTGCCGTTTGGCTTGCCATACTTCGCTAAAGCGCTTTAAAATAACAGGGTTGTAAAATCCTCCAGCAATTTTTGAAGAATTTTGAGAACTATCATCAATAACAAGAATTGACTTTTGATGTGCCAATGCTTCTTCTGCGAATGAGATACCAGCTAAACCAGAACCAACAATTAAATAATCTATCATGCTGCAAAATTAAACAATATAGTAAAGCAAAAAACTCTTACCATTACAGTAAGAGTTTTTCGTTATAATTATAAAACTAAATTAATAGTTCCACATATCAGACTCAAAGTTTCTGATTTTTTCTTTGATACGTTCCGCTTCCAGTAATTGGTTTTGCGCATTGTCTTGCATGTATTCTTGAATTTCTCTATCACCATATACATTTTCCTCTTTGTAAATAACACTATTGAAACGTCTTGAATTCAAGATCTGATCGAATGAAATTGGTAATGCTGAGTTTTTATCATTAAAGGCTTTCGCTTTATGCAATACCTCTCTTGCGTCTGGAAAAAAGATCCAAAACATCTCTACATAATCTTTTTCATCACTATTGATTGTATACACGTCTGGTGCAACAGGACAAATTCCAAGTAAACGATACTTCAATTCACTTTGACGTTTATCAAAATACCAATATCCTTTTATTTTGTACTGTACCACATCTTGAGACGTGATATCTGTACGTAAAACATACTCGTCAGACAAACGTAGACCAGCATTAATTTGCTCTCTACCCGCATCTGTCGTATCAATACGAGACAATGAACCTTGGATGTCTTTTAAAGATCTTTTAGTATTAAAATAACTATCAGCATATACTTCAGTTATCTCGCCACCTTTGATCGCTTTTGCTAAAACATCATACAATGAACGTCTGTCTGAACCAATATTGGCCGTATCTACAGGAAAGTATAACGGAAAGTTGATTCTTTCATTCAAATCAATCACTTCCCAAACCGTTTTCCCCATTAGAACATCACGATCATGAACATAACCATAAACTAATGGTTTATCATTATCAGAGTCTAACTGAGCTGGTGTTTTTAAACCAATTTGGTCTGGTGTTTTTGCATTAAGCAAATTTGACTGTGCAAAAGAAGTGTAACTTCCAGCTACAGCAACAGCAGCAATTAAAAAATTTCTTATATTCATCATGGTATCATTATAAGGTATTGACGTAGTTTAAACTACTTGTATTATTGTATTTCGAAAATAACTGGAGCAGTTCTTGGCAATAAATAACTACCTGCACCAACTAATTTTGTTTTAATTTCAGAAATAGTAACTTGATCACCTCTACCTGCTCTAGAAAGAGCTGATTTACATTGTGCATTAATTTTATTACCTTGAACTACAACTGTAGGTTGCCCAGCAATTTTAAAATTAAATCCAATAACATCTAAACCAACTTCAAAATCAAAGTCAAGTAATTTAGCACCAATAGTTGCAACCTCTAAGTTTGACTTAGGTCCTGTTACAACACCCATTTCACCTCTAATAGTTCCAGTTGGACTAGGAATACCTTTAATTCTAAAAGTCTTTTTATCCGTAACTTTTTCACCATTAGGTAATGTTCCAGTAACTGAAATTGTAGTTTCTGTACCTGAACCTGGGCTCATGTTATATTTTCCTGCTGAACCTGCAGCAGATAATCCTGGAGCACTAGCAACAATTTTATTAGCATCAACACCTGCGAATGAAACAGAAATAGGGTTAACCACTCCTCTGTATACTACATTCATTTTATCAGCAGAGATTGTAGCCGAATTAGGTCTTGGCACAACTACATACTTTCCAGCAAACTTCAACGGTATGTTTTTACCATCTTCTAAGAAAGTAAATTGACCGTTAATATCTTGTTCTCCAACTCCACCTGCAGTTAAAGAGATCACAGCTTGTCCGTTTACAATTTGACCCGGTCCAGAGAAAGATGTTGGTTTAGTATTTTCGTCATAACGACCTAAAACAACTTTACCTGTAACTTTTTCACCTTGAAAATAAGCATTCTTGTCTAAAACAACAATTGCTTGATAATTGCTATATGAAGCTGCTGCTACTGCCGCTTTTCCTAAAGCACTATTGTAAACATCCGCTTCTGCTTTCTCTACGTCATTCTGCCAAGCAGATAATTTTGCAGCACTTGCAATCGCAGGAAAACCTTTAAAGTGATACGAAAGATATTTATCTTTTACACCATCTTTATTCTTCACATCTGAAACATCAAATTTCTTTTCAATTTCAGAAATGATCAAAGAATATTTTTTATCAGTTCCCAAAGCAGTTTTCATGTCTGCTTTATATTTTTGAATTCTAGCTTCAATTTCTTTACCTTTAGGCGTATATCCTTCTCCAGTAAACCAATCGTCGATATTATCACCTTTGTCCATCGATTCGTAAGGTAGTTTGCCCGTTTCTGGGTCAATTTCGAATCCTTTAATAGACTGAGTTTTTAAAGTAGCGATGTAGTCATAAAAATCTTTTGAAATTTTTTCTACTTTGTGAGCAGTAACTGCTGCCATTTCAAATTCTCCTTTTGCTTCCGCTGCTTTTAAATCTAAAGACGATAATAAAGATGCATTATTTGCTTTTGATGTAGAATTTGAAGATTCAAATTTCTCATTAAACAAACCAAACCCCGATATAACTTCCTTTGAAACATTCATTGCCAACATTGCGATGAAAACCAAATACATTAGGTTAATCATCTTCTGTCTAGGGGTTAATTTTCCTCCTGCCATATTTTCTAATACTTAGTTATTTGTTAAAATTTAATAGTTTAAATAACTAATTATCCTTTGTTGCTCATAGCTGATAACATACCACCGTAAACATTGTTTAAAGATGCTATATTAGCTGTCATAGATTGCATTTGCTCTTTTAATTTACCTGCATTTTCAGCAATTTCTTTATTAGCTTCTGCATTTCTACCAGCACTTTCTAATTGTACTTTGTATAAACTGTTTAATGACTCCATTTGCGCAGCAGCCATAGACAATTCTTCACTGTATTTTTTTGTAGCAGCGATTCCGTCAGCAGCTGGCGCAATATTTTTTGCAGCTGATTCGAAATTTTTGATACTGTTTCCTAAACTTGCCATCAATTCACCATCAATTTTAGCATCTTTAAGCATTGCATCTAATTTTTGAGACAACATCCCTTGCACTTCAGCAGGTGCTTCTACTTTAGCAACTCTTTGTATTTTAGTACCGTTTGCTAATTCTGGGTATACTAATGTCCAGTCTAATTCATCATCAACTGGTTCAAAAGCTGAAAGAGCAAAAATTAAAGCCTCAGTTACCAATCCGATAGAAAGCATCAAAGTTCCTGTTAATGGTCCAATTTCAAAGTGAGTAATTTTGAATAAAGCTCCAATGATTACTACTGCCGCTCCCATACCATAAGCGAAATTCATTACTTTTTTACTTAACAATGCCATAATTTTAAATTTTTAATAGATTAATTAGATTTGGGTGTATTTATGTTTATTCAATTACTTTTTAGTACCGGTAGTTTGAGTTCCCATGTAATCCTGAACTGTTCTAAAACCAATAAAACTTCTTGCAGAATCTGCATATTCAAAATCTCTTGTACTTACTTGAAGAAAGTAAGCAACATCTTTCCAAGAACCCCCACGAACTACTTTACGTTTGTTTGAAGCATCCAATACGTTTGGATTCATTGTTGAAACATATTCGTAAGCATTTGGATTATATGAGGAGTCAGTCCATTCTGCAACGTTACCAGCCATATTATATAAATTGTATCCATTTGGATCAAATGATTTTGCTTCTACCGTATATAATGCATCATCAGCAGCATAATCTCCTCTATTAGGTTTGAAGTTTGCTAAAAAACACCCTCTATCACTTTTTACATAAGGACCTCCCCATGGATACGTAGCAGATTCTAAACCACCTCGTGCAGCATACTCCCATTCTGCCTCTGTTGGCAAACGGAATGCATTGACTAAGTCGCGGCCTTTCTTTTTAGATTTGATGTAATTGTTTTTGTTTAATGTTCTCCACGCGCAAAATGCTTTAGCTTGTGTCCATTTAACACCAACAACAGGATATTCTCCATACGCTTTATGCCAGAAGTAATCATTGTGCATTGGTTCATTATAAGAGTAAGAGAAATCTTTAATCCAAACTGTAGTATCAGGATACACAGCAATTTCTTCTGTTTTAACGAAATCTTTACGTTTACCCACCTTAGCTTTTGCTGCAGCTTGAATATCCATCCAAGAATATCTGAACTTCAATTTATTAACATCAATAGTTCTTAATCCATTGTAAGATTCTTCTATTGGTAAGTACATTGAATCCATCACTTCACTATAATATTCGTCAGGATATTGTTGCGTATCTTTGATTAATTTTACTTTGCGATTTAATTTTCTACCTGCATACTGATCGTCTGCTGTTCCAACACTATAATAGTTGTCGTACATGTATTTATCATAAGCTGACATTTTCTCTGGCTCAGAGTCATTAAAAGCAAAGTCTCCAATACTACCTGCATTTTTACCTTTACCTCCACCTGGCTTTTGACCTGTTTCATCTGCCAAAATAGCCAAACGAACGCGCATTACTGAATCTTTTACCCATTCAACAAACTGACGATACTCACTATTAGTGATTTCCGTCTCGTCCATATAGAAAGCACGAACAGTAACTGTTTTTGTAGGCGCATCTTCTACTTCTGCCAAATCATCATCAGGTTTTCCCATAATGTAAGATCCACCTGGAACAAGTGCCATTCCGTACGGCTTTTCGGGATACCATTTCCCTCCCTTAACACCAACTAACTCACCTTTGTCACTTGATCTACCACAGCTAATTAATAGTGTTAAAATTGCCGCAAATGCAATAAACTTCTTCATATAAATTTGGATTATCTATTCATTATTTAAGTTCGCAAACGTATTTATAATTTTTATTAAAAACAATAAGTTTTCTTAAATTTTATTTGAGAGTCCAAAAATAAAGTTAAAAAAAATAAAAAAAAAATATTTATTCGACAAACTGTTTAAAAAAAACGTTATAAGACATTGAAATTAATTAAGATACATCTAATTCTTACTAAATTAACAATAATTTAGTTACGAAAATGTAGTCTTATTAAAAG
Organism: Flavobacterium sp. TAB 87; assembly: GCF_001529295.1. GTDB lineage: Bacteria > Bacteroidota > Bacteroidia > Flavobacteriales > Flavobacteriaceae > Flavobacterium. The sequence goes on from NZ_LLWK01000037.1 coordinate 353,537, forward strand.
CTATAAAACCGATATTAAACGATATTCTTTCGCTGTGCTTTCCACCACCTCTCGGGGATTTCTTGATTGCAAGCACTCAAATACTCGTCGTAAGAACACGGTAATAACGTATTTCGCTTGAGTTTATTATGGTCAGACGATATAAACGGAATTTCTATCCACCAACGATCTGTTTTATCACTCTTATAAAACACGAGTTCTTCTCCTTCAAGAGGAACAATATATTTAATATAATTTGTACGAGTACCGAAAGGATACTCTTTTGATCGGTAATGATAGCCTTCAATAAAGTACCAGATCATTTGTGCTATTATTACAGATTCTGGCGTAGAACTATTCTGATTAAAAATTCCTAGAGACGAAACTTTATCACTAATACCAGCATAACGAGCCAAAGCGCATATCTCTTTTCCGTCAAAACCGTTCGGTTCGAAGGCAACCATATTAGCAGAAAAAGAAGATTGAACTGAATTCATATCAATACTAACTAAGTCAGCATCGCGAAAAACAGGTTCTGCTAAAGCGATATTATTTGAAATTTCTCCCAGACGATACGCATCAAAAAATAATTTCTGAATGAGGTCAATTTCTTCCTGAGAATTGTAATAGGTCTGATACCCTATATTAGAATAATTGAATAAATTATTAGGTTGATCAATTATTATTTTGGATAAATAAGAGTTTGCGGTTATAGTCTCGTTTTCTTTTCCAAAATCAAATTTATTATCTACAGCAACTACATTCACCATTTGCTCTAAGTCATCGTACGCACGATATAAAGCATAAGTTAAATCTTGTGAGCCGCCAATAACTATAGGAATAATTTTATTTTTTATTAAATTACTCGTCACTTTCTTAAGTGCAAAGTAGGTGTCTTCTACGGCTTCACCTGGCAAAATATCACCTAAATCTGCAATTGACGCATCCCAATTTCCTGGAAACATTGCATACAGTTTTTTACGGATAGCGGTTAAATTTACAAGGTTTGCATTAGCATTTCCACGATTATCTAATACTCCTACAATAGCAAGATCAATTTTGCTTAGTTCCGGCACTTGATCATTCGTATGAAAAACAATTTTACTTCCTAGTTCTTGAGAAGACAACGAGCTAACGTAGCTCATAAGAGCGACATCAACGGGTTTTAGAAAATCAAATTCCATTGGCTACTTTATTTCTTTTTAACAGTTGGTTTTTTTACAGTCGCTTTTTTTGCCGCAGGAGCTTTCTTCGCTGCCGGTGCTTTTTTGGTTGCTGTTTTCTTCGCCGGTGTTTTTTTGGCAATCATTTCTTGAACTTCTTCCAATGTTAATTTTGTAGCATCAACATCTTTACTTAATTCAATTTTAATTTTGCCTTTGGTAATCACAGAGCGTCCCCAACGTGCTTTCTCGACCAAAATGCCTTCGTCTTCCCAATTGTGAAGAACCTTGTCAATATTTTTTTGTAATTTATCTTCTATCAAGAATTCAATATCTGATTGGGATAAATTATCGAAGTCAAATTTCTTAGATACATTAATAAATATCCCGTTCCATTTAATAAAGGGTCCGAAACGTCCCGTTCCTTTTTGAACAGGTTCTGCTTTATAAACCGCAATTGGCGCATCTGCTAATGCTTTTTCATCTATTAATTCTTCTGCTCTTTCTTGAGAAACATCTAACGGATTTTCTCCTCTCGGTAGAGAGATAAAAACACTTCCATGACGCACATAAGGACCATAACGACCATTACTAACTTCCACTTCTTCTCCTTTGTATTCTCCTAAAGATTTAGGCAGTAAAAATAAATTTAAAGCTTCCTCAAGCGTAATGTTTCCAATGTTTTGATCGCTCATTAAACTAGCAAACTTCTTCTCTTCATCGTCTGCTTCCCCAATTTGAGCCATCGGTCCGAATTTACCCAAACGAACAGAAACTTGCTTACCGCTTTCAGGATGTACTCCTAAAATACGCTCTCCACTTTCACGCTCGGCATTTTCTTCAACATCTTTAACATTTGGATGAAATTTATCGTAGAACTCTTTCATCATAAAAGCCCAGTCGATATTTCCTTCGGCAATCTCATCAAAATCTTGCTCTACCTTTGCAGTAAAATTATAATCTAAAATAGTTCCGAAATTTTTAACCAAAAAATCGGTTACAATTGTACCAATATCGGTTGGAACTAATTTTCCTTTATCAGATCCTGTATTTTCTTTTAATAGCTTTTCCTCCACTTTGCTTGCTTGCAAGATCAGTTGCGTATAGGCACGCTCTTGACCTTCTAAAGTTCCTTTTTCAACATAATTTCTATTAATAATAGTAGAAATAGTTGGTGCGTAAGTTGATGGACGTCCAATTCCTAACTCTTCTAATTTCTTAACCAAAGAAGCCTCAGTATAACGGGCTGGCGGTCTAGAATATCTCTCGGTTGCTGTAATAAACGTATTCGCTAATTTTTCGTTCACTTTCATCGCAGGCAACATTCCTTCTTGCTCTTCTTCATCGTCATCATGACCTTCCAAATATACTTTTAGAAAACCTTCAAATAGTAATACTTCACCAGAGGCAGCAAAAATTTCGTTGTGTTTGTCTGCTTCAATTTTAACATTGGTGCGCTCTAATTGGGCATCACTCATTTGAGAAGCCAATGTACGTTTCCAAATTAAATCGTACAAACGTGCTTGATCGCGGTCAATATTTACGGTGTGGCGCGACATATCAGTCGGTCGAATGGCTTCGTGCGCTTCTTGTGCTCCTTTACTTTTATTCGTAAACGTTCTCGGTTTTGAAAATTCTTTACCGTATGATTTTATAATTTCAGCTTCGGCAGCGGCCATCGCGTCTTTAGAAAGATTAACACTATCGGTTCTCATGTACGTAATCAATCCTGCTTCGTACAAACGTTGCGCTAACTGCATGGTGATTCCCACTGGCAAATACAATTTTCGCGCTGCTTCTTGTTGTAAAGTTGACGTTGTAAACGGTCCTGTTGGAGATTTTTTGGTTGGTTTGGTTTCTAAATCTGATACTTTAAACGAAGCTCCAATATTTTGATTTAAAAAAGCATCTGCTTCTTTCTTTGTACTGAAGTTTTTAGGCAATTTTGCTTTAAATGATTTTCCATCTTCATTTTTAAATTCAGCTACAACAGAATAACTAGCAATTGCATTAAAGTTTTGAATTTCACGTTCTCTTTCTACAATTAAACGAACCGAAACCGATTGTACACGACCGGCAGACAAACCACCTTTTATTTTACGCCATAAAACAGGCGAAAGTTCGTAACCTACCAAACGGTCTAATACACGGCGAGCTTGCTGCGCATTTACCAAATTATAGTCTATTTCTCTTGGATTATCAATGGCTTTTAAAATAGCCGTTTTGGTAATTTCATGAAAAACAATTCGTTTTGTTTTTTTGATATCTAGTTTCAGTTCTTCCGCAAGATGCCATGAAATAGCTTCTCCTTCGCGGTCCTCATCACTCGCTAGCCAAACCATATCGGCTTTTTTAGCTAAGGCTTTTAACTTACTTACTAATGCTTTTTTATCTGGAGATACTTCATATTTGGGTTTGAAGTTGTTCGCTACATCTACACCAATTTCTTTGGAAGGCAAGTCGGCAATATGCCCGTAACTTGACTCCACTTGAAAATCACTTCCTAAAAATTTCTCTATTGTTTTCGCCTTTGCAGGGGACTCCACTATCACTAAATTCTTTGCCATTGCTCTATTTTTCTGCGACAAAAGTAGAAGTTTTTTTTAAATATAAGGTGCTAGTTTATTTATTTGAAAAAAATAGCCATTTGTTTGCTACTATATATAGGTAGAAATACAACTAAAAAAGAGCTGATTATCAGCAGTTGTATTTCCAATTATTACATTAAATATTATTTTGAAAACGATTTTTAGCCCTGGTAGCAGCGACATCCTTTTGTTCTGTGCCACTGCACACAACACAAGATACAGCGGATAACAGGAAATAGCTAATAAATAAAAAATCTAAAACATTGTTAATTCTTGCACTGACATCTTGTCACAATCATTCAAATAATTGTACATTTGCACTCGTATTAAAATACACTTTTGAAAGTGCTTATGGAAAAGATTATTGAAGAAGGCAAACAAGGTGACAATCTTGTTTTAGAACATAAAATTGAGAATAGCAAGAAGCTTTTTATAGAGAGTTACGGCTGTGCGATGAATTTTTCGGACAGTGAAATTGTAGCTTCGATTCTATCAGATAGCGGTTATAACACGACTTCTGTCCTAGAAGAAGCAGATTTGGTTTTAATAAATACTTGTTCGATTCGAGACAAAGCCGAACAGACTATTCGCAAGCGTTTAGAAAAATATAACGCCGTCAAACGCATTAATCCAAAAATGAAGGTTGGCGTTTTGGGCTGTATGGCGGAGCGTTTGAAAAGTCAGTTTTTGGAAGAAGAAAAAATAGTTGATTTGGTTGTTGGACCTGATGCATACAAAGACCTACCTAATTTATTGTCGGAAGTTGAAGAAGGTCGTGATGCCATTAATGTGATTTTATCAAAAGATGAAACGTATGGTGATATTTCGCCTGTTCGTTTAATGAGCAATGGCATTACCGCTTTTGTTTCGATAACACGAGGTTGCGACAACATGTGCACGTTTTGCGTAGTTCCTTTTACGAGAGGCCGCGAACGCAGTCGTGAACCGCAAAGTATTTTAAAAGAAATTCAGGATTTGTGGGATAGAGGATTTAAAGAAATTACGTTATTGGGACAAAATGTTGATAGCTATTTATGGTATGGTGGCGGCTTGAAAAAAGATTTCAGCACGGCCACCGAAATGCAACAAGCAACTGCAGTTAATTTTGACCAACTATTAGAGAATGTTGCAGTAACTTTTCCTAAAATGCGCATTCGTTTTTCGACTTCAAATCCGCAGGATATGCACGAAAGTGTATTGCATATTATTGCAAAATATCCAAATATTTGCAAACACATTCACTTGCCGGTTCAATCCGGTAGCAATAGAATTTTGAAAGAAATGAATCGTTTGCATACCCGCGAAGAATACATGTCGTTAATAGATAGTATTCGCAAAATTATACCAGAAGCAGCGATTACGCAAGATATGATTTCTGGTTTTCCAACGGAAACGGAGGATGACCATAAAGATACATTGGAATTAATGGAGTACGTAAAATACAATTACGGTTATATGTATTCGTATTCTGAGCGACCTGGAACTATGGCGGGTAGAAAAATGGATGATGATGTTCCTGAAGCTACTAAAGCAAGACGTTTGCAAGAAATTGTAGACCAGCAACAAGTGCACGCATTGCAGCGTTCACAAGAATTTATAGGTCAAACAGTGGAAGTTTTAGTAGAGAAAATTTCAAAAAAATCGACTGAAGAGTTTTCTGGAAGAAATTCTCAAAGTATTACGGTTGTTTTCCCTAAAGAGCAGTATAAGATTGGTGATTTTGTAAATGTGAAAATTACCAATTGCACCAGCGCTACTTTAAGAGGTGAAGCGATTGGCTACTCAGAAATGAACTAAAATTTATTTGAGCGAAAATTAAAATAAGTTACCACAGATCAAAAATATGGAAACAGTTCAAGCTATAAAACAACGATTTGAGATTATTGGGAATGACCCGAAGCTCAATCGCGCGATAGAAAAAGCCATTCAGGTTGCTCCTACCGACATATCGGTTATGGTTACTGGAGAAAGTGGTGTCGGAAAAGAAAGTCTTCCAAAAATAATTCATTCGCTTTCACACCGCAAACATGGTAAGTACATTGCCGTAAACTGTGGTGCCATTCCTGAAGGAACAATTGACAGTGAATTATTCGGTCACGAAAAAGGTGCTTTTACAGGTGCAACGGGCACGCGTGAAGGTTATTTTGAAGTTGCCGATGGTGGAACTATTTTTTTAGATGAAGTTGGGGAACTGCCACTAACTACACAAGTACGTTTATTGCGGGTTTTAGAAAATGGTGAATTTATAAAAGTAGGTTCTTCGCAAGTACAAAAAACCAATGTCCGCATTGTAGCTGCAACGAACGTTAATTTATTCAATGCTATTGAAAAAGGTAAATTCCGCGAGGATTTGTATTATCGCTTGAGCACCGTTGAAATTATGTTACCTCCTTTGCGCGAACGAAAAGAAGATATTCACTTGTTGTTTCGCAAATTTGTATCTGATTTTGCACATAAATATAAAATGCCACCTCTAAGGCTGGATGACAATGCTGTAGCCATTTTGCAAAAATTTAGATGGAACGGAAATATCCGTCAGTTGAGAAACGTAGCCGAACAAATTTCGGTCTTAGAAACCAATCGCGACATCAACTCACAAACCTTACTATCGTACTTACCGTCCGAAGCTAGCACGTTACCTTCGGTTGTAAAAGACTCTAAAAAAGACAGTGATTTTAGCACCGAACGGGAAATCCTATACAAAGTTTTATTTGACATGAAAAATGATTTGCATGATCTTAAAAAGCTAACGCTTGAGCTGATGCAAAACGGAAGTGCAACGGTCAAAGAAAACAGTAAAAATTTGATTCAGAAAATATACGGCAGTACTGAAAAAGAAAGTGAAATAGATTTTGAAGAACAACCTGGAACTGCGATGATGCCAATTCCACAGCATCAGGAAGAATTTGAAAACAACGACGAAGACAATTATTTGTTTGCCGAAACAGTTGAAGAAGAAGAAATTTTGAAACTAGAACAAAAAGAAATCGAAATGATTAAAAAATCATTAGAAAAAAACAAAGGAAAACGTAAGGCCGCTGCAGACGAGTTAGGAATTTCTGAACGAACTTTATATCGCAAAATCAAACAATTCGATTTGTAAATTAAATTACACATTGACTAAATCATAAATTAATAAAATAATTTAAAGCAGTATATTTGGAAAAAAAGTGGAAATAAAAATTAGATAAAATCTTTATTTGCACTTTCAAAAATTAGAATTCTCATTATTTAATATGAAAAAAATATACACATTACTAGCAGCATTTTCATTACTTACTTTAAGTGGCTGCTCGGTTTACAATTTTACAGGAACAGGAAAGATTGATGCGAAAACGTTTCAAGTCGGCTTTTTTCAAAATCAGGCAGACTTGATCGAACCCGGAATTGACCGAACATTTACGCTTGCTTTGCAAGATTTAATTCAAAATCAAACCAATTTAAGTTTGGTAAGCAATGGTGGCGATTTAAAATATGAAGGGGAGATAACGAGTTACCGCATTACGCCGATGACTGCAACTGCCGATCAACGCGCTGCGCAAAACCGGTTGACCATTCGTGTGAATGTACGTTTTACCAACAAAAATAAAGAGGCAGATGATTTTGAAAGAAACTTTGAGTTTTATTATGATTATTCTGCAACTACTCAATTGGTTGGTTCGGCTTTAAATACTGCGATAGACGAAATATTTGAACGCATAACGCAAGACATATTTAATGAGTCTTTGGCAAAATGGTAATTTAAAAATAGAGTAGTAATTTCTCAATTAAATAAAACAACAAGGAATGAATGTTACCGATTATACGTTTTTATTAAACAAGCCTGAAAAAATAACCGAAAAACACACGGACGATTTAGGTACTGTTTTAAACGAATTTCCGTATTTTCAAAGTGCGAGAGCCTTGCGTTTGAAGGGGCTTTATACTGCCAATAGCTTTAAATACAATTTTGCATTAAAAGTAACTGCAGCGCACACCACAGATCGAACTGTTTTATTTGAATTTATTACTTCAGATACTTTTACGTCCATTCAAAAAGCGTATTTCGAAAGAAAAGCACTAGATCTTTTAGACATTAGTGTGGTTGACAGCGAACATATTGTCGGGGAAGTAGCAATTGAGGAAGAGGCAATTGCAATCAATACAAAAGAAGAACAAGAAAGAGAATCTGTTGTTGTAGATCCAATCGAAAAGTCGATTTTGACTTCTATTAAAGAAGCCGATTCTCGAATTATTTTGGACACGCCAAAAACAACAGAAGAAAAATTAGAACTTGGAAAACCTTTAGATTTCTCTGAAAATGAAAAACACTCGTTCGAAGAATGGTTGCAATTAGCAAGAGTAACACCGATTGAAAGACAAGAAGTAATTGCTACGCCTGACGAAATTGAACCAGAGCCCACAATTGATCTTTTAGAAGAAGAAAAGAAAAAGAAAGCCGAGATCATCAATAAGTTTATAAAGACGAATCCTAAAATAAGTCCGGTAAAATCGGCGCCAGTCTCAAGCGTTCAAATAGACACTAACAAAGAGGATCATTCTTACCTAATGACAGAGACTTTGGCTCGTGTTTATTTGGAACAAAAAAAATACACCAAAGCGATTCAAGCATATGAAATATTAATTTTGAAATATCCAGAAAAAATTAGTTTCTTTGCAGACCGAATTTCTGATATTAAGATATTACAACAAAATAACAATAACAATTAAGCAATGAGTACATTTTCAATTTTTTTAGTTTTAATCACAATAGTTTGTTTTCTATTGATCGTAGTAATTATGGTTCAAAACCCTAAAGGTGGTGGTCTAGATTCAAACCTTGGCGGTTCTAAAATGATGGGTGGTGTTCAAAAAACGACCGACTTTTTAGATAAAAGTACTTGGACATTAGCTACTATTTTAATTGCTTTAATTTTACTTTCTAGCTTAGCATTTACAGGGAATTTAAGTGATGTTGAATCAAAAATTATCCAGTCATCTAGCACAACTGCTCCTGTTTCGGCACCAGTTGCTCGAGCTAGTGAAGCTCCAGCTACTGCACCAGCACAGTAATTTTTTTTAAACAAAATATCTAAATGCCAGCTTGTCAAAGCTGGCATTTTTTATACGCAATAATGGCAGTTATATGGGCATGGCACAATTTCTGAACACTTACAAACACGTATAAAAATTTATTAAACACAAATAATATAAAATCATGACTTTAAACATTAAACCGCTTTCAGATCGCGTACTTATCGAACCTGTTGCAGCTGAGACTAAAACTGCGTCAGGGATTTTTATTCCAGATACAGCAAAAGAAAAACCACAAAAAGGAACTGTTGTTGCAGTAGGAAACGGAACCAAAGATCATACTATGACGGTAAAAGTTGGTGATAGCGTACTTTATGGTAAATATGCTGGGACTGAATTAAAACATGAAGGAACAGATTATTTGATTATGCGTGAAGATGATATTCTTGCTATAATCTAGAGCTCCTACCAACATTCCTTAAACGGATAAAATTGGAATAACTAAAATATTCATTAATAAATATCCACCTCAACTCCCTCCTTTTCGGAGCGGGCTGTTTTGGAGAAAACTAAATAAAATGGCAAAAGATATAAAATTTGATATTGAAGCACGTGATGGATTAAAGCGCGGTGTGGATGCATTGGCAAACGCAGTAAAGGTTACTTTGGGACCAAAAGGTCGTAATGTAATTATCGGGAAATCATTTGGTGGACCAACTGTTACTAAAGATGGTGTTTCTGTTGCAAAAGAGATTGAATTGAAAGATCCATTAGAAAATATGGGTGCTCAAATGGTTAAGGAAGTAGCTTCAAAAACAAACGATTTAGCTGGAGATGGAACTACAACTGCTACCGTTTTAGCGCAAGCAATTGTAAAAGAAGGCTTGAAAAACGTTGCTGCTGGAGCAAATCCAATGGATTTAAAACGTGGAATTGACAAAGCAGTTGAAGCAATCGTTGCTGACTTGGCTAAACAAGCTAAGGTAGTTGGTAGTGATTCTGATAAAATCAAACAAATTGCTTCTATTTCTGCAAATAACGATGATGTTATTGGTGAATTGATTGCTACTGCTTTTGCTAAAGTTGGTAAAGAAGGCGTAATTACTGTTGAAGAAGCTAAAGGAACAGACACTTTTGTTGATGTAGTTGAAGGAATGCAGTTTGACAGAGGCTATCTTTCTCCTTACTTTGTTACCAATCCAGAGAAAATGGAAGTAGAGCTAGAATCTCCATACATCTTACTGTACGACAAAAAAGTATCTTCGTTAAAAGAATTACTTCCCGTTTTAGAGCCCGTAGCACAATCTGGAAAACCATTGCTAATTATTGCGGAAGATGTTGATGGGGAAGCCTTATCAACTTTGGTAGTAAATAAATTGCGAGGAGCGCTTAAAATTGCTGCTGTAAAAGCACCTGGTTTTGGTGATAGAAGAAAAGCAATGTTAGAAGATATCGCAATCTTAACTGGTGGAACTGTAATTTCTGAAGAAAGAGGACACACTCTAGAAAATACAACTATTGAAATGTTAGGAACTGCCAAGAGAGTAACAATCAACAAAGACAATACTACACTTGTAAGTGGAGCTGGTGAAGCAGACATGATTAAAAACCGCGTAAACCAAATTAAAGGTCAGATGGAAACAACTACGTCTGATTACGATAAAGAAAAGTTGCAAGAACGTTTGGCTAAATTAGCTGGTGGTGTTGCTGTTCTTTATGTTGGTGCTGCTTCTGAAGTAGAAATGAAAGAGAAAAAAGATCGCGTTGATGATGCTTTGCACGCAACTCGCGCTGCTGTTGAAGAAGGAATTGTAGCGGGTGGTGGTGTTGCACTTTTAAGAGCAAAAAGTTCTTTAGGAGCAATTAAACCAGAAAACGCTGACGAAGCAACTGGAATTCAAATTGTAGCACGTGCTATTGAATCTCCTTTAAGAACAATTGTCGAAAATGCGGGACTTGAAGGTTCTGTAGTTGTGGCAAAAGTTTCTGAAGGTACAGGTGATTTTGGTTACAATGCGAAAACAGACGAATATGTTGATATGCTAAAAGCCGGAATTATTGATCCTAAAAAAGTAACTCGTGTAGCTTTAGAAAATGCTGCATCGGTCGCTGGAATGATCTTAACTACAGAATGTGCATTAATTGACATCAAAGAAGATAATGCTGGCGGAATGCCAATGGGAGGCGGTATGCCAGGCATGATGTAATCTTAAAAAGGTTAGTTCACCCATTTAATTCAACAAAAAAAATCCGAAGTTTATAACTTCGGATTTTTTTTATGTCTGTTTGTTTTTTAATTAGATTTTATCTACTGGATGCTTTTTCAATAACTTGATAAAAACTGGAACCGTAGAAATCAAAACAATTACAATAATAATATACTCAATATAGTGTTTCAAATCGATACCAAAATTAAGAAAAATACCGTACAAGTAATGTCCTGCAAAAATTAACAAGAACGACCACAAAAAAGAACTCATTACGTTATAGTACATAAACTTCTTTTTATCCATCGAAACTATTCCTGCTACGATTGGTGCAAATGTTCTGAAAATTGGTAAGAAACGAGCATAGATAATTGCTTTACCACCGTATTTTTCAAAAAAGTCTTTCGATTGCAATAGATATTTTTTCTTAAACCAAAATGTATCCTCTTTCTTAAATAAGTAATAGCCACTTTTAGAACCAAACCAATATCCCATCATATTACCAAAAATACCGCAAATGGCAACTAGTAAAGCTAGCACAAAAACATTCACAAAATCACTTGGAATAACAACCACATTTTCCATTAAAGCTCGGCTGTAAATACCCGCCAAAAACAATAAACTATCTCCTGGCAAAAAGAAACCAGCAAATAAACCAGTTTCAGCAAAAACGATAAATAAAACAATATACAAACCGATTTGAACACCCCCGAGACTAAATGTTATGTAAAATTCAGGGTTTAGTAATTGCGTCCAGTCAAAATTATTCATACAATTTGGTTGTTAAATTTAAGAGTCCGTGAAAATAGCAATAATAAATTTCTCCCCCAATTTATTACCTTACTTTAAACATAAATTAACTAATAAAAAAGCTCAAATTTTCATTTGAGCTTTTTACTAATTTATTCTTTTCTTTCATACTTGCAACACGAATGCAAATCGTCGTATTGTTGCGCAGTAGCTTTCACTTCGTCAGTGTCATGACCTTGCTTAGCAATTGCTTTTTTTAAATCTAAAGAAGTGCTTTTTTGTTCATTTAAAATTACATACAATTGGTGCGTTTCAATATTCCAATCTGCCGATTTTACACCGGGAACCGTGTATGCTGCTTTTTCAATTCTTTTTTTACATTGATCACAGTTTCCATTAACTTCTGTCGTGTATTTTAAATTTTTATTCTTTTTTTCTTGCGCTTGCGCAGTTAAACTTATACATAAAAAAACGACTAACAATATTAAATTTCTCATCTTACTATTTTTTAAATTATTTGAAATTACTAAACTATTTATTTTATTTTAAAACGCAATCCTGCATAATACATTTGTCCGAAAACTGGAGCGTAAACCATTGAAGCATCAAAATACGCACCAAAAGGATCGTTGCTTCCTAAAATCGCTTTCGGTTGTTTGTAATTACCAATGTTTTCTCCACCCACATAAATTTCAAAAACATCCGAAAAAACACGTGTAACTTGCGCATTCATTAACGAATAAGCTTCTGAAAAATCACCTAACTGCTCAGCAATGGGATTAGATGAAGTGGTTGGTAATTGTTGTTTTCCGATTTGATTGAAAGTAAAATCCATTCGCCATTGTTGGTCCTTATCTGTAATTGGAGTTTCATACTCTACGTTAGCAAAGAAACGATGTTTGGCTTGCATTGGATTTTGAAATTTTCCTGATAAATAATCGGTTGCAACATCATAGTATTTGTAGGCTGTTCTTAAATTTAATTGGTGAACGGGTTCAAAGTTAAACTCTACTTGAAAACTGTTGGCCATAGATTTCCCTTTTAAATCGTAAAAAAGTGCTTGTTGCGCACTTTGCATCACATCAACGACAATTTTGTTAGAGAAATCCGTTCTGTAGAAATCAAAAACCACTTCTGAATTTTTATTAAAGATTCGAAATTTCTGAGAGAAACTCAAACCGTAATTCCAAGCAATTTCAGGATTTAAACCGTACGTTTTGCCCGTAGTATCTAAAATCGAAAATGCTCTAGAAGATGCAAAAAGCGACTGATTTTCAGCAAAAATGTTAGCAGTACGCTTCCCTCTTCCTGCAGAGAAACGCAGTACCGAATTTTGCCATGGATTGTACCGCGCATGCAATCTTGGAGTTACAAAAGTTCCTAAACGATTGTGATTGTCGACTCTTCCTCCTAAAACTAAACTAAAATTATCTGAGTTATCATAAGTATATTCAAAGAAGGCTCCAACTGAATTATCAATTCTACTATAATCAATGCTATTTACAAATTCTTCGTATTTATCATACGTGAAATTTAAACCGGCAGCGAACTTATTTTTAGTATTGTCAATTATCGAATTGAAAATTAAATTTGAGTAATAACTATTTTGCTTGATGTCATACTGATTTAAGCCATAGTAGGACTCTTGATTATGAATATTAAAAGCATTTTGAAAACCGATACTTTGATACGGCTGATCTGGAAACACGTAGCCGACTTTTGTAGCTACATCTAAACGCTCTGTATTAATTTCTGATCCCCAAGAATTTTTTGTTCCCCTATCTTTATTTGTATCAAAATCGACCTCACCACCTTGCTTTATATCATTCATGTATCTGAAATTGATAAAACTGACCAACCCTTTTTCTAAGTTCGTATACTGATAGCGATTTAAAACGTTAATTTGTTTGCCTATTGGATTATCTAAAAATCCGTCGTCATTCATGTCATTTTTAGAAAAGCGACCGCTCCCATGGACAAACAAACTCGTTGCCCATTTATCTGATAAACTTTTAGAAAAATGAGTATTTAATTCCACTCTCGCATCGCTAGAGCCATAAGCGTTTAAGAAAAACGGAATGTCGTTTGAGGGCTTTATTAGCTCGGTATTAATTTGCCCCGAAATACTTTCGTACCCATTTATAACACTTCCCGCCCCTTTGGTTATCTGAATACTTTCTACCCACGTTCCGGGCGTAAAAGAAAGTCCGTACGCTTGCGAAGCACCACGTACCGAAGGAATATTTTCTTCGGTAATCATTAAATAGGGGCTGGTTAAGCCCAACATTTTTATTTGTTTGTTTCCAGTAACAGCATCAGAAAAATTAACATCAATGGAAGGATTGGTCTCAAAGCTTTCGGCCAAATTACAGCAGGCTGCTTTAGCCAATTCTTTACTCGTAAGTATAGAGATGTTACCTGTTACGGAATACGATTTTTTAATTCCTTTTTGCTTTTTTACAATTTTAACTTCGTTCAAATCTTCTTGTGCGAAAACTGGAATACAAAGAAAAATCATAAGCAAAAGCGCTATATTTTTTTTCATAATAAATGATTCTATTATTTAATTTGAGTTAATTATTGCTCTAAATGAGAACAATACTAAATGTACTTCAAACGAAAGTTTGAAAAATTAAATACAGAATCAGGCGTAAAAAATAAATTGATGGTAGAGCTTAAATAATGGAGGTGCATTAGCATCGACGTAGTAACTTAAAACTTTTTTGTTGTGCTTTACCAAAATTAGCTCTGATGATACGACCGAATAAGTTGGACTTAAAAATGGTACTACGGCTTGAAAAACAAAAGCTTTTACGATCGCATTTGGAGTCTTTTTTTCGACATGAACAACGGTGTCTTTACAGCAAGAACTGTCTTTTTCATTTACTGCGCAGCACTTTTTCTCTTGTGCAGCATAATGCTTCTTTTTGAAAGAAATAGAAGCAACAGCATCTCCGCAAAAATGCACATTTAAAGCAAACCCAATACTGGAAATCAGTACGAGAAAAGCTAAAAACAAGCTGGTGCATTTTTTAAGTTTCATACTGCAAAAGTACCAAATAAAGAACAATCACCCTAATTAATTATTATTTCTTGTCTTTTAGCAATTGATAGTAAAAGGCAGGAACAAATAACAAAACAAAAAGAGGTTGAATTAAAAAGCGACGTACATAAAAAAGCAGCCAAGCACTTTCGCTTCCTTTTAAATATATAATGGCGTAGAAAAAACCAATTAGAATTATAAAAAAAATGATGTACAAAAATGTACTGAATTTTAAAATAGACTCATCTCTAAAAATTGCATATATTATTCCTAAGGAAAATATCGCATTAAGTACGTACCTCAAGGTTATATTAAAACCCAAATGCAATCCATCAAAAGCGGGAAAATCTGAATTTTTAAAATCCTCTTTGAAATAATTCAAAAATGGATCGTAAAAAAGCAAATCTTCAAAAGCACGGATAATCGCTAAACCCACCACTAATATTGTGACAATTGCAATTTTGAGCACGAGACCTTTTTTATTAATCTGCATATTTAGAGTATTTGGTTATCCATACAAACCATAAAATAAAAACCATTCCGTAAATAATTAATGGAAATAAAACACCGTGAAGAAAATGTGTGTATTGAGGAAATTCGTAAAGTAATATGGTAAGCACCGCAATTCGAAAAACATTTAGCGCATAGATAAATGTAGTTCCTGCCAATATAAAAACTGCTGTCTTTTTAAACGTTCCGGAAAAAGCAACAATAAATGAAATAAACAATATAAAAACGCTAACCGCATTACAGCCTTCGACAATACTAACAATTGTTTGGTTTTGATAATACACGTACCATTCATTTAAGACGGGAGCAATTGATACCTCGTAACCAAATAACTTTAATGTCCACTCGCTTTGTTTACTCACCAAAGTAGTAATGTCGTCGGCGGTATTTTCATCAAAACCATCTAAATAACATTGATATAGAAAGGTTAAAATAATATAGGTCAAAAAAAAGCTGCCTAGAAAAATTAAAAACGGTCGGTATTGCTGTAAGTATTTTTTCAAAAGAAATTTTTAACAAAAATATGTAAATTTTACAGATGGCATTAAATACTTTTACATAAAAATAACTGTTATGAAATTTAAAGAATTACAGCCAAAAATTATCGAATTAACTACTAATAGCGCAACTTCGAGAGACGAGAAGTTATTAGCAATTTGTGCACTTTTAAGTAACAATATTAGTTACTACAATTGGGTTGGTTTTTATTTTGCCAATCATGATACCAAAACACTTCATTTAGGTCCTTACGTAGGAGCAGAAACTGATCACACTGTAATTCCGTTTGGAAAAGGAATTTGTGGTCAGGTTGCCGAAAGCAACTCTAATTTTGTAGTGCCAGACGTAGCAGCTCAAGACAATTATATTGCTTGTAGCTTTACCGTAAAATCTGAAATTGTGATACCGTTATTTGTAAACGGAATTAATATTGGGCAAATAGACATTGACAGTCACGTTATCGATCCATTTACCGAAGCCGATGAGAAATTTTTAGAATTTGTAAATCAAGAAGTTGCAAAATTGTTTTCGTAGTACTATTTTTACGAAAAAAATTAATGAGAAAATACCTTTTTCACGTTCTATTTTGTTCCTTTTCCATTTGCTCTTTTGCTCAGAGCAACGACTCGTACGTTGCTTATACAGATGGTCCTAATAAAATAATTTACTTCGACGCTGATAAAACCCCAACAGATCCAGAGAAAGCAGAGTCTTTTAGAGTAATTAAAAACTACGCTACAGTAAGCGCGCATTATTATGTATCGGATTATTATAAATCGGGAAGTAAAAAGATGATCGGTACTTTTTTAGATAATGATGGTTATCAAGCAGACGGTCAGTTTATCTATTATTATGAAAGTGGAGCCAAACAATCTACTGTCAACTATTTTAAAGGGAAAAAAATAGGAAAAGAATACAATTGGTATGAGAACCAAATTCAAAAATCAGAATTAGAATATTTGGCGCAAGGTGAGCTTGAGAAAAGCGAAAAAAGAGTTTTCGACACCTACAAGACCAATCAATACTGGGACAGTACCGGTGTTCAAACGGTAAAAGATGGACACGGAGAAATCTCCGAAGAAAATGATCAATTTAAGCGTAATGGAGCCGTCGAGAACGGCTTACGAAATCGCACTTGGACTGGAAAAAACAAAGAATTAAAATTTACATATAGTGAAGAATATCAAAAAGGAAAATTAATTTCTGGGAAAAGCATTGACTCACTAAATATTGAACACACCTATACTGTAGCGTTTATTGAACCAAGTCCAAAAAAAGGTAGAAACAGCTTTTATAATTACATTGCCAACAATGTCAAAGTACCAAGTCAAATAAAAAACACGGCCTTTGGAAAGATTATGACAACTTTTGTAGTAGATGTAGAAGGAAACATAAAAGACATAAAAATATTTAAAGGAATACATCCCGATTTAAATGACGAAGTTATAAAAACGATAAAAAAATATGGTGCTTGGAATCCAGGAATTTTAAGAGGAATTCCAATTGAATCGAAGTTGAAATTACCATTAACTTTTAAAAATTAAAACTAACTAACAATAACCGCAGTTTATTAATATATACTGAAAGCCAAATTAATCTTCACCGATTTTTTTGGCTTTTTTTATTTATATTTTTTAAAAAGAAAATTAGCTTTTAAATCTGGACTAAAAAATTACTTCTTTTTTAAAACGCAACTTCTTGCTGTAAATCCAATTATAATTTATAATTTTGTTTAACTTTATTTAAATATAATTAAACAAAATTAATTTATTTAAATCAAGCAAATAGATAACCAATTTATATAAAACGAATCTCCATTTAAAATAAAAACATCAAGAAACACCCTTTAAAATGAAAAAAGAAGTTCCAGACAATGTCGTTTTTTCTGATGAGAAAGGATACAATGCAAGCTTTTTACCTTATGCGACAAGTGTTGGTGCGCCAGCAATAAAAGTAGACGATATAGCTGCTTGGAAAGGGCGTGGCGTGCATAATGTGAATAAAGAATTTGAAAGTAAATTTGCTGAACTTAAAGTAGAATATCAAAAACTGATGGAAGAATATCATTGGAACGAAATCATCTACAATGCTAAGTTTTCATTTGAACCAGTAATTGGGGAGATCTATCATTTGTATAATAACGCCGATGGAAATCCTTTTTTGTCATTAATTTCTCCATCAGAATGGAACAAAGAACATGTCGGAACCTTTCTACTGAACAGCAATAAAAAGTGGGTCGCCATTAAATAAAAAATCATACAATGAAAAAATATATTACTTCGGAAGATATTGAAACAATGGATAAACAACATTGCATCAATTTCATCAATAGTTTAGGTGGATTTAAAAGTGTGTGTCTTGTAGGAACGCAAAATGATCAACAACAAACCAACTTGGCTGTTTTTTCGTCTTTGGTTCATCTTGGCAGCAATCCGCCTTTGTTTGGTTTAATTTCGAGACCTGCAGCTTATGAAAGGCATACTTTAGAAAACTTAATGACTACTGGTTTTTATACCATCAATCATATCAATGAAGGTATTTACAAGCAAGCACATCAAACGGCAGCGCGTTACCCTAGAGAACTTTCTGAATTTGATGCGACTGGTTTAACTACTGAATATAAAAATGATTTTTATGCTCCTTTCGTTGCTGAAAGTAACATTCAGTTGGCCATGGAATTCAAGCAAAAAATTGATATTGAACTCAACAATACTGTTTTAATTATTGGTGAATTAAAAGCTGCTTACATTCTGCAAAATTGTCAAGCAGCAGATGGCTTTTTAGACTTAGAAATGGCTAATACAATTACGTGTTCTGGATTAGACAGTTATCATACAACCACTCGCTTGGATCGGTTGTCTTATGCAAAACCCGATAAAGAAATCATATCGATACTTTAAATTTTGATAAAAAAAGCAGTAAATATTGTTTGGTTTAAACGCGACTTACGTTGTATTGACAATGAAGCACTGTTTCATGCGCATCAGTCAGGATTGCCTTTATTGTTAGTTTATTTCTTTGAACCTTCAGTGATGAATTATGCAGATGCCGATGTGCGCCATTGGCGATTTGTTTATGAATCCATACAAGATTTACAAACGAAACTGAATAGTTCAAATTCTATATTGTATTATTTTCATGCGGAAGTAACAGACGTTTTTTTAGCATTAATTGAGCAGT
This sequence comes from Flavobacterium sp. TAB 87, assembly GCF_001529295.1. Taxonomy (GTDB): domain Bacteria; phylum Bacteroidota; class Bacteroidia; order Flavobacteriales; family Flavobacteriaceae; genus Flavobacterium. Next base: position 372,468 of record NZ_LLWK01000037.1, read on the forward strand.
ATGACATTCGAACTGTTTTTTCGCATCAGGAAATTGGCAACAAAATTACCTTCGATCGCGATATAGCCATGCAGCAATTTTTGCGAGAAAATAATATTGATTGGAAGGAATTTCAGTTGCACGGCGTGATTCGAAAACTAAAATCGCGACAACATTGGGAAAAGCGCTGGGAAAATGTGATGCGTTCCGATCCCAAAATGATAAAAGAACAGGAATTAAGTACCATTCAATTAGAGCTGAATTTTTATAAAAGCATCAAAGGAGCCGAATTGTCATCTGAAATAACAACTCCAAACAAAAACTTTCAGCAAGGCGGTGAACATCTGGCTTGGCGGTATTTGGACAGTTTCGTTAAAGAGCGTTATGTAAATTATAGCAAACACATCTCTAAACCTGCTTTGAGCAGAAGAGGCTGCAGTCGTTTGTCTCCTTATTTAGCATACGGAAACATCAGCATGCGAATGGTCTACCAATACACCAATCAGTTTTACGAAACTTCAAAAAACAAACGCGCCATTTTAAATTTTGTTTCTCGACTGCATTGGCATTGCCATTTTATGCAAAAATTTGAAGACGAATGTTCAATGGAATTCGAAAACGTAAATAAAGCCTACAATTTATTGGTAAAACCGAAAAACGAAAAATATATAAAAGCTTGGCAAGAAGGAAAAACTGGTGTTCCTATTGTAGACGCTTGCATGCGTTGTCTGACTGAAACAGGCTATTTGAATTTTAGAATGCGCGCCATGGTCGTTTCGTTTTTCACTTTTAATTTATGGCAAGATTGGCGGGAACTTCATTTTTTAGCCCGACAATTTTTAGATTATGAACCAGGCATTCATTATCCACAAATTCAAATGCAATCAGGAACTACGGAAGTGAATACGATCAGGATTTACAATCCCATAAAAAATTCAGAGGAACACGATTCAGAAGGTGTTTTCATCAAGCAATGGCTCCCTGAACTGGCTGAAATTCCAACTCATTTAATACATGAACCATGGAAGATGAACGAGATGGAACAGCAGTTTTACAATTGCATCATTGGGACAGATTACCCCAAACCACTTGTAAACATTGAAGAAACCAGAAAATATGCCAGCGATATTGTCTGGAGTTTTCGAAAAAAAGAGGAAGTTATTGAAGAAGGAAAACGAATCGTACAAAAACACGTTTCTAACCCAAACAAGCTAAGAAATGCGCGGAATAAAAAAACAAAACCTACCTAGCAAAATCTGTTTGGTCTGCCAAAAGCCCTTCGCTTGGCGCAAAAAATGGGAAAAGAATTGGGAGCAAGTCAAATACTGCAGCGAAAAGTGCAGAAGCAACAAATAAAAAATTCAAATTTCACTCCTTATCTCCATCGCTTTCTTTTAAAGGAGCTCACTATTTAATCCAATAAATGCTAGAAATAAAAACGCATCGTTGCCAAATCGCCTACAAAGCCATTACTAATTTTAAAATACAAGTAAGTTATGATACAAACAGGAATAGTTTGGTTTAAAACCGACTTAAGAATAGAAGATAATGAAACACTAATCAAAGCTATTGCGCAATGTGAGAAAGTAATCTGTGTTTATTGTTTTGATGAGGCTCATTACACTGACACGTCATACGGCTTTAAAAAAACAGGCAATTATAAAACGCAATTTTTAATAGAATCTTTAAAGGATTTAGATAAAAACCTTAGCGCAATAGGCTCAGGACTGTTAGTCGTAAAAGGTAAACCCGAAGTCGAAATCCCAAAAATCGTCAAAGAATACAAGGCTTACAAAGTTTTCGCCAAGCGCGAAGTTGCGTACGAAGAAAAACAAACTGAAAAATTAGTGCAACAACAACTATTTCAAGTACGTTGCGAGTTTGAAACCTTCAGTACAAGTACACTGTATCATGCCGAAGATTTGCCTTTTTCGATCACCAACATACCAGACCTATTTACCAATTTTAGAAAACAAACCGAAAAAGAATCAACCATTAGAAAACCTTTTGAGAAACCGAAAACACTTGTATCTCCCCAAATGCCACCGATTGAACTGCCAACAGTAAAAGAATTAGGTTTAAAAAGTGTAAAAAAAGATTCAAGAGCAGTATTGGTATATAAAGGAGGAGAAACCGAAGCGCTTAAAAGACTTCATCATTATTTCTCTGACTCAAAATCGTTATCTACCTACAAGGAAACGCGAAACGGCATGATTGGCGCAGACTATTCGTCTAAATTTTCGGCATGGCTCGCAATAGGCTGCATTTCATCGCGCTACATTTATGAAGAAATCAAAAAATATGAAAAAAAATTTGGTACCAACGATTCAACTTATTGGTTGACTTTTGAATTGCTTTGGCGAGATTTCTTCCGGTTTATGTTTAAGAAGCACCAAACAAAATTCTTCTTGTATGCTGGAATTAAAAGTGAAAAAGCAAATTCGACATCATTAAATAAAAAATTGCTTACCCAATGGATCAATGGCCAAACCGATTCTGACTTTATCAATGCAAATATGATTGAACTAAAGCTTACCGGCTTTATGAGCAATAGAGGCAGACAAAATGTTGCCAGTTATTTTTGCAATGAACTCAACATGGATTGGCGTTACGGAGCAGCTTATTTTGAATCGCAATTAATTGATTATGATGTGTGCAGCAACTGGGGAAATTGGGCTTATTTGGCTGGAGTTGGCAATGATGCACGCGATCACCGCTACTTTAATATAGCCAAACAAGCCAATGATTACGATAAGAAAATGGAGTTTAGAGAACTATGGTTAAAATAAAGTAAAAATATAAATGTCAACTTAAAAAAAAACTGTACTTTTGCAGCCGTCTATCAACAAGTGATACGACATACATAATAATCATTAAATAATATTGGAATGTATTTAACTAAGGAAAAAAAAGAAGAGATTTTTGCACAACACGGTGAAGCAAAAAACACTGGAAAAGCAGAAGCTCAAATCGCATTGTTCACGTACAGAATTACACACTTAACTGAGCACTTGAAAAAAAATCGTCATGATTACAACACAGAGCGTTCACTAGTATTACTAGTAGGTAAAAGAAGATCTTTGTTGGATTACTTGAAGAAGAAAGAAATCAACAGATATCGTGAGATTATCAAAGTATTGAGTATCAGAAAATAATCAATATAAAAAAGAGGTGCGCAAGTGCCTCTTTTTGTTTATATAATAAAAAAGTTTTGGTTTTTCATTGGGTTTTGCATTTTAACTACACGCAGCAACTACAACACAACTGGTTACCCATTTTTTTAATAACCAAAAAAGAAAAAATTTATGATTCCACAATTATTTGTAGAAAGTATCGATTTAGGTGATGGCAGAAACATCACAATCGAGACAGGTCGTTTAGCTAAACAGGCTGATGGATCTGTAGTAATTAGAATAGGAAAAACTGTTATTTTAGGAACAGTTGTTTCTTCAAGAAAAGCGAGCCCAGGTATCGACTTTTTACCATTAACGGTAGATTATCGCGAAAAGTTTGCAGCAGCAGGACGTTTTCCAGGAGGTTTCTTCAAAAGAGAAGCTAGACCAAGTGACAGCGAAGTATTAACTATGCGTTTAGTTGACCGTGTTTTGCGTCCGCTTTTCCCAGATGATTATCATGCAGAAGTGCAAGTTATGATTCAGTTAATGTCTCATGACGATGACGTTATGCCAGATGCATTAGCAGGTTTAGCAGCTTCGGCAGCACTTGCTTTATCTGACATTCCTTTCGAAACTTTAATTTCTGAAGCTAGAGTTGGAAGAGTTGATGGAAAATTCATCATCAACCCATCTCGTGCACAATTAGATTTATCAGACATCGATATGATGATTGGTGCTTCTATGGATTCTATCGCAATGGTAGAAGGTGAAATGAAAGAAATTTCAGAAGCTGAAATGTTAGAAGCAATTAAATTTGCACACGAGCACATCAAAAACCAAATTGCTGCTCAATTGCGTTTGCAAGCTGCTTTTGGTAAAAAAGAAGTGCGTACGTACGAAGGAGAAAGAGAAGACGAAGCTATTTACGCTAAAGTAAAAGCAGCATCTTACGATAAAATTTATGCTATCGCTAGCAAAGGTTCTTCTAAACAAGAACGTACGGCAGCATTTGACGAAGTAAAAGAAGAAGTTAAAGCTTTATTTACTGAAGAAGAATTAGCAGCAGATGGAGATTTAGTATCTAAATACTTCAAAAAAACAAACAAAGAAGCAGTTCGTAACGTAACCCTAGATTTAGGAACTCGTTTAGACGGAAGAAAAACTACAGAAATCAGAGACATCTGGTGTGAAGTAGATTATTTACCATCGGTTCACGGATCTGCCTTATTTACACGTGGAGAAACGCAAGCTTTGGCAACTGCAACTTTAGGAACTTCTAGAGAAGCAAACCAAATCGATTCACCTTCACAACAAGGAGAAGAAAAATTCTACTTGCACTATAATTTCCCTCCATTCTCAACTGGTGAAGCACGTCCTCTAAGAGGAACTTCAAGAAGAGAAGTTGGTCACGGAAACTTGGCGCAAAGAGCGTTAAAAAATATGATTCCTGCTGATTGTCCTTATACAATTCGTGTCGTTTCTGAAGTACTAGAATCTAATGGTTCTTCTTCTATGGCAACAGTTTGTGCTGGAACATTATCTTTAATGGATGCTGGTATTCAATTAATTCGTCCAGTTTCTGGAATTGCAATGGGATTGATTTCAGACGGAGACCGTTATGCTGTATTGTCTGATATTCTTGGTGATGAAGATCATTTGGGAGATATGGACTTTAAAGTAACTGGAACTTCTGAAGGAATTACAGCTTGTCAAATGGACATCAAAATTGATGGATTGAAATACGAGATTATGGAAGCAGCTTTAGCGCAAGCTAGAGATGGTCGTTTGCATATCCTTGGAAAATTAATCGAAACTTTGGCTTCTCCAAAAGAAGACGTTAAGGCATATGCTCCAAAAATTATTACAAGAAGAATTCCTAATGCATTTATTGGTGCATTAATTGGACCTGGTGGAAAAGTGATTCAAGAATTACAAAAAGCAACTGGAACAACAATCGTTATCAATGAAGACCCAACTACTGAGGAAGGCGTTATTGAAATTTTAGGAACTGATCCTGCTGGAATCGAAGCGGTATTGGCTAAAATTAAGTCAATCACTTTTAAACCTCAAATGAATGAGTCTTATGAAGTGAAAGTAATTAAAATGTTAGATTTTGGTGCAGTTGTAGAATATACATCAGCTCCAGGAAACGAAGTTTTATTACACGTATCTGAATTGGCTTGGGAACGCACAGAAAACGTTACTGATGTTGTGAACATGGGCGATGTTTTTGAAGTGAAGTACTTAGGTATGGATCCTAAAACGAGAAAAGAAAAAGTGTCCAAAAAAGCACTTATGCCAAGACCTCCACGTGAGGAAAGAAAAGAGTAATCAATCTTAGTTTACTAAAGGTTTATTTATAGAGAAATCCCGTTTCATAACTGAAACGGGATTTTTTGTTATAAACCAGTAAAAGCCTTGAAAATTAAATCTTCAACTTGTTAAAATCAACTCAATACTATTATATTTGAATTTTCTTACACATATGATTCTATTGAAAGCTAAAATTCTTACTTTAAAAAAAATTAATTTTTCTCTACTATTAATTGGTCATTTGAGCATTTGTCAAAGTCAAAGCATAGAGAAGAAAGAAATTAACCGCTATTTTGACCAATCTGTTGGAACACAAATTCTGGGAATCAATAACGGAAAAATCCATATCGATCCGTACACTTATAAACAAGAGCAGCACAATTATTATTTAAATAAAAATTTTATAATTGGAAGTGTTTTTTACGACAATCAATTGTACGAAAATATCATGATAAAATATGATATCTACAAAGATGAGCTGGTTAAGTCCTTTGAAAAATCAAACTCCTTCGGTATCACTCTCATCACAGAGAAAGTGGTCTATTTTTTAATAGACAATCATAAGTTTATAAACAGTGCTTCTACATTTTCTAAATCAAAAGTACTTCCTGGTTTTATTGAAGAAAAATATTTAGGGAAAACTATTAGTTTTTACATCAAACACTCTAAAAGTGCTAAAGATGCCATAGTAGGAACTACACTCTACACTGAATTTAAAGAAGCTACTACGCATCAACTTCTTTACAATTTCGAATTAAAAACCATAAACACACAAAAAGAAATTACTACACTATTTCCTTTGCTAAAAAGCGAAATAAAAAACTATTATCGTGTCAATAAAGTTTCACAAGAAAATAACGCCGATCAGTTTAAAGCAGACTTAATTCAATTCATTGATCAAAACCTACCAAGTACTAGCACCAAAATCTAATGAAAAAAAAACTTCTCTTGTACTTCCTCACTCTTATTCCTTTTTGTGTGTTCTCGCAAGAAAAAACAGTCACAGTTTCCTATTCAAATGTTACACGTCAAAAAGCAATTGAAATAATTGAAGAAAATTCTGATTTTCGCTTTTATTTTAATGCTCACTGGTTTTCTAATAAGGAGCTAATTTCAGGTAGTTTTGAGAATAAGCCCATTTTGTTTATTTTAGATGACATTTTCAATAGCACCATTATAAACTACTTTATTACCTCAAACAGCATTATTTTAAGTAATGGTATTTTAATATCAACTTCTCTTACCGAAGATTATTTCAAAAATCCACAACCTGATACCAGAGACAGTGACTTAGCACTTAAAGCTACTCCTATTTATAATAAACAATATCTTACCGAAAGTAAAACAGAAACAGATTCTCTTATTACCTTAGGAAAACAAACCAACATTAACGCTGCTGAAACTCATACATTATCTGGTTACGTCACTAATAGTGTTTCTGGCAAACCAGAATACAATATTACCTTACTTATAAAAGGAAAAGAAATTAGCACGACAACCGATGCAAATGGATATTATAGTTTTAAGATTCCTGCTGGGGTCAACATTATTGAAACACAATCCGTAAGCCACCAATCTAAAGTTCAAAAAATAGTACTGTACAATAATGGACAAATCAATTTCAGTATAGCTGAAAATGTAAATTCGCTTAAAGAAATTATTATTGAGAACAAAAAAACAAAGAATGTAGCTTCCGCTATTACTGGACTCACTACTATTGACATTGAGAATATAAAAAATGTACCTCTAATTTTAGGTGAAAGGGACATTTTCAAGGTTGCTACAACTTTGCCTGGAATAAAAACAACTGGCGAAGGATCTTCTGGTTATAATGTGAGAGGTGGAAAAGACGATCAGAATTTATTTCTATTAGACAACGCTGTATTATATAATCCCTCACATTTTTTAGGTTTCTTTTCTGCTGTCAATCCGTTTACGACCAAACGAGCAGACATTTATAAAGGAAGCATTCCTGCGCATTTTGGAGGTCGTCTTTCTTCGGTTTTTGATATAGAATCTAAAAAAGGAAATACACGAAAATTAGCAGGCGAAGCTGGAATTGGTCCAGTCATGAGCAATGTCACTTTAGAAGTTCCCATTGTAAAAGGAAAATCTAGTTTGCTATTTGGTGGACGAGCTAGCTACTCAGATTGGATTTTAAGTGCGATAAAAGATGCTGATTTAAATAATAGCTCTGCTTCTTTCTATGACATTTTACTTAAATACAACCATCAACTTACTCTGAAAGATGATTTCGAAACTTCATTTTATTACAGTCATGATAAATTTCGCATCACTTCCGACTCCATCAACAAATACAGCAATCAAATCGCAACTGTAAAGTGGGAGCATGATTTTAATGCCAAAAGCAGATCATCAGTTATCATCACAAACAGCGATTACAAATTCAATATCAATTACGATTCACAAATTGACAAGGCTTTTGACTACGGTTATGGCATAAACGAAACGCAGTTTATCTTTAAAATGAAATACAAGTGGACACAAAAGCACACTCTTAATTATGGAATTAGTAGCAAAATATATAAAGTAGACAAAGGTTTTGTTAAACCTTCGGGTACTGAATCTCTAATAAAAAACATTACTTTAGATCAAGAAAGAGGTTTAGAATCTGCACTGTTTTTTACAGACAACTTTAAAGTAAATGATTCTTTTTTGCTTGATTTAGGATTGCGTTATTCTCTTTATCAAGGGCTGGGGCCTGCTTCTCAAAACAGCTATGATCCTAATTTTCCAAAATCTGATTTAACGGTTACCGAAACAAAAACTTACAAAGCCAATGAAGTCGTAAAAAATTACGGTGGCTTTGAACCTAGAATTTCAGCACGTTATTTCATACTTTCAGATTTATCTGTAAAGGCAAGTTTTGATCGCACATATCAGTACATTCATTTACTTTCTAGTAACACTACACAATCTCCAACGGATTCTTGGAAACTTTCGGACTTCAATGTAGAGCCACAATCATCCAATCAATATTCTTTGGGTCTCTTTAAAAATATCGCTAACAATTCGTTAGAATTAAGTGTAGAAGGTTACTACAAACAATCAAAGAATATCTTAGATTATAAGGTGGGTGCCGAATTACTATTAAATGAAAATATAGAAACAGAACTTCTGCAAGGCGAGGGCAAATCGTACGGAATTGAATTTTTACTTAAGAAAGAAAAAGGGAGTTTTAATGGTTGGTTGAGCTACACCTACTCCAAATCACTAATTAAATTAGATAGTAAATTTGATACTGAAAAAGTCAATAATGGCGATTATTTTCCTTCTAACTATGACAAACCACATGATTTTAGTGCGATTTTAAATTATAAATTCACTAAACGATACAGCTTATCTAGCAATTTTGTATACCAAACAGGAAGACCAGTTACGTTTCCAATTGGTTCCTATAATTTCGCTGGTAGCAGCTACACTTTATACAGTGATAGAAACCAATTTCGTATTCCCGATTACTATCGACTGGATATCGGTATAAACGTAGAAGGAAATCATAAAATAAAAAAGCTTGCGCATAGCTTTTGGAATCTTTCTGTCTATAATGTTCTCGGTCGAAACAATCCGTATAACGTATATTTTGTCACTGAAAAAGGAAAAATTCATGCCTACAAAACTTCTATTTTCGCTGTCCCAATTCCGACAATAACTTATAATTTAAAATTTTAATTCCATAAAAAATGCATATGAAATTATCAATCTTTAAAAAAATAGTGTTTGTACTGTTTTCGACTGGACTAATTTCAAGTTGCACGGAACAATATGTCTTTCAAAATCAAAATTTTAACGAAGCTTTGGTTGTAGAGGCCACACTTACAAACGAAATGAAATATCAAGAAGTAAAACTTTCTCGAACCATCTCCATCAACGACAGTTTAGGATCGACTGAGGTCGGCGCAACTGTTTCTATTATCGATAACAATGGGACCGAATTTAATTTTGATGAAGGAGAAAGCAAATATGTTTCACAAAATGAATTTAAAGCGGAACCGAACAAAGAGTATCAGCTAAAAATTATTACCGCTTCTGGGAAAATTTACCTTTCCAACAAAGAGAAATTAACCACTGAAAGCACTATAGATTTAGAAACTTCTGTAATTGATAAAGAAGGAGAAAAAGGCGTACAAATAAATGTAAAAAGTTCTGACCCAACCAATACTTCTAAATTTTACCGGTACGAATATGAAGAAACGTACAAAATCAAAACAATTTTTGAGATTGTAAAGCCAAATACCAGTATATGCTATAGCACTTACTACTCTAAAGAAATTATACAAACAAATACAAATGACCGCTCAACGGACCAAGTGAATTATCCGATACGTTTTATTGGTCGTAGTGATTACAAGCTTACGAATAGGTACACCATTTTGGTAACGCAGTATGTCCAAAATCGCGCGGCCTATGAGTATTATTCCACATTAAAGAAAATGTCCGAAACTGGCAATCTGTTGTCACTTAATCAACCAGGCTTTGCTATTGGAAATATTAAGTCTGTTACAAATCCACCTGAAAAGGTAGTAGGTTTTTTTGATGTCGCTTCTGTCTCTAAAAAAAGAATATTTTTTAATCATACTGATCTATTTCCCACAGAACAACCTGCCAATTATTTTATGAATTGCAAAGCAATCCTCGTATCAAATACAACTAATAGTTTTGGTTATAATATTTTAAAAACACATGTCATTCTAGGTACAGATTACAAGGGAACTTATGTGGTTGAAAAAGAATGTGCTGATTGCACCACTTTTGCATCTAATATTAAACCATCATTTTGGATCGATTAAATAAAAAAAATGTAGTTCTAATTAATTACGAATAATACTTATGCTAGCCCGCAAAAGACAAAATTATAATCTAAATTTTAACTTGGTACTAATACCTATAAAATTATCAATTCCTAAAAAAATAGGGTTCACTCTGCTTTTCGTGGCCGTTCTTATGTCGAGCTGCACCGAACAATATGCGTTTCAAAATCAAATTTTTGAAGAAGCGCTAATTGTAGAAGCTACAATTACAAATGAAATGACACATCAAGAAGTAAAACTTTCACGAGCAAGCGCAGTAAATGATGGCTTACCACTAATGGAATTTGGCGCTGTAGTCACTGTTGTAAATAATAGTGGTACTGAATTTAATTTTGAGGAAAAGGGAGATAAATATATCTCAGAAACTAAATTTAAAGCAGAGCCCAACAGCTATTATCAATTGAAAATAAGAACTGTTTCAGGAAAAGAATATATTTCATCGACTGAACAAGTAACTGCTGAAAATACTATAAACGTAGAAACTGCTGTAATTGAGAAAGAGGGCGAAAAAGGTGTTCAAATAAATGTAAAAAATTACGATCCTACAAATAGCTCCAAATTTTACCGATATGAATATGAAGAAACCTATCAAATAAAAACGAATTTTGAAGTTAAGGAGCAATTAAAAGAAAGCGGTTACATCGCTTACAATAATTATTTTAAACTAGACATTTTACCAGCAAAATCCAACACACGCATTTGCTATAGCACTAATTATTCTAGTGAAATTCTACAAACCAACACTGTAGATCAACAAAAAGCTTTAGTAAATTATGCTATTCGCTTTATCAGTCAAAACGATTATATACTTACCAATCGCTACACCATAAAGGTTAAGCAATACACCCAAAACCGTGCAGCCTACGATTATTATTACACCTTAAATAAAATGTCTGGCACTGGCGACTTATTATCTCCCAATCAGCCTGGATATATTGTTGGAAATATTACATCAACAACAAATGCTTCAGAAAAAGTAGTTGGTTTTTTTGAAGTTGCTTCAGTTTCTCAAAAACGAATCTTTTTTAATTATGAGGACATTTTTCCTTCGCAAAAACCTACAGATTATTTTAGAGAATGTGAACCTATACTTGTCGAGCACGAAAATTTATCGAAAAACAATTTTTCTATTTTAAGATCGCACGTTTACCTCGGACCTGGAGCTGGCCTAAATGTTACAAAGTATTATATGGTCGAGAAAGAATGCGGCGACTGCACAACATTTTCATCTAACGTAAAACCTTCATTTTGGATAGACTAAATAAAAAAATAACGCTACTTCTTGCACTGTTAAGCTGTGCTTATAGTAGTACTGCTCAAAACAGCGCTACTCTGAGTGCAGAATCATTATTCGTGCAAACTAACGCAACAGTTCTTCTAACTGGTGAAACGCTATACTACAAATTATACTGTTTAAATCAAATGAATACAATTTCAGACATTAGTCAAATTGCTTACGTCGAATTAGTCAACAGTCAAAAAGAAAGTGTTTTAAAAACTAAAATTAAACTAGATAAAGGATTAGGCAATGGTGATTCTTTTTTACCAACGACATTATCCTCTGGCAACTATAAGCTTATTGCATATACCAACTGGATGCTGAATAATCGCCAAAATACCTTTTTTGAAATTGATCTAACCATACTAAATCCGTTTCAAAAAAACCTCAACTTAATAAGTGATAGCACTATAGTTTCTTATCAAACTACTGCCAAAAAAGACAATGAAAATTCACTTTTGATCTTAGACAAAGAGAAGTATTCAAAGAGAGAGAAGGTATCCCTTTTTATTCCTCAAACTTTAGAACGCGGAAATTACGTTTTATCTGTTAAAAAAATAGATAATATTCCCGTTCCAAACTACAAAAACAATAGTATTCAAAATCAGAATTTAAATCAAATTTTAACATACCTCCCAGAAACACGTGGCGAATTGGTAACCGGTTCTATTCGTGCAAAAAATGAAACTGCAGTAGTGAGTTCAAAAATAGTTACGCTTTCTATATCTGATAAAAACTTCATTTATAAAACTACTAAAACAGACGAAAATGGAAAATTTATTTTTATATTGGACAAACAAACCAGCAATACAGTTGTCTATCTACAATTATCAGAAGCAGATCGAGAAAATTACACTATTAAAATTGACAAAAAACAAGTCCCAAATTTATCAAGTTTAAATTTTTCTAAGACCACTTCTATTTCTGCCAAAAACCTAAATGCAATTCAAGAGCGCTCATTAGCAACTCAAATCGAAAATGTTTATTTCATGCAGAAAAAAGATAGCATTTTTGAAGCTCCAGCTGCAAGCCCGTTCTTTCATCCTACTGAAAAAAGATATAATTTAGATGACTATGATCGATTTAGAACTTTTAAAGAAACTATTATTGAAATTGTCCTAGAGCTTAGTTTTAAAGAATACAACAAAGTTCCGTCTTTGTACTTAAATGACAGTCGCTATAACATTACACAATCTAAAGAACCCTGTCTTGTTTTGGTCGACGGTTTACAAATACAAGATATGAACGCTATTAACAATTTTAGTAGTACTCAAATCGAGAGCATCAGTGTAGTTAGCTCTCCCTATTATTATGGCCCCAAATTGTTTAATGGAATCGTAAGTATATGTACTAAAAATAAAGACTTTGCGAGTAGCTATCTTGATAAAAATGTTTTAACGACTAGGATTTTACGACCTCAACCGGATAAAATTTATTATCAACCCAACTACCAAATTTCTAATTATGAGCAACGAATTCCAGATTATCGCTATCAGCTGCTCTGGGAACCAAACCTAACAAGCAGCAATATTCAACAGGAAATTTCATTTTACAGTTCAGACATCACAGGCAATTTTGAAATAGTACTAGAAGGATTATCAGAAGAAGGAAAGTTAGTTCGACTCACAAAAACATTGCTTGTAAAGTAGAAAATCATTTCCCGTTTCGCATCACGCTGAAGCGGGATTTTTTGTTTTAGTTAAAGTCTAAGTTTTAACTGTTAAAAAATTTAACAGTCAAAAGCTCATCAAATTGTAGTTTTTATAATACATTTGAAATTACTTAAACTATAATCAAAAAAACACTTACTACATTGATAACTTCGCAAAAAAAGCAAACTGCATTGTTTTTTATCGGGCTAATTCTAGTTACTAGTTCTGTTTATTCGCAAACGAAATCTGACTTTTCTATTTACAATTGGTATGATAATGTGGCTGGAAAGGGAAACTTGGATTTTAATACTGGAAAAATTCACACCAATCCATATAAAAGTATTGATAAAAGTACTTTGTTTCTTAAATCTGATTCGTTTGAAATTGGAACGCTGAATTATGATGGAAACTTATATTTTGAAATTCCGCTTAAATATGACATTCTTAGAGATATTTTAGTACTAAACCCAAGCGAAGGTTCAGCGGTAACTGCTATCAGTCTCAATCAAGATAAAGTCGATAGTTTTCTAATTTTCAATAAGAACTTTGTTAAGATAAACAAAGAACAATACAATAATACTAATTTTTCAACTGGTTATTATGAGATTGTAAAATACAGTGAAAATCAAGCTTTTTATATTAAACACTCTAAAAGTCTAGAAAAAAGAGTGAAAGATGATGGAATATACTACAGCTTTAAAGACAATAATACTTTTTATTTTGATCTGGATAAAAAGCTATATGCAATAAATTCTAAAAAAGATATTATCAAATTATTCCCGTCCAAAAAAGAGGAGATCAATAATTTTTATGCTAGCAATAATACGATTCGGAAAACTGATTTTGATCAATTTATGAAAAACTTACTGCAGTCAGTCACTACTTCACTATTTAATAAAGAGCAGTAATCGAATGAAAAAAATACTCCTAATAATACTAAGCTTACTTGTCTTAGCTCCAGTTCTACATGCACAGAATAAAGCAGATGCGTCACTTTCTTTTAAATTTAATAATAATTCGTTAAAAACAGTCATCGAAGACATTGAACGTTCAACTTCCTATCAATTCTATTTTGAAGAAATATGGATCCAAGAAAATAATACTTTAATTACTGCAACTTTTCAAAACGCACTGTTGTCCGAAGTTTTAGAAGAAGTTTTAAAAAAAACAAACTTACATTATATTGTATTAAACAATAAAATAATTCTAACACGTAACAGTAAAATACATACTGACTTACCTCCGAGCTATTTTACAAGTTCTCCAGCAGTTGCAAAGCAAAAACTCAAACCAGTCTTCTACCAGCAATATGATTCGGCAGGAAATTTTAGTGTCAATAAAAAATCTAATCTAGTTTTTATTGGTAAAGAAAATAACAGCAATATAAAAGACAAATTTGTAGTGTCTGGAACGATAACTAATAGAGAAACAGGCAAACCAGAAAATAATGTTCTCATACAAATACGCAATTCAAAGATTACTGCTGTGACAGATTTAGAAGGGGATTACAGTCTCGAATTACCGAAAGGAATAAATGTTATAGAAATAAAATCAATGAATTACAAAGAGGTTACAAAAACCTTAATGGTTTATGACAGTGGAAATCTTGACATTGAAATTAACGAGAGTACTAATCAACTGGACGAAATTTTTATTAGAAAAAAAGAGAAAAAAAATGTTGAAAATGTTATTTCTGGACTCGTATCAATTGATATTCAATCTATAAAAAATGTTCCTTTAATTCTTGGCGAGCGCGACATTTTGAAGGTTGCCACGACTTATCCGGGAATTAAAACGACCGGAGAAGGATCTGCGGGTTTTAATGTTAGAGGTGGAAAAGACGATCAAAATTTAATTTTATTAGATAATTCAGTATTGTACAACCCACAACATTTTTTAGGTTTCTTCTCTGCAATTAATCCGTATACTACTAAGAAAGCAGATATCTATAAAGGCAGTATTCCTGCCGATTTTGGAGGTCGTCTTTCGTCAGTATTTGATATTACAACTAAAAATGGAAATGAAGAAAAGTTTTCTGGAGAAGGTGCGATTGGACCAATTACATCTAATTTAAGTTTCGGTTTTCCGATTAAAAAAAACAAATCAAGTATTATTATTGGAGCAAGAGCAACCTACTCTGATTGGATCTTAAAAAGCTTAGACAATAAGGATTTAAAGAACAGTCAAACGGGCTTTTATGATGGTATATTAAAATACAATAATGTAGTTAATGCAAACAATACTCTTGAAGCAAATCTGTATTACAGTCGTGATAACTTCAGTCTAAGTTCTGACTCAATCTATAAATATAGTAATAGAGTAGCCTCTGTAAAATGGGACCATTCTTTTAATAAGAAAAATAAAGCTGCTTTAATTTTTAACAATAGCGAATATAAATTCAATATCGATTACGATTCGGCTGATGTAAATGCCTTTGACTTTGGCTACAAAATAAAGGAATCGCAATTACAGTTAAAATTAAATTACTTACTGAACGAAAAGCATACTTTATCTTATGGAATAGCAAGTAAACTATATCAAATTTCGCCCGGTTATCAATATCCTAAATATCCCGAATCTTCCTTAATACGCACAGATATCGCAAATGAAAAGGCTTTGGAATCTGCCATTTATATTTCTGACAGTTACAAATTAAGTACAAAACTATTAATAGATGTAGGTCTTCGCTATTCTTTTTATGCCTCGTTAGGTGATGCGGATGTGAATGTATATCAAGAAGGTTTGCCAAAAACGGAAGAAACGGTAGTTAGAACGAATCATTACGGTACCAATGACGTCATTGCCAGTTATGGCGGATTTGAACCTCGCTTGGCTGCGCGATATTTTTTTACAGAACACTTGTCTATAAAAGCGGGTTACGACATGACCAGACAGTACATTCATCTTTTATCGAGTAATGTAACTCAATCTCCTACTGATACGTGGAAACTATCAGACCTTAATGTTCAGCCTGAAAGTGCTCAGCAAGTCTCTCTAGGTATTTATAAAGATTTTGAAGATACTGACTATCAATTAAGTTTAGAAGGATATTACAAAACATCAAAAAATATTCTTGACTATAAAGTGGGTGCGCAGTTATTATTAAACGATCATATAGAAACCGAACTCTTACAAGGAAAAGGTAAAGCGTACGGAATCGAGCTTTTGTTAAAAAAGCAAGAAGGACGTTTGAACGGATGGATTAGCTACACCTATTCTCGGACTTTTATCCAACTAGACAGCCAATTTAGTTCTGAGATAGTAAATAATGGAGACTATTTTGCAGCTAATTTTGATAAACCGCATGACTTAAGTGTGATCTTAAATTATAAATTTACTAAGCGATATAGTTTGTCAAGTAACTTTTTATATCAAACTGGAAGACCAATCACTTATCCAATTGGTACGTATCATTATGGTGATGCTGATTATACTTTATACAGCGATCGCAATCAATATCGTGTTCCCGATTATATCCGCTTGGATTTAGGAATAAATATTGAAGGTAACCACAAAATAAAAAAATTAGCACACAGTTTTTGGAACATATCGGTTTACAATGTATTGGGAAGAAACAATCCGTACTCTATTTATTTTAATACAGATAGTGATGGAAAAGTTAAGGGTTATAAAACATCTATATTTTCAATTCCAGTTCCAAGTATTACCTACAACTTCAAATTTTAATTAGAAAAATAATAAATTAGAATTCAAAGCAATGAAAAATCATATATTCAAAAAAATAATTCTGTTACTATTACTAAATTCGATTTTTAGTAGTTGTACAGAAACATATCCTTTGCTGTCTAATGCGTATGAAGAAGCAATAGTAGTAGAAGCTACAATTACAAACGAATTAAAGAACCAAGAAATAAAGATTTCTAAAACTAGCAAATTAGAAGAGGAAGGCATTAAACGAGAAACAGGAGCTACTGTTTCTGTGACGGATAACCAAGGAAATGTTTATATGTTTGAAGAGCAATCTGGCGGATTTTATACGTCTAGATTAGCATTTAAAGCAGAACCGAGTATAACGTATTCCCTAAACATAACAACCGCCGACGGAAAAACATACGAATCTTCTAAAGAAAACTTAACAACTGAAAATAATATAGAAAGTTTAGTGTCCGAAGTAATTACTGATGAAATGCTTGGTCGAGGTGTACAAATAAAAGTAAATAGCTATGACCCAAATACTACTTCAAAATACTATCGTTACGAATATGAAGAGACTTATAAAATAATTACTCCAAAATGGCGCGCCGAAAAATTAATAGTAACTGGGCCGCAGACTTTAGGACTTGTTAAAAATAGTACTGAAAGTAGGATTTGCTACACTACTAAGAACTCTACTGATATTATTTTGACCAAAACATCCGACTTGAAAGAAGATCGTGTCGACTTTCAAATTCGTTTTATTAGTGATCAAAATTATATTTTAAGTCACCGTTACAGTGTTTTAGTGAAACAATATGTACAAAATCTTGAATCGTACACTTTTCGCAAAACAATGAAAGAAATATCAAGTTCTGAGAGTATTTTATCACCCAAACAACCTGGTTTTATTAACGGAAATATAAAATGTACTTCTAACAGAGATGAAAAAGCAATAGGTTTCTTTGAAGTTTCATCAATGTCATCAAAACGAATATTTTTCAATTACAGTGATCTATTTCCAGGTGAAAAAACACCACCGTATTTTACAAATTGTCAAGAAGAAGAATATAAATTCTGCTTTGGATTTAGCATACCTGCCTGTCAAGGAGAAGCTTTAATTAAAGGAATTAATGGAGGTACAGTTACCTATTATTCCAATGCAGACAACACTTCTTATCAAGTAGTACCAGTGGAGTGTGGAGATTGCACATCATTTTCTAACAACGAAAAACCAGCATTTTGGATAGATTAACATATTTTATAGTACTGTTTGTGTTTCTTAACACGCAACAAATTGTTTCCCAAAAATCTATTTTAGTAGATGAAACAGTATTTCTACATGCCAATACCACAACTTTTGTATCTGGAGAAAGTTTACAATATAAAATATATTGTTTTAAAGCGTCCGATAAAACTCCTAGTTTCATCAGTAAAGTTGCATACGTGGAGCTTATTGACAGTGAAAAAAAATCTATTTTTAAAAGTAAAGTCGCTTTGAAAAACGGAACAGGAAATAGTGATTATTTTATTCCCACAAGCTTAAGCAGTGGCAATTATAAACTGGTTGCCTATACCAATTGGATGTTAAATACCGATATTTCACATTTTTTCACTGTAGACATCACAATATTCAATCCTTATGCAGCAGAAGCTTTAGAAAGAACTTTGGTTGTTGAGAAGGACCGCAAGCTGAAGAACTCCTTCAAATACGATAATTTCAACAAAAGCAGTACTACGAATAAAAGCATTACTATCAATCTTGACAAAGAGATCTATAAACCACGAGAGTTAGTTACTTTGAAAATAGAATCCGCAAATTCTTTATTTAAAGATGGAAATTATTCAGTTACAATTGTAAAAATGGATGAGCTTCCAACCATAAAACAAGCAGACGCCACTGATTTTATAACGTCACAAGGATCAACGTCTATTGATCTATACAATCAAAAAAATAAAATATATGTGCCAGAACTTCGAGGTGAAATTGTTACCGGAAAAATAACTGCAAAAAACAAAATCGATCAGTTAGAAAATATTGCGATTGCACTTTCTGTACCTGGATCCTCTTTTGATTTTAAAATTGTAAAAACAAATACGAACGGTGAATTTATTTTTGACCTTACGCCTCACTCCTTAAACAAGCAAATTTCACTTCAAATAATAGGAGAAGAGGCAAAGTTGTACGATATTAAATTAGACAAATCTCCCGAGTTAGCATATTCTAAGTTATCTTTCGAAAACTCTTTGTTCCTACCAGAAAGTAGCAAGAAAACCTTATCCAACAGATCAATAGCGAGTCAAATAAGAAATTCGTACTATGCTTCTTTTAAAGATAGTTTGCTGAGTCCAGTTTTAAAAACACCCTTCTATTATCCAACTGCTAAACCGTATATTTTAGATGATTTTACACGATTTAAAACTTTAAAGGAAACTGCTATAGAAATTGTAAAAGAGATATATTTGAAACAAGTGGACAATAACACATTTATTCACGTAAATGATCCTACTATTTTTCCTCAATTACCCGAAGCAGCATTAGTTTTAGTTGATGGAATGTATTTAAAAAATCAAAATGATTTAAATAAATACAGCATGAAAAATGTGTATAAGATAGAGGTTATCGTTGGAAGATATTATCTTGGTCCTAAATCGTTCAACGGATTGGTAAGTTTTACAACTTTTAAAAACGATTTCATTCCTACAGAAAATCAAAATTATGTCTTAAACGGAGCGATTGTGAGACCCGATCAAGAAAAAATTTATAAAAAAATTGAATACTCTACTCTTAGTCAAGATAAAAGAATACCAGATTACCGCTACCAATTATTATGGGAGCCCAATGTTTCATTAAGTAACGATACAACTCTTTTAAACTTTTATACTTCTGATGTGACTGGTAAATTTCAAATTAATATGGAAGGTTTTAATTTAAACGGTCAGCCCATATCACTTTTTAAAGATTTTGAGGTGAACTAACATTTTTAAATAACTGGGATATTTTCTTCTATTTAGAAAGATAACTTTGTCCATAAATACAATTTAATAAATTATTTTAAAAATTATGTAACTTTTTTGCAACTCGATACGTATAACTACTTGTACACTTAAAACGAGGAAGACAAAACATGAGACAACTTAAAATCACCAAGCAGGTAACTAATCGTGAAACTGCTTCATTAGACAAATATTTACAAGAAATCGGAAAAGTAGACTTAATTACTGCCGACGAAGAAGTAGAATTGGCGCAAAAGATTAAAGCTGGTGATCAAAAAGCTTTAGAGAAATTAACAAAGGCCAATTTGCGTTTTGTTGTTTCTGTAGCAAAACAATATCAAAATCAAGGATTAACACTACCCGATTTAATTAACGAAGGAAATTTAGGTTTGATTAAAGCGGCACAACGTTTTGATGAAACTCGTGGATTTAAATTTATTTCGTACGCAGTTTGGTGGATTCGTCAGTCGATTTTGCAAGCTCTGGCGGAACAATCTCGTATTGTTCGTTTGCCTCTGAACAAAATTGGTTCTATCAATAAAATTAACAAGATGTACGCTCTATTAGAGCAATCTAATGAACGTCCGCCTTCTGCTGAAGAAATTGCAAAAGAATTGGACATGACCGTAAATGATGTAAAAGAGTCAATGAAAAACTCTGGTCGTCACTTATCAATGGATGCACCTTTAGTTGAAGGAGAAGATTCAAACCTTTACGATGTATTGCGTTCTGGTGAGTCTCCAAACCCTGATAGAGAATTAATTCAAGAATCTTTACGCACAGAAATAGAGCGTTCTTTAGAAACACTAACACCAAGAGAAGCTGATGTAGTTCGTTTGTATTTTGGTTTAGGTGACCAACATCCAATGACATTGGAAGAAATTGGAGAAACTTTCGACTTAACTCGTGAGCGTGTTCGTCAAATTAAGGAAAAAGCAATTCGTAGATTGAAACATACTTCAAGAAGTAAAATTCTAAAAACATATTTAGGCTAAAAAGCTTAAAATTTGAAAGTTGAGTCTAAAGTTTTTTACTTGATGACAATTGACTTTTAACTATACAATAAACAACAGTTTGATTGACTGTTCGTTTTTTGATTGATGATTGAAACCTCGGCTGATTACCGAGGTTTTATTTTTTATAATAAAACCTCGGTCAGTTCGTGGCAAGCACTCGGGTTTCCGAGGTTTTGTTTTTTATAATAAAATCTCGGTCAGTTCGTGGCAAGCACTCGGGTTTCCGAGGTTTTATTTTTTATAGTATATTTGCAAAAATAACATAACTACACAAATGAAAAACACACTTATTGCACCTTCAGTTTTAGCTGCAGACTTTGCCAATTTACAACGTGATATCGAAATGATCAACAATAGTGAAGCTGATTGGTTTCACATTGACATTATGGATGGCGTTTTTGTTCCTAATATTTCATTTGGAATGCCTGTTTTACAAGCTATTGCTAAGCATGCAAAAAAGACAATTGATGTACATTTAATGATTATTGATCCAGATCGTTATATTAAAACGTTTGCAGATTTAGGAGCGAATATTTTAACGGTGCACATCGAAGCTTGTACACATTTGCACAGAACTTTACAAGCCATTAAAGCAGAAGGTGTGAAGGCTGGTGTTGCTTTAAATCCGCATACCAGTATTGATTTACTAGAAGATGTAATAAATGACATCGATATGGTTTGCATTATGAGCGTGAATCCTGGTTTTGGTGGACAATCGTTTATTGAAAACACGTATGCCAAAGTTGAAAAATTAAAAGCCTTAATAGTTAAAAAAGGAGCTTCTACATTAATTGAAATTGATGGTGGTGTTACCAATAAAAATGCCAAGCAATTAGTTGAAGCTGGAGCTGATGTTTTAGTAGCTGGAAGCTATGTTTTTGGAGCCGCAGATCCCGTAACGACTGTTGCAGACCTAAAAAAACTAACTTCATTTTAATAATCTCCAACATAAATAAAAAGCCCGAAGAGACAAATCTTCAGGCTTTTTATTTATTGTATTTCCTTATAGTTTAGCATTCTTTTTAGACGCTCAAATAATTCTGGGAACTCGGATTTAAAAACGTTCGGAGTTTCAAAAAAATGCTCCAACAGAACTGCTAAAAACTCAAACTTATTAGTATAAGCATATGCCCGGAAATAATTTTTTACGCGAAGCGCATTTAAAAAATCTTCATTATCAAAATACTTCACGACAAAATTAAATTCTTCATGAAAAATCATTGCACTCGCGTCTTTACTTTTAAGCGCATGAAACAGTAATGCATGAGTAAACTCATGTAATCCTAAGTTAATATTATCCTTCACTTTGTGACCACTTAAAAAATCCTCCCAAGAAAAAACAATTAGTTTCATTCTCGGATTAAATTCTCCTTTATGATACGTGTCATTTATGGTGGAATAATAAGTAGACGGATAAATAATGATCGTGTTAAACATGGTAGTACGGTAATTTCGCATTCCAAACGTCAATACCACGTACGTTGCAGCAATAAGTGCTTTCATTTCGTAATTCACCAAAATTTCTTTACCTACAAAGGAATAATTCTGAATAAATTTATCTACTCTTTTTTCGAAATAAATTTTTTGTCTACTTTCAAGATTTCGATAAAAAATAAATTCTTTTTCTAAGATACTTACTAATTTTAAATTAGAGTCGAATCCAAATAAAAAAGGATTCCAATGCAAAAACAATGGTCGTTTATGTAACCGTATATAAATGGGTTCGACGATTTTTAGAATCACAAAGAATCCAAAATAAATTCCGAATAAAATATAAACAAAAGTCATTACCATAGTACTGACCAAAGTAGTTAAAAACTTATTTCTAACCTAAAACAGCTGCTATTTTTTCCGTGTTGAGTAATTTTATTAATGCTTTCTCTTCTGGGTTAAGTTTTGAATTTGCCGTTGATCTTTTGGGCTTATAGTTCCAAATTGTACCATTCTCAAAAGACGCAATAACCGTTGGATGCACGTAATACTTTTTACAAACTGCACGCGTGTTCCCTAATTGATGAGAAACCGTATCCAATACAGCCACTATTTTCTTATTACAATCACTCGCTGTCGCTGGTTTTTCTTCATTCAAAAAACTACACAAAGCATTCAAACTTCCAGCCCATGCTCTAAAGTCTTTAGCTGTAAAATCTAATTGAGTAATTTCTTTGATGTAGTTATTTACATCTGCCGAACCAATGCTGCAATGATTCCCGTTATCATCATAATACTGAAAAAGTTCTTGTCCTGGAATATCACGACAACGTTTCACTAATCGTATCAGCCTTTTATTCTTTAAACTAATTTTATGTTTCACCCCTTTCTTACCAGTAAATTCAAAGAACAATTGTCCTTTATTAAACTTGGCATGTCGGTCTCTCAAAGTTGTCAAACCAAAAGATCCGTATAACTTTTTATAGGCTTCATTTCCTATTCTAATGTTAGTTACCTCGATCAATTTAATTACCAAAGCCACCACCTTTTCATAAGGCATACCTCTTCTGTTTAAATCCTTATCGAGTTGAGCTCTAATGTTCGGTAATACTTTGGCAAACTGTCGAAGTCTATAAAACTTTGATTGATTTCGAATTTTATTCCAGTTCGTATGGTATTTATACTGTTTTCTGCCTTTAGAATCTAAGCCCGTTGCTTGTAAGTGTCCATTTGGATAGGGCGAAATCCAGACATTTTCCCAAGCTGGTGGAATAATTAATTTTTGAAATCGAGTCAATAAATCGGCATCTTCAATAATTATTTCTTCGGCATCTTTATAGATAAAAGTTTTTCCTTTTCTAAGTCGAAAAAAGCCACGACTAACATCTGAAAAATAACGCAGTCCTACTACCTTGGCCGACTGTTTTGGATCATCCACAATTTTTTGTAATTTTTTCTCTAACCGACACATAATCCTATACTTTAAAAATAAACTTAAATGTAAGTTGATTCTAACTTTAAAGTTTTACATAATTTAGGATGGGAATTCTAAAATTGCTTCTGTTAAAAAAAAAGATAGTAGAACGAAAAATTATATATCATTGAAAATATTCACATAGAAATTTGATTACTCCCAATTTAGAATAAGCTTCTTTTCATTGTCATAGTCATTCTACATATTCTATCTTCCAACTACTTTAAAATAATTTCCGCCCATATTGGAATATGATCTGAAATTTTTCTTGCTTCTTGCAAAGTACCGAAAATTTTGAAAAATGGAATTATTCCCGCGCTTTTAATGGTAATTTTTAAGTCGTTGTAGAATATATTATCAAACTCTGAAGCCAAACATTGACTATCAATACAGCTTTTCTTTAAAGAAGTCTTTTGCCCTACTAATACTGGCTTGTATCCCATTTTATTTAAAGGATTGAAAACAGTATGCGATTGTGGACAATTGAAGTCACCCACAAAAATTAAATTTAAAGTTGGATATTGAAAAGGTAAAAATTTAAAAAACTTGATTTCTCTTTCAGGTTGCTTATTCTTGGTTATCGCGTGAAAGTTAACGACTGTAAACTGTTTCTTCTTATATTGAAAAGTTGCATAAAATGGTTCTCTGTCAATTTCTAAATTATATTTTTCTTCCAACCAAGGCTTTCCAACTAGCTTAATTGTAGTATTCTTCCATAGAAACGCGTAGCGTTCCGTTTTGTAAGCGCTACTACTTGTGGGATCACTCACTATGTAATTCCACTTAGTTCCTCCTCTATTCAACTCGTCAGCAAGTCTTGCTATTGCTTGAGTACCACCAAAACCAGCAACCACTTCCTGAATGGCTACGAGATCAAAATCACTAATTGTATTTGCAATGAAACTTATTTCTTGATCGGACTTCGACTTGCCAATATTCTCAATATTCCACGACACCAGTTTAACTTGGGCATTAATACAAAATACTACAAGCAGACAAAATAAATTAAAAAGGATTTTCATAGGAGATTATTCGAACAAGTGTTTTGTTAGACAACTAGCAAAAATAGACAAAATCAGCTTAAGTCTTTGTTTGAGAATTAGTGTGCTAAAACTGGCAAAATAAAAAGCCTTTAACTACAAATATACATAAATGCTTTTTGTGACCCTGAAGATCCAAAATTCGAACCTTTTTATGCAAGATTTGCAAATTATAAATGACATTTAATCTTCGAATTAAATGTCAATATAAATATGGGATGTCCTGTTGGGGTTGATAAAAAAATCTATCTTAATTTTTAATCTATCTTAAAGAGAATTCGCCTTCGCTTTCTGTGGCACTTTTGGAGGCAAATCTAGAATGATATCTAAGTTCTTTAAAGAGAAATCATCTGTTTTCTTTATTGTTCTATTTGTAAAAAGATTAATTATCTTAAAAATAATCTTAAAAAAGATTAATTATCTGAATTTCAATATAAATATAAATAATTCATCTTTTATTTTCAATTTTGTAAGGTAAAAAAACTAAAAAGTGTTATCAGATGAAAGCGAACATACAAGAAGATTCAAGAATAAATGAAAAGAAAGACATTGCAAACGTCCAGAATACTATCAAGAATGAATTTGTGTTCGCTCTAAAGAGCACTTGTTTAGATGAAAACTATCACCCCTCAAGTAAAACACGTCTGACTACCAATTTTGCAAATTTGGCTAGAGGAGAAAATCGCCAGCAAAACTTGCGTAATGCCTTAAATATGATTAACAATCGATTCAATGCATTGGCTCATTTGGATAATCCAAAAGGAGATCGTTATCTCTTAGAACTTGAAATCATGACGGTAACGATGAATATTGATAATAAAAATGATGTTGACAATCTGCCGATGATTGAAGTTTTAAAAACGAATATTTTTGACCGTAAGACTAACCGGTATATAGATGGTGTTGCCGGAAATAATTATTCTTCTTACGTACGAGATTATGATTTCAGTTTTTTATTGATCGAGCACAATAAAAACAAATCTAGTTTTTGTGTTCCTGAAAATTTTGGTGATTTACACGGTAAACTTTATAAGTGCTTTGTGAGTTCAGACACTTACAAAGAGCATTTTAAAATGTCACCAATCATTTGCCTAAGTGTATCGAGCAACAAAACGTATACTCGCACTGAGTATCAGCATCCAGTTCTGGGTTTTGAATATCAACAGGATCAGTATTCTCTTACTGATGAATATTTCTCTAAAATGGGCTTAAAAGTTCGTTTTTTTATGCCTCCGAACAGTGTGGCGCCGATGGCTTTTTATCATTCAGGAGATTTACTTACTGATTATACTGATCTTGGACTGATCAGCTCAATCAGCACGATGGAGACTTTTCAGAAGATTTATCGCCCTGAAATTTACAATGCAAATTCAATAGCTGGTAAAATCTATCAACCTAATCTTAAACACGAAGATTATTCACTGACTCGCGTAGATTATGATCGCGAAGAGCGCAGCCGACTGGCTACTGAACAGGGTAAATATGCTAAAGATCATTTCATCAAGCCTTACAAGCATATTCTTGAACAGTGGTCAGCTAATTTCACTCTTTAATTAAATCCTACACTTTAAAATTATTTTATCATGAAGAAAATATTGTTACCAACCTCTATTGTTGGAAGTTTACCTAAACCTGCATGGCTTGCACCACCCGAAAAACTTTGGTCTCCTTGGAAATTAGAAGGCGATCAGTTATTAGAAGGAAAACAAGATGCTTTGCGCATTGCGTTGCACGAACAAGAATTAGCAGGTTTGGACATCATTTGCGATGGTGAACAAACACGTCAGCATTTTGTAACGACTTTCATCGAGCATTTAAGTGGTGTAGATTTTGAAAATCGTAAAACTGTGAGAATTCGTGACCGTTATGACGCGAGTGTTCCTATGGTTGTAGGTGATGTTGCACGTCAAAAATCTGTTTTTGTGGAAGATGCTAAATTTTTACGCAAACAGACCAATAGGCTTATAAAATGGGCATTACCTGGTCCCTTGACTATGGTAGATACATTATACGATGGCCATTACAAAAGCAGAGAAAAATTGGCTTGGGAATTTGCGAAAGCACTAAATGAAGAAGCCAGAGAACTGCAAGATGCAGGGGTAGATATTATTCAATTTGATGAACCTGCATTTAATGTATTCTTTGATGAGGTAAATGATTGGGGAATGGCAACATTAGAAAAAGCCATTGAAGGTTTAAAATGCCAAACGGCAGTACATATTTGCTATGGTTATGGAATACAAGCTAATAATGACTGGAAAAAAACATTGGGTTCAGAGTGGCGCCAATACGAAGAAATTTTCCCTAAAATTCAAAAATCTAAAATTGATATTGTGTCATTAGAATGTCAGAACTCAAATGTGCCTCTAAATTTAATGGAACTTATTCGTGGTAAAAAAATAATGGTCGGTGCAATTGACGTGTCAAAGAATACTATCGAAACACCTGAAGAAGTAGCTAATACGTTACGTAAAGCGCTAGAGTTTGTGGACATTGAAAATCTTTTACCTAGTACAAACTGTGGTATGGCTCCCTTATCCCGCAGTGTAGCAAGAGGTAAGTTAACTGCTTTAAGCGCAGGAGCGGAAATTATCCGTAAAGAACTTGGTATTTAAAATCATAAATTGAGGTTTATTTACCAATCTTTTAAACAACCTTACCAATTTTTAGTGATAGCAATATGAGACTTTTAGAAAAAACAGAATTAGGAGGTATCAGCCTAAAAAACAGAATGGTTATGGCAGCGATGACAAGAGGCCGTACAGATACAAATGGCTTGGTTGGTGAGATGACAATAGAATACTACACCCAAAGATCAGGCGCAGGCTTGCTGTTTACCGAATCCATTAGGATCAGTGAAGAGGCTACTGGCAGTCCACTTACTCCTGGTATTTTTACGCAGCAACAAATAGAAGCCTGGAAGAAGGTTACAACGTCGGTACACGATAATGGCGGTGTTATCATAGCGCAGCTTTGGCACACTGGTCGTGTAGGGCATTCTGTAGACAGGAACGGAAAGCTGCCTTTTGCGCCATCACCCTTGCCTATCACAGGAATGCAGCATTTCACCTCTGATGGCATGAAGGATTATGAAATACCTCAGGAAATGACAATTCCGGAAATCAAACAGACCATTAAGGATTTTGGTCAAGCCGCAAAAAATGCCATAGCGGCAGGTTTTGATGGGGTTCAGCTCCACGCTGCCAACGGTTATCTTCCTAACCAGTTCTTAGCTGAAAGTGCCAATCAAAGGACGGATGATTACGGAGGTAGTATCCCAAACAATGCCCGATTCATACTGGAGGTGATGCAGGAATTAATCAGTGCTGTGGGTAGTGAAAAGGTAGGTATTAAAATATCTCCTTTCAATCCCTATGCAGCTATAGTGCTGAATGACCCTGTCGCTACCTATAATTGTCTTATTGAAGAATTGAACAAGTTAGACTTTGCGTATGTAGAAATCATGCGTCGAAGTCCCTATTCTGCTTCGTCTGAAAATGATGGCACCCACAATGAGATGGAATTATTTGGTAGAAAGATTCGCCACATCGTGATTGCGAATGCAGGCTATGACAAAGTTTCCGCCGAAGCCGAACTTGAAAAAGGCATTGCAAAGCTGATTTCCTTTGGCAGATTATACATCGCAAACCCTGATCTAACTGAACGCTTTGAAAAAAATGCTTCACTTAGTGAGCCAGACAGGACAAGAATTTATGGTGGTGGCGAGCAAGGTTATACAGATTATCCGTTTTGTAACGAATAGAATTTCACACAAATAAAGGATAACTAAAACAATAGTAATATTGTGAAGTAAACCTTATCGAATAAATTTAAATTGAGCTATTAAGTAAAGCAGAATAGCTATTTTATACGCATTTTTTAAAAATTAGTGACTTCTTTTTCTGTTATAATTAAATCCCCAAAAGATCGAAAGCTCTTTATGGGGATTTTTTACCTAAAATAAAGTTGGCAAAGACCATAACAAAATTATACATCTTTTCGTCGAGCCATACGCTGAGCGATGATGCTGGCGGCAATCAATTGCAAGGCATGGTAAAGCATGAGTGGCAACAATATAATACCAGTGATGGTACTGTGTTGAAACAGCACTTTTGACATCACAGTTCCGTGTACCAATGACTTTTTAGATCCGCAAAACAAGACAGTAATACGATCTTCTACTGAAAAGCCTAACAACCGACTGATTATTCCAACACAAAAGAATACGGCAAAAAATAAGGTCATCATCCCTGCAGCGAGTCCAGCAAGTTCAAGGGCGGTGAAGCCATCAAAAATATGTTCGGAGAATGACTTACAAAACGAGGTATAAATGATGGTAAGAATTACTGCTTGATCGAAATATTTGAGTTGTTTCTTATATTTTTCGGCAACGGCACCAAAACGGGAGTTAAGGCTGATTCCAATAATAACAGGCAACAAGACTTGAAGAATCAACTTTGTGAAGATATGAGTAACATCAAAATCGCCTGTTGCAGAAGCGATGAACAACCCAACCCACAGCGGCGTAACCACTACTCCGATCAAACTAGAAATACTCGAATTGAAAATAGCTGCAGGGATGTTCCCCTTGGCTATGGAAACCATGACCACGGAAGACGAAACTGTAGAAGGTAAAGCTGCCAGAAAAAATACACCCAACCAAAGCAACTCAAAGTCGGTATTGACGAACAAGGGACGAAATGCCAAAACGATGAGCGGAAAAAACAAAAATGTTGTCAACTGTACGACAATGTGCATTTTCCAGTTAACAAGCCCAGCTTTTAATTTTTCAACACTCAGTCGCAATCCATAAAATAAGAAAATAAACGACACGCCTACATTAGCTATTTCCTCTAGGGAAACAGGTTCTTTTACCAAGCCTGGCATCGGCAAAAAATAAGCCAACAGAATCATGGTACCTATCATTAACAGGAAACCGTCGAAACCTACTTTACTTAATATTTCTAACAACTTTTTCAATGTGTTTTTACTATTTTTTAGATTTTTATGCTACAAAAGTAAGTTTTGCAGGTCATTAAATCTTCTATTTACTTAAAATAAGGTTCCTGTTTTTATTTTTATTACATTTGAAGATTAATATTCTTTTTTATGAATTAATCTAACCTTTTTAAGTAAAATATTCCATGGAGCAGATAGACGAAATTGATCTTCAATTATTAAATATTCTTCACAATAACTCCAAATATACGGTTAAGGAGCTTGCTAAAATGGTAAATCTTTCTTCATCACCTGTTTTTGAACGTATTAAAAGATTAGAGAAAAACGGTTATATTAAGAAATATATAGCCCTGCTGGATGCAGAAAAATTAAATCGAGGATTTATCGTTTTCTGTAATATCAAACTTAAACAGCATGATAAAAATATCGGGAATCAGTTTGTTAATGATATTATGAAAATAGAAGAAATTGTGGAATGCTATAATATCGCAGGAGATTACGATTTTTTAATGAAAGTCTCTGCCAAAAATATGAAGCATTATCAAGATTTTGTATTTAATAAATTAGGAGCAGTTAAAAGCATAGGCAGCACCCATAGTACATTTGTCATGGCCGAGATAAAAAATATGTATGGATAGTTCCGCTAGGATTGATTTATTTGAAAGTGGAAAAGTGGACATGCAAGTGAATATTGGAGATAAAATCAATAAGGTATTATATAAGTTATCATCTTTTAAAGCCGACTTTCGAATCATAATTATTCTATTAATTAGTTAAAAAAAATGAAGGAATTTGAACCGAATTTACCAATAAACATAGACTTGGCAAAAAAATAAAAAAAAAATCAACTGAAAATTCAAACCATAAAAAAAGCCTAAGAATCTAAGTTCCCAGGCTTTTAGTTTTTTATAGTGACCCTAAAGATACAAAATTCGAATCTTTTATTTAATGATTTAAATAGTTTAACCCAATCATAATATATGTTAGTTCAGAACAATTTCAGCCCAGATTGGTACGTGATCTGAAATATTTCTTGCATCTTTCAATGAATTAAATGTTTTATAAAAGGAAATATGTCCTGCATTGATAAGAATGACTTTTGATTTATTATAAAACATATTGTCAAACTCAGAAGCCAAACATTCTTCAGATTTACAATCCTTCTTCAGTGTAGTTTTTTGACTTTTAAGCACGGATTCGTAACCGATATTTTTTAATGGATTAAATACTGTATGGGATTCTGGACAATTAAAATCACCCACGAAGATTAAATTTAAGTTAGGATATTCTATAGGTAAATGTTTAAAATACTTGATTTCCGTTTCTGGTTGTTTACTCTTGGTAATAGCATGAAAGTTTACTACGGTAAATTGCTTGTTTTTATATTCAAAAGTGGCATAAAATGGTTCTCTATCGATCTCTAAATTAAATTTTTTTTCAAGCCAAGGTTCCCCGATTATCTTAATAATGTTCGTTTTCCACAGAAAAGCATACCTCTCCGTTTTATATGCACTACTGCTGGTTGGAGCACTCACCCTATAATCCCATTTGGTCCCTGTTCGATTTAGTTCATCTGCTAATCTAGCAATGGCTTGCGCTCCGCCATAACCTGCAACAACCTCTTGAATGGCTACAATATCAAAATCCTTAACCGTATTAGCAACAAACAATATTACTTGATCTGACTTTGATTTACCAATATTCTCAATATTCCATGATAGCAATTTCGTTTGAGCATTTATTGTAATTGTAAAAAAAATTAAAAGAAATCTAAAAAAGGTTTTCATAAAATAAAACATGATAAAATTTTTTACATAATGATTAAAAAAAATCAAGGACAGCTAAAGCACATTATATACTTTTTAGATTTATATGTGATTAGTATTGTTCAATAAAATCTTTAATTACTTTATCTATGTTACTTGGCAAACCAGATTCTTTAATAACAAATCGTTTTACTTTCATTTTTTTAAACCAATTTCCCCAATATTCTTTTATTACTTTAGCTTCATATGGGTTTTTAGTATCTGGATTTACACCAAGTACTAAAATTTCCAAATCAGATAAATCTTCATTAGCGGAAATGAGCCCAAAATTATTTTTTTCTATTTTATCTTTCCAATTGGGTGTATTCAATCCATTAGCACGAATCATTTCAGGCACTAAATATGAAGTTAAGTTATCTTCTTTTATTTTTGTGTCCTTATAAAAGATATAACCATCAGTTAATAAGATTAAAATATTTCGATGTTTATTTTCAATGCAATAATCATTAACATTGTTTGCAAAAAATTTCCAAATATCCGATCCAACATAGTTATTATCTTTAATTGCTAAATCATAAATTTTTGCAGTTTCATCATTATAAGTAACATTAACCCGATTGATGTTATTTTTGGAAGCATTATTTTTATCAAACACAAATTTTAACTTATCCGAAATACTGTTAATTTCTTCGTTTAAAGGTTCTGGATTAAAATAAACAGCAATTTTGTCATTCATCTCTCTAATTTTTTTAGTCTTTATGTGGTTTGTAAATGCCGTTGCAATAGAATTGATATAGCCTAAATCTCGTTGATAAAATTCCATCGTTGAATTTGGATACTTTTCTGTACTAATTCTATCTGACAAATCTAAGAGAATACTAATGTTATAATTATTAGATGATTTTTTTTCAGGCGTTATAATCTCTTCTTTATTTTTTTGATTATCATTAGAATCTTCATTTTTACATGAAAGCACTAAAATTAGAATTAAAATGGATAGTACTGTTTTTATTGATTTTTGTTTCATAAAAATATTAATTGTTAGAATAAATTAAATGTTGGTAATCGGAATCTACTAAATCGACTGATTTTAAATGCTCATTTGCAATAGCATCACATTCTGATAATAAGTTATGTTTTTGCTCGTTAGGAAGTGCTATTTCTGTACCAATGGCTTGAAACCAACCTTCCTTATATTGATTATGATAATTTAAATATTCTTTTACAGGAAAGACAAATCCATCGACCTTTGATTGCAAAAGTTTAATCTCTCCTTTATGATGATCAATTTTATTTGAAAATTCTAAAATTTTAATACTATTTTCTAATTTTGATTTCTCAAAATTCACAATTTCTTCTTTTTTTCCTCTAATAAAAACTCTAATTTTATCTTTATTTTCATTTTCTTTCATTACAAAATCAAATACTAATCCCCAAATAACATACACGACAAATCCAGCAAAAATAATCATCCAGAATTCAGCTTGACCCAATGCTATTTCTAGGTCATACAGTGGTGAATCAGGTGTTTTATTAAAATCGTAAATTTTCTTTTCAATTACGTAAGCTAATAAAGAATCAAATAAAAACGTGGTTGCAAATAGAGCTGTAACTCGCAATGTTTTTTTTATTCCAGTCTCTTTTTGCATCATATGAATCACATATCCTAAACCCATAAATACAAAAGGAATTGTTATCACTAAAACACCCTCCAACCAACTTGCTTTAAAGGCATTTGTCAACGCATCAGCATCAAAAATGGCAGCGGTTAAACTAGTATCTGTAAACTCTTTAAAAAAAGCAGAATAAGATGCTGAAATGTAAAAAACTAGTAAATACAAAGTAATCGGTAGTAGCAATATTAGACCAATGTAAAATTGTGCAGTACCACCTTTGCCATCATCAATATATTTTTGAGGATTTACTTTTACATCGACAGTTTCGTAGGCAGCATTTTCAATTTTTTTATCTATTTCATGCTCTTTTTGTTCATATATTCCAATTGCTGTTTCACATTTTTTAAGTTCTGTCCTACTTTTTTCTTGCTCTTCTTTAAAAGGTTGCTTCAGCCTTTGTTGTTCTGAAATTTGGCGGCTACATTGGTCTTTGAAGTTGGTAAATAAATTTTGCAAGCATGCTCTAAGTACAATTGGTCTTCCAGAAGCTCTTAAAGAAGCTGTAAATCCACTTTGATAATAAGTAATTCTGATTTGTTCTCTGTCTTCTTCTTTATTTTGTATGTGTTCGCCTAAAGCTTCTTCTACTTTTTTTAAACGGAACAACTGCTGTAATGGTTTCATAAATTAAGAATTTAGTTGACTAATAATTTCATTTTTATTCATTCCTTCTTTGACGCAGTCAACAAGATAATTTGCTAATTCATCTATATTCTCTTCTATAAATTCAAATTTTTTACAATATTTTTTTAAAGTATTTAATTCGTCATCTGTAATTATTCCATCTGCCCACATTATACACGTTAAATCATATAAATACTCGATTCTTGTATTTAGTTCAACGGGAATTCCTGTTTGGTCATTAACAGGATTGAGAAATAGTTTATCTAATTCTTCTTTAAAGATCCCTCTTTCTTCTGCTAAAAAATAGAGCATTTGCAGTTCTAGGACATTAAAATTATCATCAGATAAAGCCATTTGATAAAGTCTTAAAAAATGACTTTTTAGCTCAATAGTCATTGTTGCTTTTGAATCCATCTTATTTAAAATTTAGTTGGTAATTTTTTTCTTCTTTTTATTGGTGTTTTTTTTTCCGGTGGGCTTTCAAACTTTACAAAACCCTATTTCTTTAGCACAACGATTATTGTCGAAAATGTTACAAATAATAATAATAATATTTTTTTTTACTGTACTAATTAATGATTTAATATAGGGTAACAGTGAGAAATAAATACATTAGAAGAAATAATATACATACGTTCGAATTTATTGTTTTTTTATACCCAACTCCTTTGATTCCGGTATTCACTGAAAACCCTTTAGTACTTATAGTACCTCTCTTCGTTCTCAAACTAGGTGAAATCCCGGATTTGCTAACATTGAGGCCAAAATCTCCCCCGAAGTTTACTCTTTTTTGAAATCTAAAACTCATAGTTGTATTATGAGGTATGACAGCCTAAGGAGCAAGTTTTACAACCGTTAGATTGACGGTAGGTTTTTTTTGACTCTAGAACAGCACTTGAACAAGATGTGAATTCGCCAAGATATTTTCTGTTTTCAACATTTGGTAGGTAATAACAATCAGCAGTATGGACTTCATGGTCTCCGTTTGATTGTGCATTTTTGTTTACATAGTACTTTTTCATGATTTTTGATTTTAATTTATATGATTTAATTAACCATTCAAATGTAAAACCAATAAAAATCAATATTTTATGGAAAACCGTAATCTGATAAAAAAGTTTAGATAATGCCCATATCTTTGGCAATAGAGACCAAATGGACTGTGTTGTTTGCCTTAAAAAAATCTTTCAATTTAGAAATTCTTTTCTCAATAGCACTCTTGCTATTTGGTTTTATATTTAAGGATATAAAAGTATCTCTAATGTCATCTTGCGCAGTTCCTAGTGAAAGATGCTTCATAATTAAGACATCAAAATCATCTATTTCATAATTATTATTTTCCTGTAGAACAGAAGATATTTCTGGTGATATGTATTTAAGTTCTGATGTTGATAAAAGTCGTATTGCTTTTTTTAATTCGTCAATACTATTTCTTCCTTTCATAACAAAACCATTGATGTCTGAATTGGTAAAAAGGGATCTAATTCGATGACTTTTATCTTCAACAGAATAAGCTATAATTTTTAAATCGGGTTGTTCAGCTCGTACTTTTTCGATCAACTTATCTCCATTTTCAATTTTCACTTCTCTATAATCTGCTTTAAAAGATAAGTCACTTATAAGTAAATCATATGGCTCGTTGTCAATAATTGCTTTTCTAATTTTTAGGTAAGCATCATCGCAATATTTTGTATGTTGATAATTGGTAATATCTAAATCTCGTAAGGCTTGTTCTATCCCTAAGTTTATACTATCAAAATCTTCTGCGACAATTACTTTTTTAAACATTATAATTCTAATTATTTGGGATTATTATTTTAGCTTTAAATCCTTTTTCAGGTTCTGTGTCAAAAATAATAGTTCCATTTATGGATAGAATACGGTTTTCCATATTTTGAATACCATTTTTAATAATTTCTGCTTTGTTGCAGCCTTTTCCATTGTCTACATAATCAACAATTAATTTTTTGGAGTCTGAGTTGTCAAATTTTACTACAATTAAGGAAGCCAAACTATGTTTCTTCATGTTTACCATTAATTCTTGTAAAACCCTATAAAGAGTGACTTTTTTGGTTTCATCAATAAGCTCCCAATCTACCTTTTCAATATTATTAATGATTATATTTCTTGAATGATCATTATAGGTAGCAAGTAAGTCTTTTAAATTTTTTGAAAATTCCAAACTGTTTAGTATTTCGTTATTTTCTCTTGAAATCCCTCGCACACGCTGATAAATATCGTCTAATTTTTGAATTAAATTTTCTTTTGTGTTAACTTCAGTTAAAGATTGCGTTTGTGTAAAAGTAATGGCATGAAAAACATCATTAGCCAGCTCATCATGTATTTTTTTCGCAATTCTGGTCTCTGTTTCGTAAGAAGCTTTTATTCTTTCGGTTTTAGTTTTTATTTTGAAATACCGAATTAGAAGTGCTATTAAAACGATAAGAAATACAATTCCAATGAGGAATAAAAAACGTTGGTATTTTATTTTCTGAAGAATTAAAAGACTTTCAGCCTTATCTAATCGAAGTTTATGATTCTCGTCTTTTTCTTTTTTTGAATCATATTTAATTTTGGCAAATTTATTTTTAAAATTATTACGTATTTTAATTATACTGTCATTCAAATAAATGAATTTTTGAGCATATTGCTCATTATTCACTTGCTGATCATTTGATATTAAAAATGCTAAAGCATTCAGTCTTTCATCAATGCTATTAAATTGTGTTGCGATTTCATAAGCATCTTTTGCATACTCATTAGATTTTTTAATGTCAAGTTTTTGGTAATATTCAGCCAAATGTAAATTACTTTCAATACTTCCGTAAAAATCATCAATTTGACTTCTTATTTGTAAACCTTTATTGATCAATATAATACCTTTTTCAGAGTCACCTTTTTTAAAATAAGCATAACCTAAATTATCCAATATTCTGCCTTTGCGTTTAGCAGAAGAAGGAATATCAATATTTTGTTTATTTCTCAAACTCTCTAAAATACTAATGGCTTTGTCGTATTTTTTTTGCTTAATATAAACCACTGCAATATTATTTAGAGGCGGATTTTTACACGTTTCATCTTTGCAATCTTTTATCGCTTCTTTATAATAAAAAATAGCATCCTCATAAATAGATAATTCCTTATCTGCTATTCCAAAATAGTTATTAATCGATGCCGAATAAATATCTTTTCTTTTGACATAAGGAAGAGCTTCTGTTAAGGTTTCTTTACTCCCATAATAATCGCCATTTATTTGCTGAATGGAGGCCATTTGAATAAGACTATAAATAATCTTAGCGCTGTCATTCATTGATTCAGCGGTTATTTTCGATTTATTAAAGTAGTAAAAAGCGCTATTAAAATTATTTTTTTCTAATTGACTTATAGCTTTTTGTTGTAGGAGACGGCCATTTTTCAGCCCATCAGTATTTTTTTTTGGAGCAATAATTTTATTTTCCTGACAAGAAAATAAAATAGAACACAAAATCAAACTAAAAATCGGGGATCGTAACATAAAGGATACTTTCCCCGAAAATAGTACTTAATTGTTAATTAAGGAGTTTATAACAATTTTATTTTGGTGGAGGAACAATTATCGGTTCATCTCCAGGACCTTGGTCAGCAGCGACATTAGCTGGACTTACATTCTCTTTTTGGTCTGTTTTTGTATCACTTGGTACTAGGTCATCCGCGGTACATGAAAATACGGTTGAACTTAATAATGCTATCGCTCCCAATATAAATAATCTTTTCATCTTACTATTGTTAAAAATTAGACATGGGTATTGCTGTCCGAAACTTTTCCAGATCTTGTTAAATACAATACCATTGATTTTGGGAAGTAAAATGCGTAGAACTGTATGACTTTGTTTATACTTCCCGAATAAAATCCCTCCTACGGTTTTCCGCACTTTTTTTTGAACCAGTTTTGTACATTTGTTTTAATCTGCAGATCAAAACGATGACTAATTACTGTGGCAAAGTAAATACGATTAAAAGCCTTTGTTGATAAGGAATTCCCGGAATTCCTGAACTATTTTGTTTAATCCTAATAAATCTTAAAGAATCCTATAAATTCCTGAAAGCCTATGCGAAACATTACTACTGACCATTACAAAAAAGCGATTAGAGAAAAATATGAAAAAGAAAAAAACGGTGACAATAGTTATTATTTAGAGGTTCCATCACAAGCAAAGCTTAGAGATCTATGCTGGAAAATATTTATAACGAATGATAAAAAAGATGATTTAAAAATCTTCTCTCTTTTTTTTAAATCAGAATTTAACCCAACCCAAGAGGTTGCTTTTAATCAGTATATTGATAAATTTAAGCCCATTGGTTCTTTCTTAAAAGGTAAAAAAGAGCCAGCTAATTTTCACACGGTTGAGCTTGCTTCAATTTTGGTTGATTTTGAACTAAGACCTTATAGTAAGTTTAGAAAATATTTTACTGAAGAAGAAAATGCAACTGAAAACACAGATGATTTAATAGTATCAGATTTAGTAACTGATAAAAATTTCCAGAGTGAGAATGTTTTTGTAAAAAGTGAAGAAAGTTTAAAACTGGAAGAAACCCCTAAAGAAGTTCGGGAGTCACGAAGTGTAGGTCTTACGTCAAAAGAAGACTTAATAAATAAAGAACCTAAGATAATAAAACCAAATACATGGTTTGTAATTGGAATTATTATTTTGCTATCAGGTCTATGCTACTATTTTTCACAAAAAAAAGAATGTATGCAATGGTCTAATGATCATTATGAAGAAGTTAGCTGTGATTTAAAAGTGGAAAGTATCGGAGCTTTTAATAAAATTGAGCCTTCAGATAAGAGTGTTTTAATTCTCAAAAAAATTAAAGTTACAAATAAAACCGTTTTTTTTAAGGATGGAGAAGCTATAGTTTGGTATGCTAAAACAGCACACGGGATTGAATTTTTTAATACCCATGGTAGGCATCCTGAGAATGGGCGTGCTTTGAAACCTGTTAGCGATTATATCATTAAAAAATACGTAAACAATTAACTAATTGTGAATTTCTTGCAAGGTTATATTTTTTTTACTTATAATTCGCAACTCATGCGTTGTGTATTACGATGCTAATGAGTTGTGAATTGCTTTCAAAATTGTATTTTTACTTATAACTCCCAACAAAAACCCTCTATATTGCAAGTCTCCTAATGTTGTGAATTGCTTTCAAAATTGTATTTTTACTTATAACTCCCAACTACATTTCTTACAATGAAACCTAGACCTGTGTTGTGAATTGCTTTCAAAATTGTATTTTTACTTATAACTCCCAACGAAGCTAGAGCAAAGGCTTTGGTTGATTCGTTGTGAATTGCTTTCAAAATTGTATTTTTACTTATAACTCCCAACTCACATAATCATTGTATGAATTACTGTCTGGTTGTGAATTGCTTTCAAAATTGTATTTTTACTTATAACTCCCAACCTGCTAGGTGCATCCATAATTTATAATGTAGTTGTGAATTGCTTTCAAAATTGTATTTTTACTTATAACTCCCAACTCACTTTCAATAAATACGCTTAGATTATATGTTGTGAATTGCTTTCAAAATTGTATTTTTACTTATAACTCCCAACATTAGCATCTATAATAGCTTTCGCCCACGCGTTGTGAATTGCTTTCAAAATTGTATTTTTACTTATAACTCCCAACCTTGGCAATTCATGTCAGCATGTTCGACGGTTGTGAATTGCTTTCAAAATTGTATTTTTACTTATAACTCCCAACGACAAAGTTTGTAGATGTAGAGTGCAGCGAGTTGTGAATTGCTTTCAAAATTGTATTTTTACTTATAACTCCCAACGATACAGAAAATAGACGTTTGCCAAAGTAGTTGTGAATTGCTTTCAAAATTGTATTTTTACTTATAACTCCCAACCACTTAAATAAGAACATCAATCAAAACATGTTGTGAATTGCTTTCAAAATTGTATTTTTACTTATAACTCCCAACTAATGGAGCGAATGCAGGCTTCAGCTACTCGTTGTGAATTGCTTTCAAAATTGTATTTTTACTTATAACTCCCAACCCAAAGCTTAGATGGTGAATCAGGACCTGGTTGTGAATTGCTTTCAAAATTGTATTTTTACTTATAACTCCCAACAAAGCGCCAATGAAAGTAAGGGCGTTCAATGTTGTGAATTGCTTTCAAAATTGTATTTTTACTTATAACTCCCAACCTAACTTTGCACCGCCATTGTTTATCGCAAGTTGTGAATTGCTTTCAAAATTGTATTTTTACTTATAACTCCCAACTTTTAGTCGTAGCGAAATAAGAAAGCTGGAGTTGTGAATTGCTTTCAAAATTGTATTTTTACTTATAACTCCCAACCATGATGCGCGCAGTAAATTATAAAATTTGTTGTGAATTGCTTTCAAAATTGTATTTTTACTTATAACTCCCAACCTTAAGTGTGAACTGATTTTAGCAGAACAGTTGTGAATTGCTTTCAAAATTGTATTTTTACTTATAACTCCCAACCTAACTTTGCACCGCCATTGTTTATCGAAAGTTGTGAATTGCTTTCAAAATTGTATTTTTACTTATAACTCCCAACCAAGTCCATTTCTAAACCAGTTAAAAGCAGTTGTGAATTGCTTTCAAAATTGTATTTTTACTTATAACTCCCAACATACGTATCGTGTTGCATTGTACGGATAAGTTGTGAATTGCTTTCAAAATTGTATTTTTACTTATAACTCCCAACCGGTAAAAGGCGCTTCGACTTTGGGTGTGTTGTGAATTGCTTTCAAAATTGTATTTTTACTTATAACTCCCAACTAAAATGTTTGCAGACTCGATGGCTCTGGAGTTGTGAATTGCTTTCAAAATTGTATTTTTACTTATAACTCCCAACAAAAGTCAATTTAAAAAACACGGAATTATAGTTGTGAATTGCTTTCAAAATTGTATTTTTACTTATAACTCCCAACAAAGTTCAGTTTCGGCCTTGGATTCTTAGGGTTGTGAATT
The DNA here is from genome assembly GCF_001529295.1 of Flavobacterium sp. TAB 87. Taxonomy (GTDB): domain Bacteria; phylum Bacteroidota; class Bacteroidia; order Flavobacteriales; family Flavobacteriaceae; genus Flavobacterium. Next base: position 413,274 of record NZ_LLWK01000037.1, read on the forward strand.
GCTTTCAAAATTGTATTTTTACTTATAACTCCCAACCCCTCCGCAAAAGGGACAGTATTGGTGTGGTTGTGAATTGCTTTCAAAATTGTATTTTTACTTATAACTCCCAACTATTGCGTTATCTTTTTTTCCAGCCCTAGGTTGTGAATTGCTTTCAAAATTGTATTTTTACTTATAACTCCCAACTGAAAAAGAGTTCTTAGCTATGTTAGATAAGTTGTGAATTGCTTTCAAAATTGTATTTTTACTTATAACTCCCAACTATTAAAATTTTAACCTCACCGACTTCCAGTTGTGAATTGCTTTCAAAATTGTATTTTTACTTATAACTCCCAACTAATGATTTTCTAAATGATTTTAACTGCTCGTTGTGAATTGCTTTCAAAATTGTATTTTTACTTATAACTCCCAACAACCAACAATAGGATTTACAGACGAAATAGGTTGTGAATTGCTTTCAAAATTGTATTTTTACTTATAACTCCCAACAAAACACGACTACCCGTATTACTTGACGCTGTTGTGAATTGCTTTCAAAATTGTATTTTTACTTATAACTCCCAACCTTTGGAATAAATTACTATTGCGTAATAAGTTGTGAATTGCTTTCAAAATTGTATTTTTACTTATAACTCCCAACATATTCAAATAACACTTCAACAGGTACTGGTTGTGAATTGCTTTCAAAATTGTATTTTTACTTATAACTCCCAACCTTTATTGTTTGCGGCTAACAGTGGTTTTAGTTGTGAATTGCTTTCAAAATTGTATTTTTACTTATAACTCCCAACAAAATACCTAAAAACGAAAAGGTAATTGAGGTTGTGAATTGCTTTCAAAATTGTATTTTTACTTATAACTCCCAACTTTCTGTAATAGGAAAACCTAACCAAACAGGTTGTGAATTGCTTTCAAAATTGTATTTTTACTTATAACTCCCAACTGGTATTGCAGATTTAATTTATGATACTAAGTTGTGAATTGCTTTCAAAATTGTATTTTTACTTATAACTCCCAACTCCTTACGGTATTACTATTGATGCATCAGGGTTGTGAATTGCTTTCAAAATTGTATTTTTACTTATAACTCCCAACGTAGTATCTCCAATCACTTTAATTTTCCCGTTGTGAATTGCTTTCAAAATTGTATTTTTACTTATAACTCCCAACATACCGCTAGTTAATTGTTTGATATGTTGGTAGTTATAGGTTTGTTTTGAAAGTGAAAAATAAATGAATTGGGGTACTGATGCACAGGTTAGTAGGTGTTTTTTTTATCCTGTTTTTTAAAAAAGCTCTAATTGTTGCGATGGCTTTTCGGTTTCTACAGGTTTTTTTCCATAAAAGAGTTCCATCATTCCAAATTGTTTATCTGTGATTTGCATCACACCAATTTTTCCATGTTCGGGTAAACTATTTTTAATCCTTTTGGTATGTACTTCTGCATTTTCTCTGCTGGCGCAGAAGCGCATATATATCGAAAATTGGAACATAGAAAAGCCATCGTCTAATAATCTCTTACGAAAAGTACTAGCAATTTTACGCTCTTTACGCGTCTCGGTTGGTAGATCAAAAAATACTAATATCCACAAACTCCTATATTGATTTAAACGTGTGTAATGTACATCATACATAAATTGGGTATAAAATTCTTCGAGAACTTCCCTCAAAACACTCGTTCAAGGAATTTGTTGTTCGACTCATCGCTACCATCAACGGACTATTTTTCCCATCAATGTTAACGTCGATTGTAGCGATACTCAATAATTGTTTTTTTATCTCAATTGTCAATTCTTTATAATGATCCTCTGTTTCCATAATATGGCATACAACTAAATCTACAAAACTTCGATAAGGTTCCATAATATCATCCGCCAAACAATAGGCATTGTATTTATTGCGGTGGAAAATACCTAATGTTGGCAACATTCCAGAACTAACCAAAGCTCGTGCGGTTATGGCTCTTAAAATGGCGTAGCCATAATTCAGTAGGTTATTGGGCGGAATTCCTTTTTGCCCTCTGTTAAAAACACTATCATCTCTTGTGAGAATGTGTGAAAGGCTTTGCCAATAAAAAGCAGCTGCTCTTGATTCGTGATTTAATACATCGCCTGATGTTACTTCCTTTGCCCAAAGTTCCATTTTACGGCAAGGAATTCCCTTTTCTTTTAGTAATCCGGCCTGGTTTGTAATTTTTGCACTAATGGTTTGTTGCCATAAATTCTTTTTAAGTGGAACTGAAGCATTAATTTGGTTTTTGAACCGTTCTGATTGTTCTGTATGTCCGTTTAGTGGCATTAACAATCCAATAGGCAAATGCTGTTGGTCGCAATTGATTAATGCCACATTGTTGTTGGTTAGTTTTTCTAGTAAACCATTGGTAATGGTAATTTGTTGGTTTTCTAAAACAATAACGCCAATATCTTCAATAGCTACAGTTTTGCTTTCCTGTTCCTTGTCTGGATAAGATATGACGATTTGCTCATTTTTGGTACTCAAATAAGCTGGATTACCAAAGAAAAGGGTTCGTTTTATCATTTTTTGTAGGTTTTAAATGCTTTATAAATTTTGGCTAAAGCCCATTCCTATTGATTTTTTGATTTGCAATTAATATTCGCCTAATTGAACAATTTGTCCAAGATGATTGATTCTGATTTTGATTATATAATTCAAATATGATGGTGTTTGAATAAAGTGATAACTTATTTTAGATAATTGCTTTTTAGTTTTTAACATTTCTCCATCTACTGATTTCGTTTCAAGATGATGATTAAACATATAGTTTTTAGTAGCAATTTTCTGAACCCTAAACATATTACGACTAATCAAGTGATAATTTTCAGTATTCAATAAATCTATTTCATGTGGATTAAATCCATCAGTTGGAAATATAAAAAACTCATTTTGTTTCATCGAAAACAAAAATTCCCAACCTTTTTCATGATTTTTATTGATAATGGATAAACCCAAATTATTACGAGTTACAGCTTCAAAAAATGAAACAACTTCTTCTTGTAAATTCCCTTTTTCATCTCTATAAATCGCAACGTGATGGTTGTTTCCTGTACTTACAAAATCTACAGGAAGTGGCTGTCCATTTTCGTCTAAAATTTCGTTTCCCAAATGGTCTTTTTTAGTATGTAGTGCTTGAGCATTGCTCACTCCGCTAATGGTCACTCGTTTTATAGCAATTCCTTTTTCTTTGTTCTGCCAAATAGGATTTTCGTCTAGATTTACAAAAGCTTTTTTTGTATCTCCGTTAAATTCATTCAAGCGATTTTGAAGTATTGTTTTTAAGCCAATATCAATTACTTTGTCAATTTTTAAATCGGGTGTAATGTCTTTTCGAATGGTGTAATCAGATTTTAACCAAACTATTTTTACTTTTTCAGGAACTAGAATATTATTTTCTAAACTAATATATATCGGATTCTTACTTAAAGCGTTTTTTCCTGTAAATGCTTTTTTAGGGTCATTTTCGTTTTCAATTAATCTTTTTAATAAAGCTTCACGGTATTCTTTCTTAGCAACTTTAGTAACATATTCTGGAGTGAAATTGGCATTTATTTTTTCTTCTTTGGTAACATATTGTTGTAGTTTTCCATAAACTGTTTCTTTATGTAATTGTCCTCTTGGCGTCAATTGAATTTTTTGATTCGTTCCATTGCTTTTTTTAGTTACGTTTTTATTTTTTGTAACTACTTTATTTTTTGCTTTATAGGAAATCAAAATACTTTCGAGTTGCTTTTTGGCTACTTCCCTAAAGTTTGGGATTGGCTCAATAAATCGAAGTTTATTGTTTTTATCTCTTTTTAAGTATTTGTTTTCAATTCCAATAATCGAATTTCCTTTTTTATCGGTATTCGTTCGAGCATTCAAATTATTTAAGTATTGAATATATGCAGGTTTGGTAAATGCAACCGTTATCGCGTCCATAGCGTGGTGGCGATGGTCGTTTCTTTTGGTCCAATCTTTAATTTTATATAAACGCTCTCCGTTTTTGCCTTCTTCAATATAGGTCAAACCTAATTTATCGTATTTTTCCCAATTGAGTTCTTTCATCACATCGACTAATTCCCAGTCATCCCGCAATTTATCAGTAACACTTCCAATAGTTGCGGTTACATTTCTAGAAACTTCCAATAAAATTTCTTTGGCTTTTTTAGCAATATATTGTGTTTCTCTTAGTTGCCTGTCAATAAATCCTTCTGGAATTTCATTGTTAGCCATCAAAAGTTTGTTTTGCTTTGTTCTACTGATTTTTCCAAACAAACTTTTTACTCTTTTTTCAAATTGGTCAAATTCTTCCGCTGATAATTTCTCTTGAAAAAATGAATAAGCCGTTTTATTACTTTTATCAATATTTAATTGGCGTTCACAAATGGTTTTATTAGAAAAACTGTCATCAAACAAACGTGATTTTGGAATAATGTGTTCAATGTCATAGTCTTTTGTGAAAAGTTTAGATGGTTCTATTGGTTTGCCCGTATAAAGCGAAATTCCATCACATTCTTTCCAAAGCTTATAACGGATAATATCATTTCGAGTGACACGATGAATTCCAAATTCAGTATGCAATAATTTTCTAATTTGTTCATGTTCCGTTGTACTTTTATTAATGGCTTTTGTCATTTCGCTTCGCTGTTCGTTGTTATTTTTCAACTCACGAGCCAATTCCACACGAATTTCATCTGGTTTTCCCATCGCTGGGTCTTTTATAATGGCATTAATCACATTAATCATTTGATTGAGAATTTTCTCAACTACAGGGTTTCTCAAACTATTTTTCTTTAATAATTCAAGCGTATCTTTTAAAACTCTTTCATTATTTTGATCTGTTGTTAATGAGGAGGAATGATTATAACCAACTAATGTACAGGCTTTATCATAAATATGTCCATCCATTAAATGAGGTAATACTTTTTTTATAGCTTTAGCACTCAAACTTCCGTAATCGGCTTGAAGATTGATATTCAAAAGAAAAGGAAGGTGGCTTTCTTTAAATCCAAATTTGTCCATTAGACTTTTCTTTAAAAAATCATCTTCTTCCGAAGAATAAAGTAAATGCCACAATTGATAATAAGATTGTTTGTCATAATCATTGCCTTGAATGGTTGGGTCAAAATCAAGAATAGCGGTACTGATTTCTAAATCAGAAAAGGCTGATTTGATGATGCTTTTTATATCAGAAGCGTCCAATTTGGAAAGGTCTAACTCGTCATAACCTTCTAAAACTAAAATTTTTTCAAAAGCTTTAAAAAGTGAAGTATTTGTTCTGTTGCCTTCTATTTTTTTGAAATTAACAGTATGAGTTCCTTTCTTTAAGTCGCAAAAAGTTAACAATTGCGAATCGGTCATACTTTCTTTAAAAGACAATTCTTGAGCAATGACTTTTTTCAAATCTTCACCTAAAAGAAAAGGTTCTTTTGTCGTTTCATTTTTAACAACAATATTATTGATGTTCTGCCAAATCCTAAATTCTTGAAACAATGGTGATGATTTTGGAATGGCTTTATGTCCTTTTTCAAATTCGCAAAAACTTACCAAATGCTTTTGAGACTTTAATTTTCGTTGGTAAAAAATTGTAATATCACGAACTTCTGATTTTAGTTCATCATTTAATTCTGGATAAAATTTTGATTGTGTTTCCCAAATTTTTTCAAACTCATCTAAATAATCTTGACGGTAAAAAACCTGATTTTTTAGTTTAGTGTGTGCATTTTCTTTTAATTGGTTGTATTGAAATTGACCAACAGTTTCTTGATTAAAATACAACTCCTTGCTTCGATCACTAATAGCACCAAGGTAGCCATTAGATTGATTGATTTGATTGTTTATTTCGGTAATTATAAAGGCTAAAACTTTTAAATCGAGTTCCTCTGTTAAAGCCTCATTTCTCCATTTATAATGTTGCAATTTGGTTTCTTCCCGAGTTCCTTTATTTTCGGCAAGAGGAATATTTAATATTCTTGAGAAATATTGAGAAGTTACCGTTCTAGCTTTACCTTGAATGTTTTCCAATAATTTTTCATTCATTTGCTCTGGATGAAATTGATTTTGAAAACGCACGATTTTCTCTACTTCTTTCTGTAAATCCGAACGATAAAAGTCAGGTATAAATTTTCCGCCTATTGATAATGAATTATAAACCCATTGCCCAGGTGTTAAATTATTTTCGAAAATTTCTTTGGCAATTTTCATTCCATCAATAGCATCACCTTCTTCAGCAGTTTTTGCTTTTCGACTGCTTTTATAGCCTCTTTTTTTATTGAGCATCAATAAAACTTGAACCAATTCTTCCTTGGTTACCAGTTCTGTTGCAGATTTAGCTCTTAATTTATAAGATGAAAAAGTAGTTTGCTTACCTGTTTCCGCATAGACATAATTAGAAGAAATAAAATTGATTCCTCTAAAACTTTGTAATAAAGCATCACGTCTTTGTTTAAAACGTTGCAAACCTCTTCTTGCGCCACGTTTTAATGTTCGGTCTGCATTGATAGAAATAGTATTGCCTTTTTTGAAATCGGCCTCCTCATCAGTTGTTAAAGGTACAATGCGAACACCTGCATTTATAATAGATGAGGTTTCATTGTCATTTTCTCCTTCATTAATAAATGCCCATCCGATAGATGTCGTTCCCAAATCTAAACCTAATATTTTCTTCATTTCTAATTCTCTTTTACAATGAATTTTCTCGTTATCTTAATTGGTCTCGAAATTTAAGGAAAAGAAAATGAATTGATTTATGGAAAACCGTAATTGGTGATTGAAATTTTGTTGTATCATTGCAATACAATTTTGAAGCAATTCACAATAAGGATTATTCCGTTGTGAAAACATTCAAAGCGGCCTCAAAAGGGTCGCTTTTTTTATGGAAATATGGTTTTCCGTAATAATGTAAATTTTTTATTAATGATGTTTGTTATTATTAATTTAAAAAAAAAACATTTATTATGGAGACAATTAAAGCGATCAAACCAGGTCCAAAACCAAAAACAGAAGGTGGAAATGATGATAGAAGAAGGAGGGTAAACCCCGAAACGAAGCCAAAACATCCTGATTTGAAACCTCATGTTCATAAACCAAAAGACTAAATTATTTTAAGTTTTAGTATATATAATTGCTTTATTTACGTTAATAAAGCAATTATATATTTATACAGTAATTTTTAGCGGATTGGTATTTAGTTGAAGTTCGTAAAGAATAAAGTAATACAATAGTCTAACATTATTTTAGTAATGAATTCTATTATTTCATAAAAGCCTTTTCAATTAATTCGATCTCGCCTCTAGATATTCCTATTTCCTTAGCGATAACTTTCCAATGCCTTACTGAACTTTCAACTTGATTTATAACATCTTCCATTTGATTATTATCTAATCGGAAATATTCACCAACACTTTTTGCTAATTCAAAATCTAGAAAATTATTATCCATGTCCATATTTAAAGCTAAGCCGTCTTTGTCTATTGATGGGTTGAGGTCGTAAGCAGGAGATAATATCCATCCTTCTTTGGTTAAAATAAAACCATGATTTCTCAAATGATCGTCGGTATTCGAAATTGCAATATTAAAAACAATTCTACGCCATAACTGGTGTAGATTTGCTTCTACATCTGAACCATGATTACTTATGAATTCGGCAATATCTAAATAACTTGCTTGATTATCTCGAATTGTATCTTCATTATTTCCTGTCATAGTCATAGCCGATGCAAAGTGAATCCGTTCGCCCTTTTCTCTATCAAATCGTTTGGTAAAAAAGGTATTGTGTTGCCCCATTATTTTTTCTATTCGACAAGGAGCCATATCAATTCCTGAATTGATTGCTAATTGATACGCTAAAAACTCCCAAGATGCTTTGTCAAATGTATCGGTTTTAGATGGAAATTTTGCAATCCAAAGACTATTGTCATTATCCAAAATATTAGCTTTTGGTCTTGCTCCTCCTAACGAAGAACCAGGAGCCATTAGCACAGTCAGCCATTTATTAACTTCTTCATTATCTTTATCATTTTCAAAAATAGAAGCTGCTTTTTGAAGTTCTCTAATTGAAGACCAAGGTGGAGTTGAAGTTGTTTTATTGTTGTCTAAAAAATCGCCAGTTAAATCTGTTTTAAATCGTAATACTCCCATACGACTCTCGTCAAAAACACCCAAAAGAAAATCAATATCGTATAATGTTCTTGGCTTTTCATTATTATTCCTTGCTAGTTGTGCTTCTCGGCGTTTCATCAATGTACGTCCCCATTTGTCGGGCATACTATCTAAAAATATTCCGAAATTTTCTTTTTGATTAGGAAATTGCTTGCCTCCATACAATTGAATATCGGGATCTAATAGAAATTTTTGCTCCGTTTTTAGCCATGTTTTATCATATTCGAAACTAAATGCTTTTTTCCCTTTAGCTTGTTGCGCTGATAAAATCCCTACTATTTTGGGTTCGTTCATTGTTTGCCAATGGGCGTAAACATATATATCAGTTTTATTTAAAGACATATTCTATTTTTTCTTAATTAGTTTTTTTCCTCAAAACTATTATTTCAATAATTCAATGTCTTGAAGTTTTCTTCCAAGTTCATCATCTGAAGCTAATTTTAAAAAATCATTTTGAAGTCCTAAAACTCTCAAAACGTTAAAATAAGCACCAATAGAAACACTTGAATTCCCTTTTTCTATTTGATATAACGTAGTCCTCACAATACCCGCTCTTTCAGCAACCTGTATTGTAGTTAACTTTCTTCTTTTTCTTGCTAACTTGATATTCTCTCCCAATTGTTGTAATATTAAGAGATGCTTTGGAAACAGCAGTTGTTTTTTGCTCATCGGTAAAAAGTTCATTATTATGTACATATATATATATTGTATATATTAACAACCATTTATTATTATTAACTAAGTATAAATCCTTTTCTTTTACTTTTTTTCTTCTTCTTATTTCTTTGTTGTTCTGACAAACCTTCCAAATTTTGTTCTGGTTTAAAAAGGATTTCTAAGCCTTTTTCCAAGTTTGATGTTCCATTTAAAATTTGATAACTTGTATCAAGTTTTAAATCTGTTAATTGTAATTTTTCATTCTTATTCTCGGATAAACATCGTTCTACAATAGCCTTCGCACTATATTGTTTTCCTAAAGCACTTCCATTAAAAACACATTTAGTTCTGTGGTCTATGTACGTAATTCCGTAAAGCTGTCCTTCCGAACTTTTTCTTAATTCTGCGTGAATACCTTTTGATTGTAATTGACTGACAAAACTATCCAACGAATATTGTTTATTGCTCTGTAATATCTTATCGATTTCATTTTTAGTGTAAGCTTGATGTTTTGTTCTTTTTACTTTATTTAATTTGAAATTTCCTTCTAGATTTTTCAATGTTGGTTTAGTGTAAAAATCACTTGCTTTTATTGGTACTCCGACAGTTTTTCCATTTTTATCTAATATTTTGTATAATATTCCATTGTTTTTAAATACTCTAGAATCTTCTTTTCCTCTATCGGCTAAAACATTGTATTGCTTCAAAACGGCATTGAGTTCTGGAAGACTTGTATATTTATATTCGTTTACTACAAAATTTAAAATAGTACTGATTGCTTTTTTAGATTCTACTTTTCCGTAATTTATTCTAGGTGTCGAAATTGGCGTCAACAAAAGCGGTTCTTTTACTTTTCTGTCTTGAGCTTTTACAAGTCCAAATAATTCTTCAATTTCTTTTCGTGCTGGTTCTGATTTACGAATGCCTAAAAGATGCAGATCAATTCGCTTTCCATCTCGTTGAATATTATTGGTTACAATATGAACATGCGGATGCCCAGCATCTTGATGCTCATAAACTAAATATGGTTGTTTGCCAAAGCCAATTTTTTGCATATAAACATTTGAAATTTCGATTAGTTTTTCTTTTGAATGATTTTCCGAGGTATCAAAATTTAAAGAAATATGAACCGTATTACGCTTCGCATTTTCGTTAAGTTGAGCTAATTTTAAAGAGCGATTAAGTTTTAAAGTAAAATTCAATTTTTCTAAATCAATTGGATATTTTTCCGCACTTATACATTCAGCGACACCTGCTTTGACTTTGTTTTCATTGTAATTTAAAATATGCTGGATAGAATGGCTTGTTTTTATAATTGCAACCATTGTTCCGATATTTTTTGAGTATGTGTTTTAATCTCATCAATTTTATTAAAAAGAATTGTTTTCTCTAATTCAAAGCGAAGTATTGATTCTCTAAATTCAGCTATTTGTCTGACCGTATTTAGCTTCTTTGCAATTTGATTGATGTTGTTTCCAATGGCGCTTAGTTCAGTCCGAAGTTCTACTGTTTCTTCCATAAGATCATCTAAAGACTGATTCCTATATGTGGTTACAATTGGCTTATCGAACAAATGTTTTCGAATATGATCACTTAATTTTCGGCAAGTGCTTCCTCTGAATTTGCTTTCAATTGTTGCATATTCTTCGGGTGTAAAGCGTAGTCCAACAATTCTTGTTCTGTTTGATTTTTTTCTTTCCATCATCTTTCATTTTCATTGTTTTCAAACTCTTTTTCTTTTAGTGTCTCCACCACCGAGTTCCGAGGTAAAAGGTGGCAAGATAGTCGGTTGTTTAACAACCGTTCATCTTGCTGATTGCAGGAACGTGGCAATCTGGGAGATTTTAAATAAGCTCAAACGAAATTAATTGTAATATCTGGCTTAAACAATCCTGAGCAATTTTTGATAGGGATCAAAGAATTACATGAGATGAAAAATGCACCTGAGTATATATTACGTAAACTTCTAATTCAAAAAATTCCCAAAAGGATCGGTTTTGTAAATTGCTAATTTTGGTTTTTCCTCTCCATGATAATAATTTTTTCCATTATTTCCTACTACGACATACCCGCCATCATCCGCAGCTAATATTGACTGACCGTATAAATAGGTATACTCGATATAATAATTTTGTCTCCAGTCTTTTTTTCCATTATTATCAAATTTACATACTGACAAGGCATTAGAAAGCTGAGTACCAATATAACCAGCTGTCACATATCCTCCATCTAAGGTTTCGGCAACTGAGTATATATTATCGCTTTCTTCAGTAGTAATATTCCAAATTTCATTTCCATTTGAATCTATTTCAAAAATTCGTCCTTTACTCATATCATATGCACCCAAACTAAATCCTGCAAATACATAATTGCCATTACGATTAATAATTATCTTACTTGAAAAATCAAAACGTCCATCTCCAAAAGATTTATCCCATATGATTTTTCCTTCATTATCTGTTTTTAATACCCAAAAATCGGTTTGGCCACGTTTAGTGCCATCTTTCATTTCATCATATGTAAATCCAGAAGTTTCTTTTGTTCCAAAAATTATTAATTCATTAGAGGAATTAATTTGTATATCATTAAAAAAATTTCTTGCGGTAGATCTGTATGTTTTTTCCCATACAGTATTTCCTAAATAATCTAATTTGGTTAGTACTGCTTCTTGTTCTATTTCTTCTTTAGGATCTGTTCTACTTCCAACAAGATAAATATTTTTATATTTATCTTGAGCGACTGACTTTATTTCATTAGGTTGTCGAGACAATTCATAACTATCTATTTTTTTGTACCAAACTAGATTTCCGTCATTATCTAGATTCAAGACATATTTGTCAGCAGCCAATAAGAAACCGTTTGCAGATTCAATTATTTTGCAATTAGTCGCATCACCTATTCTATAGTTATAGAATTTCTTCCAAATTTGATTTCCTTGATAATCTATTTTTAATACAAAGAATTGACTAGCATCACCATTTGTTCTTGCCGATTTCCCAGCAATTATATAACTTTTATCCTTAGTTTTTATTATATTGAAGGGCGTTCCTGACGCATATCCGTTAATTCTTCCCGGGCCATAATCATATGATTTTAAATATTTTAAATAATATTTTTCGGTTTTAAAAGACAAAGATTTAGATGTTTTATTTCCAAATGAATCTTGCGCAATTATTTGCACTGTGTAATTAGTTGATTCTGTAAGATTAGTTAGCTTGTACGTTAGTTCTGAAAGCCCTCCAATAATTGGAGATTGATTTAACAATATACTGTAGGTAATTGGATCGTTTTCTGGATCAATAACCTGATCCCAAGTTATAGTTGCACTGTTATCTGAAACCTCTTTAATTTTTACGTCAAAATCTTTAGGGGCTAAGTTTTGTACGTCTTCTTCAATATTAGCGTCATCTTCAATATTAGCGTCATCTTTTGAACAACTCATTGTAATAAATAAAAGAACAATTACTAAATAAAGTTTTTTCATGGAAAATTTAGTTTTGAAAAATTTGTAGTCGGCTAATATAAATAATTAATCTTTTATAGTGTTACGGGTTTCCACATTTCACATATGTTTTAAAATATGAAATAACCATCTTTGCAAAAGGCTTAGGAACTGGTGAGGCATAAATGGCCAGAGACTACGTAAAATAGAAATGATTAATCCTTATTTCACAGTTTGTAGTAGTTCAGTTGGGCATGAAAAAGTTTAATATTATAGAATTTAATAAGATAAAAGAAGTATTAAATAATTTACAAATTTGTAAATTATTTGTTTATATTTTTACATTATGGAAATAACCCATGTGTAGAGTTCGCATAAGAAAGATGTTGTTATAGAGTTAGTCTTAGACCATGATTATCTTTTTATAACAGAGACTGATTACCATTTTAATTAGGAATTAGAAAAAGATAATGCCCTGCTTTTTACAAGAAAGTTTTATAAAAGACAGTTCCATATAAGGAATTCTCAATAAATATGAGGGTTTAAACGAACAACCTAAAATAAAAAAAAGCCTATCTCTAGGAGATTATCCAGATTAAAGGCTTTTTGATTTAATGGCGATAAGCTTTACATTTATTTTGTTGGTTTAACATCATTCTTTCCATTTTTTACTGTGCAAAATGAGTCTTATAGTTGTTAAAAGTTATCTGTTTTCCGCCATAAGTTTCTTCTGGAGTATTGCCTTGTAACGAAAGTTGAGGTCTGATGCTGTTGTAAATATGAACATATTCTGATAAAGCACCTTTAAGCTGTTTTCTATTTTCCAGATTTCTAGACAGTAAAAATTGATGCTTGATTATTTTATTGAATGCTTCTATTTTTGAATTCGAAAATGGAATATCTTTTTGAATAATCAAATGTTTTACGTCATTCTCTGTAGTAAGCAAAAAATCTTTAACGGTTGAATTTACATTTTCTACACCGCCGTCAGTAACAAATTTTATAGTATCATTGCTCTTGTGTTCTAAATAAGCTTTTTGTAATAAATATTTAATTGCAACAGCGCTAGAGCTATTTTCAACATATTAACCCAAAATGTTTTTAGAAAAATGATCCATTAAAAAATGAATAAAATGTTTCTTGCCATCCAAGGTTTTCAGAATAGTGACGTCAGCGCACCAAATTTCGTTTGGTTTGTAGCTTATAAAAGCATTATGTTTTATTTTTGGATGAATATTTCTTGATTTTTGATAACCTAATAATCCTGAATATTTATAAAAAGTAGTTAAGCTTGTAGCAATATCTTTATTTCTTACTCCAAGGAAATAAACAGAAGATTTAGACCAATATCTGTATTTTTGATCTTATAAATATTTTTTCATTTGGGAGATTTCTTTCTTTAACAATTGATACGGGTATTGCTTTACGCAACGTAAAAAATAAGAAGCATAACATTTGTTAATTACCAATGTTTTACAATTTTGATAAGTTCCTCGAGATATATTAAAAACCTTTAAGGCATCTTCTATTGGAATTGTTTCTTTAACCAATTCGATAACGTTTACGATTTTCTCTTTATGTTTGCTAATATGATTTATTATTGATTTGAAGTTCCAATGCGCTTTATTAGTTCTAATTCTTCTTTTATGAATGCATTAATTTCACACCCTAAATATTATTTTCAAATTCATTTTGCCAACGATGTTTGTTTGTTTTTGAGATTATTGATTTTAATTCGTCAGGGAGATTATCATATAGTCCATTTCTAATATAATGTTTAACATTAGTATCCCAGGAATTATGATTGATTGAAGAGATCATAAAATATTATATGTCTAATTTATAAAATAAGTAGTAAAAATATAACTCTTTTGATTACTTTATATTAAAGATTTCTTCAAATTTTATTTTGAAAAATCCCAGCCTTTAAATATTTCATTTTCACTGCTTCACGAGTGCTGAGTATAGCTCAGCAAGAAGCTGTTGTTAAACAACAGCTTCTTGCTGATTAAAGGAACGTGGCAAGCTGTAAAATTTAAATAAGCTCAAACGAAATTAATTACAAATATCTGACTTAAACAATCCTGAGTAATTTTTGAGAAGGATCTCAGAATTACATGAGATAAAAAATGCCCCTGAGTATAGACTACAGCCATAAATATTTTTCTAAAAGAAAAGAAAAAAAGAAAGCATTTTAAAAATGGATATCGGCAATGGAAGTGCTATAAATCCCGAAGGGTGGCAGGTCGAGGAACGAGACTTGTCATTATGCGCACTTCTTTTGCAGATGTCCAATATCTTGGCTTGCTTTTTATCTTTTTTGGAATACTATTTAAATTTCTTTGAAAGGGTACACTTCTAAAAAACCGATGAAAAAACAATAAAATAAGAAGTGTACTTTTTCAAGAGAATGAGATTTTGCAATCCACAAAATTCTGACTTTTTGGAGGAAGGTTTTTGGGGATTTCTATCTAATAATTTTATCAATCATCAGTTATGAATTACTAATTATTGAAATAGTTTCATTTAGATTATTTGTGGAAATATAATCCAGTACATAATTTTCAATTTGTTTTTTATGCTCAGGTAAAACAGAAAAAAAATTCAGATAAAATTCTTCATTTTCATCTGAAATATGAACGATTTCAGTAAAGTCTTTCGTAATTAAAGTGCCTTTAAATTTTCGTACCTTTAGCTCCTTTTGATTGTCAATATCTTTTTTAACTCGAAGCTGTATTGTTTTATCCATTGAAGTGTTTTTTTAATTTGATAAATTTCTAGGAGATAAAAAAAGGACACCAATAAAGGTCTCCTTTGAATTAATATATCTTTTATAAAGCTTGTTTCTATTTTTCTTTTAAAAGCTTTTCTAAGTATTCATTTTTTTCTTTTTCAGATTGAACTAAACGCTCATAAAGTTTCTTGTTTTCTTCGTAAGCTTCAACAAGTTTATCCAGAGGATTAAAAGTACAACCGTAATTAACTGCGGAAGAATTGTCTACATGATAAGTATTACCTATTATATTCAAAATTGCTTCTTCTGAAAAACTTTTTATTCCTTCTGTAGTAACACCTAAAACCTCTGCAATAGCTTTTAATTTGTCATCATCAACAATTTCGCTTCCTTCAATATTTGAAACAGATTGTTGACTCACTCCAATTGCAGTTGCCAATGCTTCTTGCTTCATACCTCTAAGTTCTCTGATACGGCTGATATTTCTGCCAATATGTTTCGGTTTCGTTGCTGTGTTCATAACTCAAAGATATTTAAAATTCTTTTAGAAAATAATATTTGGTAAAAAACAAGTTGATTTTGGTAAGATACAAAATCATTTAGTTCGGTACAGTACAATTCATTAGTTACTTGCAATGTGTTTTAACAAAAATACAATTTTTCAAGGATGTATCATTTAAAAACAAAAATTATGAATGCAATTGACAAAGCAGGAATGGAAATCGTAACGAAGATTATTTTAGAAAGCATGAAAGCTAATGGTATTTATTGCTTTGGTGAAAAGAAGAAAAGAAATATTGATCAAAATATTTTTAATCTAACAGAAGCTGAGTTATTCAAACACACTCACTTTTATTTATTGATAATAGCACCTGATTCAAGGACAAATTTGGCTGGTGATTTAGCCGATTTAGTTAGAACAAAGACTAAAGGGAAATATTCGACAACTTTGTTGATTCATAATGCTGTATCCATTCGACCTTTAACTTCCCATAGGTTGTATTTCTTTTACGAAGTTTTTAAAAAAGGTTATACACTATATGAAAATGAAATAGTTCCACCCAACATTGCTATTGATGAAATTCCAAGTAGAAAACTAAAGCTTATTCGTTCCCATTGGCGCAACAGAAATAAAATTGCTGAGACCTTTTTGGATGCGGAAAATCAAATTGATGGTTTTGATACTGAACTTATCCAAGAATGTATGCTTCATATTGTTGTAGAGCAAACTTGTTTAGCTCTAATAGACGTCTTTTTAGGATATAGACCTAATCATTTTTCATTGGTTTATCTCTTTGACATTTGTGAAATTTTCTGCTCGCTGACCACTGATACTTTTCCACGAAAAACAGAAGAGGATAAAAAGCTTTTTGAATTGCTAAAGGTAAATCTCAGTTCTCTTAGGTGGGTAGAGCTTAAAACATCAAGTTTTTTAAATACTGAAATTTTAGAAAGACGATGTCATATTTTTCAAGAAAAAGCAACCATACTAATTGAAACCGAATTAGAGCGTTTAGAAAATGTTGAATTAAAAAATCAGAGCCATGCCAACAAGTGAAATTAAAACCCTCGAAGAATTTAAACAATTCGCATCCTATCATTTTAAAGTTTTAGATGCAGAGACAAATGGTAGTGATGGATGCGTTCATAAAATAAAAGTCGCAGGCTATTCAGATATGATGGGGCTTGGTTTGAATCTAATTAAAATGTGTCTTGAAATTATTCAGATGGAAAATCTTGACAATACCGATGTTGATATAGGATCGGTTTTAGAATTAGCATTGCAAATGTTTCCTCGTGCAGAATTAGAGGTTTTGGATGAGATACATTTAATGCTAATTAGCGAAGCTCCAAAAAAAATTTAAATGTAAAACTGAAAAATCACTAATTATGGAAACTATTAATAAAGAACAAACGGAGGTTTTAAAAAATCTTGCTTTAGAGAGTTTTAAAAAAATCAAACAAGATAAAAGCAGAAAAGAACTTTACAATGTTAGTATTAATGTTGAAGGGTATTTAGACCTTCTATTCACTATTGCCAATCTGATTAAAGTTTCAATTGTGACGCTTGAGTCTGATTCTCCTTATTCTAACCATATACCAGATCCAGCGTTCAATGTACAAAATTTGTTAGAAATTGCATTGCAGCTTTTACCATATGAAGAAGCAAAATTCTTAGATGAAACTAGAAGAATTCTTGTTTTAGAGGAAGATAATACCATTTAATTATTCCTTATTACTTCAGATCCTCAGCAAATTATGATAGGGATCGATTAAGAAATCCGATTTATCTTTATAGCGATAAATGATTGTTGAACGAAAAAGACCAGTAATGGTCTTTTTTTAATGGAGAAAGCTATAAAAAATGGAAAATGAAACCCAAAATGAAAGAGGAAGAATCACAGCAGAACAAGCTTTAAAAATGTTGCAAAAAGAAAATGTAGACCTAACCCTTGACCAAGCAAAGAACATCTTGGACTTTATGAGGAAACTTGCCTCGATAACAGTATCAAATTATTTAAAACAAAACAGAGACGATGAAAAAGATAGCAGACCTATACGTGAGAGTAAGTACAGACGAACAAGCAGACAGAGGGTATTCTCAAAGGAATCAAGAGGAAGTATTACGTAAATATTGTGATATAAATTCAATCACAATACGTGATATAATTTATGAAGATCACTCAGCAAAAACTTTTAATCGTCCCAGATGGAAAGCTTTATTGGCAAACTTAAAAAAACATAAGAATAAAATAGATTTGGTTTTGTTTACCAAATGGGATCGATTTAGTAGAAATGCGGGTGATGCTTATCAAATGATTAACATGCTTCGCAAATTAGCAGTAGAGCCTCAATCTATAGAGCAACCATTAGATTTAGAAATTCCAGAAAATAAAATGATGTTAGCTTTTTATTTAGCTGCTCCTGAAGTGGAAAACGATAGAAGAGCGCTTAATACTTTTCATGGAATGAGAAGAGCAAGAAAAGAAGGACGTTACATGGGTTTAGCTCCTTCTGGATATGTTAATAAAATTCATGAAAATGGAATTAAATACATTGATTTTGATAAGCCACAAGCCGCAATTATTAAATGGGCATTTGAAGAAATATCAAAAGACAAATTCAATACAGAACAAATTTATCGACAAGCTAAATTAAAAGGTCTTAGGACTTCTAAAAACAACTTTTGGAGAATTATTCGCAACCCTCTTTACTGTGGTAAGATCGTTATTCCTCAATATAAAGATGAAGAGCAGCGTTTTGTTACAGGATCTCATGAGGCTTTAATTTCACAAGGGCTATTTTATTTAGTTCAAGATGTACTTGATGGACGTAGAAAAAAAATAAGACCAAAGATTGTTACAACTGAACCTTTTCCTTTAAGAGGGTTCTTTGTATTTCCAAAATGTGAAAATATGTTGACAGCAAGCATTTCAAAAGGAAGAAGTAAAAAGTATCCCTACTACCATTGTAGAAGAGGTTGTACCTATAGAATAAATTCTACCAAGGCGAATTCTATTTTTATTAAAAATTTGAAGAGATATACTCCAAAAGCAGAATTTGAAAAATTATACGTAGCAGTAATAACGGAATGTTATAATGAAAACACAAAAGAATCACTTGATCAAAAAAACAAAATAATAGAAGAACTTAAAGAGTGTGAAAAAAGAATTTCTTACACACGAGATCTATTAGTCTCTCAACAATTATCGGTAAAGGAATACAATGAAATTAAAGAGAATTATGACGCTAAAATTAGAAGGTTAGATATACAATTGGCAGCTATCAATGATGATAAAAATAATATATCCGATTTATTAAAATCAGGAGTTTCAAATTTGATGAAGCTTGATAAATGCTACGTTGAGGGAGATTTACTGGAAATCAGAAGGTTAATTGGTTCAATTTACCCCGAAAATTTCACAATTTTAGAAAATGAATTTCGAGCCGCTAGAGTAAACGAAGTTGTTAATATTATATACTTAATAAACAATGAGTTAGATCCAAATAAAAATGGGACAAAGAAGAAAAATTCTTCTTTGTCCCATAAAGTGACCGCGACAGGGTTCGAACCTGCAACCCTCAGAGTCGAAATCTGATATTCTATCCAGTTGAACTACGCAGTCAAAAATTGTATCTAAATTTTAAATTCAAAATGCAAATCGTCTGAATTTGGAATTTGATCTAATCTGTGAACAATTAAACTAATAATTTTTTTACAATCGTAGAAATAGTTTTTCCTTCAGCAGTTCCGCCTAATTGAGCAGCTGCTAATCCCATCACTTTTCCCATTGAAGCAATTCCAGAAGCTCCTGTTTCAGCGATAATTTTAGCGATTACAGCTTCTACTTCTTCCTCACTTAATTGTGCAGGTAAGAACTTCTCTATCACTGCGATTTGAGCTAATTCTGGCTCTGCTAAGTCTGGGCGATTTTGTTCAGTAAAAATTCTAGCACTTTCTTTACGAGTTTTAACTAAACGTTGAAGCATTTTAATTTCGTCTTCTTCGGTTAATTCTTCTTTGGATCCTGATGCAGTTGACACTAATAACATTTCAGATTTAATAGCTCTCAATGCTTCTAATGCTACGGTATCTTTGGCTCTCATGGCTGTTTTAATTTCATCCATGATATTGGCTTGTAAACTCATCTGTTTTCTATTTTTGTAAAATGTACTATTTATTGATATATTAAACTCTAGATCGAATTTAAGAAAATCTTCCTTTAAAATTCTATGCGAAGATAAAAAAAATAACCCGAAAATTAAATTCAATTTTCGGGTTAGCTTATTTGTTTTTATATAAACTAATCTACGTTATCGTGTAAAAACGAATTGTTTGAGCGCAATTGTAAATCATTATTGCTATCTGTACCTACAGAAATTCTAGAATTGGTAGTATTGCTCTGAGGACTAGTCAAATCAATTCCTAAACGTTTGTATGCTGGTTCTTTTTCTAGTTCGTCAATGCGAGATACATTATTATGAAATTTATAATTAAAATCTTTTAATTTCTTTCTTCTCTCATCAGCTCTTAAACGCAACGTCTCTTCGATTGTTAATTCTAAAGGTGAATTGGTGTTCAAACTTGTGTTTTCTTCTTCAACTCTTTGCTCAGAATAGTGCTTCATTGTAATATTCAACTCAGCAGGAATTTCTGGTTCAACAACTTTATTTACCGGTTTATATGAAAGTAATTCGTTTTCTACTTCCATATATTCTTCCAAAGAATGCTTAATTACTCCATTCTCTGAATGCTCTGTAACAGGCACAAATTGTACTGGTTGATTTACTTTGATGTTTTTTGTCTCGCGTGACAATTCAAACAATGCACTGTGATCCTCTTCAACAACTGGCTCTTTTTTTACTTCTGGCTCTGTTCTAAAAAGAGGCATATCAAAAGAAAAAGTAGTCTGTTCTTCACGTTCAATTACTTTTGGCTGCACTGCTTTTACAGGCGCAACTTCTGGAGTAGTGAACGTAAAGTCAATCTCACTCATCGGAGAAACGATTTCAAAAGTAACATCTAGGTTTTTAATAAACTCGGACATCGCTAGTAATTCGCTTTCATTTTTTACTGAAGCTAGTGTAATTGGAGCAACAATTTCTGCAACAGTTGTATCTTCTTCTAAATCAAATATTATTTTTTGTTCTGATTTTGTAGATAAACTTTCCGTATTCAAGTCAAAAGCAGCAACTGATGTATTGCTTAAATTATGTACACTTCTCTGTTCATCTTCTAAAGTATGAATGATCTTTTTAGGTGCTGTATTTACAATCTCATTTTGTTGCTCAACATCAAAACCAGTTGCAATAATTGTGACTGCAATAGCATCTCCTAGTTTTTCATCTTCACCGACACCCATGATAATATTGGCATTATGACCCGCTTCGTTTTGAATGTGATCATTAATTTCTCCAATTTCATCTAAAGTTATTTCGCTTGTTCCAGAAACGATAAGCAACAATACGTTTTTGGCTCCAGCAATTTTATTATCATTTAATAATGGAGAATCCAATGCAGAAACAATAGCTTCTTTAGCACGGTTTTCACCGGACGCTTCTGAAGATCCCATTATTGCAGTTCCACTATTAGACAATACGGTCTTTGCATCACGTAAGTCAATATTCTGTGTATAATGATTGGTAATTACTTCTGCAATTCCTCGTGATGCAGTGGCCAAAACCTCATCTGCTTTTGAGAAACCTGCTTTGAAACCCAAATTACCGTAAACTTCTCTTAATTTATTATTATTAATTACGATTAACGAATCTACTTGCTTTCTTAATCGCTCAATTCCTAATAACGCTTGCTCTTGACGCACTTTTCCTTCAAACAGAAATGGAATAGTTACGATACCAACAGTTAAAATTTCTCTTTCTTTTGCCAACTGAGCAATAACTGGAGCAGCACCTGTTCCTGTTCCTCCACCCATACCAGCCGTTATAAAAAGCATCTTAGTATTGCTGTCTAACATTTTTTCAATATCAGATATACTCTCTATCGCTGATTGCTGCCCCACATCTGGGTTTGCACCTGCGCCTAATCCTTCAGTAAGATTAACTCCTAACTGAATTTTATTTGGAACTGGGCTACTTTGTAACGCCTGTGAATCTGTATTACAAACAATAAAGTCAACTCCATTAATCCCTTGTCTAAACATGTGATTAATTGCATTACTACCACCACCACCTACACCTATCACTTTTATTACATTTGATTGATTTTTAGGTAAATCAAATGAAATACTTCCAAATTCTGAGTTGCTCATCATAATATTGGTTTTTTTATTTATTATTAAATTCTTGTCTTATTTTTATTTTTCCCTTTTTTTTAATCTATTCTGCGTTGTCTAAAAAATCTTTAATTTTGTCGACGTAACGGTCAAAGAATGATCTTCTGATTTTATTTTCAGTAGATTCTTCTATAACTGGCACTGGTTTTAACTCCTGTTCATCCTTCTCTTCATAATTTTCTTGTACTTCATGTCGTACTGTAGCTTTTTGAAATTGTCTTGGCTTTTCTTTTGTAGAACTGACCGTAATCGCACTTTGCGAACTATTTTCAATACTATTCATGACCAATCCAACTGCAGTTGCATATAACGGACTTGAAATTTCTTCGTCTGAATTTCCCGCTAAATGCTCGTTTGGATAACCAATACGAGTATCCATGCCAGTAATGTATTCAACTAATTGTTTGATATGTTTTAGTTGTGCTCCGCCCCCAGTTAACACAATACCAGCAATTAATTTCTTACGTGGATCTTCATGACCGTATTCTTTAATTTCGGTAAAAACTTGCTCTATAATTTCAATAACGCGTGCATTAATGATTTTAGATAAATTTTTTAAAGAAATTTCTTTTGGCTCTCTTCCTCTCAGTCCTGGAATAGAAACGATCTCATTGTCTCTATTTTCTCCTGGCCAAGCCGAACCAAATTTAACTTTTAGTAATTCTGCTTGTTTTTCAATAATCGAACAACCTTCCTTGATATCGTCTGTAATTACATTTCCTCCAAAAGGGATAACAGCAGTATGACGAATAATACCATCTTTAAAAATGGCCAAATCTGTCGTTCCTCCGCCAATATCAATTAAGGCGACACCTGCTTCTTTTTCTTCTTGACTCAAAACAGCATCCGCCGAAGCCAAAGGTTCTAAGGTTAAACCAGATAATTCAATTCCTGAACTTTGAATACATCTTCCCACATTTCTGATCGAAGATGCTTGACCAACCACAACATGAAAGCTAGACTCTAAACGTCCACCATACATCCCAATCGGTTCTTTAATTTCAGATTGTCCGTCAATTTTAAATTCTTGTGGTAAAACGTGAATAATTTCTTCTCCTGGCAACATGGCTAGTTTATTCACCTGATCAATTAAAAGCTGAATGTCGTCTTCTCCAATAACTTCCTCTGGATTACTTCTGCTGATGTAATCGGTATGCTGAATACTGCGAATGTGCTGCCCTGCGATACCCACAACGACATCTTTTATCTTGTAACCTGAATTATTTTCTGCTTCTTGTATTGCTTGTTGAATAGACTGAATTGTTTGCGTAATGTTATTTACGACACCTCTTGCCACACCTAAGCTTTTAGATTTTCCAATTCCTAAAATCTCAAGTTTACCATACTCATTTTTCTTACCAATCATGGCAACAATTTTGGTTGTTCCAATATCTAGACCTACTGCAATATTATCTTTTTCCATCTTCTATTATTTTGTGCAAACTACTTGTTGTGTAAATCGGAGATCAATCTTTTTATAATTATATAACGAACTATCTAAAACAGCTTTCTGAAAAAAAGCTTTATAATTATCGAATTTGCGTTTCACATGAACCATCCTCCCAAAATCAATTGTATAATTGAAATTTCGGTTCAGCATTTTTAAGCTTCCATTTGGCATAACTTCAACCGCAATTATGTTCTTTTTCAAGAATGAATCGTTGTCAATTATACTAAATACAGAAGCTAATTCTTCGTTATTGTCTTTGTTAATTTTTCCTGATACAAGAGGAACTCTGGCTGTAAAATTAGCCGATAGTGGTATTTCAATTCCCTTAGAATCTAAATAGAAAGAGCGGTTGGTATTGAATATTCTGGCAATCGGGGTCTTTTGCTTAACTACAGCTTTCAAAACACCATCAATTGTAACAAACACTTGCGATTCTTCAATCGTAGGTTGTTCATTCAACACTTTTTCTATCTTGTTCAAATCTAACTCTTCTTTCGTAATGCTAGAAGCCTCTCGTTTATTTTCTATTAACAATTTATTAACCGATTCTGGTGTGATTAAAAGTGCATTATCGCCTACGAAAATAACCGCAGATTTACTCAACTTTCTGCTTTCATTTCGATGTAACGAAAATGAATACAGAAAGAAAACCAATCCAATCATTAGTAGTAAACGAATATTTGTCCAATTAAACACGCTCATTTAATCTCTTTTTTATAGTTGGCACCAATTCTCCTATATCGCCCGCTCCGATCGTAACAATTACAGCTGCCTCATTAGCAGCAATCGCTTCTAATAAGTCGTTTTTAGCAACAATCTTTTTATTTAAATTTGTCATTTTTCCCAATAACCATTCTGAAGTCACCCCTTCCATTGGCAATTCTCTAGCTGGGTAAATATCAAGCAAAAATACTTCATCGAAAGCAGATAAACTAGCAGCAAATCCATCAATAAAGTCTTTTGTTCTACTAAATAAGTGCGGCTGAAAAATAGCTAAGACTTTTCGATCCGGATACAGTTCAGTAACTGCTTGATGCACTGCATTTATCTCTGTTGGATGATGTGCATAATCATCAATATATACTAAATTATTTTTTTTAATCTGATAAGAAAATCTTCTGCGAATGCCTTTAAAAGATGCCAATGCCGACTGTATTGCTTGAGTAGAAGTACCATATGTTTTAGCCATTGCCAATGCCATTAAAGCATTCATCAGATTGTGCTTTCCTGGTAATCCAAAACGCAAATCGGTAAGAATTTCTGTCGGAGTTTGCACATCAAAAATGTAATTTCCATCGTCAATTCTCACATTAAAAGCCTTAAACTGAGCCTCTTTATTTACTGCACAAGTTACTCCTTCTAGATCCAGTTCTTCAGCCACAAAAAGATGTTCTCTATCTGTAATTTTTGATGCAAATTCTCTAAATGAATCCTCAATTGCTTCGCTTGAACCATAAATATCTAAATGATCGGCATCCATTGAAGTTACGCAAGCAATGTCTGGATGTAGGTGTAAAAAAGAGCGATCAAACTCATCTGCTTCGACAACAGTTACCGTTTTGCCGCTACCAATTAAATTTGAATTGTAATTCTCGACTATTCCACCAACAAAAGCAGTTACGTCTGCCCCACTTTCAAATAAAATATGCCCTAAAATTGCAGATGTGGTAGTTTTTCCATGTGTACCCGCTACCGCAAAACAAAAAGTATCATTGGTAATAATTCCAAGTACTTCTGCTCTTTTACGAATGTTGTAATTTCTTTCTACAAAATAGTTCCATTCTGAATGTGATTTTGGTATTGCTGGCGTAAAAATTACCAACGTATTTTCGTCACAAAAGTCAACCGGAATTAAACTAATATTATCCTCAAAATGAATATCTATACCGTTTTCAATTAATTCAGTAGTCAACATCGACGGCGTTTTGTCGTACCCGCAAACATTTTTTCCAATGTTTTTAAAATAACGAGCCAACGCACTCATACCGATACCACCGATACCTATAAAATAAACGTTATGTATTTGATTTAGATTCATTGTTTGTGTTTTGCTTTGACTATTTACCTTATTTTTTTTTGTTAAAAAACTAACAATCAAATCATTGTAAATACTACATTAGAAGTAAGGTGGTTGGTCCAAAAATACCATTCCACATTACATTTAATTTCTACAATTATTATTAAAAGTTATATTATATCAACTTTTTAATCTCTTCTACGATGGCTTTTGTTGCATTCGGTAAAGCTAATTTCCTAATATTTTCGCTGAGCTGAATTTGTTTGCCTTGATCTTTCAGTAATGCTTCGAATACCAAACTAAATTCCGCATCCAATTCGGACTCTTTTAACAAAATAGCACCCTTTTGATTCACAACAGCTTGTGCATTTTTTGTTTGATGATCTTCTGCTACATTGGGCGACGGAATAAAAATAACAGGCTTACCTACTAAACACAATTCTGAAACTGATGAAGCTCCTGCTCTGGAAATAATAAGATCAGCAGCGGCATAAACTAGATCCATTCGTTCGATAAAATCAACCACTTTAACTCCTTCTTTATTGTGTTTATTATACTCATCGAAATATAATTTTCCGCATTGCCATATTACTTGCACGTTTTGTGCCAACATTTTTGAAAGTTCCTGCTCTACTAACTGATTGATTCGTCTAGCACCTAAACTTCCGCCCAATATCAGTACTGTTTTCTTACTAATATCCAACTCATAAAAAGCCATTGCTTCGGCTCTTTTATCGGCAATATCAATTAAATCTTGACGCACAGGATTACCTGTTAATACCATTTTTGAGGCAGGAAAAAAACGCTCTAAATTTGGGTAAGCAACGCAAATAACGCTGGCTCTTTTACTCAATAATTTATTGGTAATACCAGGATATGAATTTTGCTCTTGAACAACGGTCGGAATTCTAGCTGCAACAGCCATTTGCAATAACGGACCACTTGCAAATCCACCAGTACCAATTACTACATCGGGTTGAAATGATTTAATTATTTTTCTGGCTTCCCACAAACTGTCAGTTAATTTGACCGGAAATATTAAATTTTGAAAAGTAAGTTTTCTTTGTAAACCCGCGATCCACAGTCCTCTTATAGCATATCCTGCCTGAGGTACTTTTTGCATTTCCATTTTATCTCTGGCTCCTACAAAAAGAAATTCGGCATCTGGAAATTGTAATTGTAATTCATTTGCGATCGCAATCGCAGGATAGATGTGTCCTCCTGTTCCGCCTCCACTTAATATGAATTTATACTTTGCCATACTGTTTAAAAAATAGTGTTGTTTAATGTGTTTTTCTACTTCATCACCGCTTCCATTGGATTTTTAGATTGTTCTTCGATAGAGTATGATTCCTCATCGAGATTTTCTTCGTCCATCTCCTTGTCAATCAAACGCTGTAGCGCTTCATCACGTAACTCTTTATTTTTTAATTTTTCTTTTTGTTCTTCTTCTATTTCTTCGTCTTTTTTAGTCACGTTGATGATAATTCCTAAAGCGAAGCAGGTAATCCAAATTGAACTTCCTCCACTACTAATAAGTGGCAAAGTCTGACCAGTGACAGGCAGTAATTCGACTGCAACTCCCATATTAATCATCGCTTGAAAAATCATGGGAAACCCCAGACCAACAACGACGAGTTTACCAAATAAAGTGCTTGCTTTATGAGAGGCAACGACGAAACGCATTAAGAGCAATAGGTATAAAAATATAATAACTACCCCGCCTATTAATCCATATTCTTCGATGATAATTGCATAAATAAAATCGGAAGAAGATTGCGGTAAAAAATTCTTTTGTACACTTTTACCAGGTCCTAATCCACCTAATTGTCCCGAAGCTATTGCAATTTTAGCTTTTTCAATTTGATAATCGTCTTCATCGGCTTTATCCGTTGTGAAATTTTCAATACGACTCCCCCAAGTATTTACGCGACTAAAAAAATGAGATTCTGGAAATGCTTTTGCTAAAAGCAAAAAGAATAAGAAAGCAGCGATGGCGCATCCAATTACAATTCCAATATGTTTTATTGGGTACCTACCAATAAAAGCCAACATTAAAACCATCGAAAAAATTAAAGCTGTAGTTGAAAAGTTAGCGGGTAATATTAATATTAATGTAACAAAAACCGGAATCCATAATTGAATTACTGATGTTTGAAAACTATCTGGTTCTTCTCTTTTTTTAGACAAATATCGAGCTACAAATATAAAAAGTACTACCGCAGCTAATGTAGAAGTCTGAAAGCTGAAACCCATAAAAGGCACTTGTAACCACCGACTTGCATTAGCTCCACCGACCACTCTACCATTAACTAATGTAAGAAGTAATAGAAACCACACAATTGGCAGTAAAAACTTAGAAAAAGTTCTAAAATAATGGTACGGAATTTTGTGAACTCCAAAAATAATCGCAAAACCAACTCCAATATGAAAAAAATGTTTAAGCAAATAGCCTAATGTATTTCCTGTCCCTAAACCAATATAAGCCAAATTACTACTCGCGCTAAAAACTGGCATAAATGAGAACAGCGCTAATAAGGCCACGAAAGTCCATATTGCTTTATCCCCTTTTAAATAGCTTACTAGCTCTTTCATAATTTCTTTTTATTTAAAGTTTAAATTTTTCAAGTGGCAAAACCAGAAACTTAAAACGATAATTTTATAGGTTTTGCACTGCTTGCTTAAACTGTCTCCCTCTGTCTTCATAGTTTTCAAATAAATCAAAACTGGCGCATGCTGGCGATAATAATACAGCATCTCCTTTTTCGGTTAAGCGTTGTGCCGTTTTAACTGCATCTTGCATGTTATTTACTTCAACCATCATGTCTACTACATTTCCAAAAGCATCAATAATTTTTCTATTATCAACTCCCAAACAAATAATTGCTTTCACTTTCTCGCGAACCAAAGACATCAATTCGTTATAGTCATTTCCTTTGTCTACTCCACCAACAATCCAAACTGTTGGTCCATTCATACTATCTAACGCAAAAAAAGTTGCATTTACATTGGTTGCTTTAGAGTCGTTAATGTATTGTACGTTTTGAATTTTTAAAACTTTCTCTAAACGATGCTCAACTCCTTGAAAATTTGATAAACTCTCACGAATAGTAGCCTTACGGATTTGCATTAATTTTGCTACAGAACTTGCTGCCATGGCGTTTTTCATATTATGTTTCCCCTCTAGCGCAATGTATTCAGTGTCCATTGTAAACTCTTCGTGGTTGATTTTTACTTCCATTTTATTATTTTTTATTGTTGCCCCCTCTTCAAACTCCTTGGTAAGAGAGAAAGGAATTAATTTTGCTTTTATTTTATTATTAGACAACCAGTTGGTTATGGCTTCGTCATCTGCATCGTAAATCAAATAATCTTCCTCGGTTTGATTTTTAGTTATTCGAAACTTAGCATCAATATAATTTTCATATTTATACTCATATCGATCTAAATGATCGGGACTAATATTCGTTATTATGGCAATATCTGGTCGGTAATTTACTATTCCATCCAATTGAAAACTGCTCAGTTCTAACACATACACATCAAATTTATTATCGGCTACTTGCCAAGCAAAACTCTTTCCGATGTTTCCGCCCAATCCTACATTTAAACCTGCCGATTTTAGCAAGTGATAGGTTAGCATTGTAGTGGTTGTTTTACCATTGCTACCTGTAATTCCAATTGTTTTTGCTTCTGTGAACGGAAACGCAAATTCAATTTCTGAGATTACGGAAATTCCTTTTTCAACTAGCTTTTTTACAATTGCTGCTTTGTCAGGAATTCCAGGACTTTTCATTACTACATCGGCATTTAAAATTAATTCCTCTGTATGCTGTAATTCTTCCCAAGCAATATTATTAATTCCAAGAACTTCTTTATAACTCTCCTTTATTTTTCCAAAATCAGATACAAAAACATCGTATCCTTTTTTCTTTCCTACTATTGCAGTTCCAACTCCGCTTTCTCCTCCTCCTAAAATTACAAGTCTCATACTATCTTAATTTTAAAGTTAGAATTGACAGAATTGCTAACATGATAGCTACAATCCAAAATCGCGTAACAATTTTACTCTCGTGATATCCCTTCTTTTGGTAATGGTGATGGAGCGGCGACATTAAAAATATTCGTCTTCCTTCTCCCCAGCGTTTTTTGGTATACTTAAAATAACTGACTTGCAAAACCACAGATAAATTTTCTACTAAGAAAATCCCACACAATAACGGAATCAACATTTCTTTACGAACAGCAATTGCCAAAACTGCAATTACCCCACCAATAGTCAAACTTCCTGTATCGCCCATAAAAACGGAAGCTGGATACGAATTGTACCATAGAAATCCGATCAACGAGCCCACAAATGCAGAAATAAAAACAGTCATTTCTCCCGAATTGGGTATGTACATTATATTGAGGTAATTCGAAAAAATGATATTTCCAGAAACAAACGTAAAAATTCCTAGTGCGAGTACTGATATAGCAGAGGTTCCCGCGGCTAAGCCGTCGATTCCATCTGTTAAGTTAGCACCATTTGAAACTGCGGTGATAATAAAAATTACTACCGGAATAAAAATTAACCAAGCCCATTTTTCATAGCCTTCACCCGTCCAGGCCAATAATTCTGCATAATCAAATTCATTGTTTTTAAAGAAAGGAATGGTCGTCGCTGTCGATTTTATTTCTTGTGGCGCTGGCAAAATAACATTGGTAGTAGAGACTCTAAAACTAGCAGTATTTCCGCCAGTATCGGTTCTAACGGTCACTACGGGACTGAAATATAAAACCACACCTACAATTAATCCCAACCCAACTTGTCCAATAATCTTGAATTTACCCTGAAGCCCTTCTTTATCTTTTTTGAAAATTTTTATGTAATCATCTATAAAACCGATAATTCCCATCCACAACATTGTAACGATCAGCAAAACGATATAAATGTTCTGCAGTCTCGCAAACAACAATACGGGAATCAGCGTTGCAAAAATTATAATTAAGCCACCCATCGTTGGCGTTCCTGCTTTTTCATTTTGCCCCTCTAAACCAAGCTCACGAACGGTTTCACCAACTTGCTGTCTGCGCAAAAAATTGATTATACGTTTACCATAAATCGTAGATAAAAGCAGTGACAAAATAAAAGCCATAGCCGATCTAAAAGTGATATACTGAAAAACTCCTGTTCCTGGTATATCCCACATCTTGTCTAAATAGTCAAATAAATAGTATATCATATGTGGTTTTTATTTGGTTAGTTGGTTTAAAAATTCGGTTACAATTTCCATATCATCAAAATGACTACGCTCTCCTTTAATTTCTTGATATGTCTCATGTCCTTTACCAGCAATTAAAATAATATCGTTTGGTTGTGCCATTTGACAAGCTGCTTTTATTGCTTGTTTGCGATCGGTAATTGTCAACATTTTTTTATAATTATGCGGTTCTACTCCTGTTTCCATTTCCTGAATAATTGCCTCAGGATCTTCGTTTCTTGGATTATCAGATGTTAAAATTGCTTTGTCACTTAAGCTAGTTGCGATTCGAGCCATTATTGGTCTTTTTGCAGTGTCTCGATTTCCGCCACAACCTACTACCGTAAGTAATTGTTCGTTTTTTGTTCGAATATCATTTATTGTTTTAAGCACATTTTCTAGTGCATCTGGAGTATGAGCATAATCTACAATCGCCGTAATATTGGTAGATGAAACTATGTATTGAAAACGACCTGCTACACTTTCTAACTCTGATAACAATCGCAAAGCTTCTACTTTTTCGATTCCTAATTCAATAGCTGTTCCGTAGATGGCTAGCACATTATAGGCATTAAAAGTTCCAATTAATTTTACCCAAACTTCGTACTCGTTCACTTTTAACAACAATCCAGATAATTGATTTTCTAGAATTTGCGCTTTATAATCAGCATACGATTTTAGTGCATAGGTTCTTTTTACAGCAATTGTATTTTGTAACATTACGGTTCCATTTTTATCATCGATATTAGTCAGCGCAAATGCTGTTTTAGGTAACGAATCAAAAAATAATTTTTTAACATCTCTGTACTCTGCAAAAGTTGGATGATAATCGAGGTGATCATGTGATAAATTGGTAAAAACACCACCAACAAAATGCAGTCCTTCTGTACGCTTTTGATGAATTCCGTGCGAACTCACTTCCATAAAACAATGCGTAATTCCGTTGGCAACCATCTCACTTAGATAGTGATTAATTGTAATAGAATCTGGAGTCGTATGGGTTGCTTTATATTCGTTTTTACCTACTAAAATCTTAACGGTAGATAAAAGACCAACTTCAAACCCAGCATTACTAAACATTTGATACAAAAGTGAGGCAATTGTAGTTTTGCCGTTTGTACCTGTAATGCCAACTAACTTTAATTTATCCGAGGGATTATCAAAATAATTAGCCGCCATAAAAGCAAGTGCCGAATTGGTATCTTTTACTTTCACGTAAGTGATTGAATCAACTTTACTAGTAGGCAATGTATCGCAAATAATAGTCGTGGCGCCTAACTCAATTGCTTTTGAAATAAAATTATGACCATCTGATATAGTTCCGCGAATAGCAATAAAAACATCATTTAAAACAATCTTTCTAGAATCAAAGTCAATTTTATTCACAGCAACATCAGTTGAACCTATTACAGATTCAATGGCTACTTTATATAATATGTCTTTTAATATTTTCATGATAATTCTAAAACTATTGTTGTGTTTTTATCTATATTTTGCCCAGCATCAATCGACTGTGTTCTTACTTTCCCTATTCCAACGATGCGAACTCTCATTCCTAAATTTTCTAATAAAGCAATGGCATCCATGCCTGACATTCCTTTTACGTTGGGAATATTTTTTGATTTTTTTTGAAGCTTTGTATAATATTGTCCGTAGTTAGTTTCTTGCTTTGCTACTTTTTCATCCAAGTTTTTAATCTCATTCGTCGAAGGCGCATCGGTAAATATTTTTTGAGCAATTCGCTTAAAAACAGGTCCTGCTACACCTGCCCCATAAAAATCACCCTTAAGAGTACTAGGTCTATTAACCATAACAATACAAGAATACTTAGGATGATCGGCTGGAAAATAACCCACAAATGAAGAAGCGTAATACATTGATGAACCGTCCCTTTTTCCGTAATTAACTTGTGATGTTCCAGTCTTACCAGCCATCGAAAAATCTTTAGAATACAATTTCTTAGCAGTTCCTTTTTTTACCACATTTTCTAGAACTGCTTTCAGCTTGCCCAATGTTTCATCCGAACAAACTTTCGGGTTTAGCACTTCTACATCATATTTTCTAATCGTTTTGTTCCATTCTTTGATCTCAGAAACAAATTGTGGCTTGACCATTACCCCATTATTCGCCACCGAATTGTAATACGTTAATGTTTGCAATGGCGTTACCGAAACTCCATAACCAAAAGCCATCCAAGGCAATGAAACTCCCGACCAATGTTTATCACCGGGAGCAGGTATATAGGCACTTCCTTCTCCTTTAAAATGCAATCCCAACTTTTTTCCTAAACCGTATCCTTTCAGATGATTTACAAATTTTGTTGGGTTATTCTTATAATTGTCATAAACTGCTTGAACTAAAACCGTATTCGAAGACAATTCAAAACCACGAGCTAATGATATTTTACCATATCCACCTTTGTGCGAATCACGTACCGATCTTCCAAAATACTTAATAACTCCATTTTGAGTGTCATAAACAGTTCCTGTATCTGCTACTTTATCTTCTAACACCGTCATTAAATCAGCCAATTTAAAAGTTGATCCTGGCTCTTGCGACTCTGTAATTGCATAGTTGGTCGTTTCGTAATAGGAGCCATCACGTGTTCTTCCTAAATTTGCAATAGCTTTAATGTGTCCTGTTTGTGTTTCCATAACTACTACACATCCGTGATCTGCTTCATACTCTACCAATTGTTTCAAAAGTGCATGATGCGCAATATCTTGGATAAAAACATCAATAGTCGAAACCACATCATAACCATCTTGAGGATCTAATTCGTTTATATCACGAATAGGTTTCCACTGTCCTTTGGCAATTTTTTGCTTTAAAATTTTACCGTCTTTTCCATTCAAATAATCTCTAAACGCCCACTCAATTCCTTTTCCTTCTGGAATCCCTTTAGAGTCTATGCGGTCGTAACCAATAGTTCTTTCGGCAATTTTACCAATTGGATGCTCTCGAACCGTTTCTTGTTCTTGAATAAATCCGCCTTTGTAAGCACCCAAATTAAACATTGGAAATCCTTTAATTTTGATGTAATCGGTGTAGCTTAGTTTTCGAGCTACTAAAAAATATCTATTCTTATTGGCTCGCGCTTTGCGTAGTTCATTTTGATAAAACGCACTAGATTCAGGCAAAATAGTTGCTAAAGAATCGGCCAAAGACTTAACATTTTTCTCGAAAATTTCTTGTTTTGGCACTAGCGCATCAAAGCGAATATCGTAGTTCGGAATAGAAGTGGCCAGTAAACTGCCATCAGCCGAATAAATATTTCCTTTGTTTGCAGGAATAACAAAAGTTTTAACCGTACGTTGTTTTGCCAATTGACGATAATGATCCCCTTCTACCCACTGAATGTTTGCTAACTTAACAACAATAGCAATTGCCATCAAAAAGATGAAAACTGCTACCAGATAGATGCGGTATGATATGTGTTTATCGTCTACTGCCATATTTTTTGAAAGAATCTTTTTTCTTCTGCTTTTTTAACTTTAATTTTTACTGGTGGAACTGTCGAAGGAAAAATTTGCTTTTCCAACATTTTTTGTGAAACCGTTGACTCCATTTTTAGTTTCATTAATTCTGAGCGACGGTCTACAAATTCAGATCGCAACTCTTTAACTTCTGTACTTAATCGTGCAATTTCAAATACCTTTTGTTCGTACCGCTGTGTGTTTGCAATCATTAGTATTGCCAAGACAATTACAAAAACAATAAAACGCCAATTTTTAAACGCATCGTCGTTAATTAAAAACCTTGCTTTTAATATGTCAAAAACACCTTTTTTCATTTCTTATTTCTTCTCTGCAATTCTCAATTTAGCACTACGAGCTCTATTATTGCTTTTAATTTCTTGATCATCTGGAACGATTAATTTTCCAATGGTTTTGAAAGGAACCGAAAAATTACCAAAAAAATCACGTTCTGGTTCTCCTTCAAACATTCCGTTTTTCATAAATCTCTTTACCAATCGGTCTTCTAGAGAATGGTATGACATGATGCTCAATCGTCCTTCTGGATTTAAAATTTCTAATGATTGCTCTAAAAATTCTTTCAATACATCCATTTCCTGATTCACTTCAATTCGAATCGCTTGGTACATTTGAGCTAATATTTTATTGCTTTTATGTCCAGGTAAAAAACGAGACAAAATAGTTTTAAACTGCTCCGAATTCTTGATTGGCTCTAACTCTCTAGCTTCAACCAAAGTCCTTGCAATTGCAGGTGCATTTTTTAGTTCTCCATAATCCAAGAACACACGACGTAATTCTTGTTCGTCATACTCATTGACAACTCTATATGCATTTAGTTCGTTCTTTTTACTCATTCGCATATCCAAGTCAGCTACAAAACGAGTCGAAAAACCACGTTCTGCTACATCAAACTGATGCGATGAAACGCCTAAATCGGCTAAAATCCCATCAACAGACTTTACGCCATAAAAGCGCAAAAACCGTTTTATAAATCTAAAATTCTCATTAATTAAAGTGAAACGATCATCTTGCAAAGCATTCGCTACCGCATCTTCGTCTTGATCAAAAGCAAACAGTTTTCCATTTGGTCCTAATCTTTTTAAAATTTCTTTAGAGTGTCCACCACCACCAAACGTAACATCTACATAAATGCCGTCGGGTTTAATATTCAAACCATCCACCGTTGGATGTAGTAAAACCGGATTATGATATTCCATTGTCGTCGTCATTTAAATTTCCCATTACCTCTTCTGCCAAATCAGCAAAATCCATATCTTCGCCATTGATAGATTGCTCATATAAATCTTTATCCCAAATCTCAACAATGTTCACTGCTGATGAAAAAACAACCTCTTTTGAAATACCCGAAAATGCCACTAAATCTTTCGGAATTAACAACCGTCCTAAAGCATCAATTTCAACAATTTTTACTCCTGCAGTAAATTTTCGAATAAAATCATTGTTCTTCTTTACGAAACGATTCAGCTTATTTATTTTAGCCATCATCACTTCCCATTCACTCATCGGGTACAACTCCAAACACTTTTGAAACACCGAGCGCTTCAAGACAAAACCGTCCTGAAGTGAGCTAGCCAGCTGCTTTTTTAAGGGTGCAGGCAACAACAGCCTTCCTTTAGCATCGACTTTACACTCGTATGTGCCTACAATTGTGTTCACGAAATTGATTGATTAGTTAAAGAACAAAAATATAAAAAATATTACCACATTTTACCACAATATACCACTTTGTTGATAAGTTTACCCACTTTGGACCTAAATCCCTTAAATTGTGGACAATCAAAATGTTAGCTATCTATTGTATTTGTTGTACGAATGGCTTTACATAGAAATCTACAGTTGAAAAAACAAACCAATTGCAGACAAAAATTTAGCAAAAACTCATGATTTTTTCAGAGTATTTATACTTGGCTGGAAGTTAATTATCGATATAAATTAAATAAATTGAGTAAAAAAAGGTTTGCAAAAAGTCGTTTTTCCC
This sequence comes from Flavobacterium sp. TAB 87, assembly GCF_001529295.1. GTDB lineage: Bacteria > Bacteroidota > Bacteroidia > Flavobacteriales > Flavobacteriaceae > Flavobacterium. Next base: position 449,243 of record NZ_LLWK01000037.1, read on the forward strand.
TATTAAACCCTATATTTGTCGAAATTGAATTTGGTACTATATTACATGGATAAACATTACAAAAAAGAAGGCAAATTTAGCTATTTTGAAGCTGGAGAAGGAACTCCAATTGTCGTTCTTCACGGTTTAATGGGAGGTTTGAGTAACTTTGACGCAGTTGCAAATTATTTTCCAACCAAAGGATACAAAGTAGTAATTCCTGATTTACCGATCTATTCTCAAAGTTTACTAAAAACCAATGTAAAAAGTTTTGCCAAATATGTAAAAGATTTTATTGCTTTTAAAGGATTTGACAAAGTCATTTTATTAGGGAATTCTTTGGGAGGTCATATTGCATTATACCACACTAAATTATATCCTGAAAAAGTAGCAGGTCTTGTAATTACTGGTAGTTCTGGACTTTACGAGAGTGCAATGGGCGACAGTTATCCTAAAAGAGGTGATTACGAATACATTAAAAAGAAAGCACAAGATGTTTTTTACGATCCCGAAATTGCAACTCCAGATTTGATAGATGAAGTATTTGCATCAGTTAATGATCGAATGAAATTGATTAAAACATTGACTATTGCTAAAAGTGCAATTAGACATAATATGGCAAAAGATTTGCCTAAAATGACAGTAGAAACCTGTATCATTTGGGGTAAAGATGATATTGTTACACCACCAAATGTAGCTGAAGAGTTTAATGAATTACTTCCTAATTCTTCTTTATACTGGATTGACAAATGTGGACACGCTGCGATGATGGAACATCCAGAAGAATTCAACCAAATTATGGAAGAATGGCTTACTAAAGTCAATTTATAGCAGAAATACCTTTTCAAATTTAGGAGGTTTTAGACAGTAGAATTATGAAATCGCTATTAAAACTATTTTGCGCAAGCAAAAATCAAACATAAAAGCGAAACCCTATCTGGTCGCTAAAAAATAAATTTTTCATCTATGAAAATCAATACCGCCGAATTTATAATAAGCAACTCTGAAGTTGATAAATGTCCGAAAGAAATTTTACCTGAGTATGCTTTTATAGGAAGATCCAATGTTGGAAAATCTTCGTTAATAAACATGCTTACTAATCATAAAAATTTAGCTAAAACTTCAGGACGTCCTGGAAAAACGCAACTAATCAACCATTTTAAAATCAATAATAATTGGTTTTTGGTCGATTTACCAGGTTACGGGTATGCTAAAGTTTCCAAAAAAACAAAATCTATTTTTCAACAGTTCATTACAGACTATTTTGAAACTAGAGAGCAGTTGGTTTGTGCTTTTGTACTTATTGATATTCGTTTAGAAGCTCAAAAAATTGATATTGAGTTTATGTCTTATATGGGCGAAAGCGAAATTCCGTTTTGCATTGTGTTTACAAAGGCAGATAAAATTAGTAAGACTAAAATTGACTCGCATGTTGCCGCCTACAGAAAGCAAATGTTCATGAATAATTGGGAAGAAATGCCACAGTACTTTGTGACTTCAGCAACAGAGAGCACTGGTAAAGAATATATTTTAGGTTATATAGATGAAATTAACCAAGAAGTTTTTAAAAACAATAGTGGGTTTTAAATTCAGTTCAATGTCATGATCGTGAGAAATAGACGTATTGCTATCGTATTCATTTCGATATTTATTTTAGTTTTTCTTGAATCTTGTCAGAGTAAAACCTATCTCTTTACGAATAACAATTATAAAACTGGCGTTGATTTTACTCAAGGCAAATGGCTTCTCAATCAAATCGATTGTAACTGCGATAGCAACGATGAAATCAAAGAGCAAGCAACACTATTTTTTGCTAAAAATCTGACTGATCGTTATTATTATAGACCTGAAATTAATGGATTACTCCTTCCTCATCTCATACCTTTAAACCCCAGTAAGCAGAAAATCAAAGAATTAAAAATTGGAACCAATTTTGATTTTTTCATTAATGTAACTGCTAAAGAAAACAGAAGTGATTTAGGAAAAATTGGTTTTTATGAAGATGAGAACTCTACAGGAAAAAATCAGAGCGAGGTGACTTTAGAAGTATATGACTTAAATTTGCAAGAAATTATATATTCACAGCGCGTAGTTGGTACGGTTACTAGCGAGAAACAGAAATCGCTCTGGGAAACGACAAAATCAGATAAACTAATTGACAATATTAGTTTTCATAAAAGCAATAAAAAATTAATAAAAGGAGCCTTCAAGAAATTATTGAAAGATTTAGAGAAAAAATCAGTTTTAATTAAATAAATTCAAATTTCAAAATTAATTTTTAACTAGAACTGCCAAATAAAAAAATCCCACATTTCAACTTTAGATATTGAAATATGGGATTTTTTATTGGAATGAATTTCAGCTTATTTTGTTAATTCTAATTTTTCTGCAAAGTAATCACAAAAATCTTTCATGGTATCCGCCATTTTTTCATCATCTGTAGCGCGTTTGAAAGTATCAGACATAGCTACCAAAGTTTGATGAAAGAAAATTTTCATTTCATCAACTGGCATATCTTTGGTCCACAAGTCAATACGCATCGTCTCTTTTACTCTGCTGTCCCAAATAGACAACATAATTGCCTTTGCTTCTTCCTTTTCGACACCACCATCTTTCGCAGACCACGATAATTTTTCCGGTACGCGATTTTCGTCTAATTCTATATCAAAATTAATTTCTGACTTCATATTTTGGTATTTAATTATTTATAAATTTACTGCAAATTATAGTAAAGATTCACCACAATTCTCTTTGTGCAATTACAAATTGTTTCTTACTTTTTGGGTTTATATTTCGATTTTTCGAAGATCTCTTTTCCACTCAATTGTAACATTTCATCTAGAGTTACATCATTATTCTTTATGTACGACCGAACTATTTGCCATCCAACCCATGCACCAACTCTTCCTGGAGTTTCGTTATCAATTTCTAAATAAAATTTAGAAAAAGGTGCTGGCGATACAAATCTTGCTTTTAATTTTGCATCATCATCGTACAACATTTCGCGCTCTATAAAATAACGCCACATATAACTTTCATTTTCTTGACACCAAAGTAGTTGCTCCTCGGTATAACCAATTTTTTCATCATCACTATATTCTGGCAATAGTAAATCCTTCAAATATAATTCTTTGCCAAAATAAATCATCTGTGACAATAAACTTTTATCTGTGACTTTTGCAATTTTTCGACTCGCGAAGCTAGCCACTGCATCAGGCATTATTTGCTTAGTTTCAAAACTCTGTTTAATGTATTCTGGAAACTGATAAAATTTATGGTCTTTACCCAAATATAATTCCAAAGAAACAATCACTAAACTGTCGGCATAAATCACTTTATTATTATAGTCCATTTCGGCAATAACTGTAATAATTTTAGGCGTTTTAGTTTCAGGGAAATAATACTTAATATGCTGGAACAGAACATCGAAATCTTTACGAACGGGCTCAAAATTACTGTACTTTCTTTCTACTTCTTGATATAATTCCCGCCATAACGGATCTTGCATTTTTTCAATCCAAACTGCATCTTCAGTATTAGAAGGAAAAAATAAGGGATATTCTCTTTTTAGCTTAGCTAAATCTTCTGGTTTGGTCTCAAAAAAAGCTTTATCAAATCGTTCTACTTTGATCGCTACAGGAATATCTTCGATGGCTTTCTCTGTTTTACTTTTTTTCTCACAGGATATTAAAATCACAAATAGGATTAAGGCAAAGCGATATGATTTCATTTTATTTTAATTAAATTTGTGATGCACGTTACTTATTAATAATGACCCCAAAAAGACTGTGCAAATATACGTCGCTGTATCTAAAAACGTGAACTATTATGGCTAAAAAAAGCACCATTCAGACTGAAAAAGTAAATGATTATATTGTTCAATGGCTAAAAGAATATGCAACAACTGCTAAAGTCAATGGTTTCGTAATTGGAATTTCGGGCGGAATTGATTCGGCTCTAACGTCAATTTTGTGTGCACAAACTGGCTTAAAAGTATTATGTGTTGAAATGCCAATTCATCAAGCAAAAAGTGAAGTTTCACGAGGACGCGAACATATCAAAATATTAAAAGACTGCTTTTCGAACGTTTCCAATATCGAAGTAGATTTGAGCGCTACTTTTGATGCTTTTAAAACAAGCGTTCCCGATGACCTTAATTTAGATAAGCTAAACCTCTCATTAGCGAACAGTCGTGCTAGATTACGAATGTCAACGCTCTATTATCTTGCGGGAATTCATGGTTTATTAGTGGCCGGAACAGGAAATAAAATTGAAGATTTTGGAGTTGGATTTTATACTAAATACGGAGATGGCGGAGTTGATGTGAGTCCGATAGCAGACTTGATGAAGTCTGATGTATATGCATTATCTGCATTTTTAAGTGTTACAGAATCTATTTTGAAAGCTGCTCCAACAGACGGATTATTTGGAGATAGCCGAACAGACGAAGAACAATTAGGCGCCAGTTATGATGAATTAGAAGAGGCAATGTTAGCAGACAAAGCAGGAAATACAGCTGAAAATTTTTCGGGTAGACAGCAAGAAGTTTTCAAAATTTATAAGAGATTAAATACAATTAATCAACACAAAATGAACCCGATACCAGTGTGTTTAATTCCAGATACGTTAAAATAATCTTTATTTATGTTGATTTGCAATTATTTACAGAATTTATTTATTAATTTTACAGATCCAAAAACACGAACAATTCTAAAAAAGGTAAAATTATGATTAAAGTATGTTTAGCAGACAACCACCCTGTGACGCACTTTGGTGTAAAGTCTTATTTCAAAGACCACAATGATATATCGATTGTTGCCAACGTGGGAAACTTTTCGATGGTAAGAGATATCCTTCAAACAAAAGACATTGATGTCTTAGTACTTGACTTAGCTCTAGAAGGTTTAGCTAGTATTTTTGAAGTGAAAGCTTTGCTGAAAAATTTCCCAAAGACAAAAATTATTATATACAGTGATCTTTCGGAGCAAATGTATGCGCCGAATGCTATTAAAGCTGGTGTATCAGGTTATGTACAAAAGACAGAGAAGTTAGAGACTCTCGGAAATTCTATCGTGAAAGTTCACGAAGGTAAAGTTATTATTAACGAAAATGTTCGCAAAAACATGGCTTTAATAGCCAAGCAAAGTAAAAGCGAACGTTTGTACAGAAAACTTTCTAATAGAGAAGTTGAAGTATTGCGTTATTTAAGTGATGGTAAAAAGAATAATGAAATTTCAAAAATTCTTAACCTAAACGAAAAAACAATTAGTACGTATAAATTACGTTTACTAACAAAATTAAACGTGACTAACTTAGTTGACTTAGTTAACAAAGCAAAGACGTTAGAAATTATTTAATGATAACGCGACATGACGCGACCTAGTTTTTTCGAAAACGTATTAACTAGTTTCGAGTAATCCATTATCATCATTAAAAGCTCTGTATTATCTGAATTTGCATCAGATTGTATAGAGCTTTTTAATTCTTCAATAATACTACCAACCAAATACCATCGCATTGATAATATAATCTCTGAAACATATTGTGCTATCGAAGCTGATTTATTTTTTGGAAAAATATTCTGACCTTCCCAATTGTGCATGACCAGCTGCTCGTCTTCCATAATAATGTCCGTAACCTCACGAGCAAACTCGGGCTGAATGCGCATTAAATACTGCTCTAAGCTAAAATTTTCTACTTGATTGTAATAGGTAATTAAATCGGTGAAAATTTTCCGAAACAACTCATTAGACAATTCAACTTCATCTTCCTGCAAACTTAAAAAAATGCGTTCGTATACTTTATATTCTTTTTTCTCCGAATACATTTCTACTTCACCTTCTTCGTTTGTTTTTAACAGAACATCTTCAAACTCTTCCGTTTTATTTCCATATAGCAATAAAATTTCAATTATTTTTCGCTCTAACCGATACAAAATATCAACTTTTTCTGCTTCGGCAGGATTCTCGTTTTTTACAATTTCAAAAGCTCTTTGTTCTTGCTTTTGTTTTTTACCGATTTCTACAATGTCTTTTTGAACCAGTTGTGCCAAAGTACTAACCAAAACTTGTTCAGAAATATCCATGATTCTAGCACATTCCTGAATGTAAATTTCGCGCTGAATTCTATCTGGAATTTTTGAAATACTAGTCACCATATCCCGAATCAAATCGGCCTTTTTTACAGGATCATTTTTAGCTTCATTCATTAAAAGCGATGCCTTAAACTGAATAAAATCTTTTGCATTTGCTTCGAGGTAGTGAACTAAATCTTCATGCGAAGTCTTTTTTGCAAAACTATCCGGATCTTCTCCATCAGGAAATGTACATACTCTTACATTCATTCCTTCCTCTAGAATCAAATCGATTCCACGCACTGACGCACGCAATCCCGCAGCATCTCCATCAAATAAAACGGTGATATTTTTAGTTAATCTATTAACTAAACGAATCTGATCTGGTGTTAAAGCCGTTCCCGATGAAGCGACTACATTTTCAATTCCAGCTTGGTTGAACTGAATTACATCCGTATACCCTTCAACCAAAAAGCAATTGTTTAATTTGGCGATTGATTGCTTCGCCTGAAAAATACCGTACAATACTTTACTCTTATGGTAAATATCGCTTTCGGGTGAATTTAAGTACTTTGCCGCTTTCTTATCATTAGTTAAAATACGACCTCCGAATCCTAAAACACGTCCTGACATACTATGAATCGGGAACATCACACGACCTTTAAAACGGTCGAATGGTCGGTCTTCTCTGGCGATTGTTAAACCAGTACTTTCTAGAAACTCCATCTGAAATCCTTTACCTAAAGCTTCTTTAGTAAAAGCGTCCCAAGTTTCGGGAGAATATCCTAATGCAAACTTTTTAATAGTTTCGCTGGTAAATCCTCTTTCTTTAAAATAAGAATATCCTATCGCTTTTCCTTCTTCGGTATTAACCAAAACATCTTGAAAATATTTGGCCGCAAATTCAGAAACCAAATACATGCTTTCCCGAACATCTGTAATTGCTTTTTCGGCGTCTGTTTGTAGTGTCTCCTCTATCTCGATGTTGTATTTTCGAGCCAAGTATTTTATAGCTTCAGGATACGTAAAGTGTTCGTGCTCCATTAAGAAAGCGACCGAGTTCCCGCCTTTGCCAGAACTAAAATCTTTCCAAATTTGTTTTACGGGAGAAACCATAAATGAAGGAGAACGCTCATCAGAGAACGGACTCAATCCTTTATAATTGCTTCCTGCTCTTTTTAATTGCACAAAATCGCCAATAACCTCCTCTACACGAGCGGTTTCAAAAACGGTATCAATAGTACTTTGAGAAATCAAAAGGAATTATTTTAGAGGGTTAAGAGTCTGCAAAAATACACAAAACTGAAGAGTTAGGTACTTTATAAATCGAAAAAAGCACTTCTGTGAAAGTACTTCATTGCGATATAATTAATTGAGAAAATTACAATTGAAACGAAGATAAACTACAAATGAATCCTTACATTCATTGTAATTAAATTTTGAAATTGAGCGTATATTTTTAAAAATAAAAAACTTATTTTTTTCGCTCGATAACGTAGTTAACCATTAAAATCAGTGCTTCTTTATAATCTGAATTTGGGTAATTGTCAAGTAACAAAAGAGCTTCCTGTTGAAATTCGATCATTTTATTTTCGGCGTAGATCAAACCATTTTTTGCTTTTACAAATGAAATCACTTCTTTGACACGCTTTTTGTCTTTATTGTGGTTTTTAATGGAATTGATTACCCATTTTTTTTCCTTAGGAGAACAAGTATTCAAGACATATATAAGCGGCAATGTCATTTTTTGCTCTTTTATATCAATTCCGGTTGGTTTTCCGATGGCTTCGTCTGTATAATCGAATAAATCATCTTTAATTTGAAAAGCCATTCCGATGAGTTCACCAAATTTACGCATGTTTTCTACTTCTGCCACATCTTCAATAACCGATTTGGCACCCAAAGCACAACAAGCAGCAATAAGTGTTGCTGTTTTTTTGCGAATGATTTCATAATAAACCGTTTCGGTAATATCTAGACGACGTGCTTTTTCTATCTGAAGCAGTTCTCCTTCGCTCATTTCACGAACGGCAACCGAGATAATTTTCAGCAAATCAAAATCGTCGTTATCAATAGAAAGCAACAATCCTTTGGAAAGCAAATAATCACCCACTAAGACAGCAATTTTATTTTTCCATAAAGCATTAATCGAGAAAAATCCGCGACGTCTGTTGCTATCATCCACAACGTCATCATGCACCAATGTCGCCGTATGAATAAGTTCGATCACACAAGCGCCACGATACGTTCGCTCATTTACGCTCCCGCCTGCGACCATTTTTGCAGTTAGAAACACAAACATAGGACGCATTTGTTTGCCCTTGCGGTTCACGATAAAATAGGTGATTCGATTCAACAACGCCACTTTGGAAGTCATCGATTCATAGAACTTTTTTTCAAAAAGTTCCATCTCACGAAAAATAGGCTGTTTTATTTGCGAAGTAATGTTCATCTAGATGCCAAATATACTACTTTGAGTAGAGAATTCAATTATGGAAACTAACTTTTGAAAAACCATTTTGCTTTTAAAAGGTACCGTCTCCTACTCTTAATTTAAAAAAAAACTTTACGATCAATTAACTTTCTTTATTGGCCAATTGGCCACATGCGGCATCGATGTCTTTTCCGCGACTGCGGCGTACTTTTACCACAATTCCGCTTTTTTCTAAAGCACTAATGTAAGCGTTTATTGACTCTTCTGAAGCTTGCTGAAATTCGCCATCATCAATAGGATTGTATTCGATCAAATTGACCTTGCACGGCACATATTTGCAAAATTTAACCAAGGCATCAATCGATTCTTTATTGTCGTTAATTCCTTTCCAAACTACATACTCGTATGAAATTTTACTTTTAGTTTTTCGGTACCAATATTCTAAAGATTCACGCAAATCAGCCAGTGGAAAATTAATACTAAAAGGCATAATTCTAGCTCTAATTTCATCTATAGCTGAGTGTAACGAAACTGCTAATTTGAATTTTACTTCGTCATCGGCCATTTTCTTGATAATTTTTGGAATACCAGAAGTCGAAACCATAATCCGTTTCGGCGACATGCCTAATCCTTCCTCTGAAGTAATCATAGCAATTGCCTTAATGACATTGTTATAGTTCATCAGCGGCTCTCCCATTCCCATAAATACAATGTTGGATAGCGGATGATTGTAATACAAACGACTTTCTTTATCAATGGCCAACACCTGATCGTAAATTTCGCCAGGTTCTAAATTTCGCATTCGTTTTAAGCGCGCTGTAGCACAAAAATTACAGTCTAAGCTACAGCCAACCTGACTAGAAACACAGGCTGTAGTTCGAGTTGCTGTCGGAATTAACACCGACTCTACCACTAAACCATCGTGCAGGCGAACTGCATTTTTTACCGTACCATCAGAACTCCGTTGCATCAGATCTACTTTAATGTGATTAATCACAAAATTATCTTCCAGCATAGCACGAGTTCCTTTGGCCACATTGGTCATATCATCAAAGTTATGCGCTCCTTTGCTCCACAACCATTCGTAAACTTGGTTTCCGCGGAATGCTTTGTCTCCATTAGAAACAAAAAAATCACGTAATTGTTCTTTAGATAGCGCTCTTATGTCTTTTTTATCAATTTGCATGGTGCAAAGTTACTAAGTATTTATCGAATCGGTAAGTGTCCTAAAAACTTTCTTACGACTGCTTTACTTTAAATAGTTTGGGAAAGATGCAAGATCAAAATTATGTAACGAAATTCCTTAACTTTATAAATAAATTAGAATCGCAATTTTTACCTTTGACCCACTTTTCAAACCTAAATATATTATGAAAAAACAAATTATAACAATAGTAGCAGCCGTTCTTTTATCTACTACCATGCAATCGTGTAAAAAGTCTGCAGATCGACCTGACGGACTAGAATTGACACCAGGACAAAAACTAGACACTTTATTAGAAGACATGAATGAAAAAAGTGATACCGCTAGTGTAAAAATCGATAGCACTATTGAAAATATTAAACGAGCAACCAAAAAAGGGGCTATAGCAGTAGAAGGAGCAGCAAAAGATGTTAAAGAAGGTGTGGAGAAAACTGCAGACAACGTTTCAAAAGAAATGAAAAAGTAAGAGTAATTGCATGTCGCTTTATTTTTTAATTGCTTTTTAGAAAAATAGATATAAAGGATTCCTGCGAATTAAGTTCGTATGAATCCTTATTTATTTTTTATATGGCAATCTGAAATTCAATAGTAAAATGGCCTTAAATATTTTGTAATTTTGTCACCAACAAAAGCAATACTTCCCTTTTATCAAAAATTTATAAAATGCATTTTATTTCAGAAGAATTAGAAGAGTATATAGAACTACATTCGGAAAGAGAACCCGAATTATTAGCTAAATTAAATAAAGAAACGTACCAAAAAATATTACTACCTAGAATGTTAAGTGGTCATTTTCAAGGTCGTGTTTTAGGTATGCTTTCTAAGTTAATTCGTCCAATAAATATTTTAGAAATAGGAACTTATACTGGCTACGCTAGTTTATGCTTATGCGAAGGAATGCAGGAAAAAGGTCAGTTGCACACGATTGATATTAAAGAAGAATTAATTGACTTTCAACGAAAATATTTTGACCTATCTCCTTGGGGTTCACAAATTTTTCAGCACTTGGGTGAAGCAACGAATATTATTCCGGATTTGGATTTGAAATTTGATTTGGTTTTTATTGATGCCGATAAAGAAAACTATATTAACTATTGGAATTTGATTGTTCCTAAAATGAATAAAGGCGGTATTATCTTGTCGGATAATGTTTTGTGGAGCGGAAAAGTTTTAGAACCTGTCCATAAAAACGATACCAGTACTCAAGTACTTTTAGAATACAATGTTTTACTTCGAGACGATCCTAGAGTAGAAACAGTTTTATTACCTATTCGTGATGGATTGACCGTTAGTAGAGTTTTGTAGAAGAGTGGTTTTTCCAGGAAGGTTTCTAAAAATACTTAAGCGGCAGATTTACAAAGGTTTTTGAGTAATATTCAAAGGAGATTAGTTATCTAGATACTCGACAGATTTAGAGAAAAATTCAAAGTTTAAAACTTACTATATTTTGAAATAGTATACCCATAGCCCTGGTAGCAGCGGCATGCTTTTGTTATCTTGTTTAGGTCGCAAAAGATAGAGCGAATGACAGGAAATAACTTGTAAAAAACTAAACTGGAAAGTACTTTGCTTTCACTTTTTGATAAATCTTAAAGATTAAAAATCCTAAAATTGCACCAGCAGCGTATCCTGATAAAATATCTAAAGGATAATGCAAACCTAAGTAAATACGGCTGTATGCGAATACCAACGGCCATAAAAAGAGTATGTAAAAGTATTTAAAATGCTTGTTTAAAACACAATATAAAAAAGTAGCAACCGCCATTGTATTGGAAGCGTGTCCAGAGAAAAAGCTAAATGATTTTCGAACTTGAACGATTCGGATAAAATCATTAATTTCTGGATTATTGCACGGGCGTAAACGCTGTACCGAATTTTTGATCAGGTTTGTCAATTGATCTGTACAGGTGATTAGAATTGCAATAAAAAGGATTAAAAACAATGTTTGCTTGACACCCAGCTTTTTGTAAATAAGATAAAACAATAGTAAAAAAAAAGGCGTCCAGTAAGCTTGTTTGGTAACGATAAGCCAAAAAGCATCAAAATTTTCCGAACCCAAACTATTAAGAAAAACGAATAATTTGGTATCTAACTGCAGTAATTTTTCTAACATTAGCGCATACGTTTTATAGGACCTGTAATGGTGTCAATTTCTTCTCTTGTTTTTTCAAACTCGGCCGTTGCATCTCCCAATAATCCGCTTTTGGCTTTGGCTATTTCTTCGTTGATATTACCCGTCAAATCGCTTAGTGTTTTTTGATCGAAACCATTTTCTTCGGCTCCTTTCTGGATTTCACTTTTTAAATCGTTGGTTGCATTTTTAAGTTGAGCCATAGCTTTACCCATCGTACGAGCAATTTCTGGAACTTTATCAGAACCAAAAAGCATTAAAACTATAAACAAAATGAATATTAATTCTCCGCCGCCTATTCCAAACATAATTGTATTTTTTTAATCTGCTACAAAGATAATTAAATTTGTAGCCTTGTGCTTTAAAATTATATTAAATAAAAAAAGACTCTTAGTGAGTCTTTTTTTATTTAATATTTAGTCAAATTTTGATTTTGTAACCACTTTTGGCCAGACATTATTAGTTACATCAATATCTGCGGTTAGCAATTTAGGATCAATTTGTATCGTTTTTATTGCTTTTTCGGTCGCATAAACTTTTTTAGCACTGCTGTTATTTTTTCTCCAAATTTGAGCTGGATACTTAAACTCTTCTTTGCTTCCATCTTCGTAGGTCAGCTCAACTAAAATTGGCATAATCATTCCGCCTGGTTTATTAAACTCTACTTCGTAAAAATATTTCGGCTTTTTAATAGTTGCTTTTTCATCTCTAGAAAAATTCTCGTTGATGTAAGAAACTAACGGTTGCATTTGCGCTACTTCTAATCCTTTTTTGTTGGACGATTGCAATTCTTTGTGATCACCATCAATTAAATATACAAACGGACCTTCTTCTACACCAAAACGACCTTTTCTAATTTTTACATTTTTCAATTCCGCCGTCGGATTTTCTGAAACATAATATTGTTTTACGTCTTTAATTCCGATATCTACATAGTCGGTCGAGTAAAACCATCCTCTCCAGAACCAATCCAAATCTACTGCCGAAGCATCTTCCATTGTTCTAAAAAAATCTTCGGGAGTTGGGTGCTTGAATTTCCATCGATTGGCATAGGTTTTAAAAGCATGATCAAACAATTCGTGCCCCATTACCACTTCTCTCAAAATATTTAGACCTGCAGCAGGCTTTCCATAAGCATTGTTACCAAATTGAATAATTGTTTCTGAATTAGACATAATTGGCTCTAAAAAATTCTGATCACCACTCATATAGGGAACGATGTTTTTAGCTGGCCCTCTACTTGAAGGATAATTTGGATCTAATTCTTGTTCGGCTAAATACTCTAAAAAAGAGTTTAAACCTTCATCCATCCAAGTCCACTGGCGCTCGTCTGAATTTACAATCATTGGGAAAAAAGTATGTCCTACTTCATGAATAATTACACTGGTCATTCCATGTTTGATGCGATCGCTCGTTACCCCATTTTCATCTGGGCGACCGTAGTTCCAACAAATCATTGGATATTCCATTCCTTGATCTTCTGCAGAAACAGAAACGGCTTTTGGATACGGATAATCAAAAGTGTGAGCCGAATAACTTTTTAAGGTATGCGCCACCACTTTTGTAGAAGTCTCCCCCCATAATGGATTCGCTTCTTTTGGATACAACGATTCTGCCATAACCACTTTATCTTTTAACTGAACGGCCATTGCATCATAAATAAATTTTCTAGAAGAAGCGATACCAAAATCACGCACATATTTAGCGCTAAATTTCCATGTTTTTTTCTGGTCTGAAAATCCTTTTTCTGCTGCTTCCGCTTCTTCTTGAGTAACAATTACTACTGGCTCATCAAAAGACTTTAGTGCTTTTTCGTATCTCTTGTTTTGTGCCGCGGTAAACATTTCGCTTCTATTGGTTAATTCACCCGTTGCATCAACCACGTGATCCGCTGGTGCTGTAAAGTTGACGTCAAAATTTCCAAATGGCAAAGCGAACTCTCCTCCACCCCAAAATTGCATGTGCTGCCAACCTTCTACGTCATTATAAACCGCCATTCTTGGATAGAATTGTGCAATTACATATAATTTATTTCCTTCTTTTTCGAACAATTCATAACCAGAACGTCCCCCTTCTTTTTGATAATTATTAATGTTGTACCACCACTTAATCGAAAACGTAATTTTAGCTCCAGATTTTAGAGGAGTTGCCAAATTAATACGCATCATGGTTTGATTGATGGTATGTGACATTGGATTTCCTTTTGCATCTTTTACATATTCGATATGAAAACCGCGATCTGGACCTTCTACTAAATATTTGTCAGCAAATCCACCAACAGTAAGTTTTTGACTTACTTTTTCATTTTCAGCTAAAGGTGATTGTGAATTTTTAGCACGCATATTCTGATCCAATTGAACCCATAAATACTCTAAATTTTCAGGAGAATTGTTAGAGTAAGTAACCGTTTGAGAACCCATGATTTTCGAGTTCTTGTCGTCCAATTCAATATCCATTTTATAATCGGCTTGTTGCTGATAATAAGCAGGACCTGGAGCCCCAGAAGCAGTGCGAAACATGTTTGGTGTAGCCAACAAATCGTACATCTGACTGAACTTGTTCGTATCGTATTTTCCTTGTTGTTTTGGGGTAACTGCAGTAGTGTTTTCTTGTGCAAATAATAGCGCTGGAAAAAACAGCAGTAATGAAATTTTCTTCATAAAAATGGTTTTGGTCATTTAAGCAGCCGTGAAAATAAAAATAAATAAATATTTTTACCGTCGTTTTTAATACTTTAACACTTCTTTCCGTGAAGATTCTGTAAACAGAACCGTCTTTTTAGTGCCATTTATTAAAAAATGTGTAATGTTTTGTTGTTCTCTGTTCCAATCTATTAGAAGGGTATTACTCACTTCTAATGCTTTTATTTTAGTGACATCGGTAATTTTAGTGTAACAAACTACAACATTTTGATCTTCGGTCTCTTTAGACACAAAAACGATTGCTTTGGATTGACCGTTAACTTTGACTAAAAAATTTTCTGACAAGTACTTTTTTAGTAAAGTAACATCTGCAGCCGTTTCTTTTTCGGTACCAACATTAGTTTTTAATTTGTATTTTTTTTCAATCGCATCATTGAGATCATCAATAAAAATTCTTGACGTTATTTGCAACATTCTCTTTTCTGGAACATAATCGACTTGATATACTCCCACATAAAATTTATGGAAAGAAAAAGCCGAAAAAAGAAAAAGTAACAAAATTATAGTGGAATTTAGAACTATTTTTTTCATTTTTCAAAAGTAACAATTCTTTTATATTCTTTATTTTTATTGATTAAAAAATCGATTAATTGAAATTTTGATTCTGGTTTTTAAATATTTTCTAGATTCTCTATCGTTCGCACAATACATTAAAAATAAATCGATTTCATCTTCTTTTAAACGCAACTCTTCTCTATAAAAGGTCGGACTAAAATTGGCTTGCGCATATTTGGAAAACGTGATATCTTCAATATATTCTGGTTTGTCTTCTGGCTTCGGTTTTAGGGCTTTCTTAACTTCCTTAAACATTCGAACAAAATCAATTCCGTCTTTTATCGTTTGATTGGAGTGCATGACTTGATTGGTTGGTGAAGAATTGGCATCATCAAAATATTGACCATAAACAATTACTTGTGTGCCACCCGATAAAGATTCGTCTTTAAATTTACTACCAACCACAACTTCATTTAATTGATTGTTAATTAATTCTAGCTGAATCAACACTGCTTTTTCCTGAAAATCAGCCGCTTTTACAACAATTTTTTTCGATTGAAAAACCATTCCCGAAAACAAAAGCGTGTCTTTGGCTTTAGCCATAATAGCAAATGCGCCATCTTTATATATATAAGTTCTGGTTTGCGCATTAATATTTAAAACATAACCGCTTTCTATTGCCAATGAATCGTTTTGCACTTTACCATTCAACAATTGTCTATCATTCGTCTGAGCAAAACCAAGTTGCATTAAAATAAATAAAATTCCTGTAAAAAGTTTAGTCTTCATTTTCAATTATTTTTAGATATTCCTGAGCCAATTGTGTGATTAAAAACATACTCATGCTTTTATTTTTAGATTCTAAGGTACGCATAAACTCAGGATTTTCAATGCAGTAATATTGAAATCCTTTTATGCGATCTGCAGGAATCTTTAGTCTTTGGGTGTAATAATCTTCCTCAAATAATCCTTCAATCTTGTACAGCATTCGCTCTTTTTTCTCAACTATTATTTCTTTTTTTAACATTTTTGATCGACCCGACATTGCATTGAGTAGCGCATCAATTGGAGTTGAGTTTGCAGTGTACAATTTACGTTCGGCAGCGGTATATTTTTTTTGACCGTAGGGAATGATCCCTAGGCTTTCAGCCGATATATTCGACTCATTAAT
This sequence comes from Flavobacterium sp. TAB 87, assembly GCF_001529295.1. Classification (GTDB taxonomy): domain Bacteria; phylum Bacteroidota; class Bacteroidia; order Flavobacteriales; family Flavobacteriaceae; genus Flavobacterium. The sequence continues at coordinate 465,432 of NZ_LLWK01000037.1, forward strand.
CACCACTTCTTTTAATTCAATGCTTTTTGCTTTCATTTTTATAGGAAGAAAATTAAGCGCTAAGTCAGAAGAAGTAATTCTTTTTTTATAACCCTCTAAATTTATCGCAGAAAAAACCAGAACATCACCTTCGCGAATTACAATCGAAAATAGACCTTTGCTATCTGTAATTGTGGTCAGTTGTGTTGCATTGTTCACAACAGCTACACCATCAACAGAACTAGAATCAGCAAATACTTGACCGTTCATTTCTTTAGATACCAAATTTTGTCCGAAAGTAAAATGAGTAATTGCAAGAAAAATAAAAAGGAAGGGGTTATTCGTTTTCAATAGTTATTGTATTTTTATATTATTGCGCCAACTCAACTAATAAAAACTCGGCGGCACTTTTATTTTCTAAGTTTATAATTTTCATGAAATCCTTATTTTCTACCACATAATACTGAAATCCTGCCACATGATTCGGAGGAATTTTTAAGTCACTAATCAAATACTTTTGATCGAAAAGCTTTTGCGGTAGCTGTATAGCAGTTTCTTTATTTTTACTAGAAAGCTCTTTTTCTAATCTCTTTTTACGTTAATTAACTGCGTTTAATAATCCATCAAAATCCATTCCTCCGAAAGGTATAAGCAAAGGACTATACCACTTGAACTAACCGGCCGTGTACAATTTACGCTCAGCAGCGGTGTATTTTTTTTTGACTCGATTAAACTAACTCAAGTCTCGTAGCATTAATACTGGGGCTACTATCTACAGAAGCTTGTTCTAATTCGATACTTTTCGTTTTCCTTTAATCGAAAGAAAAGATAGCGACAGATATGCTACTGTAATTCTTTTTTCTAATGCTTCTAGATTTACTCCCAAAAAACAAGAACGTCATTTTCTTGAATCACGATTGAAAACAAACCACTATAGTCGGTGACTGCGAAATGTTGCGTTGTATTATTGACAATCGTAACCGATCGTAGCGCAGTTGAAGCGGCAAATACTTGTCCCTTTATTTCTTTACTACTAAAAGTTTGTCCAAAAATAATTTGACTACAAATAGAGAGAAGAAAAAGTAGGGTTTTATTCGTTTTCACAAGCAATGATGTCTTTGTATTTTAATGCTAATTCGCCTAATAAAAATTCTGTTGCTACTTTATTCTTCGAATTTAAAATTTTTGTAAAATACGGGTTTTCCACGGCATAATATTCAAATCCCTTTACATAATCTTCGGGAATACTTAATTTGTTCACAAAGTGATTGCGATCAAACAATTTTTCAAGCATTTCCATAAAATCTTCCTTTTTCTCGACCGCTAATTCTTTTTTTAGCATTGCCGTTCTACCTGAAATTAAATTCAGCACAGGATCCAAGCAAATACCTCCTCCAGCACCTTTTAAATCGGTTGCGGTTTTTAATTTTCTTTCTGCTGCACTGTAGCTTTTTGTGTCTTGAGGAATAATTCCTAATGCTCGTGCATTAGTTCCGTTATAACTTCGAACCACCACTTCACGAAGCTGATTGGATTGTGCACTTAATTCGATAACTAAAAAGTTAGTTATATTGAGTTTTTCATCTACTTGCACTTGCATCTCCTTGGTCATCAAGGAAGAAAATACGACTATATCTCCTTTTTTTACAGCAATGGAGAACCGACCCTCTTTATCTGTTTGAATGCCCTTTTCGCTAGTTTTATTGATTACAAAAACTCCCTCTAGCGGATTATTGTATAAAGTAGTAATTCCTGTAATTTGTGTCGGAAAATGCTCTTGAGCAAAAAATTCTTGCGAAAATGCTAAAACTACAAAAAGAATAAAATGCCTCATATAAGGTGGTTTATAGCTGTAAAAGTATCTCAAGCAACTCCAAATTTAATGCTAACGACTTGGTAAATAATTGTTAATAAAAAAAAGATGTTCGGTTAAAGAAGAGGAGCATTTAGTATCTTTAAGGTCAGTTAAAAATAAAATTCTCATGAAAAATAGCATCGTTGCCAGCACTTCGACACTACACGGAGGCGCCTACTTAGAATACCTGTTGCCCACTTTACAAAATCATTTTAAAGGTTGTAAAAGAATACTATTTGTACCTTTTGCTAGACCGGGAGGAATTACGCACGAAGACTATACTGCTACCGTGCAATCTGCTTTTAAAACAATCGATATTCAGGTAAATGGACTGCATGAATTTGAAGACAAACAAAAAGCTATCGAAGAGGCCGAAGCCATTTTTACAGGAGGAGGAAATACGTTCTTATTAGTATCGCAATTGTATAAGTATACTATAATGGATGTTTTATCGGAAACGCTAAAAAAGGGCACACCTTATTTAGGAACAAGTGCAGGCAGTAATATTTGCGGACTTTCAATGCAAACCACTAATGACATGCCAATTATTTATCCACCAAGTTTTAAAACCTTAGGATTAGTTCCGTTCAACTTGAATCCGCACTACATGGATCCAGATGCACAATCCAAACATATGGGAGAAACGAGAGAAACCCGAATCAAAGAATTTCATGCTTTTAATACCGTTCCTGTTTTAGGCTTACGCGAAGGAAGCTGGCTCGAAGTAAAAGGCGAAAAAGTTATCTTAAAAGGAAAATTAAGCGCTCGTTTATTCGAACAAAATAAAGAACCACAAGAACTAGATCCAGAAAGCGATTTGAGTTTCTTAAATTAGAAGTAATAAAAAACCCGAAACTCATTGAGTTTCGGGTTTTAAGAGCGAAAGACGAGGCTCGAACTCGCGACAACCAGCTTGGAAGGCTGGAGCTCTACCAACTGAGCTACTTTCGCATCGGAATTGTAAAAACAAATTATTTTTTCAAATAATTAAAACAACTCTAAATTGTATTTAGAGCGAAAGACGAGGCTCGAACTCGCGACAACCAGCTTGGAAGGCTGGAGCTCTACCAACTGAGCTACTTTCGCATTTTTGGTGGTGCAAATATAGAGAATTAGTTATCTGTAAAACAAGTTTTTTTGAAAAAAAATAAATAAAAAAACCGGCACCTCTACTAATCTGTTAAAAATTAAAAAGTTATAACTTCAAGAAATCATTTAAAATCTAGAACGAAAACAAAAATCATCGCACAAAAACATATCGATGCGTTTTAATTGAGTTACAAAGAGGGCAAATTCAGTTAAGAATTACAAATATAAAGGACGTTCTTTGCCTAGCAAAAATAATAGAGAACATTTTAAATTAAATATTTGTAAGAATTGTTTTCTTTTAAACAGCAGTCGTACTTTTGCAAAAAATTAATCAACCAAAAAAATGAAGTACTTGCTCAACATCGTTCAAGTTTACTTACCTCTTAAAACAAAACACAATGACTAGGTTTTTTACTTGTATTGCTATTATCCTATTGTTTACTAGTTGTAAAAAAGAAGATGCGGGCGCCGCGAAAAATGGAGAAACTTTGGATTCTGCAACTATTATAACACCAGCAATTGTAAAAGATAACGAGCGAAAAATAGCGATTGACACGGCACAACTTTCTGTTTTTAAAAGTCAGCTGCTGGTGAATTTTTACAAATCGTCTGGCTACGAAACAGTTTGGGGCAATTTAAAAAAGCGTCAATTTGTTTTATTTCAATTAGAAAAAGCAGAAGATTATGGCTTAAACCCTGCTGATTATCATGTCAAAAAATTACAAGATTTTGAAAAAAAGATTTCAGAACTTAATGACAAACAACTCATTGCTTATGACTTAAATTTAACAATGAATTTTCAGAAGTTTTTACTTCATTTATATAAAGGAAAGTTAGATCCAAAAAAATTGTACACCGACTGGGAATTAAAAGCAAAAAGCTTTAATGTAAATGAAGTTTTAATTACCGCTTTTAACGATGACAATTTGGAAACAGCTTTACTAAAAAGTCAACCAAAAACGTATACGTATCAAAAACTCATCAATGCTTTAAAACTTATAAATACTTTTCCAGAAGACAGTGTGCACCGCATTCAATCGGTAGATAAAATTGTATTAAATGATACCAATAGCGAGGTAATTAAAATTAAAAAAAGACTGCGTTTTTGGAAAGATCTGCCAAAATCAGAAAGTTTATCGGCTGTTTACAATCAAAAAACATTTGATGCTGTTAAAAAATTTCAGTCCAGACATGGCTTAATTTCAGACGGTGTGGTTGGCAAAGGAACTGTGGCTGCACTCAATTATTCTAAAGAAAAAAGAAAACATCAGATAATAGCTAATTTAGAGCGCTGGCGTTGGTATACTGATGAATTTACAGGAAATTATTTAATTATTAATATTCCCGATTACAGTTTACAAGTCGTAGAAGAAAAGGATACAGTGCTAAGCAGAAACGTAATTGTCGGCACGAACAAACGCAGAACACCAATTCTTACATCAACATTAAAAACAATTGTCTTTAATCCGACATGGACCGTTCCTCCAACGATTTTAAAAGAAGATGTTGTTCCTTCGATGCAAAAGAACAGAAATTATTTAGCTAAAAAGAACATTACGATTTATGATAAAACAGGAACAGTAGTTGATCCGCAAGACTGGAATGAAAATAATCCGCATGCGTACCGATATGTTCAAAAACCAGGCAGAAGTAATTCTCTAGGTTTGATGAAAATTTTATTCCCAAACAATCATAGCGTTTATTTACACGACACCAATCACAGAGGTTCTTTTGATCGACAAAACCGCTCGATGAGTTCAGGTTGTGTTCGTATTGAAAACCCGCTAGATTTAGCCGAGCATTTACTAAACGACGCAAAAAACTGGTCTACGGAAAAAATTGATTCTCTTATTGTAACCGAGAAAACTACTGGGGTTCGCATTACTAAAAAATACGAATTGTACCAGTGGTACTGGACGGCTTGGAGCGAACCAAACCAATTGCAGTTTCGCCCTGATATTTACAATTTAGATGCTGATTTGTATGCTAAACTAAGAAACTAAACGAGCCAGAGTTACTGTACTTCTTGAAGGATGATAAATATACAAACAAGATTTATTTTTTATTGTTTCAATAATTTCTTGTTTTAATTCTTCTGGAATTGCAGGACAACCCAAACTTCTTCCCAAACGACTATTATTTCTAATAAATAAATTAGAAACATAATTAGCTCCATGCATTACAATCGCTCTAGATCTGGCGTTGTCATTTACACCGCGCTCTAGACCATCTAATCGCAAAGACATTCCATGCTTGCCTTGATATACTTCGCCAGTTTTATAAAAGCCTAAACTGCTTTTATTAGAAGAATCTACATTTGAAAATGAAGTAGCAAATTCTTCACCTGTATTTCTGCCGTGTGATACTAAAGAATGATATAAGATGGTATTAGTAGATAAATCGATTACCCAAAGTCTTTTTTCGTTTGCCGATTTACTAAAATCAATCAGCGTTAAAATATCTTTGGTAATGATTCCTTTTTCTTTTAATTCGTAAAAACCTTTTAAAGCTTCAGTAAAACTATCCATTTTTGGAAGTTCGAAACTATTGGTATGAAGATTATGGTAGATGGATTCAATTTTCGCTTCGGCACTAATTTTAACCGTTGCAGCAATTACTCGTTTGTTTGTAGAAACTTTCTCTGTAGTGTTATTAGAAGCTCCAAATGATAGCAACATGAATAACAATGTAGGATAAATACTGTAAATCATTGAATGTGTTTAAGTTATATTTGTTTCGAGGCATAACAAAAGTAAAAAAAAATTATACCTGACAAAACTTATAAACAATTAAATTACCCTATTTATTGCATTTTTAACACTATTTATTACATCATTCACACCTATGTATTAAAAAACCTATAAAAACAACCCTTCAAAATTTTTAAATTTACCTAAAACTGTAACGGATCCAAATTTTTGTAGTCTATTAGAAAAAGCTATATCAATTAGAGTTATGAAATCAATCGTCTATTACCTTCTTCTATTATTAACCACAGTTAGTTACGGTCAGAAAAAGATATTAAAAACTAATTCTATCACAGCGAACATTATAATAGATGGTAAAACTGACGAACAAGCTTGGCAGGAAACCGACGTTGCCAAAGACTTTGTAATGTTTGAGCCAGACAACGGAAAACCAATTCCGTACGAAAAAAGAACAGAAATTAAAATTATTTACGATAACGATGCACTTTACATTGCAGCGATAATGTATGACAATGAACCCACTAAAATTTTAAAAGAAATTACACAACGAGATAGTTTTGGAACGTCTGATCTTTTTGGTGTTTTTATAAATGGTTTTAACGACGGACAGCAAGATTTTCAATTTTTCGTTCCTGCGTCTGATAGCCAAGCCGATTGTATTACCACAGATGCCAATGGCGAAGACTATTCTTGGGACGCCGTTTGGGACAGTAAAGCGCTGATAACCGATTTTGGCTGGGTCGTAGAAATGAAAATTCCCTATGCTGCGCTGCGTTTTTCGGCAGATAGCAAACAAACTTGGGGGCTTAATTTTTTTCGAGAAATAAAAAGAGACCGAGAAAAATATACTTGGAATCTTATTGATACCAAAATTGGAAGTTTTACACAACAAGCTGGTATTTTGCAGGGTATCGAAAATATTAAACCTCCTACTCGATTGTTTTTAATGCCATACACTTCTTTTTATCTCAATGCAGCCGAAGGACAAAAAACCTACGGAACATTGAAAGGTGGATTGGATATTAAATACGGAATTAATGATGCTTTTACTTTGGATGCCATTTTAGTTCCAGATTTTGGTCAAACTAAATTTGACGATCAGATTTTAAATTTAGGTCCTTTTGAACAGCAGTTTAATGAAAATCGTTCGTTTTTTACGGAAGGAACCGATTTATTTAGCAAAGGTAATTTGTTCTATTCCCGCCGAATTGGCGGCTCTCCTTCGACAACGATAGAATTAGCAGAAAATGAGGAATTTATCGAAAATCCGTCTGCTGTCAATCTAATAAATGCATTAAAAATTTCGGGACGAACCAAAGGCGGTTTAGGAATTGGAATTTTAAATGCGATCACCGAAAAGACACATGCAGTTATTACTAACACAGTCACCAATGTAACGCGTCGTGAAGTAGTAGAACCTTTGACCAATTATAATGTTTTGGTTTTGGATCAACGATTTAGAAAAACCTCATCCATAGCCTTTATTAATACCAATGTAACTAGAGATGGCGCTTTTAGAGATGCGAATGTTTCGGCCCTGACTTGGGATTTAAATACCAAAACCAATACATTCGGAATTACAGGAAGTATGAAATACAGTTTAATTAATCAATTGGAAGATAAAAAAGGTTCTTATGCTGACATAAATTTTGCCAAAACAAGCGGGAAATACCGTTTTAATTTGGGAGCCGACTTGGTAACTAAAGATTTTGACTCAAACGATTTAGGAATAAATTTTTACACTAATTTTTATAGCTTTTTCAGCAATGTCAATTATCGTATTTTAAATCCAACCAAAAGTTTCAATAAGCTCAGGCTGAATTGGAATGGGTATCTTGAATACAATAAAGAAACGGGTGCTTTACAAGACAATAATTTTAATGTCAATACCAGCATTACAACTAAAAAAAATAATTTATTTGGCTTTGGAATCGGCGTAAATCCGCTGGAAGTATTTGATTATTACGAACCTCGTGTGGCCGATCGCTTTGTAGTAATTCCTAGAAAAATTGAAAACTGGATTGACTTCTCTACCAATTACAATAAAAAATTTGCTGTCGATATAAATACTCGAGTTACTTTTTTAGACGAACCAGGCCGCGCTATTTATGACGTTGCTGTTGGTCCGAGATACCGTTTTAGCGATAAATTCTTGTTAGTTTACAATTTTAATTTCATCAAAAACACGAACGACAAAGGATATGCTGATCGTATCGATGCCGATTTTAACACTACTAGTCCCAAAACGATCATTTTTGCCAATAGAAATGTCATCACTTACTCAAATTCTATTTCAGGAAAATACGCACTCAACAGCAGAATGACTTTTAATTTATTAGTTCGTCAATACTGGTCTTATGCCGAAAACAAGCACTATTTATCTTTGAGTAATGACGGGACTTTGACTGACTTCGCAACTTATTCAACTAACAAAAACTCCAATTTCAACTCTTGGAATGCTGATTTATCGTACGCTTGGTGGTTTGCTCCAGGAAGCCAACTTTCGCTACTGTATCGTAATAGTGGTGCTGGTTTCGAAAGAGAAATCAACAAGCATTTAGGCGAAAATGTTTCTGCTTTAATTAATAATTCGAAACTGAATCACGTATTTTCAATTAGTATTAAGTATTTTATTGACTACAACGTGGTTAAAAATAAATTTTAGAATGCATATATTTTAAAAAAGAATCCCTTCTTTAAAAAAATAATTGTTTTTTGGTACGGTTCTCTTTATATAATACAATAGTAGCACCGATATTCTTCAAGGTTTTACAAATGCCTTATCTTTGTTAAAAATTAAAATAAAGATGAACAAGAAAGTAATACTAATGATTTTAGACGGTTGGGGAAAATCTCCTGATCCTAAAGTTTCTGCCATAGACAACGCCAACGTTCCATTTATAAACAGTTTATATACCCAATATCCAAGCGCGCAATTACGTACTGACGGTCTAAACGTAGGTTTGCCTGAAGGTCAAATGGGAAATAGCGAAGTAGGCCATATGAATTTGGGTGCTGGTCGTATTGTGTACCAAGATCTAGCCAAAATAAATTTAGCTGTTGCTAATAAAACACTTGCCAAAGAACAAGTATTAATCGATGCATTTTTATATGCAAAAGAACACAATAAAAAAGTACACTTCTTAGGATTGGTTTCTGATGGTGGCGTGCATTCGCACACCTCTCATTTACGCGGCTTAATAGATGCATCTCAACAATACGGATTAGATAAAGTATACGTTCATGCGTTTACAGATGGACGTGATGTAGATCCAAAATCGGGTAAAGGCTACATTGAGAATCTTCAAAATTACATTAAAAATACGCCTGTAAAAATTGCCTCTATTATTGGTCGCTATTACGCAATGGATCGCGACAAACGTTGGGAACGCGTCAAATTAGCATATGACTTACTTGTAAATGCTGATGGTGCAAAGGCATTAGATCCTGTTGCAGCCATGGAAGCAAGTTATCAAAACAATATAACCGATGAATTTGTTGCTCCCATTGTAATGGTGGACAGCGATCAAAAACCGCTAGCTACAATTGAAGAAGATGATGTGGTTATCTTTTTTAATTTTAGAACAGATCGTGGTCGTGAATTGACAGAAGCGTTATCGCAACAAGATTTTCACGAGCAAAACATGCACAAACTAAACCTGTATTATGTAACCTTGACCAACTACGACGAAACGTATCAAAACGTAAAAGTGGTTTACAACAAAGATAATATTACTGAGACTTTAGGTGAAGTTTTAGAAAAAGCAGGCAAAAAGCAAATTCGCATTGCCGAGACAGAAAAATATCCGCACGTAACCTTTTTCTTTTCGGGTGGACGAGAAAATCCGTTTGAAGGCGAATCTAGAATATTGAGAAATTCCCCAAAAGTAGCAACCTACGACTTGCAACCAGAAATGAGCGCCTTTGAATTAAAGGATGCGTTGATTCCCGAGTTGAACAAACGCGAGGTTGATTTTGTATGTTTAAATTTTGCCAATGGCGACATGGTTGGCCATACTGGAATTATGAGTGCAGCAATATTGGCCTGTGAAGCCGTTGATGCTTGCGTAAAAGAAGTTATTGAAGCAGCTTTAGCTAATGATTATACGACCATCGTAATTGCCGATCATGGTAACTGCGAAACAATGATCAATCCAGATGGTAGTCCAAATACTGCGCATACTACGAATCCGGTTCCAATTATATTGGTTGATAAAGATTTAAAATCGATAAAAGATGGTGTTTTAGGTGATATTGCTCCCACTATTTTAGAATTGATGGGTATTGCGCAACCTGCAGTAATGACTCAGCATTCTTTGTTGTAATTTTAAAAAATCTTTTAGTACATTTCAAATAAAATTAGAAAGTGGGTATGAAATTAATTTCTCAAACCCACTTTTTTTTAAAAATATATCTAGAATAAAGTCCAGTTTGCGTTAAACAAGCCAATTAATCAGATTTTTTTAATTGCCTGTTTACAAAGTAAAAGAAACTCCTGCACTTACTACAGGCTTAAGGTAAAAATTATAATATACCCTTGTAGACGATTCATCGATTAAAAATTTATTCGCTATAATAGGACAGTAGCCATTAAAATATACTCCTAAATTTTCCATAAAAAAATATTTAAATCCTCCTTGGACTCCAGCACCATTAATACCACCCGATGTACCGACATAGATATCGATAGATTCACCATCCATTTTAAAAAAAGGTGTTAGGTGTACGTTTAATGACGCAGCCATATTCATTTTTTCAAAAGAATCTGCATTATCTCCATCATTAATGTTAATGTCCCAAGAATCATAAATTGGAGGCAATGTTTCAGTTTTAAAAACGTAGCCATAAATGAATCCAATTGATAAATAATTAGACAGTCCGATTTCATAACCAACTTCAGCACCGATTCCTTTATCCTGAAATGATACTCCAACTGAATATTTAGCATCATAAACATCGTCCCAAGCTTGTGAAAACGCATTAACTGCAAAAAGCAAGCATCCCAAAAGTAGTGTTTTTTTCATACAGGTTTTTTAAGTATTTTTGATTTATCGGCTGAATTCTGCTTGCTTTTTTATAGAAAGTATATTTAAAAATAAATATGTAGTATTGATATTATACATAAAACCGAACTGATTTTTTAGAAATAGTTCGGTTTTATATGTAAAAGCAGTTCGTTAAATTTTCTTATTCTTGAGTTGATTTACTTCTTATTACTAAAGTTGAATTTATTAAAAAGCACTGAACTAATACATTGTAAAAATAGCCAAACTTACTTTTTCTTCTTAGGCGCACTATTACTTTTGCTAGCACTATTAGAAGTGCTTTTAACCTTGTTACTTTTAGTAAGCTCACTTTTAGTTGTAGTAGCTTTAGGAGTTATATAACTATTATAGTACTCTACTACCTTTAACATATCGTCAGACTTATATTCTTTATTTTTAATTTTTTCAGCAATCACAGCATTGTCTTTGAAGTAATATTGTCCATACTCCCTAAAGAATACATTATAACCAATACCTCCACCAACAGCAAATACAGAAACTAGTACGGGGTAATCTTCGTCTTTCTTTTTTAAATAATGATTACTAGCTGCCTCTACTACTCTCATCGAATCTTTTTTGATTCCATATTCTTGGCCTCCAAGGTAAACCGATACCTTTCCTTTTTTTATTAAGCAAATCCAACCCTCATCTAAAACTTTAAACTCAGTACCTTTTGACTTATAAACTTTAGTTTTTGTCCAGACAAAAGTATAAACCTGTTTCTTGTTACTGTCAAATAACTGAATTGAATCAATATCAGCACTCGCTATTTTTTGATGATTTTTTTTATCAATTTTAATTTTTACTTTTTTAGCGTTAAATTTTGGAAAATCAACCTCACCGCTAATCTTTTCATTATTTTTTTTGAAAATAATCCCATCTGCCTCTTGTTCTCCTAATCCTAAGCGAATTGTAATTTGAGAGTGTGCTAAAGAACTTATTAATAGAACAGTTATCATCAATAATTTTCTCATTTTTTTTATTTTAAATAATTAATTGTAAAGGATGCAAATATATAAATTAACAATTAATTATTAAGAAAAATAATCTACTAACAGAGCAGCCATAATGCGCTATTAATCAGAAGATTGTATGACTTCTAAATGTTTTGGAGATTATAATTTTATAAAAGTGTCTTAATAGTTAAGACGAAGTGGTACATACTATTATTATCCATCACAAATAATAGAAAAGACGAATCAATTAGCTATCGTGTACCTTTCTTTCAAATGAATTTTTAAAGCTGTAGAAGTTAATTAAAAATCAAACCTTAAAAGACTGTCGGTATAGAGCAGTCTTATTTTTTTATATAAAATGTTCTACAAAATAAATTACTAGCCCAACAAATCCACCGACTACTGTTCCATTGATTCGAATAAATTGCAAATCCTTACCTACTTCTAATTCTAATTTTTCTGCTATTTCTTTTTTATCCCAACTCTGAACGGAGGTTGCAATTAAATCCCCAATTGCTTTTTTATTTCGAAGTAAAACGCCCAACACATCAACTTTAAGGAAGTTGTTGATTTTGTTTGTCATCACCACATCATTTTGAACATTAATTCCGAAATTACGAATCATGTTCGCTAAGTTTTCCTTAATCTTAGAATCCTTACCCTTATCCAAATCATCAGTAATTGCACTTTTCAATTCTTGCCAAATCGAGCCAATATAATTTTGCACTTCTTCTTTTTGCGTAAATTCTATAATCAAAGATGTAATCTTTTGCTGCATTTCTGGAGAGTTTTTCAACTCCTCAATAAAGTTTAACACATACAAGTTAATTTTCTTTCGGATAGCGCTTTCTGGCTCTTTAGCCATTAACAAAAATTCATACAAACCGTTAAAAACTCCATCTGCAATTTTTTTATCAGCTACACCCAATGTATACCACGGTGTTGCTTTTTTAACTTTTTCTCTAATTTCCGCTTTATTAGTCTCTAGTTCGGTTGCCAAAATAGCTAATACGTTTGTAATTAGTTGCTCCTGTTTGTCACTTTTAGACAACGATTCCAGTCCAATTGCTATCCATTCACCAAAGTTCATTTCTTGCAATTTTTCTTCAAATTGTTTTTGTATAAAGTTTTTTACATCGGCATCATCTATGGTTTTTAAAACACCAGGAATAATGTTTTCGACTACTAATGCGGCAATAGTATCTGCGTTTTTCTCTTCCTGCAACCAGCTGGTTGCTTTACTTGCAAAATCAAATTCATCCAATTTCAGTTCTAATTTTTCCTTGATCAAAAATTCATCCGAAACAAAAGTTCCTAAATTCTGACCAATCGCATCTTTATTGTTCGGAATCAGGGCCGTATGTGGAATCGGAATTCCTAACGGATGTTTAAACAAGGCTACTACTGCAAACCAGTCGGCAATTCCACCGACCATTGCGGCTTCACTAAATGCTTTCAACCATCCTATCTTATAATGATTTGCAACAAAAAAGCAAATTACTGCCAATCCCAAAACACTCAATGCGACCGTTTTCATTTTGGTTAAGCTGGCTTTTTTAGCTTGATTATTGTCCATATTATTTCCTTTTAAATTTTAGTATACGCTAATTTAAGCATTTGTTTTTAGAGAAATTACTCCATTCGAATGAACTTTAGCTTTTCTAACCTGTAAAAAGCCCCCTTTTAAATACAAAATCAAAACAATATAAATAATTTAAAAATTGTACTTTTGCCAACTGAAAATACGAAATTATGATCATAGTAAAATCACGTGAAGAAATAGAATTAATGCGCGAAAGTGCGTTAATCGTATCGAAAACATTGGGAATGATTGCTTCTGAAATTAAAGAAGGAGTGACTACATTATATTTAGATAAACTTGCTGAAGAATTTATTCGGGACCACGGAGCGGTTCCCAGCTTTTTGGGCTTGTATGATTTTCCAAATTCACTTTGTATGAGTCCAAACTCACAAGTGGTACACGGAATTCCGAACAATACACCATTACAAAGTGGTGATGTAATCTCGGTTGACTGTGGTGCGTTTAAAAATGGTTACCATGGTGATCATGCCTACAGTTTTGAAATTGGAGAGGTAGCACCAGAAACCAAAAAATTATTACAAGTAACCAAGGAATCATTATATATCGGAATTCGCGAATTTAAAGCAGGAAACCGTGTAGAAGATGTTGGAAACGCAATTCAAAAATATACTGAAAGTCACGGTTACGGCGTAGTTCGTGAATTAGTAGGACATGGTTTAGGACAAAAAATGCACGAAGATCCTGAAATGCCAAATTATGGTAAACGTGGTCGCGGTAAACTTTTTGTGGAAGGTATGGTTGTCGCCATCGAACCGATGATTAATCTCGGTACAAAAAACATCAAACAGCACAAAGACGGTTGGACAATTACAACTGCAGATGGAAAACCAAGCGCGCATTTCGAACATGATGTGGCGTTAATTGATGGCAAACCAGAAATTTTATCGACATTTAAGTACATCTATAAAGCGCTAGGAATCGAAAGCGACGAAGAAGAGGAATTTAGAAGAGTGCCTTTGGTGGTATAAGTTACTTACTGTTTAACACAGATTTCACAAATTGTCACAAATTATTTATATGGAAGACTTTTATTTAAAAGAAGAAACATACAAGATAATTGGAGTCTGTATGGAAGTTCACAAAATACTTGGAAAAGGACATAGTGAAAAAGTATATGGAGATGCATTAGAATATGAATTTAAAAAAAATCAAATTCTTTTTAGTCGCGAAGTAAAATTTAACATCGTTTACAAAGAAGTTATTTTGCCTAGTTATTATTTTTCTGATTTTCTAATCTACGATCAAATTATTTTAGAAATAAAAGCAATCCAACAACTTTCAAATAGTGAGATAAAACAAACATTAAACTATTTGGCGGCCTCAAAAAAGAAAATAGGACTACTAATTAATTTTGGAAGATAGTCTAAAGTACAAAAGAATCATTTTATAATTTTATCTGTGAAAATCTGTGAAATCTGTGTTTAAATTAGTCCTTAATACCATTCCCCGTCCATTGCTTATTCGTTTAAGTTATTTGGCACGTCCTATAATTGCTTTGTCTTTAAAAGGAGATAAATTTACTGATCCTATCGATGGCAAGAGTTTCAAGTCAATGTTGCCTTATGGATATGAAAAACAACGCAATAATGTGCTGTCGCCAAGTACACTTTCTTTGGAGCGCCATCGATTGTTGTGGTTGTATCTAAATGAACAGACAGACTTTTTTACAGCACCAAAAAAAGTATTGCATTTTGCGCCCGAACAAGCTTTTTATAAGCTTTTTAGAAATCAAAAAAACCTAGATTACACGACAACTGATTTATTTTCGCCTTTGGCGGATGTAAAAGCAGACATCTGTAATTTGCCTTTCAAAGACAATGAATATGATGTCATTTTATGCAATCACGTTTTAGAGCATATTCCAGATGACACAAAAGCCATGCAAGAATTATATCGTGTTTTAAAACCAGGTGGAATGGCAGTTTTGCAGATTCCACAAGACTTGAATCGCGAAGTTACTTTTTCAGATGATACAATTACTGATCAAAAAGAACGTGCGAAAATATTTGGACAATACGATCACGTGCGCATATATGGGCGCGATTATTTTGATAAATTGAGAAGTATTGGATTTACGGTAATTGAAGAAGATTACACGAATAAAATTGCACCTGAACTGGTAGAGAAATATTGTCTAGCTAAAGGCGAAATAATTCCGCTTTGTTTTAAAAAGTAGAGTTCGTTCGCAATCAAGACGTCCTCCACCAATATATTTCATTAAAATACATACCTAAAAAACGCACTCCAATTCATTAAATTGTAGTGCGTTTTTTTTTAACTTTATTACAATTGAACCAAACACAAATACTAAATCGAAATTTTATTTGTTACATTTACTAAACTGCAAATCACAAACATGCTAAAGTATTTTACTAAAATCGTATTTTTTTTATGCTTATACTCTGCTACGGCACAAGTACAAACGGAAGTCGTTCCACCGTATAACATTAAAACAATTTCTTTTGTAGAAAATGAAATCAATATGACTCCAATTTTTGAATTGGGCTCGGATTTCAAAATTCAATTTGATGATTTATTCGGCAATGAAGCCAACTACAATTACGTAATTATTCATTGTGACTACAATTGGATTCCGTCTGATATTCCGAAAACAGAATATCTACAAGGGTTTGATAATCAAAGAATTCAAACATATACCAATTCAGTCAATACCTTGCAGCTCTATTCGCATTATGAGCTTTCGATACCCAACCAAAATACACGTTTAAAAATTTCTGGAAATTACATTATTCAAGTTTTAAACGAAGATGGCGAGATTGTATTCTCAAGAAAACTCATGATTTACGAAAATCTGTCCACTGTTCCGACTCAAATTAAAAGGAGTCGAGACATTAGCACGATCGATTACATGCAAAATGTGGACTTTGCAATTGCTTCTCAAGCGTTGACTTTTGAGCAGCCTCTGCAAAATGTAAAAGTAGTATTAATTCAAAACGGCAATTTCAACACGGTGCTAAAAAATATTCGTCCACAATACACAATTGGCAATGAATTAATTTACAAATACAATAAAGAAACGCAGTTTTGGGCGGGAAACGAATATTTATATTTTGAGAATAAAGAGATACGTGTAGCTAACAATAATATTTCGCGAATCGGTTTTGATAATGAAATATACAAAGCGTATTTGTATACAAATGAGGCGAGAGGAAATAATCTCTATTCAAATTACCAAGATGTAAACGGAAATTTTGTGGTTAAAAATTTCAACTCAGTCAATAGTAGTATTGAAGCCGATTATGCTTGGGTTTATTTTAGCCTTTCTGCTCCTTCATTTCAAATCAATAAGGACATTTACATTACCGGAATGTTTAACAATTATATTTTATCGGCTGAAAATAAAATGGATTACGATGCTAAAAAAGGACTGTATGAGAAAGCTATTTTAATCAAACAAGGATTTACAAACTACCAATATCAAGTTGCCGATGCAAAGGGGATTATTGACACTGAAAACGCTGTCGATGGTAACTTTTATCAAACGGAAAACGAGTATACCGTTTTAGTTTATTACAAAGCCAACAACGATCGTTACCAAAGAATTATTGGCAAAGGAAGCGCTAACTCCCTAAACATTACCAATTAAAAAACATTTTTCGTAATGGGTATGATACAGCTTTTTTTTTGTAAGTTTGCTGTATAACACTTATATATACGACTTTAGTATGGTTACTCAAATAACAAGAGGTATAAAAATTACAGTTTTGACTAGTTTTGAAGGCACTTACTTTAAAAACTATAAGCTGCACTTTGCTTTTAGCTATATTGTTACTATCGAAAATCACAGTAAAGACTCAGTTCAACTTACTTCTCGCCATTGGGAAATCTCTGATTCTCTTAACGATGTGGAAGTTGTGGACGGAGAGGGTGTGATTGGAAAAAAACCAGTTTTAAAACCTGGCGAACTACACACCTACAGCTCTGGTTGTTTGTTGGCTTCTCCCTTTGGAGCCATGAGTGGTTATTTTAATATGATTAA
This sequence comes from Flavobacterium sp. TAB 87, assembly GCF_001529295.1. Lineage (GTDB taxonomy): Bacteria > Bacteroidota > Bacteroidia > Flavobacteriales > Flavobacteriaceae > Flavobacterium. Next base: position 482,667 of record NZ_LLWK01000037.1, read on the forward strand.
TTTTACCTCTACTAAAACTTTTAAAGTTATAGTGCCTACTTTTAGACTTTGTGCTCCTTTTGCATTGAATTAATTTAAAGCAATTGCTATAACTTCTTCTTTTGTAATTGCATAAACTTGGTCGTTTACTGAAGGAATCAAGTAGGCATTTCCAGTAAATTCGCCAAATGCAGGAAAAATTAGCTGATTTGGTTTTCTAAAAAAGCAAGATAAACTTAGGAACTGTCTGCCCAAACCTTTTAATTTTATCCCTGGATGAATGTGTCCACAAAAATTAAAAAGGCCTTCTTTTTCTGTGGGATGATGGGTAAGCAAAAAATCGTCAATAAGTAGTTCACTGTGAATTTCAATATTTAGTTCAGAATAATATTGACTGTCTATAATATCATGATTTCCTTCAACCAGAATCATTTGCTGCACATAGTTGCTTTTCCATTCTACAAAGTAATTCCACTCATTATTGATCTTACTGTGGAATAGATCACCTAGAAATATCACTTTTTCAGGATTAAAAAAATCTAAAACTTTGCTTAACCGCGAGAAATTTTCATAAATAGCTTCTTCGGGAATGCCTATTCCATTTTTTCTAAAATGCGCTACTTTGCCCAAATGGACATCCGAAATTAAAAGAATATTCTTGTCTTCCCACAAAGCAACGCCCGATTGGTGTAAGGTAAAGCTTTGATTGTTTATTAGTATTGTCATATATTATTTCATGTAACTCGCGGTCATTTTCTTTATTCTTTCTTGCAATGTTTCGCTTGATAATTTTTCGCGAAGTCGATCTGTAATTATTGGAAAACTAAATGGAGTTGGCTTTTTGCATTGTTTCCAAATCAAAACTTGACTGTTGATTCGTTCTAAAGCTTGAAGCAAACGACCTTCTTCCAACTGATGCTCGAATGTTTCAGTGAAGGCTTGTTGCAATAATAAATTATCTGGCTCGTAATCCCTAAAAACTTCAAATAATAATTGGGATCCACTTTGCAAATGTTTGGTTTTAATAGGCCTGCCTGGCATTCCGGTAAAAACCAATCCTGCTATGACGGAAATGTCTCTAAATTTTCGGCGGGCCATTTCTGTAGCATTCAAACTTTTTTGCAAATCCTCATGCACATATTCTGAAGAGAACAAATTATTGTCAAACACCGCTTCCATATCAATTTCTTGGTCAGAAAGCAATTCGAATCCGTAATCATTGTAGGCTAAAGAAAATGTAATGGGCGTCAATAAACTAATGCGATAAGATAAAATACTTGCCAAAGCTTCGTGTACAAATCGACCTTCAAAAGGATAAAAAACAGCATGAAATCCTTCTCGCGTTTTAAAAGTTTCAATTAAAAATTCATCGGTATTGGGAACGATACTTTCTCTGCGCTGCCGTTCAAAAATAGGAGCAAGCGCTTGTAGCTCAGGAGTTAGCTGATCTGTATTTGCGGTGTACAATTCTTCCCGCAACAATTCGCTCATTTGCACCGACAATGCCATTCGACCGCCCATCCAACTTACAGTTCGCGATGCTTTTTTAGGATCGGCTTTGCGCACTAAAACCTGCATATTTTTAACCCGGTACAGTTCTAATCTTTTTCCGGCAAAAGTAAAAACATCTCCGGGTTGTAACTTGGATGCAAACCATTCTTCGATAGAGCCGATGTAGCCACCACTTAAAAATTTTACTTGCAAGGAAGCGTCGCCAACGATTGTTCCTATTTGCATTCGGTGGTGCATGGCAATAAAGCGGCTGTTGATTTTATAAAGTCCGTTTTCTTCGATTTCTACTTTTTTAAATTCATCATAAGCTTGCAAACTTTGACTTCCGTTGGTAATAAAATTCAAAATCCAGTTCCAGTTTTCTTTGGTTATGTTTTGATAACAAAATGTCTGTCTGACTTCTTCAAATATTTCATCTGGAAAAAAACCATCGGATACAGCTAAAGTATTCAGGTATTGAACCAAAACATCCCAACTATTCAGATACGGAATTCGATCTTCTACAATTGTTTTCGCCACTGCTTTCTTTAAAGCCGAAGCTTCAATTAATTCCATTGCATGCGTCGCCAGAAAATAAATAACACTTTCTTTGCCAGGTTGGTGTCCGCTTCGCCCTGCTCTTTGCAAAAACCGCGCAACGCCTTTTGGTCCGCCGACTTGTATGATCGTTTCAACCGGTGCAAAGTCAACGCCCAAATCTAAACTAGAGGTACAAACGACCACTTTTAATTCTTCCTGTCGAATAGCGTTTTCCACCCATTGTCTCGTTTCGCGGCTAATGCTTCCGTGGTGCATTGCCATTTCTCCTGCAAATTCAGGGTATTTTTCTAGAATGGCCTGAAACCACATTTCGCAAGCAGATCGAACATTGGTAAAAATAAGCGTGGTTTTGCTTTTCCGGATAATTTTTGCAACGGCATCGATTAAATGTAAACCCATGTGCCCACGCCAAGGATAAGTTTCCATTTTTTCGGGAATTATCGAAAGTACTTTTATTTTTTTATTGATATTGGCTTTAATTAAAACCGAATTTTGATACGCTTCTGAGTTTAACCCTAGCAAAACTTGCTGCGCCAATTCTAGATTGCCTATAGTTGCTGAAATTCCCCAAATGCGCATTTTTGGAGCAATAGTTTTTAATCGGGACAATGCCAATTCCATTTGCACACCACGTTTTGTACCTAATAGCTCGTGCCATTCATCCACGACAATAGCCGAACAATTGGCAAAGGTTTTTGCAAACGCTTTTGAAGCCAACAAAAGTTGTAAACTTTCAGGAGTGGTTATTAATAGATCAGGCATTTTCTTCCCTTGCTTGACGCGCTCACTTTGAGATGTATCTCCCGAGCGAATACCTACCGTCATTTGTGTGTCTAAATCCTGAACAATTCGTTCTGCCGCTTGCTTAATTTCTACAGAAAGCGCGCGCAAAGGCGTGATCCAAATCGCCTTGAGTCCGGGTTTGTGTTTTGTTTTATAGTCGGGATTTTTTTTAATGTAATCAAGAACGATAGGAAACCACAAAGCGTAGGTTTTCCCGCTACCAGTTGGCGCGTTTAACAAACCATTTTTGCCCTGCAAAAAAGCAGTCCAAGTTTGTGTCTGAAACGGAAAAGATTTCCATCCTTGTGTCTGAAACCAATCTTCGGCAATAGTATATAATTCTTCTCTATTCATTAATTGTCTCTAAATTGTAAAAATCCCTGTATCACCTCTTTATTCTATATGCTTCATCCTTCGTCCTTCATCCTTCATACTTCATCCTTCATCTTTCTCTCTATACTCTTTATTCTATTCTCTTTCATCCTTCTCCTCCCTAAACAATCATACTCTTTAAATCATCAATCGTATTCGCTTCGTCAATTTTTTTGTCTTGTCGCCATCTCAAAATTCTTGGAAATCGAGTTGCAATGCCACTTTTGTGTCTTTTTGATAAAGCGATGCCTTCAAAACCAATTTCAAAAACCAATTTTGGAGTTACACTGCGAACAGGGCCAAAGCGTTCTAGGGTGTTTTTCTTTATAAAATCATCTACTTTTCTAAACTCAGCATCGGTTAAACCCGAATACGCTTTCGCGAAAGTGACCAATTCTTTTTCCCCTTCTTTGTTGGTTTGCCACAATCCAAAAGTATAGTCGGTGAATAAATTGGAGCGTCTTCCATGACCGCGCATCGCGTAGGTTAAAACGGCATCAATTACCAGCGGTTCAATTTTCCATTTCCACCAGTCGCCTTTTTTACGCCCGACTAAGTAAGGAGAATTATTTCGTTTCAGCATTAAACCTTCACTTTTCATTTCTCGAGCGCGCATTCTTTCGGTCGCAACATCTTCCCATGAAGAGAGTAATACACGCTCTGATAAATGTATTACAGCAGTTTTATCCTTTATAGAATCATATAATTGTTCAAGTAAAATCCTCCGTTCAATATAAGGTAATTGTCTAATATCTTTCCCTTCCCATTCTAATAGGTCGTAGATTTTTAAAATTACCGGTACTTTTTCTAGTAGACTTTTCGAGACCGTCTTACGACCAATTCGCGTTTGCAAATCATTAAAAGTGCCTATTTCTCCTTCCGGAAAAGATAATATTTCAGCATCAATGACTGTTCCGTTTGGAATGATTCCGACAAGTGACCCAAGCTCTGGATATTTGTCAGTAACCAATTCTTCACCTCGAGACCATACGTAAATTTCATCTTCCCGAATAATAGTTTGCGAACGAATTCCATCCCATTTGTGTTCGATCGACCAGTCCTCAGGATTTCCTAAATTTTCAACTTCGCCTTCAATGGGGTAAGCCAAATAAAAAGGGTAAGGTTTTGATAAATAGTCGCTGCTTTTTTCGTCCAAGATTAATTCTTGAAAACTGATTGTATTTGGATCCCAATTTCCCATTAATTTATAAGCAAGCGCATCTTCATCTACATTTTCTGCCTTTGATAAAGCGCGAGTCATTAACTTTTGACTAACCCCAATTCGGAAACTGCCTGTAATTAATTTGGTAAAAACAAAGCGCTCGTAATAATTCAGCGCCAACCAATTTTGCTGTAAATATTCTTTTTTATCTACCTCTGATTTCTTTTTCAATGCGATAATTTCTTGTAGAAATACAGTCAGACTTTTATCTGAATGGTCTTTTGTACTCGGAATTATCAATGCGATTGTCTCGGCCAGATCGCCTACAATATGATAACTTTCTTCGAAAAGCCACAAAGGAATATTCGCCAATTCGTTCGCCCAAAGTCGCAGCAAAGTTGTGTTGACAGGTCTTGGTGGACGGCGATGTGAAAGAATAGCAATTGTCCATACTTTATCTTCTGCCGAAGCATTTCTAAAATATGCTGCTAGCGCCTCTACTTTTACGTTGGTCTTATTAGAACTGTCTAATGTTTTTATGAGCTGTGCAAAATTTCTCATGGGCTTAGGCTTCGTTTTCTATTGCTGTATTTTCGGGTTCAACGCCTTCTGAATCGGCTGTTTCTCCTTCGTATTGTGTCTTTTCAGTCCTTGCATCGTAACCCAATTCTCTTAAATATTTAGAAAAAATATCGGTGTAGCCGTGGGTGCAAATTATTTTTTCTGCTCCAGTCGCTTTGATGCAGTCTAGCAAAGAATACCAGTCGCAGTGGTCACTAAGCACAAAACCCTTGTCAACCGCTCGTCTTCGTCTGGCACCTCTAAAAGCCATCCAGCCGCTAGCTGAACCTGTTACAAATGGCGTCATTTTGCGGATCCAAGTGCTGCCATGCGCGCTTGGTGGCGCAAGAACAATATTACCTAGTAAATCTTCTTTTTTAGTTTCTCGAGTAACCAAAGTTGTGGGTGGAAAATCGACCAAAGGTCTTAAGACATTAGTCATATTTTCGATCGCTCCGTGTGTATAGATCGTTCCGATATCGGTGTCCAAATATTTTAAGAGACGTTGTGCCTTACCTAAAGAATAACCAAAAAGGATGGATGTTTTTCCTTCGGCTTTATTTTCTGCCCACCAGTTATTGATTTGAGAAGAAACTTCTGCTTGCGGGATCCAGTTAAAAGCCGGCAATCCAAAAGTACATTCGGTTATAAAAGTGTCGCATTTTACCACTTCATAGGGAACTGAAATTCCGTCATCTTCGGTTTTATAATCTCCCGTAAAAACCCAAACTTCACCTTTGTGCTCAACGCGAATTTGGGAGCTTCCGATGATATGCCCCGCAGGATGCAAAGAAAATTTTACATTATTGATTACAAAGGTTTCGTTCCACGCTATTCCGGTTACATTTATTTCACCCAAACGGTGGCGGATGATTGGCACATTGGTATGATGCGTAATGTAATTTTGATGGCCCCAGCGCGAGTGATCGGCGTGGCCATGGGTAATTATAGCATTTTTTACGGGTTGCCATGGATCCAAATAAACATCCGCTTGCTGACAGTAAATTCCTTTATCATTAAAAGCTAAAAGTGGGACTTTCATAGTATAAATCTTTTAAGCATACCTCTCAAATTTAAATACTATGAATAATACATACTTTACAATTTGATCGAAATAGTTTATTTAATTACAACATTTTAATATTGCGTTGTGATATAATCAAAATAACCTTTGTACTTTTGTATAAAACTAAATAATTCGTAATTTTTAAATATCTCATTCCATGCTAAAAGGATTCTTTCATGTACCAAAAGCCGTAAATGAACCAGTAAAAGGTTATGCACCAAACTCGCCCGAAAGAGCCGCTGTACAAGCCGCTTATAAAAAAATGTGGAACGAGCAAATTGACGTTCCTCTTTATATCGGAAACGAAGAAATTAGAACCGGAAAAACAAATAACATGTCGGCTCCACACGATCACAAACATATCGTAGGGAAATACCATTTAGCCGAAAAAAAACATATTGAAAATGCTATTGCAACTGCCTTAGAAGCCAGAAAAAAATGGTCGACTATGGCTTGGGAGCAACGTGCAGCAATTTTCTTAAAAGCAGCAGAATTAATTGCCGGTCCATACAGAGCCAAAATTAATGCTGCAACTATGATTGCACAATCAAAATCAATTTACCAAGCTGAAATTGATGCGTCTTGTGAACTAATTGACTTCTTGCGTTTTAACGTAGAATACATGACACAAATTTACAACGAACAGCCTAAGTCAAATTCAGACATGTGGAATCGCGTTGAATATAGACCTTTAGAAGGTTTTGTGTACGCGATTACTCCTTTTAACTTTACTGCAATTGCAGGAAATCTACCTTCTTGTGTGGCCTTAATGGGTAACGTAGTGGTTTGGAAACCAGCAGCAACTCAAGTTTTTTCTGCTAACTTATTGATGGAAATCTTTCAAGAAGCAGGATTGCCAAATGGTGTAATCAATATGGTTATGGGAGATTCTGCCATGGTAACCGAAACGTTATTAGACAGTCCAGATTTTGCAGGTGTTCACTTTACAGGTTCAACAGGAGTCTTTAATGACATTTGGGCAAAAATTGGAACCAACATTAGCAAATACAAAACATACCCAAGAATTGTGGGAGAAACAGGTGGAAAAGATTTTATTATCGCACATCCATCGGCTAACCCAAAACAAGTAAGTACGGGAATTTCTCGTGGCGCTTTTGAGTACCAAGGTCAAAAATGTAGTGCTGCTTCTCGCGTTTATGTTCCACAAAGTTTGTGGCCAGCTGTAAAAGAACAATTAGAGGCTGATTTAAAATCGATGAAAATGGGTTCTCCAGAAGACATGAGTAATTTTATTACTGCTGTTATTTCTGAAGGGTCTTTTGATAAATTAGCTCGTTTTATTGATCAAGCTAAAAAAGATACTGATGCCGAAGTAATTATCGGTGGAAACTACGATAAATCAAAAGGTTATTTTATTGAACCAACTGTGATCTTAACGACAAATCCTAAATACACTACTATGGAAACCGAATTATTCGGACCAGTAGTTACTATATATGTATATGAAGATACAAAATGGGTAGAGACTTTAGAATTAGTTGATACTACTTCTGAGTATGCTTTAACTGGTGCTGTTTTCAGTCAAGATCGTTACGCTATCGAAGAAGCTACAGTAAAATTACAAAATGCTGCAGGTAACTTTTACATCAATGACAAACCAACTGGAGCTGTTGTAGGAATGCAACCATTCGGTGGAGCAAGAGGATCGGGAACAAATGATAAAGCAGGTTCTATGCAAAATTTATTGCGTTGGACTTCAGCAAGAACAATTAAAGAAACTTTTGTAACTCCAATTGATTATAGATATCCATTTTTAGGAGAAGAATAGATCTTGCAAACACAGTTTTGTTATACTAATAGAGTAAGGAAACTAATTTTACACTTATTTAAAGCGCTATCAAAAATTTGATAGCGCTTTTTTATTTAATATTTCTCGCCGATCTGATGTCAAGTTCAAATGTTTACAAAGAATTTAAATTGCGATGATATAATCCGTAAATAATCGTCTTCACAGTTCTTACACTCTGAATAAAAAATAACAAAAAAGAATTCTTAAAAAAGATTGGCTTTATTTTTGCTTACACATTTTAGAGAATACTCTTACTAATCAACAGCACATTAATTATGAAAAAGCTATACCATTTATCATTACTATTACTTTCCGCTAGTCTCTTCGCGCAGTATGCTCCTGCGGCTGGAAATTTAATCGTGTTTTCAGAAACTCAAAATCCTTTTTCACTTTACCTCAACGGTGAATTACAACATACAAGAGCACAAACTACTATTAGAATCAAAAACTTAAATCAACCTTATTATAATGTCAAAATAGTTTTTGAAGACAAATCGTTAAAACCGATTACTAAAAATTATGTGTCGGTGATGGCGAGAGACGGTTTAACTTTTGAAGAATCGACTTATAAAATCTCAGTCAACAAAAAGAGCAAGAAAACCAAAATGACCTATTTTTCCGGAACTCCAATAATAGACGACTATATTGACAGCACTGATGGATCGACTAGCGAAGGGAGATATCCTCCGGAACGGAATAACAATACCGACATTAATATTAACATAAATACCAATGTAAATAGCCCGAACGCTAATAATAATTGGGGTTCAAACAGACGCCATCCAAAAGCGATGGAAGAGCGTGATTTTCAAAAATTTAAAGTCAATCTCAAAAAAGAAAATTTTGATGATGGAAAAATAAATTTAACTCAAAACCTACTTTTAAATAATTACCTCAACACCAAACAAATTGCCGAAGTGGCATCGACTTTTGCCTTTAGTAAGAATCAAATGGAATTTGTAAAAAACAGTTACGCTAATTGTGTGGACTCAAAAAACTATTATCTAATCAAAGAAGTTTTCACATTTGAGTCTGACCAAAAAGAATTCATGAGATTCATAAACAATCAATAACAAAAAAGCCGAATCTCAGGTAAGATTCGGCTTTTTTTGTGACTATACAATCTTAAAAATCATTGTTTACACTATGATTTGAATTTTAAAGGCACATGTACAACTTTTTTAGTTTCAAAAAATTCATCTTCAAAAAAGTCAGCTAAATTGTATTCCGTAGCTTTAGGAAAGCCAGCTAGTTCCTCGGTTAAGTCACCACCTTTTAGGTACAAAATTCCGTTTTTAAGTTTGTGCTTGTTCTGTTTTTTTATTTTATCATGAATCCAAGAGACAAAATCTGGCATATTGGTTACAGCGCGACTCACAATAAAGTCAAAGTCACCTTTTACCAATTCGGCACGCTTTTGTTCTGCTTTTACATTCTTCAATTCTAAGGCTTCCACGACGCCTTGCACGACTTTTATTTTTTTTGCAATTAGATCAATTAAATAAAATCGAGTTTCAGGATATAAAATTGCAAGAGGAATTCCAGGAAAACCACCACCAGTTCCAACATCTAAAACAGTTGCTCCAGGTTCAAAGTTCATTATTTTTGCAATTCCCATCGAGTGTAATATGTGCTTAACATACAAGGAATCAATGTCTTTGCGTGAAATAACATTAATTTTTAAATTCCACTCTTGGTACAATGCTTCCAGTTTTTGAAATTGTGCTATTTGAAGCTCAGTTAGATTTGGAAAACACTTCAAAATCTCGTCCATAATTCTGTTTTTTTAACAAAAGTACGCGTTTCTAATTGAAATATTTAACTCAATTTTGCAAATTGAATATTTATAATAATTACCTTTGAAAACTATTTAAAACCAATATGAATAATACCGCACCCACATTCGCTAAGCAAGATAGTTTAAAGTTCTTTAGAACGCTTAACTCTCGGGTAAACAATTACTTCAAAGAAAACAACATTAAAAAAACAGGCAACTGGAAATTGCATTTAAAAGCAGTAATCTTGTTCACTGTATTTCTTGCGCCATACTTTGTAATACTAACTTTAGACATCCCTTTCTGGGTTCATTTATTATTGACCATTGTTATGGGAATTGGAATGGCAGGAATTGGAATGAATGTGATGCACGATGGTAATCACGGCTCCTACTCTACCAAAAGCTGGGTCAATAACTTTATGGGCGGAACCATTTATGTTCTAGCAGGAAACGTACACAACTGGCAAGTACAGCATAATGTTTTACACCATACCTACACGAACATTCCGGGTCATGACGAAGATTTGGATGCAGGGCGAATTATTCGTTTTACAAAAAGCGCTCCTTGGTATCGCATTCACCGTTTTCAGCATTATTATTCGGTATTCCTATACGGTTTGCTGACTTTCAACTGGGCTATAACTACCGATTTCAAACAAATGAGAAATTATTTGAAGCGTAAATTATCGTACGGACAACCAAAAAGCCCAAAAATTCTTTGGACAACTTTAATAATTACCAAAATAATATACGTCTCTATTTGGATCGTCTTACCAATTGTAATTGGTATTACGTGGTGGAAAGTATTACTTGGCTTTTTTGTAATGCATTATACCGCAGGTCTAATCTTGAGCATTGTTTTTCAACTGGCACACGTGGTTGAGGAAACTACGAATCCAAGTCCAAATGAGTTGAATGAAATGGACAATACTTGGGCCATTCACCAATTGTTTACTACAACTAACTTTGCACCAAAAAACAAATTGGTCAACTGGTACACTGGTGGATTAAATCACCAAATTGAACACCACATTTTTCCGAATATTTCTCATATTCACTATGGTAAAATTGCTAAAATTGTTCGCGAAACCGCCCAAGAATGCAACTTACCGTATTACGAGTACAAAACCATGAGAAGTGCAATCGTGGCTCACTTTAAACACTTAAAAGAACTCGGAATCAAACCAGAGTTAACTGTATAAGATCATCTATTAATAACCACTCTTACGCAACAACACCGTACGAGTTATCAAATCTTTTGTAATGAACCATATTCTTTCAGACAGAATTAACAATTTGGCTACTTCGCAAACCTTAGCGATGGCAGCATTAGCGCGTGAATTAAAAGCGCAAGGAAAAGACATTATCAGTTTAAGTTTGGGAGAACCTGACTTTAATACGCCTGATTTCATTAAAGAAGCAGCTAAAACTGCAATCGACGAAAACTACAGTACGTATTCTCCAGTAGATGGATATGCCGAACTCAAAGAAGCGATATGCCGAAAATTTAAAAGAGACAATAATTTAGAGTACAAACCGTCTCAAATTGTAGTGTCTACAGGAGCTAAACAATCGTTGTATAACATTGCGCAAGTAATGTTAAACGATGGTGACGAGGTAATTTTACCAGCACCGTATTGGGTTTCTTACTTCGAAATTGTGAAATTATCAGGAGGAGTTCCTGTTGAGGTTCCTACTTCAGTAGATACCGACTTCAAAATTACACCAGAGCAATTAGAAGCCGCAATTACACCAAAAACTAAAATGATGTGGTTCTCTTCTCCTTGTAACCCAAGTGGATCGGTTTACAACCGCGAAGAGTTGACTGCGCTAGCAAAAGTATTAGAAAAATACCCAAATATTTACGTAGTTGCAGACGAAATTTACGAGCACATTAACTTTTCTGGAACTTTTTGCAGCATTGCATCTATTCCAGGAATGTTAGAAAAAACTATTACTGTAAATGGTGTCGCCAAAGCATTCGCCATGACAGGATACAGAATCGGATATATTGGAGGTCCAGAATTTATCGCAAAAGCGTGTACAAAAATTCAAGGACAAGTAACTTCTGGCGCGAACAGTATCGCACAACGCGCTACCATTACCGCTGTAGATGCAGACCCAAGTGTATTAAACCACATGGTAAAAGCATTCCATTCTCGTAGAGATTTAGTAGTTGGATTGTTAAAAGAAATTCCAGGAGTAAAAATCAACATTCCAGAAGGCGCCTTTTACGTTTTTCCAGACGTTTCATCGTTCTTCGGAAAAACATTAAGAGGTACTGAAATTAAAGATGCTAATGATTTATCAATGTATCTTTTGGGCGAAGCCAACGTTGCAACAGTAACTGGTGATGCTTTCGGAAATCCAGATTGTATTCGTTTCTCTTACGCCACTAGCGAAGACATTTTAAAAGAAGCATTAAAAAGAATTAAAGACGCTTTGGCGGGATAATTCCTTTTTCAATTATACATTACAATGCCTCAAGATTTAATTTTTGAGGCATTTTTTTATGGGGTTGCCTGCGGCCGGGCTTTCCACTGTATCTTTTGTTTTTTAAAGAAAAACACAAAAGGATGCCGTTGCTATCCCTAACCCAAAAAAAGGTAGATAAGACTAACTTATTTAGTAAGATAATTATTTTTACCCAGCACAACATCGTGTTTTTAAATCTACAAAATCTATTGTTCGTGATAATATAATATTACATTTGAACGGAATATTTCTAATAAATACAGCACCAATTTACAAGTAAATAAAAAGATGATTTATACGAATTATTTTCCAGTTTCTAGGTTAAACTGATATTATTACTAATAGTGTTTTCTGCACAAATTCAAGAACATTGCCTAAAGTTCTGTTTAAAACTCACTATAAAATCACATCGTCATAAAGCCAAGCATTAAAACCAGTACTTAAAACAATAAACTTTACAATGAAAACATCACCATTACAAAACATTGCTAGAATTATTCTTGGCTCCTTTATGACGTTTGCGGGAGTGAGTCATTTAACTTTTCAGCGTCAAGAATTCATCGCTCAAGTTCCCACTTGGTTGCCCGACAATGCACAATTTATAGATTTTGTAGTACTTTCTTCTGGAGTAGTCGAAATTGTTTTGGGATTGAGTATGATTTTCTTAATCAAGCATAAAGTTAAAGTCGGACTCGCTTTAGCTTTATTTTTCGTACTCGTGTTTCCTGGTAATGTCTCACAATATACCAATGGAGCAGATGCGTTTGGCTTGGATACTGATCAAAAAAGACTCATTCGACTATTGTTTCAGCCTGTACTTATTTTATGGGCACTTTGGTCTACAGGCGCTTTAAACTACGTAGTCAATCGATTTTATAAAAAATAGAAAACTTCAGATCTAGAACTATACTCTGCTTTAAATCACATATTAAATGTGCCTATTTAATCTCAAATAATAATTTTTAAAAGATTCTATTTCACACTTGAAATCTTCACGAAATTATCAGACCTTTGTGGTCTTTTTTTCAGTAACAGAAAAAAAAACTAAAGTGCTCGCAATTAAAAAATTATCATCAAAAAGATGAAAAAGAAAATAGAAATTCTAGCTCCTGCAAAGGATTTATTTCACGGAATGGCTGCCATTAATAGTGGTGCCGATGCTGTATATATTGGTGCACCTCAATTTGGTGCTCGCTCAAACGCTACTAACTCGATTGAAGATGTAGCTGCTTTGGTGCAATATGCTCACTTGTATTATGCCCAAGTTTTTGTGGTTATCAATACTATACTGTACGATAACGAACTCGAAACGTGTCGTCAAATGATCTGTAAACTGCACGAAATTGGTGTTGATGCCTTGATAATTCAAGACATGGCGATTATGGAAATGGACTTGCCTCCTATCGTATTGCACGCGAGTACGCAAGCCAACAATCGAGATGCGGATAAAATTAAATTTTTAAAAGATGCCGGAATTAAACGTGTGGTTTTAGCGCGCGAATTAAACTTGCATCAAATTAAAACCATAAGCGAAGCCTCAGACGTTGAGTTAGAGTTTTTTGTAACTGGTGCACTTTGTGTTTCTTTTAGCGGAAACTGCTACATGAGTGTAGCCAATGGAGAACGCTCGGCCAACCGCGGTTCTTGTGCCCAAAACTGTCGTTTACCTTATAACTTGATTGATGGTAACGGCGATACTTTAATTAAAAACAGTCATTTGCTTTCAATTAAAGATTTTGACGTTTCCGATCAGATTCCGAACTTAATTGAAGCGGGAGTTTGCTCTTTTAAAATTGAAGGTCGTTTGAAAGATGTGGTTTATGTAAAAAATAACGTTTCGTACTTGCGACAAAAGCTAGATTCTTTTTTAGAAGGAAGTGAACAATACACCAAAGCTTCTTCGGGTACCTGTACATTTACTTTTGACTCGGCATTGAACAAAAGTTTCAATCGGGGTTACACTGATTATTTTGTAAACGAAAGACACAGTTCTATTGGTTCTTGGGAAAGTCCAAAATCAAAAGGACAATATATAGGTAAACTAATAAAAACCATCGGAAACGCGTACCAAATAGAAAATGGCGAGTTACTACACAATGGAGATGGCTTATGTTACATCAACGAAAATAATGAAGCTGACGGAATTTACGTAAACAAAGTTGAAAACGGACTGGCGTATCCAAACGTATTGAAAGAATTAAAAGAAGGTACTTTTATTTACAGAAATAATGATGCCGCTTTTATTAAAATTGTCGAAAGAGAAGACAGTGCCGTTCGTAAAATAAGCACTACTTTACTATTGAGCGAAAATAAAAATGGCTTTGAATTGCTTGCAACCGATGAAGATGGAAACATAAGTATCGTGCAATTGGATCATGCAAAGGAAGTTACTAAAAATGATCTTTCTATCGAAGAAAACATTAAAACACAATTGGCAAAAACAGGATTTACACCTTATACTGCCGATGAAATTACTGTGATGTTTACCCAAAATTGGTTCCTTCCTATTTCAAAAATTAATGAAATGAGACGTACCGTTTACGAACAATTGTCGGCAGCACGTTTGGCCAATTACAAACGCGAAGAGCATCAGCTTGAAAAAACGTCACATCCGTATCCAGAGACCAAATTGGACTTTATGTACAATGTTTCTAACAAAAAAGCACGTCAATTTTACGAACGTCACGGTGTTACTGAAATAGAAAAAGCTTTTGAGTTGCAATGGGAACCAGGAAAGTCTCGTGTGATGACAACCAAATATTGTATCAAATACGAATTGAAAAAATGTCCGATACATCAAAAAGATAGTATGGGCGAGAAGCTAAAAGAACCATTGGTTTTAAAGCAAGGGGAATTGGAATATAAACTAAAATTTAATTGCAAACCTTGTGAAATGGAGATTTGGGAAAAGGATGCCGAATTTGAAATTGAAGAAGAGCACTTTCATTAAAAAATAAAAACGCATTATTAAAAACTGCTTCTTTACGGAGCAGTTTTTTGTTTTTAAGTTAGTTTTAACACCTAATACTCAATTATATAAAACACAACTTAAATTCTGTAAAATAAAACAAACACAACTTTACCATCTTTGTATTATAACATTTAAAAAACATACAATCATGGAAAATAGAGATAATTTAAACGTAGATACAAAAGAAGTAGTGTCAAACTTAGAAGGATTAATTGCAATTCTTGAAGACGGGAAACTAGGATATACCAATGCAGCAGAAGACGTGGATTGTGCACAAACTAAGGCCGATTTTTTAAGCTACGCTAGAGAAAGATCTTTATATGTTGTTGAACTACAAGATGAGGTTAACAAATTAGGAAAGTCTACGGATACTACTGGTGGAGCAATGGGAGCAATTCATAGAACGTGGATTGATATTAAATCGCTTATGACTGGTGGTGACAAAGAAGCTATTATTAATGCGTGTATCACTGGAGAAGAAGCTGCTATCGAAAAATACGAGTCAGCATTGAAAGATGCTCATTTTTGCCCAATGTTGCAGAGTATAGTACAAAAACAATTGGCTAGCATTCAAAGTACATTAGCAAAAATTAAAATGAAGAAAGACGCTTCAGCTTAATAGTACTTTCTTACGAAAATAATTAGAAACTACTCTGGCTTTTTTAGTCAGAGTAGTTTTTTTGTTCCCTGTAATTGTATAATAACAAAATTAGGTTCTATAAAATAATGGTAGTAATTATGTAGAACTTTAATATGAATAATCTAAAAAACTAATGACTTATGGATACGCAAGATAATAAAGAAAAAAGCCAAAAACAGAGATTAGAAACCAATGATGTTTTTCAAAAAGACGAAGCTGTAATTAGCACACCAACTCCCAAAGAATTTCCGATTCCTGTAGATTTGATTGATGATTTAAAAAAAGATAAAATTGATCCTTTAACAGAAGGAAGTACTAATTTAGGTTATGAAGAAAAACCTCCACGAAAAAAAGAATTAGAGCAAAAAGAACATTACGATCAAGAAGAAGAATCGTAGTATTGAGATAGATTTATTTCTACCGTACAACGATTGATAAAATATAAATTCCGCAAATTGAAACGAAGTTCTCGTGACAATTTGCGGAATTTATGGTTAGTCCAGAACTGACAAGCTAGTGAGGATAACTAATTTTCAAGAAGAATAAATAGGTAATCTATTTCTTGACGAAACAAAAAAGACAACATTAATTTAAATGTTGCCTTTTTTGAACTAACCTAACCAAAATATTTATTCAAATTTATTTTCTAATCATTTGCTAAAATGCAGAGTGCTCTGTTGGAAAACTGAAAACAGAACCTATGAATGCTTTAACCTCCGTCACTTTTTCTTGTACAAATTGATTTATTTTTTCAGCTGCATGTACCCATCCATCTGTATATTGCTCAATCTCAAATTCTAAAATCTCGTGAACTAATTTTTTCTTAGCTAAATAACTTGCGGTACTTTTACAAGAGATTTCATTTAATTTTTTGATGTTTTCAATTATCCTTCTATTACTTTTTCCTTTATAAATACTGTTTGAATTTTCGGTCACAAACAAATCTCTCAATTTATTTCGCATTTCATTGGTTTGATGCGAGTTTGAAGGAGTGGTAGCTAATCCTAAAATAGAAAATTCAATTCTGCTATTTTTCTTGAAGCTCAAGATAGTATTTAAACTTCCGCCAGTATTAATTACCGCCGATTTTCCTGCTTTCAACTTAAATTGATCATTTTGATAACCAAAACTATGAGCTATTTCTCCATATCCAGAATAAGCAAAAAACAATGGTGTATTTTTCGTTGATTCGATACTTATATTAACATCTTCGGTAAAAGACAAGTTAAATTGAATGTAGCAAGCACCTTCATTGAAGATTGTGCTTTTTATTCTACCTTTTACTAAATCTGATTTTAATAAAATTTTATTCTCTTCGCCTGTACTAGTCATTGTTCCTCCTAAAGCAGAATTTAATTCTTCAAAAATAGTAGTAGTGTTTCCCGTATTTATGTATAGATTTTTCATTAGTATTAAATTTATAATGCTTCTTCAGTTACGCGAACAGGTATGCATTAATTACAATACAAATATCCAAAAACATGTCAATTAGGTTGTTACACAATTTTCTAGTTGCGTTTCATAATTTTATTTAACTTAATTTTTTGTTTATTTCTTACGTAATTTTTATATGAAACCATTTTAATTATCAGTCATAAAGGTTTTAAGATTAGGTCATTATTTCGGTATCAGTCCAAATTAAACGTATTTTTATAGCTATGAAAAAGATTCTGGACAACATCAACAAACATGTGATTTTAACTGCAGACGAAGAAGATATTTTTATATCCAAGGTTACTATCGAAAATTTTAAAGCCAAATCGATGGTTTTAAAGCCAGGTGATATTTGTACCAAATCCTACTTTATAAATTCAGGAATAATTAGATCTTTTACCGTAAACGATAATAGTGTAGAACATGTTTTGAATTTCTCTTGCGAAGGCTGGTGGATTAGTGATATGTATAGTTATTTGACACAAAAACCAGGGAATCTTTTTATTGAAGTTTTAGAAGATGCTGAAGTAGTTGTTTTATCCAAAGAAAATCAAGAGCTGTTGTATTACGAAATTTCGAAACTAGAACGTTTCTTTCGCATTTTAATTGAAAATTCTTTAATTGCCAATCAAGAACGATTGATGGATAATTTGAGTTTATCTGCCGAAGAACGTTTTGAAAAGTTTTGTTCTAAATATCCTACTTTAATTCAGAAAGTGCCTCAAAAACAAATTGCTTCTTTTATAGGGGTAACGCCCGAATTTTTTAGTAAAATGAAAGCACGGCTTCTAAAAAAATAAAACACGACTCTGTAGCGAACCGTGTTTTATTTAATGTATTAAAACTGCTCTACTTCTGTAGAATGTTTCATAGCTGTTGTAGATGATTTACCTAAAGTAACCGTGTTTTGAACGGCGTCAAAATAAGAAGTGCCAACAAAAGCTTGGTGTTTTACAGCTTTAAAACCACTTTTTTGTAAAGCAAATTCGCGTTCTTGCAATTCAGAATATCCAGCCATTCCTCTTTCTCTATATGCCTTAGATAATTCGAACATGCTCGTGTTTAGTGCATGAAATCCTGCCAAAGTAATAAATTGAAATTTATAACCCATTGCGGCTAAATCTTCGCGAAAGGTCTCCATTTCTGCTACCGATAATTTGGCTGCCCAATTGAAAGAAGGCGAACAATTGTACGCTAACATTTTATCTGGAAATTCTTTTTTGATCGCATCAGCAAACTTTTTAGCATGTGCCAAATCAGGATTACTGGTTTCCATCCAAATTAAATCTGCATACGGTGCATAACTTAGTCCTCGAGCAATACCTTGCTCAATTCCACTATTCACATAAAAAAATCCTTCGTTGGTTTTTTCTCCTGTCAAAAAAGCACCATCTCTTGGGTCAATATCGCTGGTAATTAAATTGGCCGCATCGGCATCTGTACGAGCAACAATAAGTGTCGGTGTTCCCATAACATCGGCAGCCAGACGTGCCGCAACCAATTTGTTAATAGCTTCTTGAGTTGGCACCAATACTTTACCACCCAAATGACCACATTTTTTTGCAGAACTCAATTGATCTTCAAAATGAACGCCCGAAGCTCCTGCCTCAATCATGGCTTTCATTAATTCAAAAGCATTTAAATTACCGCCAAAACCAGCTTCCGCATCAGCTACAATAGGAACTAAATAATCTTTTTTATCCGTAATTCCGTTGACCACTTGAATTTGATCGGCGCGTAAAAGTGCATTATTTATGCGTTTAACTACTAATGGAACACTGTTAACAGGATACAAAGACTGATCGGGATACATTTCGCCAGCTACATTAGCATCTGCGGCAACTTGCCAACCACTAAGATAAATCGCTTCTAAACCAGCGTCTACTTCTTGAATGGCTTGATTTCCTGTTAGGGCGCCCAAGCCTGCCACAAAATCTTGTGTTTGTAATTTTCTCCATAACTTTTGAGCACCCATTTTAGCAATGGAATGTTCGATGGAATACGAACCTTGAAGCGTTACGACTTCAGTAGCAGTATACGGACGCTCTACTCCTTTCCATCTTGGGTTGCTGATCCAGTCGTTAATTAAATCTTGAATTCGGTCTTCGGTTGTTTTCATAATATTAAAATTTATTTGGTTATTGGTTTTGTATAGCAAATTGAATTAGTACGCTCTTTTAAAGGTATTTATAACACGGAATGGTTAAGAATTCCACAAAATCGACATTCACTACTAATTGTTCTAAAATTTTTTCAGCTAATGGAAATTGTCTTTCCTCGTATAATTTGGTGCCAATTTCTAGTTTAATTTTGTCAAACTCATCAAAAGCTAACGCTTTATAATATCGAACATTCAATGGTTTTTCATTGTCTAGTATCACTTCGTTTTGTAGCCATTGCCACAATTGCGAACGTGATATTTCGGCTGTTGCAGCATCTTCCATTAAATGATGCAAGGCTGCAGCACCTTGTCCGTTAAGCCACGAACTCAAATACAAAACGGCTACGTTAATATTTTTTCTCACTCCATTTTCGGTAATGCTTCCAATGGGAACTTCCAACAAATCTTCGGCGGTAATTTTACGTTTTGGTTTTTTAATATGAATTTGATTAGCCGTGGGCATTCCTTCATCAAAAATTGCTTTGGCTAAGCCTACCAAATCGGGATGTGCAACCCAAGTACCGTCGTGACCGTTGCGCACTTCTCGTTCTTTATCTGCTTTTACTTTCGCGAAAGCGGCAGCATTTGCTTCATCATTATTCTTGATCGGAATTTGTGCTGCCATTCCGCCAATAGCGTGAATACCGCGTTTGTGGCACCGCTGAATTACCAAGTTTGAATAGGCATCCATAAAAGGTGAAGTCATCGTTACTTGATCGCGATCGGGCACAATAAAATCAGCATTTTTTCTAAATTTTTTGATGTACGAAAAGATATAATCCCAACGTCCACAATTTAATCCTACGATATAATCTTTAAGCTCGAAGATAATTTCGTCCAACTGAAAACTAGCCGTAATGGTTTCGATTAAAACAGTGGCTTTTATTGTTCCATGGGAAATACGCAAGTGTTTTTCAGAAAATTCAAAAACATCATTCCACCAACGCGCTTCCATATAATGCTCCAATTTTGGAATATAGTAATACGGTCCCGTTTTATTATCTGCCAAATTTTTATGATTATGAAAAAGATACAATCCAAAATCAACCAAAGATCCCGACACCGCTTCGCCCGCAATAGCTATGTTTTTCTCGTTCAAATGTAAACCTCTTGGTCGAACAAGTAGGACTGCTGTTTCTTCATTCAAGCGGTAAATTTTATTTTTCACGGCATCATCAAGCGAAATAGTTTTGTTGACCGCGTCTCTCAAATTAAGTTGACCATCCATTAAATTTTCCCAAGTTGGCGAAGTGCTGTCTTCAAAATCCGCCATAAAAGTTTTGGCACCCGAGTTCAACGCATTGATGATCATTTTACGATCAACAGGTCCCGTAATCTCTACACGACGATCTAGTAAGTCGTCTGGTGTACGACTTGCTTTCCAATTGCATTTACGGATCGATTTTGTTTCAGGTAAAAAGACAGGCAAAATTCCTTGGTCAAAAACATTTTGTCTTTGCGAACGTTGCAGTAACAGCTTTTTTCTGGGTTCATCAAAATTTTCATGCAAAGCCGTCATAAAATCTATAGCTTCATTGGTCCAAATAGCTTCATAATTTTGGTTGGATGCAGCTAAAAAATCGATTGGTTTTTCGGTAATCTCTAAATGATTTTTCATATCTAAATATTTTAACACTACAATGTTATAAAAAAGTTTTTTACAAAACAAGCGAACGTTCGCTAAATGTTTAAAAAACTTTTTTAGCGTTATAGTTTATAAATACTTACTTTTGAAATATGGATCTGGAAAAAGAATACATCAAGCTTATATTTGGACTGAAGCTAAAACAACTTCGTACCGAAAAAAACTTATCGCTGTTTGGCCTAGCAAAACTGACTGATTTATCAAAGTCGTATTTGAACGAAATTGAGAAAGGAAAAAAATATCCAAAAACAGATAAAATTTTAGTGCTTTGCGACAAGCTCGAAGTGAGTTACGACCAATTGGTTTCATTAAAACTCGATAACAATTTAGCTCCGATTGGAGAAATTTTAAAATCGGGTATCTTAAAGGAAATTCCGTTGGATCTTTTTGGCATTCAAGAAGCTGATTTGATCGATATTATAGCCAATGCTCCGGCAAAAGTGAATGCATTTATTAGCACGATTATCGAGATCGCACAGCATTATAATTTAAGTAGAGAGAGCTTCTTTTTGGCATCATTGCGTTCGTATCAAGAAGCGCACAATAATTATTTTGAAGATTTAGAAAACAAAGTTGTCGCTTTCTCTAAATCTTTTCAAGTCGATTTACAATCCAAAGTAACCGTCGAAGAATTGCAAGCTATTTTGATACAAGAATACGGATATACGATCAAAGACATTGTTTTTTCTGAAGAAGAATCTTTAGGTGATTTACGCTCGATATTTGTACCAAAAAGCAAAACATTATTACTTTCTGAAACGGTCGATCAAGCTCAAAAAGCATTTATTCTAGCCAAAGAAATTGCGTATAATTACCTTGAAATAACCGATCGATTACTAACTTTTAGTTGGATTAAATTTGAAAACTTCGACCAGGTTTTGCATAATTTTTATGCTTCTTATTTTGCCGGCGCACTACTATTGCCAAGGCAATTATTAATTGATGAAATCAATCAATTTTTAGTTAAAGAAAATCCATTACCCGAAGAATTTGTGGAATTGATCGAAAGATTTGAAGTCTCGCCAGAATCATTTTACCAACGACTGACCAATATTTTGCCTAAAGATTTTCATTTAAAAAATGTTTTCTTTTTAAGAATGTCACATCACATTGGCTCCGACACCTATCAGATAAAAAAAGAATTGCACATTACCAATCAGCAGGAACCACATGCCAACGAAATGAACGAACATTATTGTCGTCGTTGGGTTTCTATTCGTACTATTGATGAGGCTATCAAGCAGAAAAAAGCACACTTTTTTGATGCGCAAATCTCGCATTACGAAAATAGCGGCAATGAATATTTAGTATTTTCGTCGGCTACAAAAGACCCGTTCATTAAAAATTGCATTCGCAGTATTTCAGTCGGAATATTGACAACGCCTGCAATGAAAAAGAAATTCAAATTTATTGAGAACAAACCTTTAGTCAAACAAATCGTAGGTGTTACTTGCGAAACCTGTGCGGTAAAAAACTGTCTCCAACGCGCATCTCCAGCTACGGCATTGAACTTAAAAAAACGCCACGACCTAACGGATTCTGTGGTACAGCAATACATTAAAAATTATAGTTAAACAAAGTGCTATTTCTTAATCTAGGTTAAGTACTTTTCTTTGACATCCGTTGTAAATTTGCATAAACAAACAACAACAAATACGTACCACATGGAAAATATAATAATTCACCAAGCAGATTCACGAGGAAAGGCAGATCACGGTTGGCTACAAGCTAACTTTAGTTTTAGTTTTGCAGGCTGGTACAATCCAGATCGCGTGCAATTTGGAGCACTTCGTGTTTTAAACGATGACATAATTGCCGCGGGAATGGGTTTTGGGACGCATCCGCACGATAATATGGAAATCATTACGATTCCGCTAGAAGGAGATTTGGCTCACAAAGACAGTATGGGAAATGCTGAAGTCATTAAAAATGGAGACATCCAAGTGATGAGTGCCGGAACGGGTGTAGAGCACAGTGAGTTCAATCCAAACAAAGATCAGCGAACCAAATCATTACAAATTTGGTTGTTTCCTAACAAAAAAAATGTCGCTCCTCGTTACCAACAAATTTCGCTGGACGTAAATGACCGACAAAACAAATTACAACAAATTTTATCTCCAGATCCAGAGGATGCTGGCGTTTGGATTCATCAAGATGCTTGGTTTCACATGGGAAATTTTGATGGTGGAAAAACAATCGACTATTCTATTAAAAAACAAGGAAACGGAATGTACGCTTTCATCCTTAAAGGTGATGTCGTCATCAACGGAAATGAATTAAACACAAGAGATGCGATCGGAATTACGGATTTTGAAACTCTTACAATTGAAGCAAAAACCGATGCTGAATTTCTTTTAATGGAAGTTCCTATGATTTAATACTAACGTAACTCCTATAACAAAGGCGGTACCTAATCTGAATTTCATAGCATGTATCTCCTTTAATGTTTTCTAATTTCGATACTACAGCTGCAAAATTTTGACGCTTTACGCTCCTTTCAGCCAACCTGTAATACTCATTCTTGTATTTTGAGTAACCAACACTTCATGTACCAATTCATCACTTTTAAAGAAAACAGTTTTACCTTGAGTAGGACTAATTTTTTGATTATTATTCAATTGATGAATCAACAATTCGCCACCGTCACTTTCTTGCCAATTTGTATTTAAATAGCTAATCATTGAATATTTTCTACCCGAATGGTTTTTGAATTGATCCAAATGCTTCAGATAAAAATCTCCTTTTTCATACAGCGAATAATGAAACTCGTATCCCGTAATGCCGGCATAACAACTTTCGTTTAAGTAAAGCACAAACTGATCCATTTGATCAAAAAAAGCATCTTCAAAAACATTGTTATGCTTTCGATCCAGCCAATAAATCGAATCGCTTCGAATGGCTCCGTCGTACGAAGGCAGCTGCGTGTTTCCGATTCCTGCTGCAACCAGCAAGCTGTTTTTGTTTAAATTAATTAAATTTTCTTTAAGATGATTGGCCAAGTCGGCACTTAAAAAACGCTCTGATATACCTACTTTATTTTCGATATAAGAAGCAACTAAATCCTCGAAGGAATTTTCCATTAGTATTTTGGAAAGACTGAAGTTACAGCCAACGAACGAAGGTAGAATAAAAAAAAATATGATTTATTTTTTTCCTTAAAAATATACTTAAAAAAACACCAGTCCTGTTTTAGTTCTTAAGACAGACTAATTGTCAATTACTTACAATTGCTGTAACTTTGTTAGAGTACGGAAAAACAACAGTTAAAAAACAAGAATATGACAACTAAAAATTAGACAATTGATCCGACGCACTCCGCCATTGGTTTTAAAGTAAAACACATGATGTTTACCAATATTTCAGGTCAATTTAAAGAATACGAAGCCACAATTACTACCAACGGAGACAGTTTTGAAAATGCAACTATAGATTTTTCTGCCGACGTAAATTCGGTAGATAACAACAATGCAGAAAGAGATGGACACCTTAAAAGTGCCGATTTTTTTGATGCGGACAACAATCCTAAATTAATTTTCAAATCGACTTCCTTCAAAAAAGTTGACGATCACAATTACGATTTAGCTGGAAATTTATCGGTAAAAGGAATTGAAAAAGCAGTACGATTTCCAGTTGAATTTAGCGGACTAATGACCGATCCTTGGGGAAACACTAAAGTTGGTTTAAATATTTATGGTAAAATAAACCGTAAATATTGTGGCTTGAGCTGGAATTCTGCTCTTGAAACAGGTGGCGTTTTGGTAGGAGAAGAAGTAAAAATGGTTATTGAATTGGAATTAGCAAAACAATAATTTGTAATTTTAGATTCAATTTGATTAAACCCGTGCATTTAAAAATACACGCGTTTTTTATTTTTTTGATTTACTAAATGAAGATACTACGCTTTTGGTTTTTTTGTTGCGATAAACGTTACTTGCGGTTTGACTTGCGCAGAATGCAATGTAATCTAGTGTACTTCAGATTTTTGTTTCGTGAAAACATTCGATTTATAGGTTTACGAATTTTACAAACTAAAAAGTGCTATTTTTGCAGCCCGATCGAAAGTAACTTTTCGATAGTTCCTTTTTTCAATCTTTAACTTAAAGACATGCGATGTCTTATGACGTTGCTGCTGATAAATATTAAAAAACAATAAAAAAACTACAGATGAAAGCATACGTTTTTCCTGGACAAGGCGCACAATTTACCGGAATGGGTAAAGATTTATACGAAAACTCGGCTTTGGCCAAAGAACTATTTGAAAAAGCAAATGAAATTTTAGGTTTTCGCATCACTGATATTATGTTCGAAGGTACCGCTGAAGAACTAAAGGAAACCAAAGTTACGCAGCCTGCTGTATTTTTACACTCCGTTATTTTGGCAAAAACATTAGAAAATTTTCATCCAGAAATGGTAGCGGGACATTCCTTAGGGGAATTTTCGGCTTTAGTCGCTAATGGCACTTTATCTTTTGAAGACGGTTTAAAATTAGTTTCGAAACGTGCTTTGGCGATGCAAAAAGCATGTGAAATAAAACCTTCAACAATGGCAGCAGTTTTAGGCTTAGCGGATAACGTTGTAGAAGAGGTTTGTGCTACTATTGACGGTGTTGTTGTTGCAGCAAATTACAACTGCCCTGGTCAACTGGTTATTTCTGGAGAAACTTCGGCAGTTGAAAAAGCATGCGAAGCGATGAAAGCAGCTGGCGCAAAACGTGCCTTATTATTGCCTGTTGGCGGAGCATTCCACTCGCCAATGATGGAACCTGCGAGAGAAGAATTAGCTGCAGCTATTGAAGCAACTACTTTTGCTACACCAAGTTGCCCTGTTTATCAAAACGTAACCGCAACTGCCGTTTCTGACCCCAACGAAATTAAAAAGAACTTAATCATTCAATTAACTGCTCCTGTAAAATGGACACAATCGGTACAACAAATGATTGCCGATGGCGCGACTTTATTTACTGAAGTTGGACCTGGAAAAGTTTTATCTGGATTAATTGGTAAAATTGATAAAGAAGCTGCTACTGCAAATGCTTAAAAATAATTTTTAGAATTTAATTCTTAATTTATAAAAAAATCCTCGTTAACGAAAAGTTGGCGAGGATTTTGTTTTTAGAGCTCTTTTGCTGCTTGGCAGTCACCGATTACGAATCTATGTAATGATTCAAAAAATTCTATTTATATTTATTATTACAAATCTTTTGAATTAACCACAAGTAAAAACCCCAAACTATCAATAAATAATTTGGGGCTTCTTATGATGATGGTATTAGATTTACATACTAACTTCTAATCTTTTGTTCCCATTTCCAAGCACTGTCCATCGCTTGATCTAAAGTAAATTTTGCTTTCCAACCCAAAATTTCATTCGCTTTCGTAGTACTTGCGTACGCTTCTGTAATATCTCCTTCGCGTCGACCCATAATTTTATACGCTAGTTTTTTATCACTCACTTTTTCAAAACTGTGAATCACTTCAAGAACCGAACTTCCTGTTCCAGTTCCTAAATTAAAGGTCTCTACTTTATCCAAATTTTGTTTGTTTAACAAACGTTGCAATGCAATTACGTGCGCTTTTGCCAAATCTACAACATGAATGTAATCGCGAACTGCAGTTCCATCTGCTGTTGGATAATCATCTCCAAAAACAGCTAATTCTTGGCGCAATCCAATTCCTGTTTGCGTAATAAAAGGCACTAAATTTTGAGGAACACCAATTGGTAATTCACCAATTTGAGTAGTTGGATGCGAACCAATCGGGTTAAAATAGCGCAATAAAATGGCATTGATGTTGGTTACTTTCGCTGTATCGCTAATGATCTCTTCTCCAATTTTTTTGGTATTCCCGTAAGGAGAAATCGGTTGTTGTACCGGTGCATCTTCGGTAATTGGCATTTTTTCGGCTTGACCGTAAACGGTACAAGACGAACTAAAAATAAAACTTGCTTCTGGTTTTTGCTGTAATTCTTGCAACAAATAAACTAAAGTACTAATGTTGTTTTCGTAGTATAATAACGGATTTATAACACTCTCACCTACAGCTTTAGATGCTGCAAAATGGATCACTCCACTTATATCTTGGTATTTTTTAAAAAAATCTTGAACGGCACTCTTTTCTCGTAAATCTAATTTCTCGAAAATTGGTTTTTTACCTGTAATTGCTACAATTCCATCCAAAACTTCTTCGGTAGAATTAGAAAGATTGTCAATAATTACAACTTCAAAACCTTCATTTTGTAATTCGACTACCGTGTGAGAACCAATAAAACCTAATCCGCCAGTTACAAGTATCTTCATAATATTTTTATCGTTATTTGTCTAAAAATTCTAAAACAGAACTCGTAATAAATTGAATTTGCTCTTCGTCTAACTCTGTGTGCATCGGCAACGAAAGCACTTCTTTCACCAATTGATTGGTAATTAAAAAGTCATCCTCCAAATATCTTTCGTTTTTATACGCTTTTTGAGCATGCAATGGAATTGGATAATATATTGCGCAAGGAATTCCTTTTTGTTGCAAATGCTCTAACAAACCATTTCGATCTGCATTTATTATTCTCAAGGTATATTGATGAAAAACATGATTGTTTTTATTAGCATCAAAAGATGGCGTAATAATATTAGCGTGACCGTCAAAAGCTTGGTTGTATAAACTAGCCGCAGTACGTCTTGTTGCATTGTAAATATCCAAAAGCGGCAGTTTCACATTCAAAACAGCTGCCTGAATACTGTCTAATCTAGAATTTACGCCTACCACATCGTGATGGTATCGTTCGTACATTCCGTGATTGACAATTCCACGCAGCATGTGTGCTAGATCGTCATCATTTGTAAAAATTGCTCCTCCGTCTCCATAACAACCTAAGTTTTTAGATGGAAAAAATGACGTTGCCCCAACATGTCCTATGGTTCCTGCTTTAATCGTAACTCCAGATGCTGACAAATAATCAGCGCCAATAGCTTGAGCATTATCTTCAATTACATATAAATTATTTTCGCGCGCAATTTCCATAATAACATCCATGTGAGCCGTTCTACCAAACAAATGCACAGGAACAATTGCTTTGGTTTTTGGCGTTATTGCTTTTCTAATCGCATCTATAGAGATGTTCATATCATGCATATCCACATCTACTAAAACAGGCGTTAACTGTAACAAAGCAATCACTTCAACAGTTGCTGCAAAAGTAAAATCGGCTGTAATTACCTCATCACCGGGCTGTAAACCCAAGCCCATCATCGCAATTTGTAACGCATCGGTACCATTAGCACAAGGAATTACGTGCTTAACGCCTAAGTACTGTTCAAGATTTTTTTGAAACTCATGAACCACAGGTCCGTTGATATACGTGTTTGTATCTAAAACGTCTTGTATAGAAGCATTGACCGTATCTTTTATTTTATCGTATTGACCTTTAAGGTCAACCATTTGTATTTTTTTCATTTTAATTTGGCTTAAAATTCTCTGATTATCAATTGCTTTTATTCCACTTTATCTAAGAGAAAATTATAAAAATGGCAGTACAAAAATAGTTATTTAATGGCTTTTAACCATAAAAATAAACGAAAGAAGCGTATTTTAGCAGCAAATATTCCTTTATGCTTTTTTTATACAATGTAGTCCTATATATTGCCACTTTTTTATTAAAAATAGTAGCTCTTTTCAACTCCAAAATCAACTTATTTGTGTCGGGAAGAAAAGATGTTTTTTCGACACTTTCTGAAAAAATAGAACCAACCGACAAAACCTTTTGGTTTCACGCGGCTTCTTTAGGTGAATACGAACAAGGGCTACCCATTATCGAAAAAATAAAAAGCACACATCCCAATCACAAAATAATTGTTACTTTTTTTTCGCCTTCTGGTTATGAAGTCCGAAAAAACAATACCGTTGCAGATGTGACCGTCTATTTGCCAATGGACACCAAGAGCAATGCTAAGAAATTTATCTCCTTGGTACATCCCGAAAAAGTGTTTTTTATCAAATATGAATTTTGGTTAAACTACCTAAGTGAACTTGAAAAAAATAAAATTCCGACCTATCTAGTTTCTGGTGTTTTTAGAGAAAACCAAATATTCTTTAAACGTTATGGCGGTTTTTACAGAAAAGCGCTTACTGCTTTCACGTACTTTTTTGTTCAAAATGAAAAATCGAAAAAGTTATTAAATGACATTCATTTAAACAATGTGATTGTCTCTGGAGATACAAGATTTGATCGTGTCGTCGCTATTCTAGAAAAAGACAATCAGCTTGATTTCATAGCCGAATTTAAAAACAATACTACCACTATTGTTGTTGGAAGCTCTTGGCCCAAAGACGAATCTTCGTTAATTGATTATATTAATTCGACTGCGAAAAATGTCAAATTTATTATTGCGCCACACAACATAAAAATGGACCAAATTGAGCAACTTAAAAATGCAATCATAAAAAAAACCGTTCTTTTTTCGGAAAAAGAAAACCAAAATTTAAAAGAGTTTGATGTCTTTATAATTGACACGATTGGTATTTTAACCAAAATCTACAGTTATGCCGATATTGCATATGTTGGTGGAGGTTTTGGAAATCCTGGTGTTCATAATTTATTAGAGCCAGCCACTTTTGGCGTCCCCATTGTAATTGGCCCCAATTTTTCTCATTTTGAAGAAGCGACTGCATTGGTCCAAAACCACGGTTGCATTAGTATTTCGAACGCAATCGAATTAGAACATATTTTTAACAAACTCATTTCTGATGTTGATTTGAGAAAAAAACAAGGACTTATTTGCAGCCATTTTGTCCAAGAAAATAAAGGCGCCACAACAACAATTTTTAACGCAATATCATGGTAGTTTTTAAAGAAATAACAAATTCAGACCTTGAGCTTATTGTGAGTTTGATGGAAGAATTTTACGCAATCGATAATTATCCGATTGACACGGAAACCTCGACAGCCCTATTTAAAGAATTCATCACTAATGAAAAATTAGGCAAAGCGTGGCTCATTTTTACTGAGAAAGAAGTAGTTGGCTATGTTATTCTGACTTTTGTTTTTAGTTTCGAATACCAAGGAAGAATCGCCTTTTTAGATGAATTGTATCTGAGTGAAAAAGCCAGAGGGAAAGGATTGGGCAAGAAAACGGTACAATTTATTATCGAGCAAATTTCAAATTTATCTTTGAAACATATTTACTTAGAGGTAGAAGAGCACAACAACAACGCACAAAAATTGTATATTGCAAGCGATTTCGAATTTCACAATCGAAAATTAATGAGCTACAAACCCCGATAAATTTATCAATTAAATCAAAAAAAATGAAGTTTTTAAAATTATTCGCATTATTGTTTGTTTTTCAAGTACAAGCACAACAAGGCGGAATGTGGATTCCATCTTTACTTGACGGAATGAACGCAAAAGAAATGCAAGCACTTGGAATGAAAATGTCGATTAAAGATATTTACGATGTTAATAGTTCAAGTTTAAAAGACGCTGTTCCTCACTTCAACGGCGGCTGTACATCTGAGGTTATTTCGCCAAAAGGTTTGCTTTTAACCAATCATCATTGTGGTTACGGACAAATTCAAGCACATTCATCGGTAGAAAATGATTATTTAGCCGATGGTTTTTGGGCTTATAAAATGGAAGACGAATTACCAAATGAGAATTTGGAAGTTACTTTTATCGTAAAGATTGAAGATGTAACCAAACAAATTTTAGAAGGAGTTGCTGTTTTACCAAATGAATCAGACAAACAAGCGAAAATTCAGCAAAACATTTCGGCTTTGTCCAATACATTTCCAAAAGAAAAATACCAAGAAAATAAAATTCGTACGTTTTTTGAAGGAAATCAATACATGCTTTTTGTAACTGAAACATATAGCGATGTACGTTTGGTTGGTGCTCCACCTACAAGTATTGGAAAATTTGGATCAGATACCGACAACTGGGTTTGGCCTCGTCATACTGGTGATTTTTCTTTGTTTAGAATTTACGCAGACAAAAACAACCAGCCAGCAAAGTATTCTAAAGACAACGTTCCCTATACTCCGAAACACTTTTTACCAATATCTTTGGATGGTGTTGCCGAAGACGACTTTACTTTAGTATTTGGATATCCAGGAAAAACAAGCGAGTATTTGCCTGCAGTCGCTATTGAGCAAATTGTTAATGAATTGAACCCAACTAAAATTGAAATTCGAGATAGAGTTTTAAAAGTTACAGACGGTTTCATGCGAAAAGACAAAGCCATTAAAATTCAATACGCTGCCAAATACGCAAGTACAGCCAATTATTATAAAAAATGGATTGGTGAATCACAAGGTTTACAAAAATCGAATGCGGCTGGAGTAAAGAAAGAACAAGAAAAAGTATTTCAAGAAAAACTTATCAAGGCAGGAAAAGAAACGGAATACGGTTCGTTATTAGCCAACTTTGACACGAACTACAAGGCAATTGCTCCTTATGCAATTGCTAGAGATTATTTTAGCGAGATTGTTTTAAGAAACGTTGAATTACTTAAAACGACCTACAAATTTGTACAACTAGAGCAAATTTATAAGAACAAAGGTGAACAATCTTTTACTGATAGAAAAAATAATCTTGCCAGTGGTTTGGGCGAATTTTACAAAGATTTCAATAAAAAAGTCGACGAAAAAATCTTCGAACAAGTAATTGAGATGTATGCCAAACAATCTCCACAGCAATTTTTACCTGTAAGTTTAAAAAATGCGACTGCTACTCAATTGACTGCAGCCGTTTACGGGAAATCAAAACTAACCACTTTTGAAGGTGTAAAAGAGATTTTATCTGGCGACACTAAAAGTATCTTGAAAAAACTAAACAGCGATCCCGCTTTTAAATTGGTGAAAGACTTAAGCGCCTCTTACTTTAATGAAGTAGCACCAAAATACGACGAGCTGAACATGAAAATTACAGCTTTGCAACGTGATTACATGAAAGCACAATTAGAGTTGGGTACAAACGATCGCATATTCCCAGACGCAAACAGTACGTTACGTGTAACTTACGGGCAGGTAAAAAGCTACGCACCAAAAGATGCAGTTCTTTACGAACCAGTAACTTATTTAGAAGGTGTAATGGAAAAATACATTCCGGGTGATTATGAATTTGACGTGCCTACCAAATTAGTTGACTTATATAAAGCCAAAGATTATGGTCAATATGCCCAAAATGGTAAGATGCCAGTAAACTTTATTGGAACAAATCATACTACTGGGGGAAATTCGGGCAGTCCGGCGATTGACGCAAATGGAAACCTAATTGGGCTGAATTTTGATCGTGTTTGGGAAGGTACCATGAGTGATATTTATTACGACCCAAGCATCTGTAGAAACATTATGGTTGATGCACGCTATATTTTGTTCATTATTGATAAATATGCTGGTGCTACCAATATTATATCTGAATTGAAGCTTGTTCATCCAAAAACAGGCAAGTCAATGAAAAAGAAAGACTTAAAGAAAAAATAATTTGGCCCAGGTCAAGAACCTAGAGGTTAAATCTGGCATAATAATTGTTAAATACCCTCCAGAGAAAAAGATTGAATATTTTTCAAAAAAAAAATGAAAAAATATTTTACATATCAAAAATTTTATATCTTTGCCTCGAATTAATAATTAACCTTTTATAATAAAGTAAGATGAAAAAAGTATTTTTAAGTTTAGCTGCTGTTGCTGTATTAACTGTTGTATCTTGTAAGAAAGCTGACGCTGCTGCTGAAACTCCAGCTGAAGAAGTAATTGACTCTGCTGCTATGACTATCGATTCAGCTAATCAAGTAATTGATTCTGCTACTCAAGTAATTGATTCTGCTGCTACAGCTGTTGAAGACGCTACTAAATAATTTTTAGCTAAAATCAAAAAAATAGCCATCCGTGCAAACGAGATGGCTTTTTTTATGCCTTTTATTTTAGGAATTGAAATAAGCAGTAAGCTATCTCAAACAATGCTTTTAAACTTCTGTTTCCAGCTCTTCTTCTTCAAAACCAAACGGATTGTCAGTAAAGTCTAATATCTCTGACTGAACGCCGTATTTTACGATTTCATTAATTCCTTTTTGCAACATCAACGCAGTCGAATATTTTCGACTCGTCGCAAAATGTTTTTCCTCAAAAACCAATTTAAAAAAATATTTTCCACCAGAAGATTTGAATTTTTTAAAATCAGCCGAATCGATTTTTTCTTTAAATCGATCCACAGCTTCTTCACACTCAAACTTTAGTTCATAGCTCAAACTAGTAAAAACTACTTTACCTTTTCTAGAAGTAAACACAAATTTATATTCGTCGTTAAATCGCTTACTAATTACAAAAGCACCCATTGTGATTTTTTTTGATTGAAAAATATTGTCCGCATTCAAAAGAGAAGATTCATTTTGAATCACGAATATATATAAAATAAAAAAGCCTCTTCTTTCGAAGAGGCTTTGTACTCAGAGCGGGACTTGAACCCGCACGAACATTGCTGTTCACTGGATTTTAAGTCCAGCGTGTCTACCAATTTCACCATCCGAGCATTGTATGGCGTTGAGCGAAAAACGGGGCTCGAACCCGCGACCTCGACCTTGGCAAGGTCGCGCTCTACCAACTGAGCTATTTTCGCGTTTCAAACTTTTTTAAGAACTGCAACACTTGTACCGTATTGCGAGTGCAAATTTAGGACATTTATTCAATTACACAAGCCTTTTTTTAAAAAAATTTAGAATAAAAACATAAACTATTGATTTACTATTCTTTAAAAATGAAATTATTTTCGAACAAGCATTCTTTTAATCTCATTTAGCTTCATTAATGCTTCTACAGGTGTAATTGAATTAATATCTAGGTTCAAAATCTCTTCTTTTATTTCTTCCAATAACGGATCATCTAAATTAAAGAAACTCATTTGCATTTCATCTTTTGCAGGTTTTATTCCGTTTAACGCAGCGCTAGAGTGATCTTTCTCTAATTTCTTTAAAAGTTTTTGTGCTTTTAAAATTACGATTTGAGGCATACCCGCCATTTTAGCCACATGAATACCAAAACTGTGTGCACTCCCGCCCTTGATCAGTTTCCGGACAAACAGAACGGTATCTTTTAATTCTTTGACTGCAACATTATAATTTTGAATGCGAGGCAGCGATTCGTGCATTTCGTTCAGTTCATGATAATGAGTAGCAAACAGTGTTTTGGGTTTGGACGGATGCTCGTGTAAAAACTCAGCAATAGCCCACGCAATCGAAATTCCATCGTAGGTGCTCGTTCCTCGACCAATTTCATCTAATAATACCAAACTTCGATCGGAGATGTTATTCAAGATCGAAGCGGTTTCGTTCATTTCGACCATAAAAGTAGATTCGCCCATCGAGATATTGTCAGACGCTCCTACTCTAGTAAAAATTTTATCTACAATTCCCATTCGAACACTTTCAGCAGGAACAAAACTTCCCATTTGAGCCAAAAGCACAATCAATGCTGTTTGTCTTAAAATCGCCGACTTACCAGACATATTTGGCCCCGTAATCATAATGAGTTGCTGCGTCTCTCTATCCAAGAATACATCATTTGCAATATAAGGTACATCGATTGGCAATTGTTTCTCGATCACGGGATGACGTCCGTTTCGTATATCCAACTCTAAAGAATCATCGATTTCTGGACAAACGTATTTATTCTCGTTTGCAAGTTGCGTAAACGAACAGAGACAGTCTAATTGCGCAACCAAACTGGCGTTCATTTGAACGGGTTTAATGTATGTTGTGATCCAAGCGACCAACTGTTCAAACAGTTCGGTTTCTATTTTATGAATTTTTTCTTCGGCACCTAGAATTTTACTTTCGTATTCTTTTAACTCTTCTGTAATATAACGCTCAGCGTTTACCAAGGTTTGTTTTCGGATCCACTCTGTTGGAACTTTATCTTTGTGTGTATTTCTAACTTCAATGTAATATCCAAATACATTATTGAATGATATTTTTAAAGAAGTAATACCGGTACGAGCCGATTCTCGTGATTCAATTCCCTCGAGATATTCTTTTCCTGAAATAGAAATTGCACGAAGTTCATCTAATTCAGCATTGATTCCTTTCGCAATGGCGTTTCCTTTGACAATAGCTACAGGCGCATCTTGATTTAAGGTGGTTTTAATTTTCTCGCGAAGCAAATCGCAACTGTGCAAATTATCACCAATTACTTTTACGGCTTCTTGCGGACTTTTAAGCGCCAGTTCTTTGATGGGAATAATAGCATCTAAAGATTCTTTTAGATAAATAATCTCTCGTGGTGAAATTTTTCCGGTAGCGATCTTAGAAATCAAGCGTTCTAAATCTGAAATTTGTTTGATTTGATACTGAACCTTCTGTAAAATTTCTGTATTCTCTTTCAAATAAGTTACGACCTGATGGCGACTTTTAATCTTATTTGCATCCTTTAATGGCAATGCCAACCAACGTTTAAGTAGACGACCACCCATTGGCGAAAGCGTTCTGTCAATTACATCTAATAAGGTAACTGCATTTGGATTATAACTGTGGTACAACTCTAAATTGCGAATGGTAAAACGATCCATCCACACGTAAGCATCTTCGGCAATTCGCTGAATCGCCGTGATATGCTGGACTCTGTTGTGTTGGGTTTCGGATAAATAATATAAAATGGCGCCAGAAGCAATTATGCCTTCCCTTAACTCTTCGATACCAAAACCTTTTAAAGAAACGGTTTGAAAATGTTTGGTCAAGGTTTCGACTGCGTAATCTTCTTTATATATCCAATCTTCTAAATAAAAAGTATGAAAATCATCGCCAAAATTTTCTCTAAAATCGTTTTTCTGTTGTTTGGGAACTAAAACCTCACTCGGATTAAAATTCTGCAATAACTTATCGATATAATCTGCATTTCCTTGAGCGGTTAAAAACTCTCCTGTGGAAACATCTAAGAAAGAAACTCCAATATTTTTGTTGGTAAAATAGATAGAAGCTAAAAAGTTATTGCTTTTAGATTGCAGAACCTCATCATTGAGTGAAACTCCAGGAGTGACCAGTTCGGTTACCCCACGTTTTACGATGGTTTTGGTCATTTTTGGATCTTCTAATTGATCACAAATTGCAACTCTTAATCCTGCTTTTACCAATTTGGGTAAATACGTATTTATAGAATGATGTGGAAAACCAGCCAAAGCCGTTTCTGTTTCAGAACCTGCACCACGTTTAGTTAAGGTTATCCCTAAAATTTTGGACGCTCGAACAGCATCTTCACCAAAAGTTTCATAAAAATCGCCTACTCTAAAAAGCAAACAAGCATCGGGATACTTTCGTTTAATTTCATTGTACTGTTTCATCAATGGGGTTTCTTTAACCACCTTATCTTTAGCTGCCAAATTTTTGTTTTTAGGAATGAAATAATATCGGAGCGAATTTAAAAATTTTAAAACGAATAACGTATTTGTACAAAAAAATTAATTTATTTTAAGTTTTTTTTAAGCTCATTTTTCAATATTTTATATAGATTTGTTGTAATTAAAATTTTACCACAATGAAAAAAATAATTTTACTCGCAATGTTTACTGTTTTAGGAGTTACCACTTCTAACGCTCAAGCCAAATCTACTGCTAAAGTTGCCAAGATTGACGGTGCAGGAATGGCTTTTCAAACTGACGTAATTGACTACGGAAATATCGCTCACAATTCTGACGGGAAACGTGAATTTGTTTTTACAAACAACGGTACAAAACCATTAATTATTACGAACACTCAAGGATCTTGCGGATGTACAGTTCCTACTTCACCAAAAGAACCGATTGCTCCAGGAGCAAAAGGAATTATTGGTGTAAAATATGCTACTGACAGAGTTGGTGCTTTTACTAAAACAGTAACAGTTTCATCTAACGCAGCCGGTCAACCATCAAAAGTATTGACAATAAAAGGTAATGTTTTGCCAGATGCTACAAAAAGCTAAATTGCAAAATAACAAATAAATTAAAAAAGCTTCCTTACCTTTGGGAGCTTTTTTTATGTCCAAAAAACAACAACAATGAGAAAATTAGAAAATAGCGAATTAGAGCGTAAATCAATATCCGATTTTAAACAATCCCAAAAAACTCCTTTGATCTTAATCTTAGATGATGTGAGAAGTTTGCATAACATTGGATCGGTTTTTCGTACTGCTGATGCTTTTTTAATCGAAAAAATATACTTGTGCGGAATTACTGCTACTCCTCCAAATAAAGAAATTCATAAAACAGCGCTTGGTGCGACCGATACTGTAAGTTGGGAACATGTTGAAAATGTAGTCGAATTAATAACGAAATTAAAGAAAGACAACATTATTACTTTGGCTATTGAGCAAGTAGAAAATGCTGTTTTTTTACAAGATTTTAAAATTACGTCAGATCAAAAATATGCACTAGTTTTTGGAAATGAAGTGTACGGCGTTGCTCAAGAAGCTGTTGCAGCTTGCAATGGTTGTATTGAAATTCCGCAATTAGGAACCAAACATTCTTTGAATATTTCTGTAAGTGCCGGAATTGTCGTTTGGGATTTATTTCAAAAAATGAATTGGCCTAAATAAAACTATAAGTACTAAAGATTTAAACCAAAGCTGATTTTAGTTTTTCGAGTATAAATAAATAATCGTTGTGATTTTTAACAAAGTCCAAGTCGGAAACATCAATGAGCAATACGTTTAAATTGGTCTGCGACTTTATAAATTCTAAATAGCCGGTATTTATTTTATCCAAATAATCGGCTTCGATATTTTGCTCGTAACTGCGCCCTCTTTTTTTAATATTTTGCAGTAAACGTTCCGTATTTTGGTATAAATACACATACAAATCGGGCTTCGGCATTTCTTTGGCGATGATATCGAACAAACTTCGATACAAACGATTTTCATCTTCCGTCAACGTAATATTCGCAAATATCAGCGATTTAAAAATGTGATAATCGGCAATTATAAAATCTTTAAACAAATCAAATTGTGCCAAATCATCCGACAATTGCTTGTATCGATCGGCAAGAAAAGACATCTCTAGCGGAAAAGCATATCGATTGGGATCTTTATAAAATTTCGGTAAAAAAGGATTGTCTGCAAAACGTTCAGATACTATTTTGGCATTAAAATCTTCAGATAACTTGTGCACTAAAGTTGTTTTTCCTGCTCCAATATTTCCTTCAAAAGCAATATAGTTAAAATTATTTAAGCGTATTTCCTGTAAAGGCTCCTCTACAGTGTTGACCGCAATACAAGAACTCTCATCGGTACAATTATGAATTAATTCTGAAATTGTTTGATTTAGTATCGGATGTTTCCAATTTAAATCTAAATCTAAGATCGGTTTTAAAACAAACATTCGGTTTTGCATCAATGGATGCGGTACATGCAATTTTTCGGTCTGAATGATTTCTTCATCAAAAATAATCAAATCAATATCAATAATGCGAGCTTGATAACCGAGCATTTCCTTTCGAACACGGCCTAACTTTTTTTCGACCTTTAAGATTTGTTTTAAGATTGTCTTAGCCGAATCAAATGTATGTAAAACTACCGCACAATTGTAAAAAGCGTCACTTTCAAAACCCCAAGATGGAGTTTCGTAAACCTTCGAAACCTTTATAACCGTTCCAACTTCTTGATGAATATTGGCTATGCATTCTTTTATAATTTCAAGGCGATTGCCTTGATTGCTTCCGAGTGATAAAACGACTTGATGTTGTGCTTTCATAATTAAACACAAAGTAAGTAAATCTAATTTAGATCTTTTGTCTAAAGTGCTTCAAAAAAAATTAAAAATCACCAATAATATTGTATACTTTTTTATCCCTTCTTTCAACTCCACACTTTTTAAAAACTGTTTCAGCTTTATTGTCAGCGGCAACTGATTTTGACTTTCCCAAAATAATTTATCATGCTCAAATTTTTCCTTAAATATATCTTTATGCGGCCGAAGATTAGATTTTACTTCTTCATTAATACAGTTAGCGACAGTGGTGTAATTCGTTGAAAAATTGTAATATGTCTCGACATTATCATTATCAACGAACTCCAAAGTCCCAACAAATGCAACCTCACTCCTATAATATTTATTATTGTTTGTATTTATTTCATACAAAACTTTAATAGAACTGTGCTTGCATCAATAACAAAAAAACAAAAGCCGACAGGTACAGCTTTGGACATAAAACAATTTTCAGTATGAAACAAAATAACACCATTTATTTTACAGATTTATAAGTGCTAATAAAATTAACTTTTACTTATTTTTGTAACGAAGTGCTCTTTTTGAATACTTATATATAAAAATAAATACTATGAAGTTTTTAGGAAACGTTTTAGCAACGATTATCGGAATTTTTGTCTTTCTAATGATTGCATTTTTCGGGATTGTTTTTATTGCTGCATTGCTTGGCGGCTCTGATAAGGTTACACTTAAAAGTGATTCGGTTATCGAGCTAGATCTTAAAAAAATTAGTGATGATTACGCCGGTAAATACGAAGACCCATGGGTTACAATTTTTTCGGAACAAAAAACAATCGGATTAACTGATGTAATTAATGCGATAAAAGCGGCAGAAAAGGATGAAAAAATCAAAGGAATTTCGATCTTAAACGATGAATCATCTTTAGGAATGGCACAGGCCAAAGAAGTTCGTACTGCCTTAAATGAATTTAAAAAATCTGGAAAATTTGTAATGGCTTATGCAAATACATATTCTCAAAAAGAATATTATTTAAATTCGGTTGCCGATAAAATATACATAAATCCTGTGGGAGATATGGATTTTAAAGGACTTTCGTCTGAATTGATGTTCTTTAAAGATTTGCAAGAAAAATCAGGCATTCATATGGAAGTGATTCGACACGGAAAATACAAAAGTGCTGTAGAACCTTTTCTTCAAAACGAAATGAGCGATGCAAACAGAGAGCAGACTACCGCATTATTGAATTCGGTTTGGGATGTAATTGTGGCTGATATTTCGACCAGC
The DNA here is from genome assembly GCF_001529295.1 of Flavobacterium sp. TAB 87. Lineage (GTDB taxonomy): Bacteria > Bacteroidota > Bacteroidia > Flavobacteriales > Flavobacteriaceae > Flavobacterium. The sequence continues at coordinate 522,510 of NZ_LLWK01000037.1, forward strand.
AGAAAAGTATCTACAACTAGACTTAACGAAATTGCCAACGGACTTTTAGCCCGCACGCCCGAAATGGCAAAAGCAGAAAAATTAGTTGACATTATTGCTTACGAAGATGTATATCACAATGACATTAAAAAAGCTTTAAAAGTAAAAGCTGATGAAGATTACAATAAAATTTCTATTGAAGATTACACGCACAATATATTAACAACCTCGCTTGACAAAGATGCAGAAGATCAAATTGCAATCATTTATGCACAAGGCGAAATTGGTAGTGGAGAAGGAGACGTAAATACAATTGGAGAAGGTTCGATGCGTCGTTCTTTGCAAGAAGCAGCCAAGGATAAAAAAATTAAAGCAATTGTATTGCGCATTAATAGTCCTGGTGGAAGTGCTTTAACTTCTGATTTGATCTGGAGAGAAATCGAATTGACTAAAAAAGTAAAACCTGTAGTCGTTTCTATGGGAAATTACGCGGCTTCTGGCGGTTATTATATTGCTTGTAATGCTAATAAAATCTTTGCTGAAAAAAACACGATTACTGGTTCTATTGGAGTTTTTGGAGTATTACCCAACTTCACTGCATTAGCAACGAGAGTTGGAGTACACACACAACAAGTAAAAACACACGAAAATTCGGCAAATTATAGTCCGTTTGTACCACTTGACGAAAAATTCGCCGCTGTAACTTTAGAAAGTGTAGAGCACATTTACAAGACTTTTGTAACTCGTGTAGCGGAAGGAAGAAAAATGAATTTTGATCAAGTTGATGCGATCGCACAGGGTCGTGTTTGGTCTGGTTCTGAAGCGCTAAAAATTGGTTTAGTAGATCAAATTGGCGGTCTAAATGATGCTATTGCAGAAGCAGCTAAATTGGGAAAAACTAAAAACTACAGCACGCAAAACTTTCCAGAATACAAAAAAAATCTTAATGATTTGTTGAGCGGATTGCCTTTTGCAAAATCAAAAGAAGCTTTTATCAAGGAAGAAATTGGTGCAGAAAACTACATGCTTTTAGAGCAAATTAAAAAAAGCCAGCAAATGAAAGGTGTTCAAGCCTTGATGCCTTTTGAAATTATCATTCAATAAAAAAATAATTACAGCAGTTTGAAAAAAAACTACATTAAAATCCGTTTGAGAGTAATTTCAAACGGATTTTTTATTGCGTTTCTATGGAAATGAATGTACTGTCAAAATTAAACGTAAGAACAATTTGATCCTATTATAGATAACCTATTTAACTACCAAGAACTCTCTACCGTTAGGAACTCTTACTGTAATGCGACGGTAACCAAAAGTTTTACGACTGGTGTAAAGTGTTTTTGACGTAGTACAACGTACATACAAATAGAAAAAGGTTTGGTCTTGGATAACTTACACTCTTCCTTTAAAAAATTTGTGACGAGCTGTCTTTTTTTTCGCATTCATACTTCGGATAAAACTATAGCACATAAGATATTGTGAAAATATTTTAATTTTCTACAAATGAATACGTTATTTTTGCAGCATTCGTTCTAAAAAAACAAATTATAACCCCAAAAAAAGAATTATGTTTAAGAAAATTGCAATTGCGATAGGAATTATTTTCGCACTGATTGTAGGCGCTTTATTTGCCATTCCGTATTTTTTTCAGGATACGATTAAATTGAAAATAGCTGAAACCATCAATAAAAATCTAGACGCTCACGTCAATTTTGCGGATGCCGATTTAAGTTTGTTTTCAGACTTTCCCAATGCTACGGTGACCATTCAAAAATTAGCTATTGTCAACAAAGCTCCATTTGAGGGAGACACGCTTGTTTCTTTGGGTGAATTGAATTTACAGATGAGCATCAAAGAACTTTTTAAAGCAAAAGATGAACCGATAAACATTCAAGCAATTGATTCCAAAAACGGCTATATCAATATTTTATTCAATAAAGATGGTGTTGGTAATTATGATATTGCCTTAAAAGACCAGCCACAGACCGAAGACAAACAAGCTGGAAACCCGATGGCTTTAAAGATTCAGGATTATAAAATTGAGAATTTTAAGTTTCGTTATTACGATGAATCTTCTAAAATAGAACTTGTTATAGACAGTCTAAATCACAAAGGAACTGGCGATTTTACAAACTCTAAGCTTGATTTAAAAACACAATCGACTGCTTATGTTTCGCTAGATCTGGACAAAATTAATTATATGAAAAAGGTAGCGTTGACCTTAGACGCTGTTTTAGGAATTGATTTGGACCAAAGTAAATATACCTTTAAAGAAAACAAAGCGTTGATTAACCAATTGCCGTTAGAATTTGATGGCTTTATTCAAATGGTCGACGCTGGACAAGAATACAACTTGAAGTTTAAGACTCCAACGTCTTCGTTTACTAATTTTCTAGGTTTAATTCCGTCTGCTTATTCTGCTAGTTTAAAAGACGTAAAAACTACAGGAGACTTTACAGTGGCTGGTTATGCAAAAGGCTTGTTGTCAGATACTACGGTTCCTAAATTTAACGTAGCTATTGCTTCCAACAATGCTTCTTTTCAATATCCGAGCTTGCCGAAATCAGTTCAAAATATCGTAATTGACACTAAAATCATCAACGAAACTGGTGTTTTAAACGACACCTATGTGAATTTAAATCAGTTGTCATTTAGAATTGATCAAGACGTTTTTAACGCAAAAGCTACAATCAAGAATATTACAGAGAATCCTATTGTTGATGCAGCATTAAAAGGAACTATCAATTTAGCCCATCTTTCGCAAGCGTATCCTATTAAATTAGACAAGCCATTGAGCGGAATTTTAAAAGCAGATGTGACCACTAATTTTGATATGGCTTCGGTAGAAAAAAGTCAATACGAAAATATTAAAAATGCAGGAACGATGAGCGTATCTGGTTTTAAATACACGGACGAAAACAACAAATCGATGGCGATTAAAACCGCTTTAGTACAATTTAATCCTAGCCGAATTGATTTGCAACAATTTGATGCAACTACTGGTAAAAGTGATTTAAGTATTACGGGAGTTTTAGAGAATTTTTACGGATTTATGTTTAAAAAACAAGAGCTAAAAGGAAACTTCAATATGAGTTCGAACCAGTTGGCAGTAGACGATTTCATGACTGCTGGCGAGCCAGCAACCGAGACCAAAGCAGCTAAACCTTCAGACGCCATGAAGATACCTGCTTTTTTAAACTGCACCATTTCGGCAAAAGCCAATATTGTTTTATACGACAATTTAAAATTGAAAGACGTATCAGGAAAATTAATTGTCAAAGATGAAAAGGCATTATTAGAGAATTTTACCACTTCGATCTTTGGAGGAAAAATAGGCGTGAATGGTTCGGTTTCTACTAAAGAGAAAGTACCGACTTTTGTAATGGATTTAGGTTTTAATCAGGTCGATATTGCACAAACTTTTACGCAATTGGATATGTTTAAAAAAATTGCTCCATTGGCCGGAATTATCAACGGAAAATTAAATTCGAATGTAAAAGTACACGGTAATTTGGATGCTAAGGAGTTGACACCAGATTTGAAGTCAATTTCAGGAGATCTATTAGGTCAATTGCTTTCTACTACTGTCAATGCCAAAAGTTCTACTTTGTTAAGCGCTTTAGATTCTAAAATTGGCTTCATCGATTTAACTAAGCTGAATTTAAATGATTTAAAACTAGGAGTGACATTTGATAATGGAAAAGTAAACGTACAACCGTTCGACATTAAATACCAAGATATAAAAGCAACGATTGGAGGAACTCACGGTTTCGATCAAACGATGAATTACAATATTAAATTTGATGTTCCTGCCAAATATTTAGGAAAGGAAGCAGCTGCGTTCTTATCTAAAATGTCACCGGCTGATCAAGAAAAACTACAAAACATTCCAATAAATGCAATTATTACAGGCGATTTCTCTAGTCCAAAAGTAGCTGTAGACACCAAAACTGCAATTACCAATTTAACGACACAGTTGGCTAATCAACAAAAAGAGAAATTAAAAGAGAAAGGAAATGCATTGGTTAACGACTTCTTAACTAAGAATACAAAACCAAAAGATTCTACTGCAACGCCGCCTACAGAGAAAGAGCAAAAAACCGAAGAGGTTAAAGCAAAAGCGAATGAACTATTAAACGGTCTATTTAAAAAGAAAAAATAATTTTTACATCCCTATACCAAAAAGCCTGATTGTTTGCGCAATCAGGCTTTTTTATGTTCTAAATTATCGGATCAGCGATAAATTATTATTTTCGACCGTTGATAGACTCTTAATTTGAAAAGGAAAAGATACGTGTTTGATGCTATACATCGAGCGTTATCACGTAGCCTTCAGATCCACGAACATTAAAAACTGTTCCGTTTTCAAATATTAAATATTGCCCTTTTATTCCCATCAACTTACCTTTAAAATACGGCGTTTTCTCTAAACTCAAACTCGCTACTTTTTTTGGATACTCTACTACTGGATATTCCATTTCGTACAAGTCATTTTTCTCACCGTAAAAATATTCCTGAGCTTCGCTTGGTATTAAAGACTCCACTTTTGCTTTTTCGGCAACTAAATCGCAACATTCAAAATCATTTTTCAGCATTTTTCGCCAATTGGTTTTATCCGCATAATGGTTTTTTAAGGCCACCTCGGTAATTCCTGCTAAATATCTGTTAGGAACCTCAACAACGGCAATAGCCTGACAGGCACCTTGATCAATCCATCGTGTTGGCATTTGTGTGGTTCTAGTCACTCCAACTTTTATTTCGCTCGATAGAGCCAAATAAACAATGTGCGGTTGCAGCTGTACTTTAGTCTCATAATCTAGATCACGATCAGCAATACCCAAATGCGCAGTACTTAATTCTGGTCTGATGATCCAATCGCCAACAGCAGGACTACTATAAAAACAGTCGTAACAAAATCCTTGTCTAAAAATCTTCTTTTTTTTATGACAACTCAAGCATTCGTAACCCAAAAAATTGATTTCGATTTCCTTGTTCAACAACTGGTTCATATTTATAAAACTGTCTTCAAAAACCAGATAATATTGAATTGGGCTTCCTATTTCGGTTTGCATTTTGGTAAGAACACCTTGGTATTGCATGTAAATTTGAGTTTAAGATTGCGTTTGTGACTTTATGCTAGTTCCAGTCTTATAGTACACACTAACGGGATTTTTAGCGTAAATAAAAAATTGTATTTTGCAAAAAAACACTATTTTTGGTATAAAGACAAATTTAGTCTTTTGTACAAGGATATTCAAATTTTAAATATTCGACTTTTGCTACGATAGTAAGATTCGGGAATTAAAAATCTATAATCTAAAACCCGAATGTATTCATGCCCTTACCAATAATTAATTCGTTTGCTTCGTGGGTTCTTAAACAAAGAATTCATCAAATTGAACTTTTTTTAAAATATCCAAATGAAGTTCAAGAAGAACTTTTATTGGACTTAATTAGAACTTCGGAACATACCGTTGTTGGCAAGCAATATGAATTTTCTACCATAAAATCGTATCAAACGTTTACCGAAAGAGTTCCTATTTCTACGTACGAAGAATTGCAGCCGTTGATTGAACGTACTCGTTTGGGCGAGCAAAATGTTTTTTGGGAAAGCCCTATAAAATGGTTCGCCAAGTCAAGTGGAACGACAAACGCTAAAAGCAAATTTATCCCCGTAAGCAATGAAGCTTTAGAAGATTGCCACTACAAAGGCAGTAAAGATTTGCTGTGCTTGTATTTGAACAATAACGAAGATTCGCAACTATTTTTAGGCAAAAGTTTGCGTTTGGGTGGAAGTTCACAGATTTACGAAGACAATAACTCGCATTTCGGAGATTTATCGGCCATTCTGATTGAGAATATGCCCATGTGGGCAGAATTTAGCAGTACACCAAGCAATAAAACATCGTTAATGAGCGAGTGGGAATCGAAGATTGCTGCTATTATTAGTGAGACACGAAATGAAAATGTAACTAGTTTTGCTGGAGTTCCTTCGTGGATGTTGGTTTTATTAAACCGTGTGCTAGAAAGTGCTGGAAAAGATAATTTACTTGACATTTGGCCAAATCTGGAAGTCTATTTTCACGGTGGCGTGAATTTTTCACCCTATCGCGAGCAATACAAAAAAATTCTTCCTAAAAAAGATTTTAAGTATTATGAAATTTATAATGCATCCGAAGGTTTTTTCGCCATTCAGGATTTAAATAATTCAAGTGATTTATTGTTGATGTTGGATTACGGCATTTTTTACGAATTTATTCCAATGGATACTTTTGGAACATTGGAGCAAAAAGCCATTCGACTTGCGGAAGTAGAATTAAATAAAAATTATGCAATCGTAATTACCACCAATTCTGGTTTGTGGCGCTATTTAATTGGTGACACGGTTCGATTTACGTCTTTAGACCCGTATCGCATTAGGGTTACTGGTCGAACCAAACACCACATTAATGTTTTTGGCGAAGAACTAATGGTCGAGAATACCGATCAAGCAATTGCCAAAGCTTGTATGTTGACACAAACCGAAGTGATTGATTACACCGTTGCTCCAATTTTCATGCAAGACAAAGAAAAAGGTGCGCATGAATGGATTATCGAATTCAAGAAAAAACCGTTGGACATCAATCAATTTCAAAAGGCTTTAGATGATTCTTTGCAAACCTTAAACTCTGATTACGAAGCCAAACGGTATAACAATATGACGCTAAATCCTTTGGTGATAAATATTGCACGTGAAAACTTATTTTACGATTGGCTCAAAGACCGCAACAAATTGGGTGGGCAACATAAAATTCCGAGATTATCCAATCAACGGGATTATTTGGAGCAGTTGAAGGAAATGTAATATTTCGGAAAGATAAATTTTGACTACTATTGGAACTACAACAATACTTTGAATATCTAATTTTGAACAAAATTTTTTTGATTTCCATATAATCGTGCTACTTACCTGTCCTAAAAAACATCTTTAAAGAAGTACAACCGAATCTACTACTACGTTGCATGAGGGATAGCAATGAAAATCCTTTTGTGCCGGTGTTCGGCACAAAAGATTGAAATGGACAGCCCGGCCCGCAGGGACATGCTATAAAACGAGCTATAAAACGAGCTATGTAACTGATTAAATCCAGATTAAATTGAATCTACGAAATGTACTACTCCATCATGTCGATGTAACGATCATGATACCCCAAAAGATATAGAACACCATCTAATCCTAAACTTGAAATAGAGGTCGAAGCGCTTTCTTTTACGGTTGGTTTTGCATGAAAAGCAATTCCTAGACCTGCTAAATTAATCATTGGTAAATCATTGGCGCCGTCTCCTACTGCAATGGTTTGGTTGATGTGAATTCCTTCTTTATCGGCGATTGCTTGAAGATATTCGGCTTTCTTTTGACCGTCTACAATTTCTCCTAAATAATTACCTGTTAGTTTTCCGTCTTTGATCTCCAATTGATTTGCATGTACGTAATCGAAACCCAATTCTTTTTGCAAATAATTACCGAAATAAGTGAATCCACCTGATAAGATCGCAGTTTTATATCCGTAGTATTTTAAGGCTTTCATCAAACGACGAGCGCCTTTAGTAATTGGTAAATTTTCTGCAACATTTTGCAAAACTTCTTCACTTAGTCCTTCGAGCAGAGCCATGCGTTGTCTAAAGCTTTCTTTAAAATCAATTTCGCCATTCATTGCTGCTTCGGTTATGGCGCGAACCTGAGCTCCTACTCCATTCAGTTCTGCCAACTCATCAATAACTTCAGTCTGAATTAAAGTCGAATCCATATCAAAGCAAACTAAGCGTCTGTTTCTTCTGTAAATACTATCTTCTTGAAATGAAATATCTACGTCTAAAGCTCTAGAAACAGCCATAAAACTAGCTGTTAAAACTGTTTTATCAGTAACGACACCAGACACCGACAATTGTACACAAGAACGTGGATAGTCTTCGTGTTCTACCACAGATGCTCGGCCTGTTAATCTTTTTATAGAGTCTATATTTAGCTTCTGATCGGACATTATTTTGGTAACTGCAGCCAGTTGCGAAGCTGCTAATCGTTCGCCCAAAATATTGATAATATATCTTTGTTTCGATTGCCCTTTGACCCAAGTTTCGTAATCGGCGATAGAAATTGGAATGAATTTTACTTTGATTTCCAGTTCATATCCTTTAAAAAGTAAATCTTTTAAGACAGGTGCTGAAGACGAACCCGCTTCAATTTCAAATAAAATTCCGAGAGACAATGTATCATGAATATCGGCTTGGCCAATATCAAGAATATTAGCGTTGTAAGTCGCCAATACCGAAGTTAAACCGGCAGTAACACCTGGTTTATCTTGACCCGAAACTTTTAATAAAATAATTTCCTTATCCATCGCTACCATATTACTTGTCTATTGATTTTAGTAGCGCAAAAATCGGTAATCTATTGTTTATAAAAAAGCTTAATCTTTGTTTATTTGTATAGAAAAAATAAAAAACCACACGCGTTTATAAGTTATTTTAACAGTGTCAGTTCAGTTCGTGAGATTTAAGCACACTTCTAAATTAGAATAGGAATTTTACATTTACAGGAAATAAATAGGCAAAAAAAAACCTGTTCGATTACTCCAACAGGTTTTATAATTATAAAGTGATCGATTACTTATGAAGCAATTTCCAATCTTTTTAATAAATTTTTATTCAATGTTTCTTTGGCGTATTCTTCATCAATTTCTAATTTCTTAACCTCAGAACTTGGTAAATCGTACATGGCATCGGTTAAAATTGCTTCGCATAAAGAACGCAATCCACGGGCACCCAATTTATATTCTAATGCTTTACTCACAATAAAATCTAATGCTTCATCCGTAATTGTAAATTCAACCTCATCCATAGAGAACAACTTCTGATATTGCTTGATCAACGCATTTTTAGGCTGCGTAAGAATCGCACGAAGCGTTTCTCTATCCAAAGGATCCATGTGCGTTAAAACTGGCAAACGACCAATAATCTCAGGAATTAATCCGAAGTCCTTAATGTCTTTTGGAATAATGTATTGCAATAAATTATCTTTATCGATGTTGTCGGCATTTTTAGAAGTAGAATAACCCACCGCCTGACGGTTCAATCGTTTAGATATAATGCGCTCTATACCATCAAAAGCACCTCCAGCGATGAACAATATATTCTGAGTGTTTACCTCAACAAATTTTTGATCTGGATGTTTACGTCCTCCTTTTGGCGGTACATTAACCACTGTTCCTTCCAACAGTTTCAATAAAGCTTGTTGTACTCCTTCTCCAGAAACGTCTCTTGTTATCGATGGATTATCACTCTTACGAGCAATTTTATCAATCTCATCAATAAATACGATTCCGCGTTCTGCTTTGGCTACATCATAATCGGCTGCTTGAAGCAAACGTGTCAAAATACTTTCCACATCTTCTCCAACATAACCCGCCTCTGTCAATACCGTTGCGTCAACAATTGCCAACGGAACGTCTAACATTTTTGCGATAGTTTTAGCCACCAATGTTTTGCCTGTTCCAGTTTGCCCTACCATAATGATGTTACTTTTTTCAATCTCTACTTCGTCGTCCAATTGCTGTTGCATTAAACGTTTGTAGTGGTTGTAAACGGCAACTGACATTACTTTTTTAGTTTGATCTTGTCCAATTACATATTGATCCAAAAACGCTCTAATTTCTTTCGGTTTCTTTAAAATTAAATCACCAACTAATTTAGAACTTCCACTAGATTTTAATTCTTCTAAAACAATTCCGTGGGCTTGCTCAATACATTTATCACAAATGTGTGCATTAATACCCGCAATTAATAAATTAGTTTCTGGCTTTTTTCTCCCACAAAACGAACATTCTAATACTACTTTTGCCATTTTTTTTTAAGTTGCAAAGGTTCAAAGTCCAAGAGTTTCACAGACACTTAAAAGCCTTTGAAAATCTAACATTTGAAACTTCCTTTTTTTAATCTGAATAATAAACTTCAAAAGACTTAGTTGCTAACTTTGAAAATTACCAACTCTTCCTCTCTGAACCTTAAAATCTTATCCTCTTCTCAACACTTCATCAATCATTCCGTATTCTTTTGCTTCGTCTGCTTTCATCCAGTAATCACGCTCACTGTCTTGGTGCACTTTCTCAAAAGTCTGTCCTGTATGATGTGAAATAATGTTATACAACTCATCTTTCAGTTTCAACATTTCACGCAAGTTGATTTCCATATCAGTAGCAACTCCTTGTGCTCCGCCTGATGGTTGGTGAATCATTACTCTTGAATGTGGCAATGCTGAACGTTTTCCTGCCGCACCTGCACACAATAAAACCGCTCCCATAGAAGCTGCCATTCCTGTACAAATTGTTGCTACATCTGGTTTGATGTATTGCATGGTATCATAAATCCCTAAACCTGCGTAAACGCTTCCTCCAGGTGAATTTAAGTAAATCTGAATGTCTTTGGATGCATCTGCACTTTCTAAAAACAACAATTGTGCTTGCACTATATTAGCAATTTGATCGTCAATTCCAGTTCCTAAAAAGATAATTCTATCCATCATTAATCTAGAGAAAACATCCAATTGCGAAACATTCAACTGACGTTCTTCAATAATATATGGTGTCATATTGGTTGGCGTCATTGCTCCAACTATTTTATCGTAATACAATGCATTTACTCCTTGGTGTTTCGTTGCAAATTTTTTAAATTCTTTACCGTAGTTCATATGTATTTTTTCTAAGTTTTACTTTAATATTTAGTTGTTTCATTACAAAGGTCGTACCTCTTTATAAATTGTGTCAATATGTCCTATTCTATAGGTAAAAATCTTCAAGTTGAAAATTTAAAGAACACCGTTTGTAAATGTATTATTTGCAATAAAATAAAAGAGCGTCAAAGAAACTCTTTTGACGCTCAAATATAACTATTTTTAGTTGTTTGGTATCTGTAATAAAATCATAAAACTTTCAAGTTAGATACAAAATATACTTTACTTTAAACTTTAGGACTTTCGAGATCCCGACTTTACTTATTCTCCGTAAGAAGCTGCAACAAACTCATCATAGGTTACTTCTTTAGTTGTTGGATTTGCTTTTTCTTTAAACACCTCTAACAATTTAGCAGCAACAACTTGCTCAGACATTCTTTTTACTTCCTCTTGGTTCGACAAAACGCGAGCTACAATTCCTTGAACTTCTTCGTCCGTTGGATTTGTTTGTCCAAATTGTGCCATTTGTTGTTTAATCGCTGCAGTTGTAAATTCTTTCAAATCTTCAAAAGTAATTTGAATGTTGCTTTCAGCCATTGCTTTTCCTTCAATTAGTTGAAAACGCAATCCTTTTTCAGATCTTGCATATTCTGCTTCTGCTTCTTCTGGAGAAAGTTTTTTCTCTCCAACAGTTTGCAACCATTTTTTAAGAAATTCAGATGGTAATTCAAATTTAGTGTTCTCGATCAAGAAATCTTGAACATCCATTAATAACTTCTGATCTGCTTGTTGTGCAAATTGCACTTCAGCATCTTCTTTAATTTTTGTTTTCAATTCCTCTAAAGAAGCAACTTTTCCTTCTCCAAATAATTTATCAAACAATTCTTGATTTAATTCTGCTGGTTCAGAAACGTTGATTGCTTCAATAGTGAAAGCTACATCAACATCTAAACCATGAACGTCATCATGACCTACTTTTAAATAATCCATTAATTGATGATCGTCTTCAAATAAACCTTTTGTGTTTACCGTAACAACAGCACCAACTTCTTTGTCTAAAAATAAATCAGCTGTTTTTTTATCTTTGAAAACTGACAATGTAAATGTCGTTTTGTTTTCGATTCCTTTTTCTTCGTTTACAAAAGTTCCTGTAATATCAGAATCAGCGGTTACTTTTTCAACTGGATTTGCTTTTCCAAATTGTTTTTGGATGCGCTCGATTTGTCCGTCGATTAACTTATCGTCTGCCTTAACTATATATTTTACGATATCATTTTTAGCTTCCAAATCGATTACAAAGTTTGGCACTAAACCAATTTCGTATTCGAAAGTTAATTCTTCAGCATCCCAATCAAAGTTTTCGTTTACTTTAGCAATAGGAGTTCCTAAAAGATTTAATCGCTCCGATTGAACAAAACGCTCCAAAGCCAAGTCAACTACTTTTTTTACTTCTTCGATTTTAATTCCTTTTCCGTATTGTTTTTCAACAAGATCTTTAGGAACTTGTCCTTTTCTAAAACCTTTTACGGTAGCTAAAGGCATTTTTTCGTTTAATCTTTTTGTTACTTGACCTTTGTAATCCATTTGAACAACTGTCATTACAATTGTTTCATTTACAGTGTCTATTGCTACTCTTTTAATATCCATCGTCGTCTTTAATTTACATAATAAAATTGGGTTGCAAAATTATAAAATTTTTGCAACCCAACCAAGCTTTTTAATATATTGATAAGAAAGCTATTTAAACTCTCTTTTAAAAACTATTTAAAAGGATTAGTCTCCAATAATTTTAAAGAAAATAGATTGTAAAACCGATAAGCAAACGCTAAACAATAGGGCTATTAAAAAAGAGTCCACTCTAAACCCGCCAACAATTTCTGAGCACAACAATATTATTATGGCGTTGATAACCAATAAGAACAATCCCAGTGTAATTATGGTTACAGGTAACGTAAGTAAAACCATGATTGGTTTAAAAAATAGATTCAGTAATCCTAAAACTACTGCAACAATAATCGCAGTGCCGTAGCTAACAACATGTACGCCCGGCAAAAAATTAGCTAATAAAACGACCAAAACTGCCGTGATTAAAATTCGAAGTAAAAGATTCATATTGTCTGTTTTTATTTGGAATAAAAGTAATGAAATTTTGATTTAAATTTATTGTCGAAGAAAAGAAGTAGACAACTCGTAAAAAAGTTTTGGGTTTTCGGCATGCAACCAATGTCCAGCTTTTGGAACTGTTTCGACTACCACTTTTGGAAAATGCTGCTGAATCATTTCAAAATCAGAATCTAAAACATAGCTGGATGCACCGCCACGAATAAACAAAGTGGGTTTATCAAAAATTAAATCACTCGCTAAGGGCTTTCCTATAGCTTCTAAATTTTGGTTAAAAACAGCTAAATTAAATCGGAAAGCCAATTGCTCCGGCGATTTCCAATACAAACTTTTCATTAAAAACTGACGAGTTCCTGCATCTTTAATATAAGGAGTCAAAATATCTTCTACCTCAGCACGACTTGGTTGAGCTGAAAAATCTACCGCGCTCAATCCTGCCAAAATTTCTTGATGGTGCTGCGGATAAAATTTAGGCCCGATATCGGCAACAATTAACTTCTCGACCAAGTCAGAATGTGTAGCTGCTAGTAACATTGCTACTTTTCCGCCCATCGAATGACCGATCACATCAATTTTAACTAAATTTTTCTCAGCACAATATTCAACCACATCTTGCACCATTACTTCATAAGTAAATTCGTCAGCATGCAAACTACGACCGTGATTGCGCAGGTCTAAAAGATGCACTTCAAAACCATTTTCGGCATATTGTACACCAAGAGTTTTCCAATTGTCAGACATTCCTAAAAAACCATGTAGAATAATTAGAGGTTGTCCTTGACCTTCTATTTTTGAATATAACATTATGAATTTGTTTTTGACGATTCATACAAAGGTAAAAAACTAAAAGCATTAAAAGAATATCACTAATTCTAGGTATTGCATATTCCACAAATAAACATCATTTTTGCAAAAAAATATTACGGTTTTTCTTATCAATATCACAGCGATACTTATTTTCGTATGTATTTTAAAATAAATAATTTAACCTAAATTCCAAATCATGATTAAAAAATTTGTACTAGCTTCTGTGCTACTTTCGCAACTTACCATTTCTTGTTCAAGTGATGAAAGCACTGTAGATGAAAACCAAAGTTTAACAGAACAAATTGCAGCAATTGTTAAACAACCGTATTCAGACTTAACTCCAGATCAACAAAAAATTAAACTAGAAGCGGAAGCAAACGACATGTTGCTTCAATTAGACAAATCAAAAAGCTCTAGTGCTGTTGATGCTATAGAGAACTTAGGACGCCTGTTAGATATTAGTTCTGTTGACATTTTTAACGGAAAGAATGACAATCAAATTGAAGATGTTTTAAATGTTTCTGACGTATACGGTATCTACACCTGGAATAATGCACAACAAAAGTGGAATAAAACTGCTTCAACAACTGACTTACAATTTGTTTTTCCAGCTACAAAAACTCAGACAGCTAACAATGCCACTTTATCAGCCAAAAGCACTTCTTCTGATGTAAAAGTCTACATAAGCGACAGCTATAACTGGGAAAATAACATAGAGACAAACGATCATTTCTTCTTACCTACTTCTTCTAACGCAACGTTAAAAATTGACAATAAAGAAGCAGCTATTTTTTCTCAAGCCGCGAAATACGGAAGTAAAAACGAAGTACCAGTTGAATTTAGCTATAAAATGAGCGTAAATGATGGGTATACTTGGGAAATGAGCGGTCAAAAAAATGTTGAAACTTCTGCAAATGCAAGCTTAACATTTAATGGTAAAAACTTAATAAAATTTAACGCTGGAAGCACTGCAGACATTGATGCATTAATTACAGATGAAGAGTTAACGCAATACAGAGGAACCGCAAATGGTTTAGTTCAATTGATGGACAATTTTGTAATTGTTGCTGATATGGATTTAGCTACTGCTGCAAAAGATGATGCGGCTTTAGAAAAAAGTTTAGTTCACCCTAAGTATCCTAATTACGAAGATCCTAAAGCTGACTACAAAGCTTATTATACAGCTGAAAATGCATACAACGAAAAACACAGCCAAGCTACTGTTACTAGTTTCAACAAAAACATGAAATTGATTTTAGTTTCTAAAAAAGATGGAACAAAGATTGCTGACATCGTTCAACGCTCGAAAAAAGGATACAGCTATGACGCTAACCTTCCTGTTTGGGTTACTGATAATTACTATGCTAACGGCGGTATTTGGGCAAACGATGGTGCTGGTGGATCATTTATTGTACAAAATTACGACGAAGAATTATACCTAAAATTTGGTGACAGTACTGAAGTAGAAATGAGCGCTTATTTCTCTAAAGGATTTGAAAATTTTGAAGCGAAATTTGAAGAATTCATTAAAGCTTTCGAAACAAAATAATAGCTTTTAAACATTCTATTTAAAGCCGATTTGAAATCATTCAAATCGGCTTTATTTTTTTGCTGGTGTTTGAATACTAAGAGTACTTTGTCCGTAACCTGCCCAAATACCCAATCCGCCTTTAATGTTCGATTTTAAGCTCGTATTGGAAGGGTAAATAGGATTTTTACTGTTTACAATTTCGTTCTGCCAGCTGTTCCAAAAATCCAGAGCCTCTTTATTCTGCGTTCTTAGCTTGACATAAATTAAATTCCCATCAACAAAATAAGGTTGAAATTTTGTTTTTGGAAAAAGCAAAACTCCTCTGTTCACTTGCACAGAAACCGATTGTGATTTAAAGTTTTTATCGTCTAAATTACCGTAAAATGCAGGAACAAAAATTGGTTCTTTACCTTCAATTTTAGTTGCTACTTGATAGTAATTTTTTTCATTTTTTGGGTCGTCAAATTGGATAAACACGTAACCTGTAGTGTCGGTAACATTCTTTTTTATATACGCTGCGCTTTGCAGCGGAACTGTTTTAGGAATTGTAGTTTGTGCCTGCACTATGCGATTTAAATATTCAATCTTTAATGAATATTGTTTTCCTTCTTCTCCTTTAAGGACAGACCCATAATATACAAAAGGTGGAATTCTGTTCTTATCGTTCTTAACCCTTAAAACTTCAGATGTTACACCATCTGAAACAGTGATTTTTGCTGAACGAATGACGTGATTTAGAACATTTGTAGAATCAATTACATCTGTAATCGGAATACTGCTCGACAACAATACCTGTGCAAAATCATTTTGCTCGATCCAGCCTTCTACTACAATCTTCGATTCCTTTTTTAAGTCACTCTTAAAATCATCACTGCTGCAACTCGACACAAAACTAATTATTAGAAATAAAATATATTTTTTCATCACTTTAAAATTTAAACCTCCAACTTATGGAGGGCAATATTTTGTACAACACTTTTTTCTCTGGAGTAACCACTACACTGCTTTTATCGTCATTGATATTTACTCCTAAAACGACGTATATTGGATTTTCTATATTGAACGTATTGTATATCGAAAAATTTAAAGCGCTTTCCTTTTTGGCACTTTTTATAAAAAAATAATTTACAGATAAATCGGTTCTTATATAATTTGGCATTTGCGCATTATTATATTCAGAATATTCTTTTACTGGATTATTGTTGACAAAGTACCAAGACGTTGGCATAGTAAAACGATTGCCCGAACTGAGAATTTGAGTGATACCAAAATTCCATTTTGCATTCAAATCATACATACCTACGACAGACAAATTATGACGTCTGTCGTATTTTGAAAAGTACGTTTTTCCGTTGTTGAGTTCTTCAAAAGTACGATCAGACCAGCTTAACGTATAGCTCAACCAACCCGTAAACTTACCGCTATTTTTTCGAACCATAAACTCAAATCCGTACGCTTTACCCGTTCCAACCAACAAATCTTCTTTAAAAGAAGTGACTTCATTAAATTGAGTAACACCGTATGGATATTCCAATAAATTTTTCATGGAACGATAAAAAGCTCCAAAGGAAGAGGTTATTTTATTTGAAATTAGCTGCGTTGATCCCAAAGAAAATTCATCTGAAACTTGCGGTTTAATTCCGCCCGAAGTCGCGATCCAAAAATCAGTCGGAATACCAACGCTCGAAGTCGTAATTAGGCTTAAATATTGATTTTGTCTGTTGTAAGCAGCGTAGAAAGAATACGAATCACTTCGCTTAAAATTGAAAATTACACGCGGTTGAAAATGCAAATACGATACGTCTGAAACTGCTGCGTAATAATTAATTCGAAAACCGAACTCAGCAGTTACATTCTTTAATAAAGTAGGTTTGACCGTTATAAAAACAGCCGCTTCACTGGATTTGATTGCACTATTTTCGTCAATAGTAACCGCACTATTTAAATTGTCTACAGCAATGTTTTGCGGCAGTACATAATGGTATACATATTGAAAACCAGACTCTAATGGAATGCCTTTTACAGCATATTTAATTGAATTATTAAATCCGAAATCTTTTACATAAGAGGAAACTCCCATTTCTACTGTGGCTTGATTCATACTCAAGTCGTTAGAATACTGCGTAAAATAAAATGCATTGGACATGCTTACAGCTGGAGAAATAGTAGACGTTAAAGACGGCGAAACCGCAAAGTTGCTCCATCGTAGGCTGCTCTTTAAGTTTAAATTAGAATCTTTAATCTTTAATTCATCAGCGCTTGCAAAGGCAGTAACTGCCAATAAATTATTTTTTGAAAACTGAGAAAGAAAGGTGAAATTGGCGTCAGAGAAACCGTACTTCATTCCTTGAACATCATTCTTTTTAGTGTCCTTCTTTAATAGCGGTGCAATGACTTCATCAATGTATGTTTTTCGACCTGAAATATAAAAACCGGTATTGGTAGAAACCGGTACCGACAACGTTAATTGCGAAGCAAGAATACCCACATTTCCTTGTACCTGAAAGTATTCAGGCAGTTTTTTGTTTGTTTTTAGAACCGTGGTAGAACTTAATCTGCCTCCATATTTTGCATTAGAACTAGATTTATCAAACTCCACTTGTTGAATGTGATCGGCGTTGTAAAAAGGAAAAACACCTAAAAGATGTGACATTCCGTAAATGGGTGTTTCTCCGTATAAAATAGCATTGTGCCCAGGATCACCACCTCTTACATATAAATAACCGTTGGCGTCTCCTGAATTTTGAACTCCTGGAGTAAGTTGTAATAACTTGATTATATCTGTGGTTCCTGATAATGTTGGTACTAAAGAAAACTCTTTTACATTAAAGTTTAACTTTCCTGCAGTACCGTTTTCGAAAGCTCTTTTTTTACTATTTTCGACAATAACTTCGTTTAAGTAAGCCGCACTATTTTGTAGCACAACGAAAAGTGTTGTGTCTTTTTGTAGATAAAACGGTACTTTTTTGTCTGTGTAATCAAAATGTTGAATGTTGAGGGTAATTGTATCTGAAACAGCATTTATTGTGAAGTTGCCTAAAGAATCGCTCATCGCGAAGGAACTCTTATCTTCGGATTTTAGTGAAACTGAAGCGCCAACTATATTGGTGTTTTCAACAGATTTTATATTTCCTGAAATTTTAAATTTAGATTGCGAAAATACGCTCGAAAAAGAAAACAATAAAAAAAGAATAAGTAGTCTCAATGCTTGAATTTTAGAAGAAAACGGCTAAAGTAATAATTTTAAACTGCTTTTAACATTATGAATACTACATTAAATACAAGAAAAAAAACAATTTTTAAGCTACTGTTTTGCATTAGGGATAGCAGAGGAGCTCTTTTTGGTTGGGCTTTTTTTGCCCGACCAAAAAAGCGGGAACGGATAGCCCGACCCGCTTTTTCTGCGGGGAATGTCCTAATTACTTTATTTTAATTTTCTTAAATACATATTAACCACATTTTCTAAGCCCAGATAAAGTGCTTCGGAAATAAGGGCGTGACCAATGGAAACTTCTAATAAACCAGGAATGTTTTCTTTAAAAAACTGAATATTATCTAGACTTAAATCATGTCCTGCATTGATTCCTAAACCCAATTCATTGGCACGAATAGCGGCAGCAATGTAGGGATCGATTCCTTTTTGGTTTCCCAAACCATATTGGTGCGCGAAAGATTCGGTATACAATTCAATTCTATCAGTTCCTGTTTTCTTAGCTCCTTCAATCATTTCTAATTCTGGATCTACGAAAATCGAAGTACGGATTCCGTTTCGTTGAAATTCTTGAATCATTTCGGTCAAATAATCTTGGTATTTAATGGTATCCCAACCCGCATTAGACGTCAATGCGCCAATGGCATCGGGAACCAAAGTAACTTGATCGGGCTTACATTCTAAAACTAAATCAATAAAATTATGTTGGGGATTTCCCTCAATATTGTACTCGGTATGCACCAACGCTTTTAGATCACGGGCGTCTTGGTAGCGTACATGTCTCTCGTCTGGACGCGGGTGAATGGTGATTCCTTGCGCACCAAAATCTTGAATATCGCTGGCCACCTTTAATAAATCGGGTACATTTCCGCCACGCGCATTTCTAAGGGTGGCTATTTTATTGATATTTACACTTAACTTTGTCATAAAAAAGAAATTAATTATAGTCAAACTATAGTTGCAACTGCAAAAATACAAAGTAAAAGGTAGGAGTTTTTGCTAATTTTTGATTATTTTGCATAAAATAAAGCCGATTGATTTATGACAGATATCCATGATTATATTACGAACGATTTTAGAGCGATAAACAGTCAAGAAACCATTGCTTCGGTACAGGATTTTTTGGCCGAATTGCATTTCTCGCATTTTCCGGTGGTAGAAGAAGGGATTTACATTGGTAGTATTTCAGCTGATGACATTGAAACGTTTGACAGCGATAAAAAAGTTATTGATTACAAATATACATTAGATCACTTTTTTGCTCGAAAAAACATGATTTGGCTGGACGTTTTAGAAGTATTTGCTAGAAATCATACAAACTTGATTCCGATTTTAGACGAGAAAAACGACTACGTTGGTTATTATGAAATAGAAGACATCATGAAATTCTTTCATGAAACTCCCTTTTTAAAGGAGCAAGGCGGAATTATAACGGTTCAAAAACCAATTCTAGATTATTCTATGAGTGAAGTCGTGCAAATTGTAGAAAGCAACAATGCCAAGATTTTGGGCGTTTTTATTTCTAATGCCGACTCAAGCAGTATTGAAATTACTATTAAAATAAGCATGGGTGCTATAAACGAAATAATTCAGACGTTTAGACGCTACAATTACGAAATCATCTCAGAACACCAAGAAGACGCTTACATTGAGAACTTAAAAGAACGCTCGGATTACCTCGACAAATACCTTAATATATAAGGCACGAATTTAAACGAACTTTGAGTACTGCATCTTCCATCAATTTAATTTTATCATTACCTAATTCAAACGAATGAAAGTCGCTATCTACGGACAATATTACCAAAACAGCACCGAGCCTATTATAAAGGACATTTTTGTTTTCTTTAATACCAATAATACTGAAATGGTCATTGAAGAAAATTTTTTAAAAATGCTTTATGAAAAGAAACTAATTACCAAAGAGTACCAAACTTTTTCGATTGAAACAGGATTGGACTCTACTTACGAAATGTTGATTAGTATTGGTGGCGACGGAACACTTTTGCGTGCCGCAACTTTTGTACGCGATTCTGGCGTGCCA
Organism: Flavobacterium sp. TAB 87; assembly: GCF_001529295.1. Lineage (GTDB taxonomy): Bacteria > Bacteroidota > Bacteroidia > Flavobacteriales > Flavobacteriaceae > Flavobacterium. The sequence goes on from NZ_LLWK01000037.1 coordinate 542,905, forward strand.
ATATTAGGAATAAATGCAGGTAGACTTGGGTTTCTAGCAAGTGTTTCTAAGGAAAATATTTCCTCCTTTTTACAATTTGTAACTGATAAAAAATATACCTTTTCGCAACGAACTTTGTTAAGTATCGATTGTGAGCCTAGAAACGAGGCGATAGACGCCATGAATTTTGCTATGAATGAAGTTACCGTAAGCCGTAAAGACACAACGTCGATGATTACAGTTGACACCTACTTAAACGACGAATTTTTAAATTCGTATTGGGCAGACGGACTCATTATTTCTACTCCAACTGGATCTACTGGGTATTCATTAAGTTGCGGTGGCCCCATATTAACGCCAACCGTAGAGAGTTTAATTATAACTGCAATTGCACCACATAATTTAACAACGAGACCGCTTGTAATTGCAGATGATACTGAGATTAAATTAAAAGTGAGCGGTAGAGAAAGCCACTACCTGGTTTCTTTGGATTCTAGAATAACCTCGGTTAAAAACGAATCGGTCATCACCATCAAAAAAACAGATTTTAAGATCAATATGGTCGAGATTCCTGGCGAGACATTCTTAAAAACACTTCGCAAAAAATTACTTTGGGGCGAAGACAAGAGAAATTAATGGCAATCAGCTTCTATTTTTATACTATTCGTACTTATTTCACCGTTTTGTAGATGTAAAACCTAGATTAATGGTGAAGATATAAGGCTTTGCTCGATAAAAATCTCACATTTAGTGGAATTGGTATTGATTCGAAGTGAGAATTATTATATTTGCACGCAACTAAGAATTAAATGAATAAATATTTTAGTTTACTGTTCTGTTTTTCCTCTTATTTTGCTCTGCACGCTCAAATACATGAGGTCGGTGTTTTAGTAGGTGGAAGCAATTATATTGGCGACGTAGGAACCACTACTTTTATTTCTCCTGATAAATTAGCATTTGGAGTTTTATATAAATGGAACCGCAGCACCAGACATGCGTATCGCATTTCATACACGCAGTCCACGATAACAGCAAACGATAACGACTCGAAAGAAAGTAGCAGAAATCAAAGAGGTTATCGATTTGATAATAGTATAAAAGAACTATCTGCAGGATTAGAGTTTAATTTTTTTGATTTTAATTTGCATGATTCTAACAAAAAAATAACACCATACGTATATACTGGACTGAGTTATTTTAGATACGATGATCTTTACATTATTTCAGGAGAAACTTTTAAAGATTCAAAATCAAGTTCGCTTGCTATCCCGATGACAGTGGGCGTTAAATCTAATATAAGTCCACATTTTATATTAGCTGCAGAAATAGGAGCTCGATATACTTTTACTGACAATTTAGACGGCAGTTTTCCTGACAGTAATAATTTAGATCAGTACCGTTTTGGAAATTTAAATAATAATGACTGGTATGTTTTTACTGGAGTAACATTAACGTATACTTTTGGAAACAAACCTTGCTATTGCCACTATTAAAAAATGAATAATTTAGAGAATATCGATCATAATAATTTACCTCAACATCTCGCCATAATCATGGATGGGAATGGACGTTGGGCAAAGCAACAAGGATTTTTGCGTGCTTTTGGTCATGAAAATGGCACAAAATCGGTAAAAAACACCATTGAAACTTGTGCTAAAATGGGCATCAAGTATTTAACGTTATATGCTTTTTCTACAGAGAACTGGAATCGTCCAAAATTAGAAGTAGAAGCATTGATGAAGATTCTAATAAATTCTCTCAAAAAAGAATTAGAAACTTTAAACAGAAATAACATCAAGTTAAATGCAATTGGTAACCTCGATAAACTGCCAAAAAAAGCACAAAAAGAGCTTTTTGATGTTATAGAAAAAACCAAAAACAACAATCAATTAACCCTTACACTAGCCCTAAGTTACGGGTCTAGAGAGGAATTGGTCAACGCTATAAAGGTGATTAGTGATAAAGTTAAAAATAATATAATTTCAATTGACAATATTGACGATTCAATTATTAATGAGCATCTTTACACGCAAAATTTACCAGATGTAGATTTATTAATACGAACCAGCGGTGAACATAGAATTAGTAATTTCTTGTTGTGGCAAATAGCTTATGCAGAATTATACTTTACCAATGTATTATGGCCAGACTTTAAAGAAGAACATTTATATGAGGCTATCATTAGTTATCAAAAACGAGAACGTAGATTTGGAAAAACAAGCGAACAAATTAAATAATTTTTTAGTGTTACATAAGGATTTAAAAAGAGTAATAGTAGCTTCCGTACTGGTTTTTAGTGGATTTTCTCAAATAAAAGCACAAGATCGTGTTCCTTTTGATGAGGGTAAAAAATACATTTTGGCTGATGTTGCTATCGTAGGTAAAATAAGTTTTAACGCACAAACCGTGGTTACATTTTCTGGCTTACAAAAAGGGCAAGAAATTACCGTTCCTGGTGAAGAAATTAGTGGAGCAATTAAAAAACTAGGAAAACTTGGTTTATTTGATGAAATCGCTTTTTATGTCAACCGCATTCAAAATGATAGTATATATCTTGATCTAGAAATCGTTGAGTTACCAAAACTTAACGAAGTAAAATTTGTTGGCGTTAAAAAGAGTAAAGTTGACGGCTTGATCAAAGACAACAGTTTAACGAAGAACAAAATAGTAAACGAAAACTTAATTACTACTTCTAAAAACTACATCGAAAACAAATATAAAAAAGAAGGATATTTTAATACGAAAGTAGCCATTACTACTACTCCGGCCGATACTACAGATGGCAATCGCATCAATATGTTAGTTCGTCTGGATAAAGGTGATAAAGTAAAAATCAATAGTATTGATTTTGTTGGAAACTCTCAACTTACGGACAAAGAACTTCGAAGCGCGATGAAAAACACGAAAGAGCGAAAGTTTTTGCGCTTTTATAAAGCTTCAAAATTCATCAAAACAAAATACAAAGAGGATTTAGATAAAGTCCTTGCCAAATACAAAGCAAAAGGATATCGTGATGCACGAATTACTTCAGATTCAGTACATTTTGATAAAGATAAAAATGGTTTAGCTATTAAAATTAATTTAGAAGAAGGAAACAAATATTACTTCGGTAACATTAAATTTTTAGGAAATACCATCTATGCAGACCAATCATTACATCGTTTATTAGGTATCAATAAAGGAGATACATATAATGGTGTCTTATTGCAAGAGCGTATTGCCGATAAGTCAAAACCAGATGCAGAAGACATTACTAACTTATATCAAAACAATGGTTATTTATTCTCGAACATCAACGCTGTTGAAACGAGAACAGCAAATGATACGATTGATTTTGAAATTAGAATTACAGAAGGTCCAATTGCGTATTTTAACAAAATTACTGTTGCTGGAAATGACAAAACAAACGATCACGTAATTTACCGTGAATTAAGAACTAAACCTGGACAAAAATACAGTAAGGAGCAATTAGTACGTACCATTCGTGAAATTGGTCAACTTGGTTTCTTTGATCCTGAAGCAATCGACCCACAGTTTAAAAACGTTGATGCAGGAGCAGGAACTGTAGATATTGAATACAAATTGATTGAAAAAGGAGCCAGTCAAATCGAACTACAAGGTGGTTACGGTGGTGGTGGTTTTATTGGTACATTAGGTTTGTCATTTAATAACTTTTCGACAAAAAACATATTTAAAAAAGATTCATACAAACCTTTACCTATGGGTGACGGACAAAAAGTAGCTTTGCGTTTACAAGGAAGTACGTATTTCCAAACGTACAGTTTGTCGTTCTCAGAGCCTTGGTTTGGAGGAAAAAAACCCGTTCAGTTTAATTCATCTATTTCATATAGTAAGCAATTCAACAACAACTATATTACACAAAGAGTGGATAAAAGTAAAAGTTTTAACATCTTTACTATCTCTATTGGGCAAGCAAAAAGACTTTCTGTTCCCGATGACTTTTTCGTACTGTCGCAGGCAATTAGTTACCAACATTATGATTTGCAGAATTATTTCACAGGACTGTTCACTTTTGGAAATGGTACCTCAAGAAATCTAGCGTACACAATCGGATTAACACGTAACAATAAAGGAACGAATCCAATTTTTCCAACTTACGGATCAGAGTTTAGTGTTTCTGCTAAATTTAGCCCACCCTACTCATTATTAAACGGAATTGATTACGCTAAGTTAGGTGATGAAAAAGAGTACAAAATGAAAAGTACGAGTAGCTATCCAGATGGTAATGGTATAATTGTTCAGCCTGGAGATTATATTGATGGAACTGGAAACCGTGTCACTAACTTTCAGGATGCTGCAGCAGATCCAGCAAAAGTTGACCAACAGAAATACAATTGGTTAGAATATTACAAAGTAAAATTTAAAGCAGATTGGTATACGAAAGTATATGGTAAATTAGTATTTAGATCTTTAGCCGAATTTGGTTTCTTAGGAGCTTATAACCAAGATAGAGGAATTATACCATTTGAGCGTTTTTACGTAGGTGGAGATGGAATGGCAAGTTACTCGATGGATGGTCGTGAAACGATCGCACAGAGAGGATATAAAAACAATACCTTAACACCAGTAAATAATCGTGGAGATCAAATTGGAGCAACTATTTACAATAAATTTTCGTTTGAATTGCGTTACCCAATTACACTGAAACAATCGGCCTCGATTTATGCATTGACGTTTTTTGAAGCAGGATCTGCGTATCCTTCTTTTAAAGAATACAATCCTTTTGACTTGAATCGTTCTGCCGGAGCTGGATTGCGTGTCTTTATGCCTGCATTTGGATTGTTAGGAATTGATATGGGTTATGGATTTGATAATGTTCCAAATGGTAACGGTACCAGACTACCTGGCGCACATGGTTGGGAAACCCACTTTATCATTGGCCAACAGTTCTAAAAATAATATTGGTTAAAAAATTTCAAATAAAATAAATGTTATGAGAAAACAGTTTTTATTTATATTTTTAGCCCTGATTTCAGTAAGTGTTCATCAGGCGCAAACCAGATCAACCAAGGTTGGCTATATAGATATGGAGTACATTTTAGAAAATGTATCAGATTACAAAGAAGCCAAAGTACAACTCGAACTGAAAGCACAAAAATGGAAGCAAGAAGTTGACGAAAAGAGAAAAGATATTGCAAGCCTACGGGAAGCATTGCAAGCCGAAAAAGCACTACTAACAAAAGAGCTAATAGACGAAAGAGAAACAGAAATAAAGTTTTTAGAAGATGAAATGTTGGATTTTCAACAAAAGCAGTTTGGACCAAATGGCAATTTAATCCATCAAAAAACAGCTTTAACGAAACCAATCCAAGATCAAGTCTTTACAGCCGTGCAAGATATCGCTGAAGCTAAAAAATATGATTTTATTTTTGATAGATCTTCAGACTTGACCATGTTATTCGCAGCAAAAAGATATGATATCAGCGACCAAGTATTGCGAATTATCACTAGAGCTGATAAACGTGAACAAGTTTCTAAGAAACAATTAGAATTAGAAGAAGAGCAGCAGGCAAAGTTGGATGCTATAGATGAAAATCCAGCTCTAAACGACAGACAAAAATTGCTAGAAGAACGAAAAGCCGTTCGAGCTAAGTTATTAGAAGATCGTAAATTAGAGCAACAGCAGAAACAAAAAGAATACGAAGCACGACGAAATGGGCAAGCTGCCGAAAGTGAAGCTAGAAAGAATAGCACGGTTTCTGAAAGTGTAGAAACGAAAGAGAATGCAAAAACAACGGCTGCTACTTCGAGTAACGCATCAGCAGTAGAAGGAGCTGAAACAAAAGCAGCAGAAAGACAGCGCCTTTTTGATGAACGTAAAAAAGAACTAGAAGAAAGACGCCAGCGCATATTAGAAGAAAGAGAAGCTGCCAAAAAAGCAAGAGAAACGCCAAGAACAACTCCATAAAGAGATTAAAATAAATTCGACCAATAATTAATTAATATTTAAAATGATGAAACAAATTAAAACTTTACTAATAGCAGCCGTTTTATTAATAGGTGCTAGCCAAACTATTACAGCACAAGCTAAAATGGCACACGTGGATACAGGCGAAATCATGGCTAAAATGCCTGCAATGCTTGACGCTCAAAAGCAATTGGAAGCATTAAGTAAAACATACGACGCAGAATACAAAAAGATGGTTGATGAATATCAAACTAAACTTAAAAAATACGAAACGGAGTCTGCTACTGTGACTGATGCTGTGAACGCAGATCGTTCTAAAGAAGTGCAAGACATGCAAAAAAGAATTGTTGATTATAGAGACAATGCTCAAAAAGAATTGCAACAAAAAGAATCTGATATCGTAAAACCATTAATGGATAAAGTAAAAGCTTCTATTCAAAAAGTTGGAAAAGCAAAAGGGTTCCAGTATATTGTTGATGGTTCTTCTTTATTGTTAGCGGATGGTCCAAACTTGACTGCTGATGTAAAAAAAGATTTAGGTTTCTAATATAAGCCAAAATACATAAAAACTGCTCCACTGAAATTTCAGATCGGAGCAGTTTTTTTTTTACAAAAAATTCTCACTTCAATAGTATCAATTAAAAAATATTCTAAATTTGTTTTATGACCAATAACAATCCTATAGGTATTTTTGATTCGGGTATCGGCGGAACTTCAATTTGGAAAGCAATTCATAATTTGTTGCCCAATGAACAAACAATCTATTTGGCTGATAGCATAAACGCTCCGTACGGTCAAAAATCAAAAGAAGAAATTATTGCATTGAGTCGAAAAAATGTAGATTTTTTACTGGCACAACAATGTAAATTGATCGTTATCGCCTGCAACACAGCAACGACAAATGCTATCATTGAGCTAAGAAAGGATTATACAGTTCCTTTCATCGGGATAGAACCCGCCATAAAACCAGCTGCCCAAAATTCGCAAACCCAAACAATTGGTATTTTAGCCACTAAAGGAACCCTAAACAGTGAGCTTTTTAACAAAACCGCAGAAATGTTTAGCCAAACTAAGATCGTTGAGCAAATAGGCTATGGATTAGTGCAGTTGATCGAAAAGGGAGATTTATACAGTAAAGAAATGACTCTTTTGCTTACTTCCTACTTACAACCGATGATTGCCGCCAATATTGATTACTTGGTGTTAGGATGCAGTCATTATCCCTATTTGATCCCCCAAATAAAAAAGATACTTCCGACACACATACAAATTATTGATTCAGGAGAAGCCGTTGCTCGTCAGACTAAAAAAGTATTGAATGACACCATTGGCCTATCTACCTTACTAAATCCAAAGCCTATATTTTACAGCAATACTGATTCTTCTGTTTTACGTTCGATACTAGCAAATAAATACGAAGTGATAGAAAAAGTATTTTAATCATTATTCACAGAACTTCTTCCTAAAGGAGGATATGAAGCTATTCTTTTTCTTCTTCTTTAAACCAACTCGAGTACATTACGTAATTATTAGAAATACGTTCGATCTCCCCAGCAAAATTAGATTGATCTATCGCTTTCACTTTTTTGGCTGGTACTCCAGCATAAATACTTCCTGACTCGACTACTGTATTTTGAGTTATAACAGCGCCCGCAGCAATAATAGAATTACTTTCAATCACACAATTATCCATCACAATCGCTCCCATTCCAATTAACACATTGTCGTGAATCGTGCAACCGTGCACAATAGCATTGTGACCAATAGAAACATTATTACCAATAATTGTTGGGTGTTTCTGGTAGGTACAATGTACCACAGCACCATCCTGAATGTTTACTTTATTGCCAATTTTTATAAAGTTTACATCCCCACGAATTACAGCATTAAACCAAACACTACATGATTCTCCAAACGTTACATCACCCACAATAGTAGCATTTTCGGCTACGTAACAATCAGTTGGAATTTGAGGTGTTTTTCCATTTACCGTTTTTATAAGCATAATTTTATTTTTTTAATTAATTGCAGGACAAGCACAATCGTATCGCGCACGTTTGCAAAACAGATCAATTCCCACTGTAATTTGGTGGTAGCCTGCGTTGTCAAACTTCGCATTTCCTACAATATTAGAATAAGTGTACCCTATCATGAATTTATTGTAATTAACTCCAACAAAAGGCGTAAAATATTGCATTTTTTGAGTAGAAATACCATTGCCATTGTAATATTGTGTACCGTCAAAATTTCTTCGATAAGAAAGACCGCCCCAAATACTCCCAAAATCTAAATCTTTGTGGACTTTAATATTGGCGTCAACTATTTTCTCTTTGCTCGCATCAATCCACTGAAATAATACAGACGGTTCAAAATAAAGTTTATCTTTTTCTCCAAAAACATAACCAGCACTCAATAAATATTTTCTTAAATTATCATTTTCAAATTTAGTGTACAACTCTCTTCTCGTTTCTACCAAACCTTGAATGGTGGCATGAGCATAAAAATCAAGATAATTGTACGAAGCACCTACATCGATATTAAAGTACGTATCTTTTTGAATTTCTCCAAATACAATAGGATCGAATCCTGTAAAAGTACTTTCGTCCAATTGACTTTGAAACATACCACCACTTAGTCCAAAAGACAATTGATTTAAATCGATTTCATCTCTCGAAAATAATATATGATATGCGTACGTTAGCTTTACGCCCTTTTGCGAATGGTAGCCATTTTTGTCATTGAATAAAATAATTCCTGCTCCAGCTTTTTCAGTAACTCTGCCATTAAAACTAAGAGTTTGCATCGCAGGAGCATCATCTTGACCAAACCATTGTTTGCGGGTAGTCAATCGTGCTTTTGCACAATTTGCAGCGCCAGCCATCGAAGGGTGGATAAGGTAATAGTTGTCAGTTAAATAATCAGAATAAACCGGAATCCCTTCTTGAGCAAAGCCGAAAGAAATGACCGATAAAAAGAAGGCTACAAATTTAATTTTAAAGGACATTCAATAGTATTTAGCCGTTACACCGAAAAAGCATTCTAAGTCACGAAAGCGCTGAAAATCACAGCTATTTCCCTTTAATATTATAATAAAAACCAAATATAACTATTAGTCGAAAATATCTTTAGTAAATTTGCACAAAATTACACGCATCATGACAAAACTTACTATAAAAGAAACCCAAAATCCTGCCATAATAAAATTTGAATTTCCTGATTTTATTACGCGCAATCAAAGTTACGAATACAAAAATATTGACGAGGCTACAGATTCTCCTTTAGCACAACAATTATTTTATTTACCCTTTGTAAAAACCGTTTACATTTCGGGAAATTTTGTAGCGGTAGAGCGTTACAGCATTGTTGAATGGGACGACGTTAAAGAAGATGTTGCCGAGCAAATTGAAGAATTTATTCAAAAAGGCGGAGTTATTATCACGGAGAGTGAGAATAAATCAAAAAAATTACCGGTTACTGTTTACGGAGAAACGACACCAAATCCATCTGCGTTAAAATTTGTAGTGAGCAAAATGCTAACTAAAAATGCAATTGAATTTAAAAATATAGATCAAGCTGCGGCTTCTCCTTTAGCACAAGAATTATTCAAATTTCCGTATGTAAAGGAAATTTTCATGGATGAGAATTACATTTCAGTTACCAAATATGAGATTAATAGTTGGGACGAAATTACATTAGAGCTTAGGACGTTCATCAAACAATACATTGAGAACGGAGGAACTGTTCTAGATGATAGTTTGCTTGCTGCTCCTCTAAAAAGTGAAGATAAAAAAGATGAAGCTTTTGACAAACTAGATGAAACTTCACAAAAAATTATTAATATCTTAGAAGAATATGTGAAGCCCGCCGTTGCTGCTGACGGTGGAAACATAGTTTTTGAATCGTATGACGAAAGCACCAAAACCGTAAATGTAATTATGCAAGGTGCGTGTAGTGGATGTCCTTCTTCTACCTTTACTTTAAAAAGCGGAATTGAAAATATGCTAAAAAGCATGTTGAACGACGAGCAGATAAAAGTAGAATCAGTTAATGGATAATTTTTATATCTTTAAAATACAAATTCAAACCTTCTTCTTTTAGAAGGTTTTTTTATTACCTATTATGGAATTAGATCCTCATCCACTTAAGACGTACATAGAGACTATCTTAGAATCTTTGCTGGCGTATTCTCCGAAATTAATCTCCGCTTTTTTTATCTTAATAATTGGACTTTACTTTATTCGATTTGTCAACCGATTGATTCGAAGAATTATGGCACGTCGTCATATTGATCCCACTCTGACAAATTTCTTAGGAGACCTTTTACTTTGGGCACTGCGCATATTACTGTTTGTGACGTTTATCTCTAAATTAGGAGTCGAAACCTCGTCTTTCGTCGCTATTTTAGGAGCAATGGGACTTGCAATTGGTTTGTCGCTTCAAGGCTCTCTTTCGAACATTGCTGGGGGAATGCTAATCATATTATTCAAACCTTTTAAAGTTGGAGATGTAATCGAAGCGCAAGGTGTGGTCGCAACGGTTGCAGAGATACAAATTTTTGTCACCAAACTAATTACCGGAAACAATCAAACCGTCTTCATTCCGAATGGTTCTTTGTCCAACGGAAACATTATCAATTATTCGATGCAAGGACAGCGCAGAGCGGACTTCACGTTTTCTGTTTCTTACGATACAAATTTAAAAGAAGCAAAAAGTATCATCATGAAAATTTTAACTGACAATCCGAAGGTTTTACAAACTCCAGCACCCAGTGTTTTTGTATTGAGCCTAAATGACACCGCGGTGGTTTTGGCCGTTCGTCCTTGGGCTACTAATGAAGATTATGGCAATGTATTTACAGATACGCTTGAAAGCTGTAAAGCTGCTTTCGAAAAAGAAGGAATTAGAATACAACCGTACGTTCAAGAATTGAGCAAAACCATTATCGAAACTAAAAAGGTATAAATTTATTTTTTTGAAGTAGTAATCATAAAGTCCTTTAAATAATAAGGCTCAAAATAAGCGACATCAACAGTGTCGTTTTTTTTATATTTTTCAAAGCTTAATTGCGCCATTTCATTTGCTGAAGGATATTTAAATTCTACTAAAAAAACAAAATTACTATTCGTTAAAAGAGTACTGCATTTTTCGGCACAATCTCCAACAAAATAAACTTTCTCTTCATAGTCGGAAAATGAGTCTTCAGTAATAATTTCTGCTTGCACTTCTCGCAATCGTTCTCCTTCTGCTGAAAAAACAGCACTGTACACTTCCATTCTTCTGGCATCAATCATAGGTATAATAACACCATCAGCAACGTGGGCCTGAGAGGCTAAGCTTTGCAGTGTATCTATTGCAATTAAGGGAATCGAAAGTGCAAAACACAAGCCTTTGGCAGCCGAAACTCCAATACGCAAACCCGTATATGAACCTGGTCCTTGACTGACTGCAACAGCCGATAAATCCTGCAAAGTAACATCAGCTTCTTTTATACAATCTTCTATAAAAAGATGTAATTTTTCGGCATGTGAGAAGCCTTCTTCGGCAATTTCTTTACAAATTATTACTACTCCATCTTTTGCTAATGCAACCGAACAGTTTTTAGTTGCTGTTTCGATATTTAAAATATAAGCCAACTTATTATTTTTTAAATTGAAAAAAACCACATTCTAAAAGTTTAAAATGTGGCTGAAATTTATTTATTTTTTAATCTGATCCGATTTGACTTTCACTTTATCACCCGAATTTAGGTCTTTGGAGACCGTGGTATAAGGCCCAGTAATAACAATATCTCCAGGTTTTAATCCCGACATCACTTCAATGTTCATATCATCTTGAATTCCTGTCTTAATCACTCTGATTTTTGCTTTGTCTCCCACTTTAACAAAAACACATTCGAATTTTTTATCTGGTTTAGGAACACCTTTTTCGTCTTGCGTCTCTTGCTCCACTTTAAGGTCTTTCACCGCTACTGCAGCCGTATCAGTTTTTACCACTACCGAACTAATTGGCACCGCTAAAACATTACTCTTAGTCGTAGTAACAATATCAACCGTCGCAGTCATTCCTGGTCTAAAAGGAGAATAAGCCGCCGGTTTACCCTCTGTCAAATCAGCATACGATTCTTTTACAATACGAATTTTTACTTTAAAATTTGTTACTTGATCTGCTTTTAGATCGCTACTTGCTGAGTTTGAAATACTTGTTACAACTCCTTGGAACTGCTTTTTTAAATACGCATCAACTTCTACGTGCGCTTCATCACCCACTTTAATTTTAACAATATCATTTTCATTTACGTCCACTTCAACTTCCATATTATTTAAGTTTGCGACACGCAAAATTTCTGTTCCTGCCATTTGTTGCGTTCCTAAAACACGTTCTCCCAATTCAACATTCAGAACTGAAATCGTTCCATCTGCTGGCGCATATATAGTAGTTCTACCTAAGTTGTCTTTCGCCTCATTTACAGATGCAGAGGCACTTTGTACGTTGAAGTATGCATTTTGCTGACTTGCCTTTGCGACTTCAAAAGAAGCTACTACTTTATCCCAATCAGATTTAGAAATGATTCCTTTATCAAATAAGGTTTTATTGCGACCATAATTAGATTTTGCTTCTCTAAATGACGCTTCCGACTGACTTAAACTTGCTTTTGTTCCAGACAGATTAGAAACCGAACGATTGTAACTTGAGGTGTATAAATCAGGATTTATTTTAACCAATAAGTCTCCTTTTTTTACCACTTGACCTTCTTTTACATTTAAAGAAATAATTTCTCCCGAAACTTCCGATGATATTTTAACTTCAATCTCTGGCTGAATTTTTCCTGTAGCAGAAACCGTTTCCACAATGGTAGAACTGATTACTTTGGCGACTTCAACTTCTGTTCCTTCATCTTTACTGCCAATAACTCCCGATTTAGACAAGATAATGAGGCCGACAATGACAACGATTGCAACTCCTAATACTATGTATATTGTTTTTTTTGACATTGTTTTTAATTTTGAATAATTGGAATTCCAAAATAAAATTCTAGAATCTTAATTTTAAAAATGTAATCGTATTTAGTTCGTAACACTTCTGACTGCGCATTCGTAAACAAGGTTTGAGATTGACTAAAATCAAATGAATTCATCAAACCCACTTCGTATTTTTCTTTGGCGTAATTAAACGCTTCTTGCCGGGCTTCAAGGGCGACAATTGCCGATTCATGTGCATTTAAAGCGCCTTTTGCATCTGTAAACGCTGTAAAAACATTACGCTGCAAATCTAGTTCTTTTTGTTCTAAATCTATTTTAGAGCGCTCTAAATCTACTTTCGAACGCTCAACATTATTTCGCACGCTAAGTCCATTAAAGATAGGAATTGAAAGTTGCGCACCAAAAGCTTGCCCTCTATTATCGGCAAACTGATCCCAAAAAGGTGGAGCTCCAACACTCACAATAGTTCCATCCGGATTAAAAGCAGCCATATCTGCATAAGAGATTCTAGTATTTATGTTGTAAAAACCTTGCAAAGTGGGTTGATACGCACCTTTTGAAATCGCTACATTTTTCTCTGCAATTTGCAGATTAGTTTGAGCAATTTTTAACTCTGTTCTTGTTTCTTTAGCTTTCACATAAACCTCCGATGCCGTTTGTGCGAGAATATTATTTTTATCTTGAAAAGTATCTTCATCGGCTACATCAAAATCAGCGAATTCCTTTAATTGCAGTAATTGTGATAAACTTAATTTAGAAATCAATAATGTGTTTTCTGCATTAATTACATTTTGTTTATCAGATGCCACTGTTGCTTTTACATCTAACAAATCGCCACGCGGTATTGTTCCTGCATTAACCATAGCGTCCGAGCGATCGTACTGCTTTTGATTAATGGCTAACTGTTGCTCTTGCACCTTTAAATTTTGTTTATTAAAAAGTACCTGCAAAAATGCATTAGCCACATTTAAGGCAACATCTTCTTGCATCTTGGTCAGTTGATATTGAGAAGCTAATACGGCAAGTTTTTGTCTGCGTAAAGTATTTTGATTTTGCAATCCTTTGTAAATATTAATGCCAACACCCGCACCCATTGACGAATACTGAGTCGTTTTTGTTGCTGCAATATTAGTTACTGGATTCACATTCAAACCAATATTCCAAGAGTGGGAAGCATTACCATTGACAGAAGGCAAAAAATTACCAAAGGCATCTTTCCTATTAATTTCGGCAGTTTGCGTGTCTAATTCAGATAATTTAATTGAAATATTATTATCGATCGCATATTTTACGCACTCTTCTAAAGTCCACTGTTTGGTTTGCGCTTGCGCGGAAAAGGCCAAGAAGAAACTAAAAACGATACTTATAGATTTTATATTTTTCATATACTTATAATGAAAGTGCAGTAAATGTACCACACAAATTTAACATTTATTTTAAAAACTAAAGTTCTTTACACTACGCTTTTATCCTTTTTTATCTTCTTTATCATCACTCAATAAACCCTGATTCCATACTTTAATTTTATCAGATGATTTAAGTCCACTTTTGACTTGTACATAAATTCCGTCACTCACCCCTAAAGTTAAATCTTTACGAATAAATTTCTGAGGTCCCGCTTGTACGTCTACATAGGGCTTTTGCGTTTTTTGGTCAAATTGAACTAACGACTCTTTAATTGCCATTACTTTTTCTGCCTTTTCTAAAATAATAGACGCATTAGCACTCAAACCCGCACGAATAAAAGTGGCATCCTTATTAGCCAAATCGGCTTTTATTTCAAATTGAATTGCACCATTTTCTGTAATTCCCTTTGGAGCAATATATCTTAAATTAGCATCGAATTTTTTGTTTTCTATCGCACCAATTGTAATTTCAATTGCCATTTTTTCTTTAATTTTTCCTACTTCAGACTCATCAATTTTACCAACAAAAATCATTCTCCCAACATCAGCAACACTTGCAATAGTTGTTCCTTCGTTAAAATTATTACTTTCTATAACTTGATTTCCTACTTTTACAGGAACATCCAAAACCATCCCAGTAACTGTAGAACGAATTACCGTATTTGCATATTGACCCAAACCAGAAGTAGTTCCCGTTTTAACAATATCTAAGCTTTGTTTTGAAGCTGCATAATTTTGTTTGGCTTGTTTGTAATTCAATAGAGCCGCATCATGATCATTGGCAGAAATGACCCCTTTATCAAATAACGTTTTTTGACGTTGGTACATTTTTTCTTGATTATCCAATTCAATTTTAGTCGTTTGAACTTGATTTTGAGTATTACTCAAGCTAGAAACATTAGCCACCACCTTGATTTTTGCAATCATATCGCCCGCTTTGATGTGCTCTCCTGCTTTAATGTAAACCGCTTCGATAATTCCTGAAATGTTGGGTTTAATTAATACTTCTTCATCCGGAACAATGTTTCCTGTGGCGATAGTGTTTTTTACAATGGTTTTGTTTTCTACCTTGTCTGTCTTAAAAACCACTGGTGATTCTTGATTTTTAGCATACAAATAATAGAGTGCTCCAAAAAAAACAATAGCAATTAAAATTAAAATAGTTATGGTAACTCCTCTTTTCATTTTGTTTTTGGTTTATGATTTAATCAATTATAATTAGATAATTTATTTATTCGGTTCTTAATGCGTCTACTGGCTTAATATTAATAGCGGTCTGCGCCGGAATAAACCCAGCTAACAATCCTGATCCTACTAGAATTACTAAGGCAAAAAACACTACCCCTAAATCGACACTTGGATTCGCAAACATGGTGTTTTCGCCAGGTGGCATTGAATCCAATACCATATTCAATAAGGCAATTATTCCCGTTGCAACTGCAATACCGAGCATTCCTGAAATGATGGTTAAAAACAAGGCTTCTAACAGGATTTGTTTTCGAATAGCACCTGGAGTCGCACCAATGGCTCTCCTAATTCCGATCTCTTTCGTTCGCTCTTTCACCACGATCAGCATGATATTTGAAATTCCAATTACTCCAGACAAAAGCACTAATGTTCCGACGAAAAAGGCAATAAATTGTAAAATGGTAAACAAACTCTGCACTTTGCTAAATTGCTCATACAAATCAAAATTACCAATTGCTCGATCGTCAGTAGGATTTATGAAATGCCTTTCTTTCATAATTTCTAAAATTTTTGGTTTTAATTGGGTGATTGAAGCTCCGTCATGTGCTGTAATTGCCATCCAACCGACTCTATCTCCATAATTAAATGCTTGCTGAAAAGAAGTAAAAGGCACAAATATATTTTTTTGCTCTTGTTCTGCATTCCCATTATTTCCTTTTGCTTTATAAGTTCCAACAACTAAAAAGTTAACACCGTTTGCCTTGAGGTACGTTCCGATCACTTCTTCGTCTTTATCGTATAACTCTTTAATAACGCCTTCGCCAATTACAGCTACTTTCCTTTTTAAATTAATGTCTTGATAATTTATAAATCGCCCTTTTGAGATGTCCATGGGTTGTTGCTTGATCAACTCTGGATAGTCTCCGTATACATCAAAAGCAGAAGTTTTAGTACCGCGAACTACGTTATTTGCACCTCCAAATCCTCCTAATTGATTGCGCGGTGAAACGTACAAAAGATCTGGTAAACTTTGCTTTAAAGCAGCAACATCGCTATTTTTAAAGTCATATCGACGCGTTTTTGGTAAACCTTTATAAGCTTTAGATGTAGTTTGGGTCCACATGAACATGGAGTTTGTCGCCATTCCTGAAAACCCTTGCTTTACTCCATTTTCTAAACCTTTACCAGCGGCCAGTAAAATCACCAAAATAAAAATACCCCAAAACACACCGAAAGCAGTCAATATGGTTCTAAACACATTTGCTGTTAAAGCTTCTAAAATTTCGTTTAAACTGTCTCTACTAAACATATTATTCGTCTCTAAGTGCTACAATGGGCTTAATTTGTGCTGCGCGATAAGCAGGAAAAAAACCTGCCAATGCTCCCGCAAAGACAAGTATGCCTAACGTGCTTAATGCTACGCCAAAGTCTACCTCTGGATTTCTAAAATAGTCACTTTGTATCATTGGTCCCACAAATTCTAATAACAACAAACTTGCTAACAAACCTACAAATCCAGCAATCGTGGTGATAAAAATCGATTCATGTAAAATCATTCCAATAATTGATACTGGCGAAGCACCTAGTGCTTTCCTAATTCCGATTTCTTTGGTTCGTTCTTTTACAATAATCAACATAATGTTACTGACTCCAACTACACCAGCGATAATGGTACAAATTCCAACCCACCAAAAAAACAATCTGATATATAAATTCAGATCATAAAATTGCTTCGCCCGTTCAACAGAGTTGTAAACACCCAAAGCGCTCTCATCATCTGGAGCAATGATGTTTTTACTTTTAAGCGCTGTGCTGACCTTCTCTGTAAATAGTTTAGATTGTGCTAATGCATCTATGTAATTGTCTTTTTTTTCTAATACAAAATGCAATCCATCAATTTTATCACCCGCACCAAAAGCGCGTTGGTTGGTTGTCATTGGAATATATAGACGCGATTCTTCCCGTTCTCCAGAAGGATCGGTAAACACACCTACCACTTTAAAATTTATATTATTTATTGCAATTTGTTTTCCGATGGGATCGGCATCTTTAAACAAATCTTGTTTGACTTTCAGACCAATTGCAACCACTTTTTCATTATGAATTAAATCAGTATTGTTGATAAATCGTCCTTGAATAATTGTTGCATTTTCAATATCCACATAGTCGGGATTCACACCTTTAAATTGATAATTTCCTGATTCTTTACCGTAGCTAATTAATCCGCGCCAAGAACTTAGTGAAGCAGATTTTTTATCGATTTCCCCACCAAATTTTTGAATTGCTAAATTATAGTCACTATTTCGGAGCTGAATTTCACGTCCTGGATTAAGACCTTTGTATTCTTTTGTAGTGGTATTGGACCACACTTCGATGATGCCTTTTGCATCCCCTTCGAACTGTTTCTCGATACCGTTTTGAAGTCCTTTACCTGCTCCCAACAAAATCACAAGTATAAAAATACCTGACGCAACTGAAATCCCCGTTAAAAAAGTTCGGAGCTTGTTTTTGGCAATTGCTTCAAATATTTCCTGCCATCGCTCGATATTAAACATATTGCGACGCTCTTACTTGTTCGACCATTTTATCATCTATAATTAATCCATCCTTTAACACCACATTACGCTTGCACATTGCAGCAATATCTGGCTCATGCGTCACAATAAGAATGGTTTTACCTTCGTCATTAATGCCTTGAATTAATTCCATTACTTCATATGACGTTTTAGTGTCCAAAGCTCCTGTCGGCTCATCGGCCAATAAAACTTTTGGATTTGATGCCAAGGCACGAGCAATAGCTACCCGTTGTTTTTGACCTCCAGAAAGTTCGTTTGGTAAATGGTGCGCATGAGTAGCTAATCCTACTTTTTCAAGATAACTCATTGCGATTTCATTGCGTTCTGCTCTTTTTATTCCTTGATAATACAACGGCATTGCAACATTATCTAATGCGTTTTTGTAATTAATTAGATTAAAAGACTGAAAAACAAAACCTAAAAACTTATTTCGGTAGCGAGAAGCAATGGTCTCGTTTAAGTTTTTGATGGGTACATTATCTAAAGTATAACTTCCCAGATCAGCTTCATCTAAAATTCCTAAAATATTCAATAATGTCGATTTTCCAGAACCTGAAGACCCCATAATAGCAACCAATTCTCCTTCTTTAATATTGAAATTAATCCCTTTCAATACGTGTAATTTAGAATTTCCCATTTTATAGGACTTATGCAAGTCTTTAATCTCAATCATAGTTGGTTATTTTTAGTAGCAATACTACTAATTTTGTTAAATAGTTTATGATAATAAAACGTTAATAGTTTATAACTCACAATATGTAAGTAAACAAAAGTTGCAAATTGTTACACTTTTTAACAAACATATCTTTCTTTTTTTAATTTTACCATATAAAACAGATTACCAATGGCACAAAATAAAACTATTATATATTCGCTTTTCATTCTCCTTTTTATCAGCAGCTGCTCGAGCACTAACCAGTTGTCTACGTTAAAACCAGAACCCGATGACGCAACACCTTTAACTTACCAAAGCACTCCGTCATTCATTAACTTACCGATCACTGTACAAATAAAGGATATCGAAAATCAAACCAATACCCATTTAAAAGGTTTGATCTATGAAGACAATGACATTACTGACGATGATATAGAAATGAAAGTTTGGAAAACTGCTTCAATCCAAATGCGGAATGTGTCTAAAAACTCCAATGGAAAACTAGAAACGGTCCTACCATTGAAAGCACTTATAAAATATAGAATTGGAACCGAAAGACTAGGCCTCAAGATGTATGATGTTCGAGAATTTAATTTAACTGGTACTGTGATTTTGAATAGTGATGTCGCGCTAAATAACTGGAAATTAAGGACAAAGACGGAAATAAAATCATTGGTATGGACAGAGAGTCCAACGATGACTGTTTTTGGTAAAAACATGCCGATTACCTATCTCGCGAATCCTGCAATATCCCTATTCAAATCGGATATTACAACTAGTATTGATTCGGCCATAGAAAAAGCAATGGACTTTAAACCCAATGTACTCGCTGCATTAGAACAAATTTGCACTCCTTTTTTGATGAATGAAGATTATGAAAGTTGGTTGCGAATTGCTCCAACTGAAATTTATTCGACTGAGGCAAGTATTAAAAAAGATGCTTTTATGCTCGAAATGGGCGTAAAATGTACCATGGAAACGATCATCGGAAAACAACCAGAATCAAAATTTAATGCCGCCAATATTGCAATCAAACCGGTTAGTAAAATTCCAAAACAAGTGAACGCAAGTATTGCTGCTATTTCGACCTATAGTGCAGCTTCGAAAATTATGAGTAAAAATTTTGTAGGTCAAGAATTTGGGTCGGGAGGTAAAAAAGTACTTGTGAAAAACGTACAACTTTGGCACAAAAACGGCAAGATGATTATTGCGCTAGACCTTTCAGGCTCGATTAATGGAGCTATTTATTTAAGTGGATTTCCACAATACAATAGCGCAACTAAAGAGCTTTATTTTGATCAGCTGGATTATGTTTTAGATACAAAGAATAAATTGACTCGCACTGCGAATTGGCTGATGCAAGGATATATTTTAAAGAAAATTCAAGAAAGTTGCCGCTATTCTATCGCTCCAAATCTTGAAGAAGGTAAACAAACCATGCTTACTTATTTAAATAACTACTCGCCAATGAAAGGTGTGTTTGTAAATGGAAAACTAAACGAAATTACATTTGATAAGTTAAAATTAACGAATCAGGCAATTATTGCTTTTTTGAAAATAAACGGAACCGTTAATATTTCGGTTGATGGGCTTGAATAAACTATTCTGATTTACTCTTTTTTGATTGGTACATTTTGTACACAAAGTAACCAATAACTACTACCAATAAATACGGAACAAGCATTAAATAGACAATACCATCATTTACCGCTTCTGCCTGCTTAACATTTGCATCGCCACCCAAAGCGGCACGACACATCGCACATTGAGCGTTAGCAGACATTCCGATAAAGAAAAAACAAAGTCCCAAAAACAGCGATTGAAATCTTACATTGAAAGATTGAAATCTATTTAATTTTTTAATTGACATAATATGGAGAAATCATTAAATATACTACAACACCCGTAATGGCCACATAAAGCCACAACGGAAAGGTGATTCGTGCAATTTTTCGATGCTGATCAAAACGTTGTGACAAAGCGCGAACATACGTAATTAATACTAAAGGAATTATTGCAATTGACAATAAAATATGTGAAATTAATATAATAAAATAAATCAAGCGCATGGTACCTTCTCCACCATATTTGGTTGAATCTGCGGTCATGTGGTAGGCAACATACATCATCAAGAACAACACTGAAAATGCAATTGCCAAAGTCATCAACCGCTCATGTAACTTTCGTTTACCATTTTTAATGGCAATGACTGCCACAATCAAAACCACTGCTGTCATTGCATTAATTGAGGCATATATTGGCGGTAAAAACGAAAGCGGTTCTACATCGTAACCAAAATCTTTTAATTTGATTCCGAATAATATTGCAACTACAACAGGAATAATTATCGAAACTGCAATAATATATTTATTGTATTTTTTTTCTAAAGAAGTGGTTTCCATTTCTATTCTGCTAATAATATTGTAATGTCTTGTTGTATCTCGCGAACGCCTTTTTTATCTAAACCATCGTAATACAAAATCGGATTTCCGAAATCATCTTTACGACAACGAATATTTCCTTCTTTATCTACCAAAGCAAAAAGTCCCGAATGTTCAAAACCTCCATTTACCTTATCGTTTTCGCCTGCATATAAATTAAACCCTTTGTTTGACAGGTCAAAAATAGCTGCTTTATCGCCAGTTAAAAAATTCCAACTGGACGAGCGCACTCCTAATTCGGCTGCATGCTCTTTTAAAACTTTTGTAGTATCATGCTCTGGATCGATCGTAATCGAAATAATTCCGAAATTAGGATTTCCAAAAAACTTATTTTCTATCTCCAACATACTCACATTCATCTTAGGACAAATAGAAGGACATTTGGTGAAGAAAAATTCTAAAACATATACTTTCCCTTTGTAGGCTTCATTGGTCACTTTTTGATTGTCCTGATTGCTCAAATCAAATTTAGGAACAGGTCCGATCAGTACTAATTTATCCCCTTTTGTCTCCTCGTTACTCACATTGTCTAGTCGAGCACCTTTAACGATAGAACCATCTTGAATTCGATCAATAATTTTAGGAACGGCATAAATCCCAAAAATTAAAATAACAAACGATATACCGATATACGATTTATTTTTAAACATGATAAACTATTTACAATTGCTTAGTAGCATTATGATTCTTTTTTAAAGCAGCACGATATTCATACAATACAATTTTAAAATCATCTAACATCTCATTATTCAACTCAGATGGATGAAAAGTATCATATCCTTCTCTATATTCCTTTTCTTCTGTTCTACCTCTTAAATTGCGTGCTTTATCTATTATAAATACATTTGATGTTCCGTGACCTACATCCAATTTCTCTCTTAACTTTAATTCAGCAAAATAAGCTTTAATTTCTTCTGGGTTTGCGAAAAGAAAATGCCACTGAGACACATCTGTAAAATCATCCAAAGCATCTAAAATACCAGCAACATCAGCTTCGGTTCCTTTTGGGCAAACCATTACAAACTGCAAGTCTTTAAACTCATGGTAGCGCTGGTAAATTTTTTCATTTAAATTGAAAAGATTTCCACGGTTTTTTACAATATCAAAACCACCAAAGCCCAATATAGTGATTTTATCATTCAAGGTTACAGGCTCTCCTCTCAAAGACTCCCATTTGCCAAAATCGGGCACTTTTGCCGTAACTATAGGAAGTTTCGTAAAACTATTTACTCCCGATGCAAAGAAAAGATAAGCAACAATAGGGAGAACAAATAAAACAAAAAGAACAATGTTTTTTTTCATGGAGCGTAAAAAAATAGGTTAACTGCAAAAATAAAAAAAGGTACGCAATGCGTACCCTTTTTTTGAATTAATATGATCTTAAAAATTCCATTTGATAGTAGAATTTTTAAAAACCTCATAAATATAATGTCCTTCTGTTAACAGAATAAACAATAAATAAGTAATTAAAAATACCAATGGCCAAACTACTGAAGATCGTAATGAACTTTTCTCGCCTTCCATGTGCATGAAAGCCCAAACAATATAGTATGCTTTGACAATAGTTAAGATATAAAAAATCCAGTTCAACAAGTTCAAACCAAAAAAATGATTAAACTCTAATGCACCTGGCTTAATAATTCCTAGTACAACTTCTACAGTAGTTATTACTGAAAGTAGACCAAAAACAACCCAAATTCTTTTTGTATTAGAAACATATTCGTGTGACATAATGCTATAAATCTTAAAATTAAACTAAGTAGAAAACTGTAAATACAAATACCCAAACTAAATCGACAAAGTGCCAGTAAAGTCCAACTTTCTCAACCATTTCATAACTTTTTCTTTTGTCGTATGTACCTAACAATACATTAAAGAAAATGATAATATTAATTATAATACCGGTAACTACGTGAAAACCATGAAAACCTGTAATAAAGAAAAAGAAATCAGCAAATAATTTATTTCCGTATTCATTTCTTATTAAATTAGCTCCTTCAACAACATATTTGGCATCGCCTAATCTTGCTACTGACTCTTCTCTTGAAAGAATTGTCTTTTTCTTCTTATCTGTAAGTTGCTCAGTTCTGATTAATAAATCAGGATGTGCTGTAAATCCAGCTTGTACTTCAGCAACAGAATACGTTGGTAAAGTTTCAGCGTCGCTCATAAACCATTTGGCGTCATTTCCTCTTAAAGGAACTCTGCCGTCTTTTTGCTTTACTGCAAAATCAGCTATAGCAATTTGCTTTCCTTCTTTATTCACAAATTGAAGAATACTGCCTCCTTTAGTTTCAATAGCTCCAAATTCACCATTTATAAAGTTTTTCCATTCCCAAGCTTGTGAGCCTACGAATATCAAACCACCAATAATGGTCAATAACATATAAATAGCAACTTTTGTTTTTTTCATTTGATGTCCTGCATCAACAGCCAAAACCATTGTTACAGAAGAGAAAATTAAAATAAAAGTCATTAAAGCAACATACAACATTGGTTGTGGATTGCCGTGCATAAAAGGAAAGTGAGTAAAAACTTCATCGGCTATAGGCCAAGTTTCAATAAATTTAAATCTTGAAAAACCGTAAGCTCCTAAAAATCCAGAAAATGTTAAAGCATCTGATACGATAAAAAACCACATCATCATTTTACCATAACCCGCTCCTAAAGGTTCATTTCCACCTCCCCAGGTCTTCTCTTCGTTGTTTGCAGTAGTAACTGTCGTGTCCATAAAAGTTATTCGTTAAAAAGTTCCCAAATTTACGTTTTTTTCTTATTTAAAGAAATATAAAAATAAAAATAAATAAACCCACAAGAAATCAAGAAAGTGCCAGTACATCGCACCTAGTTCTATTCCAAGAGTTTGAGTTGAATTGTATTTTTGTTTAAAATGATTATAAATTATTACTAGTAGTGAAATAATTCCGCCTGCAAGGTGCAAAAGGTGTGTAACGGTAACTACATATAAAAACGTAGTCGTTATCGAACTTCCTGCTCCCGTAAAATAAAACCCTTGTTCTACGATTTGTCCAAATCCAACAAATTGCAAAACTACAAACAAAATACCTAATCCTAAAGTAGCTAGTAAGAAATTTGTTGTGCGCTTATAATTGTCTTTTTTTATGGCTGTTTTAGCCAAGTGAAAAGCAACACTACAACCTAAAATAACCAAAGTGCTCCAGTAAAAAGCTGGTGGCAACTGAAAATCTTTCAACCAGTCTGCGCGTGATTTACTAACCACAAAGGCACTCGTTAACCCTGCGAACATCATGGTCATACTCACCATGGCAAACAATAAAATCAACTTATATGATTTATCTGTCCGTATTCTACTTTCGTCTTTAACCATTGTCATATCCATATAACTATCTTAAAAATTTATCAATTATGTAAACCAGTTGCAATAATGAAATATAAGAAACACTAACTAACATCAATGTTCTCGCTGCCTTGGCAGTTCTAATTTTGTATAATTTAACCGCGTAGAACAACATCCAAACTCCTAATAAAAACACTAAAATTGCTGCAATTGGAGAAAGAAACAATTGACCGGTATAACCGATCATTGGTATTAACGACGCGACGATCAACCAAACCGTGTATAAAATTATCTGTAAAGCCGTCCCATTATCCCGCTTACCTGTTGGTAGCATGAATATACCTGCTTTTTCATAGTCGTCATATAAAAACCATCCAATTGCCCAAAAATGAGGAAATTGCCAAAAAAACTGAATTAAAAATAATGTTCCTGCTTCAATACCGAATTCACCGCTTGCGGCTACCCACCCTAACATAAATGGAATTGCACCTGGAAAAGCACCTACAAAAACGGATAAAGGCGTTACTGTTTTTAATGGTGTATAAACACTTGTGTATAAAAATATTGAAATCGCACCAAACATTGCTGTTTTGGGATTAATTGCATAAAGCAATCCCAAACCAATAATAGTCAACAAAGAAGCAACAAAAAGCGCTAATCTTGGAGACATTCTTCCAGAAGGCACTGGCCTGTTCTTGGTTCTATCCATCAAACTATCAATATCCTTCTCGATCACTTGGTTGAACGCATTAGAGGCACCTACCATGCAATAGCCTCCCACGCACAAGAAACCCAAAACCCACCATTGAAAAGGGTGATCCTTATCAAAGCCTAATAAATATCCTGCAATGGATGAAAATAGTACACTTACAGCTAACCCTGCTTTGGTAATTTCTTTAAAATCATTAAAAATAGATTTAATTGAAAGTGTATTTGTAGTTGCGCTCAATGCTAATTTATTTTGTGGTTTTTTTAAAACTGCTGCAAATGTACAAATTTGATTATGAAAAGGAGAATCATACCTTTAGATTTAAAAGCAAATCCAACGATAATTAGTCACATTTTCAACTTTGCTTCGGTTTAAATTAGAAAAGTCTTATTAATAGTCAAAGTACCAATTAAAAATATCCGAGCGCAAACCAATAGAGAACCAATTGGTACTTTCTTTAAATGTCGTTACTGTATTCTGTGTCGGATCAAAATTTCTAAAAATGTAACTTCCATACAGTTTTAGATTAGTAGCAGGATTTACTAAATAACCTCCTTGAACATCGCTAATAAATACGGTCGTTTTATTTCCTTGACCTACTTTAACTCCTTTGTCAAAAGGTCTCTTCTCGTCATAATCGATATAAATATTACTGCCGTAATTAAACGAATCTTCGGCAGTATTAAAGTCTAACCCTCTAACTCCGTATGTGATTTTAGCATCCGCAAAGAGTCTGCCTTTATGGTAACGTGCAATAGCTATAAGTTCTTCAAAATTTCCGCCCCATTGGTGCCCAATGTTTTGATTGTTGTGTCCGTAATTGGTAATGATATTGCTGTGCTCGTATACGTATGGACGTACATGATTGTACTCTAATTGCAGCAGTAAGTTTTGAACATTAAAAGCGTCATAATATTTAACCCCCAATTGATAACCAAATTTATTTTTCCAGCTGTTGTCTCTTTCTTTAACATCTCCCAAAGAAAATTCATCTAATAAAAACTGCCCGTAGAAATTAATCTGATTATTCCATTTGTATTTTGAAGTAATGGCCAACATAGCATTTCCACTTCTTGAAGAAGAAGCAAATTCAACCGAACGGTAAAAAATGATCGGATTGACAAAATTCATATCAAAACCTCTGTTATTGCTGTCGGTCCATATCACAGATTCAAAAAGTCCAATGTTTAATCGGTTGGAAACATTCCAGCTCAAATAATGATTCGCCATAAATTTGGAAGCATAGGTTTTATCTACCGTAACCTCTGGCCGAACGTCTTTAAGCCACAGGTACGTATTCGTATATTTTATTTTCCAAAAATTAGTATTAATTTTAAAATAAGGATAGGGACTCGCACCATCACTTTCTAACAAAGAGCGATAACCGTCTCCTATAAAATTACGTCCGTAACCTAATTGAAAATCAAAATGCTTGGTTGGAGCAAAAGTTAAATTCGCTTCCGCTAACGGAAAATCATATCCATCTTCTTTAAACTCCTTCGCGATTCCCATGCCTGGAATAATGGCAGGATTACCTCCCGAAGGTTTTATAGATTCGGCATAGCTATTGAAATAAGTAGCAAATCGACCTTGACTTTCATAAACAGTAGTTGTAAAATTTAATTGTTTTCCTAAACCACCGCGAAAATTAAGCGCTCTAGTATTAATGTACGTTCGTTCTTTAGTATGAGTTGCAGAACCCACTTGTAAATCTAAAATAGGATTCAATGTAAACCAATACCCATCTCCTTGAATTTCTACCAAACTTTCATTCCACAATTTTTTGCCCCACCAACCTGAAACCTCTTTTTTAAGGCTTTCATTTTTGGCCATAAAATCATAATATTTAGCAACTTCGGCGTACGAGTATGGCTTTGATGCCGTGTGGTTATTGCTTCCTACTTTATTAATAGCACCATCAAATTTTGCATAATAACTATGAGAAAAAGGAATATTTAAATGGCTTTCAAATTCTGGATTATCGTATTTCTTATAAATAATACTATCCAATTCAGTTAAAGGCTTGTTATCTGGCTTTAAAAAATTAGTGGTTGCCAAAGCTTCATTAGAGACAGCTTCTGGGCTTTTCAGCGGAATACCAATTGCGATTGTATATTTAGAATACGTTGGTTTTCCATCATAAGTTGCAGGAATAACTTTTGGAAATTGTCGAAATACACGAAGAGTCTCAATCTTTAAATCGTCATTTATTGCATTAACGTACAAAACTTTAAATTCGCCTGTCGCATCTACTTCAAATAAAACTTTTACGTTTCCCTTGTACCCGTTCTCTATGGCGCTTTTAGGTACATTAAAATTCTGGAAGACTAATTGCTGCACTTCATAGTAAAAACAATTCTGCAACGCAGTGTTATCTAAAGTCGCACAGGAGAAAAAAGCAGGAAAACGTTCATTGACTGTGGTTGAGGCAATGATAGTATTTGTTTGTTGTGCTTTGAGAGAAAGCGTACTCAAAATACAAAATAAAGTAACGAGACTTTTATTCATTGTAGGTATTTATGGTATTTTAATATTCGTTTATACTGCTTTGTTTGCCAGCAATTGCTTTTGCTCCAGAAGTTCCAATGCGTTTAACTCCCAAAGAAATCATTTGCATCGCTTCTTCAAAAGTTCGAACACCGCCTGCCGCTTTTATTGACAAAGGAGATGCATTTTCTATCATCATGGTAATCGTTGGTAATGTCGCGCCGTTTGGCTTTCCGTCTTTCGTCTTATAAAACCCAGTTGACGACTTTACAAATACTGATGCATACTGATTTTCTTCAAAATGCAACATTACAACATTTTTTATTAAAGCTGATAACTGTATAATTTCTTTTTCCGTCAATGCTGCAACTTCAATAATCCACTTCACCGTTTTAAAATTGGCCAGTCCTAATCGCGTTCCTTCCAGAATTTCTTCTTTCACGAGTTCTACTTCACCGTTTTTAAAAGCGGTATAATTGCAAACAAAATCTAAGTCGTCTGCACCATTTTCGATTGCAGCTTGCGCTTCTATGATTTTAGCTTTTAAGTTAGATCTTCCTTCAGGAAAATCAATTACGGTACCTACCAAAAGACGCGAATTTGCGGCAACAACCATCTCGCGAGCCAACACCACCATTTCGGGCCGAATCATAATCAATTTAAAATCTTCATGAATGGCCTCTGCCACCGCAAGACGAACAACTTCTGTATTTTCTTCTACGGTCAACCCAGCTTGTTCTGGAGTTTTCAAGTAAGTTGAATCTAAATATTTTTTGACATCCATTGGTTTACCACTTTAACTGTTGTTTCTAAAACGCAAAAATACGCTTAAAATTAAGAAAGTATGCTTTTAAAAAAAGGCAATTCTCTGTATTTCATTACTATAAAATGAGTTCTGATTAAAAACAGAACGAAAGTTATAGTAAAAAAGCCCACCGAAGTGAGCTTTTATTTATTTTTTGCTTATATATGAAGTATAAAAAACGATCGTTATTATAGCGAACGTTCCGCCAAAAGTGTTGGCTAATACATCTGTTACATCTTGCGCCCGCGTCGCGGTGTAAAACCCTTGCAGCATTTCGATTATGATTCCGAAAAAAACCGAAAAAACGAAAGCCATCAAAAGTGATTTGTATGTATTGGGTGTTAAAAACTGTCGTCTAAAGTATAAAAACCAAATAATTGTAAATCCAAAATGAAACGTAAAATGAACAATTTTATCTATTAAAGGAATTGTAACTAAAGGTATATTTGAACTTGGCATTAAACAGGCATAAGCAATAATTGCGGTCCAGAATAAAGCTAAGAGTAAATAAATTAATTTACGCACCGATTAATTCTTTATATGCATCTCCTGAAAGCAACCCTTCAATTTCAGATTCATTTGAAATTTTAATTTTAATCATCCAACCTGCTCCGTAAGGATCTGAGTTTACTACTTCTGGAGCACTCTCCAAAGCGTCGTTAAACTCAATGATTTCTCCAGACAATGGCAGGAATAAGTCAGAAACTGTTTTAACGGCTTCTACTGTTCCAAAGATTTCATCTTTTTCTAAAGTTTGGTCTAAAGTCTCTACTTCAACGTAAACGATATCTCCTAATTCTTTTTGTGCAAAATGTGTGATTCCCACAGTTGCTACATCTCCTTCAATACTAATCCACTCGTGATCTTTTGTGTACTTTAAATTTGCTGGTATACTCATACTACTGTTATATAAATTGATGTTTTAACTTTAATGACACAAATGTAACAATCTTCTCATAATTTACTCTTTTATTCTTCAAAATTAATTCCCAAAATTGTAGCGCAAGGTAAACCCAGAACGAATATTTGTTATTGGAAAAGATGTCGAAATTACGGCCTTTGAAAAAGAATGATCGTAATAGAAAATTGCAGTTAAATTTTTACTGAAAGAATAGTCGGCTGTTAATTTTACAGACCAAATATTTTGTCCAGCGGCTAACTGATTGTTATTATAATCTAAATAACGCACCAAGGTCTGATTGTTTCTATATGAAATATCACCTTTTATATTGATGTCACTTTTAATAATTCCGGTTGGACTGTCTGCTAATTGCGATGAAATGATTACATCTTTAAAACGATAACCCATTCCGACCACATACTCCACTCCTTGCACTTCGGTTAATAAGTTATTATCAAAACTCATGGACAAGGCGCGATCCTTTTTAATTTCTGTCAATATTTTTAACGAACTTTTGAGCTCAAAATCCATACGAATTAACGGACTGAATTGCTCGACTAAATTGACATTAGACATTATTATTTTATTCAGGAAATTACCGTTATCATCAAATCCTCCTGGAGTTTCATCGTATTCAAAATTAGATCTAAACTGACTCACGGTATAAGAAGCACGATACCCATGTTGCAAAGAAAACCGCTTGAATTTTTCTTTAAAGAAATGGTATCTCATTAAACCATTATACTTCACGTTCCAATTGGGAATCGGAAAATTTTTAAAAATTCCCAGCGATTCGCCAGAAGCGTTTTGACCACTGTAAGCCGCCAAAAATGCAGGTAATAAAACCGCTTGATTGTTTTTTGCATATCCCAACGGGAATCCGTCTGCATCTAAATTAATCGGATTGCTAATGTCAATTCCTTTTTGAGATGCTAATCGGTTCGCAATTACCAATCGGTTCGACCTAAAATCATCAAAAGCTGCCGATTGATTTTCATCGCTTACTGCAAATGATGTTTTGATCAAAACAGTCGATATCGAAAATATCCCGAAGCTATAAGGAGATCTTGAATTGTAATCCCCATTGCTACTCACGTCATATTGTTCTGAATAATTTTCAGAGTAAGCACGATCCATAGCTAAATCAATTTTTAGATCGGGAAACAAATCAATATTAGCGTTGGCTTTTAGTAACTTATTATTTACTTGTGTGAAATTTTGATTAAAATCTTGATAATTGGTCAACCATCCGTTTTTGGCCGCTTCGTAACGCACGTCATCTTGACTACCAAAAACAAATCCTAGCGAAGGTCTTGACGATCCTAAAAAACCAATGCTGGGTAAATAACCTGGCAAAACAGTTCCGCTATTTTCAGTATAATTTATCTGTACATTTTTTATACTGGTTAAAACTCCTAGTAAACCATCTTTAAAAGGACTATTTAACTGCGTCGGTTGTTGGTTTGTATTGACCACTTTTTCACCCGGCTTTGGAGCTGAAGGTCTTGGAGCTATTTTTTTGTTTTGCTTGCCGTTTATTCCTAAATATTTATACAAACTATTCATATCTAATGCCGCACTAATTGTATTGGAATTAGCATTTTGAATCGTGTTTCCTAAATTATAATTTGCGCCATCAATTTCTATATTAGACAAAGCAGTTGATGCTCTTTGCCAACTGTAATCTCCCGTATACGAATAATTAGCTTTGATGAAACTTAAAACTGGAATCTTGTTAATCGGAATTTCGTAATTTAAAACCAATTGTTGCGAATGCTGATTGGCTTGTCCAATATCCCAGTAACTATCCCAAATATTAAATTCTGGTATCGGCTCGTTATCTTCGTTTAAATAATTTCTGACAATATTTCCAGTTGCAACAACGTAATTCAATTTCAACGACTTGGTTAAGTTATAATTGAAGCCATACTGGTAATTAAACTCATAATTTCTTCGGTACAACGGATCTAAACCAATTCCTTGCACATCTTCAACCTGTCTAAATTGTTGACGATTGTACTGTCTGTTTATATTAGAAGAGAAATTAATATTACTCGGCAAATAATTAAAATTAAAGTCACTTAATAATTTCCAATAATCGCTTTTCTTTAAAAATGTATTGTTTTTTAAAGGTTCTACCAATTTTGGTTTAAACGTATAGGCATAGGTTACCGTCGTACTTGTAAGTTGGTCTTCATAATCCTCGATTTCAAAATCGTGTCGTTCTACCTGATTGTACGATTGCGAAAATGTTATGTTTTCCACATCATAAACATGCGGTTTCTGCTCTGGCGCTCGGTCTTTCCGCACTCCAATAAAATTGATGCTTTTGCGCTTGGTATAATCAATAGCGCGATCTTTATACAAGTCTCTTTGTGCGTTATCTTTTGTGACATCTAGCAATTGCTTCAACTT
The DNA here is from genome assembly GCF_001529295.1 of Flavobacterium sp. TAB 87. Classification (GTDB taxonomy): domain Bacteria; phylum Bacteroidota; class Bacteroidia; order Flavobacteriales; family Flavobacteriaceae; genus Flavobacterium. The sequence goes on from NZ_LLWK01000037.1 coordinate 574,695, forward strand.
AATATCTTCATTAAAAGGATCGTATTCTGGAGTAATGATTTCTTCTCCAACAGCGTAATTAAAAGGTAGGTTTATAGCCCACTTTGTTGGCAATAACTTTCCTAAATTTAAATTCGTAATAAAGTTATACTGCTGAAAATCTTCACGACTTCTTTCGTTTGAAGTTTCTTCCAGCGCTCCAAAACCTATGGTGCTTTTTCTTCCTGTTGCCGAAATAGTGGCAAAATCTGCCATATTAGTATCCACATTCAGTATTGCAGCCATTCCGCCTTTATTGTCCATTCCAGACATACGCAATTCATTGAACCACACCTCTCCTTTTATGTCTTGGCGAATGTCATTATTTTTTACACCGACCATTAAATTTCGAATCAATCCAAAATTCGGATTTCCTTTAATACCCAATCTTAAATTTGGATCACCGTCTCCACCAGGAACACTTGCGTCATCATCTGGATAATAAATTCCGTCAAGCGGAAGCGTATTTGGATCCACACTCATTGCCAAAATTTTCATTTTCGTCAATAATTCCATGCTCAAATTAATGTTGTTGTCTTCGGGCCAAACGACATCAGCACTTAATTTAGAACAATTATTTGAAGAACTACTGTTTGGAATTGTAACTTTTAATGGAATCTCAATTTGATAAAAGGACTGTGTAAAGTCATTACCCATTCGGATAAAAGCAGTCATTTGATTGTCTTGCAAAGGCATCTCAAAAGGCAGTGATTCTGCATGCACAAACATCTGTAATTTTTTATACTGACGCATGTCTACACTCACATTTTTAAAAACCGCTCTCGAATCTCTTGGCTCCAAACCGTTACCCGCTACACGCAGCGAAAGTGATTGCTCATTCTGATTGATGATTGTATTGTTATTGTACAATTGCTCTCTTTCAACCCCCGGAGGAGTTACGTAATTCACTGGACAGCGATCGCTGTTTTCTTCTATATTTACTGCCGCGACATCAAAATCTGTCCCATCATTTGTAGGATCTGTATCGTTTGCATCTAAGGTGCTGGTGTATCTTCGCCATTCGCCTCGCACCAAATCTAAAGCACCAAAACGTATGGTAACATTATCATTAAATCCAGTCATGAACATACGCATGAAACGAATGGATCTGAAATCAGATATATTTCCAATAGTATTTTGTGGTTGCGTAACCGGAATTTTAAATTGAATCCATCTTGCTTCGGTTGTACTTCCATTAGCCATTGTAACTTGTGTATTGCGAACATCTGTAATAAAATTTTCGCCCACAGTCATTCCCGGTTTTACATCAACACTATACTCATAATACGCATTAATTGTATTCATAGTATTGTCTTTATTGATGTCTTCCACATCTGGTAAGGTAGTAGATGCACGGTTTGGATCATTAATATCAATATTCGAATTTCCTTCTACACCATTATATCCTTTGTAACGTGCTGTTATGCCACCTGTAGTATTCAAATAATAAGTGTAATCATCGCCAGCAGGATCATTTTCTCCCGCATAATTGGTGTAAATAGCTGCTTCTTTTGAATTTGGCAAACCATCTAAACCTACATCTTGGTTAGTACGATTCGTTGCATTTGTATCAAAAGCGTATACCAAAGATTGAGAGGCAGGAACATCTCCCCAAATTGGCTGTGGCGTCGCTAAAATTTGATCAGGACCAAGTCCGTTCTCATATTGTTTGCGTCCGTCTTTTAAAATGTCTTCAGAAATTTCACCTAAATTAAAATATAATTTCCCAGTATTTCCAGTCTGTGAGGCGCCCGCACCAACATAAGGGTCAAGAACCCAAAACTGAATGTACTCTACATTTCCCTGCTCGAAATTTGTAGCATTTAATGCACGCATAATTCCTCCAAAATTATCTTTGGGGTTTAATCCAACAGTAGAGTCATTATTGTACGGTCCTCTTTCGGAAGGATAAAAACTCAAATCAAGCGTGTTTACCACCTGAGATTGACCTTGTGCAATATCTGTTAACGGATACAATTCGTTGCTAAAAATTCTTCGTGTAGTATTTAAAGATAAATCGTTATTAGAAATTCCCGATGGTTTTTGCGCATAAAAAATAGGATCGATACTGTACCAATTTAATTGTGCTCTTTTAAAACCATAACTCAAATCGTTTGCTTCTGCATTAAAATCGTAAGTACTATTCGCGTTTTTTGCAGGAGTTGAAGATAGACTCCAAGCATAAGCAGAACGCATATCGATAGTGGTTTGCGAACCTTCAAAATCATCTACGTAAACTGTAGATTCACCATTAAAATCATCTGCTTTTGGCGAACCTGGTTTTAAAAATGCAACTTCTCCTCTAATAGAAAGATTAGAAGGCACATCGGTGTCTATGTTGGGTAGTTTGTTTACCAATCGAGTAAAGAAAGGAACTTCTGTCGAAAAATTAGCATTAAAACCAAAAATCGCATTGTTTACGGACTCTTGACCATAATTTGTTTTTTGCGTAAATGGCTTCTGTGTCATTTGCAAATACGTTCCTCCTACTACAAATTTGTCAGATATTTTATGTTCCACATTCAACCCCATAAAGCGAGTGGTTTGTTGACCGAAAATAGAATTATTTTCTAGCGAAATTTCAATGGGCGTGTTCGACGCTTGCAGAGAAGGATCTAGAATTTGAACTCGACCTAACTGATAATTAACGCTGTAATCGACACCCTCTACAAGAACTCTTCCTCCAGCAGTAACCACAACCGAACCTTGAGGCACGTTAAATGCTCCAATAGGAATTCCATCTCCACCAGTGGACTTGTATTTTCCTCTCAATAAAAATTTATTTTTATCGCTGTCCTGTAATGCTGCAGACTGCGTCGAACGATACATTGTTCGAAAAACATATTTTTGTTGATTGGCATTATAACTAGTCGGATTGTTGTATTGTTGCCCACTATTATCCGCTAATTTTCTAAATAACAATTCCCCAAAAGGTTCTTTAGTAGTAAAGATAATTCGGCCGTTTTGTGCATCTACGGTAACACCTTGCATAAAGTCAAAAAATCCGTCACCGCCTATCTGTGGGTCATTAGTATAATTTAGTTTATCTAAATTAAAAACTTTCAATAAAGGTGTTTCTTCTAATCTATCTTCTGGAGCAGGATTTGCGGGAAAAGTGCTTCCTGCGACTGGTTTAATGTAATTGATTGGAGAAGGATCGGTATATAAAATATTTAGCCTAAAATCTTCTTGTTGTATTTGATACGCACCTTGTATTTGATAAATGTTTTTCATCATTAAATTCCAAACTGGATTTTTAACATTTGTCAAATTGCTTTTCAACATTTTTAAAATCAAACTTTGCGTAATTACTGCTTGATTCGAATTTTGAGTTCCCGTTACCACCGTCGCATCTACACCATCATTACCAAACTCACCCACTCTGTACACTTTGTCTCCAACAGTATATTCGTACGCAACAGCCAAAACTTCGTCGTTACCAAGTCTTTGTTGCAGCGAAATATAGCCCAGTTGTGCATTATACGTAAATTCGTTGGCGGTTAATTTTCGTGCATTTTCTAATTTAGAATAATCTTGACCTTCACTAATATTAGTAGTATTAAAACCAGAACTTGCCGTTACAATTTCGCGAATATTAGAATTTAAAAGTCCAGTTCCTGATTTAATTTGCCCAGGATTATAGCCATTGTTAGAGTTGTCTGCAGGAGAATTTATAGGATTGTTAAACATCCCTGTAGTAGGATTTAAAACCACAATTTCATTATCTGGAATACCTGAAATTTGCCCTTCACCTAAATCTTGAAGTGCAATAATGTTTCTCAAGTTATTATTGGTAGTACTTATTCTATTTTGCTTGTTGGTCACCCAAACTTCTATTCGAGTAATTTGAACACGACTATCAATAAACGGATAATTCTTTAACGCAGAATCGTATTTGTTTCTAAAATATTGCGAAAGAAAAAAATGTCGGTCGTTGTCGTAATCTAAAGCATAAAGATCAAATTTTTCAATCGTTCCTCCACCTTCTGCAACTAAACTTTTAATTTGAGATTTTTGTTCCGAAAAAACACCCGTTACAGTTGTTTTTCCAAATTGTAATTCTGTTTTTACTCCAAATAAACTTTGAGCACCACGAATTAAACTGCTGTTTAACGGCATACTCACATTTCCAACTTCTACTTTTTGAATGATGTCATCTTCGTCTGGCGTATACTCTAATTTTATTAAATTTTGAAAAGCAAACGTCGACTGTGTATCATAATTGGCGTTAACATTCAGTCGTGTACCCACTTTACCTTGCAGGCTCATGCTAATACGCTGGTCAAAATCAAAAGATAAATTGGATCTATTTCTAGGAGAAAAAGAAGGATTGTCTTGCTTGGTGTAACGCATACCTAAATCCATTTCGACAGAACCCGTTGGTTTTACATCAATAGTATTGCTTCCAAAAACGGACTCGAATAATCCTGAATTGATATAATAGCGAGGTAACAAATCTTTTTTAGCATCTTCACTACCATCTTTTCGACCTTCTATCGCATCGATTTTTTTCTTGAAATAATTACGACGGGATTCCTGAAGTACTAATTTTTCGTATTCTTCTGGTGTCAATATTATGGGGTAATCGATAGAAAAATCATCTACTGACTTTGTATATACGTAGCGATTTGTAAGAGGATCGTACGTGTATGCCGAAAGAATACTGGATGGATTGTCAATGCTAACTTTACCGACGGCATACCCTTTTGCTACTGTATCTTGTTGCTGTTGATTTACTTGTCCTACAGCATTAAAGCCACAGAACAAAACCATTAAAAAGACACAAATTTTAGGCATACAATTCGTTTTTAAACTCTTTTTATAAATTTTTCAACGCTTTTTTAATGATGGTTTCAACTGAAGCCTCAGGTTCTTCTTTTACTATTTTTTCGACAACTTTTTCGGCCGTTTTACGAATAAATCCTAAAACTTCTAAAGCAGATAACGCCTCATCTCGGTTTGTATTGTTTAGAACTATAGAAACTTCGTCTAAATCAAATAATTTAACTACTTTTTCTTTTAAATCAAGGATCACTCGTTGCGCAGTTTTATTACCAATTCCTTTAATAGATTGAATAACAACTACATCTCCCGAAGCGATTGCATTGATAATTTGTTTGGGTTCTAATGAAGACAACATTGTTCGTGCAATATTGGCGCCTATACCTGAAACGGATAGTAACATTCTGAATATTTCACGTTCTGATTTTTCTACAAAACCAAACAAAGTATGAGAATCTTCTTTAATTTGAAGATGCGTAAATAATTTAATGAAATCTGAATTTGGAATTAACGAGTACGTATGTAAAGATATATTTACTTGATAACCAACTCCTCCACAATCAATAATCACCTCAGTAGGTGATTTTTCGACCAATTTCCCTTGTAAATGTGCAATCATAGTTTCACTAATTAATCAAATATATGAAAAATGAGCCTAAAAAAGGCTCATTTTACTTTATACTTAATATCGTACAATTATTTTGTTAATTTCAACTTTTTGTTTTCTTTTTCTTGTGCATCAAGAACAGCGATTGTAGCCATATTTACCATTTCTTCTACACTTGCTCCCAATTGAAAAATGTGTACTGGTTTACCCATACCCATCATAATTGGCCCGATAGAATCTACTTTATCAATTTCTTTTAATAATTTGTAGGTAATATTTGCTGATTCAAGGTTTGGGAAAATTAGCGTATTTACCTTCTTTCCCGCTATCTTAGAAAAAGGGAACTTATCTTTAAGCAACTCTGCATTTAAAGCAAAATCAGCTTGCAATTCCCCGTCCACAATCATATCAGGATGATTTTTATGCAGATAAGCAACTGCTTCTCTAATTTTTGCAACTGCAGGATGAGGTGACGATCCGAAATTAGAGTAAGAAACCATTGCGATAACAGGTTCAATTCCGAACATACGAGCCGTTTTTGCTGTCATTATCGCAATTTTAGCCAGATCTTCCGCAGATGGATTGATGTTAATTGCCGTATCGGACAAAAACATTGGACCACGTTTGGTCATCATCATATTAGCAGTAGCTACTAGTGAAGCACCTGGTGCTTTATCAATCAATTGAAGCATTGGCTTTACAACTGTTGGGTAACTTCTTGAATACCCTGTTACCAAAGCATCTGCTTCTCCTTCATTTACCATCATCGCAGCAAAATAATTACGCTCTCGCATTAATTTTTGTGCATCCAATAAAGAAATTCCTCTGCGTTGTCTTGTGCTCCAATACGTATGAGCAAAACGATCACGTCTTGCTTGTTCTTTCTTAGTTTTTGGATCGATAATTTCAATATCTGCATCAAATCCTAGCTCTTTTTTAAACTCAGTAATGATTTCTTTATTACCTAATAAGATAGGAAATCCGATACCTTCTTCATATACAATTTGAGCTGCTTTTAAAACATCAAAATGATCTGCTTCTGCAAACACAATGCGTTTTGGTTCCATCTTGGCTCGGTTTGTAATCAAACGAACCATTTTGTTATCGTTTCCTAATCTTTCTAAGAGCTCTTCTTCGTATTTATCCCAATCTGTAATTGGATTTTGAGCTACACCCGATTCCATTGCTGCTCTCGCAACTGCAGGCGCAACGATGGTAATTAAACGTGGATCAAATGGTTTTGGAATGATATACTCAGTCCCAAAAACTAATTTTGTTGCTCCGTAGGCTACATTTACTTGCTCCGGCACCGATTGTTTTGCTAGTGATGCTAAAGCTTTAACCGCAGCCATTTTCATAGCTTCGTTAATTTTAGTCGCCCGAACGTCTAAAGCTCCTCTAAAAATATAAGGAAATCCTAAAACGTTATTTACCTGATTTGGATAATCAGAACGTCCTGTGGCTATAATAACATCTTTGCGAGTTTCTACAGCAACATTATAATCAATTTCTGGATTTGGATTTGCCATCGCAAAAACAATAGGATTGTCTGCCATGGTAAGTAGCATTTCTGGCGAAAGAATATCTCCAGTAGATAATCCTAAAAAGATATCAGCACCTTTCATAGCTTCAGCCAACGTGATTGACTCTCTATCTACAGCATACTTTTGTTGTAATTTTGATAAGGACGGATTGTCTTTAGTCAAAAGTCCTTTACTGTTAAACATCAAAATATTTTCGAGTTTAACTCCTAATAAAATGTACAAATCAGCACAAGCCAAAGCAGCCGAACCTGCTCCAGAAACTACCATTTTTACATCTTCTGCTTTTTTATCAGCTAATTCTAAAGCGTTTATTAATGCTGCCGAAGAAATAATTGCAGTTCCATGCTGATCATCGTGCATCACCGGAATATTTAATTCTTCTACCAAACGTCTTTCAATTTCAAAAGATTCTGGGGCTTTAATATCTTCTAAATTTATACCTCCAAAAGTTGGAGAAATATTTTTTACAGTTTGAATGAATTCTTCAATGTCTTTGGTTCCTATTTCGATATCAAAAACATCGATATCTGAAAATATTTTAAAAAGCAGACCTTTTCCTTCCATTACCGGTTTTGAAGCTTCTGGTCCGATATCTCCTAAACCTAAAACTGCCGTTCCGTTTGTAATTACAGCAACTAAATTTCCTTTTGCAGTGTATTTGTAAACGTTGGTAACATCTTTAGCAATTTCTAAACAAGGTTCAGCAACACCGGGTGAATACGCTAAAGATAAATCTCTTTGCGTAGCATATTTTTTTGTTGGAACTACTTGAATTTTTCCTGGAGTTGGTTTAGCATGATATAATAATGCTTCTCTTCTTTTACTGTCTTTATTCATTGTTTTTAGCTTTTAATCTAGGCTGCAAAGATAGTGGAGTTCCTGTAAACAGAACATTTTTCTGCGAATCTTTTAGTAGGACTTCCCTTTTTTAAGAAAAACTCAAGAAAACGACTAGAAATAAGGTGATCAGTTTGAAAAAGCAACTTATTTATTAAATTAGTTCTTTTGCATAATAAGCAAAAAGAACGATTTAACTAGTTAGTCGTTTATGTAACTAAAAAAACGAGTAGAAAATAAATTTTTTCCACTCGTTGCACTATTATCTTATTCCTTTTATTGTTTGTGAAACTAACCTTAAATAAGATCGTTTTACGTAAGTGGATCTTTTTTATTGAGAAATGTATGAGTCTAAATGCTGAATCGTTTCTTTTTGAACTTCAATTATTGCCTTTACTACATCACTTATCGAAATTATCCCGATGACTGTTTGTTCTTCTACTACGGGAAGATGACGAATTCTTTTATTACTCATCAGCGCCATACAATTATCTAGCGTATCCGAATCTTTGATTGTAAAAACAGTCGATTCCATAATTTCGCTTACGGGAGTATCTCTCGATGTTTTGTCTTTTAAAACAATTTTGCGGGCATAATCTCTTTCGGATAATATTCCTTTTAGCGAACCATGGTCGATAATTAAAATAGCTCCAATATTTTTTTCTCCCATTACTTTTAAGGCCTCGTATACGGTTGTTGATGAAGTCACCGAATAAACCTCGTTGCCTTTTGTGCTTAATATTTGATTTACAGTCATATCGAAATTTTTTAAGGATTATAAAGTTAAAAAAAATATGACACAAACCAAGAATCTACTTCATTTTTTTATTTCTATGATTTTAATACACAGCACAATACCTAAAAAAAAGACTTACTCCTGAACACTTTTTAGAGAAAAAAAAAGATCAAAAAACTATTAATTCGGGAATTAAAACCTACGTTGCGGCAAAGTAAAACTTGAGAAATGTACTAGAAGTAAAAAACATGAAATTAAAGCTTGAAGAATAACATTACTTTAAAAAATCAATATTTCGCTTTAAGCCACTAAACTTAGAGCGTTTTAAAGGAGAGTCTTTAAAAACCTGTCTAAAGGTTTCTTCGGTAAGTTCTACCCAATCATTTTTAGTAAAAGAGAGTAGGTTAGGATTAGCATTAAAGAGAGGTTCGTTATGTGATTTCGAAAAGCGATTCCACGGACAGACGTCTTGGCAAACATCACATCCAAAAATCCAATCGTCAAACTTTCCTTTCATTTCGTAAGGAATATTATCCTTCAATTCAATTGTAAAATACGAGATGCATTTACTCCCGTCAACAACATACGGCGCAACAATTGCCTGAGTCGGACAAGCATCCAAACAAGCGGTACATGAACCGCAATGATCAGTAACTGCGAAGTCGTATTGAAGATCTAAATCGATTATCAACTCGGCAATAAAATAAAAAGAACCAGTTTTCTGTGTAATTAAATTACTATTCTTTCCTATCCAACCTAAACCGCTCTTAGCGGCCCATGCTCTATCTAAAACTGGTGCTGAGTCGACAAAGGCACGACCGGATACTTCACCAATTTCAGCTTGAATTAAAGCTAAAAGTTCATTCAATTTATCCTTTATGACAAAGTGATAATCTTGACTGTAAGCATACTTACTAACTTTGAATGCGTCTTCATTTTGAAATTCCTGCGGGTAATAATTTAAAAGTAAAGAGACTACACTTTTTGAGCCTTCAACTAATAATGTAGGATCTAATCTTTTGTCAAAATTATTCTCCATGTAAGTCATCTGCCCATTTCGTTGGTGGTAGAGCCAGTTTTCTAATCGTGGTGCTTCCTCTTCTAAAAATCCTGCTTTCGAAATACCACAAGACAGGAATCCGAGCCGCTTTGCTTCAGATTTTATAAATGACGAATATTTTTCTTTGGTATCAATAATTGTAAAATAATTTCCGCAAAATTGAGAAGTGTAGTGCTTCTTTTAGCAATTAAGTATTCTTTTAAAATTCAATAAAAAACTAAAACAAACCGCCTTGAATGTTAGCTTTAACAATTCCTAAATGCCTGTACGCTTTGTCGGTTACCTCACGACCACGAGGAGTACGCATAATAAACCCTTCTTGTATTAAAAAAGGCTCGTAAACCTCTTCAATAGTTTCACTACTTTCTGAAACCGCAGTTGCTAGAGTTGAAAGTCCAACTGGACCGCCTTTAAACTTATTTATAATAGTTGCCAAAATTTTATTATCCATTTCGTCTAAACCGTGCGCATCAACATTTAATGCTTTTAGAGCATATTGTGCAATCTCTAAGTCGATTGTTCCGTTTCCTTTAATCTGAGCAAAATCACGAACGCGACGCAATAAGGCATTCGCTATACGTGGCGTTCCACGACTGCGTCCTGCAATTTCAATCGCAGCTTCAACATGAATCGGCATTTTTAAAATAGATGCACTCCGCTCCACTATCGTCGATAAGAGTTCTTTAGTATAATATTGCAATCGAGAAGATATACCGAAGCGTGCACGCATTGGCGCAGTTAACAAACCCGAACGAGTAGTGGCGCCAATAAGTGTGAAAGGATTTAAATTGATTTGAACAGTTCGTGCGTTTGGTCCAGATTCAATCATTATATCAATTTTAAAGTCTTCCATAGCAGAATACAAGTACTCTTCTACAATAGGACTCAAACGATGAATTTCGTCAATAAAAAGCACATCACGCTCATCTAAATTAGTCAGCAGTCCCGCTAAATCGCCTGGTTTATCTAACACTGGGCCAGAAGTGATCTTTATACCCACCTCTAGTTCATTCGCTAATATATTAGCAAGTGTAGTTTTTCCCAGACCGGGAGGCCCGTGAAACAAGGTATGATCAAGTGCTTCACCTCGCTGATTAGCAGCAGCAACAAACACTTTAAGGTTTTCTAAAACATGATCTTGACCCGCAAAATCATCAAAAGAAAGTGGTCTTAATTTCTTTTCAAGATCAAATTCTTCGGTATTATATTGGTTTGTTGTAGGATCTAAGTTCTCGTTCATATAGCAAAGATAACTAAAGAACAAACAAGACAAAAAAAAACCGCTATTTATAAAATAGCGGTTTTAGTTATATTAGTGATGAAGAACTTCTTCTCCTTCTTTCATCGGTATATTTTGCGGTACAAAATCTACATCATAATTCGGATTACTATAATCATAAGGCCAGCGGTGAACTTCAGGAATTTCACCTGGCCAGTTACCGTGAATGTGTTCCACAGGCGTAGTCCACTCTAATGTTGTAGATCTCCAAGGATTCTGAATTGCTTTCTCTCCGTAGAAAATACTACTAAAAAAGTTATATAAGAATACTAATTGAAAAACTCCACCTACCAAAGCAAATACTGTAATTAATACGTTTACGTTTTGTAAGTCATCAAAAAGTGGAAAACTTGTATTGGTATAATATCTTCTTGGAAGACCAGCTAAACCAATAAAGTGCATTGGAAAGAAAACACCATAAGCACAAACTGCAGTTACCCAAAAGTGTATGTATCCTAAATTCTTGTTCAACATTCTACCGTACATTTTAGGAAACCAGTGGTAAACACCAGCAAACATTCCATAAAGAGCAGAAATACCCATTACTAAGTGGAAGTGAGCAATTACGAAATAGGTATCGTGCACATTAATATCTAATGTACTATCTCCTAAAATAATTCCAGTTAAACCACCAGTAATAAAGGTTGAAACCATACCGATAGAAAACAACATTGCTGGATTAAACTGAAGGTTACCTTTCCATAAAGTTGTAATCCAGTTGAATGCCTTTACAGCTGACGGAATTGCAATTAATAAAGTTGTAAAAGTAAATACAGAACCTAAAAATGGATTCATTCCGGAAATAAACATGTGGTGTCCCCAAACAATTGTCGAAAGAAACGCAATTGCTAAAACAGACATAATCATCGCTCTGTATCCAAAAATTGGTTTACGAGAACTTGTAGCTAATACTTCAGAAACAATACCCATTGCAGGTAAAATTACAATATAAACTTCTGGGTGTCCTAAAAACCAAAATAAGTGCTCAAATAAAACTGGAGAACCTCCTTGATAATGCAAAACTTCACCAGCGATATAAATATCAGATAAGAAGAAAGAAGTACCAAAACTTCTATCAAAAATTAATAATAACGCAGCCGATAATAAAACTGGAAACGAAATTACTCCAATAATAGCAGTTACAAAAAATGTCCAAATCGTTAATGGAAGTCTAGTCATAGACATTCCTTTAGTTCTTAAGTTAATAACAGTAACGATATAATTTAAAGATCCCATTAAAGAAGATGCAATAAATATCGCCATAGAGATTAACCATAAAGTCATACCTGTTCCAGAACCTGGAATCGCTTGTGGCAAGGCACTTAATGGCGGATAGATTGTCCAACCTGCAGATGCTGGTCCTGCCTCTACGAATAAAGACGACAACATAATTACTGCGGAAAGAAAGAATAACCAATATGAAATCATGTTCATGAATCCAGAAGCCATGTCTCTAGCACCAATTTGAAGTGGTATCAATAAGTTACTAAAAGTTCCACTTAAACCGGCTGTAAGAACAAAAAACACCATTATAGTTCCGTGAATAGTTACCAATGCCAAATAGGTATCATTACCCATAACGCCATCAGGTGCCATTCTATCACCTAATAAAACATTAAATAATTTAAATGACTCTTCTGGCCAAGCCAACTGCATTCTAAAAAGCATAGACATCATAATACCTATGATTCCCATTATAATACCTGTAATCAGGTACTGCTTTGCAATCATCTTGTGATCCGTACTAAAAATATATTTAGTAACGAATGTCTCTTTATGATGATGTTCGTGTTCGTGATCGTGTCCGTGATCGTGACCTTCTGCTGACATATATGTATACTTTAAATTTTCTTAATAATATTATTTCATAGCTACCTTAACAACTTCAGTTGAATCTGCAGCAATAACAGAATCTGTTGGTGTTGCTGTTGGTTGCCCTGGAGCTGGTGCAGCATTTCTAATATCAATGGCTAAAGAAGTTTTTTCACTCAACCACTTTTTGTAATCTTCTGGCGTATCGACAACAATTTTCATTTGCATGTTGTAGTGCGAAGAACCACAAATTTTATTACACAGCAATAGGTAATCAAATGCATATGGATCTAGAGCAACTTCTCCATTTGCAACTAATTCTTCACTTTTCTTAGCACGTAAAGAGTTAATATTAGCAACTTTTTCGATCATATACGGCAATTCTCTATACTCGCTTGTCGTGTAAGTAGGGATAAAAGCAAACTCAGTAACCATTCCAGGAACACAGTTCATCTGAGCTCTAAAATGTGGCATGTAAGCGGAGTGCAATACATCTTGTGAACGCATTTTAAAATGCACTTTTTTACCTTTCGGTATGTGTAATTCTGAAACTACAATATCATCTTGAGCATAAGGATCAGACATATCTACTCCTAATGTATTGATTCCTTCAATTAAACGAACGTTTGCTTTACCCAAAACATTATCTGGTCCAGCATATCGCGCCGTCCATTTGAACTGTTGGGCATATAGCTCAATTTCAATAACATCTTCATCTTTATCAACAAACATAATATTGTTCCAAGCATACAATCCGTAAAGAATTAAACACGCTAGAACTATAGAAGGGATAATACTCCAAACTGCTTCTAATTTGTTACTATCGGCAAAAAATAAAGCTTTTTTGTCTTTATCACCTCTGTATTTAAAAGCAAAATAGTGTAATAATCCTTGTGTAATAAATTGAACAATAAATATTAATACCCAAGTAATATTCATTAAGTTATCTACAGTATCACCATGCTCTGAAGCAGATGTATGCAAAACTAATGGTCCCCATACGATTAGTCCATAAATTGTTAAGATATAAACGAATGCAAGAAAAGCAAACATAATATAACCTTGTACATTATTATCCCTATCAGAAGCAACTTGAGTATTGTCAATATTTGATCCTACTTGAGTAAGGTCAAATATTTTTGTCAATTGCCATAATGCAACTGCGAATAAAACTAAAACTATAATTATCAACAAACTTGTCATCTGTTTTTATCTTTTAAAATTAATAATGAAAATGCTTACTTTCTTCGATAAATGGATTTCTTTTTGCCAATAAAGGAGATTTAGCCAATGCTGAGAATACAACAAAAATAAATAAACCTAAAAAGAAAAATATAGACCCAATTTCTGAAGCTCCAATAAACCATCTGTCACCAACAGATCCTGGCATAATCATGTTAAAGAAGTCAATATAATGACCCAATAAAATAACAACTCCAGCCATAACTAGTACCCAATTAATTCTTTTGAAATCACTACTCATTAAAATTAATAATGGGAAAATAAAATTCAAAGCAACAGCACCAAAAAATGGTAAGTTATAATCGCGAATTCTAGTTACAAAATATGTTACCTCTTCAGGGATATTTGCGTACCAAATCAACATAAACTGCGAGAACCATAAGTATGTCCAGAAAATACTAAAACCGAACATATATTTCGCTAAATCATGAATATGACTGTTGTTTACAAAATCTAAATATCCAAGAGATTTTAAGAATATTGCAACCAATGCTATTACAGTAATACCACTTACAATAAAACTTGCAAGTACATACCATCCAAACAAAGTACTAAACCAATGTGGATCAAAAGACATAATCCAATCCCAAGACATAATTGATTCAGATACAATAAAGAATACTAAAAACCCAGCCGAAGCTTTAAAGTTCTTTTTATAGTACAGATCATCATTAGCTTCATCTTGTGCCAAACAATTTTTTCTACTGTAGTAATTATATAAGTTCCAACCACCTAAAAATATAGCTGCTCTTACGATCCAAAAAGGGAAATTTAAATAACCCGATTTGTTAGCAACAAGTGCATCATAATTAGCATGATTAGGATCAGTAACTCCTTCTGCTAACCAAGTAAATAAATGGTTAAAGTGCAATCCGCATAAAATTAAAAGAACAAAAAATATCAATGAACCAACCGGCAAATAAGCTGTAATTCCTTGCATTACCCTAAACAAAACTGGAGACCAACCTGCCGAAGCAACTTGCTGTATAGCATAAAATGCTAGAACTCCCATAGTTAAAAGTAAAAAGAAAATACAAGCTACATAAAACGCAGCCCATGGTTTATTTTGCAACTGATGCAAAACGTGATTTAAGTGTTCAGTATGCTCATCAGCTTGAGCGACATTAGCTTTCTTGTCTGTACTTACAGCGTGTGCATCATGCGATTCAACCGCTGTAGCTGCATGAGCTTCACCATGTCCGTCATGAGATTCTGCCGCAAGAATAGCTTCTACTTCTTGAATGTCTTTGGGGGCAGTTAAAAAACCATAACCAATACCTAAGACTCCTAAGGCCATTAAGATGATTGAAAATGTTTTTAATTTACTTGAAAATGTATACATATCTAATACGATCAGTTTGTTCAACAATTATAATTGGCTCTTTAGTTCTAAAACATAGTCAGCAACTAACCAACGTTCGTGGGCACTCAATTGATTCGAATGTGAACCCATTGCGTTTAAACCATAAGTTTGTACATGAAAGATACTCCCAAGAGTAAGATCTCTATCTTTGTAACTAGGAACTCCTAAGAACTTTTCTCTTTCCACTAACTTACCTTTTCCGTCACCAGCACCACCGTGGCAAGAAATGCAATAAATATCATAAAGCACTTTCCCTTCCGCAGAAGCATGTTCTAAAGAATCTAAAGGAGACTTTAAATTTGCTTTTGCCATGTCATAACCTTCAGGAGTATTTGGATACTCATAAGGTTCAAAACCTCTATTTATAGTTCCATCTACTGGAAGCTGTCCTTCTTTTCCTCCCTTAAATGCGCTTGATTCTGCATACGTTTCGTAACCTACAGATTCGTACATATCAGGAAAATATTGATAGTTGGGCTCCAACTTATTGTGACAAGAAGAAACTAAAACAGTTATACCAACTAGTAGCGTTATTTTATATACTCTTTTCATAGTTGTAATTAATTCTTTTCTATTACTTTAACTTCTACTGCTCCTGTATTTTGAAAGAAAGAAATTAACTCCTCTTCGTTATCATTAACAGCAACTTCCATTAAAAAGTGATCATCAGTAGTTCTTACATCAGGATTTTCCGCTTCTTTAAATGGCCAAAGTTTGCTTCTCATATAAAAGGTAATAACCATCAAGTGAGCTGCAAAAAAAACAGTCATTTCAAACATAATTGGAACGAATGCCGGCATGTTTTGAATAAAGCTAAAGCTAGGCTTTCCTCCAATATCCTGAGGCCAGTCATGAATCATAATATAACTCATCATAAATGTTGCAAAGGCTAACCCTACGCAACCATAAAGAAACGAGCAAATTGCTAATCTTGATGGAGCCAATCCCATTGCTTTATCTAAACCGTGAACAGGAAATGGTGTAAAAACTTCCTCAATATGATGATGAGCAGCCCTTGTTGATTTAACAGCATCCATCAAAACATCATCGTCATTATAAATGGCGTATATTACTTTACTCATGATGTGAATTTTTATTTTCTTTTCTTTCTCTAATGTAATTATCTCCAGTTCCTTTCAAAATAGTTTTCACTTCTGCCTGAGCAATCACAGGGAATGTTCTAGCGTATAATAAAAATAATACGAAGAAGAAACCAATTGTTCCGATGAAGATACCAATATCTACAAAGGTAGGTGAAAACATAGTCCAAGAAGATGGTAAATAATCTCTATGTAATGAAGTAACAATAATTACGAACCTTTCAAACCACATTCCGATGTTTACAACAATCGAGATAATAAAAGAGAACATTATACTTGTTCTTAATTTCTTAAACCACATAAATTGAGGAGAGAATACGTTACAAGTCATCATCGACCAATAAGCCCACCAGTAAGGACCTGTAGCTCTATTTAAAAAAGCGTATTGCTCATACTCTACTCCAGAATACCACGCTACAAACAGCTCGGTTATGTACGCCACACCAACAATAGAACCCGTAATCATAATTACGATATTCATTAATTCAATATGTTGTAATGTGATGTAAGATTCTAAATTAGACACTTTTCTCATAATAATAAGTAAAGTGTTTACCATTGCAAATCCCGAAAAAACTGCTCCAGCAACGAAGTAAGGAGGGAAAATTGTAGTATGCCATCCTGGAATAACAGAAGTAGCAAAGTCCATCGATACAATCGTGTGTACTGAAAGTACTAAAGGAGTTGCTAAACCAGCAAGCACTAAAGATACTTCTTCAAAACGCTGCCAATCTTTAGCTCTACCGCTCCATCCAAAACTTAAAATAGAATACACTCTTTTATTAAAAGGAGTAATTGCGCGGTCACGTAACATTGCAAAGTCAGGAAGTAAACCAGTCCACCAGAAAACTAATGAAACAGATAAGTACGTTGAAATTGCAAATACATCCCACAGCAGTGGTGAGTTAAAGTTAACCCATAATGATCCAAATTGATTTGGTATAGGTAAAACCCAATATGCCAACCAAGGACGACCCATGTGTATAATTGGAAATAATCCGGCTTGAATAACTGAAAAAATAGTCATTGCTTCTGCAGATCGGTTAATTGCCATTCTCCATCGTTGACGGAAGAGCAGTAATACGGCCGAGATCAAGGTTCCAGCGTGACCAATACCAACCCACCAAACGAAGTTAGTAATATCCCATGCCCAACCAACAGTTTTGTTTAATCCCCATGTTCCAATTCCTGTAGAGACGGTGTATATTATACAGCCTATTCCCCAGAGAAAGGCTGTTAATGCGATTGAAAATACAATCCACCAATGTTTATTCGCTTTACCTTCGACTGGAGCTGCAACATCTACAGTTATATCGTGATAAGATTTATCACCTATAATCAAAGGTTTTCTAATGGGTGCTTCGTAGTGAGACGACATAATCCTTTATATGTTTCTTAATTAATATTTTTTTGTACTAGGTATTTCTAACTTTAACATGATAAATCACATTAGGTTTTGTTCCAACATGTTCTAACAAATGATACATTCTATCATCAGCAACCAATTCGGCTACTTTGCTTTCTTTATCATTTATATCCCCAAAAACCATAGCTCCAGAAGAACAAGCACTAGAACAAGCCGTTTGGAATTCACCATCTTTAATCTCTCTACCTTCGCGTTTTGCTGTTAAAATAGTCAATTGCGTCATTTGAATACACATTGAACATTTCTCCATAACTCCACGAGAACGTACATTCACATCCGGATTCAACACCATGCGTCCTAAATCATCATTCATATGATAATCAAATTCACTGTTTTTGCTGTATAAGAACCAGTTGAAACGACGTACCTTATAAGGACAGTTGTTTGCACAGTAACGAGTTCCTACGCATCTGTTGTACGCCATTTGATTTTGACCTTGACGACCATGAGAAGTTGCCGCTACTGGACAAACTGTTTCACAAGGCGCATGGTTACAATGCTGACACATTACAGGTTGAAAAGCTACTTGAGGATTATCTGAAGCGTGTTCCATTTCATTAAAAGTTGACAATGAACTAGATAACCCAGAGATATTCTCTTTTCTTTCAATATCCTCCGCAAAGGTTGTATCAGAAGAATAATATCTATCAATACGCAACCAGTGCATATCACGACTTCTTCTAATTTCTGACTTACCAACTACAGGAACGTTATTCTCTGCGTGACAAGCAATAACACAAGCTCCACAACCAGTACAAGCATTTAAATCAATAGAAAGATTAAAATGATGCCCAATAGAACGATCAAACGAATCCCATAAATCTACTGATGTAGCTGCAACTTCTTTGTGATCTAAAGATACCACTGGTTGTTCGTTCCAATGTGCTGCATCTTTAGTATTGAATATTTCTAATGTAGTCTCTTTAATAATATCACCTCTTCCCATCAAAGTCTTTTGACCTTGAACACAAGCAAATTCATGCTCGCCAGAAGCAGCTTCTATTACTACAGTTTGTACGTTTTTAAAATCTTTATATAGAGCGTAAGCATTAACACCTACCATCATCTCTTCTTTCATAGCCGCTTTACGACCGTAACCTAAAGCGATTCCAACAGTTCCAACAGCTTGACCTGGTTGTACAATTACAGGCACGTTTTCTAACTTAATGCCATTTACAGTTAAGTTAGCATAACTACCATTTAAGCCACCATTTGCAACAATTTGATTAGTTAACCCTAATCTTTTTGCATCAGCATTGGCAACAGTAACATAGTTATCCCATGAAACTCTTGTTAATGGATCTGGAAATTCTTGCAACCATGGATTGTTTGCTTGCTGCCCATCTCCCATACCTGTCTTAGTATACAATACCAATTCAGTTCCGTTTGATTTAGAAGCAGAAAGTGCACTAGCAGCCGCATTGTAATTTGCAGAACCAGCGCCTAAAGCATTTGTAGCAGAAACAAAAATACCATCGTGTAAAACTTTATTCCAAAAAGTACCACCAATTACAGATGAAGCATTTACTTTAACATAATCGTAGTACGTACCTGAAATTCCATTTAGAGAAAGTAAAACATCTTGAAACTGTTTAGTATCAAATATCGGTCTAATTGTAGGCTGCGTTAATCCATAAGTTCCTTTTGTAATACTAACATCACCCCAAGACTCTAAATAATGAGGAACAGCAGCAGCAACAGTAGAAAGTAAAGCCGTCTCATCTTCCTTTAATGAAAAAGCAACAGATGTAGTTACTTTTTTCAGACCTGAAGCAAATCCTTCTGAATCTGCTAAAGTATAAACTGGATTCACACCACTCATTAATAAAGTGTGTACTTTCCCTGCTTTCATATCGGCCAACAATTGAGATACAGTAGCATTAGAACCTTTTCTAATTTGTCTTGTACCAACAGTTGTAAATGACTCACTAGCTAAAGCTTGATTAACAGCTAAAACTAATAATTGAGCATTTTTATCATCAATTCCAGAAACCAAAACTCCTTTTGAACCAGCAGCTTTTAATTGTTGAGCAGCCTTAGTAACTTCAGCTTTAAAAGCTGAATCTAAATTTACACCAACAGCAGAACCTGTAATAATATTATAAATTTGAACTAGAGCTTGTTTTTGATTTGCCGAACTCATAGCAATACGTTTATCAGCTGCAGCACCAGACAAAGTCATATTAGACTCTAACTGAAAATGACGCGACATCTTCCCGTTTCTAGGAATTCTTCCCTGAGCATAACCAGAATCATACCCACCACCTTGCCAATCTCCAAGAAAATCAGCACCAACACTTACTATTAATGAAGCTTTTGAAAAATCATAATCAACTAAAGCTCTTTCACCATACACTTCTTCAAAAGCATCTAAAGCTTCAGACGAAGATACAGCGTCATAAATAACATGTTTAGCTCCAGGATTATTAGAAACAAACTCTCCAATTAATTTTTCTGTTGACGGACTCGCTAAAGTATTAGTTAACAAAACAACTTGACCTCCTTTTGCTTTCGCATCAGCAAGACTCGCTTTGATTTTTAAATCTACTGCGGACCAAGTTGAGGCTTTACCTTCAATTTTAGGCTCTCTCAAACGCGTACTGTCATATAAAGACAATATAGAGGCGTGAATTCTAGCATTAGCAGCAAATTTCGCTCCTTCAACCGTATTATTCTCAATCTTAATAGGGCGCCCTTCTCGCGTTTTTACCAATATGTTTGCAAAGTCAAAACCATCAAAGACAGTAGTAGCATAATAATCTGCAACTCCAGGAATGATTTGTTCTGGCTGTAAAACGTAAGGTATTGATTTGTTTACAGGCCCTTCGCACGCAGCCAAAGTAACTGCTGCTGTACTAAAACCAACGTACTTTAAAAAGTCACGACGTGATGTCGAAGAAGAAGACAAAGCTCCTCCATTTCCTAAAAACTCATCAGTAGGAATCTCTTCAACAAATTCGTTATTTCTAAGCGCCTCAACAATAGAACTATTATCTTCTAGTTCTTCAACACTTTTCCAGTATTTTTTGTTTGATGACATTGTATATAAATATTAAAATCTTAATAATTCGATTAATAGTGGCATTTACCACATTCTAAACCTCCCATTTGTGCTGCAGTCAATTTGTCTACACCGTATTTTTTAGAAAGTTCAGCATGAATTTTCGCATAGTATTCATTCCCTTCCATTTTAACATCGGTTTTTCTATGACAATCGATACACCAACCCATAGTTAATGGAGCAAATTGTTTTTGGATTTCATATGTTTCCACAGGACCATGACATTTTTGACAATCAATACCAGCAACAGTTACGTGTTGTGAGTGGTTGAAATAAACAAAATCAGGTAAATTATGAATACGAACCCATTTTACAGGCTCCGTCTTTCCAGTATAAGATTGCGATGATTTATCCCAACCAACCGCAGTATATAATTTTTGTATTTCTTCGTCGTAAAAAGCTTTGCTGTACTCAGGAGTAGCAGTAGCCTCAGCAACTTCAGCAATATTCTTATGACAGTTCATACAAACGTTCAACGAAGGAATACCTGCATTTTTACTTACACGAGCAGCAGAGTGACAATACTTACAGTTTACCTCATTATCACCTGCGTGAATTTTATGAGAGAAATGTATTGGCTGAATTGGCTCATAGTTTTGATCTACTCCAACTTGCATTAAGAAACCATATACAAAATAACCACTAGCCAATAACAAGAATACCGAAGTAACTAATACTAAAAACTGATTTTTTGCAAATGCTTTCCAAATTGGAACACGAACGTTTTTAGGCGTTACATCAAGCTCGTTAATATTGGCAACCTTACGAAGCACATTATTTACTAAAACCAACATAACAACCAACATTGCCATCACCAAAGCAAGAACTCCCAAAATAACGTTATTAGAAATACCGTTATCTTGAGCAGCGCCAGCTGCAGGTTGAGCACCTACTGCAGCAACTGGAGCAGCAGCTTTAGGCTCTGACGTATATGCAATCATATCATCAATATCCGCAGTTGAAAGCTGAGGGAAGTGCGTCATCGGAATTTTATTGTATTCCTCAAAAATCTTCACCGCCGCTGCATCACCTGAAGCAATCAAATCAGAGCTATTATGAATCCACTTGTACAACCAAGCTGCATCATGTTTTTCAATAATACCACGCAACGCAGGCCCTGTAGATTTTGCATCTAACTTGTGACACGCAGCGCAATTTGAATTAAAAAGCTCCTTACCCTTTGCTACATCTCCTCCACTTTGAGCAACAGGAGCATCAGCTGCTGGAGCAGCATCTTGAGCATTTGAAGTTAAAGAAAAAACAACTGTTAGCGATAAGCTAATAAGCAATTTCCTTAAGACCGAATTATGGTTACCCACCTTTTTCATACTACTATAATAATTATCTACTAAATTTGGCACGATTTTTTCATTGTTCAATACATAGAAAATCTATACCCTCTTTTAAAACTTGCACAAAAATACAATTTAAGAACTATTCTAAAAACCTTAAAATAGTCTTAAATGTTAATTTATATCAATTCTAAATAAATTCACATGTAGTCTTTGTTCATTTAAATATTACTTTTGTTCAAAAACCGTCACGTTATGAGAATCTTACCTCTAAAAATGAAACATATCTACACCATTAGCCTCAGTATTTTGACTTGTTCTATATATGCACAAAATCAGAATACTACCTTAAAACAAGACCCTAAATTTGAGCAATTACTCAATGAAAAGCGACGTATTAATGCGACAAATATTGTTAACGATAGTTATCGCGTACAAATATACAGCGGCAAAAGTGACGAGGCTAAAAAGACTTTAAACGATTTTAAAACGGAGTTTAAAGACATAGATGCAACCATAATTTTCAACACTCCAAATTACAAAGTATTAGTTGGTAATTTTGAAAGTAGAATCGAAGCAGAACGAAATTTGATTGATATTAAAAAGAGATACGGAAACGTTTTTTTGATTAAGCCCGAAAAATAGAACGACAATCAATGAAGTAAACATAAAGAGGCCGTCTTAACTAAAATTAAGACGGCCTCTTTATTTATAATTCATAAATGAACAATGGCAGGTTAAATAATTATTAACACCACAGAAGACATAAAACCACTACACTCATAAAATAAGATCTACTTTAAATTTTCTCCATAAAAAAATCCCGACGAATCGGGATTTTTTTTACTTATAGCAAAAAATTCTATTTCAATTTTTTCTTAATCGCAACCTCATGGTATGCTTCAATAACATCTCTTTCTTCAATATCATTATAACCTTTAACTTGAATACCACAGTCGTAACCTTTAGCTACTTCTCGTACATCATCTTTAAATCGTTTCAAAGCAATTAATTCACCTTCATGAACAACTACCCCGTCTCTAATAATTCTGATTTTACCATTTCTAGTAATTTTACCATCCATCACCATACATCCGGCAATTGTACCAACTTTAGAAATTTTAAACAACTCTCTGATCTCAGCAGTACCAAGTACTTCTTCTTTCATTACAGGAGCTAACATTCCTTCCATCGCATCTTTCAAGTCATCAATTGCTGCATAGATAATAGAGTAGTAGCGGATATCAATTTCTTCTTTATCAGCTAACTGTCTGGCATTTCCTGCAGGACGAACATTAAATCCGATAATAATCGCATCGGAAGCAGAAGCCAACATAACGTCTGTTTCTGTAATCGCTCCAACACCTTTATGAATAATATTAATCTCAATTTCTTCTGTAGAAAGTTTAGAGAACGAATCGGATAATGCTTCAACAGAACCATCCACGTCACCTTTAAGAATAACATTCAACTCTTTAAATTGACCTAAAGCTATACGACGACCAATTTCATCTAAAGTAATATGACGTTGCGTACGTACCGATTGTTCACGCATTAATTGAGAACGTTTCGAAGCAATTTGTTTCGCTTCTTTTTCATCTTCAAATACATTGAACTTATCACCTGCAGTAGCTGCACCATCAAGACCTAATACTGATACAGGAGTAGATGGACCTGCTTCTAAAACAGAATTCCCTCTTTCATCATGCATCGCTTTAATCTTACCATGATGTTTACCTGCCAACATGTAATCACCAATTTTTAGCGTTCCGTGTTGTACTAATATCGTAGATACATATCCTTTTCCTTTATCAAGGAAAGCTTCTACTACCGTTCCTTGTGCCGCTTTGTTAGGATTAGATTTTAAATCTAACACTTCAGCCTCAAGTAATACTTTTTCTAATAATTCTTTAACTCCTGTTCCAACTTTTGCCGAAATATCATGAGATTGGAACTTTCCTCCCCAATCTTCCACAAGTAAATTCATACCTGCTAATTTTTCTTTTATCTTCTCTGGATTAGAGTTTGGCTTATCTACCTTATTGATTGCAAAAATAATTGGCACATTAGCTGCTTGCGCATGGCTAATTGCTTCTTTAGTTTGTGGCATGATGTCATCATCTGCAGCAATTACAATAATAGCAATATCCGTTACTTGAGCTCCACGTGCACGCATCGCAGTAAATGCTTCGTGACCAGGAGTATCAAGGAATGCGATTTTTTGTCCGTTATCTAAAGTCACTCCGTATGCACCAATATGCTGCGTAATTCCTCCAGACTCACCTGCAATAACATTTTCTTTACGAATATAATCCAGTAAAGATGTTTTACCGTGGTCAACGTGACCCATTACAGTTACAATCGGTGCTCTGAAAACAAGATCTTCTTCTTTATCTTCAACAACTTGTATTGCTTCTTCAATGTCAACAGTAATAAACTCAACTTCATAACCAAATTCATCAGCTACAATAGTTAATGTTTCTGCATCTAAACGTTGGTTCATGGTAACCATGATTCCAAGTGACATACACGTACCAATAACTTTAGTAATTGGCACATCCATCATGATGGCAATTTCACCGACCGTTACAAATTCAGTAACCTTAATGGTTTTACTTCCTTCGTCGATAGCTCTTTGCTCCTCATCAGATTTCTGACGGTGCGTATCTCTTTTATCTCTTCTATATTTAGCAGCTTTAGATTTTCCTCCTTTTTTACCTTGAAGTTTTTCTAAAGTTTCTCTAATTTGATTTTTAACTTCCTCTTCTGTTGGCTCAACTTTAGCTACAATTGCAGGACGATTTCCTCTCACAAATCCAGGACGAGTACTTCTAGCGCCAGGAGCATTTGGAGTAATTTTATTTGGATTTGGTGTTCCTGGAGGCCTTGTACTTGCTGCACTTGGCACACCTGGCTTAGTCGGAATTCTTTTACGTTTATTTTTGTTAGCGCTATTTGCTGCACCTGGAGCACCTGGTTTATTAGGTATGATCTTTGGATCTTCCTTTTTCTTTTTTGGTTTATTAAATTGAGATAAATCAATTGTTTGACCAGTAAGCTTTGTTCCAGATAATTTTTGGTACTGCGTAGCAATTGTTTCTTCTACAGGAGACTCCTCAGTTGTTGAAGGAGCATCATTTGGATTTGCTACAGGAGGAGCGGCAACGGCGACGGGAGCAACAGGTGCTTGGTCCGCCTTCACTACTTTTTCTTCCTTAACTTCCTTTTCTTCTTTTTTATGAATTGCAGCAGCTATAGGTTTCGCGATAGGCTCTTCCTTTTTTACTGGTTTTGCTTCAGCTTGTGGAACTTCAGCTTGAACAGCTTTTGGCTCTTCAGCTTTAACTTCTTTTACAGGAGTACTAGGAACACTTACAGGCTTTTTAGGATTAAGATCGATCTTTCCTACTTGCACAGGACTTTGAACGACCGCTTTAGCTTTAATAATCTCTTGTTGCCTTTGACGTTCTTCGTCTTGCTTGCGTTTATCTTCAATCTCTTTTTCACGCTCTAAACGAAGCGCTTCTTTCTCTTTTCTTTTCTCCTCACCCACTTCTTTAGAAGCCTCTTTATTCCCCTTATCGCCCGCAAATTGACTTTGAAGTATATTAAATTCCTGATTAGAAATTTTAGCGTTTGGATTTGCATCAATAGCAATTCCCTTATCTTTTAGATAATCGACAGCTCTTTCTAACGAAATGTTTAATTCCCTTAAAACCTTGTTAATTCTTATTACTCTCTCTTCAGACATAAAACCTTTTTATTAATACCTAATTTGTTGTGTTGTGAGATCGATAGATAATTAACTATCAAACTCTTCTTTTAGTATGCGCATTACATCTTGAATCGTTTCCTCTTCTAAGTCTGTTCTACGAACTAAATCATCTACTTCTTGCTTCAAGATACTTCTTGCAGTATCTAAACCAATCTTTGCAAATTCTTCGATTACCCATCCTTCGATCTCATCTGAGAACTCTGTCAACTCAACATCATCATCTTCGCCACCCGCAAGATCGCCTTCTCTGATAACATCCAATTCGTAACCGGTCAATAAACCTGCCAACTTTATATTATGCCCACCTCTACCGATGGCTTTTGATACTTCTTCTAATTTTAAGAACACCTCTGCTCTTTTTGTTTCTTCATTAATTTTAATAGAAGAAACTTTAGCCGGACTTAACGCTCTAGTTATATACAACTGGATATTGCTTGTATAATTAATTACGTCAATGTTTTCGTTTCCTAATTCACGAACAATTCCGTGAATACGAGAACCTTTCATTCCAACACATGCACCCACTGGATCAATTCGATCATCATACGAATCGACAGCAACTTTTGCTTTCTCTCCTGGAATACGAACTACATTTTTAACATTAATCAAACCGTCAAAAACTTCAGGAATTTCTTGTTCAAACAATTTTTCTAAAAACTTCTCTGAAGTTCTAGACATAATGATTTGAGGTTTGTTTCCTTTCAATTCAACACTTTCAATAATACCACGAACATTATCTCCTTTTCTAAAAAAGTCAGATGGAATTTGTTTTTCTTTTGGCAAAACAATTTCATTTCCTTCGTCATCAACCAAGATTACCACTCGCGGACGAACGTGATGCACTTCGGCCGTGTAAATATCACCAATAATATCTTTAAATTGCTTGTAAAGATTAGTATTGTCGTGTTCGTGAATTTTAGATATTAAGTTTTGACGTAAAGCCAAAATTGCTCTTCTTCCTAAATCTATCAACTTTACTTCTTCAGAAACCTCTTCACCAATTTCGAAATCGGCTTCAATTTTACGTGCTTCTGTTAAAGTAATTTCTTCATTTTCAAAATCAAGATCTTCGTCTGCCACGATTACACGCCTTCTCCATATTTCCATATCACCCTTATCTGGGTTAATGATAATGTCAAAGTTGTCATCTGAACCGTATTTTTTCTTCAATGCATTTCTAAATACATCTTCTAAAATTGCCATAAGCGTTACACGATCAATAAGTTTATCGTCTTTAAACTCTGAAAATGAATCGATTAATGCTAAATTTTCCATGCGAATTCTTTAATTAAAATGTTACTGTAACAATTGCCTCTTTGATTTCTGTATAAGGTATTTGTTGTTTTTTCTGTACTGTTTCTTTTCCCTTGCCTATTTTTTTAGGCTCTCTCGCTTCCCACGACAAAATTATAAAATCTTCATTAGCATCAACTAACTCCGCCTCAATTTTTTCGATCACTGTGGAAACGATGAGGGTACGTCCAATATTTTTTTTGTACTGACGAACCATTTTTAATGGTGAACCTACCCCTACTGAAGCAACTTCAAGAGAAAAATCTTGTTCTTCTCTATCCAAATTATTCTCAACTGCTCGACTAACATCAATACAATCTTGCAACATCACACCATCATCACCATCCAAAGCAATAATTACTTTGAAAGCGTCGGTTATAGTCAAATCAATCAAAAAAATTGATGGCTTGTCAACGAGCGATTCTGCGATTAGCGTATTTATTTTTTCTTTAAACGTCATATTTTTATAAAAAGAGGGGACACTTAGTCCCCTCATTACTTAGTTTTTTTATTAAATAACGGTGCAAATATAGTGATTATTTTTATAAATAGTATTAAATAGATTCTCCTAATATTATTTCCTACCTTTATAGTACATTTTAATAGTCAAATTCTAACTTTTTTAAACCTAAAATAATGAAAAGAATACTAGTCCCCACCGATTTTTCAGAAAATGCAGAAAACGCACTTAAAGTAGCGGTTCAAATCGCTCAAAAAAATAATTCCGAAATCATTCTTGCCCATATTTTAGAACTTCCCAACCAAGCGAAAGATGCCATCATGGGCGGAACGAGCATTCCAGAAGTTATGCTTTTTATGAAAAAAGCAGAAGAAGTTATGGCAACTTTGAGCCAGAGATCGTATTTGAGTAACATAAAAGTAGGAACGATTACCAAATTAGATCGCGTTTCTGAAGGAATAAATGCCATTAGCAAAGACAATGCAATCGATTTAATTGTGATGGGCTCTCATGGAACTTCAGGATTCGAAGAATTACTAATTGGATCGAATACTGAAAAAGTGGTCCGTCATTCTGACATACCTGTTTTAGTTATCAAAAAAGAAATTACAAATTTTAAAATTGACAACTTAGTTTTCGCTTCCGATTTTTCTGAAGAAATCAAAAAACCTTTCCAAAATCTACTGGATTTCGCTTCTTTCTTTAATTCAAAATTGCATTTGGTCCTAATTAATACACCAAATAGCTTTCATACCACTAAGGAATCGGATAAAATAATGAACGACTTTGTGAGTAATTTTAGCTTAACTAATTACACAACGCAAACTTACAATGACTCTAACGTAGAAAGTGGAATAGTGAATTTTGCGAAGTCTATAGATGCAGATGTAATTGGAATGTGCACACACGGTCGAACAGGTCTCTCGTACTTTTTTAATGGAAGCATTAGCGAAGGCTTAGTAAACCACACTATTAGACCAATCATTACTTTTAAAATATAAATTAAAAGTTATTGCATAAAAAAAGCCTCTCGAATGAGAGGCTTTTTTGTTGGTCTACAAGGACTCGAACCTTGAAAGACTGCACCAAAAACAGTTGTGTTACCATTACACCATAGACCAGTATCAGCGGTTAAGCGAGTGCAAATTTAGAGCTATTTTCCGTTTGCGCAAGCTTTTTTCAAAGATTTTTTACTTTTTTTTCGTTTTTTTTTTATTCCGCATCAAAAGGACCCACAAACTCACTCAAGGACAGCAAATTAAGCAGTTCGCGGCTTTTTACTGAATTTTTTGTTAATCCACACTTCTTTACACAAAAAAGCATTTTCTTTGCAGCTAATAAAACGAATCCTATTTTAATACCTAAATATGACACAATTCAATTTCACTAAATGGAATACGATTATTGGTTGGTTTACATTTACAATCGCTTTAATAACCTACACTCTTACTGTTGAACCTACAATGAGCTTTTGGGATTGTGGCGAATACATTGCCACAGCTGCAAAGCTAGAAGTGGGACACCCACCTGGAGCCCCACTGTACCAAATGATGGGCGCTTTTTTTGCCATCTTTGCGATGGACGATCAACATATTGCATTAATGGTTAATATGATGTCTGTTTTCTCGAGTGCATTCACCATTTTGTTTTTATTTTGGTCTTCCTCTATTATTTTAAAGAAACTTGTGGCACGCTTTGCCGATATTAATACAAATAATGCCATTGTCATATTAGGAAGCTCGTTTGTTGGCGCTTTAACTTTTACGTTCTCAGATAGTTTCTGGTTTAATGCGGTTGAAGCAGAAGTGTACGCTATGGCAACTTTATTGATTGCTTTGCTATTGTGGCTTGGCTTGCGCTGGGAAGAAGACATGGATACTCCAAGAGGGAATAAATGGCTTTTAATTATCTCGTTAATCGTTGGACTTTCTTTTGGAGTTCACTTTATGGCCTTACTAACTATTCCTGCAATTGGTTTTATTTACTTTTTCAAAAACTATGAAACAGTAACGGCTAAAAATTTCATTATTGCCAATGTGGTTGTAATTGCCGTTTTATTATTCATTTTTAAATTATTATTACCTCTTACCATGGCTTCTTTTGGAAAAACAGAAGTTTTTATGGTCAATGAAATGGGACTTCCCTTTAATTCAGGAACCATATTTGTAGCCTTGCTTTTGATTGCATTCTTTTATTTTGGATTAAAATATACCAAACAAAAGGGATTTGTTTTCTACAACACCATTGTTCTTTGCATATTATTTATTTTAATTGGGTTTTCTACTTGGTTGATGTTACCAATACGCGCCAATGCTAATACGGTAATTAACGAGAACAAACCATCAGATGCTGCCGAAGTTCTAGCCTATTACAATAGAGAACAATACGGAGTTAATCCTTTGTTCTACGGACCACAATATACTTCGACTTTCGCTGGACTTGATCCAAATAATCCGTATACCGATTCGAAACCGAATTACGAGAGAGATTATGAAACGGGTAAATATATTGTTACCAATAATTTCAAAAATGCGGATCAAAATACCGACGATGCTCAAAAATCGTTTCTTCCTAGAATGTGGAGCACAGAACACATCGGTAATTATATCAATTTTACAAATCCTCCTCAATTTCGAATCAATCCAAATTACGATTACGAAAACGATTTGCAGCGCTACGGCATCGATCCTAGCCAATTGTCAGAACAAGAATACACACAAGCTATCGCTCGTTTACAGAGTGAAATAGAGAAAACAATCCAAGAATTTCGCACCGCTTATGCGCAGCGACAAATTGACAATGACGGTTACGTAAAATTCTTAAAAAGTTACGGAGATTATCTTATTATTGAGAAACCAACGACGGTAGACAACTTTAGTTTTATGTTCGAATACCAATTTGGCTACATGTATTGGAGGTATTTGATGTGGAATTTTGTTGGAAGACAAAGTGACGAACAAGGAAAATACGATAACTTAGATGGAAACTGGATTAGTGGAATCAAATTTATGGACTCGATTCATTTAGGTTCGCAAGACAATTTGCCAAGTGATGTTTTAAATAATAAAGGAAGAAATATGTATTTCTTTCTACCCTTCATTTTAGGCTTAATTGGTTTGATGTATCATGCCACCAAAGATCGCAAGAGTTTTTATGTCCTACTGGTTTTATTCCTATTTACCGGGATTGCCTTAAAAATATACTTGAATGAAAGGCCATTTGAACCTCGCGAAAGAGATTACGCATTAGTCGGTTCCTTTTACGTGTTTGCCATATGGGTTGGTTTTGGGGTATATGCCTTGTATGAAACGCTACAAAAATATTTAGTTCCAAAAATTGCAGGACCTGTAATTATAGGATGTTGTTTATTAGGCGCGCCAATATTAATGGCTTCTCAAAACTGGGATGACCACGACAGATCGAATCGTTACACCGCTTTAGCTTTAGCTAAAAACTATTTGAATTCATGTGATGCCAACGCTATTTTATTTACCATTGGAGATAATGATACCTTCCCGCTATGGTATGCACAAGAAATTGAAGGTATTCGAACCGACGTGAAAATAGTAAACACCAGTTTGTTTATGACGGATTGGTATATCGACCAAATGAAAATGAAAACCTATGAATCGGAAGCTCTTCCTATTTCTTTTGACCACGATCAATACGTAGGAGATAATTTAAATTACGTGGCACACATTAATAAAGTGGACAGCCGTTGGGATATTAAAGATTTTATTGATTTTATAAAAAATCCAAAATCAATTGTTGAAATGCAAAATGGTCAAACAATCCATTTTTATCCAACGAACAAAATTAGAATTCCGGTTGATAAGGAAGCAATCATTAAGAACAAAGTTGTTGCACCACAGTACAACGATTCAATTGTTCCGTATATTGACATTGACATCAAAGGAAGTGCGATATACAAAAACAGATTAATGATGTTAGATATCGTTAAGAACAATAACTGGAAACGACCAATTTATTTTAGTCCAGGTGCCTTTGATCCCGAAGATTATCTTTGGATGAAAGATTACTTGCAACTAGAAGGAATGGTTTACAAACTAGTTCCTATCAAAACAGCCTTCAATAAAGAAAATGGACCAATGGATATGGGACACATTGATTCTGAAAAGATGTACAATGTAGTTATGAAATGGGATTGGGGTAACGGCGACAGTGATAAAATTTACCACGATCCAGAAACAAGACGAAACAGCATTTCCTACCGAAGCAATCTTTCTAGATTAATGAAACAGCTTATTGCTGAAGGTAAAAATGAGAAAGCCAAGAAAGTAATTGATTTGGCAATAACCAAAATGCCTTTAGATAAATTTGGATTTTATTCGTTAGTAGAACCTTTTGCTGACGGCTACTATCAAGTTGGCGAAAAACAAAAAGCTCAGCAATTGTTGGATGCTTTGGTGATCAAATACCAAGAAAATCTTAATTACTACAGCTATTTAGACGCATCAGAACAATCAAGCTTGGCAATTCCTATCATCACGGATATTGAGCGCTACAGAAGCTTATTGCAAGTAATGAACGCTAATGAGGATGCAGCTTTTTACGAAAAGCACAAAAAAGTTTTCAATACGTACGTAAATGTTTTTGAGCGTTTTGGTAGAGAAAAGGAATAAAGTAAAAATATAGCACAAAAAAAATGCAGCACTATTGAAAAATACTGCTGCATTTTTTAATTTTGTAATTTACTAAAGTCTTCGATTATGAGTTTCTATTGGGTAAAAACAAATCAACTAATTAAAAAAATATTCGCAAATTATTATTGGGATTTGCCCAATCAGATTAAGAGCATCTATCTAACTTTTGACGATGGACCGACTCCAGAGATCACGGACTGGGTTTTAGATTTGCTAAAAGATCAAAACATAAAGGCTACTTTTTTTTGTATCGGCAAAAACATTCAATCGAATCCATTACTATTCGAAAGAATTAAAAAAGAAGGGCATTCCATTGGCAACCATACCTTCAATCATGTAAATGGATGGAAAACAAAAAACAAACAATACATAAATAACGTCGAAATCTGCGAATGTTTGTTAGACAATAAAGACAATGTTAGTAAATTATTTCGCCCACCATACGGCAAATTGACGAGATCACAGTCTAAAATATTACGCAGTAAAGGGTATAAAATAATAATGTGGGATGTTTTGAGTGCCGATTTTGATACGACTATTGCACCAGAGCAATGTTTAAATAATGTCATTAGTACTGTACAATCAGGTAGTATAATTGTATTTCACGATAGTGTAAAAGCGGCAACAAACATGCAACATGCTTTACCTAAAGTTATCCGCTTTTTAAAAGACAATGGATATACTTTTGAAACAATTCCGAAGTAAACTTTAAAATTATTTACAGTTGTTCTTGAACAATACTAATAATGGTATTAGCATCCAACTCGCCAGATTGCCTCCAAATCATCTGCCCGTCTTTGTAGATCATCAAAGTAGGAAGACCTTTAATACGAAGTGCATCAGCTAGTTCTTGATTTTTATCAACATCTATTTTAATAACTTTAGCTTTGTCGCCTAGCGCCGCCGCCACGTCTTTAATTACAGGATGCATGGACACCGAAGAGTCGTTCCAATCCGTGTAAAAGTCTATTAACACTGGGACTTGTGCGTTTATAAGTTCTCCAAATTTTGACATATAAGCAACAATTTATGTTTGTTTTTATCTACGAATGAGCGAAGTTATACTGCAAATGTAGCATTTTTAGCGAATTACGTGACATTCTTTCCTTTTTTTAGTTCAATCACTGTTATTTCGGGCATTATACCTACTCGTCCTGGATATGCATGAAAACCAAAGCCACGGTTGACATATACGTATCTTCCTTGGTTTTCATACAAGCCTGCCCATTGTTTGTAAATGTATTCTGCTAAACTCCATTTAAAATATCCTGGAATTTCAATACCAAATTGCATTCCGTGCGTATGACCTGAAAAAGTCAAATGAAAGTTTTTTGGATGTTCTTTTATTTCATACTCCCAATGACTTGGGTCATGACTCATTAAAATCTTAAAATCATCTTGATTGACTTGTTGCGAAGCTTTATTTAAATCCCCTGCTTGCTTGAAGTTGTTACCCCAATTTTCAACACCTACTAATGCAATTTTCGACCCGTCTTTTTCGACATATCGATGCTCATTCAATAGTAAATCAAATCCAATTTGACCGTAGAGACTTTTAATCCCTTCAAAATTTTCGTTTTTTAGGGCTTGAGTGGGCCACGTAACATATTCCCCGTAATCATGATTTCCTAAAACAGCAAACTTTCCGTATTTGTAGCCTTTTATTCGATTGAATGTTTCCAACCAAGGATGCATTTCAGTAGCATGCGTATTTACAATATCACCAGTAAACAAAATCATGTCGGTATCTTGCTCATTAATCAAGTCAATGGCATAGTTTATTTTTTCAGCATTATCAAAGCTTCCGCTGTGCACATCTGAAATCTGTGTAATCTTAAATCCATCAAAAGCGTCAGGCAAATCAGGAAAAAAGACGGTTTGCTTAATTACTTTAAAATTGTATTTTCCCTCAAAGATTCCGTAAATTAAAGATAAAAAAGGCACCGCCGCCAATCCTAAAGCCACCTGACTTATAAATTTACGTCTATTCGGCATCATTTCGCTTCGTGGAGCATTGTACATAAAATAGTTCACAAAACTTGCTCCTAGTCTAAAAATGTCTTCTCCTAAAAGAATTATAGTCACTATAATTTTAGGCACATATACCAATAACATCATCGCCATAACAAACATAGTGTGCCTGGTTTGTCCTTCAGAACGATCAAATTGTGTGAAAGAATAAACGAGATAGGCAAACAAAAATATACTAACAAAAATATAACTTACAAGTAGCCATCTGGGCTTGATGAGTGTTTTGAAAGCTTGGTACGCATACGCTTCAATCAATAAAAAAATAACTGCAATAAATATAAAACGGAATCCCATTTAAAAAAATTTTCAACAAAGTAACAAATAATGCTAGTGGATTGGCTTTTTATTATATAAAATTTAACGCCGCAAAAAGTAAAAGTATTCCAATATAACTCTGCACCCCTTAAACCAATAAAATTGGCGTACTAGCCATTTACTAAAACTGCTAAACAACAGTACAATCTATAAATTTATATTACTTAAATAAAGATAGTATCAAGAAACGCTACTCAATTAGATCTCCTAAGCATGTTATCATTTTACTAAAGTAACAACAGCCTTGTTTATCCGTTCTTCAATTAATTCTGGTGTTCCAATTCGTTTTTAAGAGGCAATTGCTTATTTTTACCAGCTAATACAATTTTTTATGTCAACTCAAAAACGTCTTTTTCTTCTCGATGCGTATGCCTTAATTTTTAGAGGTTATTATGCTTTTATAAAAAACCCTCGAATCAACTCGAAAGGAATGGACACTTCGGCAATTATGGGCTTTATGAACTCTCTTTTGGATGTCATCCGAAGAGAAAAACCCGATCATTTGGCCGTAGCTTTTGACAAAGGTGGAAGTGAATTGCGCAGCGAGCTTTATCCTGAATATAAAGCGCACCGAGACGAAACTCCTGAAGCAATAAAAATTGCAATTCCGTACATACAAGATTTATTGCGCGCCATGCACATTCCGATTATTGAATTGGCGGGTTGCGAAGCCGATGATTTAATTGGAACCATCGCCAAACAAGCCGAAAAACAGAATTATAAAGTTTTTATGGTGACTCCGGACAAGGACTTTGCACAATTAGTTTCCGAAAATATTTTCATGTATAAACCTGCACGAATGGGAAATGGAATTGAGATTTGGGGAGTACCTGAAGTTTTGGCAAAATTTGAAATTGAAAGACCTGAGCAAGTCATTGACTTTTTGGGAATGATGGGTGACTCTGCTGATAATATTCCGGGATTACCAGGTGTTGGCGAAAAAACGGCCAAAAAATTCTTAGCGCAATACGGTTCGATGGAGAATCTTCTAGATAACACACACGAACTGAAAGGTGCCATAAAAACCAAAATTGAAGCCAACAAAGAACTCGGACTACTATCTAAAAGATTAGCAACTATTTTGTTAGATTGCGACGTCACTTTTCATGAAGAAGATTACGAATTATCTCGTCCTGATATCGAAAAAACGGCAGCACTTTTCAGTGAATTAGAATTTAGACGAATGGCCGAACAGTTTGATAATTTATTTAATTCTGATGGAAATCCTGCAACCAATACCAATACTGACGGTAAAATAAACAAAAAATCAGGAGCGAATATTGAAGAGCAATTTGACTTGTTTGGAAGTGGCGCAACAGGCGATACGGCCGAAGATGTAATGGCTTCTTTTTATTCGAATTTAGAAAACACACCCCACTCTTATCAGATCATTCAGGGTGATTTGGGTTTGAAATTATTATTGCAAAATTTACAAAATCAAACACAAGTTTGTTTTGATACCGAAACCACTGGTCTAGATGCTTTGCATGCCGAGTTGGTCGGAATTGCTTTTTCTTATGAAAAAGGAAAAGGGTTTTACGTTCCATTTCCCGAAAGCCAAGAAGAAACAACCGCATTATTACAGAAATTTATTCCGTTTTTCGAGAATGAAACTATTGAAAAAGTAGGCCAGAACTTAAAATACGATTTAAAAATTTTATCAAATTACGGCATTCAAGTCAAAGGCAGGTTGTTTGACACGATGCTTGCGCATTATCTCATCAATCCAGATATGCGTCATAATATGGACGTTTTATCTGAAACTTATCTGAAATATGCTCCGAAACCAATTGCAGATTTAATTGGTAAAAAAGGAAAGAATCAGAAATCAATGCGCGATATTCCGCTAGAAGAAGCCAAAGAATATGCCGTTGAAGACGCAGACATTACTATGCAATTGGCACAATTATTTTCTGCAGAATTGGATGCCACCGAAACTCACAAATTATTTACTGAAATCGAAATTCCGCTTTTGCGTGTTTTGGCAGCCATGGAAACCGAAGGCATCAACTTAGACGTTGACTTCTTAAAAAACATGTCGATTGACATGCAAAAAGAAATTGACACCTTCGAACAGAAAATTTATGAAACAGCTGGAGAGCAGTTCAATTTGGCTTCACCTAAACAATTGGGTGATGTTTTATTCGACAAGTTAAAGATAGGCGGAGCGAAGCAAAAGAAAACCAAAACTGGTCAATATGCTACTGGTGAAGAAGTGTTATCGTATCTGGTAAACGAGCACGAAATTGTAAAAGATATTTTAGAATGGCGCCAGTTAGTTAAACTACAAAGTACGTATGTTAACGCGCTGCCTTTACAAGTTGATTCGGTTACCAAAAGAGTACATACGGAATACATGCAAGCTGTTGCTGCAACCGGACGTTTGAGTTCTAACAATCCCAATTTACAGAATATCCCAATTCGCACCGAACGAGGCCGACAAATAAGAAAGGCTTTTGTAGCTCGCGACGAAAACTACACTTTGATTTCTGCCGATTATTCACAAATCGAATTGCGCATAATTGCAGCTTTGAGTGGCGAAGAAAACATGATCAAAGCATTTAAAGACGGAGAAGACATTCACAAATCTACGGCTGCCAAAGTTTTTGATGTTCCTTTGAATGAAGTTACGCGCGAACAGCGTAGTCATGCTAAAACAGTAAACTTCGGAATTATATATGGCGTTTCTGCTTTTGGATTGAGCAACCAGACCAACTTATCTAGAAGTGAAAGTGCGGCTTTGATTGAGGCGTACTACAAAACTTATCCAAGATTGAAGTCTTACATACAAGAACAAATTGAATTGGCTCGAGAAAACGGCTACGTACAAACTATTCTGGGTAGACGCCGCTATTTAAAAGATATTAATTCGCCTAATGCAGTAGTAAGAGGTGCAGCCGAAAGAAATGCGGTCAATGCGCCAATACAAGGAAGTGCTGCCGATGTGATTAAAATTGCAATGATTAACATCTACAAAAAATTAACCGAAGAAAACTGGAAATCAAAAATGCTATTGCAAGTGCATGATGAACTTGTTTTTGACGTGCATAATGATGAACTAGAAAAAATTCAGCCAATGATCAAGCACGAAATGGAAAACGCTTTTATGATGGTCGTTCCGCTGGATGTAGAATTGGGTGTTGGTAAAAACTGGCTGGAAGCACATTAAAATATACATTACAACTCTTAAAAAAAAATCCATTTGTTTTTGAACAAATGGATTTTTTTATGCTTTAAATTTTTTTCTACTTTTTCTTTTTAGCAGTAGATTCTCTTTCTTTCAATACTGTTTTAATAACTATCGTTTCGTAAGGAGATTCGACTCCTTCTGGTTCTTCAAGCCTATCAATTAAAAGTTTAGCGGCTACTTCTCCAATTTCTGGTCCGTGCTGACTCACAGTTGTCAAACTTGGTGTCAAACGGCGAGACGCTAAAATACCGTCAGCAAAACCAATAATAGCCAAATCTTCAGGAATGCGAAAACGTCTTTTTAATCCTGTCTTTAATGCAATAACCGAGTCGTTTTCATCCAATGCAAAAACGGCGTCTATTAAATTGTTATCAAAAACGGAATCCACTTTACTTTTTAGTTCCTCTTCTGATTCTGTTCTAAGAATTATTTTTTTATTGATCGGAAAGTTATTCTCCTCTAATGCTTTCAAATACCCTTCGGCCCGTAATTTTCCAACACTTAAATTATCTACAGAAGAAAGCAATGCAATATTTTTGCACCCTAAATTAATTAAATATTGTGTCGAGTTGTAAGCAGAGTCAAAATCATCGACTACTACTTTATCACACTCAACTCCTTCAGCAATTCGATCGAACATTACAATTGGCGTTCCATCATTAATTATTTCAGTAAAATGCTTGTATTCTTGTTTAGATTGTGCCTCTTCAGAAACTGATAAAATAAAACCATCAATCGTTCCATTACTTAGCATATCTAAGGTATGAATCTCTTTTTCTAATGATTCATTGGAAATACAAGTAATAACATTGTATCCTTTTTCTTCGGCCACTTTTTCGATACCACTAAAAACCTTGGCAAAAAAAGAATTCAAAATATTAGGTAAAATAACACCGATCGTTTTGGTCTTTCTGTTTTTAAGATTTAAACCAATAACGTTGGGCTTGTAATTTTTGAGTTTGGCGTACTCTTTTATTTTAATTTTTGTTTGTTCGCTAATTTCAGGACTATCGTTGAGTGCTTTTGAAACAGTCGATACAGAAACGTTTAGTTCTTTTGCAATTTGCTTTAAAGTTGCTTTAGCTTTCATAAATGGTATTTATTGTTTTAATTCACGCCAAAAAAAATTGTCAAAATTTTCGAAATAATTCACTAAAAACTGAGTCTAAATTTTATTCTATTTGTCGCATGCCTTTAAGATGAAAAAAGTGTAATATACAATAATTTTCACTTACAAATGTAGTATAAATATTGAAACGTATATTTGTCTGAATTTGAAAAATAGAATATAGTGACCTAAAACACTAAAAACCTAATTGATAATCAACTGATAACCAACAAAAAAAATATATAACTTAAGGTATTTGTATTTAAAATAATTAATTGTACTTTTGCATCCCCTTTATTGGGGATGGAATGTTTAATTAAAATAATATTATGGACGCATTAAGCTACAAGACAGTTTCAGCAAACAAAGCCACAATCACAAAAGAGTGGATTGTTGTAGATGCTGATGGTCATAACTTAGGTCGTCTTGCTTCAAAGGTTGCAATGATCTTAAGAGGTAAGTACAAGCCAAGTTACACACCGCACGTGGACTGTGGAGATAACGTAATTGTTATCAACTCAGAAAAAATTAACCTTACAGGTAAAAAAATGGATGACAAAATTTACATGCGTCATACAGGTTACCCAGGAGGACAAAGAACTTTAACTGCTAAAGTATTGCAATCTAAAAACCCTGCATCTTTAGTAGAAAAAGCGGTAAAAGGAATGTTACCTAAAAACAAATTAGGTGCTGAACTTTTCAGAAATTTAAATGTTGTTGTAGGTTCAGAGCACAAACAAGGGGCTCAAAAACCGAGAACAGTTAACCTTAACGATCTTAAGTAATGGGAGTTATTCACAAAATCGGTAGAAGAAAAACCGCTGTTGCACGTGTTTATGTTTCGGAAGGAACAGGACAAATCACTGTAAACAAAAAAGAATTCGCAACTTACTTTCCAACTGCAACTTTACAGTACAAAGTTTTACAACCAATGTCTATGACAGAAAATGTAAACAACTTTGATGTAAAAGTTAATGTTTACGGAGGTGGTTCAACTGGTCAAGCAGAAGCAGTAAGAATGGCATTGGCACGCGTTATGTGTGAGGTAAATGCTGAGAACAGAGCTATCTTGAAACCAGAAGGTTTATTGACAAGAGATCCAAGAATGGTTGAACGTAAGAAATTCGGTCAGAAGAAAGCTCGTAAGAGATTTCAATTCTCTAAACGTTAATATTACCTGTCTTGTACAACATGTACGAGACAGCATCAATTTATTATTGAATTTAAAAAACACAGTTGTTGTTGCTCTCCTATCGAGGTAGGAAATAGTTTAGCATCTAAATGAAACTGGGATTGAAAGATTAGAAAATTGAATAGTTATAAGATTTCGTTCTGAAATTTTTAAATACTTGAATTTTTTAACTCAAGAACTCCATAACGGGACATTGCTAATCAACAGAACGTAAACTAGTACAAAAATGGCAAACAAAATAGAAGTTAAAGACTTACTAGAAGCAGGTGTTCACTTCGGACACATGACTAGAAAATGGGATCCAAACATGGCTCCTTACATTTATATGGAGCGTAATGGTATTCACATTATCAATCTATACAAAACAGTAGCAAAAATTGAAGAAGCTAATGAAGCTTTGAAAAAAATCGCTGCATCAGGTAGAAAAATATTATTTGTTGCTACCAAAAAACAAGCAAAAGACATCGTTGCTGAAAAAGCAAAAGCTGCAAACATGCCGTACATCACTGAAAGATGGCCTGGTGGAATGTTAACAAACTTTGTTACCATTCGTAAAGCAGTTAAAAAAATGGCTACTATTGATAAAATGAAGAAAGATGGTACTTTCATGACTTTATCAAAAAAAGAGCGTTTGCAAGTTGATCGTCTTCGTGCTAAATTAGAAAAAAACTTAGGTTCAATTGCTGATATGTCTAGACTACCTGCAGCATTGTTCGTAGTAGATATTAAAGCAGAACACATCGCTATAAAAGAAGCTCAAAAATTAAACATTCCAGTTTTTGCAATGGTTGATACTAACTCTGATCCACGTGAAGTAGAGTTTGTAATTCCATCAAATGATGATGCTTCTAAATCAATCGACAAAATTTTAACTTTAGTAACAGCTGCGATCGTTGACGGTCTTTCTGACAGAACTTCTGATAAAGAAACTGAAACTGTAGCTACTGAAAACGCTGCTCCAGCAACTCCAGCTGCTCCGGCAGTAGAAGCTGCTCCAGCTGTTGAGGCTGCTCCAGAAACTAAAGAATAAATCAAACAATTTAAAGATTGGAAGATTTAAAAATTAAAAGAATATTGATTGTCAAATTAGTAAACTTTAAATTTTTAAATTTTTCGATCTTTTAATCTTTAAACTAAAAACATTATGGCAACAATTACTGCTGCAGACGTAAATAAATTAAGAACAATCACTGGTGCAGGAATGATGGACTGCAAAAAAGCATTGGTTGAAGCAGAAGGAGATTTTGATTTAGCAATCGAAAACTTACGTAAAAAAGGACAAAAAGTAGCTGCAAACCGTTCAGATAGAGAATCTACTGAAGGAGCTGCTATCGCTGTTGTTAATGCTGAGAAAACTGCTGGTGTAGTGATCACATTAAACTGTGAGACTGACTTCGTTGGTATGAACGAAAGCTTCGTGAAAATGGCTACTGAAATGGCTAATTTAGCGTTGAATTTTAATACTAAAGAAGAATTTTTAGCTTCAGATTTCAACGGAATCACTGTTGCTGATAAATTAATCGAGCAAACAGGTGTTATTGGTGAAAAATTAGAAATTAGAACTTTTGAGAAATTAGAAGGTGCTTTTGTTGGATCTTACATTCACTCAGGAAACAAAATTGCTACAATAGTTGCTTTATCTGCAAAAGTTGATGGTGCTGAAGAAGCTGCTAGAAACGTTGCAATGCAAGCTGCTGCTATGAACCCAATCGCTTTAGATGCTGATGGTGTTGATGCTGCAATTGTAGAAAAAGAAATTGAAATCGCAAAAGAACAATTACGTGCTGAAGGAAAACCAGAAGCGATGTTGGAAAACATTTCTAAAGGTAAAATTCAACGTTTTTACAAAGATAACACTTTAGTAAACCAAGATTATATTAAAGATGGTTCAGTAAGCGTTGCTGCTTACGTAAAATCTGTAGATGCTAACCTAACAGTTACAGGTTTCAAAAGAGCTGCTTTAGGATAGTCTATTGCGGTTGAATTTTCAAATTTTACTTATATAAAATCTCATTTGGCCTTAAAACCAAATGAGATTTTTTTTATACAATTAACTTTTGTTGAAGCAGTACTTTTTTAATGGAATCAAATAAATCATTATTTTTGAAATTCTAAAATGAAGTAATGTTTAAAACTAAAAAGGAGCTTGTTTTTGTAATACTTGCTGGTATTTTTATAACCAATGCTGTAGTTGCGGAATTGATTGGTGGAAAACTAATTCAAATCGGACCTTTTGTAATGAGCATCGGAATTTTACCCTGGCCAATTGTGTTTTTAACTACCGATTTAATCAATGAGTATTTTGGTGAAAAGGGAGTTAAAAAACTTTCATTCATCACCGCAGCGCTTATCATCTACGCCTTTATACTACTATTCATGGCGATCATCATTCCAGCCGCCAAAGGAATTAGTCCTGTTAACGACGATCAATTTCAGGCTGTGTTTGGTCAAAGTATGTGGATAATCGTCGGCAGTATTATTGCATTTATGATCTCACAACTCATCGATGTATGGGTATTTTGGTTTTTTAAAAACAGGACAGGAAATAAAAAAATATGGCTCAGAACTACGGGATCTACCGTAATTTCGCAGCTTTTTGATTCTTTTATTGTACTTGGAATTGCATTTTGGTTGCCCGGAAAAATAGACTTTGATATCTTTATTTCTTCTGCAACTGTTGGTTACATTTTCAAATTATCGCTTGCTATTATACTGACTCCCTTAATTTATTTGGGACATCATTTAATTAAAAAGTATTTAGAAAACGACACCCATTAGCTTAATTTTAAAAGCACGAAAAGATAGAATAATCTAGATTTTTATATCTTTAAAATAAAAAATGGAAAAAGTGCGCTGCGGCTGGTGTTTGTCTAGTGATCTTTATAAAAAGTACCACGACGAAGAATGGGGAACACCAGTTTACGATGACGAAACACTATTCGAATTTCTAATTCTTGAAACTTTTCAAGCTGGTTTAAGCTGGATTACTATACTCAATAAAAGAGAAAACTTCAGAGTCGCTTTTGATCATTTCGACTATCAAAAAATTGCTTTATATGAGGATTCTAAAATTGAAGAACTACTACAAGATGCAGGAATTATTCGAAACAAATTAAAAATTTATTCGGCGGTGACTAATGCACAAGCCTTTATTAAAATTCAAGAAGAATTGGGCAGTTTCTCCAACTACATTTGGCAATTCACGAATGCAAAAACAGTTAACAACCGACCAAAAACCTTAAAAGAGGTTCCTGCGACTACGCTACTTTCAGATGCAATTAGCAAAGATTTAAAAAAACGTGGTTTTAAATTTGTCGGCTCAACAGTCGTTTATGCGTACCTCCAAGCAACTGGAATAATCAACGATCACATCCTAGATTGTTGGACCAGAAGCTAGTATTCTATTACACTTTTTAATGTTCAACAAACAACAGCAATTATAAAAACTTAAAATTTATAGCTTATACTTCATAATTTTTGATACATTTGCGTTTCACTTTAGGGGTGTCTGCAATTTGCAGGCTGAGATTTTACCCTCTGAACCTGATCTAGTTCATACTAGCGTAGGGAAAAGTAAGATGACTTCTTGTCGCACAATTGTGCGTCCTTGTAGCCATTCCTAAAGTATAATTGACTCTAAATTATAACGGAATGGAACTAAAAATAAACAATCAAATCAAACAATTTCAAGCAGATGCGCTAAGCATTCAAGCCTTGCTTGATATTGAAATTCCTCAAAAACAAAACGGCATCGCCGTTGCGATTAACAATACTGTAATTCCAAAATCCAAGTGGAATTCTCATTTCCTCCATAAAACAGATACTGTCATTATTATTTCAGCCACGCAAGGCGGATGATATAAATTGAAAAGATTTAAAGATGGAAGGATTTAATAACTA
Source organism: Flavobacterium sp. TAB 87 (assembly GCF_001529295.1). Lineage (GTDB taxonomy): Bacteria > Bacteroidota > Bacteroidia > Flavobacteriales > Flavobacteriaceae > Flavobacterium. Next base: position 618,782 of record NZ_LLWK01000037.1, read on the forward strand.
GAAACTGAACCTCTTCCTTCGTGAAATCTTTCAATAATTTAATTTTTCAATCTTTGAATAAAAATTATGAACAACGAAGAAAAAATCTCCAGAACTCCTTTTCCCAACTCCACGAAAGTATACATTGATGGTGAAATTCATCCGATAAAAGTGGCGATGCGCGAAATTCATTTAGCTGACACTAACCTTTCTAGAGGAGGAATAGAAAAAAACCCACCATTAACTGTTTACGATACTTCCGGTCCTTACACCGATCCGAATATCACAATTGACATCCGAAAAGGATTGCCTCGCATTCGCGAACAATGGATTTTAGATCGAAACGATGTCGAGGAATTAAACGAAATCTCTTCCGAATACGGAAAAACGCGCTTAGATGATGCCAAATTAAATCATCTTCGTTTTGAATATTTGCATAAACCCATGCGTGCCAAAAAAGGAGCTAATGTCTCTCAATTGTATTATGCCAAGCAAGGAATTATTACACCCGAAATGGAATACATTGCCATTCGTGAAAACCAACGCATCGAACAAATAGAAAATCAAACCCAAGCGATGCAATGCCAACATGCTGGTCATAGCTTTGGAGCAAATACGCCAAAATCAAAGATTACTCCCGAATTTGTTCGCAGTGAAGTAGCGAGAGGTCGTGCTATTATACCAAATAACATCAACCATCCCGAAAGCGAACCGATGATTGTGGGTCGTAATTTTCTAGTCAAAATAAATGCCAATATCGGCAACAGCGCCGTCACTTCAAGCATCGAAGAAGAAGTGGAAAAAGCAGTTTGGGCGTGCCGCTGGGGAGCAGACACGATTATGGATTTATCCACAGGAAAGAATATTCACGAAACCAGAGAGTGGATAATTCGCAATTCTCCTGTACCTATTGGTACCGTTCCTATTTACCAAGCGTTGGAAAAAGTAAAAGGCATAGCAGAAGACCTAACTTGGGAAGTATTTCGCGATACTTTGATCGAACAAGCAGAACAAGGTGTTTCGTATTTCACTATTCATGCTGGGGTTTTATTGCGTTACATTCATTTAACCGCCAATCGCGTTACTGGAATTGTTTCTCGTGGAGGCTCAATTATGGCAAAATGGTGCTTGTTTCATCACAAAGAAAACTTCTTATACACTCATTTTGAAGAGATTTGCGAAATCATGAAACAATACGATGTAGCGTTTTCACTAGGAGATGGTTTGCGCCCAGGTTCTATAGCCGATGCCAATGATGCCGCACAATTTGCGGAACTAGAAACTTTGGGTCAACTTACAAAAATTGCTTGGAAACACGATGTTCAAGTATTTATTGAAGGGCCAGGCCACGTACCGATGCACATGATTAAAGAAAATATGGACAAACAATTAGAACATTGTGATGAGGCGCCATTTTATACTCTCGGACCACTAACTACAGATATTGCTCCCGGTTACGACCACATTACATCGGCAATAGGAGCCGCAATGATTGGGTGGTATGGTTGCGCAATGTTGTGTTACGTAACTCCAAAAGAGCATTTGGGTTTACCCAATAAAAAAGACGTAAAAGACGGCGTGATTACTTACAAAATTGCTGCGCATGCTGCCGATTTGGCCAAAGGGCATCCAGGAGCGCAATACCGCGACAATGCGTTGAGTAAAGCGCGCTTTGAATTCCGTTGGGAAGATCAATTCAATTTGTCACTAGATCCAGATACTGCCAGAGAATTTCACGATGAAACTTTACCGGCCGAAGGCGCCAAAGTTGCCCATTTTTGCTCGATGTGTGGTCCAAAATTCTGTTCTATGAAAATTTCACAAGAGATCCGAGACGTGGCTGCCGCAGAAAAAGGAATGCAAGAAAAATCAGAAGAATTTATAGAACAAGGGAAAGAGATTTATGTCTAATTAAAATATTCACGAATTGACGAATTGAAGGATTTGTTGATCAATCAACTTTTGAATCTTTGAACATAAATAAAAAATGATAGTACTTACCAATCCAACTTCAGTTGCCAAAGAAATTGACATTATTCATGAATTGTTTGATGAAGGTTTGGCGATTTTACACATTCGTAAAAACGAAATTTCTAAAAAATTAATGAAGGATTTTATAAATAGTATTGATCCAAAACATCATGATAAGTTGGTTTTGTGCAGTCATTACATTTTAGCAGATTCTTTTAATATCAAAGGCCTACATCTCAACTCGCAAAAAAGGTTTGATATACAAGGAACACTGGAGCAATCGGCAATCTCGTATTACAAATCGAAAGGGTTAAGCATCTCGACTTCGGTACATTCTATCGAAGAATTTAATACGCTAGAATCGCATTTCGATTATGCTTTTCTTGCTCCAGTTTTTCCAAGTATTTCCAAAGAGAATCATTATTCAAAAATAAATCTTTTAGAAGCTATTCAAAAAAGAACCAATTATAATACTAATCTAGTCGGTTTGGGTGGAATAAATTCTGACACCATCGAAGAGACTCTAGCGAATGGTTTTGATGATTTTGCGCTACTAGGAACTATCTGGACTGCTAAAAACCCAATAAAAAATTTCAAATTATGCCAACAAATCGTCCATTCGTACTCACTGTAGCAGGATTAGATCCTTCGGGAGGTGCCGGCATTTTAGCCGACTGTAAAACATTCGAACAACATCAGGTTTTGGGCTTGGCAGTGGTCACGGCAAACACCATTCAGACTGAAAATAAATTTATTCAAATGCAATGGATCGACCTAGATTTTGTATTGGAATCGATTACGACCTTATTTAAACATTATGCAATAGCAGTGGTTAAAATCGGAATTGTTCCATCGCTACTTTTTTTAGATGCAGTAGTTACGACTATTAAAAAAGTCGCGCCGACAACTAAAATTGTTTGGGATCCTGTTTTAAAATCATCTTCTAAATACAATTTTTTGACTTTAGAAGACGGGAGTGAATTGAACTCAATCTTGAAAAAAATTGATTTAATAACACCCAATTACGATGAGATATTGCAATTATTCCCGAGTTTTATTAGCGATAAATTATGGTTAAAGAACGAACTTCCAACCACGATTTTATTAAAAGGTGGACATAATTGTGCAGCGTTGGGTACTGATTATTTATTTGTAAAAAACAACATTATCGAATTACCTCCAAACGATGCTGAACACCAACCCAAACATGGTTCTGGCTGCGTACTTTCATCTGCAATTGCGGCAAATCTCGCGTTAGGAAAAAACATGAAAGACGCTTGCAGTGACGCTAAACTGTACATCGAAAATTACTTAAGTTCCACCTCCTCTTTAATTGGCTACCATTATGTTTAACAAATTACAATACATTTCGCAAGGAGAAAATTGCGAAAAACAACTGCAAAATATTCGACTAGCTTTAGATAGTGGTTGCGAATGGATTCAACTGCGCTTTAAAAATCAAACGGACACTGACAGCTTTAAAATAGCTAAAGCCGTGAAAATCTTATGTGAAGAACACGAAGCCAAGCTAATTATTAATGACAATGTTGCACTTGCAAAGCAAATTGATGCAGACGGTGTTCATCTGGGTTTAGCCGACATGAGAATTAAAGATGCCCGTTTTATTTTAGGTGAATATAAAATTATTGGTGGCACTGCAAATACTATTCAAGATATCAAAAGCCATATTCAAAATGGTTGTGATTATATAGGTTTAGGTCCTTTTAAATTTACCAAAACTAAGGAAAGATTAGCTCCGATTTTAGGATTGAATGGCTATCATAATATTATTCAGGATATGAAGAATCAAGTTCTTAAAATTCCGATTTACGCCATTGGCGGAATTACATTGGATGATGTGGACGTTTTAATGCAAACCGGAATTCACGGTATTGCCGTTTCAGGTCTACTTACAGATAGTCAAAAACCAAAGGAACTTATTACTCAACTTAACGAAAAATTATACGACAATGTCATTATTTAATATAGGAGATAAAAGTTTCGAATCGCGCTTGTTTTTGGGTACTGGGAAATTTGGCTCGAACCACGAAATGGAAGAAGCGATTTTGGCTTCGGAAAGTGAATTGGTAACGGTTGCATTAAAGCGAATAGATTTAGAAACAGAAACCGATGCCATTTTAGCACATTTACAACATCCTAAAATCAATTTATTGCCCAATACTTCTGGTGCGCGTGATGCCAAGGAAGCCATTTTTGCCGCACAATTAGCGAGAGAAGCTTTAGAAACAAACTGGATTAAATTGGAAATACATCCTGATCCAAAATATTTGATGCCTGATCCTATAGCAACGTTAAAAGCAACCGAGGCACTAGCAAAACTAGGCTTTATCGTTTTGCCCTACATTCACGCCGATCCCGTTTTGTGCAAGCATTTAGAAAATGTAGGAACCGCAGCAGTAATGCCATTAGGCTCACCAATTGGTAGCAACAAAGGATTAAAAACGATTGATTTTTTAGAAATTATTATTGAACAGAGTCGCGTTCCTGTAATTATTGATGCCGGAATTGGCGCTCCGTCTGACGCCGCAAAGGCAATGGAAATTGGCGCTGATGCCGTTTTGGTAAATACGGCAATTGCTGTAGCTGGAAATCCGAAATTGATGGCGGAAGCATTTAAAGAAGCGGTTATTGCAGGGAGAAAAGCTTTTGAAGCTAAGGTCGGTAAACAGTATAGCCATGCGATTGCTTCGAGCCCTTTAACTTCTTTTTTATTCGAATGACACCAATACTTTTGTCATTTCGACGAAGGCCAAATCGCATTGCGAGAGCAACTAATGTGATTCCTCCTTCGTCGGAATGGCAAACTGCGTAAAAAACAATACTATGAACAACTTCAAATCTGTTTTTTCTCAATACAACTGGAACGACATACAAAACAAAATATATCAAACTTCTGCAAGTGAAGTCGAACACGCCTTAGCCAAAACTAAGCGCAATCTGGATGATTTTATTGCTTTGATATCGCCTGCAGCGCAACCTTATTTGGAGCAAATGGCGCAAGAATGCCACGAGTTGACTAAAAAACGCTTTGGGAAAACCATTCAAATGTATGCACCTTTGTATTTGAGTAACGAATGCCAAAACATTTGCACCTATTGCGGTTTCAGCTTAGACAATAAAATTAAACGCAAAACTTTACTAGATTCGGAAATTAAGCAAGAAGTAGCTGTTTTAAAAAGACTAGGCTTTGATCATGTTTTATTAGTTACCGGAGAAGCGAATTATACTGTAAATATTAATTATTTTTTGAATGCGATAGCACTGATAAAAAAAGATTTCTCGATAATTTCGGTCGAAGTGCAACCACTTTCGCAACAAGAATACGAGCGTTTGCATCAAGCTGGCGTGTATTCGGTCTTGGTATATCAAGAAACCTATCATCAAGAAGTGTATAAAAAATACCATACGAAAGGTAAAAAGTCAAATTTCGATTTTCGATTGGAAACTCCTGATCGAATAGGAAAAGCAGGAATTCATAAAATTGGTTTGGGTGTTTTATTGGGTTTAGAAGATTGGCGCACCGACAGTTTTTTTAATGCTTTGCATTTGGATTATTTGCAAAAAACCTATTGGCAAACCAAATATTCAGTCTCTTTTCCGAGATTACGACCGGCAGAAGGTATGATTGAACCCAATTTTATTATGGACGATAAAGATTTAACGCAGCTCATTTGCGCCTATCGATTGTGGAACGAAGATTTAGAAATATCCATTTCAACACGGGAGAATCAAAAATTCAGAGATAATATAATTGCGATTGGCACCACAAGCATGAGCGCTGGATCTAAAACCAATCCCGGTGGTTATGCCGTGGATAAGCAATCGCTGGAACAATTTGAAATTAGTGATGAGCGTTCTGTTACTGAAATTGCTGAAGTGATCGCAGCAAAAGGTTATGAACCGGTCTGGAAAGATTGGGGAAGTTTCAGTCCGAAGTTTTAAATCATTTAAAAAAAGTTTAGAAATTAAAAACTACACCTATATTTTATTCTAGTGATTTCTACTGTTTAAAATAAGCTCGCTTTTCACTAATTACTAATCACTTTTCACCAATCACCTTTCATCAATCACTTTTCACTAATTACTTCCAAAAATGAGCATTATAGAAGATTTTTTACGATACAGCAGACAAATGAACTTACCGGAAATTGGTGATTTGGGTCAAGAAAAACTAAAAAAAGCTAAAGTGCTCGTTATTGGTGCTGGCGGTTTGGGCTGCCCAATTTTGCAATATATTGCTACGGCTGGTGTAGGAACAATTGGTATTATTGATTTTGATGTGATCGAACTTCACAACTTGCATCGACAGATTTTATATATCGAAGATCAAGTGGGTTTGTCTAAAGTTACAACTGCAAAAGCTGTTCTTGAAAAACTAAATCCGCTCATTGCGATTACTGCAATTGAGGAAAAATTAATGATAGAAAATGCTACAAAAATTATTGATGGTTATGATATTGTAGTAGACGGTTCGGATAATTTTGCTACCCGATATTTAGTTAATGATACTTGCGTGCTTTTAGGGAAAACATTGATTTACGGAAGTATTTTGGGATTTGAAGGCCAATTGGCGGTTTTTAATCACAATGGAAGTAAAAATTTACGTCATGTTTTTCCCGAACCTCCGAATCCGAAAGAGGTGCCAAATTGCAATTTGAATGGTGTTTTAGGTACTTTGCCAGGGATGATTGGTATGATGATGGCGCACGAAACCTTAAAAATCATTCTGGGATTGCCAACTTTAAGAAATGAATTGATTTTATTTTCGACTTTGAATTGGAGCTTTACCAAATTGAACTTTTAGTCAAATTTCAAAAAAACAGGCCAATTAAAATGTAGTACAAAAATTATTGAGATCAGCTCCTTTTTGCCCCAGATGAAAGTAGAAAGCCCGGACTGAGAAAACCTATTTTTTCTTGACAGAAAAGAGCGACTGACAGGAAGCTCCTTTTATGGCTTTATAAAAAAAGGTTTTTGAGGGAGGACTTGTCACAAACAGCTGGATTAGGCCCTACTTATTTTGATTCAATAAGGTTATAAATGCTTCGCGGGAGATTTCTTGACAACCCAAACTTTCTAAATGCGGATTGTAGACTTGGCAATCTAGCAACTGATAATTTTCTTTTTTGAGGTGGTTGACCAAGGCTATAAAGGCCACTTTTGATGCATTGGAAACTTTAGAAAACATGCTTTCGCCGCAGAAAATGGTTCCCAAATCGATACCATATAAACCGCCCACCAAAACCTCATCTTGCCAAACCTCAACCGATTTTGCTAATCCCATTTCGTGCAGTTTGCAATAGGAATCGACCATTTCATTGGAGATCCAAGTGCCGTTTTGCCCGTCTCTAGTGATGTTCTTACAATTCGAAATTACGTCTCTAAAGTTTTGATTGAACGTCACTTTGAACAAATTTCGGTTTAAGATATTGCGCATGCTTTTGGACACGATTAAATCATCTAAAAACAGTACCATTCTTGGATCTGGCGACCACCATAAAATGGATTCTCCTGGATTAAACCACGGAAAAATGCCGCTTTTGTAAGCCAATTTCAAGCGTTCTGGACTTAAATCGCCGCCAACGGCGATAATTCCTTGCTCATCGGCTTCATTTACATCAGGAAAAAAAAGGTTTGGAGATAAATAGTGCATTTGTTTCTTAAAAAATTGCAATCATAGGTTTACATTTGACAAATCTAATTCTTTTCTAAACAAAATAAAGAACGTTTATTCTACCTAATGAAAAAAACACTGCTCCTTTTTTTGAGTTTTTATACCATTCTTGGCTTCGGACAAGAATCAGATAGTTTGAAAGTGAGATCCGATTTTAATTATAAATCGCTAATCGCACCTACTGCACTAATTGGTGCAGGAACACTACTCTTACATTCTGATTTAAATAGTCGTCTGCAAACAGATGTCACTTCTTTTTTCGGGAACGATTTTCATGAACCTATGGATAATATTTTTCCGTTAGTACCCATTGCCCAAATTTATGCCGTAAAGTATCTTGGGTTTCAACCAAAAAATAATTTTAGACAGCAAACCATCAATTTAGCTGTTGCCAATACCGCCACTTTGATACTTATTACTGCCTTAAAACATTCGGTAAAAGAAGAACGCCCTGACGCATCTGACGAATTAAGTTTCCCTTCGGGTCACGCAGCTATTGCGTTTACCAATGCTACATTGCTTTTTTACGAATACAAAGAATCGAATATTTGGTATGCCAGTAGCGGCTTTTTATTTGCCGCTGCGACTGGAGTTTTTAGAGTTGCCAACGATCGTCATTTTACTTCGGACGTTTTGACTGGCTCAGGAATTGGATTGGTATCGGGAATTTTAGTTTCTCATTTTAATCCTTTTCAATCTTTACAATTTGGAAAGAATAAAAAATCAACTGCTTTGGTTTTTCCACAAATTGGCTCACAAATTGGATTCGGAATGCTTGTCAATTTAGAATAAAAAAAGCCTCGAATTTCATCAAGGCTTTTGTAAACTATTCGTTTTTAATGGCTTAGAACGGCAAATCGTCTGGCTCTTCTTCATTTAAGTTGGTTGCTGGAGCAAAAGCATCTGCTGCAGGCATTGGAGGCGCTTGACCTGGTGCTGATGCAGCTGCTACTCTTTCGATTCTCCATCCTTGAATGCTGTTGAAGTATTTGGTTTCGCCTTGTGGACTCACCCATTCTCTACCTCTAATATTAATAGAAACTTTTACAGGCTCACCAATGTTGTAGCTGCTCAATAAATCACATTTATCTTGTGTAAATTCGACTAAAATATGTTGAGGGTATTGCTCATCTGTAGTTACAACAAGTTCTCTTTTTTTGAATGACGCACTAACTTGTTGTTCTGGATTAACAACTTTAATTTTTCCTGTAACTTCCATCTTCGTTATATTTAATTGTTATTTTTTTAATTTTTTGCTAAAAGCACCTTCCAAGCAGAGACCACGTCTCCGTTGTCTAAATATTTCTTCGCTTCTCGATGCTTTTTTTCGACATCATCAGCACTTAAAACACCCTTTACGGCGAAGTTTTCTTTCACAAATATACTAACTTCTTCTTTTGTAGGCAAGGCTTCTACGTTTCCTAATTTTCCTAAATCGTTCCCGTCAAAAACACCACTTTCTGTAACAAACTTTGGGATGGAGTCTACTCCTATTCCTAATGTAGTCAAAGGTTTAGGCACTTCAAAAAGTCCTTGATTGGATCGTGAATACCAGTTGGCTCCCATACGGGAAACCAAGTCTATTTTATGCTGATCAATAGCTCCACTTTCATCTAAAATACTTTCATGAATATGAATCTTAACCACTTCACACAGAATCAAATTACCCGCTCCCCCTTCAGATCCTAACGAAATAATTTGCGTCACTTTACACTCAAATTGCACTGGCGACTCGGCCACTCGCAAAGGTTTTATATTTTCTGAAGCAACGGGCGTAAAACCTGCTTTTAAAAACTCATTTACTCCCTCTGCGTATTCCGTACTTGACAGCGATGTTTGATGCACCATATCATAATTTACGACATTGATAACCACTTCTTTGGTCGCTTCGCAATTCAATAAAGTATGTTTGACCGAATTGTCTCGAACACGGCGCGCTGGCGAAAAAATTAATACGGGCGGATTTGCACTGAAAACATTAAAAAAACTAAAAGGCGACAAATTCGGCTTTCCTTCGGCATCAACTGTACTTGCAAATGCAATAGGTCTAGGCCCAATTGCGCTCTGCAAATAGCCTTGCACTACGGCTGTTGTGGTCTCTTTTGGATCTATTGTTAGCATTGCTGGTTTTAATGTATTAGGGTAAAATCGCTTAATGACAAAAGTACATAAATCGTTCTAGCTGCAAAAGACATCATTGACTTTTAAAATTTAAATCTTTCGAAACCTTAAAACATTAGTCGTATTAATTTCGTTATATTTATACCTCAATTTGTTATCTATGCATTTTTCTGAAAGACGAAATACAACTCGGTGGATTCTCATTTCTGTTTCTTTTTTGATCATTACCCTGATTCTTTGGAACACCTACAATTTTTTTCAAATTTTTAAAAATGAAGAGCGTTTAAAAATGAATCTCTGGGCAAGTGCGCAAAAAGCATTGCTAAACGCCAATGAAAATACCGATGTTGACTTGCCGTTGCAGATTTTCAGCAACAATACTTCGGTACCCGTTTTGCTAGTTATGTACGATAAAGTTATTAGCTCGGTCAATGTACCACAGGAAATCTTGCAGGACGAAAAGAAGTCAAAATCATATCTGAAAAATTTAAGGAGTGAAAATGAACCCATTACAATTGAATATGCGCCAGGTAAATTTCAAAAATTATATTACGGTAATTCTGAACTACTAAACAAACTAAAATATTATCCAATTGCTTTACTATTGATTATCTTTTTGTGTGCTGCCTTAATTTATAACTTTTACAAAAGCACCAGAATGGCTACTCAAAACAAACTTTGGGCAGGTATGGCAAAAGAAACGGCCCATCAAATTGGCACGCCACTTTCGTCCTTAATTGGTTGGGTTGAAATATTAAAAACCGAAGAAATTGACCAAAATATTACAGTTGAAATTGAAAAAGATGTAGATCGTTTGCAAACCATTACTGATCGATTTTCGAAAATTGGCTCCACTCCCGTTTTGGAAATTAAAGATATTGTGGCTGAAACTGAAGCTACGTATACGTATTTAAAAACTAGATTTTCGTCTCAAGTAGTTTTTTCGATCGAAACGCCTGCTCATCCCATTTTTGTAAATATCAATCCGACGTTGTACAGTTGGACTATCGAAAATCTAGTTAAGAATGCGATAGATGCTATGAAAGGAAAGGGGAATTTAAAAGTCAAAATTAAAACGGACGGTTCTATAGTGAAAATAAATATTTCAGACACTGGCGCTGGAATTCCTAAAAGGCAATTTCGTACTATTTTTGAACCTGGTTTTACCACCAAAAAGAGAGGTTGGGGTTTGGGCCTTTCTTTGACTAAGAGAATTGTGGTTGAATACCATAATGGAACTATAAAGGTTTTACGTTCTGAAATAGGAAAAGGAACCACGATACAACTGACTTACAAAACCGTTTAAAACGAACATAAAAAAAACCACAAATTGCTTTGTGGTTTTTTTTATTTATTATCTTTCTGTGTTACAAGTTCGCCTGAATATCTTTGGCTACTTGCTCCATTTCTTCTTTTGTCAGCGATATTTTTTTTTCAAAACGCATATCATCCATTACGTTTAACGGAATTAAATGTACGTGCGCATGTGGCACTTCTAGCCCTACAACGGCCATTCCTACTCGGTTGCAAGAAATCGTTTTTTCGATTGCAGCTGCTACTTTTTTAGAAAATGCCATTAAGCCCAAATATAACTCATCTGGAAGATCAAAAAGCTTGTCTACTTCTTGTTTTGGAATGCAAAGCGTGTGTCCTTTGGCGTTTGGATTCACATCTAAAAATGCTAAGAAATCAGCATCTTCTGCAATTTTATAACACGGAATTTCGCCGTTTACAATTTTAGTGAATATCGTACTCATCGTTTACTCGTTTATGTGGCCAATCTAATAATCAGTTGCACTACTTATTTTTTCAACTTAAAAAATTACTCTCTTGAGATTTCTAAGATCTCAAATTTCAAAACACCACTAGGTACTGTAATTTCAGCAACTTCGCCCACTTTTTTACCTAATAATCCTTTTCCAATAGGAGAAGTAACTGATATTCTACCCGTTTTTAAATCGGCTTCGCTTTCAGCAACTAATATGTATTTCATCTCCATTCCGTTGGTTTGATTTTTAATCTTAACATGAGATAAAATTAAAACTTTTGATAAATCTAAGTGTGTTTCATCAATCAACCTTGCGTTAGAATGAACTTCTTCTAATTTTGCAATTCTCATTTCAAGCATTCCTTGCGCTTCCTTTGCCGCATCATATTCGGCATTTTCAGACAAATCCCCTTTATCTCTCGCTTCGGCAATATCTGCAGACGCTTTCGGACGCATTACACTTTTCAAATGATCCAACTCTTCTTTCAATTTTTTTAATCCTTCTGCGGTATAATAAGATACTTGACTCATAATTTCATCATTTATATAAATACAAAAAATCCCATCGAGACGGGATCTATTATTACAAATATACTATTATTTTTTATAGTACATAATTAAATGTTAATCATATAGCGATACGTCTCAAATAAATTATTTTTGTTTTTCTAACCCGTACAAAAATGAAAAAAATAGTCCTTATTTCGCTTTTTTCCATGCTTCTATTTTCGTGTAGCGAAAATGAAATTAAAAACAATAATCCGTTTTTACCCAATTACAGTTTTGCGACAGAAATCAACATGAATCTTCCAGCATACTCTGCATTATTGTTTCCAAGTAACGGAGTATTTTATAACGGTGTAGGAATAAAAGGATTACTTATTTTTAATACTGGAAGTGGTTACAATGCATTTGATGCGGCTTGTCCCAATGAAATTCCGAGTGCTTGTGTCCCGATGACCATTAAAGGAATCAATGCTGTTTGTTCTTGCGATGAAGTTGCATATAGTTTGTTTACTGGTTTAGGAAGTAAACAATATCCGCTGAAACAATATCGAGTAGAACAAATGGGAAATGTTTTAAGAGTGTATAATTGATATAAAAAAGGCTGAAAATTTATCGTTTTCAGCCTTTTTTATATAGAACTTACTGCGTGATCTTACAACTTCAAAGTCAATCCTAATAGAAAATTAATTCCCGCTTGCGGATAATACGAAGGATAAATATCCCACATGGCACCGTTCGAAACGTATTTTTTATCTAAAATATTATTTACTAAACCAGTAACCACGATAGATTTAAAAACTGATTTCGTTTTAATCTCATAAGAAGCATTCAAATCATTAACAAAATAATCAGTTAGTTTAGCTGCTGGCAATTCGATATTGTTCATAAATTGCTCACTCACAAATTTTTGAAGCAAAGCAATATGCAATCCTGGAATTGGTTTATAAACAAGAGCGTTTCCGACAATAACAGCGGGAGAATATGCGATATCTGTGGTTCCGTAATTTTGACCATCTACCGATAAATCTATATTTTTATTACTACTCAAAGTAACGTTAGGACGAATTAAAAACTGCTCTGAAATAGAAATTGTAGCATCAACTTCTAGCCCTAAACGGTAACTGTCGTCGCTATTGGAACGAATTGGGTTTCCAACATCATCTAATCTTCCGGTCAAGATTAATTGGTCTTTGTACGCCATATAGTAAATGTTCGAACTTACCTGTACTTTCTCTGAATTAAATCTCCATCCCAATTCAAAATCATTTAATTTTTCTGGCTTCGGAGATCTTCCTTCGTAATCGGTTCGGTTGGGTTCACGATTGGCTCTAGCGTAAGAAAAGTAAAAGGTGTTTTTGTCGTTCAGTTCAAAATTCAAACCTGCTTTTGGATTGAAAAAATTAAACGTATCATCGACCAAACCGGTATCCCAACTGTCTGCTTGATACCCCACGCGTCGGTATTGCAAATCACCATACAAACTCCATTGTTCGGTTAATTGATAATTGGCTTTTGCAAAAATATTACCATCGGTTTTGGTTGCAAAATCTTCGTAATAGCGATCGCCTAATTCTGACTGCGAGGCATAACGTGCCCAAATTACTTTTCCAAAATGAGCGCCTTCATATTTATTTAAACCTCCTCCTAAAATTACATCTAAATTTTCATCTCTGTATTTTAACGAAAAAGTTGTTCCGTAAAAGTCATTTTCCAACCATTTCTGACGTACTAAATCGGTGGTTGTAACCAAGTCAACAGCAGTCAAATTGTAATCGGCCATTTCGGCATCTTCCTTATAATTTTCGTAATAGCCTTTCCCTTTGGTATAATGCAAGGCAAAATTAGAACTCCACTTACTCGTCCAGCTTTCACTCCAATGCAATTGGTAATGATCTTGTTGGTAGTTGTCGGTTTCATTCTCGTAAAAACGAGTAGTCCCGTTTTCATCTGTGTACTTTCCAGCCGAATTGTATTTTCTATTTTCTTTCAACGTTTCACCGTCAATTCCGTTCCAAGCTTGGTCGGTTTTCTCGGTTCCACCGAAGGCTAATGCTTTAATCAAAGTAGTTTTACCCAAATACGTTCCTTGCAAAAAGTACGATTTTAAATCGGTAGCAGAGCGGTCGATATAGCCATCGGATTGTAAAGCTGACAATCGCCCTGCCAGTTCAAAATGATCGTTTAATAAACCTGTACTGAACTTTACCGTATGTTTACGCGTATTGAAACTTCCGAAAGAATTTGAAATTTCCCCATTGGCTTTATTAGCATAACTATCTGTCAACATGTTTAAACTGGCACCAAAAGCACCAGAACCATTTGTTGATGTTCCTACGCCACGTTGCAATTGTAAACTTTCGACAGAAGAAGCAAAATCGGGCATATTAACCCAAAAAGTACCTTGACTTTCTCCGTCATTGTACGGGATTCCATTTATGGTTACATTGACACGAGTTGCATCGCTGCCACGAACACGAATTCCAGAATAACCTATTCCGTTTCCTGCATCAGAAGTTGTGACCACAGAAGGCAAATAATTCATAAGTAATGGAATGTCTTGCGCCAAGTTTCTATAGCTCAATTCTTTTTTACCTAAATTACTAAAAGAAACGGGAGTTTTGGTGGTTGCACGAACAGCAGAAACCAATACCTCATCGAGAGAATTGACTTGAGTAGAATCTTTAACTTGTGCAAAAGAATTAAAAGAGAAGAAAATAGAAACGAGAAGAACCGAGAAGGTCTGTTTTGAACCTTTGCAACTTTGCAACTTTGCAACTTTGCGACTTGAAAAATTTTCCATCCGTAAAATAATTACGAATAAAAGGGGGAATTATTCTTTTTGTTTAAATTAATAAATGATTGTTCCGCTGACAAATAGGTAGTTTTCACTACAAAATCTGTCATATTTCCCTTAGCAACATTACTTGCTCAGGTTCGTTGGGTATGATCTCAGCTCGTTATTTAGAGCACCCCTTTGAGACGGTGCAAAGGTAGGTTTAAAAACTACATGAATCAATTGCAAAAATAAAAATTCAATGCATTTTATTTGAATGCGAAAATTCATCCAGCCTACAGTATAAATTGAAGAAGAACGTGTAAACAGAAATTTACACTAACTAATTGGTGCTAATTTTGTATTACAATATTATTCCTATAACTCGTTTAAAAACATTAATCTAAATCTGGTTTTTTTCGATTCTTTTTTACTTCTGAAATAATCTTTTTATTTTTTATTCGTTTTCGGATAACCGACTTTGGAATCTTAGTTTCTTTACGAATTTTAGGAATTATTAGTCCGTTTGTAATTAAAGTAATAAAACGCTTAATTACAATTTCTTTATTTTTGAATTGACTTCGATCTTCATCACAAGTAAGAATTAGAATATTTTCAGAAGTCAATCGGTTTGCTACTTTTGTTTCTAAAAGTAATTTCTCTTCTGAAGTTAATGCGCTCGAAGCATTCAAGTCAAAAGTCAAAACTACTTTTGAAGATACTTTGTTCACATTTTGCCCACCAGCACCACTGCTGCGGACGGCTTTAAACTGCAATTCTGATATGATTTTATGCACTTCCATTATTGCGGCTGATGTGTTGCTTTTAATAAATCGTTTACGGTTTTTACCGGATTAAAAGTAATTAGTGGAACCGCTACAAAAACAGTCAACCAATCGGCCATCGCACCGTTCCAAAGGCCGGGCAATTCATAACTTTTAACACCCTTTCCATTCACACTTTTACGAACTACAAATCCCGTATTGACATCGACAAATTGTGCTAAATCAAACTTTTTACCTTTGTAATTCTTGATTCCGCAAACCAAATCAACAGGATTAAAATGAGTGGACTTTTTGACAATTCCGACCTGCTCTTCGTTTGATAAATCTACTTGAGACGTTTCTATAATTTGCAACGCTATTTTTCCATTGCTATTTTCCACCCAAAAAGGACCGCCTCCAGGTTCTCCTTCATTTTTAACCATTCCGCACACTCGAATCGGACGATTAAGTATTTTTTGTAATTCTTGAATCTGCTCTTTTATCGAAGTGTTTTCAAGACTGATGTTCTCATTTAGATTCTCTTTTAAAAACTTTGTAATTTCGTTGATTTCTGCGGTCGCAATCTCAGTACCATCTTCAAGTAAAGCAAGATATTCAAATACTTTTTCTTGTAATTTTATCAGTATTCCTGCCAGTGCCTTTTTGTATAAAGCAGTAGTTTCTAAATGATTTTGAATGATATTATCAATGTTTTTCACAAAAACAATATCGGCATCCAAGTTATTCATATTTTCAATTAGTGCTCCATGGCCACCTGGTCTAAACACTAATTCGTTTTTCTCGTTTTTAAATGGATTGTTTTGTAAATCAAGGGTTAGTGCGTCTGTTTTTCGATCTTGATACGAGTAGGAAACAGCAATAGTACAATTTGTTTTTTGTACTACCTTGGCTCGCAATTCACGTACTGCTTCTTCAAAAAGTGACTGGTGATTTGCAGACACCGTAAAGTGCAATTCTGATTGATCGTTAGCGCTTGCATAAGCACTGCACTCGAACAAATGCTCTTCGATAGGCATTGCAATATGATCTTTATATTCGTGAAATGGCACTACTGCTTTGGGCTTGTTCGCAAATTCAAATCCAGCTGAAGAAAGTAACATTTTTATAAAATAAAAGTTCTTGTAATCGCTAGATAGCGAATCAAAATCACGATATTTTTTTCTTAACTTTTTATCGACCGCCTTAAAAAACGGAAACTTTTCCATTCCCATAATAAAAATAGGCAACTGCATGTCTTTTGTACGATTGATATAAGCATTTATGCTTTCCTTTTCGATTTTAAAATCATTTACAAATGCAGTTAAAAACGTAAACATACGAGTAGCCGCTCCTGAAGCAGGAACAAATTTCATCAATTTTAAATCTGCTTTTTTGCTGTCGAAATACGTTGCTTTTTTTATAAAGTTAGCTTCAGACAATGCGATTATTCCGTTTCCTAGAGTAGCCGCTTTCTTTAAATTGATGGTAGGTATTCCCTCTTTTAAAATCTTTAATTGCTTTTTAATTTTTGAAAACGGAATTCCGTGTTTGTAAATCTGTACAAAATCATTTGAAGAGAACCCCATCTCTTTAGCCTCTGTTAAATCAGAAATAATTTGTGTGGCCTTTTTGAGTCGCTCTTCTTTATTACCCGAAATAGTAATAAACGGCTTGTTAAATTGGATCAGCGTATCTTTAAAAACAGAAAAAACAGTTTCTCTGCCTTCATCGGTATCCCGAATGTCGTCTTTCTCCCAAGGCACATCAATATTGGTTAAAAAAAACAAATCGTACTCATGCTCTACTGCAGCCTCATTTAAAGCAGGATCGCAAAAACCGTAATAAATTTCAGAAAACACTTTGGTCACCATTAAGTTGGTATCACAAAATAAGTATTGATGAGCTGATTGTAATCTCTCGTTTTCTAATTGCATCTGACCGTAAGCAATAGGCAATAAATCATCGGCTACGCAAATGTGCCCATTCTCTTCCCATTTTTCTTGCAAATAATCGCGTGCAAACTCGGGTACCCATTCTGTTTTATAAAATGCAGCCAATTGTTTTGCCAACGTGGTTTTGCCAGTACTCTCTGGCCCGAACAAAGCAATTTTTAAGATTGTGGTACTGTCTTGTCTAAGGTTTTTTTCCATTCTAAATAAGCAGAAATAGCTAATATTGTAAAAATTAAATACTGTAACGATATCATTCCTAAACCTCTATAAGCATACAGAGGCACTACTATAATATCACCTATAATCCATAACGTCCAATTTTCGATTTTCTTTTTGGCCATCAACCACATTCCTGCAAAAAATATTCCTGACGAAAAAATATCGATGTAATTATCTGTATGAATTGGATAATCAAAAAATTTATAAATTCCGAAAACCACTAATATGGTCACCACAAATAATGCAAAAGCAATTATTTTTTCATTATTATTAGTTCGTGTAATAGGTAAATTATCTTCGAAAATAGTTCCTTGAGACCATAAATACCAGCCGTAAATGCTCATTATAGAGAAGTAGGCATTGATCATCATATCGCCCAAATATCCCGCCGTATAAAACAGGTAGATTGAAATTACAGTTGCAATCAATCCCGTTGGATACACCCAAATGTTTTCTTTTTTAGCAAACCAAACACTTAATATCCCAAACACAAATGCAATAAATTCAAGCGCAATATGCCATAAGGGAACATTTTTATAAGCTTCAATAAAAAAATCAATCATTCTGGTTGGTTATTTGGTTGGTTTTATAGTTTCAAAAAATCCATTGTCATTTTCAAAAGCAGTTCCAATTACTACTAAATCGGCTCCCGCTTGATGTGCTTCTTGAATTTGGCGCAAAGTTACAATTCCTCCACCCACAATTACAGGAATACTAACATTTTTGGCGATTAAAGAAATCATTTGTAAGGGTATAGCCTGTTTAGCACCACTTCCCGCTTCGAGATAAATTAATTTTGTGCCTAACATTTCACCGGCTTGTGCAGTTGCTAAAACCAAATCTAAGTTTTCTCTTTGCAAAGGAGTTGTTTTACTCACGCGAGCGACAGCCGTTTCGCTTCCACTTTCTATTAAAATATACCCTGTAGAAATAATTTCGAGATTTGTTTTTTTAAGAATTGGCGCTGCCTGCACCTGGTATTCAATTAAATAATCAGAATTTCGGCCCGACAACAACGACAAAAACAAGATAGCATCTGCTTTGTCTGAAATTTGAGTAGGATCGCCAGGAAACAAAACGATGGGCAAATCGATACTATTTCGCAACTCGGTTAACAACTCTTCTAAAATAAAATTAGTTACGATGCTGCCTCCTACAAAAATATGAGTCGCTGGCGAAAGTTGTATTTTTTGGACAAGTGCTGGTATACTTTTTACCTCAATTTTATCAGGATCTAATAAAATGGCAAGTAGTTTTTTATGGGCTTCTTTGGCTTTTAAAATTTCGTGGTAAATGATCTTGGTTTGATTTTGCATAATGGCTGCAAAAGTAAATTTTTTTTGATGGCTGTTTACTATTTATAATGAATTATCTTTGAGCAACTGCGGTAAAGCAGAATTCATGTCTATCGAAATTGATTTGCTTCAAACTAAATTTTGTACCAAACAAACAACCTTAAAAAACCAATAATGATTGCTAGTTCACTGCTTCAAAAATATGGAGTTCAAATTAAATCCTATTCTAAAAATGAGTTGATATTTGAAGAAGGCAAAAGTCCCTCTCATTATTTTCAAATTCTTTCGGGAGAAGTAAAAATGAATAACTTTAATGATGATGGCCGCGAATTTATTCAAGGTTTTTTTAATGAAAATCAATGTTTTGGAGAACCGCCTTTGTTTTTAAATCGCGATTATCCTGCCAATGCGGTTGCAGTTGAAGATGTGCAATTGTACGTACTGCCTAAAAGCAGTTTTATGGAACTTTTGCATGACAATCCAGATGTGAGTTTAAAGGTCATTGAAAATTTAGCGCAACGGCTATACTACAAATCGGTTATGGCCGCCGAAATATCTAACCATGAACCCGAACATCGTGTATTGCGCTTGTTTGATTATTCGATCACTTTTTTCAATTTCAAAAAAGACGAAAATGGCTACCTCATCAATCTAACGAGACAGCAAATTGGAGACTTAACGGGATTGCGAGTAGAAACGGTAATTCGTGCCATAAAATCGTTAGAAAAAAAAGGCGAAGTAAAAATTATAAGCCGAAAAGTGTATCGATAAAACAGTGTTTATGATTTGAATCATAAACTACTGCGTGGCTGTGGCTGTATCTTTGTAGTATAAAAACTATGTACTATGACACTATATAACAATATATTCGAAAAATTCAATCAAACTTATATTAGTTCTGCAACATTAGCCTTGTTAGCACAAAGTTGCTTAGGCGGCGCTGCAGCAATGACCATTTTAGCAAATGGTACGTCATTGTGGCAAATGGCTCAATTAGGAGTTATTGTACTGCTTTGTATGGGTGTGAATACCGGTATTTTGGCACAGTTGGGCCATAAAATGATCTTCAACTTTGTACTTGCTAGTGCTTTTTTTAGTACCTTATTTATTATTTTAAATTCTAACTAAATTCTAAATGAAAAAAGAAATAGAAAACCGTGAGGATGTTGCACTTTTAGTCCATACTTTTTACGACACGATTCGTGAGAATGACGAAATTGGTTTCTATTTTAATGAAACAATTAAAGATTGGCCTGCTCATCTAGAAAAGTTGACCGATTTTTGGGAGATGAATTTATTTGGCGGACGTAATTTTCACGGCAATCCGATTGTGGCACACAATCAGGTAGACGAGAAATACCAAGGAGCAATTACTCCTGAATTATTTGGCGTTTGGCTGAACAATTGGTTTGCCACAATTGACCTTCTTTTTGAAGGGGAAAATGCGGATATCTTAAAAAGAAGAGCTCGTAAAATGAGTACTTTTTTATATTTAAATATCTTTCAAAACCGAGAAAGAAAACCTGCATAAAAAAATAAAATCTGCTTTCCCATCTAACCTACTAGTATATTTCTGTTTTTTTAATACTGAGAAGCGTACACTAAAATACAATTTTCTATTTCGGTAAATTCTACCCCAAATTTAACTGAAAGACCCGAAAATTGTAAATACGCGCTTGTCGAATTTTTATTTCCCTTAAAGGAATCAACTTCTATATGATCTTTGAAGCTGATTCCTTTTTCATTTCTTATTTTGAAAATGGCTTCTTTGGCTCCCCAAATCACGGTGAGTTGTTTGATGTATTCTGCTGTGTTTTCAAGATTTAGGTAAGCAAATTCTTTATCGGCAAATTTAGTAGCAATACGCTGAATCTTATCGCGCTGCAATTCGATATCTATTCCTGTAGGTTGATCACTGACGATAATGCCAGCGAATTGATTGGAATGGGTGATTGAAATGTGTTTGCCGTTGTCTAAATGAGGTTTCCCAGAAGCATCATAATACAAGTTAAAATCGGTCAAGCCCAGTTGTTTTAATAACATACGAACGCTCAAAAAAGCTCTTTGGTGCAACTCAGACTTCATGCCATCCAAGCGCAATTGCATGTTTGGCTTTAGCGCTACTTGCGCTTTTAGTTCGTTTAAGGATTCGGTGATCTTCCAAACTAATAATTGAGTGTTTTCGTTTGGAGCAATTGTTTTATATAGAGGCATTTGCTTGAATTCTGAATATTAAATGGTTGGTTGGTAAAACGATGTTAGCATCTAGCACTTTTTAGTCCCGGTAGCAGCGGCATCCTTTTGTGGCATTGTTTGCCACAAAAGATACAGCGGATGACGGGATTGGCTCCTTATTAATAAAATTAGCTATTATTCTAAAGATTAAGTTATTAAACAATTCATAAATCTAGAATAAAATAGCCGACTTCAAAAAAGTATTCCCTAAATTTGCAAAAATTTTACACTTACAAATATACTATAAATGAGTACTACAACTATGCCTTTTGTGGCTTTCAAAGTAAAAGACATTTCTCTAGCAGCGTGGGGAAGAAAAGAAATTGAATTGGCTGAAGCTGAAATGCCAGGTCTTATGGCGCTTCGTTCAGAGTACAAAGACGAGCAACCGCTGAAAGGTTCTCGTATCGCTGGATGTTTGCACATGACGATTCAAACGGCTGTTTTAATTGAAACTTTAATTGCTCTTGGTGCCGAGGTGACTTGGAGTTCTTGTAATATTTTCTCTACTCAAGATCAAGCTGCTGCTGCTATCGCTGCTGCTGGAATTCAGGTTTATGCTTGGAAAGGCCTAAACGAAGAAGATTTTGACTGGTGTATCGAGCAAACTTTGTTCTTTGGTGAAGACAGAAAACCATTGAATATGATTTTGGATGATGGTGGAGATTTAACCAACATGGTTATTGACCGTTACCCAGAATTAGTAGCTGGAATTAAAGGATTGTCTGAAGAAACGACTACTGGAGTGCACAGATTGTACGAAAGAGTAAAAGCGGGAACATTGCCAATGCCTGCAATTAACGTAAATGACTCGGTAACTAAATCTAAATTTGACAATAAATACGGTTGTAAAGAATCGGCTGTTGATGCAGTTCGTCGTGCAACAGATTTAATGTTGGCTGGAAAAAGAGTGGTTGTTTGCGGATACGGTGACGTAGGAAAAGGAACTGCTGCTTCTTTTAGAGGTGCTGGATCTATTGTTACAGTTACTGAAATTGATCCTATTTGTGCTTTACAAGCAGCAATGGACGGTTTTGAAGTTAAAAAACTAAATAGTGTTGTTGGAAATGCTGATATCATCATCACTACAACTGGAAATAAAGACATCGTTCTTGGAAGTCATTTTGAACAAATGAAAGACAAAACGGTTGTTTGTAACATTGGACACTTTGACAACGAAATTGATATGGCTTGGTTGAACACAAACCACGGCGCATCAAAAATCGAAATCAAACCACAAGTTGACAAATATACAATTGCTGGAAATGACATTATCATTTTGGCTGAAGGTCGTTTGGTAAACCTTGGTTGTGCTACAGGTCACCCAAGTTTTGTAATGAGTAACTCATTTACAAACCAAACTTTGGCTCAAATCGAATTGTGGAAAAACAGTGCTTCGTACAAAAACGACGTATACATGTTGCCTAAAATTTTAGATGAAAAAGTGGCTGCTTTACACCTTGCAAAATTAGGCGTTGAGTTAGAAACTTTGCGTGACGATCAAGCCGCATACATTGGCGTTGAAGTTGCTGGACCATACAAACCAGAATACTACAGATACTAGAACATTTTAGATTGCTACGCCTGTTCTCCTTTTAGGCTCGGGTGCTTTAGCGATTTGTGATTTAAGAATTAAACCCTGATTTCGATAGAAATTGGGGTTTAATTGTTTAATTATATTTTATGCAAAGTTATGTTCAGCTTTTAATAGACGATTATTATACAATTAATATGTAAGATATTGTAATTTCTTAGTTCGAATTTAAGTGATATTTACATTTATATTATAACTTAAATAATTAAGAAAATGTCACACAATAATAAAAAACAATTCGGAGTTTGGATGGATTCTCAACATGCCACAATAATAGGTAGAGATGAAAACAATGAAGGTGAATTTAAAGTGCTTGGTCACGAAAAATACACCGGAGTTCCTGGAAATTCAAATGAAAATGCAGAACATAATCACGAGGTAACGTTGAGAACAAAATTCTTTAAAGAAATTCTTTCTCATATGCAGAATGTTGATGAATTGCATGTAACGGGAACTGGTGTCGTTCAAGAACAATTTATTAATTATCTTGCTGAAACTTCACAATACAAGAATGTGAAAACTTCTGAATGTACTAGCAACAAAATGAGCGATGAGGACACAATTGCTCATATTTCAAATAAATTTAATTAATTTTAAATGTATCAGATTTAAAAAGACCTCAATTTGTAAAAATTGAGGTCTTTTGATTTCTACAACATATCATTCAATTTTTGATAAAATTTATTTTTCCAAACCGCGACGCTTTTTTGGGTTTCTCAAAATTATCTTTCTCTAAAATAGATGTGCTCTTCACTTTTAAATCTGGCAAATTAATTTTACATCAGCATAGTTAGACATTTCGACTATTGGTTGTTTTATCGAAATAACTCCTAAAAATAGTAGTAAAACTTAGTAGTATTTTGATTTGCTAATTTTAGCAAATCATTCACCAACAAAATTTTGGCTCAAGTAGAATTATGGAAAAACAACACGGCATTAGACAATGTCGATTATATTTTACCAACCATCGATGCAAAAGTAATTTTCTGACCCTTAGTTATATTAGGCGTTTTATTAGAGGTTTTCGTGACAACCAAGCGGCTTACATTCGCATAGAGGTTTCAGTCCCTTACAGTCCCGAACACTACAGACACTAGACTAGTGATCAATGAATAATCGTTAGAAACTAAAAATA
Organism: Flavobacterium sp. TAB 87; assembly: GCF_001529295.1. Taxonomy (GTDB): domain Bacteria; phylum Bacteroidota; class Bacteroidia; order Flavobacteriales; family Flavobacteriaceae; genus Flavobacterium. The sequence goes on from NZ_LLWK01000037.1 coordinate 642,790, forward strand.
CAAAACCCTCGCAAAAACGTGCGGCTTTTTGTTTATGCGCGAGTACTTGCTGTCCATTTCCTTCTGCACGAGCTACAAAATCCCTTTATCTTATTAAAACGTATTTTCTTCTCAACAATCTCATTTTTTATATCTTTAATTTTTCATACAGCAAATAATTTAAAACAATAATGAAAGAAATTGTAGCACTTTCAAAGCAGACAATCACCATCGAAAGAAACGAATTTTTAAGAACCAAAGGCACTATTGATACGAATGTGTATTATATTGAAAGCGGAAGTTTACGGGTTTTCGTTTTAGATGATGACCAAGAACAAACCATTCGATTTGGATATCAATCTAATATCGTCGCTTCACTAGATTCTTTTCTTACTGGCAAGCCATCTAACTTTTACATTCAAGCGATTAAAAAGACCGTTATAAAGGTAATCACTAAACCAGAAATTGACCAGCTTTTAAAAACTGAAACCCATCTAAAGCTCTGGACCACCATTTTAGAAGAACTCGTTATACAACAAATGGAACGTGAAATTGACATTCTTACCAGTTCTCCAAAAGAACGTTATCTGAGGGTTTTGAAAAGAAGTCCGCAACTTTTTCAGGAAATTCCAAATAAACACATTGCTAATTACTTGCGTATGAGTCCTGAAACTTTATCCCGTTTAAAAAAATCTTGATTTCAGTCAACAATCAAAGAAATTATTTTTAAGATCTTTGATTAAAGAAACCAAATTATGCGATCAGAAAAATTAATAACCCAACTAATAGAGCAAACAAAGCAAATAATAGCGCAAGCTAAAATCCTTAAAGGTTGCGAATTGGACGTTTTGACTTTTAGAGAAAACCAAAAGTCTTGGAACATTTTGGAGTGCTTGCAACATTTAAATTTATACGGAGATTTTTACTTGCCAGAAATTGAGAGTAAAATTGCAAAAAGCATAACTACAACTGAGATAGAATTTAAAAGTGGGCTTTTAGGAAACTACTTTGCGAAAAGCATGTTGCCCAAAGAAAAGTTGAACAAGATGAAAACTTTCAAAAATAAAAATCCTTTAAATAATAAAATTGATCGAACAGTTATTGATACATTTATCAATCAACAGATTAAACTCTTAGAACTACTAAATCAATCTCGAACAGTTAGTTTAAGCCAAACTAAAATAAATATTTCAATTTCAAGTTTTATTAGGCTCCAACTAGGAGATGCATTTCAGTTTTACCTCAACCACATTATGAGACACTTGCAACAAATAGAAAAGATAAAATCATCATTTTAACAGGTTTAAAAATTAAGTATGTCTATAATTTTAAAACTATAGATTTATATTTGGTTGCAATTTCTAATTATAAAACCTACTCATGAAAAAACGTCTTATCGTACTCTTTGTACTTGTTTTGCCTTTCGCTACCAATGCACAATTTTCTAGTGCACAACGACAAATGCAAACTTCCAATTATATGTTTGCCAATCAAAACCGAATGTTTATGCAGATGCAACAGCAACAGCGCACTATGGCTCGCATGCAAAGCAATGTTCAATCGGTAGAAAATAAATTAGCTAAGGAAGAGCGAAAACGCATGAAGTTGGAGGAAAAGTCCTTGCGCCAACAAGCTGCTTTAAGAGTAAAACAAGAGCAACTGAATACTGATAGAAAAGATTTTGATAAAAATACAGAAAAAGCAAACAAGCAAATCATAAAGGCAGTAGAGCAGAAAAACAAAACACAATCGAAAATAGGCGCTAGTAACGCAAAAATTGAAAATTTTAAAAAAGAAATTGAAACTTCGAAATTAAAGAAAGAAGAATTCGCTAAAAAGCAAGAAGAAGAGAAACGAGCAAAAGAACTGGAAAAATCGGGAAACGCAGAGAAAAAAGAAAAGAAAAAAGAGCCTAATAAATAACTCTTTTTTAAACCCTGCAATTATTAAAGCCGCTCAGGATTTCTTTAAAAAAATCAGATAAAAATCAGAAACGTAGAGTACGAACCAATACTTCAAAGTATTTTTAAGGAAATTATAATGTCTTCTTCACAGCCTTATGTTCTTTGTTAAAATAAAAACGACTTTGTTAGAACTTTAAAACGATGCTATTATGTGTTGAAAAACACAATAAAGAGTAAATTTGTAAAAATCAAAAATATGAAAAACTTTTTATTTTTAGGTATTGCAATTATCTGCGAAATTATTGCCACGACAGCATTAAAAAAATCGGCCGAATTTACCAAGTTACTTCCTACTGTCATTACAATTATTGGTTATTTCGGTGCTTTTTACTTTTTGAGTTTTGCGATTAGAACTATTCCCGTCGGAATTGCGTATGCCATCTGGTCTGGAGTCGGAATTGTTTTAATTACTATAGTAGGTGCCATTTTTTTTAAACAAATTCCCGATTTACCTGCAATTATAGGGCTAGCATTTATTATTGTTGGCGTCATAATACTGAATCTTTTTTCTAAAACTACAGTGCATTAATGATAATTGCAGCAGTTTACTGCAGTGTCGTTAAACCTTTTTCCTTTTTAAGTGTCCAATTAGCACTTAATTAACCAAACATGTCGAAAAGATACTTATTACTGTTATTTATATTTTGCAGTTTTCTTGCGCAAGCACAAGAAGAATTCGTTTTAAAAGGAAGAGTTTTAAACTTTAGCAGCCAGCAACCTCTAGAGGGAGCGGGAATCTTTCTTGGATTTTCGAAAGACTCTTTAAAAATAAATTATTCAACCACTGATAAGAACGGCTATTTTAGAATTACTGCTAAAAAAACAGATAATCCAGTTTATTTAAAAGTGAGCTTTATAGGTTTTCAGTCTACTATTGAAGTTTTTAAAAATATTTCGTCAGACAGCGATTTTGATTCCATTTTATTAATGGAAAATGCAAATGCTTTGAAAGAAGTAATCATCAAAAACGAAGTGGCTGGCATTAAAATTAAGAATGATACCGTTGAGTTTAATGCTGCGAGTTTTAAGGTGAGACCAGATGCCAATGTCGAAACTTTACTGAAAGAATTGCCTGGTTTTGAAATCAATGCCGACGGCAAAATGCTAGTAAATGGAAAAGAAGTAAATCAATTTTTAGTGAACGGAAAACCATTTTTTGACCGAGATGGCGCCATATTATTGAAAAATCTACCTGCAGAAATTATAAACAAAGTTCAGGTTTCTGATTATAAGACTAAAAAAGAAGAATACTCCAAACAAGAAGCCGCTTCTGATTTGACTAGCGTAAATTTCACTATAGACGAAAAGAAGAACAAAGGTTTTTTTGGTCAATTTTTAGGTGGCTACGGAACGGATGATCGCTATGAAAGCAGTTTTGTACTGAATTACTTTGAGGGAGACCGAAAAATAAGCGCGATTGGAACTTCTAATAATATAAATTCTACGGGACTTTCCAATGATGAGGTTTTTGACAATATGGGTGGCGGACGAAATAATGCCAATAATAAAATTGCTTTGAGTGGCAAAGGAATTACCACAACCAATTTAATTGGTCTTAATTATTCAGATAAACTTTTAGAAAATTTAGACGGTCTTGGAAATTATAATTTTTCGAACAGCGTAAACGAAAATGACAGTAAATCTAAACAAGCGAATCTACTTCCAACGGGAGCTTTTACAACTGAATCTGAATCGAAATCTAGAAATGAATCCACGGGAAATAAAGCTAATTTTGAATTAGAATATAATGCAACTCCAACTATTAAAATATTTGTTGCGCCCAAATACAGTACTACCAGAAGCAATAGTACTAATTCTTCAAGCAGTTCTTCTCGCAATGAAAACGACGAATTATTAAACGACGCCAATTCTGACTCGTACAACGAAACCGACGCAACCAATTTTGCCAGTTCGATAAACTTTAATAAAAGTTTCAAGAAGCCTACGCGAAACTTGAGTTTGGTTTTAAACAACAATAATTCGGTATCAGATTCGGAGCAATTGAATCAATCAGAAACCACATTCTACCAAACAGGAGAGCAAACCGATAGTAGAAATCAGAATAAAATTAACAAAAGAAGCAGCGACTCCTATTCGGCAGATTTTGAATATACGGAACCTATTACTGATAAAATCCGTTTTAGAATTGGTGCTGATTATGAATGGAAGAATTCTGTAGATAATGTAAAAACGTACGACTTTGATGCTTTGACACAATCCTATTCTGATGTAAATGCTTCCTTGACAAATTATACCGCATCGACTCAAAATACAATACGCCCGAAAGCAGGATTTACGTATCAGGATGAAAAATTAAGGTTAAATTTTAATTCAGAAACTGCCCTTACACAGTACGACAACCATTCAGATTACGTAGGAATTCGTACTGATTTAAATAAAAAATATCTTTTGCCCAATGTTTCGGCACAAATCAGATACAAATTTGAACGTTCTAAATTTATCACTGCACGATACAATTACTCAGTTACTTTGCCATCTGCCGATGCCTTACTCCCTGTTATTGATTTGTCTAATCCCTTAAATACCGTTGTTGGAAACCCTGACTTGAATCCGACAGAATCGCAGAATGTTAATTTAAATTATAGAAATTTTGATTTTAAAACGCGTTCTGGTTATAGTTTGTACGTGAGAGGAGAATTTTTTGACAATGAAGTTATCTCGGCTTCTATTTACGATGCAGACAGTAAAAGACAGACAACCTATAAAAATGTATCTGGAACATACGCGACAGCTGTTGGCGCAAATTGGAGTCAATCTATTAAAAAAGAGGGCTACAATTACCGATACGGAGCTGCATTTAATGCTAGTCTGGGAAAGTCAAAAGGATTTACAAACGCCGTATTATACGATGCCCAGTCGGTTGGTTTGAGTCCTAGAATTTATTTTAATTATGAATTAAAAGATTTGTTAGTAATCGCACCGACCTACGGCTTAACCTATAATGAAACGCACTTTACCAATTATACCGTTAACTCTACTTCTAACTTTGTGCATAGAGCTAATTTACAAATAACCAACTACTGGCCAAAAAACTGGATTTTCGGAAACGATTTTGGGTATACGTACAACTCAAATCTTTCGTCCGAATTTAAAAAAGATTTTTTCTTGTGGAATACGAGCTTATCGTATAACTTTTATAAAGAGCAATTGGTTGCCAAAGTAAAGGTGTACGACATATTGAACCAAAATTTAAGCAGTACCCGCACTATTTCTGCAACTGCTATTCGTGACGAAGAAAACACGATTTTAAAACGTTATGTTATGTTCTCACTTATATATAAAATAAAAAGCTTTGCAGGGAGTAATAGCAAGCAAAGTGGCCGTGGAGATCGAGGTGGACAAAGCAGAAGAATGGAAATGGAGTAAATAAAATATCGAAATTTATTGTAAATTTCTAAAAGCCTAGCTTTTTTTTAAATTGATTTGAGCTATTTTTATTTAGACCATTTACTTGAAAATCTAAAGGACTATCAGTTATCCTAAAAAATTTTAACAAAAAACACCTCTCTAAAGTAGAAAGGTGTTTTTTATTATATTTTAATTTTGATTTGTACTTGAGTTTATTTCAATAAAAAATCTTGTTTTAAATCCCCTACTTGTATCGTAAAGGTTCCTTTTTCCGAAATCCATTTTAAATCATTATTTACAAATTGCAAGTCTTTTTGATTTAAAGTAAAAGTGAGCGTTTGCGTTTCCTTTGGAGCTAAATCAATTTTTTGAAAACGCTTCAACGTTTTATATTCAGGAGTAATAGTTGCATAATTGTCTGATAAATATAATAAAACAGCTTCTTTTCCCGCTTTTTGCCCCGTGTTGCTCACTGTAACGGAAACGGTAATAACGTCGCTATTTGTAACTTCTTTTTTATCAATATTTAAATTAGAATATTTAAAAGTGGTATAAGACAATCCTGTTCCAAATTCAAATTGTGGCAAATAACTTTTCTCGTATTTCGCATCGTCATTCTGTTCCAGTTCAGAAATACTTTCAGTGTGTTTCCTGTTGTACTTTTCTAATGAATTTGGAAATCTTGGATAGTTGTATGGCAATCTCCCACTTGGATTTATATCTCCATATAAAATATCAACCAAGGCTCTTCCTCCTTCATTTCCGGGTAAATAACATTGTACCACTGCACTCATTTTATCGGCAAAATCACTAATTAATCTCGGTCTTCCTTCGTTTAAAACCAAAACAATAGGTTTATTTAATTTTGCCAAAGCCAACGCTAACTTAATTTGAGAAGTACTTATGTACAAACTACTAATATCTCCGGGAGTTTCTGTATAATTTTTCTCTCCTAAACACAACACAATTTTTGAGGCATTTTTGGCTAAATCAACAGCCTTTTGAATTTCAGCTTCATCCTCAATTTCTAAATCTGCACCAGCGGTATACAAGACATTTTCTTTTCCTAATTTATCTTGAAAAGCCTCTAAATAGTAAATTTATCAGCAGCATATAAATCTGAATTTTCACCTTGCCAAGTATACGACCAGCCTCGATTTAAATATTTCATGCTGTTGGCAGTAGGACCTGTTACTACTATTTTTTCATTTTTATTTAAGAGTAAAACTGAATTGTTATTTTTTAACAATGTAGTAGATTCGGCTGCAGTTTTGTAAGCTTCATCGATGTGTTCCGCGACATTTCACGGTGAGTTTTACAATTTCTCCACCATGGCACAGACATTGGCTCGCAGTTATGGGTTATTTCGTACTACTTGCAATCGCTGTTTATGGCGTTTCCAACAGAATAAAGTTAAAAATTAGGAAAAACAAATATTACGAAACTATTGAGCAGCGCCGACTTTATTTGGAACGCGAAAACAAAATACGACAAGAACAATACGATTTAGAAAAAGAAATTGAAAAATTGAAAAGCGATAAGTTACAAATTCAAATACTATCGAAAGACAAAGAGCTCGTCACAAATTCATTACAAGTAGTAAAGAAAAACAAAATACTTAATGGAATTTTACAAAAAGTAAAAGAAATCGAAGTAAAGGATTTAGATGAAACCACTAAATTTCAGGTCACAAAATTAAATAAAAGTATCGTAAAGGAAGTAAACAATGACAAGAGTTGGAAGGACTTGGAAAAACACATTAAAAATGTTCATTTTGACTTTTTAAAAAGACTAAAAGAAAAATATCCGACCGTCTCGCCTCGAGAAATGGACTTAGCTACCTATTTATTGATGAATATGTCTACCAAAGAAATTGCAGAAATTATGAACATTTCCAATGGTGGCGTCGAATTAGCACGTTATCGATTTAGAAAAAAATTAGAACTCACTAAAAAAGAAAACTTAACCGGCTTTTTAATGAGTGTCTAAATCCACTATATTGCAATGTTTAGTAACCAGCATATAAAACGTCGAAACTACTACCGTAATTTATGATTAAAATTTGCAAAGAGCGTTATTTTAGAGTAAGTCCAATGTACGTTCTAAAGCCATTCCGCGCGATCCTTTTATAAGTATAGTACGATTGGAAATTGTAATACTTTTTATGAATTCCGAAAAAGAATCGAAAGTCTCAAAGAATGAAATTTGATCAGAATCAAAACGATGCTCATAAAACGCTTTTCCGACAAAGTAACAAGTTGCTTTTTTTCCCTTTTGTACTTCCTCTACTAATTTAAAATGTTCTGCCCTACTCTCGTTTCCTAATTCAAACATATCCCCTAATATCATTATTTTATTCTGAAAATCTAGCTGCTCAAAATTAGTGATAGCAACAGCCATACTACTCGGATTGGCATTGTAGGCATCTAAAATAATTTGATTTTTGCCAACGTGAAGCAGTTGCGAACGATTGTTATCAGGAATATAACTTTCTAAAGCTTCTTTAATATCGTTATTTTCTACACCAAAGTAGACTCCAACCGCAATTGCAGCGCTTATATTATTGGCGTTATATATTCCAATCAAATGCGACTGAATTTGAACCTTATCATACGAAACTCGTACAAAAGGATTTGCAACCACTCCATCAATTTTCACATTAGCTTGATCTGCATTTAACCCAAAAGTAAACGATTTTATACCTTTAGATTTCTCATTCTGTATCGCATCATTCAAATTGATAAAAGCAATTTTATCGTTACTTTTCAGAAAAGTATACATTTCACTTTTCCCTTTTATAACGCCTTCAATTCCGCCAAAACCTTCAAGGTGTGCTTTACCAAAATTGGTAATATAGCCAAAGTCAGGCTGAGCAATGTCACATAAAAATTCAATTTCTTTTTGATGATTGGCGCCCATTTCTACAATACCGATTTCAGTAGAAGTATTAAACGACAATAACGTTAAAGGAACTCCGATATGATTGTTTAAATTTCCACTAGTTGCTTTTGTATTGTATTTCTTAGATAATACGACCTGAATTAATTCTTTAGTAGTCGTCTTGCCATTACTTCCCGTTAAAGCAACAATCGGGATATTCAAATACTTTCTATGAAATCTAGACAGCTCTTGAAGTGTCTTTAAACTGTCTTCTACCAAGATAGTGCGTTGATCTATAAAGTAATCCGAATTATCAATTACGACATACGATGCGCCTTTCGCTAAAGCCTCTGCAGCAAAAGTATTGGCGTCAAAATTGTCTCCTTTAATTGCAAAAAACATCGAATTCGATGTTATTTTGCGGGTATCGGTAGAAAGCGAATCTACGCTTAAAAATAATTGATGTAAAGAATCTAATTTCATAAAATGCTCTTATAAAACAAAAGCCCTAATAAAGGGCTTTTGGTATGGAATAAAATATTAATTTCTAGGTGACTTTCTTTTTTCCGTTTTAGGACCTACTCTAGACATTGCACATCTAAATCCGATGTAATCTGTTGCCATGTCTTGTGGAAAATATCTTCTTTGTGCTGGATCTAACCAATACGCTCTATCTCTCCAAGAACCTCCTTTAAAGACTCTAACTTGGTCGTTTATCAAAGTTGTTCTTTTACTAGACTTATCGTATTTTCTAACCATATTACCCAAACTGTCTGTAGTAACATTGTGCTCAGGTGAGTTGTACATGCCTTCTCCCTTTTTTAGCTCGTTACTTTCAGAACTGCCAAAATCATAATATCTTGATGATTGTTTGTCTCCATCTCTATAGTTGATGTTGTCACTTTTCGAGAAGTTTTGTCTCAAGTACGTTTCTTGCTCATCAACTGGAACTTCAACAATTTGACCTGGTAAGTTTCTAGCCATTACTTTTCCATTACTTAAAGTATCATACTTTATTGTACTTGAAGTAACAATTTCTACTTTACCATCTTTTCCAATTTTATTTTTTGTGTAAAGGTTACCTCTAAAATAGTTAAAGTCATTGGCTTCGTTATCAACAATAGGACGATATACATCGGCAACCCATTCTGCAACGTTTCCAGCCATATCATATAAACCGAAATCATTTGCTGGATATTTTTTAACCTCATTAGTAATATCTGCACCGTCATCAGACCATCCAGCTATACCACCGTAATCTCCATTTCCTTGTTTGAAATTCGCCAATTGATCCCCTCTATTTTTTCTTTTTGACGAACGAGTATAATTACCAGCCCAAGGATATTTCTTTTGTCCCTTGTATATGTTGTATTCTCTTTGTCCTACATCAGCCGCAGCAGCGTATTCCCATTCTGCTTCTGTTGGCAAACGATATTCTGGCAAAATGATTCCAGATGAACGTTGTGCATATACATTTTTAGCCTCTGGCGCAACACCATCTTTTCCAGCTTTGGGTTGCTTTTTAGCGCCCTTTCCACCTTTAAGAACAATCTCTTCGTTTCCACCGTATGTTAATGTCGGTGCGTTAAGATAAGTATCAGTACTAAATGAACTTTCTGCAGTAACGTCTAAAGTCTTAGCATCTTTTTTCAAGAAACCATTTTTCTCTAAAACTGCCTCATTTACGCGGTCTGTTCTCCATTTACTAAATTCAACTGCTTGAATCCAGTTTACACCAACTACTGGGTAGTTTGCATAAGCGGGGTGTCTCAAATAGTTATTAGTCATGGTTTCGTTATATCCTAAACGGTTTCTCCAAACCAAAGTATCAGGAGATGCTCCTGCATATATATGTTTGTAATTTTCTTCTGTTGGAGGAAAAACTTTCTTTAACCACTCTAAGTATTCTAAATACATCATGTTGGTTACCTCAGTTTCATCCATGTAAAAGGATTGTACGTGTTGTTGTGTTGCAGTATTATTCCAGTCATGCATTACGTCATCCTGAACTTTACCCATCGTAAAAGTCCCTCCTTCTACAAATACTAGTCCTGGTCCTGCTTGTTGCTTTTTGTTTGCTACATTTTGTGCAGATCCATTAATGTCATTCACATTCCATCCTGTCGCTCTTGAAGAATTGTTCGAACTGGATTTCTTACTACAGCTAGTCATTCCTAAGATTAATGTCATAGACAACATTAACTTTAATGCCATAATTTTGTTTGCTTTCATACTCTTTAGTAGGTAATAATTTAGGTGTTGCAATATAATAATTAACAATTAATTAGCAACATCAATCATATTTTTTTTATTTACTTGGATTTTAATCGAAATAACAACACTCGTTATAAAACGCAAAAATATAGTTTTTATTATAACAATTGACCTAAAAACCATATTTTTACTCGATATATTTTAAATTTAAAATTTCCGTTTCCTATTATTATGAGAAAAAATATTTTAACACTTTTTATCATAATTCCTTTCGCTCTTTTTAGTCAAACTAATACTACTATTTCATTGGATTGGAAGACTAAAAAGGAGATGTTCTTCGGAAGTGAGGCGTTTATAATCCCTTATTTTACTGACCACTCCTTTGGTTTTGATGCCAATCAGCGAAAACTCAACTACACCTTAAAGTTAGAAGAAGGAAATTACAACCAAAATTCTAAAATAATTCTTAGTAACGTAATTTACACCGCAATTAGTGAGTCAGAATTAGGCGAATTATCTGTCGAAAACATTTCAGAATCGCTGGACGAACTTTTAATTGTAAGTAAAGCTCAAGAAATTACGTCTGCGTTCTTAACTTTAAACCCTATTATCAAGTCCGGAAGTAGCTTTCAAAAAATTACATCCTTCAACTATGCGATAATTGCCCAGACAAACAATAAGTCAACTTTAAAAACACCAAGTACGCTAAAAACGAACGGCGTTAAAAACTCTGTTCTAGCTTCGGGAAGTTGGTATCGTTTTTACATCGAAAAATCAGGCGTATACAAAATCAGTAAATCATTTTTGCAAGAAATTGGTTTTGATGTAAACAAAATAAATCCTAAGCAAATTCAATTGTTTGGAAATGGTGGAAGAATGTTGCCTTTATCTAATGCCATTTATTACCCTGATGACTTAACCGAAAATGCTATTAATATTATAGGAGAAGAAGACGGCAAATTTGATAATGAAGATTACATTTTATTTTACGGAGAAGGAGTCGACCAATACAATACCGAAAGCAATACTAATAGTAACTTATACGATACTAAATCCTATTATTATATAACCACGCAAGGTGGCATTGGCAAACGAATGGCTAAGCTTCAGCAGCCTTACGGCAATGCAACGATCAATCTAAATACTTTTGACGACCATCAGAACCACGAATTAGACCTTATTAATATCGCGCACGTTGGCAGGCAATGGTTTGGTGAGTCGTTCGAAATTAAAAACGAACAAGAATTTCAATTTAATTTTCCAAATCTTGAAACTACGGTTCCCATAAAAATTAATGTGGTAGCAGCTGCCGCTGCTTTTAGTCCAACTTCATTTAAAATTACTTCCAATAACCAACCTATCGGAACTTTAAATTTTCAGTCATTATCTGCAGATTCAGAGACAAAATTTTCTACGAATCAACTTCCATCCAATACTACTTTTACAGGAACAGAGAACACAGCCATAAAAATTAGTTATAACAATAATGGTGTTCCAGGATCAAAAGGATATCTCGATCAAATAAATGTTGTAGCCAAACGAAAACTAGTTGGCTATGGCAAACAATTTCTATTTCAATACGACTTAGCGCTAACCACTAGCGGAATAGTTAATTATTCCATTACTAACGCACAAAACATAAATCAAGTTTGGGACATTTCTGATATTTATTCCATCTCCAAAATCGACAACTTAGGCCAAACTGATATAGATTTTAAAGCAAATCTAGGCGAATCACGAAAATACCTTGCAGTCGACAATCGCGATTACTACACTCCAATTAAAGAATCAAAATCTAGAATCGCCAACCAAAATATAAAAGGAACTGTTTTTAAGAGTGCAACTGCTGATTTTCAAGATATCGATTACGTTATAATAACGCCAAGATTCTTGGCTAATCAAGCCGAAAAATTAGCTAATTTTCATCGAATAAACGCTGACTTAAATGTAAAAGTACTGACAACTGAAGCTATTTATCAAGAATTTTCGTCAGGTAAACAAGATATTGCAGCCATCAGAAATTGTATTAAATACATTTATCAAAATGCATCTTCAGTAGACAAACGCATTAAGTATGTCAACTTATTTGGCGACGCTTCTTTTGATTACAAAGATCGAATTAATAACAATGGTAATATTGTCGCTATCTTTCATTCTAAATTCAGCAATAGTACAGGCGAATCGTCCTTTGCTTCCGATGACTTTTATGGCTTGATGGATGAGAATGAAGGCAACATTACGTCGTTTTTTGGAGGAATAGATATTGCTGTAGGAAGAATGCTGGTAAACACAACTCAGCAAGCAGACGAAATGGTGAATAAAGTTATTGAATACCACGATCAGAAATCGCAAGGAATTTGGCGGAACAATTTTGTTTTAATAAGTGATGATTCTGATAAAAGTTCTGATGCATCTCTGCAAAGCAGGCAAAACCAATTGGCAGATAAAATCACTACTGAAAAACCATTTTTTAATGTTGATAAAATTTTCACAGATTCTTACTCCCAAGAAGCTTCTGCAGGTGGATCGCGATATCCCAAAGCAAGAACCGATTTATTTAATGCTTTTGAAAAAGGCGCTTTGGTTTTTAATTATCTAGGGCATGGTGGCGAAGACGGATTGGCTAGTGAACGCATTTGGGAAAAATCAGATGGACAAAATTTAAAAAATCAATTCAAGTATCCACTCTTTATCACCATCACCTGCGAGTTTTCTCGTTTCGACGATCCAACACACCCAACAGCGGGAGAATACACCTATTGGAATCCGAAAGGAGGTGCAATTGCCATGTTAACGACTATCAGATCCATTGGTCAATACAGCGCAGAAAACTTTAATGACTTATTAATACAAAATTTACTGTCTTACAACTCCAATCAATATACTTCGATTGCCGAAGTTTTACGAATGTCCAAAAACAGCAATCCAAGTTCTTCTAGTAATGTTATCGTTTGCCTTGGTGATCCTGCTATACGATTGGCAATTCCTAAACCTAAGATTAGTTTAATGAAAATTAATGACGTTGCAATAACGGGCATTTTTGAAGATTTAAAATCCCTTTCAAAAATTAAAATAACCGGAATAATTACAGATGAGAATGACAATTTACTATCCAATTACAACGGAGAACTAGCAACCGCAATTTTTGATAAAAACATTACAGCAACCACACTTAATAATGATGGATACAGCCCTGCTATGAGTTTTACGCAAATAGGTAAAACTATTTTTAGAGGAAATGCTTCAGTCAACAACGGACAATTTGAATTTAGTTTTGTAGTTCCACGGGACATACGAATACCTGTTGGAAATGGAAAAATTAGTTTTTACAGTCAACATAAAGAAAAACTCGAAAATCAAACTGGTTTTAACACCCAAATTAAAGTTGGAGGCATCAACGAAAATGCGCCTCAAGACAATATTAGTCCGAAAGTGCAGTTATATATGAATGACGAAACTTTTGTTTCGGGTGGAATTACAAATGAATCTCCGTTTCTGATCGCGAACCTAGAAGATGAAAATGGTATTAATACTGCAAGCGGAATCGGACATGATATTGTAGCTGTTTTAGATGGCGACAGCAGTAATCCTTATATTTTAAACGATTATTATCAAACTAAATTAGATGACTTTACCAACGGAACGCTTCGATTTCCATTAAGAAATTTAGCAGCTGGTTTACATACTATTGCGGTCACAGCGTGGGATGTCTATAATAATCCTGTTACCACCGAAATACAATTTATTGTAACAAGCGACGAAGGAATTACGTTGAAAAATGTTTTAAATTATCCGAATCCTTTCGTCAATTATACCGAGTTTTGGTTTACGCACAACAGACCTTACGAACCCTTAGAAGTACAAATACAAATTATGACGATAACAGGTAAAGTTATATGGACAAAAAATCAGATCGTTACTACCGATGGTTTTTTATCTAGAGATCTCACTTGGAATGGACGAGATGATTTTGGAGATAAAGTCGGAAAAGGAGTGTATATTTATAAGCTAACCGTAAAGTCTACCCTAACAAATCAGAAAGCACACAAGATCGAAAAACTTGTAATCCTTTAATAAAATAGTACATTTGTCCCTTAATTTTTTACAACCTAATGAAAAAAATTTCATTTTTAATCACTTGTTTATTTTTTATAAACTACTCCAAAGCACAGGACAGGCAAATTACAACTGCTGTCCCGTTTCTGCTTGTGGCTGCAGATGCTAGAGCTGCAGGTATGGCAGACCAAGGAGTTGCCACCTCTGCAGATGCTTTTTCACAACAGTGGAATCCTTCAAAATATGCCTTTGCAGTAGAACAGCAAGGACTATCTATTAGTTATACTCCGTATCTAACTGATCTCGCAAATGATATTTCGCTTGGTCAAATTACATATTACAATAAAATAAACGAGCGAAGTGCCTTTGCTGGTAGTTTTCGTTATTTTGGTTTGGGAGATATTGAACTGCGACAAACGGGAGACCCCAACGAACAATTTCCAGTGGTAAGTCCGAATGAATTTGCGCTTGACGGATCTTATGCTTTAAAACTGAGTGAGAAATTCTCGATGGCAGTTGCAGGACGGTATATTCGCTCCGATTTAAAAATTGCTTCTACAGATACTGATGCTTCTGCAGCAAGTTCATTTGGAGTAGACATTTCGGGTTTTTATCAATCTGAAGAAATTGCATACAGCGATTTTAACGGTCGTTGGAGAGCGGGGTTTAACATTCAAAACATTGGACCAAAAATCAATTACGACAACGACGATCTAAATGCCAATTTTTTACCCACTAACCTTAGACTTGGAGGTGGATTTGATGTAATATTTGATGAGTATAATAAATTAGCACTTACTTTAGAAGTTAGTAAATTAATGGTTCCAACTCCTCAAACTCCAGATTTAAATAATGATGGAACAATAACAAATGAAGAACGAATTCAGAATAACGACAATTACCGAGCAACAGGTTGGTTTTCGGGAATGTTTAAATCATTTGGAGATGCGCCTGATGGCTTTGGAGAAGAGTTCAAAGAAATAACCTACAGTGCGGGAGCCGAATATGTGTACCAAGATGCGTTTGCGATGCGTTTGGGATATTTTCATGAAAGTCCCGAAAAAGGAGCTCGGAAATTTTTCTCTCTAGGAGCTGGTTTCAAATATAATGTCGTAAAGGTAGACATCTCTTATTTATTCTCTGCTTCAAACGTCAAAAATCCACTAGAGAATACCTTACGTTTTTCACTAACTTTTAATTTTGGTGACAAATATGAAGTATATTAGTGGTTAAAAATAATCCAATACAAAATCCAAATTTCAACCTATTGAAATTTGGATTTTTTTTCCTACAATAATTATGAAAGAAATTACAATAACAACAAAGTTCAATGTATTCGATGGTCTTGGAGAATTACCAAATGACATTCAAGATTTAATGAATCAAGCGGTTCAAGTTCGCAAAAATGCTTACGCACCTTATTCGAAATTTAGAGTTGGTGTAGCCATAGCTTTAGACAATGGGAAAATTGTTTTGGGATCGAACCAAGAAAATGCTGCTTATCCTTCTGGTCTCTGTGCTGAACGCGTTGCTATTTTTCATGCAGGTGCCATTTATCCTGATGCCAAAATAATAAAAATGGCAATCACGGCAGCTTCAGACACGAATCAAACCGTTGCTCCAATTCCACCTTGCGGATCTTGCAGACAATCTATTGCAGAATATGAAATCCGTCAAGAATCACCAATTGAAATTTATTTCATGGGAGAAATAGGAGCCATTCATAAATCGGACTCATTAAAAAACTTACTCCCTTTTATGTTTGATAAAAAATTCTTGTAAAAATTCCAAAATTTGCGTATTAAATTTTACTTCTAAGATGGAATGTCTTATTTTTGCACCTCGCAAATTTGTTTACATCCTAACTATTTTGCGAGATAGTTATAAATTGATAAAAACAATAAAACTTTAGCAAAAGAAAATTGAGATGAAAGAAGTTACAAAAGAAGTCTACTTAAAGTGGTACGAAGACATGCTCCTTTGGAGAAAGTTTGAAGATAAACTTGCGGCATTATATATTCAACAAAAAGTTAGAGGTTTTTTACACCTTTATAATGGTCAAGAAGCTGTTTTAGCTGGAGCATTGCATGCAATGGATTTGACTAAAGACAAAATGATTACTGCTTATAGAAATCATGTACAGCCAATCGGTATGGGAGTTGATCCAAGAAGAGTAATGGCTGAACTTTTAGGAAAAGTGACGGGAACTTCAAAGGGAATGGGAGGCTCGATGCATATCTTTTCTAAAGAACACGGTTTTTATGGTGGACACGGAATTGTAGGTGCACAAATACCTGTAGGAGCAGGAATTGCTTTTGCTGACAAATATTTTGAAACAGGCGGTGTAACCATGACTTATTTTGGTGATGGAGCTGCGCGTCAAGGATCACTACACGAATCTTTTAACATGGCAATGCTATGGAAACTGCCTGTAGTTTTTATTGTTGAAAATAATGGATATGCAATGGGAACTTCTGTTGAAAGAAGTGCCAATCATACTGACATATGGAAATTAGGTTTAGGATATGAAATGCCTTGTGGACCAGTTGACGGAATGAATCCTGTGAAGGTAGCTGAAGCAATGACGGAAGCTATTGACAGAGCAAGACGTGGCGACGGACCAACTTTCCTAGAAATGAAAACGTACCGCTACAGAGGACACTCTATGTCTGATGCGCAATTGTACCGTTCTAAAGAAGAGGTAGAAGAGTATAAAAAAATAGATCCTATTACGCAAGTTCTTGATGTAATTAAAGATCAAAATTATGCAAGTGAAGAAGAAATCGAAGCAATTGAAAAACGCGTAAAAGATTTAGTTGAAGAATGCGTAAAATTTGCTGAAGAATCAGATTATCCGCCAATTCAACAATTATACGACGTTGTTTACGAACAAGAAGACTATCCATTTACACCTCATAAATTATAAAAAATTATGGCAATTAAAGTAACAATGCCTCGCTTGAGTGATACTATGACGGAAGGAACGGTAGCAACTTGGCTTAAAAAAGTAGGTGACAAAATAAGCGAAGGTGACATCTTAGCTGAAATTGAAACAGACAAAGCAACAATGGAGTTCGAATCTTTTAACGAAGGAACGCTTTTGCATATTGGAATTCAAGAAGGAGAAACTGCTCCTGTTGATTCTCTATTAGCTATTATTGGTGACGAAGGTGAAGACATTTCAGCTTTACTAACTGGAGGAAGTTCAGTAGAACAACCAAAAGTAGAAAGTGAATCCGCCGACAATTCTAAAGAAAAGAAAGAGGAAGTAACAGAAACAAAATCAGAAGCTCCAAAAGAAGCTGCTGAATTGCCAGAAGGAGTGATTGTAGTAACAATGCCACGTTTGAGCGACACTATGACCGAAGGTACTGTTGCAACATGGTTAAAAAAAGTTGGAGACAAAGTAAGTGAAGGTGATATCTTAGCAGAAATTGAAACAGACAAAGCTACTATGGAATTTGAGTCTTTCAATGAAGGAACTCTATTATATATTGGAATTGAAGAAGGAAGTACGGCGCCTGTTGATAGTTTATTGGCTATTATAGGTCCCGCTGGAACAGATGTTTCAGGTTTGACGAGTTATACTCCTGGTCAAGCTGCACCTGCTGCTAAGCAAAAAAGTGATGAAAAACCAGCTGATGATTTTGACAAAGAAACAGTTACTTTTACAACGCAAGACGCTTCGACCGACGGAAAAAGAATTTTGGCTTCGCCATTAGCAAAGAAAATTGCTTCTGACAAAGGAATTCAATTGAGCCAAGTGAAAGGTTCGGGAGAAAACGGACGTATTGTAAAAAGCGATATCGAAAACTTTACACCTGCTACTACTGCATCTGAAACTGCTGTACCTTCGAAAACAGAAACTGCTGCACCTGCAAAATTATTTATTCCTGCTGGTGAAGTAGTAACCGAAGAAATTAAAAATTCGCAAATGCGTAAAATCATCGCGAAACGTTTAGCTGAATCTTTATTCACTGCTCCGCATTACAACCTAGTAATCGAAGTGACTATGGATGACGCAATGCAATCAAGAACAACTATCAATAGCATGCCAGATACCAAAGTATCTTTCAACGATATGATAATTAAAGCTTGTGCTTTAGCATTGAAAAAACATCCAAAAATAAACTCTCAATGGTCTGCAGATGCTATTACAATTAATCACCATGTGAACATTGGTGTGGCTGTTGCTGTTGAAGATGGATTAGTCGTTCCTGTACTTAAATTTACAGATGCAATGAGTTTATCGCAAATTGGCGCAAATGTGCGTGACTTAGCAGGAAGAGCTAAAAATAAAAAACTAGGACCTCAAGAAATGGAAGGAAGTACATTTACAGTTTCTAATCTTGGAATGTTTGGTATTACTGAATTCAATTCAATTATCAATCAACCAAACTCTGCGATTTTATCTGTAGGTGCAATTGTTGAAAAACCAGTAGTTAAAAGCGGCCAAATTGTCGTTGGAAATACAATGATGTTATCATTAGCCTGTGACCACAGAACAATTGACGGAGCAACTGGAGCACAGTTCTTACAGACACTAAAACAATACATCGAAAACCCAGTTACGATGTTAGCTTAACGTAGTTCTATTTTTATAAAATTTAAAAGCCGTTTTGAAAATTTCAAAACGGCTTTTACAATTACTTGTTTTTTGCTTCAATCCACTTCGACATGTACTTGGTACTTCTTAAAGTATGAAATTGCAATAAATTACCCAAGAAGTTCTGTTGTCGATGTACATCTAAATTCTGAACTAAATTCTCAATAACCACTTTCAATCTTGATTCTAAAACGACTGAATCATATCGTTCATTAATAATAGTAATTCCATTCTTCTGCGATTGAATCCAGAGTTCTTTGTTCTGATACAATTCAATTGCTTTTAGAGCTATGTCAAGAGCATTGTCTTCAATAAAGCCATTCCACAATAAATCACCATTCATTGACTCAGCGCCTATACAAGTAGTAACACTAGGCGTTCCATTTTGCATTGCTTCTACTAATTTCCCCTTCAATCCTGCACCAAAGCGTATGGGAGCCAAAACTACTTTTGCGTCACGAACTACTTCATTGGCCTCAGCGGCTCTTCCTAAAATTAAAAAGCCCTCTTTTGCATTATGCAATTGTAAAACCTTTTGAGAAGCATATCCACCATAAATTTTCAAACTCGCATCTGGTAGCTCTTTACGAATCAAAGGCCAAATAGCTTCCTTTAAATACTGAACCGTATTCCAATTGGGTTCATGCAAAAAGTTTCCAATAAAAAGAAAATGGTTCCGGCTTTCAAAAGAAGGAAGTACTTCCAAATCTATTTCAGAAATTTCATTCAACATAAACGGTAGATAATGTAGAATTATAGTATCGACTTTAAATACTTCTTTCAGTAATTTCACTTCATATTCTGAAATAATAAAAGACAAATCACAACGCAAAATACTAGCAATCTCACGTTTAGCAACTTCCTCCCGTAATAAATCAGAAAGCTGAAAGTCTCTATTTTCTTTAAATGCTTTTTGTCTGCTTGTTCGCAAGCAATGCAAATCTTCGGTATCTAATAAACGAATAGCTTTAGGACAATTCTCTGCCACCCTCCAACCAAATTGCTCTTCAATCATAAAACGATCAAATAACACCACATCTGGATTTAATGCTATTACAAAGTCATCAAAACTTGCATTATTCAATTCAATAGATTTTTTTTCAACGCCAAAGCTTTCTAAATTAACCATAAAAGAACTGTCCTGCGCAGCCGACGCGAAAGTTATTGTATAGTTATTATTTTTAAAAAATGAAATTAGCTGCATCATTCTGCTCCCTGCCGCCGAAGAGTTGGGCTCTGGCCAAACAAATCCAATAATTAATAAACTCTTAATTGACATACCTATTTCATTTTTTATATAACACTGCTAAATTAATGGTAATCTGTAGATAATCCTTCTTAATTCACCAATTAAAGAGTAATTTTGTACCTCACAAAAACACCACAATAATGTTAGGACTGCAATTAGCGACAGACCCAAGATGGGTAACAATAGTTGAATCGAATATTGAAGAAATATTGACCGACCACGCTTGGTGTGAACAAAAAGCAGCTTCCAATGCGATTAGTTTGATCACTCAAAATCCTGAAAAAGAAGAACTCGTTACCGAACTATTAGTTATTGCAAGAGAAGAATTAGAGCATTTGCAAATGGTTCATGACATTATTAAACAAAAAGGACTTCAGTTAGGTCGTGAAAATAAAGACCATTATGTGAATGAACTTTTTAAATTCATGAAAAAAGACGGCAGCAGAAATGATGCTTTAATCGATCGATTATTATTTTCCGCAATGATCGAAGCCAGAAGTTGCGAACGTTTTAAAGTATTATCTGAAAATATAGAGGATAAAGAACTAGCAAAATTTTATCGCGATTTAATGATTTCCGAAGCAGGACATTACAGCACATTTTTGAACTTTGCCAGAAAATATACCGAAAAGGTAGACGTGGACAAACGCTGGAAAGAATGGATAGTTTTTGAGACATCAATAATTACTAACTACGGTAAAAAAGAAACTGTTCATGGTTAACTCAAACAATAATTTAAAGTCAGCAAATATTTAAAGTAACGCTACGTCAACTTTGAATTATTATCCATTAATGCGAATTGTTGTTTAAATATAATTTAATTGAAATAGATTTTTTCTAATTTATAGCAAAGTCAATACTCTTATTAGACGCAGCATCCCACTTCTACGACAAGATTACACTACTAATGTCAGCAAGCAACTATAGAGATTATGACTGCCGTAGACAAACGAACAGCAGTAATTAAGCTATCCTAAATACACAACGGTATTCTTATATTGAAAGAAGTTCTCACACCGAATAATAAGCATACTAAATCAATTTACATAGTGCACAACTATCAAATAATAAAAAACTATTTTCACAACAGAGGCATTAAATGCTTCAGCGAAATCTTTTGATCCAAAACAAGTTATTTGATTTTTTAGACTAAATAATGTACCATGTTTTTAAATATTCCACACGTTTTCGTTATGATCATCTTGATTCGCCTACATAATCAAATTTTAATCTTAAAATAACGAAGTGACTATAGGCAGCTACATTTAAAGTTATATCATAAAAAAAAACTTCAACTGGCATAGCCAATTGAAGTTTTTAGTACTCAGAGCGGGACTTGAACCCGCACGAACATTGCTGTTCACTGGATTTTAAGTCCAGCGTGTCTACCAATTTCACCATCCGAGCGTTTTTTGTGGTACCTCCAGGGTTCGAACCAGGGACACATGGATTTTCAGTCCATTGCTCTACCAACTGAGCTAAGGTACCAATGTAATACAATCTATATATTGTAATAAAAAACCCTAATTCGTTAGAATTAGGGTTTTAAAAAGAAAGGCGACGACATACT
>NZ_LLWK01000038.1 GCF_001529295.1 Flavobacterium sp. TAB 87
ATTCTTCCTTGTCAGTATCTCAAATAACTTGCGCCTTTAGCGGGGTGCAAATGTAAAACGTTTTTTCTTACTACACAAACTTTATTTTGATATTATTTTTGAAGAAAATCTCCGCTGTAATATCTCAATTCGTAGTCAGTAAAAAGTAGAACGTGTCGCTGTTGCGGGTGCAAAAATAGTCACTTTATTTACATAAACAACCCTTTTTATTGCATTATTTCAATCTTTTTTTTTAATAAATTCTTAACTCTTTGGAAACCTTAATCTTGTGAACACTTTACACTATTGTCTTTTTAGCCTTTTACATCGCTTTCGATCGGTTTCTTAGGATTTACGTGGGGTATTTGCTTTTACTCTACTCCTCTTTCTTGCTTCTGGTGGGATTTTACGAGAATATGTTGGGTATTAACTTTTAACTCTTTTAAAACTTCACTCTTTTTATTGGGTTTTGAGAGGTTTCTTTGTCACTTTATAATAATGCTAGAACTTCGAACTCGATTCAGTTAATTTTACTGCTGTATTTACTCCTTATATATAGGTAACAAAAACTTGCTTGATCTGAAACACAAAATTTAAACAGAATAGCTAAATCCTAGCCCTGGTAGCAGCGGCATCCTTCTATTGCTTTCTTTAAGCAATAGAAGATACAGCGAATGACAGGAAATAGCTCCTAAATATAAAAAAACTTCCTATACCTATATATAAAGGAAGATTTTAAATAGTACAAAATTAGCTTTAGTCAAAACGGATCGCCTTGACCGGAGATATTTTTGTAATGATGTAGGATGGAATAAGTAGAACCACAAAACAAACAACAATCGTTAATCCGTTTAAAAGTAAAATGTACATCCAATTTAAATAAACTGGAGCTTGATCTACGTAATAATTTTCTGGATTGAGCTTTACGATTCCGAATTGTTGTTGAAATAGCAAAATTCCGACACCTATTAGATTTCCCCAAAATAGACCTCGCACTATTAGATAGAATGCATTATATAAAAATACTTTTCTGACCGTCCAATTGTTTGCACCAAGTGCTTTTAAAATTCCGATCATTTGAGTGCGCTCTAAAATAAGAACCAATAATGCTACTACCATATTAATTGTAGCCACTAAAATCATAATTACTAAAATAACAATGATATTAAAATCGAATAAATTAAGCCAGTCGAAAATGTAATTGTACTTCTCGATTATTGTCTTTGTATCTAACGAAGACGAAGTCTGTTCGTACACTTTTTCTCCAGTACTTTTTATTTCACTGAAATCATTGGTAAACAACTCAAAAGCTCCAATTTCATTCGGTTTCCATTTATTGATGCGTTGAATATGACGAATGTCTCCTATTATATAAGTAGCATCAAAATCTTGAAAACCTGAATTGAATAAACCAACAATTTGAAAACGGCGAATGTTGGGCATTTTATTTTGTTCTTCCTTAACAAAGAAGGTATTGAATTTATCGCCGACTTTGAGATGAAGCCTATTAGCGAGATAACTCGAAATTAACACTTCTTCGTTGAGTTGATTGATAAAAATAGGCAACTGACCCGCGATTAGATATTCCTTTATATTATTCCAATCATAGTCAGTTCCCACTCCTTTAAAAATAATTCCTTCAAAAGCAGTTTCAGTTCTTATAATTCCAGCCTTTGTTGCGACAGCTTGCACATGAGTTACCTCAGGGACCGTTTTAAAATAAGGATAAAACTCTTGTTTTTTTGAAATTGGACTTAAGGTTACCTCCGATTGATTATTATCGTAATTTGAAATTATTATTTGTCCGTTGAAAGCAGAAACTTTATCCCGAATCTTTTGTTGTAAACCGATTCCCGTTGCTACAGAGACAATCATCATAATCATACCAATGGCAATTGCCGAGATAGCAATCTTGATAATAGGCGCTGATATGCTACTTTTATTATCTTTTGAAGTAATGAGTCGTTTGGCTATGAAATATTCTAAATTCAATTTTAATGTCTGCGTTTAAAATTAATACCTGATTTTGTCATCATCAAAAATACATCTAAAATAGAGAACTCCTGACTGTTGGAAAATAATTATGAAAAGTTTAAAATTCTATAAGGGTAATCTCTTTTTCATTTCTTCTACAATATTAAAAGCAGCTGGGCACATTGCTACATTTTTTAAGGTAAGATCAGATATTTGCTGAAATTTCTTTCGGTCTGTATGCGGAAATTCCCGACACGCTTTGGGCCTAACATCATAAATCATACAATAATTCTCGTTATCCAAGAATGTACAAGGCACGGCTTGCAAGACATAATCACGATCTTCATCGATGCGTAAATACTGTTCGATAAACTGTTGTGGCTTTTGCCTAAGATGTTTTGAAATACGCTCGATATCAGCCAAAGTAAATAAAGGCCCGGTTGTTTTACAACAATTAGCGCACGACAAACAGTTGGTTTTTTTAAATTCTGCTTCGTGAATTTCTTGCATCACGTAATCCAGATTTTTAGGCGTTTTCTTTTTTAACTTATCAAAATACTTTTTGTTTTCGATATGCTTATCTTTGGCTAACTTACCAAGTTCGTTCAATTGTGGTTTCAAGTTTAAATTTTTAAAGTTGGCTCGCAAAGTTACTCAACTTGAAAGATTGAACCTTAAACTTTAGATAAAATGTTAGATTTGTTCGGAAAAGCAATGTTGGATTATCAGACCAACAATAATCCAGAAGATATAATTACAGAAACTTCGATCTCAGATCCTGACGAAATGAGCATTTCCTACTTGTTTCGATCGTACAATGAAATGCCTGAAATTGAAAAAAAAGCATTACAACTAGCTAGAGGCAAAACGCTAGACGTTGGTTGTGGAGCCGGAAGCCACAGTTTATCATTACAAAATGATCGCAAGCTTGATGTATATTCCATCGATATTTCTCCAAAAGCAATAGAAACCTGTCGTCTTCGTGGTTTGCAAAATACAGCAGTTGAAAATATTTTAGATTATTCTGGAGAAAAATTTGATACTGTTTTGCTGTTAATGAATGGAACTGGAATTTTCGGCAAAATAGAGAATTGCAATTTGTATCTACAAAAGTTAAAATCGCTTTTAAATATTGGAGGACAAATTTTAATTGACAGCTCTGATATTATCTATATGTTTGACGAAGATGAAGATGGCGGAAAATGGATTCCTTCAGAAAAAGAATATTATGGTGAGTTGACTTTTACACTAACTTATAAAAACGAAAGAGAGATTCCGTTTGACTGGTTGTATTTAGATTATAATACTTTGCAAAATGCCTCGATAGCAAATGGCTTTAAGTGTGAGCTAGTTCAAGACGGAGAACATTTTGACTATTTAGCTCGATTGACACTCTAATTTTTTCACATTCACTTTCAATGAAAATTAAAATTAATTAAACTGCCGAACTTAAAAATAAAAAAGTCATTTCTTAAAAATTGAAATGACTTTTATTTGTGCTATACTTCTGCAAAAACCTACGGAATGTTTAAGTATTTGTGCGTTTGCAATGAAACCCTCCATTTAGGGTTATTCATAACATAGTCAACAATAAGCGGCGTCATTTCGTCATTTTTACTCCACTCCGGTTGCAGAAATAAAATAGCATTTTCGTTCACTAAGCTCGCTTGCTCTTCGGCAAAAATAAAATCATGCTTATTGTAAATGATCACTTTAAGCTCGTGCGCATTATCATAAACGGTTTGAGTAGGTAACTTATTTTTCTTTGGAGAAAGACAAATCCAATCCCAAGTTCCAGACAGTGGATAAGCTCCAGAGGTCTCTATATGCACTTTTCTATTTTTTTCCTTTAATTGCTTTGTCAATAAACTCATATCCCACATTAAAGGCTCTCCTCCCGTTACTACGACTGTATCTGCAAACTTACTCGCGTTCTCCACTATAGTTTCAGTGCTTGTTGGCGGATGCAATGCTGCATTCCAACTTTCTTTAACATCACACCAATGGCAACCTACATCACAGCCTCCAATTCTAATAAAATACGCAGCTGTTCCTGTATGATATCCTTCTCCTTGTATAGTGTAAAACTCTTCCATCAAGGGCAACATTGCTCCTTTATTTACAGCTAATTGTATTTCTTTTGATAACATTATAAAAATTTAAAGTGCAAAGATAGTGTTTTGAAAATGGAAAAATAAAAAACCCGATAGCTTAAAGCTATCGGGTTTACATATTGATTCGTGATCAATTCTTATTTTAATGCAGCTAGCGATTGATTTGCATACGCATTAGTAGGATCTAACGCTAACGTTTTGTTTAAATACTCTATTGCTTTCGCTTTGTCAGTATTTGCATAACTTGATGCTATATTATTATATGCTTCAATAAACTTCGTTATTGTAGATGGATTTGCAAGTTCTTCAGCTCCTTTTTCTGTCGTTACAGCAATGTACTTGTCGTAGTTAGTAACCATTAGGTCATCTTTTTCTAACAATCTATTGATTCTAGCTTTAAAAAGATACGCTTCTTGATAGGTTGGTGAAGCAACAATTACTTTTTCAAAAGCAGCGTCCGCTTTTTGAAGTGAAGCTGTATCAATTTTATCAACACCATTTACATTTGCGTAATAAAGTGACAAACCATAATACACGTTATCATCTAAGTAACCATTTCCTTCTGGATTGTTTGCTCCAAATTCAAAAAATGCAGCAGCTTCTTTATATAATTTTTTACCAAAGAAAATTTTACCTTGATCACTTAACTCTTCAGAAGCTAGAGGTTCCATTTCTAAAGCTTTTTTAATATCCAACATTCCTGCCTCAAAAGCTGCTGGCTCAATTTTAGTACCTTCTACATTAGTACCTTTTTTAATTTTTGCTAAACCTAGATAAATATAATCTTTCGCAATTACATTATTGGTAGGTGAATTAACAAAGTCATTTAAAGATTTGATAGCTAAATCTACATTACCGTTCTCATAAGCAGAATATCCTAAATATCTGTAAATTCTTGGATTTACTTTATCCAATTCAATCATTTTATTAGCCTCAACTTCAAGTGCTTTGTAATCTTTTACTAAAATTAAAAAATCAGCATGACGCATTCTTGAATCTAAAGAATAATCGGTAAGTGTTAAATATTTTTCATAATTCTGAATCGCTTTTTGCATATTTTCTTCAGACTTAGAAGGTTTATTTCTTCCCCATTTGTAATAAGTCTCTGCTAATTCTCTATAAACTGGACCGTAATTTGCATTCATTGCAATTACTTCATTAAAAGACTTAATCGCTTCGTCGTATGATTTAGCACCTTTTAGTAAAACACCCAATTGCATTTTTGCTCTTAATAAAGTGTTATCTGCACTAAATGCATTACGATACGCTTTGTAAGCTTCATTTTGATTACTCTCTCCATAATAGGCGTCACCTAAAGAAAGTAATGCTTGCGAATTATTGGAATCAATAGCTAGCGCACGATTTAAAACTGTAATCGCATTCTTGTAATCTGGATTAGTAGAATTAATATATGCTCTACCAACGTAAATAAATTCCTCTACATCTTTACGACGCATCGGTTTTGTCGCTAAGTTGATATTTGCTTGCGCAGAAGCTACATTTTTATTATTTAAATCAAGTTGTGCTAAACCAATGTAATTGAAATTAGCATTGTCCGCCGCTTGTAATCCGTTTAAATAATAGATTTTAGCTGAATCAACGACTGCTTGATTTAAATATACATTACCTAAAATAAAATTTGCTTTTCCGCTTTTAGGATTTTCTTTAATAATAGTTTTCAATAACGATTTTGCTTTTTCAAACTGTTCTGCATCAATCGCTCTTTTTGCTTCTGTTAAATCTTGTGCATGACCTGCTCCAGCAGTAACCAATAATCCAAGAGTAAAAATTTTAAACTTATTCATCTTTTTTAATTTATTTTTTATCATTAATGATTTCATTTCTTATTATAATCTTTCTTCCAGGAGTCTTGTATGGTAACAATTCTGATTTCAAAATTATTCTTTGACCGATATCCCCAGCTACGAATGAAGAAATCCCCATTCCTAAACCAGCACTACCTTGACAGTTGACAATATACAATTCGCGTGCCAAAGGATAAAAACCTTTAGCTAAGCTGTTTTGTGTAGGCGCATAATACTTTTCGTCGTTAAGACCTCTAACACTTAATATATTAACTTTATTGATGAATTCATTCATCTCTGGCAAAGGCTGAGTCAACCAATTGACTCCGACCACTCCTATCATTCCTTCATTTTCTGCTACAAATTTAATAACCTCTTCGTTAGTTTTAAATGAATAAACTCCTTCAGTAGGAATTGCAGCAACTTTCGCTAAATCTTTCAAATAGCGTACGGTACTAGAATTTGGATTGTCAAACACTAATCCTTTGATACCTTTAGCAGATTTCCCTTCCATAAAACTAATCACGTCTTGTAACGCAATTAAAGTATCATTATTACTTTTATTACCAATCAATGCAATAGCATCGGTAGCAAAAGGAGTTACTCTAGGAACTATTTTCTTCTGTTCAAAAACCATTTTCTCCTTGTCACTTAAATTACGAGCCATAAAAGCTACTGCAAATTTCTGATTTAATAAATCATTTACAATTTCAGCTTCTGACTTTGAAACCACCGTAACTTTCGCTCCATAAATATCTTGAAAAATTAACATCTGGTCGTCAACAACTGGAGTTAATGTTTCATCTGTTAAAACGGTTACACTACCCTTAAGTATTGTTTCTTTGTCTTGTTTATCTTTATCGTTCTGATTGCATGTAATCAGCAATAGACTAAAACTTACCAACGCTAAAACTTTACTTTTATTTAACATACTTACTGCGTATTAGAATTAAAAAAACGAACAAATCGAATAAACGAATATACAATCAACAATGCTCCGAATGCAATACGATACTTTGGCTCCATTGCGATTGGAAGTGATTTTGAAAAGATTATTATCAAGCCCAATACCAAATATAGTAAAAAAAAGGACATTCCTAAAACAAGAAGAAACCGCTCGTGAAGCGATTTCTTCTTAATATTTTCAAGTATTTTCTTCAACATTAGTCAGCGCTTTGAATAGTAATTGGTAGTGAGTATAAAACCCTAACCTTTTTACCATTTTGCTCTCCTGGCTGCCATCTCGGACATTTCTTAAGTACTCTAATTGCCTCTGCTCCAGTTCCATAACCGATATCTCTTAAAACCTTAATATCTGTTAATGAACCATCTTTTTCAACAACAAAAGTAACATAAACTTTACCCTTTAAACCTTCTTCTTCTGGCGCTCTATAGTTGTTTCCAACAAACTTGTAGAATTTCTCAATTCCTCCAGGAAATTCTGGTTTTACTTCGATACCCGCGGTGTTGTACACTTTGTTATCCTCTTCAACTACTGCCGCAGTTCCTGTACCAACAGGTTCTACAGTTAATACTGCATCTGGATTACCTTTTATTGTTTCTTTACCAACGTTTTTGTCCTTCATCTCCACAATCTTAGGCGGCTCTTCAGTTACTTCTTCTGTTTTAGCCACAACTGGCTTAACAAATTTCACTTGATCCACTTTAGGAGCGGGTGGTGGTGGTGGTGGTAAATTAGGCTTAATTGGTTCCACTTTCTTTGGCGGCAATTTTACTGTCGTAATCTTAACATCCATATTCACTACCTTATCTTTTGAACTTGGCAACAAATTGATGATAAGTGGAATAGCAACAGCCAAACTGAAAAGAAACGCTCCAATAATAAGTGCTTTTATTGTAGTCGATTTATTTTCTTTTCTTAACTGATATGCCCCGTAGATCTTATTACGACCTTCGAAAACAATGTCAAGCCATTGATTTTTTAAAATATCTAATTTCATCTTTCTTAATTATTAGGTTATTAAGAAAATAGGACAAAGCCTATTTTCCGTCTAACAATTTTGTTTCTTCTGGCGAAAAGTCATTTACAATTGCATATGTCTCTACTCCAGTAATTGCCATCTCATCTAATACATCAACTAAGTTTTTATATTTAGATTTCTTACTCGGTTTGATAATAACGATGATACCTTTATCTTTAGTACCTGTATATTCAATAACCGATTGTTTTCTTGCTACAAGCTCTGGACGGATTCCGTTTTTGCCATAAGCGATCTCTTTTGGTCCTGCAATTGGATTATCTAGTAACCCCATATAATAAACCAACTTCCCATTTTCACCTAATAACAAAGTTAAAGTTCTCTTTTCATCAACTTTAATTTCTGCGTTTAAATCAGGATTCTCGTCTTTATCTGGCAATGCCAAACTCATCGATTGAGGCTTTGACAACGTGGTAGTCAACATAAAGAAAGTAATCAATAAGAAGGCCAAATCTACCATAGCAGTTAAATCTACTTTTGAGTTTTGTTTTTTACTTCTTACTTTACCACCTTTACCGCCACCGTCGCCGGTATTTAATTCAGCCATTTTAGTGTGTTTTTTTTAATTAAAAGTCATGTCCTCTTTTACCGGTCACTAAACTAAAAGTATTTACTTTTTGATCTTGCAACATATCCATAATCTTTCTGATTGCTGGATATTCTTCTTTAGCATCTCCCTTTATAGCAAACTGTAATTCCTTATCGTTTACTTCTATGTTTGCTTTACGCGCACTGAAAACCCAGTCTTTCAACTGATTATCCAAAGAATCTTGAGGTATACCCGGTTGATCTGCTTTACTTCTATCTGCACCTTTCATTTCAATGATCGATTTCAAACTTGTCATAGGGACACCAAAATCATTCATTAAAGAAAAAGCAGTTTTATCGCCTTCAGAAAAAGTAACACCGTACTTCTCCTCCATTAACTCTAAAGTTTTAATTCTAACGTCTTTTCCTTTTAAATCAAAAAAGACTTTTCCTTTACCAACCGTTAGAGTAGCTAAATCAGAATCTGGTAATTTAGTCTCTACTGTTGAAGCAGGAGTATCCACTGGCAAAGCCTCTGGAACTTTAGAAGTAGCGGTTAAAATGAAGAACGTCAACAAAAGAAATGCAACATCACACATGGCAGTCATATCCGTAGACATAGACTTTTTTTTCATTTTTATTTTCGCCATTATCTTTTATTTTAAATTTGGCATGACTAGCATGCCAAAAAAATTATTATTGTTTTAAACTTCCTCTGAATTTTCTGTATGTGTTAACAATAGTAACACCAGCCTCATCAATAGAGTAAGTTAAATCATCAATTTTAGATGTAAAGAAATTGTAAGCAATAATTGCAAAGATAGAAGTAGCAATACCTGTGGCTGTATTTACAAGTGCTTCAGAAATACCTGTTGCAAGAGCTGCTTGGTCAGGAGAACCTGCAGATGCTAATGCACCAAACGCTTTGATCATCCCTGATACTGTTCCTAATAATCCTCCAAGAGTTCCTAAAGATACTAATGCAGAAATAATAGTCATATTTTTCTCTAACATTGGCATTTCTAATGAAGTTGCCTCTTCGATTTCTTTGTGAATTGTTTCAGAAGCTTCTTCAGAATTGAATCCTTCTTTTTTCACATCTTGGTATTTAACTAACGCAGATCTAATTGCATTTGCAACAGAACCTTGTTGTTTATCGCACAAAGCAATAGCTCCTTCGATGTTTCCTTCTTTAATGTTTCTTTGAACATTAGTCATAAACGTATCTAAATTAGATTTTCCAGCTGCTTTAGAAATAACAAAAAATCTTTCAAATGAAAATACAACAACCATTAACAACATACCTAACAAAATCGGTACGATAAAACCTCCGTGGTAAACCATTCCTAGCGTATTCAAAGGAGTTCCTTCTGGATTACCGCCTTCAAAGTTAGCTGGAGCACCCATGATAAATTCCCAAATTAACCAACCAACAAAAACACAAGCTACAATAATGATTCCTGAAACCATTCCTCCTCCATTTGAAGTGCTTTTCTTTTCAACTTTAACGTTTGCCATTTTTTTAATTTTAATAGTTTTAAATAATTTTATTTTTTAGTTATAATAAACTTGTAGTGGAGCAAATTTATATGTTTCATTGAAATAAAAAAACTTTTTTTAATTTTATTGCAATTAATTTAACGCAACAATCAAAAAAGCGACATCGTTTTCGATAGTGCATTGATGAAATAAAACATAAAAAATAATTTTTTATGAATAAAATTGCATCCTTTCATTAAAAAACACGCTAAACACGTAGATTATTCACTAAATGTTAATTAAAAAAAAATAATCACTATTTAAATAAAAACGTGATAATTAGGCGTCGATGCCAATTTTCAGCTATTTCCGCAAAAAAACATATATTGCAAACTCTAAAAAACGCTAAAGAACATGGGCAAAAAAGACGATTTCATTCAAAATATAACAAATGGGTACCAAACCAAGGGAGAAAGCATCATTTTGGGTGGAGCTATGTTGGACGGTGAGGCAATTGCAGATACGTTTGTAAAAATCCCTCTCAAAACACTTAACCGCCACGGGCTAATTGCTGGAGCAACAGGAACGGGAAAAACTAAAACAATTCAGGTTTTTTCAGAGCAACTTTCGCAAGCTGGAATTCCTGTTTTAATGATGGATATTAAAGGAGACTTTAGTGGAATTGCCAAAGAAGGAGAAGAGAAGTCCTTTATTACGGAACGTCATGCAAAAATAAATTTACCGTATAAGACTGCACACTTTCCTATTGAATTAATGACGCTATCTGAACAAGGTGGTGTTCGATTGCGAGCGACTGTCTCTGAATTTGGACCCGTCTTATTTTCTAGGATTTTAGATTTGAATGCTACGCAATCTGGAGTGGTTTCGGTCATCTTTAAGTTTTGTGATGATAAAAAAATGCCTTTACTGGATTTAAAAGATTTTAAAAAAGTAATTAACTATATTACCGAAGAAGGGAAAGAAGAAATTAGTGCGAACTACGGAAAAATCTCGACTTCGACCACTGGAACTATTCTGCGAAAAATCATAGAATTGGAACAGCAAGGTGCCGATTTGTTCTTTGGTGAACTTTCGTTTGAAATAGATGATTTGATGCGAATTGATGAAAATGGACGCGGCTACGTGAATATTATTCGTCTAACCGACATTCAGGATAAGCCAAAATTGTTCTCGACTTTTATGCTAAGTTTATTAGCTGAAATATACCAGCAAATGCCAGAAAAAGGAGATGCTGAACAACCCGAATTGGTTATTTTTATTGATGAAGCACATTTAATTTTTAATGAAGCGAGTAAGGTTTTATTAGATCAAATTGAGTCTATTGTAAAATTAATTCGTTCGAAAGGCGTGGGTATTTACTTTGTAACGCAAAATCCAATGGACGTTCCTAGCGGAGTTTTGGCACAATTAGGACTAAAAATCCAACATGCTCTGCGCGCTTTTACCGCTAATGACAGGCAAGCAATTAAGAAAACTGCGGACAATTACCCAACCTCTGAATTTTACAAAACAGACGAGCTTTTAACGAGCTTAGGAATAGGTGAAGCTTTGGTTACGGCTTTGAACGAAAAGGGAATTCCAACCCCGTTAGTTGCTACCATGATGCGTGCTCCAGAAAGCAGAATGGACATACTAACCGAAAGTGAAATTCAGGAAATAAATGCGAAATCGAAATTAGTTAAGAAATACAGTGAGCTTATTGACCGAGAAAGTGCTTATGAAATGTTGACAAAAAAAATCAACGAAGCGGAAGTTATTGCTACGAAGCAACAAGCTGAAAAAGTAGTTAAAAAAGCAACCAAGTTAGAACCAACTACGACAGAAGTAGTAGGGAAGTCAGTTTTAAAAATTTTAACAAGCGCGACTTTTATACGTGGGGCTTTTGGCGTTCTGTCTAAAATGCTTAAAAAATAAATCAAAAAATAAACCCGTTTAAAATATTTTAAACGGGTTTACTTTTTACGCTTTAGCTAATAGCTCTAGTATTTTATTCTCTACTATTTCAGAATCCCAAATTGTTTCAATATCGGGTAATTTTAATACATTTTGCATGATCTCATTTTGAAAATCACCTAGCGCTAACGCCTCGGTATACGGTCGATCGCTAAAGGTTACTCTACTATATAAGGGAATCCATTTTTCGGGAAATTTTTCCGCAAATCTTTTTTCTATTTTCTTCTGCAATAGAAATTTTTCGTCGGCAGTTTTAGAACTCATCTCCATAAAATTACGGTACGATAATTCAGCGATGGCGTCTGCGTTGGGTTTTCTATCAATTTGATATTCAGAAAAAATGGTTTTCCAATCGTCTCCAAATTCCTGCATCTTTTCAAATAAAACAGTAATATCCTCGAAACCGGCATTCATTCCTTGTCCATAAAACGGGACAATTGCGTGACAAGCATCTCCAATAAGAGCAATTTTATCAGTGTATGTCCATGGAAAACACTTCATGGTGACCAAAGTACTTGTTGGATTTTTAAAGAAATCTTCCGCTAACATGGGAATTACTTCAATGGAATCTGGGAAGTTTTTCTTGAAAAAAGTTTCTAATTCTTCTTTATTATTTAACTCAGCTAATGAATTTTCTCCTTCAAAAGGCATAAATAAAGTACATGTAAAGCTACCGTCTTGATTGGGCAAAGCAATTAGCATGTATTCACCTCGTGGCCAAATATGAAAAGAGTTTTTATCTAATTTATGAGAACCATCTGCATTAGCAGGAATGTGTAATTCTTTGTAACCAATATTTAAAAATTCTTGCGAATAATTAAACATACTCTGACGTTGCATGCGATGTCTGATTCTAGAAAAAGCACCATCAGCTCCAAAAACCATATCGTATTTTTTTTCGGTCCACTCACCTCTTTCGCTTTCCCCAATGTGCAAAGTAGCATCGCTTAAAGTAACGTCCCAAATTTTTTGATCGAAGAAAAAAGTAGCTCCTGCGTGCTCAGCCAGATCAATCATTTTTCGATTTAAAGTCCCTCGAGAAATAGAATAAATAGATTCGCCCTCTTGCCCATAAGGCTGATAATTGAACTTATCAACCAAATGAATAGCACGTTTGTCCATTGGAATAGCAATTTCGCGAACTGCATCGCCAACTCCTACACCATCTAATGCTTTCCAACCTCGATCAGACATTGCTAAATTAATTGAACGGCCAGAAAAAGTAATGTTACGAATATCAGGACTACGATCGTATACATGAACTTCGTGACCTGCTTTTTTAAGATAAATTGCCAATAGTGAACCTACTAATCCTGAACCTACAACAGCAATTTTAAGTGGTGTTTGCATGAGTAACGAATATTTATAAGTTCGTAAAAATACTAATAATCTAAGGAAAGAATTTGCAAAGCTCTAAATATTTGATTTTTACTTCGAAACAGATTCGAAATTTATGGACTAAACAGATTCACACATATCAATTCCGCTATAAAAGTTAAACTCAAAACCACGATTCAATCGCAAATAATTTATTCTGAAAGAAGCTTATTTAGTTTTAAAAACAAGCTTAGTGGACGACTTTACAATTTCATTTTTGTTCAATTTCATTTTTCTATATTTTCCACTGTTATACAACAAGGCTTGATCTTTATAATGTTTGCTAAAAGGATTTCCTGATTGTCCTGTTGGCAAGATACTCCAGCTATTTTCGATATCTGAAAAATCAACAACACGTCTTGTAGATGGCCCACCAGTCACTTTATAATTTCCGTCTTCAGAGAAAGAAAAAAATTGATTATCAATAACCTCGTTCGATCCAGCAGTACCAAAAGGTCCCACATTAAAAATACTACGTAATGCTTTGACAGTTCCTAACGGATGCCCGTATTCGACAGTGTGGACATTTTTCCATTGCCAATCGTTTGTCTTTGTTCCTAATTGCTTTTCTAAGTCTACCACAGCTTGGTGAAAGGATTTTGAAATAATATCATTTTCGGTTTCTTTCAAATCGACAGTTCTCACATCATCCCACCAAATCGATTGCTCATTATCCAATTGTTTGGCGATGACTTGCTTCATTAAATGCGTCCCTAAAAAAGATTCAAAATGGTCTTTTCCTAATTCATCTTCAAAAGTGTTTTTTAAGTACAAATAAATCCATTTGTTATAAATGGTCGGTGCTACATCTTCTAAATTATTTGTCCCTTTCCAGCTTTTCATTATCGAAAGTACTTCGCTTTCTTTAGGAGTTAATTTCTCGTCTGCTACAAACTTCACTAATTTTTTTACCACTTTTGACGCAACGCTCGACGTATTATCAAACATCATTGTACTAACACTTTTTTTATCCCAGTTCGACTTTTCATCCAGCAACCCGACAATTCGTTTCGCGCGATCTTCTGGTAAATAATAGCCCGGATATAAATAACCATCAATGGCTGCTGGCTGATTGTTTGCAGAGTAAACGTAACCTGATTTTGGGTTTTCAGCCGACGGATTTTTATCAAAATCAAGGTATTCCATAATGTCATCGGTACCAGAAGCACCATCCAAGATAAAATTTGTATTGAATCCTTTGTTGTGTTTATATAATTTTCCAGTTGCCCACCATGCTACATTGCCCTTTGCATCACCGTACATTACATTTAATCCTGGCGCAGCGACCAATTCAACTGCTTTTTTAAAGTCGTCTTTGCTTTTCGCATGAGACAATCCGTACACTGCATCTAAAAGCAAGATTGGTTCTTGGGTATAAATCCAAGACATGGCGAGCGGTTTTTTACTCTTTACATCCAATAATAAATCATTCATCAGTGGTCCGTGACGACTTACTTTCACCTTTAAAATAACATCTGACGTGTCTTTTACCTTGATCGTTTTAATTCTCGTGGTGTAGTTCTCAAATCCATTTGGTGTTTGATATTCGTTTTCATCATTTACGTTATTTGTCTCTTCATAAAAATCAACATCATCATTTTCGAACATCGTCAAACCATACGAATACTCACGATTATGAGCTAATAACGGAAATGGAGTTCCCGCCAAATAACAGCCATACATTTCATAATCTGGCGTTATCAAATGCGCTTCGTACCACGTACCCGGCTGTGAAAACCCGATGTGCGGATCGTTAGCAAAAATTACTTTACCACTTTTGGTTTTCGTACCAGCTACGACCCAACTATTACTTCCTACAAAAGCAGCGACAGGCATTTTCTCTAAAAGGGCCGCAATTGATTTGGAAACAGCGGCATATTCTTCACTTTGATTTTTGGTGCTTTTAATCTGTGTTGTATTAAACTCACCTTGCAAACCAAAATCTTTAAGATATGCTGCCCCCAACTTATTTTTGATATCTGAGAGTAATGGATCTGTTTTTTGCGCTATGGCAAAACTAAAAGCCATATAACCGTAAATATTATACACATCTTTTAATGTGAACTGCTGCTTTTTGATTCCTAATATTTGAAATTCAATTGGAGTAACTCCCTCTTCTAAATATTGATTAATTCCCTTTAGATAAGCCATTGTCTGCACATAACTCGGGCTATTTTTATCCAGCTTAGCAATCGCTTTAGCGGAAGCTTCTTCGATACCAAGTCCGACAAAAAAGCGGTCATTATCCAAAGCTACTCTTCCAAAAATTTCGGACAGACGTCCTGAAGCAATTCGGCGCATCAATTCCATTTGCCACAATCGATCTTGTGCATGAACGTAACCCAATGTAAGCATCGCATCTTTTTGTGAACTGGCATAAATGTGCGGAATTCCAAATTCATCAAAATAAACTGTAGTTTCTTTTTCTAGATTTTTTAGGCGCAACTCTCCTTCGTACTTTGGTTTCATATAAAAAATAAAACCTAAAACTCCAAAAATAAGGAGCAGCAACACGCCGCCAAATACAAATAAAATTCTCTTCAAGTTTTTCATAAAATCCACAAATAATAATTTCAACAACTTATAATCATATAAGACTAACTGTTTTTAAATGTATACATTTAAGCTAAATAACCAACAAATGACTTTAAATAAAAAAATAATTATCGGGATCAGTAGTATAGTGGTGGTTTTGGTAACCGCTAATTTCGGTTTGAATCTTTGGCTCGAAAAAAAACTGCCGCAAATCATTCAAGAGAACAACACTACTCCGTACGAAATCGGCTATAAAAAATTAACTATAAATATTTGGTCAACCAGTATTCAAGCCGATACTGTGGTAATTAGTCCCAAAGTAAAACCAAAAAACAGCAAAGAAAAACTTGGTATTTACGGTACCATCAACACTATTTCTGTAGCAAATTTTAGCATTTGGGAACTCTTGATGGGCAATACGATCAGGGCGCAAAGCATTACGATCAATCAACCTGATGTTATTTTATACTACCAAAAAGAGAAAGACAAAGACCACTTTGACCGTGTAAAAAATGATGTGATCGGTCCGTTTGAGAAAATAATTAAAGTACACGATATTTATCTTAAAGAAGGTGCTGTAACTATGGTAGCAACTACTACCAATAAAGTATTTTTTGATGCCAAAAACGTTGCGATGAATGTCGAAGGAATCAAAATCGATGAAAATACTTTACAACAGAAAATCCCTTTCACGTATTCAAAATATGAGTTGAAGATTGATTCGATATTATATCAGCCTAACGTTTTTTATAAAATGAGAATGGAACATCTTATTATTGAAAACCACGAATTAAAGGCCAGTAATTTTCAGTTATTACCTCTTTTAGATCGCCATCAATTTGTGCAAACCATAAAGACAGAAAAGGATTTGTTTATTGTAAAAGCCAAAGAATTTACGGTAAGCGATATCGATTGGGGATTTAAAAACGAGCACTTATTTTTTAATGTGAAGAACGTTTTACTAGACAAAGTGGATGCTAACATCTATCGAAATAAAATGCCGGCCGATGATTTGAGTAAAAAGAAATTGTATAGCGAATTATTACGGAATTTAAAGTTTGCGATGACCATTGAAAATCTTGAAATGCGTAATTCAAAATTGGTGTATGAAGAAGAGGTAACTTTCGATAAAGGGCCAGCTGTACTGACTTTTGACCGCTTTAATTTAAAAGCTACTAACATTCAAAGTGGCTTAGGCTTGATAAAAACGGAAGATCTAAAAATAAAAATCAATTGTATTTTTATGAAAAATTCAGCTTTACACGTCGATTGGAAATTTAATGTCCTCGACAAAAACGATAGTTTTAACATTAAAGGTACGATTGCCGACTTTGATCTAAACGCAATGAAGCGTTTTACGATGCCGTATGTTAATGCTTCTTTTGACGGAAAATTTAAAAAATACAAGTTTGACATTTGGGGAAATGATGTCAACTCAAAAGGAAATGCGTCTTTAGATTATGACGATTTGGACGTAACTTTTTATAAAAAGAAAGAGCCTCGCAAAGAAGCGAAATTAAAAAGCGCCGTGGCCAATTTATTCGTAAAAAAGGATTCTGATGAACACGCAAAAACGTGCACAATGGAATTAGAGCGCATTCAGGAAAAATCATTTTACAATTTCTTATGGAGAAATGTAGCAGAATCCTTGAAGAAAATCTTGATTTAACACCGCGCTTAAAAAATGTTAATATGATAAATATCAGCTTTTAACATTCAGATTTTAGCAATATTTGTCGTTTATTTTATACTTATGAAAACAAACGACATACATACTTTTCACATTCCAGTAATGGGATTGGCGTACACGATCGACACTCCGATTCGTGTAGCGCAGTACGGAATATCATCAGTAATTTCTATTGCAGATGATGATTTAATTGAAAAAATGAATGCTTTTTACAGCAAGAAATTCCAATTACCGTATCAAGAAATCACTCAAAAAGTAGCTGACTACAGAGCAAAGAGAATTACATCGTATCTTAACTTAGTAGATCACATTGTGACGCAGAAAGTGGAAAATTTTAAATTAGAACTAGCTAAAAGCAAAGAAACGTTAGACAGCTATTTAGAAATGCTTCCTAATACTTCTGATCTAAAAAAGAGCGTTCATCACTTTATTCAAGAAGGTCTTGATTTTAAAGAATCGGTTCAAAACTACATTGAAACACAGCTTTGTGCTGGCGCAATTGATGTGAACATAATGACAAAATTAGATAAAGATAATTTTGTAGACAATGTAGCTCTACCTGTGGAATTTAACGACGCTCACGCTGCATTGCGAGGTTTTGCTAACAGTAATTTGAGCTCATCTGTTGTATTATCTGCAGGAATGAACCCAAGATTATTTGCTTACTTCGAAAATTTTGATGTGTTCTTTCCTTCGAAAGACCAACCTCTAAAAAAGAAAATAACTTTAAAAGTAAGCGATTACCGCTCGGCCTTAATCCAAGGAAATTTTTTAGCTAAAAAAGGATTGTGGGTTTCTGAATACCGAATTGAATCTGGTTTAAATTGCGGCGGTCATGCATTTGCCACAGATGGTTTTTTATTAGGTCCAATCTTAGAAGAATTTAAGGAAAAGAAAGCCGAACTGCAAAATACCGTTCACGAATTACTGAGTAAGACGTTAGAAAGCAAAGGAAAATACGTTCCCGAAAAGCCGTTGCCGATAAAAATTACCGTTCAAGGCGGGGTTGGAACTGCAGAAGAGCACGATTTTTTATTACAACATTACGAGGTGGATTCGGTGGGTTGGGGTTCTCCTTTTTTATTAGTTCCCGAAGCTACATCTGTGGATGCTGAAACCCGAGAATTATTAGCCAAATCAAAAGAAGAAGATTTGTATTTGAGTAACATTTCGCCTTTAGGCGTTCCCTTTAATACTGTAAGAGGAAGTTCTAACGAAAATTTTAAGCAAAAAAGAATTGATCAAAATAAGGCAGGAAGTTCGTGTCCAAAAAAATTCTTGGCTTTAAGTAAAGAAATGGGTCCAGAAGGAATTTGTACGGCTTCTAAAAAATACCAAGACCATAAATTGGGAGAGTTAGAATTAGAAAAAGCAAACTTAGACCCCCAAACCTATGAGTTTAAAAAAGAGGCAATTACTGAAAAATCTTGTCTGTGTGTTGGTTTAGCGAATGCTTCTTATCTTGAAAATGATATGCCAATAAAAGGCCAAGCGCAAGGTGTTGTAATTTGTCCTGGTCCAAATATGGCTTATTTTGACCAAGAAGTTTCTCTGAGTAATATGGTACAACATATTTATGGAAACAAGTCGGTTTTACGAGTAGATAATCGTCCGCACATGTTTGTGAAAGAGTTGAAAATGTATGTTGACTATTTTAAGAAAGACTACCGTTTAAAATTTTCTACGGCAAACGCAAAAGAGCTTAAAAAACTGGAAGCTTTTAGAGATAATCTGATTACTGGAATACAGTACTACGAAAACTTATTTAAAAACGTATTTTCTTTTACGAATGAAAAAAGCATCATAAGCAATCAGCTCAATACTTATAGAGCGGAATTGTTAACTATTACTTTTTAACAAAAAAGGCTGAAATCAAAATGATTTCAGCCTTTTTTTATGTTTGTATTTAAGTCTTTCTAATTTTTATTCTTTTTAGAATCGTCAATTATAGCTCCAGTACCAGCACCAACACCAGCTCCTACTACACCACCAATAATTGCACCTTGTCCTTTTTTCTTACTCGTGATTGCTCCAGTCGCAGCACCAACTCCAGCACCAATTACTGCTCCCTTAGCCGCATTGCTCCAACCTTTCTTTTTCGCTACAGGTTGTGCTTGTGTCGAAGCATTTTCGGAAGTATTAGTGTAGGTATGCGTTTCAATCCTTTCGATTTGTTTTGCTTCTTTCGCTTTTGCAATTTCAATTTGCATAGAATCGATTACTTTCTGCTTTTGCATCTCCACTTTCATTGAATCAATTGTAGCTTGTTTCGCCAATTGCATATCTGCTTTTTCTTGATTTTGACAAGAGAACAAAGTAATAGCTATCGCTAATGTATATAAGATTTTCATGGTATTATTTTTTAAATTAGTATTGGCAAATATCGTTCCTTTTTTAAAAAAAAACGTTACATAATTACATTTATATTTTACATCGATCACGATTCTAATTTCGTTAAAATCCCTTTTTTAAGAGTCTGTCCAAAATGATACATGTCTTCGTAAGAGCAATACAATGGAACTGGCGCTAGTCTAATCACATTAGGCTCACGCCAATCTACAATTACACCACTCTTCATCAAGTAATCAAATAAGGCGCGGCCTTCTCCGTGCAATAAAACAGATAATTGACATCCTCGTTCATCAGGATTCGATGGTGTAATTATTTCGAAAGTGCTATCTACTTCTTTGTCTATTTCGTTTAAAATAAATTCTAGATAAGCGGTGATTCTAGTTCTCTTTTCAATTAAAAGATCCATTCCTATTTCGTCAAACATTTCGACAGAAGCTAAATACGGCGCTAAAGA
Organism: Flavobacterium sp. TAB 87; assembly: GCF_001529295.1. GTDB lineage: Bacteria > Bacteroidota > Bacteroidia > Flavobacteriales > Flavobacteriaceae > Flavobacterium. The sequence goes on from NZ_LLWK01000038.1 coordinate 20,262, forward strand.
GAGCACAGGTAAATTACTAATTTGCCATCCTTCGGCTCCTTGAACGGGATCAAAAGTGGGCTCCATTTTAAAACGTCGTTCTTTATTGTGTCCCCACCAACCAGCAAAACGCGGCAAGTTACTATTGTGATGCTTTTCATGTACAAAACAACCCGAAGCATTTCCAGGTCCCGAATTCATGTACTTATAACTGCACCACGCGGCAAAATCAACGTTCCAATCGTGGAGTTCTAATTTAATGTTTCCAGCGGCATGCGCCAAGTCCCAACCTACTTTTGCACCGGCTTCATGCCCCGCAGCAGTAATGGTTTTCATGTCAAAAACTTGTCCGGTATAATAGTTCACTCCGCCAATTAAAACTAAAGCCAACTCGTCGCCAACTTCTTTTATTTTAGCGACAACATCTTCGGTACGAATGTTATGTTCTCCTTCTCGACGTTTTATTTCTACAATCGCATCCTCGAATTTGTAGCCGTGAAAATGGACTTGACTTTGAAACATGTATTGATCGGAAGGAAATGCTTTTTCTTCACAAATAATTTTATACCTTTTGCCTTTGGGTTGGTAAAAAGAAACCATTAGTAAATGCAAATTGACCGTTAGCGTATTCATTACCGTAACTTCTGACGGCAATGCACCGACAATTTTACTAAGCGGTTTTGCAAAACGCTCTTGGTAATCCCACCAAGGTTTTTCGGCATAAAAATGACCTTCTACCGCTAAATTTGCCCAGTCGTTCATGACTTCATCTACAAACGCTTTGGTACGCTTGGGCTGCAAACCCAACGAATTTCCCGTGAAATAAATGACGCGTTTGTCGTTTACTTTTGGGAAAATAAATTCGGATTTGTATTTGTTTAAAACATCTTTTTTATCGAGTTCTTGAGCAAATTTAAGGTTGTTTTGAAAAGTCATTGTTTCTTATTTTGTTTTGTAAAAATAACATCTTTTGAATAAAAGACCTTGAATTTAACAAAATGTTGTTGGGAATTGTAAATGCGTTAGGGATGGAAGTAGAACGCTTTTGTTATCAAAACTCTAGTACTACAGCAACGAGGAAGCGACCAGCGGAAGCTCCCACAGTGCTAGTAGTACTTAGTTTTGACAATAAAACGTGGAGCGGACAGCCCGCAATACGTCATAAAAAAAGCCCATCAAGATTGACGAGCTTTTTTAAACTATTGAATGGTATGTCTTAGATGATTAACATCGCATCTCCGTAAGAATAGAATTTGTACTCTTCTTTAATTGCTTCTTCATACGCTTTTTTCATTAAATCGTGTCCACAGAACGCAGAAACCATCATTAATAAAGTCGATTTTGGAGTATGAAAGTTCGTAATCATGCAATTTGCAATACTGAAATCGTGTGGTGGAAAAACAAATTTGTTCGTCCATCCTTCGAATGTATTAAGTGTTCCTTGCGACGAAACAGCACTTTCGATGGCACGCATAGAAGTAGTACCTACAGCACAAATACGTTTTTTCTTAATTTTGGCATTGTTCACGATATCACACGCTTTTTGCTCAATAATTAATTCTTCTGAATCCATTTTATGTTTTGATAAATCTTCTACCTCAACTGGATTAAAAGTTCCTAATCCTACGTGAAGTGTAACTTCAGCAAAATCAATTCCTTTAATTTCTAAACGTTTCAAAAGGTGTTTAGAGAAGTGTAATCCCGCAGTTGGCGCAGCTACAGCTCCTTCTTCTTTAGCATAAATCGTTTGGTAACGTTCCGCATCCTCTGGAGTTACCTCACGGCTAATGTATTTTGGAATTGGTGTTTCTCCCAGTTCTGTTAATTTATTTCTGAATTCTTCGTACGAACCATCGTACAGAAAACGAAGGGTTCTTCCGCGAGAAGTGGTATTGTCAATTACTTCAGCCACTAATGCATCGTCATCACCGAAATACAATTTGTTTCCGATTCTGATTTTACGTGCTGGATCTACCAAAACATCCCAAAGACGTTGTTCTGCATTTAATTCTCTTAGCAAAAATACTTCGATTCTTGCTCCTGTTTTTTCTTTATTTCCGTACAAACGAGCAGGAAAAACTTTGGTATTATTCAAGATCAAAACGTCTCCGTCATCAAAATAATCGATAACATCTTTAAACATTTTGTGCTCGATTGTCTGTTTTTTACGGTCAATAACCATTAGACGAGATTCGTCTCTGTTTTCCGCAGGAAATTCAGCAAGAAGTTCTTTTGGTAAATCAAATTGAAAATGAGATAATTTCATGCAGTCTTTTTATTTAGACTGCAAATATACGACTGTGAGATAGGCGTTGTCAAGTGTTTTGACCTTTATTTTCAAAAACATCTGATTTCATGATAGTTACAAACGTTTTATAAAAATTATTAGCTGTTAATTTGGTAGAAAGTTGCTAAAATAGATAAAAAAACCTCTAACTGAAGCTAGAGGTTATTGCATTTGGAAACACTTAAAAGTCAAATAATTGAAAAAAAATCGTAAAAAAATCGTAAAAAAAAATGATTTTACCCCTTTAGCAACTATTTATTTACTACGCATTATACTTCTGAAACTTGAAATTGCAAGGCTTTGAAATCTTCCCAAAAATCAGGATACGATTTGGAAACTACCTCGGCATTATCTATAATAATAGGCACTTTTAAAGCTAAAGGTGCAAATGCCATTGCCATACGGTGATCATTGTAGGTGGCAATATGTACGTTTTTATGAATCGTTGTTGATGGTTCTAACTTCAAGCTGTCATTGGTCACTGAAATTGTAGCACCTAATTTAGTTAACTCTACCTGCAGCGCTTCCAGACGATCGGTTTCTTTAATTTTTAAAGTATGTAGTCCTGTTAAATGGCACGCAATTCCTAAGCCAAAGCAAGTAACTACAATCGTTTGGGCAATGTCTGGTGTATTATTTAAATCGAAAGAAACCGCTTTAGGCAGATAATTGGTTTGTTTTTCGAGCATTAAATTGTTGTTTTCGAAGGTAGCATTTACTCCGATTTCTTTGTAAATATTTACTAAATCAGAATCACCTTGCAAGCTGTTTTTTTTGTAACTGCTGATCGTGATTTTGGCAGTATCAGCAAGCGCTACTAAACTGAAAAAATAAGAAGCTGAACTCCAATCGGATTCGACTACCATTTCTTTAGCAACTACGGCTGCTTTTGGATACACTTTAATTATGTTGCCTTCAAAACTGGTCTGTATTTCTAAATCGTCTAACAAAGCCAATGTCATTTTGATATAAGGAACCGAAGTAATTTCGCCTTCTAAAGTCAACTCTAAACCATTTTCTAATTTAGAAGCGACCAAGAGTAGAGCAGAAATGTACTGGCTGCTTACATTTGCCGCCAAAGTAACCTTAGATTCTGTCACTTTTTTTCCTTTGATTTTTATGGGCGGATAACCTTCTTCTTTTTCGTACGTGATTTCTACTCCCAACTGTCTGAGCGTGTCGACCAAAATTTTTATTGGACGTTCTTGCATGCGTGGCGATCCTGTCATGATTACTTCACGTCCTTCGCTTACTGCAAAATAAGCCGTAAGAAACCGCATTGCAGTTCCTGCATGGTGAATGTCTACAATCGCATCATGGCCAACTAATGCTTTTTGCATTACTTCGCTATCATCAGAATTGGAAGTATTTGAAAGAGTTATGTTTGGAAATAAAGCTTGCAATAACAACAAACGATTGGTTTCGCTTTTAGAACCAGTAACGGCAATTTTTCCTTCTAAATTGGTTTGGCTGGTTTGTACTAATAAATTCATTTCGGCTAGTTTTTTTGCTTTGAGCAAATTTATCTTAAAAAAAGAAAACTCCAAAGGTTCCTTTGGAGTTATAACATTATTGTAACTTTTCGTTATTCTTATGACGGTCTTTGTCACGAATTGACTTGAAATCTAGTTTTTTGTCAAAAGCAGCTTGCAAATCGATACCGGTTTGATTGGCTAAACACAAAACTACAAAAACAACATCGGCCAATTCTTCACCTAAATCTTTGTTTTTATCGCTTTCTTTCTCCGATTGTTCGCCATAACGACGCGCAATTATACGCGCTACTTCGCCCACTTCTTCTGTCAGTTGTGCCATATTGGTTAGTTCATTAAAATAACGAACACCGTGCTCTTTGATCCAAGTATCAACGTCTAATTGTGCGTTTTGTAAGTTCATAAATACTGATTTTGAACAAAAATAACGCTATTCTTTGAATTCGACTAAATTCTTTTTAAAACAATTTTCTCGCTTTCCTTGGCTACCAGTGTCGTATAATATTCCTTCAGCATTTCATAACCTTCTGCAGGGACGATTGGCTCATTAATTTGCTTTAAAATCGACAGCTGTAGTAGATTTCCTTTGACTGCAATATCAAATTTAAAAATCCCTACATTGTTTTCCATAGAAATCAGTGCGGGAGTAGGCAAGCTCTCGACCGTAAAACCTTCTGGAATGGTAATCGCAATACTATACTTATCTGTAAATGGAAAACCAAAATCAACCGGATATTGTCTTACTTCTTGATTAAACGGATTCTTGTCATTGGCAAAAAACAACATCGGACTCAGATATATTTTACCACCAATTACTTCGCTTAAATTATTTCCAACAAAAGAATAGCTCTCGACTACTGGAGACATTAATTCATTAACGTTGGTTCGAGCATACTCACTTATTTCGATTTTACCATTTTGGTTTTCTAATTTTTCTAAATAATCGTCTTCTTTTAAACCGTTAAAATTGGCTCTAGTGATCATTGCATTGTAGTCCGTATATTGCCTTCTACTTTTCCCTATTACTTTACCTTCCGCATCGACTGTGTAACTCAAAAAAACATTATCCATCGAAGGCTTTACTGGCATTAAATTTACCTCATCAGAACTACCATCTTTTCTAATTAATCTGCCTTGCCAATTTAACGCTCGAAAAGGCAAAATATTTGGAGTTGAGAACTGATCCGAAGCATCTAGTAAAACGTTGCCATTGGCTGTCTCAACAGCAGCAATTACGTAATTGTACGCATTACGATTGGGAAACAACGCAATTCCGTTAGCTCGTGTGCTCACTAAAACTGGATTAGCAGTGAGTCCAGCCGAGCGCAACATCGCAGTCATCATTAGGTTGATATCTGCAATATTTCCTGATTTTTCTTTGTAAGCCTTTTTCACTCCGTTATCACAAGCATAGCCAAAATATTCGTTCCATTTGACATTTGATTTTACATGATTTAAAATCGCTAGTATCTTTTCGTTCTCGGTATTTTTACCGTTTAATATTTCTTTTAAATCAGCCTCAAAGTAGCCTGTTTTATTTAGCTCGGGTCCAAAATCATCATATTCGTAAATTGTTTTTACAACCGCGTTCCAATTCGTTGAATATGATTTGGGCAACTGATTTGGAAAATTAGTAACAGCCAATTCATGCGCTACACTAGAGGTGTAATTATCTATATTATTTACAAAAGATTCTTCCTTCATTGCTGGAAAATTTTGTGCAACGTAGGTAGTTTGGGTTTCACTGTAATCTATTTTGTCAGAAGAAAAACTAGTTTGTGTATTTTTTGATTCAGATCGTTCTTTACTGACAATCGTAATTGTTTTTCTATTAAGTTGCGTGCTTACTTTTGGAGAAATATAGCCTTTCTGTCTTGAGTTAAAAACATAATACTCTGGAATATAAGTTACAAACTCCGAATAATTTACAGGAATACTTTCTTGAAAACTCCAATCTCTAATTAAACGATCTGTTGGCGTTCTAATACTGTACTTGTATTCGATAACTGAACCTTCTTTCACGTTTGGCATCGTGATTTTTTTAATTGCTCTAACTTTATTAAACTTTTCATCAAAAATCCCCTCGCTATTTAGTTTGGTTTTTTCAACGCTCCCGTTAACTAAATTATAAGTTATTGCGTCATCAAATCGTACTTTTTCAGAAAGATTGCTGTTGTTATAATAATAAACTTTTTGAGTAGCCCATTCGTACCCTTCCTTTTTGTAAATTTTTATTCGAGTTTCCACTTCCGTCACCATTACAAAGCCATCGTTTTGTATGTATTCAATTCTAGATTTTCCTTTTTTAAATAAAATAGCAGCCACAGCACTAGTGTCTTTTGGATGTGCTCTTTCTTGCAGTTCTGCAACCGATACTTTACCTAGTTTAAATTCTTGTGCGGTAGTTTTTGAAACCGATAGCACTAAAAATAGCAGACAAATAATTTTAATACATTTCATGGGATTAGATCTTGGTTAATATAATTTTGGCATTATCATTTTTGGAAACTTGTTCCATAAAAATTCGATATTCATCATATTCTACGTTCGAATAATATCCTTTTTGGATAAAAATGGAGCGTTTGAAGATTAATTTAGTAGTATCGGTTTTGATGATTTCCGTTTTATACTCTCCAAATTTATTTTTTAATTCAAAATTGGGAGGTAAAAATTCAACTGTAAATCCAGTTGGAAGATTTATTTCGATTTCGTCTGTATGCATAAAGCCACGCTGAATTTGAAATGGATTTTTTCTATTTCTAATGCGTTTTACGTTATCGACGCTCTGGTTAAACGCGTTAATTACAAACATCATTTTAGCACCCGAAATCGTCCCGTAATTTGCTGCACTCAATTGTACATTTTCAGTAAAACGAACATTTTCTTTATCGTTTGTAACTGTTATGGGTGCTAATTTTAAATTATTAATAGTGCTCCAATAGTGCTTGTAGTATCTCTCTTTTTCTGCTGGTTGTAAATTAGACACCTTTACTTTAGTATCATATTGTGAGCCTTCAGAAACCATCGTAAGCGAACCTGTAAAATTTCCATTTTCAACTATTGTATAGTTTCCTATAGTACTTTTCACATTACCTTCATCTTCATATATTTTAGTTCTAACAATTTCACCACCTTCTGGTTTAATTATAACTACATTTCGATCGTCAGTAAAGTTCGCCTGATATCCAAAAGGATCATCTTGACTTGTACATTCTAAGAAAATATATTTTTCTTTATTTGGAATGCAGAGTATCACATGATTTCCTTGAATTGAAAAGAAATCTGGATCCATATCAATTTTATCTTTATCTCCATATAGTTCTGTGTAATACGAAGGAACATCTACCACATTTAATAGCGCTCGTGTGTAATTAGACAATGCTTTGCAATCGCCATACCCCAAGCGATCAACATCGGCGGCTAGCATGGGTTTAAAACCACCAATACCTACTTGAACACTTATGTATCTGCATTTTTTTTGAACAAAATTGTAAATAATTTTTGCTTTCTGTATGGGGTCTTTTTCAGTACCAACCAGCAATTTAATTTTAGATTTTGTTTCTTCTGGCAACTCTGTAGTGCCAGATAATATTTTATCCGAAAACCATTTGCCGTACTCTTGCCAATTCTTAGCATTTCCGTCTACTCCTTCCAAATTAAAATATTCTAAACGCATCATAACGCGCGGAAAAATATGATCATAAGAAGGACTGTAATCTTCTGGTTTTTGCGCTAAAATCGCTGAGGCAACATACGAAAGTTGGGTATCTGTATCTGTGGTTTTTTCAATGGCATGATTCGAAAAATTAAATTCTTTTTTCTCAAATCCTAGCGCATTTGGATAGGTAACGCTCATCGAAGATTTTTCGACACTAGTATTAAAATTAGACACAGGCATCCATCTCGGAATAAATGCTGTAGTCGAAGTTTCCAGTTCACTGTTGTAAACGATGGTATATGGATAAGAAATTGGTGTGTATTCTAGATAAAGATATCTACTGTCGGATACTAGTGTTCCTTGAGCAACAGCACTTTCATCTTTAAAATCTTTTCTTTTTATCTTTTTAATTTCTGATCCCGAAGCATCATAAACAATAGCTTCTATATTCTTAATAGAGGAGTTTTTGTTATACCGCTCTACAGCATCAATAGCGCTTTTCCCTTTTTCATTAAAAACAGTTATTGCTCTTTGGGTTTTGATCGTCATGCTGCGCTGCGAAGCAATAATGATATCAATTTGGTTCAAGCGCACGACCGCATTCGCATTTTCTTTGAGGTTATCAGCAATAGTTGCGCTACTATAATCGATCTTTTGGGCAGTAACGAAGTTAATTAGTAAAAAAAACAGCAGTGAAAAAGAGGTAACTTTCATTTGTAGGTTTTATTTTTCAAATGTAATTTTTTTTATAAAGCGTTTAACATTTATTTATGAAAATTAATTCAAGCCATTAAGGTTGCACCCTAATTATAAAACTTTCATTTAACACACTTAGATCTACGTTCCGATCTGGCGTGCAAGCTAGTACATACTAAATCCAACAAATCAACCCCTACTTTACCGCGAATTTTAAATTGATTATTAATGAGTACTTTTGCGCTATGAAAAATGTGCTACGGTTTTTCGGAATTTTATATATCACAGCTCTTTTTGGATCTGTTGTATTCGTGGCTACAAAATCATTGGAGAAGGAAGTTCAAAATGACTATTCAAGAGAAGCGGAAGAAAATGTTGCACCAACTTTCTCTAAGAGTATCATTTGCTTTATCCATGCTTCTCAAAATTCAAACTACGGTATAAGTAATTTGGCTTTTTTCAAGACAAAAATTCCACTACACTTAGGAGTTTCTTTCGATAAAATTCCAGAATCAGTTTTGCAACGTAAGCTATCTCAGTATCTTAATTTTTCGAAGCATTTCTTAATTCGACATCGAAAAACGAATATTATTTTTCCGTTTCATTCCCATTGGTAATTTCTTTTAATTTTTAAGTAAACAGCAATTGCGCTGTAATTTATTTTGGCTTTGCTTTTGGCGAAGTCCTCTTTTGTATATCTAAATTTTAAAAAAAATATCATGGATTTAAATAGTGCTATAATCGGAATTGTTTTAATAATAATTAGTGTTTTACCTTTTATCATATTACGCAATAACAGAAAAAAAAGAACCAAAGAAACCATTCAGCAATTGACACAATTGGCAAATGATCAGCAATCAACCATTCATGACTATGAGATTGGTACCAATTTTATAATAGGAATCGACAATGAAAAAAAGTCAGTCTTCTTTATACAAAAAATAGGTAAAAAAGAAAATTCTAAAGTGATCAACCTAAACGACTTTCACACGTTTACCCTAATTAAGAACGAACGAACTATTGGTGACAAAAAGAATAATTATACTGTTATTGAACGCCTTGCTTTGACGTTTGCGCCAGCTTCGGCAAGCACTCTAGATCATGAACTAGAATTTTACGACTCAAACAAAACTGTTCAACCTTCGGGCGAATTACAATCTATCGAAAAATGGGCTCAACTTATAAAAGAGCACTATAAGCAAGCTAAAGTTAAAGTAGCAAACTAAGTAGGGTAAGAAAACAAGAAGTAGTAAGTCGGAACTAAAAACTCCGGCTTTTTGCTTTTATTAAATGTCTTTAAAAGAAATCATCCTTACAGAAATTTCTATTTTCTAATTTAATTTCAAAGCTACATGCTTTATCTCAGCTAATAATCTACTATTTTCTACTTTTAAAAGTCTAAAACAAGTCTTCCGTAATCGATCGACCGCGCTAGCAACTAACTACTATTCTTTATCTTATAGATTTTTAGGCGCTTTTCTATAAAATTGTCCTGCTTTTTTTGTTCAAAAATTGCAAACCGTGAGTTGGTTAACTCTTATATATTTTTATATTTGCATTATTCTTATTTATTCTAAATAGAAATAATTCAAAATAAATAGAAACCACCATAACTCGGAATCATGAAAAATAAAGTTATTCTTTCTTTTGCCTTCGCAGCTACTCTTTTTGTCAATGCTCAGCAAAAAAACAGTCTCTTAGATCAAAATTTTTGGAAAACAACTCCAAATGCAATCGCTGTTGAAGCGGAAATAAACAAAGGAAATAATCCTTCAGAATTAAACGATCGCTCTTTTGATCCTGTAGTTCTAGCAATTAATAATGAGGCACCTACCGAAACAATCAAACTTTTGTTAGAGCAAGCGGGAAATTCAGTAACCAAATCGACACATGACAATCGCAACTATTTGCATTGGGCGGCATACAAAGGCAACAGCGAAATTGTTAATTATTTAATTGCAAAAGGTGCTGATATTAACTTGGAAGACAGCCACGGTACGACTCCAATTACATTCGCAGCAAATGCTAGTCAAAACAACACAGCGGTTTACGATGCATTTTTTAAAGCAGGAATTAATCCGAAGACAAAGTATAAAAATGGCGCTAACCTGCTGCTTATCGCAATAGCAGGAGATAAAGATTTAGCACTAACCAACTATTTTATTTCTAAAGGAATGGCATTGAAAGATGTCGATAATCGAGGAAATACCGCATTTGATTACGCAGCAAGGTCAGGTAATATCGCACTTTTAAAAACATTGATTCAAAAAGGCGTTAAATATACCGATAATGCACTACTCATTGCTGCTGAAGGTTCTCGTCGTGAGGCCAATACAATTGGATTATATCGCTACTTAGTTGAAGATTTAAAACTAAAACCAACTACAGTTTCAGCTGAAGGACAAACAGTTTTAAATGCTATCGTTAGAAAACCAAAACAAAGTGACATCATCAATTACTTTTTAAGTAAAGGCGTTGATAGTAATAAAGCAGATAAAGAAGGCAATACGTCTTTACTAAATGCTGCAAGAGCAACAGATACTGAAGCTTTGGAGTTACTACTCCCTACAGTAAAAAATATTAATTTAAAAAACACAAAAGGAGAATCGGCTTTGACAGTGGCTGTTCAATCGGGAACTCCTGAAGCAGTTGCCGTTTTACTTAGTAAGAAAGCAGATGTAAAAGTACTTGATAAGGACGGAAACAATCTTGGTTTTTATTTAATTCAGTCGTACAAGCCTCAAAATGGTAAAGGAAAAACGCCTGCGGAAGATCCTTTTACAGCAAAAAAGCAATTGCTACAAAACAGCGGATTAAATCTTGCCTCTATTCAAAAAGACGGCAGCACTTTGTATCATGTTGCGGTTTTAAAAACCGATCTGAATTTACTTGAAAAATTAGCAGATTTGAAAATCGATATTAATGCAAAAAATCAAGACGGAATGACCGCGTTGCACAAAGCAGCCATGGTTTCTAGTGATGATACTCTTTTAAAATATTTAGTTGCTCATGGTGCAAAAAAAGAAATTACCTCCGAGTTTAACGAAACGGCTTATGCGTTAGCCAAAGAAAATGAAACGCTCAGCAAACAAAACGTATCTGTAGAATTTTTAAAATTATAAAATGAAATCAATCCTTAAAATAGCTTTTTTAAGCATCTTCTTTTTTTTAGCTTCATTTCAGTCTTCGGCGCAAAGTAGCAAATACAAGTGCATGTTACAAATGTCTAATTATATGGGAGAAGGCGCTTATGTAGTCGTTTCTTTGGTCAGCGACAAAGGTGCTTACGTAAAAACACTCTATGTAATGGGAGACGATAAAAAGTGGTACAATAGTTTAAAAGAATGGAACAAATTTTATTCTAAAAAGCCAACCAATATTAGCGCTACGACTGGCGCTTCTGTTACAGGAGGTGATCGAAGTATTGCTACTATTGAAATTGAAAATTCTAAAATTAATAGTGGCTATAAATTGCGATTTGAAACTGCGGTCGAAGATCAAAAGTACCATATTACTGATGTAGAAATTCCGTTAACCACAGAAGGTATTGCCGCAAAATCAGAGGGCAAAGGATACATTCGATACGTACGATTAAGCAAAATATAACTATATATCAGAATTCAATCTGCAAAAATCTAATTCTTCTGTACACTACATTTTATGTACAGATGAACTAGATCGAGCAGATTTTTTTAGTAGAATTCCCAAAATACAATTGCACTAATGACACTTTCTTTTTGGCGCTACACGCACTTGGCTTTAGCCGTTTTTTCTTCTTTATTTTTAATTTTAGCATCCGTAACAGGTACTATATTGGCTGTTGACGCCATACAAGAGAAAATTCCTTCCTACCAAGTGGCTAATTTCGATGCTATTACTTTACAAGAATCGATATTAAATCTTAGGAAAATATATCCCGAAATTACCGAAATAAGTATCGATCACAATAAGTTTGTTACTTTACAAGGCATCGACAAAGAAGGAGCTGACGTTAATGCCTACATTGACCCACTAACAGGCAGAATAATTGGTCATCCACACAAGAAAAGTGATTTTATACAGTGGATTACTGCACTGCATCGTTCATTATTTCTTCACGAAACAGGACGTTTTTTTGTGGGTCTGATTTCTTTCTTACTAGTATTAGTTTCTATTTCAGGATTTGCACTCGTGGTTCACAGACAACGCGGTTTGCGTAACTTTTTCTCTACAATCATTAAAGAATACCTTGCACAATATTACCACGTTCTTTTAGGAAGGTTAGCGCTGATTCCGATTTTAATAATGGCGCTTTCAGGAACATATTTGTCGCTAGAACGTTTTAATTTCTTTGAAACCACAGCAGATGAAAAAACAACTATTGAAACGAAATCAAATGCAATTCCTAAAAATACTTTTGATTTTAAAAACGCGCTTTTAGCGGATGTTACCAAAATTGAATTCCCATTTTCTGAAGATGCAGAAGATTATTTCACCTTTCAATTAAAGAACAAAAAAATTGAAATTGACCAATATTCGAATGAAATAATTGCTGAAGAAATTTTTCCGGTCTCCGTAATTTTCTCCGAATTGAGTTTAGATTTACATACAGGTCGCGCCAGCATGATTTGGGCAATTATATTAGGATTGGCTTCATTAAATATTTTATTTTTTATCTATTCTGGATTTGCAATGACCTTAAAAAGACGAGCAAGTCGCATCAAAAATAAATACAACTCTAAAGAAAGCAAGTACATCTTGTTGATCGGATCTGAAAACGGAAGTTCGTTGCGTTTTGCGAATTCGGTTTTAAATCAATTAAATGATTCTGGACAAAAAGCACATCTTGCCCAACTGAATGAGTATACTATTTATCCAAACTCAGATCATTTACTAATTTTCACTTCTACTTATGGTCTAGGCGAAGCGCCTGTAAATGCTAGTAAGTTCATGAGATTAGTAACCGAACAGCAGCAGGAGCAACCGCTTAATTATACTGTAGTTGGATTTGGATCAAAAGCATATCCTGACTTTTGCGGATACGCCAGAGCAATTGATAGCGTTCTCGCCAATCAAAAATGGGCCAGTCGGCTGATCGATCTGCAAACAGTAAACGATAAATCGGCGGATGAGTTTGTGAATTGGATCAAACTATGGAATATGAAAACTTCATTTGATTTATCTACGACTGCATCTGTGTACAACCAAATACCCAAAGGACTTGAGAAGTTAATGGTACTTGAAAAAACAATGGTATCAGAAAAGGAACAAACGTTTATTATCACTTTAAGAGCCGGAATTCGAAGTAAATTTAGCTCCGGAGATTTACTCGCTATTTATCCAGCCAATGACAATCGAGAACGTTTGTACTCGATCGCAAACATTAAAGGAAACATTCAACTAGCGGTCAGATTACATCCGAACGGTGTGGGTTCTGAATTTTTATACAATGCCCAAGCAGGAGCTGTTTTTAAAGCAAGAATCATCCGTAATAATGCTTTTCATTTTCCTGAAAAAATTAAAAAAGTAGCTTTAATTTCAAACGGAACCGGAATTGCTCCCTTTTTGGGAATGATTGCTCAGAACACTAAAAAAGCCGAAATTCATTTGTATAGTGGCTTCAGGCAAAAAACGAATAGTACTGCGCATTACGATAATTTTACCTCAAAAATGATTCAGAAAAAAAGAATGAAGCATTTTCACGTGGCATATTCTCGCGAAGAAAACCAGCATTATGTAATGGATTTAATTAAAAGAGACGAAGACTTTTTTGCCAATTTATTAAGAGATGGCGGAACGCTAATGATTTGTGGCGCTTTGAAAATGCAGTTTGATGTCGAAAATGTTTTGGATGCAATTTGTTTAGAAAAAAACAATACCGCATTATCTGAATATAAAGGAAATGGTCAAATTCTAACGGACTGTTACTAAGTTTTACTTTTAAAAAGAGATCTGAATTTCAATACTTTACACAAATGAATTGGGAGGAAATCAATTGAAAAAAATCTGCAAAGTATAATCTTTTAAATCTGTGGCAAAAAAACATATAAAAATGAATTCGAAATTAAAATCCATCATAATTATCTTTCTACTTATAGGTCTAAACGGTACTGCACAAGTTTTACGAAAAAGAGCTGCATTATTAATGGGAGGTCGATTTGACGTTACTATTGTTGCGAAAGATTCGCTTTCTGCAGAGCAAAATATCGATGAAGTAATTGCTGAAATCAATCGAATAGAAAATTTAATCTCCGATTGGATACCGACTACTCCAATTTCTCAAGTGAATCAAAACGCCGGAATTCGACCCATAAAAGTAGATCGTGAAGTTTTTGAATTGACACAAAGAGCACTTCAACTTTCCAAAATAACTAATGGTGCTTTCGATATTAGTTTTGCCGCGATGGATCGAATTTGGAAATTTGACGGTTCGATGACCAAAATGCCTTCGGCGGAAGCCATAAAAAAATCAGTCGCAAAAGTCGGCTATCAAAACATTATTCTAGACAGCGTCAATTCAACTATATTTTTAAAAATCAAAGGAATGAAAATTGGTTTTGGTGCATTGGGTGAAGGGTATGCGACGAACAAATGCCAAGAAATGATGCTTGCCAAAGGAATTAAATCTGGAATTGTAAATGCTACCGGTGATATGAGTACTTGGGGACAACAACCCAACGGAAAACACTGGAATATTGGCATTACTAATCCATTTCGAACTGACGAATTGCTGGAAGTCGTCGAACTACAGCAGGGCGCCGTTACCACTTCTGGTTCTTATGAAAAATTTGTTGTTTTTAATGGCAAACGCTATTCGCACATTATTAATCCAAAAACAGGCTATCCAGCTACTGGATTGTGCAGCGTGACTGTTTTTGGTCCCAACGCAGAAACTGCTAATGGTTTTAGTACTTCAGCGATGGTTTTAGGTCAAAAAGCGGGTATAAAATTACTTGACCAATATCCTGATTATAGTTATTTGATGATTACCGATAGTGGAAAAATCAGTAAATCGAAGAATTTTAAGAAAGATAAAGTTCTTAAAAAGAAGAAAGCTAATTAACAAAATACTCATTCTGTCGTTTAGTGATTTATGATCAAACAACAGAATGAGTATTGATAGTAGTCTGAAATTATATTAGATTGCTAATGCACCCGCTTCTGCCACAGTATGATCATTCTCCACTGAACTTCCGCTTACACCAATTGCTCCAATAATATCTCCAGCTGCATTTTTAATAGGAACGCCTCCAGGAAAAGTAATTAATCCTCCGTTAGAATGTTCAATATTGTACAAAGAACCTCCAGGCTGAGATAAACTACCCACAACTCCTGTGTTCATATCAAAGAAACGAGCTGTTTTTGCTTTTTTAATAGAGATGTCTAAAGATCCCAACCAAGCGCCATCCATACGGACAAAAGCTACTAAATTAGCTCCCGCATCTACTACAGCTATATTCATTTTTGTATCTATTGCAATTGCTTTTTCTTTTGCAACTGCAATTAATTTTTCGGCTTGTGCTAATGAAATGTTCATAATTTTCCTTTTTTTGTTATTTGATAAGTAACAAATATAAAGAATGAATTGCAATTTTGCTTTACAATTCAAATCATTAGACAAAAATTTGAAGTCTTAAAGTGCTACCGTAAAAATTATATTTTTGAGAGAATTAGAGTATTTTACATGCAACACTGTAGCATATTTATTCTCTGTTTTTACTGTCAACCAAAATAGTGACTGGACCATCATTAAGCAAACTGACTTTCATATCCGCTCCGAAAATACCAGTCTGCACCTTTTTCCCCAATTCGTTTTCTAAAGAAAAAATAAATTTTTCATATAGCGGAATGGCAATCTCAGGCTTCGAAGCTTTAATATACGAAGGACGATTTCCTTTTTTGGTCAAGGCATGCAATGTAAACTGACTCACCACAATTATATCGCCGTGAATGTCTTGAACCGAGCAGTTCATGACGTCATTTTCATCTCCAAAAATGCGCATTTTAATTATTTTACTTACTAGCCAATCAATGTCTTCTTGCTGGTCTGCATCTTCAATTCCAAGTAATACAAGAAGTCCTTTTCGAATATCAGCAATGATTTTTGAGTCGACAGTGACCGAAGCTTGAGAAACGCGTTGAATAACTACTTTCAAAATAATGGAAAATTAGAAGTATATGAAGAATTGAATGACTAATAATTTACAATTAACAATTAGATTACTACTTTCTTGTTTCATCGCTAGCTTTTCGATCTTCATCGTACGTATCTACACGGTAATGTTCGTCGTCTCCTTCTAATATTTTCAGATAACTATTGTAGCGTGACCAAGCAATTTCATCTCTTTCTAATGCTGCTTTTATAGCGCAATGTGGTTCTTCTTTATGCAAGCAATTGTTAAATTTACATTGCTCTTTTAATCGAAAAAATTCTGGAAAATATCCGCTAATTTCTTCTTTCTCCATATCGACAATTCCAAATCCTTTAATTCCTGGCGTGTCAATGATACGGGCATCAAAACTTAGGTCGTACATCTCTGCAAAAGTAGTGGTGTGTTGCCCTTGTTTACTGGCTTCAGATATGGTTTTTGTCTTTAAATGCAACGTAGGTTCCATCGCATTGACCAAAGTAGATTTCCCGACACCCGAATGTCCAGAAAACATACTGACCTTACCAATCATTAATTCTTTCAGTTTATCAATTCCTTTTCCTTCTGCTGCAGAAACGCGCAAACATTGGTATCCAATTTCTTGATACACATGTTGCATGTACAGTTGTTCGTCTAAAGTTGCCTCATCAAAAGTGTCAATTTTATTAAAGACTAAAATAGTCTCTATTCCGTACGCTTCGGCGGTCACCAAAAAACGGTCTATAAAATTAAATGTGGTTGGCGGATTATTAATCGTAACCAAAAGAAAAACGCGATCGATATTCGATGCGATAATGTGCATTTGATGCGATAAATTGACCGACTTTCGAACGATATAATTTTTTCTTTCGTGAATATTATGAATGGTTCCCGTTATTGTATCTGAAGTTTCTTCGAGTTCATAATCCACAATATCGCCTACGGCAAGAGGATTGGTACTTTTAATACCTTTCATTCTAAATTTCCCTTTCATTCTACACTCTATAAATTCGCCCGATTCGGCTTTTACGGTGTACCAACTTCCTGTCGATTTGTAAACGGTTCCTGTCATAGTACAAAGGTAAAATTTTGTTTGAAGTTTGAAGTTGAAAGTGTAAAAGTTTTTACAAGAACAATACAAGCGTTTTTTGTCCTTCTGAAGAAGGTAGTAGCTCCATAAAATTGTGCGGAGATCTCTCCTGCGTCGAGATGACAAAATAAAATAACTCCTTTTTCAAAATACTATAAACAAACTCGTTTGGACAAGACAAAAAAATCTCCATTACTTTAAAAGCAATGGAGATTTTTAATAAAATATGAATCTTAAATTATGAATTAATCACTTTTTCTTGGTGACCAATACTTTCTTGGTGTATTGCTTTAAACATTTTTAGAACAAACTCTTCCGTTAATCCGCGTTTTTCGCCTTCTAAGATCATTTTTCCTAAAATTTCGTTCCAACGTGTGTTTTGAAGAATTGCTACGTTTCCGTCTTTTTTCACTTGACCAATTTGTTTAGCCACTTCCATACGTTTTCCTAGTAAATCCAATAAATTACCATCCAAGACATCAATATTGGCTCTTAGCTTACTCATCTTATTCTCATAATCAGGAGTATCACCGCTTACTTTTCTTATCTTCAAATCTTTAAATATTTGTTTCAAAGCAGCTGGCGTTACTTGTTGTGCTGCATCAGACCAAGCATTGTCTGGATCAATATGCGTCTCGATAATCATACCGTCGTAGTTCAAATCTAACGCTTCTTGAGTTACTTCTAAAATCATTTCACGGTTTCCTGTAATATGCGATGGATCAATGATTAAAGGTAAATCAGGGAACTTATTTTGCAATTCAATAGCAATTTGCCATTCCGGAATATTTCTGTATTTCGTTTTTTGGTACGTAGAGAAACCTCTGTGTATTACTCCTAGATTCTTGATTCCAGCAGCATACAAACGTTCTACACCACCCAACCATAAAGCCATGTCTGGATTTACAGGGTTTTTAACCAATACTATTTTATCTGTTCCTTTTAAGGTATCAGCAATTTCTTGAACTGCAAACGGATTTGCAGTCGTACGAGCTCCAACCCATAATACATCAATATCATGTTCTAACGCTAACTTACAGTGTGCAGCAGTTGCAACTTCAGTTCCCATCAATAAACCAGTTTCTGCTTTTGCTTTTTGCAACCATTTCAATCCAATTTCTCCAACACCTTCAAATCCACCCGGACGCGTTCTTGGTTTCCATATACCTGCTCTAAAAACGCTCACGTCAGAATCCTTCAATTCGTGTGCAATTTTCAATACTTGTTCTTCTGTTTCTGCGCTACAAGGTCCAGCAATCACAAATGGATGATCTAATTTGAATTCGTTCAACCAATTTCTCATTTCTTTCTTATTTTCCATCTCTTTAGTTATTTTTTGATAGTTGTTATTCCGTTTAATATCTCTTTTATTCTATTGGTATTCGCCATTTCCTCATAAATGGCGTCATAGTCATCCGACACTAATAAATCTTTAAAATTTGTCAAATTGGCTATATATTCTTCAAGGGTTTTAACCACTTGTTTTTTATTTTGTTTGAATATTGGTGTCCACATCGCTGGTGAACTTTTGGCCAAACGAACCGTACTTTCAAATCCAGAACCCGCCATATCAAAAATATCTTGTTCGTCTTTTTCTTTATTCATCACCGTTTTACCCAACATAAACGAACTAATATGCGACAAATGCGATACGTAAGCAATGTGTTTGTCGTGCGATTTCGGATCCATATATCGTATTCTCATACCCATATTTCGAAACAAGTCTAATGCTTTTTCTTGCAACTTAAAAGCCGTTTTTTCGACCTCACAAATAATATTTGTTTTGCCTTGAAACAATCCTTTAATAGCTGCCGAAGGTCCCGAAAACTCGGTTCCTGCAATCGGATGAGTAGCAATAAAATTTCTCCTTTTTGGATGATTCGCTACGATTTCGCAAATCGGCATTTTAGTCGATCCCACTTCAAAAACGATGGTTTGATCTCCAATCGCGTCCAAAACTTTTGGCAAAACCAGTAACGCTACATCTACAGGTACCGAAACTATTACAAAATCGGCCGTTCCCAAATCGTCAAAATTCCCTTCTTTTTCAATTACGCCAAGCGCCATCGCTTTTTGTACGTGTTTTTCATTCGTATCAATTCCGTAAATAGTCGCTTCAGGATGTATTTCTTTGATGTCCAACACCATCGAACCACCGATTAATCCTATTCCTATTACGTGTACATTCATTTTTTCTATTTATTTGAAGCTGTTTCCTGCTATTCGCTGTATCTTTTTTGGCAGAAAAAACCAAAAAAGGATGCCGCTGCTATCAGGGCTAGACTTCTCGTTTTTTCAACGCAATGCCAATTTAAAATCGACTAATTGCTTCTTCTATTTTTTCTTCTTTCACACACAACGCGAAGCGAATATATCCTTCGCCGTTACTTCCGAAAATGGTTCCTGGTGCAATAAAAATATATTTCTCGTGTAAAATTGTATTGATAAAATCTTCTGCCGAATCAACACCTGCAGGCAATTTTGCCCAAACAAACAAACCTACTCCTTCTTTATATACTTCGCAACCTAATTTCTCTGCCAATTTTTCGGTTAGCACTCTTCGTCTGCGATAGACTTTGTTCATGTCTTCAAACCACGATTTGTCACTATTTAAAGCAGCAGTAGCGCCTTTTTGAATCCCGTAAAACATTCCGCTGTCCATATTGCTTTTCACTTTCAAAACCGCATCAATGCAGGCGGCATTTCCTAAAACCATTCCCACGCGCCATCCAGCCATGTTAAAGGTTTTACTTAACGAATTCAATTCCATCGCTACTTCTTTTGCACCTTCTACTTGCAACAAACTCATCGGGTTGTCATTTAAAACAAAACTATACGGATTGTCGTTGACCAATAATAGGTTATGCTTTTTAGCAAATGCAATTAATTTTTTAAACAATGCCAAACTTCCTCGAGCTCCAGTTGGCATGTGCGGATAACCCAACCACATTAATTTTACTTTGGATAAATCTAATTTTTCTAACGCTTCAAAATCAGGTTCCCAATTTGTTTCTGCTTTCAAATCGTAATACACAGGAACAGCCTCAACTAATTTTGTTACCGACGAATACGTTGGATAACCAGGATTCGGAATCAATACTTGATCTCCTTTATTTAAAAATGCCAAAGAAATATGCATGATTCCTTCTTTCGACCCCATCAAAGGCAAAATTTCTGTATTCGGATCTAGTGCTACTCCGTAATTGGCCTGATAAAAATCAGCCATTCCTTTTCGCAATTCTGGCAAGCCCTGATAACTTTGATACTGGTGTGCATTTTCGTCTTGCATTGCGGCAAGAACGGCCTCCATTACCGCTGGTGCAGGTTTTAAATCGGGACTTCCTATTCCCATGTTGATGATCGGTTTCCCGTCGGCAGCTAATTGACGTACTTCTCTTAATTTTGAAGAGAAGTAGTACTCTTCCACTACTTGTAAACGATTTGCTGTTGTAATCATTTTATTAAAATTTTGCTTATTCTCTGTTCTAGACCCTGCTCGAACTGACAAGCGACTTACTATTTATACCACTATTGAATTGAAAGTGGCTTTGTGTTTTTATATTCTCCTAAAACTTTAAAATATTCTGCCATAATTTGCAATACAGATTTGGCTTTAGAAAAATCTTCGTATTTGTCAAAAGTAACATCTACAAAAAATGAATATTTCCAAGGTGTTTCAATTTTTGGTAGCGATTGAATTTTCGTTAAATTCAGTTTGCAATCACTCATCACATTTAAAACCGCTGCTAAACTGCCGCGCTTGTGATCCAACTCAAATTTTATAGAAGCTCTATTAATATCGCTTTCTGGTACAAATGAATTTTCTCTATTAATAATAACAAAACGAGTCATGTTATTTTTTATCGCCTGAATTTGTGGCGCTATAATTTCTAATTCATACAACTCTGCAGCATTGGTGCTCCCAATCGCAGCAATTCCTTTCAATTGATTTTGCTGAATCCGACGCGCTGTTTCTGCGGTATCTTTATCTTCTACTAATTTTATGTTTGGATACATTTTTAAGAAATCCATACACTGCAACAAAGCCATCGGATGTGAATGCACTTCTTTAATATCGGCAATCGTTTGTCCGTGCAGACACATCAAGTTTTGATTGATATTTAAATAATGTTCTCCAATAATATGAAGGTTATTTTTATCGATCAGAGCATAATTGGGAATGATCGGACCCGCGATAGAGTTCTCAATTGCCATCACCGCTTGGTCTGTTTTTCCCGACAGTAAACTATCAATCAACTCATCAAAAGACAGGCATTCATCAATGCTTACATTCGTATCATAATACTCCTTAACTACCTGATGATGAAAGGATCCCTTGATCCCTTGTATTGCAATTTTTGTTGTCATAACTTCAAAAAAAAATCCTGATTGATATCAGGATTGTATATTAGTCTTACTTGTTTTATATATTTCAAATAACCATAGCACAATCCTTACTTCTACTAAAGAAGAAATAATAAGAGTTGCTAAAATAAAAACGGTTACTTGACATTTGCTTGTTTTTTCGAATAAATTCTATGCGAATGTATAAATTAAATCCAGCGCACCAAAAAAAAAAGCGATATTTATCAAACAATAACAAATTTGTTATAAAAATGATTTGATTTTTTTCTATTGTGCATTTTAAGAGGCATAAACTGCGATATCTCAAATTGTATTTTGCTCTTTTTTGGCAGAACGCAGCGTAATTGTCAGCAACAAATTAAGTTAGTTAGAATTATTATCGATTAATCTTTAGCCTTATTTCCCCACTTAATTTTAATTTTACCTGCTTCGTCAACCGCGCTCAAATTCAAAACTATACCGCGTTCTCGAATTAATTTTTGCTCTTCAACGGTCAGTTCTTCCAAATCATTTTTAGGATTTCGCAAAGGTATTGTCAAATTTAAATTGGTGTTCTTGCCGAATGAATAAATCCCACTCATATCAAAATTGATGACATTGGAAGTTGCTGCAAATTTATTTATTAAAACGTCTTCCCCTAAAAGATCTAAATCGGCAGATAAATTACTAAAAGCGACATTCTTGACATCTCTAAAAGGAAAAGCTATTTGACCAATATTTACAAAAGGTCTAAAATTGACTAACGCACCATCTTTCACCTTAAAAGAAACAGCGCCTTTACTTTCTTTTTTCATTAAAGTTCCATTTGCATTTAAACGTCCAGCTATTTTTGCACGACTGTATAGGTTTCCTTTAATATTAGTAGGATCAAACGAAGTAATTCCAAAATTATCAAACGCCTTTAAAAACGTAGCAATTTCAACCTTTTCAATTACTACATCGCCAGCAAAAGTATATTTTTTAGCAAGATTAGAGAGTTGCCCATTAAATTGCACTGTTCCGCCGGCCATCCTAAAGAAGCCCTTGTTTATTGACAGCTTAGCATTGTCTACTTTAATTTTCATTTGTGCTTGAGTAGCGCTCAGTTTACCATAAACCATTTTATCTGCCTTTATATTAAGGACAGCAGTAGATTTATAGATCGCTTTCTGAAAATCGTTGGATACATTCTTTTTTTTGGAAACTACCGCTTTATTGGGCTTGGACAAAAGACTCAAAAACTGCTTTATATCCAAATGTGGACTATAAATGGACCAGTTGACAATCATTTTTTCGGGAGCATCGTAATACAAGTTCAAAAAGTTATCGACGCGTCCTTTCATCTGAACAATTGTAGTGTGTTCCTTAAAAGTAAACTCGTCTATAACTAGCGCATCTGGTAAAAATCTAAATTGCAAATTTGTTTTCTCGACCTTAATGTCCTTAGGAAAATATTGAAAAGAAGCATTTGCAACACTAATATTTCCTGTAAAAAGTGGTTTGGTAATATAGAAATCAAGAATATCGAACTTGAAATCAAGAGCTACTTTTGCGTTTCCACCAGAAAAACGCAGCCATTTTTCATTTTCAGAATCATTTAATTTCTCTAATTTGAAATCAGAATTTAACCGTCCCGTTGCTATTGGCTGATCTAAATTTATGATTTTCCCGTTGGCAACTCGAAACGGCATATTGTGATAACTCGCATTGAAATCACTAAATAGTATCGCAGAATTTGCGTTTACGAATCCTTTATTTTCATTTATGTGATTGGTAAAAGTGGCCATAAAAGTGCAATTGGTCAAAATTGCATCAGGAATCTTTACTTCATCATCTTTTACATCTGCAGTTACAACTATCAAAGGGTCTTCTTTTACAGTCAAATCGCCATCAATTGTACATCGAACGTCTAACGGTTTTTTGAGATCGAAGCGATCGAGTTTTTTAGTAATATTTTGAGACAACAGTTTGGATGCGTCAGACCACATGATCTTAGTTCGGATATCGATTTGATAAGTATTGTCCTTATCCGTAAAATTAAAAAAAGAAGTAATGTCAAAAACCTCTTTACCTATATGCAAATCATTAGTTTGTATCGTGATATGTTTTATAGCATCAGTATAGTTGATTTTAAAAATTCCTGCCACAATTTGATCTTTTGCAAAACTTCCACGAGATTTATTAAACGTTAATTGGTACACTTTTGTGTTTAAGATAACTTCTGAAGTCCAATTCTTATCTTCAAAATCAGGTTTAGCTTTTAATGTAGCAACGTCAAAATCGAAAATTTTATTCCCCAATTGATTGTCCACAACAAAACGGACTTGCTCCATTGCAAGTTCCTTTATCTGAAAACCAGTTGTTGATGGATCTGCGTTTTTTGATTGATTCGAATTTCTAAATACAGAGGTATTAGAATATCCGCTGCTGTCTTTGTAAATGTAAACAGTCGCCTCTTTTACGGCTATTTTCTGAAAATCAACTTCATTTCTAAGCAACTTAAAAATATGCAAACGCACTTCGATTTCAGCTGCGTTTAACAATTGATGCTTGTGCTGCTTGAACAAACTGTCCTCTATTGTAACGTTTTTTAATATTAAAGTCACATTAGGAAAACCCTTTAAGAACTGATATTCGAAGTCACCAATTTGGGTTTTTCCTGCAATATTTTCATTAATTGTAGTGTTTATTGTAGTGGTAATTTGCGTTTTATTGGTAGTAAAATAATAAGCGAGACCAACGCCAGCTACAACGATTATTAGCACTACAGAAATTATAAAATAAAAGACATGCCGAGCCCATTTCTTTACGATTTCCGACTGAAACAAACTTTTCCATTTTTCTGCAAACACTCTCATAGTTATCATTCAGTTTAACTAAAGGTAATCGAAAAAAAATAACAAATAGCAATAAAAAAAGCAGCTATCGAGTTGATAGCTGCTTTTGTAAGTTGTATTTGATGCGAAAATTAGCTTCCACACATATCGCAGTCTTCTGGACCTGCTGCTTGTGCTTTTAGTAACATCGCTTTATAGTCTTCTACATTTATTGGTTCAGGCTCCACTTTAGCTTCTGGAGTTTCTGCTTTCTTATCGTTGTTTAAGGTGAACTTAATGGCATCTACCGCCGATTTTGTTCTTAGGTAATACATTCCTGTTTTTAAACCAGACTGCCATGCATAAAAGTGCATTGAAGTTAATTTAGGGTAATTCGCATCTTGCATGAACAAGTTCAGCGATTGTGATTGGTCAATAAAATACCCTCTTTGACGTGACATGTCTAAAATATCTTTCATCGACATTTCCCAAACTGTTTTATACAATTCTTTTATGTCTGCTGGAATTCCATCAATGTTTTGAACCGACCCATTGTGACGCATAATTTCTTGCTTCAATGTTTCGTTCCAAATCCCTAATTTCACTAAATCTTCAAGTAAATGCTTGTTTACTACGATGAACTCACCCGAAAGTGTTCTTCTAGTGTAAATGTTAGAAGTATATGGCTCAAAAGCTTCGTTGTTTCCTAATATCTGAGAAGTAGAAGCTGTTGGCATTGGCGCAACCAATAATGAGTTACGAACACCATGCTCCATTACTTCTTTACGAAGTGAAGCCCAGTCCCAACGACCTGATAATTCTTCGTCTTTCATTCCCCACATATTGTACTGAAATTCTCCTTGTGACATTGGAGAACCTTTAAATGTAGAGTACGGTCCTTCTATTTTTGCCAACTCCATAGAAGAGGTAACGGCAGCAAAATACAAAGTTTCGAAAATTTCGTGATTTAGTTTTTTGGCTGCATCACTGGTAAATGGCATTCTTAATAAGATAAAAGCATCGGCCAAACCTTGCACTCCCAAACCAATTGGTCTGTGACGTACGTTTGAATTTTCTGCTTCTTTTACAGGATAGTAGTTTCTATCAATTACTCTATTCAAGTTGAATGTTACACGTTTGGTGACATCATATAATTTTTGGTGATCAAACTTTCCATTCTCTACAAACATTGGCAATGAGATCGAAGCCAAGTTACACACGGCAACTTCATCGGGAGAAGTGAACTCAATAATCTCGGTACATAAGTTAGAAGAACGAATTGTTCCTAAATTCTTTTGGTTCGATTTACGGTTCGCTGCATCTTTATACAACATGTATGGCAATCCAGTTTCAATTTGAGATTCTAGAATTTTTTCCCAAATTTCTCTCGCTTTGATTGTCTTTCTTCCTTTTCCAGCTGCTTCGTAACCTAAATACAGAGCATCAAATTCTTCACTGTGCACATCGGATAATCCTGGACATTCATTCGGACACATTAAAGTCCAAGTCGTATCTTCTTGCACTCTTCTCATAAATAAATCAGGAATCCACATTCCAAGAAATAAATCACGAGTTCTCATTTCTTCTTTACCGTGATTTTTTCGTAAATCAAGGAAATCAAAAATATCAGCATGCCAAGGCTCAATGTACATGGCAAAACTTCCTTTACGTTTTCCTCCACCTTGATCTACATAACGAGCTGTCATGTCGTACACACGAAGCATCGGTACAATTCCGTTTGAAGTTCCGTTGGTTCCACTAATGTAAGAACCTGTTGCTCTAACGTTATGAATTGCCAAACCAATTCCTCCCGCAGATTGCGAAATTTTAGCTGTTTGCTTCAACGTATCGTAAATACCATCAATACTATCATCTTTCATTGTTAATAAGAAACATGATGACATTTGAGGTTTTGGAGTTCCTGAATTAAACAAGGTCGGTGTCGCATGCGTAAAGAATTTCTTCGACATCAATTCGTATGTTTCAAAAACAGATGCAAGATCGTCTTTGTGAATTCCGATAGAAACGCGCATCAACATATGTTGTGGTCGCTCTACAATTTTCCCATTTAATTTTAATAAATAAGAACGCTCTAACGTTTTAAATCCGAAATAATCGTAGTTAAAATCACGATTGTATATTATAGTTGAATCTAATGCTTGTGCATTATTTTTAATTACTTCATACACGTCATCTGCCAATAATGGTGCCGGATTACCTGTTCTTGGATTTACATAATGATACATATCAGACATCGTTTCTGAGAACGATTTTGTAGTATTAGAATGTAAATTAGAAATAGCAATACGAGCCGCTAGTTGCGCGTAATCTGGGTGCGCAATGGTCATAGAAGCAGCAGTTTCTGCCGCCAAATTGTCCAATTCTGAAGTAGAAACGCCATCATATAATCCTTCAATAACACGCATGGCAACCTTAACAGGATCTACCAATTCATTAAAACCGTAACATAACTTTTTTATTCTATCCGTAATCTTATCAAACATTACTGGCTCTTTGCGGCCATCTCTTTTCACTACATACATAAGCTTACTTTTATAAAGGTTAAACAATTTCGATCCAGAAAAAAAAGTCTAGACGTGCAATTGGGATTTTGTGTTTTTTTATACGAATTAAAGTATTCGCACTACTGTACTTGGTTAAGAATCGCAAAAAGGCAATTATTAACTATTTTCTGTTAGCGATTGAAGCTTCGATTTGGGGAAACAAAGTATTCAATCGCCTTAGAGCAACGAACACAGAAAAGCATTCGTTTGTATTTTTTAGGTTTCTTTATTGTGCGTGTCACACACTAAAAAGTAAAATTATTTTATTAAAATTCTGCGTCAAAAGAAATTTTTTGCGAATCAGAATCGGTACTCATTACTCCTGCTTTTTGGTATTCTGCTACACGCTTTTCAAAGAAGTTTGTTTTTCCTTGTAATGAAATCATGTCCATGAAATCAAAAGGATTACTCGCTCCGTACACACGGTCGCATTCTAACTCTACCAGTAAACGGTCGGCAACAAATTCTAAGTATTGCGTCATTAAAGTCGCATTCATTCCAATTAAACTTACTGGCAACGATTCTGTAATGAATTCTCTTTCGATATTTAAAGCATCTACAATAATCTCTGTGATTCTTGCTTTCGAAACTTTATTTACCAAGTGATGGTTGTGCAAGTGAACTGCAAAGTCGCAGTGCACTCCTTCATCACGCGAAATTAGTTCGTTTGAAAAAGTCAAACCTGGCATTAATCCTCTTTTTTTCAACCAAAAAATAGAACAAAAAGCACCCGAGAAGAAAATCCCTTCAACCGCAGCAAAAGCAATTAAACGCTCTGCAAACGAATCAGAATCAATCCATTTTAAAGCCCAGTCTGCTTTTTTCTTAATCGCTGGAAAAACCTCCAATGCATTAAACAAATCATCTTTTTCTGCATCATCTTTCACATAAGTATCAATCAATAACGAGTAGGTTTCGCTATGAATATTCTCCATCATGATCTGAAATCCGTAGAAAAATTTAGCTTCTGCATATTGCACTTCATTTACGAAGTTTTCGGCCAAATTCTCATTTACAATTCCATCAGAAGCAGCAAAAAATGCTAAAATGTGTTTGATAAAATATCTTTCGTCTTCAGACAGCTTATTATTCCAATCTGCCAAGTCTTGATGTAAGTCAATTTCTTCAGCAGTCCAAAAGCTGGCTTCCATCTTTTTGTACCATTCCCATATATCATGGTGCTTGATTGGAAAAATAACGAAACGGTTTTTGTTTTCTTGTAAAATTGGTTCTATCTGAGACATGTTGTATGAGTTTTCTATAAATATTTGTGCTCTTTTTTTAGTTTTTGAGTACATTACAAAGATTGCAATTTGTTGTCAAAAATAAAAGCCAAACTTATCCACAATAAGGCTTAGTTTTTAACAACCGAGGAAAAATGGGAGTCTTGGAGCTAAAAAACCAACTAATTAAACAACAACAGATTAAAGAGGATTGCAGTTACACAATCTGACCTAGAATATAGAAATTTTATAACAATAAGCAAGTTAAAATTATAAAATTTAAAATTCTGAAATTAGTCTGCACGGCTTTAAAAATGCTCTTTTTTTCCGCTTCTAAAAGTCTTTCTAAAACTTATGTTTTTGTTTCTCCCATTCTGTAGCAATTACCTCTAATTCTGCATACCAATCTTCGCCAAATTTACGCACTAATGCTTCTTTTACGAATTTATAAACAGGCACTTCTAGCTCTTTTCCAAGAGAACAAGCGGCATCGCAAATATCCCATTTATCGTAATTAACAGCTGCAAATTCGGTAAAGTCTTTTATTCGAATAGGATATAAATGACATGAAACTGGTTTTTTCCAGTCTACAATTCCTTCATTGTATGCTTGTTCAATTCCGCAAAGTGCGGTTTTGCCGTCAAAAATAACGTAAGCGCAATCTTTATTATCTATTAAAGGCGTTTCTAATTCGCCATCTGTTCCTGTTACCCACGTTCCTTGCGCTTCGATGGCTGCGATACCTTCTTTTCTTAAATAAGGCTTAACTTTTGGATAAATTTCTTCTAAAATTTTGGTTTCAGCTTCGCTCAACGGCGCACCCGCATCCCCATCTACGCAGCATGCACCATGACACGCTGATAAATTACACACAAATTCTTTTCCAAGAATATCCTCCGACACTATCGTTTTTCCTAACTGAAACATAACTCTAATTGCTAAAAAATTGTAAGCTGCAAAGATAGACAAAGCTTCGAGATTAATTCGACTCGATTAGAATTTAGAACAATTTAAAAAGGGCTGATTTTTGGTAAGAAATAAATGATTTTTTAAAACATGTGAACTACTATTTATCATACCTTTGCAAAAAAAATATAACTTAATTTGTTAAAAATGTTACATATCGACTTAAATGAAATCATAACTGTTAGCATGGTTCTTTTTGCTGTCATAGATATTGTGGGCTCTATTCCGATTATTGTAAATCTAAAAGCAAAAGTTGGCGTCATTGAGTCTGAAAAAGCATCTATTGTAGCAGGGCTAATAATGATCATTTTTCTTTTTGTCGGAGAAGGATTTTTAAAGATAATTGGTATTGATGTACATTCGTTCGCGGTAGCAGGTTCGTTCGTTTTGTTTTTTCTTGCCCTCGAAATGATCCTCGGTATTCATATTTATAAAGACGAAGAAGCTAGCTCTGCCTCTATTGTTCCGTTGGCATTTCCTTTAATTGCTGGAGCAGGAACAATGACCACTTTACTTTCGCTGCGTTCACAATTTCACACCATTAATATTGTAGTAGCCATTATACTGAATATCATTTTAGTCTATATTGTTTTAAAATCTTCGGCTAAAATCGAAAAAATGCTAGGCCAAAATGGATTAGGTGTAGTTAGAAAAACTTTTGGGGTCGTACTTCTAGCTATTGCTGTTAAATTATTTGCAGCTAATGTTAAAGGTTTGTTTGTCTAAACTATATTTTTATAAATTTACACCCTAAAACTCAGCTAAATAAGTTGTTTTGCTTGAATTGTAAGAAAAAGCTAATTTATTTAGAATAAAACTAATAATCATGAAAATTTTTACCGGCGTCTTAGTATTTTTAGCATTAGCCTTAATTGTTTTTAATATTACTTTAATTGATTTTAAAAGTCCGTTTCAAGGAGATAGCGCAGTTGCATTTATTGGTATTGCTGCTTCATTCTGTGCTGTTTTGATTCTATTAATTTTTAGAATGTCAAAAAAGATCGAAGAAAAGATGAGTAACCGAATGTAATTATGTTTGATGTTTTAATTATTGGAGGTGGAGTTTCGGGCGTTTCTTGCGCTTTGATTTTAGGATCAGCACAGCAAAAACCATTTATGTCTGATAAAAAAATCGGCATTATTACCCATCAAAAAAATTCGTCTTTGCAAGAAGCTTTATTCAATAATGCTTACGGAGTTCCTGAAGGCAAATTAGGTGCTGAAATTCTTGTCGAAAGTACAACGCATCTTTCAGAAACCTATCCTCACATTACACAAATAGCAAACGAAAAAGCAATTCGTGTTGCAGGTATTTATCCCAACTTTACTGTTTTTACGAATAAAAACACCTATCAAACAAAAAATATAGTAGTCGGCATTGGTTCTGCTAATACATTTGCTATCGAAGGCTTACTGCAATACGTGGAACCTCATAAAAAATCAATTCCCGAAAAACAACGCATTCAACTTAGCAATACCGATCACAAAGTTACCGATGGTATTTATGTCGCGGGAACTCTTGCCGGTTGGCGCAGTCAGTTGGCCATCGCCGCAGGAAGTGGAGCTGCAGTGGCTACCGATTTATTGACTTTATGGAATAACGGAATTCAAACTCACGCGCACGACAGCACACGATAAGAGATTTGTTTATAAAATAAAAAAACATTCAAAAACCATTCAAGACGCAAATAGCAGTTAATATACCTACTACAATTGCCAATCTTGAATGGTTCTTTTAATTCTTATTATTTAGCTTTGTTCACGGTATACAGTCCGCCACCAAAAAGCAAAATTGCTAATCCTAAATACAAATATCCTTGTGTTTGACCTTCTTCGTTTGAGGCGTCAATTTTTAATCCTAAGAAATTAATTTCCTTCGTACTATTGGCTACTTTATTAAAGCCAACATATCCTACCGAAAGACTAATTACAATTAAAACGATTCCTATAAGTTTTGATGCATTCATATTTTTTAAAATTTAATGTTTATCGAATATAAAGAATAGATCAATACCATATTAACTCTATCGCATTAAAAACTTAAAATATAGATTAGTTATTTCTGATTCAAAACTGCCTTTACCATTGCATCTTCACCCAGAGTAACCAAATAAAAGTAATTTTCGCCGTACAATTGGCGCGCAAATTCTGCAGTAATGAAACGATTGACTAAACTTTTATTCCCTTTTAAAGGCAAGTCAAAGCCTGAAGCATATAGGTATTTTTGAAATTGCTTGTAATACAGATCCGATGTTTTCATTTTGGCTCTAAATTCTAAAAAAGACAATCCTTCGAAAGTATTTCGATTGGAATCTAAGGTTTCAAACACAAATCGACCAATCATGCCTGATTGCAGTAAAAAAGCAATGTGCTCGTTTCCGTGTTCTACTTCTGTAGGTACAAAAACATCAGGAACAATTCCGCCTCCACCAAAGACTATTTTACCTTTTGGCGTTTTAAACTTTAATGAATCGGCTACTTTAATACTGTCTTTCTCGTACATCTCACCCGACTTAAAGCGCAAATCAGACTCTTTAAAATAATCTTCATTTCCTTGCGCATATGGTTTTTGAATAGATCGACCAGTGGGAGTGTAATATCTTGCAACGGTCAAACGCACCGCAGAACCATCTTTAAAATCCATTTCACGTTGCACCAATCCTTTCCCAAAAGAACGGCGGCCCACAATAATCCCTCGGTCATTGTCTTGTATGGCTCCGGCCAAAATTTCACTAGCCGAAGCGCTATTTTCATTTATTAAAACATATACTTTTCCGGTTTCAAACGAACCTTCACTAGTCGCAAATGTCTTTTCTTCCGTAGCATTTTTATTCTTGGTAAAAACAATCAATTGTTTGTCTTTTAAAAACTCATCGGCTATTGCAATAGCTTCTTCCATATAACCACCGCCGTTATCACGAAGATCAACAACCAACGACTTAATTTTACTTTTCTGTAATTGACTCAAGCCTTTCTTAAACTCGGAGTATGTAGATTCTGCAAAGCGATTAATTTTTATATATCCAATTTCTTTAGTTAGCAATAACGCCGCATCTACACTTTTAATTGGAATAACATCTCTTTTTAGTTTTACTTTTAATTGTTTGTTTTCCGATTTTCGATATAAAACTAACTCTACTTCAGACCCTTTTGTACCTTTTAATTTGGTAAATAAGCTGTCTGTTGGTAAGTTTCGACCGTATAATTTGGTTTTTCCTGCGTACAAAATACGATCGCCTGCTAAAATTCCTGCTTTGGCAGATGGACCATTTTCTACTGGTTTAATAATAGCAACCGAATCTTTATACATGTAAAAATTAACACCAATGCCTACAAAATCACCTTTCATGTTTTCGGCAACTTGGCTTTGTTCTGCAGGCGGAATATAAACGGAATGCGGATCTAACTGCGACAAAATCTTATCGACAGTCATATTTACAATAGAATCGGTATTAACGCTATCTACGTATTCATTATTAATAAAATCAATGAGTTTGTTGAGTTTGTTTTTGGAGATGCTTTGCGTTCCATAGGTATTTAAATTTGTTTTGTGCACATAACTCCCCAACAGAATCCCGATTGCTAAGGAACCTCCGATTATAATTGGTAAATAGTTCGTATTGAATTTCATCTTAAAACAAATTAAGTTTAAACAAACCTTTTTATTCTTCTAAAACAGGAATATGCGTTACTTCTATTCCCGCTTTCTGCAAGAAAGCAAGACCGGCATCGTCACGATACCCATTTTGATAGACAACTCTTTTAATGCCCGATTGATGAATGAGCTTACTGCATTCTTTACACGGCGAAAGTGTTATATATAAGGTAGCACCTTCACACGATTGTGTCGAGCGCGCCACTTTTAGTATCGCATTGGCTTCGGCATGCAGCACATCCCAACGCGTTAATCCTTGTTGATCTTCACAGCAATTTTCAAAACCCGAAGGTGTGCCATTGTAACCATCTGAAATAATCATACGGTCTTTTACGATAATTGCACCTACCTGTTTTCTTTTACAATACGACAACAAACTCCATTCTTTAGCAATTCGCAAATAGGCTTTGTCGTATTTATTTAATTTTTTAAATTCCATTTTTTTAGCGGTTCCAAATTTCGCTTTCGATAAGCATTGGTATAATAAAACCAATAATAAACGACGACATTACCAAAGTCCAATCGCGTTTAGAAAAACGAAATATTGTTTGTACAATATAAGAAAGTATTAACACCACAAAAACTACAAGAATTTGAGCAGCTTCGATACCCAAAGCAAATTCGGCTAGAGGCAGTAGTTTTGAGTTGGCCGATCCTCCTAGTATTCCTTTAAAATAATTAGAAAAACCAAGCCCATGAATGATTCCAAAAAACAAAGTAATAAAGAAAATCACATTTATACTTTCAGTTTTAGATGATTTTCCGGCGGTAAATAAATTAAACAGTGCGGTAATAAAAATCGTAATCGGAATTAAAAACTCCACCAAATTTACTCTTATTGCAACCACGCCGTACACGGAAAGCAATAAAGCTACTGTATGACCTATTGTAAAGATAGTAACTAATAACAAAATACGTTTCCAATCTTTAAACGCATAAGGCACCGCAAGCGCTATTAAGAACAAAACGTGATCGTAAGCATGAATGTCTAAAACATGTTTTAATCCTATTTGAAAATAAATCCAAAACTCTGACATAGGTTTTTTTATTAAAAATTGATAAGGGCTTGTAAACTTACAATTTATTTTGAAAACCGTCTATTCTCACTTTAAATTCAACAATAAAAATAAGTTAATATTCAAAAAAAGTAGTGCAAAAAAATTATATAATAATTAAAATTAATAATTTAAAAATAGGGTTATCTTTGCGGGATAAAAACTTATTAATTATGTCATTTTCAGATTTATTTGATAGCGAATTCAAACAACGTAATAAAGGTCATTTTGCTGCTATTGTTCGTGTAGCATTAGCCGATGGAATTTTACATCCTGAGGAAAAAGACTTTTTAGACAAACTAGCGTCACAGTTAGAAATCTCAGATGCAGAATATGTAGAGATTTTAAGCGATCCTTTGAGATATCCTATCAATCCACCTTATTTGCACACACAACGTTTGGAGCGTTTGTACGATTTGGCTCGTATGGTTCATGCGGATCATAATTTAGAAAAAAAACAAGAAGTAATGTTACAAAAAATTGGAATTGGTTTAGGATTCAATCCAAGTAACGTAAATTATATAGTTGCAAAATCACTTTCATTAGTGGGCAAGAAAGTAGATTTAGATACCTTTATTTACGAAATGCAAAACATGAATAAATAATTCAACGTTTATACCTTATTAGAGGGCTGCTTCATTAATTTGATGCAGCCCTTTTTTTTGCACATTACTTTACGAACAAATGCAGCTACACGCACATAATAACAAAAAATACTATTTTGTGAAATACCACTAAAACGCTTCTACATAATTTTGGACTACTGTATATTTGTTGCTTTAATAGCTGTTGTTTTTATAAAAAAGTGTTATTATAGCATAAAATCTATAAGTATCACACATTATGAATATCAGAAAAGGACAGATCGAAGACATGGCAGCGGTTTTAGAATTAATCCAAGAATTGGCAACTTTTGAAAAAGAACCGGAGGCGGTTGTAGTCACTGTAGCTGACTTAGAACGCGACGGATTTGGACCCAATCCTTTGTTTCATGTTTTTGTCGCCGAAGTTGATACCGAAGCCAAGAACAACAATAACTCGAAAGAGATTGTTGGAATTGCATTGTATTACTACCGTTTTTCTACATGGAAAGGTAGAACGATTCACTTGGAAGATCTTATTGTAAAAGAAAGCATGCGAGGATCTGGATTAGGTTTGGCTTTGTATACTGAAATCTTTAAGCAAGCGCAAAAAGATAAAGTAAGACGAGTAGAATGGAATGTCTTGGACTGGAATACACCAGCAATTAAATTTTATGAAAAATCTGGTGCAAAAGTGCTTGATGAATGGCGTGTCGTACAAATGGACGAAGCTGGAATCGAAGCATTTTTGAATCCTAAAAAATTGATTTAAAAATATAGAGTAGAACTAATGAGAGTATACAAATTTGGTGGTGCATCGGTAAAAGATGCAGAAGGAATTAGAAACGTGTATGATGTTTTGCAAAAAACAGGATATGAAGATGTATTGCTGATTGTTTCTGCAATGGGAAAAACCACAAACGCATTAGAGGTAGTTATTAAAAACTATTTTGAACAATCGTCTGAACTACAATCTTCTGTTCAAGATGTGAAGAACTACCACAATCAAATTTTGTTGGATTTATTTTCGGACCCAAATCATCCTGTGTTTGAAATTATAGCAAATCATTTTACGGATTTAGAGTGTTTTATGGAACACAACAAATCACCTAATTACAACTTCGTCTATGATCAAATTGTAAGTATGGGAGAAATTGTTTCGACTACTATTTTGAGCCAGTTTATGAGTTTTATGGGAATTGATACCCAGTGGATCGACGTTAGAAATTTTATTAAAACAGATGCCAATTACCGTGATGCAGAAGTGGACTGGGAACTAACGCAAGAAAACATCTCTAAAAACATAAAAACCAATAGCCTAAATATTACTCAAGGCTTTCTAGGTTCTGATGAAAACAACTTTACTACTACTTTAGGTCGCGAAGGTTCTGATTATACCGCTGCTATTTTTGCTTATTGCTTAAATGCCGAAAGCGTAACGATATGGAAAGATGTTCCCGGAGTAATGAATGCAGATCCGCGCTATTTCGAAAATGCGAGTTTGCTTAATCAAATATCCTATCGCGAAGCGATTGAATTGGCTTTTTATGGTGCTTCGGTAATACACCCAAAAACGCTACAGCCTTTGCAGAAAAAAGAGATTCCGTTGTACGTGAAGTCATTTATCAATCCTTTATTACCAGGAACCTCTGTTGCTAAAGGAGTTGATTTGGAGCCATTCTATCCTTGTTTTATTGTTAAAAGAGAACAACTATTAATTTCGCTTTCTTCTATTGATTTCTCTTTTATAATGGAAGAAAACATTAGTGAGATTTTTAAATTGTTCCATGAATATCAAATCAAAGTAAACTTGATTCAGAACTCAGCGATTAGTTTTTCTGTTTGTGTCGAAGATAAATTCTCGAATTTTAGCGAACTGAACAGTATATTATCGAAGAAATTTAAAGTTGATTTTAACGAAAATGTAACGTTATACACGATTCGTCACTTTACTGAAGAAGCCGCTACAACAGTAGAAGCAAACAAAACTGTTTTACTAAAACAAGTAAGCCGCGAAACCATGCAAATTATTATACAAGGAACTTAATTAATTGATTAAGGTTATATTTTAATTCTAATAAGGTTTTGCTACTACAGCAAAACCTTATTTTTTTTATTTAAAAACAAATTACGTATTTAAACACTACTTTTGAACCGTTGGATTTACAGTATTTATGTTTAAAAAAGTACTTTTCATTGCGTTCTTACTTATCTATTCTGGACTTTATGCTCAGGACGAAAGTTCTTTATATAAAAATAGTACCGTTGCGGTTACGACCGATACGATTCACCTAGATACCAACAGTATCAACCCTACTTTTTTTGAAATTAGAGATCAGAATGATACACTTTTAGACGCTACTACTTATACTGTAGATTTTTTAAAGGGCACTTTACTTCTAGACGAAAATCTGATTACCAAAACAAACATTGTTACGATTTACTACCTAACTTATCCTGATTTTATAACCAAAGAATACGGTGATTATGATTCGAGTAAAATAATTAGCAACGACGCTGTACTCGGAACTCTTTACGAAATCCAGCCTAAAAAAATAGTTCCTACTCCTTTTGATGGACTCACTACTTCTGGAAGTATTAGCCGCGGAATTACGATTGGCAACAATCAGAATTCTGTTTTAAATTCCAATTTAGACCTTCAAATTACCGGAAAACTTTCCGAGAAAGTGAGTATTCGAGCCTCTTTGCAAGACAACAATATTCCGCTACAAGATGGTGGCTATTCGCAGAAGCTGGATCAATTTGACAACATTTTCATGGAATTATTTAGTGAAAATTGGCAGATTCGGGCAGGTGATATTTTATTAGAGAACAATTCTAGTTCTTTTCTTCGCTTTAACAAAAAAGTGCAAGGACTTTCGCTAAATTTTGACTTTGGCAAACCCGAAAATAGAACCAGCGTTTTTGCGTCGGCCTCATTAGTACGCGGACAATATGCCAAAAGTGAGTTTTCTGGTCAAGAAGGCAATCAAGGTCCTTACAAATTAATTGGTCAAAATGGCGAATTGTACGTTTTAGTGATTTCTGGATCCGAGCGCGTGTACGTCAACGGGAATTTACTACAGCGTGGCGAAAACAACGATTATGTAATTGATTACAATGCAGGAGAAATTATTTTCACGTCTTTATTTACCATTACTTCCGAAATGCGAATTACGGTCGAATACCAATACAGTGAGCAAAATTTTACTCGTTTTGTAACTTATGATGGAGTGAAACACACCACGAAAGATTGGAACTTTGGCACGTATTTGTATGCCGAAAGTGATTTGAAAAGTCAACCTTTGCAACAAAATTTAAATGGAAATCAGGTCGCCATTTTAGCCAATGCAGGCGATAATAATGCCCTGATGATTGCGCCTTCGGCTTATGAGGAAGCCTACTCTGAAAATGCTGTTTTATATCAAAAAATAATCAGCAACGGTCAAGAATTTTTTGAATTGTCAAATGATGCGGCGCTCGTTTTGTACAATGTAAAATTTAGCATGGTGGGCGCAGGCAAAGGAAATTATACTTTACAAAATAACAATACAGTCAATAGAACATATGAATATGTTGCCCCCTTAAACGGCATTTCGCAAGGCAATTATGCGCCTGTTGTCAAACTAATTGCGCCCATAAAAAAACAAATCGCTACGTTTTTTGGCCAATACAATCCTTCTGAAAAAACAAACATCGATTTTGAACTTGGATTAAGCAACAATGACTTAAATCTATTTTCAACCCTTGATGACGCGAACAATTCTGGAGCAGCAGGAAAACTGAAGATCAAGCAGCGATTATTTACTGGAAAATATACTTTGGATGCGTATACTGATTATCAATTTGTTCAAGAAACTTTTCAATCGGTAGAACGTTTGTA
The DNA here is from genome assembly GCF_001529295.1 of Flavobacterium sp. TAB 87. Lineage (GTDB taxonomy): Bacteria > Bacteroidota > Bacteroidia > Flavobacteriales > Flavobacteriaceae > Flavobacterium. The sequence goes on from NZ_LLWK01000038.1 coordinate 58,660, forward strand.
CAATATCGAGTTCAGTAGAGATTGGAATATTCCGAATCTTCTTTCTGGAAATCAAAGTTTGCTACACTCAGGTTTGACTTTTAATCGAAAAAAATCAGCAACCGAATTGTCCTACCTGAATTATGGCTTTGAAAAACTAGATGCAAATGATAATTACCACGGAATCAGACAGTCATTATTTGGCTATTTACAAAACAACCATTGGCGAATTGAAACACAAGGCAGTTACTTAAAAAGTAATTCTATCGAAAAGGACTCTCGTTTTTTAAGGAATAACTCGAAAATACAGTTCAACTGGAGCAAAAATTGGTTGACTGCGAAAGTTCGTCTCGAAGACAATGAGGAAAAAAATATTTTGACACAAAGTTTGACTAATTTGAGTCAACGTTTTACCGAATATAGTTTTTATGCAGGTCGTGGCGATAGCACCAAAGTGTTTGTAGAATTGGGTTATTTAAACCGCACTAACGACAGTTTACAAGATGGCTTGTTAGCGCGCGTCAACCACTCGCAAACCTGGCAAATCAAATCGAGATTACTACAAACTACTACCCGCGATTTATCGGTATTTGCCAATTATCGAAATTTACAATTTGAAGATCCAACCCAAGTTTCAGTAGCTTCGTTTAACTCGAGAGTCTTGTACAACGATCGTTTTTTCAATCAGTTGTTACAGAGCACGACTTTGTATGAAACGACTTCTGGAACTATTCCGCAGCAAGATTACACTTACGTAGAAGTGCCCGCTGGACAAGGCGTGTACACTTGGATTGATTACAACGGTAACGGAATTCAGGAATTACAAGAGTTTGAAACAGCCGCTTTTCAGGATCAAGCCAAATATATTCGGATCTTTTTACCGAATCGCGTCTACATTAAAACCAATCAAAATAAGTTCTCGCAATCACTCACTTTTAATCCAAACCAATGGCAAAATAAGAAGGGATTTAAAAAATTACTCTCTCATTTTTACAATCAAACGGCTTTTTTATTAGAACGAAAAGTAAAAAATGAAGGAAGTGGCTTTGAACTGAACCCATTTGACTTTAATACCGAAAATGCTCTGGGATTGAATGCCAGTATTCGCAACAGTTTGTTTTATAATCGCGGCAAACAAAAGCATTCGGTAACCTATACTTATTTGCAAAATCAATCGAAAAACTTATTGACGATTGGTTCGCAGGACAGCAAAAATAGTTCGCATCAAGTGCAATACAATCATTTGTATCAAAAAAGTTGGTTGGTAGGTTTCTTTACCAAAAGCATTTATACCACATTAAATTCCAAAGATTATGCGGATAAGAATTACATCATAAACGGCTATCAAATGGCTCCAAAAGTGAGTTATTTGTTTTCTAAAAACACGAGTTTGGATTTCTTTTATGAACAAACTCAAAAAAACAATCAAATTGGCAATTTAGAAACCCTGCAACAACAGCGCTTGGGAACTTCATTTTCGTATGCAGGCGATAAGAAGGTAACAATAAATGGTGAATTTTCTTTGTACGAAAATAAATTTAATGGTAACGAACTTTCATCGGTCGGTTTCCACATGCTCGAAGGATTACAAACGGGGCGCAATTTAGTTTGGCGCGCGCTTATTCAGAAAAACATAACGCAATTTTTAGATGTTAATTTGAATTACCAAGGTCGAAAAGGGGAAAAAGGCGGAACCATACATACGGGCAGTGTGCAACTTCGGGCTTTTTTCTAATAAATTAAATCGTAAATTATTGGTCTTATCAGATAGACAGTGCAAGCAAAATAGTTGCACAACATAAAACGCAACTTTAGTGTTGAAATACAAGACGACGAACCTATGAACCATTTGGAACAATCAAATAAAACCATTTTAGTTGCACCTTTAAATTGGGGACTGGGACACGCAACGCGCTGTATTCCTATTATTCAAGCATTACTAGACCATAACTACGTTCCGATTATAGCTTCGGATGGAAATGCATTGGAATTATTGCGTAAAGAATTTCCTTATATTCAAATGTTAGCATTGCCTTCGTATCACATTGAATATTCAAAAACGGACAAGTATTTCAAATGGAAAATGCTTATATCCATTCCTAAAATAATAAAAGCAGTTCTAGCTGAAAAAAAACTGATACAGCAGTGGATTACAAAATACGAAATTGACGGTATTATTTCAGACAATCGTCTGGGCATATACAGTGCTAAAATTCCGTCCGTTTATCTTACACATCAAATCAATGTACTTTCGGGAAATACCACTTGGTTTTCTACGCAATGCCATCGTTATTTTATAAAAAAGCATAACGAATGCTGGGTGCCTGATGTGGCCCAAGATCCAAATTTAACTGGAAATTTGGGACATGTAAAAAACACTTCTCTCAATATAAAGTACATTGGCCCGCTGAGCCGAATGAAACAAAAAGAGCTTAATAAAAAATACGATTTGATGGTTGTTCTATCGGGTCCCGAACCACAACGCAGTTTATTAGAAGAGAAGTTAAAAAATGAAGTTTTAAAATATAAAGGAAAAGTCATTTTTATAAAAGGAATTGTAGAGAAAACACAACAAAATGAAACATTTAAAAACGTCACCTTTTATAATTTTATGAATACCAAGCAACTCGAGCAGACTTTTAATGAAAGTGATCTTGTTCTATGTCGTTCGGGTTATACTACTGTAATGGATTTAGTCGCATTGCAGAAAAAAGCCTTTTTTATTCCGACTCCAGGACAATACGAGCAGCTCTATTTAGCCAAAAAATTAGAAAATGAAGGTTTGCTTCCTTTTTCTTTGCAAGAGGACTTTTGCATTGAAGACCTTTCTAAAATAAATAATTTTTCAGGTTTACCAAAAATAGATTTCAAAACAAATTGGAATGACTTATTTAAAGTTTTTGAGAAGATGTAAAAGAAAAAAAGCGTTACATCAATTGAGACATAACGCTACCTTTTATTTTATAAATTTTAAAAAACCTTCTTTTTCTTGCACTATATCTCCATTTATTAAAACTGAACTGAGTATAATATTTCCATTTTTTCTACTAAATGTACAATCTATAGTATCAGCATCCACGGCATTCCACTGTATTATCGTTCTCGGCTCCTTAATCGCTGCATCATTATTTAAATAAATCTTCATCGCCTTACCGTTAAATCCTGCATCAAAAATTTCATACCCGTTTCCGTTAAAATTATCAATACCATCGTATGTTGTCATCACTCCATTTTTATCTACAAATAAAATTTGGATTTTATCTGTGTTCAAGGAATTCGTAGTTGTAGAATTAAGCAAATCATTCCCTTGAATATTTTGCACTAGTAAATTTAAGTTCACATCAATGTTTGTGCAGCAAGAATCGCGCTCCGAATCGCAGGACAACAAGCCCAATAATATCGTAAAAAATATAATCTTTTTCATAAAAAAAGTAAATTTATTCCAATCAAATGTAGCATTAATAATACAAAAAATAGAATATAGTAAAATATTTTTGATAGTATGCATGTTTTTAAAACCTGAAAAAATTATTCATCTTATCCTTTTTCAATATCTTCGAACTTATCGTGTTTGATAATTTTGGCATTAATCCTAAAAAAAAAATATTCAGCCACATTGGTACAATGTTCAGAAATACGTTGTAAATGCTTTAAAACAACAACTAAATTTGTTCCTGAAACTACCGTTTTGGAACTTGTTTTCATTAACACATTTATTTCGTGAATTGATTCGTCTGTTCGGTTTTTGATGGTTTTCTTTAAAATTAATATTTCGCCAATCGCAGTTCAATTAATTTTCCCATGTAAAAAGAAGCCGCATTATCACTGGTTCTAGCCGCTTGCTGCATGTTTTGCGTAACGATAACAATGGTATATTTCTTTTTAAACTCATGAATTAACTCTTGGACTTTTGACGTAGAAATAGGAGCTAGAGCTGAAGTTGGTTCGTCCATGAATAAAACAGAAGGCTGAATCGCTAACGCTCTGGCAACACACAAACGCTGTTGTTGTCCACCTGCCAATTCGAAAGCTGACTTTTTTACTTTGTCTTTTACTTCATCCAAAAGTGCTACTTGCTGAATCGACATGACTACTCGTTCTTCGATTGCAATTTTATCTGTAATTTCGTTGACTCGCAATCCGTAAGCTACATTTTCATAAATGGTTTTCGGAAAAGGATTTGGTTTTTGAAACACCATTCTGACATTTTTAGGCAAGTCAACGACGTTGGTATTTTTAGTGTAAATATTGGTTCCATCGATTAAGAAACTAAAATCAAAGAATTCGACTAACTTATTACTTACAAACGTGATGACAAACAAGATGCATTCCAAAGCCTTAACAATGCGATAAATGGCAACACGTGTAATAATTTTGCTCTTTTATTTTTTGGTTTTCTCTTTATAATTTATATAAAAAATAAAAAAAAACACGTGCTACCCCACAGTTAACGATAGATTAAGCAATCTTTACTATTAACATGCTGTCAATTAAATATTTAAAAAATTATATTCCAATTTCGACTTGCAAACGGGCGTACCAAGTTTTTTGTTCCAGGTCATCAGCAAACTTCAATGTACCATAGGAATATTCCATTTGGAATTTAAGCTTGTGACTCAATACATATTTAGAAACAGATAAGCTCATATCATTGGCATCTGCCGCTAAATTTTCGATGGACTTAGCTGCTTTTTGAGTAGAGTATCTCGCAGCGACTTGATAATTAGACTGAAAAACATAACTCAGTTGCGCATCGACACCTTCGCCAACATATACAAACCTAGTCTGCGTAATATCTTTTGGGTTTACCGTTATCGGTTTGTCGCTGTTTCTGTTCATGTAACTCAGTTCGGCAGCCCAGCCGTTGTACTTTAGCATTGAATCTAAAAACAGCGATTGCATCGTGCGCGCTTCGTACAAAAGGCTGCCCAATTGGCCTTGCGTGCGCACTGCATTATTATTTTGATTGAAGGCTCCGGCAACCATTAATTTTGGCGTTTTCTCTCGCATCAAATCCGCTTCAAAATGAGAACCATCTTTCACAAATACACCAAACGGATATAATTCTACTTTCCCAGTAAGCGAAACGCCATCATTGGATTTCTTAGTCCAATTTCGGCCCTCTCCAGTAGTTAAAGCTCCCACCAAATTATAGCAAAACTGGTTCTCCTTTTCATTAGAATATTCTACAAATAAACCAAAATCACGATCGAGATTGAAGCGAGAATTATTAATTGTACGATCTGTAAACTCGAGCGCGCTAGAAGAAACTATGCGCTGATTGTTTCCTGGCAATGTTGCTTGTCCAAAAGCCAGTGTTACTTTATTAGTTGCCTTATAATAAAAAACCCCATCCATTAAAATATTTCCATTATCGTCAACACCTAGAATTGCCATATCCTTTGCGGAGAAACCCAATTGCACTCGATAACCAAATTTTGGATTGTACACAAAACCATCCATTTTTAAACGAAGACGTCGTACTTCTCCTTCTACAATTGGATCTTCATTTTCTACATTGATATATGTAAATCTACTTTGAATTCTGACACCAATATTTACTTGAAATAGACTGTCTTTGGCTGTAATCCCTAGTTTTTTACCAGAAGTATAATAAGACGAAATATCATTTTTATTTTTGGAAGATTTTAGAGCGAGCGGCGCTTCTTGTGCAGCCACAACGAACGAAAAAAGAAGTAATACTAGTGCTAAATTGTTTCTCATTTAAAGAATGGGTTACTTGTATGTTTATTTTACGCAAACTTAATGTTAATTTTTATGTCTAATATTACCAAAAGGTTACGCTTACGGTAATTTAAAGTAATCGAAAGCGTTGCATAAAAATACTACTATACGGCGTAGCAAACCGATAATGAAATTTATTTTCTCATGCAAAAAAGCTAATTGATAAATAGCAAACTAGATTGGTGCACAAACAAAAAAAGAGCCGTTAAAATGAATTAACAGCTCGTGTGATTTACTTTAAATTAAACTTTACAGTTTCAAAATTTTTTACGTTCGTTCTTTAACGGGCTTTATTTTTTTTAAGGCTTTTTCTAAAGTAAAAGAAAAATCAGATCCAATACCGATTTCGCTTTCTACATAAACTTTTTCTTTGTGTGCTTCGATAATGTGTTTTACAATGGCCAATCCTAAACCAGAACCGCCTTCTGTGCGAGAACCACTTTTGTCTACACGATAAAAACGTTCAAATAGACGCGAAATGTTGTGCTTTTCGACACCTTCGCCATCATCACTAATTCGAATCAATATTTTCTTCTTAGTCAAATTTACAATACTCACTTCGGTTTGTCCGTTTAGCTTTCCGTATTTAATCGAGTTGACAATTAAATTTTCTAGCACTTGTTGAATGCGGTCTTTGTCTCCTTTGACCACTATGATTTGGGGATATTTTTTTTCGAATAACAAGCGTATTTTTTTCTTCTCAGCTTTCATTTCGAGCAATTCAAAAACATTCTGAATGAGTTCGACGATATTGAATCGAGATATATCTAAATTTAAATCACCTACTTCGAGTTTAGTAATCATGTCTAAATCTTCGACAATATAGATCAAACGATCTACTCCTTTTTCGGCACGTTTCAAATATTTCTCTCGAATTACTTCATCATCCATGGCACCATCTAGCAAAGTCGAAATATATCCTTGCACGGTAAACAAAGGTGTTTTTAATTCGTGTGAAACGTTTCCTAAAAATTCTCGGCGGTATGCTTCTCGAATTTCCAGCATTTCAATTTCTAACTTTTTGCCGGTAGCAAATTTTTTGACTTCGCGAGAAAGTGTTTCCATATCGGTTGTAATCGGTTGATTTAAAAGTGGCGTGGACTCTAATAAAGAAACCTCATCGTAAATTTTCTTTACTCTTCGGTAAATAAATCGTTCAACTCGATATTGCAAAACAATAAAAGAAAAAATATAAACGCAAAAGGCGAATACTGTACTGAAAAAGAATAGCCTTTCTACCGAGCTTTTAAAAAACAAATAGGCTAATAAAGCACCAAAACCAGTTGCAAATAAACTGATAAATAGTGCCGATTTTATAGCAAATTTGTATGTTTTCTTGAAACTTATCTTCATTAAATAAATCTAAATGTATTAAAGTAAAATTTAAAACCGCTGCACTATTACTTTGGGTAGTTCAAAAGAAAACCACTAAGAGAAGAAGTAAAATTAAGCTTTTAAAACGCTCAATAAAACTAAAAAATCTTAGTGGTTCTATAGTTGTTTTTTATGAATTATAAATTGAAAAAAACTACACTTCAAATTTATAACCTACTCCTTTTATAGTTTTAAAAAAATCTTCACCTATTTTTTCTCTTAATTTACGAATGTGCACATCGATCGTTCTTCCGCCAACTACCACCTCGTTACCCCAAACTTTGTCGAGTATCTCATCTCGTTTAAAAACTTTACCGGGCTTGGATGCTAACAAATAGAACAATTCGAATTCTTTTCTTGGTAAAGAAATTTCTTGGTCGTCTTTGATGATTTTGTACTCTTCCCGGTTAATTTCTATTCCGCCTACATTAAGAGTGTCGCTCGTTTTTTCTTCTTCGCGCGTACGGCGCAACAATGCTTTTACTTTACTAACCAGTAATTTGGGTTTAATTGGCTTGGTAATATAATCATCAGCTCCGGCATCAAAACCAGCTACCTGTGAATAATCTTCGCTGCGAGCGGTTAAAAAAGTAATAATAACATTATTTAATTCTGGAATTTTACGAATATTTTCACACGCTTCCATACCGTCCATTTCGGCCATCATTACATCCATTATAATAAGGTCTGGCAATTCTTTCTGTGCTTTTTGTATCGCCTCTTTTCCATTAGAAGCCGTTACAATTTGATAGCCTTCTTGCGATAAATTGTACCCTACTATTTCTAGAATATCGGGCTCGTCATCTACTAGTAAAATTTTGGTTTGTGTCTTTTTCATATTCAATTAATAAAGCATCAAAGGTTGATAAATCGCCGAATTATAACAGTTTACTCGCGACGATTATAGTTTACAAGTGTAAATATATAACTATTTAGCCCTTTAAAAAGTGGAGTTAACCGTAATTTAAATTAATAACAATTTCATAATACAATGGAGACAAAAGCATAACAAGCGGCTAACATGAACTTTACAAAGCCACCTTTAATTTGCATCAAAATAAACAAACAAAGAAAATGAAACTGAAAGTAAACTTACAATTTCTTATTATTACCTTATTATTTTGCTCACTCGCTTTTGCTCAATCTAAAGGAACCATTTCTGGAACGTTAACCGATAAGGAAATGAATAACGAATCGTTACCTTTTGCAAACGTTGTGATTAAAGGTACAACTGTTAGCACCAATACTGACTTGGACGGTAAATATTCGTTATCTGTCGTTCCTGGAGAATACATTTTGCAATTTAGCTTTGTAGGCTACGACAATGTAGAAGTTCCAGTGGTTGTTCGAGCCAGTGAAACGGTTATCGCAAACCAAACTTTGTCTTCTGGTGGATACACGCTTAACGATGTGGTAATAAAAGCTACTGTGAATCGCCAAAAAGAATCTGCTCTATTACTCGATCAAAAAAATGCAGTCGCTTTTAAGGCAGCAATTGGAGCTGAAGAAATTACTCGAAAAGGCGTAAGCGATGTAGCCAATGCAGTAGCAAAAGTAAGCGGCATCTCTAAACAAGAAGACTCGGGAACTATTTTTGTACGCGGTTTAGGTGATCGCTACAATGGCACTACTTTAAATGGACTTCCGTTACCGTCCAACAATCCTTCTAATAAAAATATAACATTAGACATTTTTTCGACTAGTATCGTCGATAATATTGGCGTAAGCAAAACATTTGAAGCGCAAAATTATGCTGATTTTGCCGGAGCAAATATTGATATTAGTTCCAAGAAATTCAGCGGCAAACCTTTTATTAGTTTTTCACTTGGTGCGGGAGCTAATACGAACGTAATGAAGTTAGATCATTTTTACTTGCAAGATGGTCCGTCTTACACGGGATTTAAAATAATAAAAACGCCAAGCGCTCCTTTAAAACCATACAACTATGCAACAAGTTGGGACAGACAAGAAAACAAGAACATCTTAAACGCTTATTACACCTTAAGTGCCGGGCGAAAATTCAACATAAATGAAGAAAGTTCTTTAAGTACTTTCATCACCGGTTCTTTTAGTGCAAAAAATAAGTATACAGAAGGATACAGCAGAGGAAACTTAACTGCCGATGGAGACATACTATCTGATTTTTATCGAAAAGCTTACAAACACAGTACGACCACAACAGCGATGGGAACAGCTGATTATAAAATCAATGCTAAAAATTCTATTTTAATTACGTCATTGTTCTTAAATTCAAGCGAGCAAGATTATAGTGAATATGAAGGAACCAACGTGAATTTTGATGGCGGAGGAATAGGAATTGATCAAATATCTGGATTCATCAAGCGTGGAACATTTGAAAGAACGCAGTTGTATGTGAACCAATTGGTGGCTAAAACTAAGTTTAACGAGCAATGGAATTTAAATTGGGGCTTGGGTTATAGTATTGCCAACAATAGCATTCCAGATCGCATGCAAAACTCTTTTGTTAAAGCTGCTGACGGAATAAACTATACGTTCTTTACCAATTCGAACATTCATAACCACCGCTTTTTCCAAGATTTAAAAGAAAAAGAATTCGCCGCCAATGTCGCACTTTCGTATGATTTTAATAGAAATAATATCCACGACGAATACAAAGGAACAGTAACTTTTGGTTATTCTGGTAAATTAAAAAAAGTAGATTACAGTACGCAACAATATTCATTCTTCCCCGATAGAACTACACTTTCTTTTTCTAAAGAAGAACTAAACACTACCGATATTTATTTAAACGCTACAAATTTCGGATCTGCGTCTTCAAACAAAATACAACAATCCTATAATGGTAATCTCGACATTAATGCGGCTTTTACTACTGTGCAATATGCTGTAACCGATAAATTAAGCGTGATTCTTGGCGCGAGATTAGAGCAAACCAGTCAAAATGTTGTTTTTTACTCCACTGTAAAACCAAATGGTCAAACTGCTGACCATACCAAATTTAATGTTTTACCGAGTTTAATTTCTAAATATGCGCTAAATGAAAATCAGAATTTAAAATTCTCTTTTAGTAAAACGTATACGCTTCCTCAATTTAAAGAAAAAGTAGAAATTTTGTATGAAGATGTAGCGCAAGCTTACGTAGGAAATGCAAATTTATACGCTTCTACCAATTACAATGCCGATTTAGGATGGGAATTTTTTCCGAAACCAGGCGAACTGATTTCGGTGACTGCATTTGGTAAAATTATTCAGAATCCGATTAACGAAATGTTTCTAAATTCGTCTTCTAACGACATCACTTATGCAAATACTGGAGACAAAGCAACTGTTGCAGGAATAGAATTGGAGTATAGAAAAAATATTTTTGAAATTGAAAATACTAACGATTTAAAAACCAAATTGTCTTTCGACTTAAATGGATCGTACTTGTACAGCAACCAAGATCTTAGTAATGATAAAGTAAATGCTGAAAATACTTTTGGAGCCAATTTTACTTTTTCAGAAAGCAAATTATCTGGAGCTTCTAGCTTTTTAGCTAACGCCAACCTTTCGTTCATAAACGAGTTTGCTACAGATAAAGATGTAACTGCGACCCTTTCGTACTCTTATTTTTCGGATAAATTAGCCGTTATAGGAACCTCAAATGTGGGTAACATGGTAGATAAAGCCGTTAATAAATTAGACTTCATCATCAGTTCTAACGTAAGCAAGAATATCAAATTAGGCTTCATTTACAACAACATCTTAAATCCGAGCTTCGAACGTGTTTTAGAACAAGGAAAAGTGATTGGAAAAGAAGCTGTTGGTGATGTGTTAGTCACTTCGTACAAAGCGGGTTCTGACCTTAGACTGACGTTGAATTACAGCTTCTAAAATTATTTTTTGCGTCAATAAAAAAGAGGATTAGCAATTACTAATCTTCTTTTTTATGAGTACTAATTCAATGTAAACTTTAGATTAACTATGCTCATACATACTACCTTAGACTTAATATAGAATTAATGCCGCCTTAACTCCATAAAAACATCTGATGCTTTACTTTGCCCTAATTAAACGAAACAATAAAAAATCAATTCACATGAAAAAAACACTTTTTGCAATGGCTGCAATAGTAGGACTTACGGTAACCGCTTGTAGTTCTGATGATAGTAACAGTATTAAAAACGACAGTACTTTTGAACTAAAAGTTGATGATTTACAAGGAGACATTAAAGACGGAATTGTTACTCTAGACCCTAGTAAAACTTACACTTTGACCGGAGGATTGGTGGTTAAATCTGGAGCAACTTTAGTAATTCCTGCTGGAACAATAATTAAAACGTCACCAACTGCGCTAGAAACTTCTTTATATATTGCTGTAGAAAGAAATGCGAAAATTAACATTAATGGAACTGCTGCAAAACCGGTAGTGATGACTTCTGGCAAAGCATCTCCAGCCGAAAGCAACTGGGGTGGATTAATAATCTGTGGAAATGCTAAAGTAAATACAGGAGACAACGGTACATCTGAAGTTGGTGGTTTAAGTTATGGTGGCACAGACAACCTTGACTCGTCAGGAAATATTACCTTTTTAAAAATCATGTACACGGGCTCTAAATTTACAGCAGAAAAAGAATACAATGGTATTTCTTTCTTCGGAGTAGGCTCAGGAACAGAAGTTTCAAACATTTACGCTTTTGAAAGTGGTGACGACGGAATTGAGTTTTTTGGAGGTGCTGTAAATCCATCTAATTTAGTAATCATTAACTCGTATGATGACTCGCTCGATTTTGCTGACGGATGGCAAGGAACTGCTACTAACGTATACATTAAGGGTATTACTAAAGCCGGCGTTGAGGGATCTAACAATCAAAAAAATCCTGCTGATGCGCTGCCGATGACTGCTGGTAAAATAGTTAACATTTCTATTGTTAAAGGCGATGATAAATTTAAAGCCGACGAAAAAGCGATTAACTATAAAGAAGGTGGTGGAAAACAAACGTATACTAATTTATTTGTCGCAGCTGACATGCCTATAGCATTATGCAAATTATCTACAGATGCTGGCGTAGTTGCTAACCTTGCAGCTGGTAACTTTATCATAACCAATTATACTTTTGGTGCTCAAATTACTACTTTAGATGGCCCTAAATTATCAGGAACAACTAATGCTGCAACTGGTGCTGGCGCAGGAGCTAGTTTACCTTCTTGGGCAGATTGGACTAAATAAAACCTACTAAATAATACAATCGAGCGGTCTGAAAATTGATTTTCAGACCGCTTTTTTTATGTCCATCTACATATTACAGCAATAGGTAAATGTCTCCAAATGATGTACTCTAAAATAGTAGTAAAGTATTTGAATTAATAAACTACAGTTAAAAATAAAGGTCTATAAAATTATTCAACTAACTGAAATACAATATAATGCAGCATTTAGAACTAATTATAAAAATATACTCCTAAAAATTTGTTACACCGTATTTTTTTTGTAATTGCTATATCTTTTTTATGTACTTTTACGAATACCAAATAGATGCGATGGCAAAAAATTACTTTTATATTACTTTTTTATTGGCTTTTTTCTTTTCTCTGAGCGTCTCAGCTCAAGACGGTAAAGCGCAATCCAAACCGCAAGATACTACGGTTATTGAAGGTCTAAGTGTGTACCCAAATCCCGTAAGTAACGGTAAAGTTTACATTACTTCAAAAAATGATTTCAATAAACAAATTATCATATTTGATGTTTTAGGCAAAAAAGTTTTGCAAACGGAAATAGCTTCAAGGGAACTAAACGTATCTTCTTTGGCCCCTGGTGTTTATATTATTAAAATAACCGAAGAAAATGCTACCGCTACACGAAAATTAATCGTTCGATAAAAGCTCTACAGTATACATAAAGCTCCAACTTGTTTGGAGCTTTATCTTTTTAAAATAGTTAGTACCTTTGCAAAAAAAATTGTGATTGCAACTTCTGATATCTTTACTATTTCAAACCAAAAACAATTTGAAAAAACAGCCCTTAAAGTTTTTCGGCACCAGCGCGAGCACAATTTAGTGTATCGGGAATTTTGTGATTTGCTAAAAATAAATCCACAAGAGGTAAAATCACTGACAAGCATTCCATTTTTACCCATTCAATTTTTTAAAAGTCATGCGGTTGTTTCTAATACAAATCCTATTCAGGAAACGTTTAGCAGCAGCGGCACTACAGGCATGATTACCAGTAAACATTTAATTACTGATGTAAGCATTTATGAAGAAAGTTACCGCAGCGGATTTACGCAATTTTACGGCAACATTGAAGATTATGTGGTCTTGGCTTTACTTCCATCCTATTTAGAAAGGGACGGTTCTTCGTTAATTTATATGATCGAAGATTTAATTCGTTTATCGAAACAAAAAGAAAGTGGTTTCTATTTGCACAATCACGAAGAACTGATCGAAAAATTAGAGAAACTGGACCAATCGGGACAAAATGTGATTCTAATTGGTGTTACTTATGCTTTATTAGATTTAATCGAAAAACATCCATTTAAGCTCCAAAATACCATTATTATGGAAACCGGTGGCATGAAAGGCAAACGCAAGGAGATGATTCGCGAAGAATTACACGAACAACTTTGCGCAGGTTTTGGAGTTACTGCCATTCACTCAGAATACGGAATGACGGAGCTTTTGGCTCAAGCCTACTCGTTAGGAAACGGAATTTTTGAATGCCCTTCGTGGATGCAAATTTTAATACGCGATACGGAAGACGCTTTAAGCTACGTAAAAGAAGGAAAAACGGGTGGCATCAACGTAATCGATTTGACCAATATTAATTCGTGTTCTTTTATCGCTACGCAAGATCTGGGCAAAAAATATCCCAACAACTCTTTCGAGGTATTGGGACGTTTTGATAATTCTGATATTCGTGGTTGTAATTTAATGGTGCTTTAAAAACCAAATTATTAGAGTATTTAAGCTATTAAACTACTCTTACCACAAAATAGTTTTTCTTACCACTTTGCAATAATACAAACTGCTGATTAATTAAGTCGTTGCTTGTCAACACGTAATCTTCTTTAACTTTCTCTCTATTTACAGAAATAGAGTTAGCAGTTAACGCACGACGCGCTTCTCCATTCGATTTAAAAAAGCTTGTTTTTTCGTTTAAAACTGAAACAATATCTAAACCAGCTTCTACCTCTGATTTACTAATTTCTGCTTGCGGGACACCATCAAAAACATCTAAGAAAGTAGCTTCATCCAATTGTTTCAAATCATCAGAAGTAGCGTTTCCAAAAAGAATATTTGATGCTTTTACGGCATTGTCCAAATCAGCTGAAGAGTGAACCATTATCGTAACCTCATCAGCCAAACGTTTTTGCAACAAACGCAAATGTGGTGCTTCTTTGTGCTTAATAGTTAAGTCTTCAATTTCTTCTTTAGACAAAAAAGTAAATATTTTAATGTATTTCTCAGCATCGACATCTGAAGTATTCAACCAATATTGGTAAAATTTATACGGAGAAGTTCTCGCTGAATCCAACCAAATGTTTCCACCTTCCGACTTTCCAAATTTAGTTCCGTCTGCTTTTGTTATTAGTGGACAAGTCAACGCATATGCTTTTCCAGCTTCAATTCTACGCACCATTTCGGTACCGGTAGTAATATTTCCCCACTGATCGCTTCCGCCCATTTGTAGGGTACAACTTTTGTTTTTATATAAATGTAAAAAGTCGTAGCCTTGTACCAATTGGTACGTGAATTCTGTAAACGACATCCCTTCAGCAGACTCAGATGACAACCTTTTCTTTACAGAATCTTTGGCCATCATATAATTTACAGTAATGTGCTTACCTACGTCGCGAATGAATTCTAAGAAGGAGAAATCCTTCATCCAATCGTAATTATTAACCAATTCTGCAGCGTTTGGCACATCCGAGGTAAAGTCTAAAAAACGAGACAATTGCGCTTTAATCGAATCTTGATTGTGGCGTAATGTTGGTTCGTCTAATAAATTTCTTTCATTCGATTTTCCTGATGGATCACCAATCATTCCGGTTGCACCACCAATTAAAGCTACTGGTTTGTGGCCAGAAAGCTGAAAATGTTTCAATAACATCACACCAACTAAATGTCCGATATGTAATGAATCGGCAGTTGGGTCAATACCCACATACGCCACACGCATTTGTTCCATCAAATGTTCTTCGGTACCTGGCATAACATCGTGAAGCATTCCTCTCCAAGTTACTTCTTCAATAAAATTTTTCATCTTTTTAAACAATTTTTGCAAATATAAGGATTGTGAGTTGCAATCTCAAAAATTATCGTGTTTAGTAGGCTCTAAAGATTCAAAGTCCCAAAGTAGCAAAGGTTTAAAAAAGTGCTACCGTAAACAGAATATTGAACGAACCTAAAGTGCTCAATTGCTTGTCTGAGCCTTTACAAACCTCAACCTTACAATCGCTGAACCATTCTAAAATATTAAGAACAAAAAATGATAGCGAAATACAACATTCTATTTTATCTTTACTGAATGATTTTAATAACAGGAGCCACAGGTTTAGTAGGCGCACATTTGGCTTTACATTTAATTGAAAAGGGAAATACGGTTCGTGCAATTTACCGTGACGCTCAGTCGATTGACAAGACAAAAGCGTATTTTGACTTTTACCAAAAAGGTGATTTAATCGATAAGCTAGAATGGATTCAAGGTGATATTTTAGATGTTCCTTCCTTAGAAACTGTTTTTGTCGGAATTGATTTTGTCTATCATTGCGCCGCTTTTATTTCTTTTGATCCAAATGATGAAGAAAAAATCAGGAAAACTAACATTGAAGGTACGGCTAACATTGTAAATTTTTGTATTGCCAAAAACATTCAAAAATTATGTTTTTTAAGTTCGATTGCGGCCCTAGGTGATATCGCTCCGCATGAAGAAAGTATTTCTGAAACAACAGATTGGAATCCTGAAAAACCGCACAGCGATTACGCAATATCAAAATATGGCGCAGAAATGGAAGTTTGGCGCGGACATCAAGAAGGTTTAGATGTACTGGTTTTGAATCCTGGCGTTATCATGGGACCTTATATTAAAACAACTAAAATGCAGCAAGGAAGTGCCACTTTATACCATCGTGTTGCCAATGGTTTGTCTTTTTATACTTTAGGTCGAACTGGTTTTATAACCATAAATGATGTTGTTACTATTGCCATTGAGTTGATGGAAAGCGATGTTAAAAACGAAGGATTCTCTTTAGTGGCCGAAAATATAGTTTTTAGAGAAATACTAGATGCCATCGCTAGAAGCTTGGGAGTCAAGAAACCGCGCATTCACGCCGATGCTTCTCTCATGAATATTTTGTGGAGAATTGATTGGCTGCTTTCTAAAATCACCAATAAAAAGCCTCAAATAAGTAAGGCTGGCGCAAAAGCATCGTACTCAAAAAATTTGTATTCGAATGCAAAGATTAAAAGAACCTTAGATTATAAATTCGAAAATGTTATTGCGTACATTTCAGAAAAAGCTATTCGATAGCACGCAGTTTATGACGTGTTTTTTTAATGCTTTTATTGATTGAATCTTCATTGACTTTTACTGCAGGAAGGGCTTCTGCTTTTTCCTGCTTCTTAGCTTTTTTCGTATTTTCCCTAATCGAATCTTTTTTTCGATCGGCAATAATACGTTTGTTTACAATACTGTCTTGTGTTTTAATTCGGTTTTGAACCTCTGTAAACATGTCCTTGTATTGGCTAAAATGCGAAGCATAATACATGTTGTTTTGCGCAAATTGCAAGCTGTCAATTTTATATTTTTTGTAGATGTATTTTGGTGTATTCACTTGATTAGAGTCCACAACATAAGGATATTGATACTTTATGGCTTCTAGCAAAGCCATATCATACAAAATATTTGTCATGATTTTTTTATCAATCAATTTTTCTGGTTTTGCGACAACTTCCTCTTTGCAACTAACCATCAAAAGCACCATTGAAACAACTACTAAAATTTTCTTCATTATAACAATTTAACGATCAAACAATAAACGTACTCCAGCTCGAATATCTTTTACTTTAAAAGAATTGTAAACCAATTTACCATTTACAAAAGTGTGTGTCACTCTAGATTTAAAGGTGTATCCCTCGAAAGGAGACCACCCACATTTGGCTAATATATTCTCCGACTTAACACTCCAAGGCATTCCTGCATTTACGATTACCAAATCGGCGAAATATCCTTTTCGTATAAATCCTCTTTTTTCTATCTTAAAAATTTTAGCTGGATTGTGTGCCGTTTTTTCGACAATTTTCTCCACACTAATTTTCCCTTTATGGTGCGCCTCAAATAGTGCAACTACTGCATGTTGCACTAGCGGACCACCAGAAGGTGCTTTTAGATAATTTTGTTTTTTCTCTTCCTTCGTGTGTGGTGCATGGTCTGTCGCAATAACATCAATGCGATCGTCTAACAAAGCTTCCCACAATGCATCGCGATCTGCAGCTGTTTTTACTGCTGGATTCCATTTAATATAATTTCCCTTGGTTGCGTAATCGTCATTGGTAAACCACAAATGGTGTACACAAACTTCGGATGTAATTTTCTTTTCTTCTAACGGAATTTTATTGGTAAACAATTCCATTTCACGAGCGGTAGAAAGATGAAAGATATGTAAGCGTGCTCCAGTCTTTTTTGCAAGCGCAACCGCCTTTGAAGAAGACAAATAACATGCTTCTGCACTTCGGATCAAATGATGCGCCGTTACCGGAATATCATCTCCATATTCTTCTTTGTACTTTGTTAAGTTTTCTTGTATGGTAGTTTCATCTTCGCAATGAACAGCAATTAACATTTTGGTACTCGAAAATATTTTTTCTAAAGTAGTTTCATCATCCACCAACATATTTCCTGTCGATGAACCCAGAAATATTTTAATACCAGCTACATTTTTGGGATTTGTTTTTAAAACTTCCTCTAAATTATCGTTGGTCGCACCCATCATAAATGAATAATTCGCGTACGAATTATTGGCTGCAATTTTATATTTTTCTTCTAAAATTTCTTGAGTAACTGCATTAGGCACCGTATTAGGCTGCTCTATAAACGAAGTAATTCCGCCAGCAACAGCTGCTCTAGATTCTGATTCAATGTCTCCTTTATGCGTCAAACCTGGCTCTCTAAAATGCACCTGGTCGTCTATCATACCTGGAATCAGGTAATTTCCTTCGGCATCAATTATCGTACAATCAGATGATTTAGCACTTATGCTTTCGGAAATATCTACAATTAAGTCATTCTCAATTAGCAAATCACCTTCAAAAATTGTCCCTTCGTTTACTATTTTAGCATTCTTAATTAAGATTCTACTCATTTTATTATTTATAAAGTATTAAAAACTTTTCTTATTCGCAGTGCAATTACACCAAAAATGGCTTCTTTAATAATGGCATTACTCATTTTTGAAACCCCTCTTGTTCGATCGGTAAAAATAATCGGAACTTCGGTGATCTTAAACTTTCCGCAAAAAGTTCTGTATTTCATTTCGATTTGAAACGCGTAACCTACAAACTTTATTTTATCTAAGTCGATCGTTTCTAGAACTTCTCTTTTAAAACAAACAAAACCAGCGGTCGCATCGTGAATTTGCATCCCAGTAATAAATTTGACGTAGACAGAGGCGAAATAAGACAACAAAACACGGCTTAAAGGCCAGTTGACTACGTTTACACCCGTTACATAACGAGAACCAATTGCTAAATCGGCGCCACCAAAGTGACACGCATCGTACAACTTTTCTAAATCGTTTGGATTGTGAGAAAAGTCGGCGTCCATTTCGAAAATAAACTGATAGTCTCTTTGTAAGGCCCACTTAAATCCATGAACGTAAGCGGTTCCTAAACCTGCTTTTTTTGTGCGGTTTTCTATAAACAATCGTTCTCCAAATTCGCTTTGCAATTGCTCCACTTTTTTGGCCGTTTTATCGGGAGAATTGTCGTCGACAACAAGTATATGAAAAGATTTGTGCTGAGAAAGCACTGCCCTTATTATACTTTCTATATTTTCAATTTCGTTATAGGTTGGAATTATAACAACAGAATCATTCATGTTTTTTGAGTAATTGCAAAGCAAAAGTAAACTTTTTATAGCATTTGATTGATATCAAGGTACTATTTGTTTTAAAAGGAACACCGACGCAGTCTTGTAACGCCATATTATGTTATTTTAAGAATATATGTTTGATAATACAGTTATAATAAAAGTATTGAACCAAAAAATTACTAATTTTGCCGCATTATGATGGAAGAACTTCAATTACGAATCACCGAAAACAAAGACTGGGCAACTGTTTTGTTTGTGGTTGCTTTTGCTATTATCGCCATAACAAAGTCTGTTTACGAGAATCGTTTTAATGATTTTTCTAGGTTAATATTTTCAGATAAATATGCCAAAATTTATCGCGACAGCAGTCATCTAAAAAGTAGCTTTACCGCTTCATTGTTTTTTGTACAAATAATTTCGTTCGCTTTTTTTATTCTGCTTACCCTAAATATATTTGGATATGCATCAAAAACTGACTGGCTGCTTTACATCCAAATTATTACTTTCTTATTCTTTTTTATTGTTTCTAAATATTTAGTCGAAAAAATAATAGCCACTTCCTTTAATATGGAAGAGTTTATTGAGCAATTCAATCTTCAAAAAGTCACGTATCGAACCTATATCGGAATTTTGTTACTGCCGATTAATGCGATTTTGTTCTATTATGATGGATTTTCTACTAATGTTCCGTTAATAATTATGATAGTTGCTTTGACAATTAGCATGGTTGCTTATATTATTTCAATAAAAACCTATCAAAATGCAATTATCGGTAAGTTGTTTTATTTTATTTTGTATCTTTGCGCACTTGAAATAGCTCCTTATTATTTCATGTATTATTTGTTTACAAAGGGCAATATTTAGAAAATATTATTATATGAAAGTGAAAACAATTTTGGTATCTCAGCCGGAACCTAAAGTAGAAAACTCTCCTTACTTTGAGCTACAATTAAAGCATAAGATAAAAATTGATTTTAGACCTTTTATCCATGTCGAAGGAGTAAACGCAAAGGAAATCCGTCTTCAAAAGATAGATCTTAATAATTACACTGCGATCATTTTGACAAGCAGAAACGCAGTGGACCACTTTTTTAGAGTGGCTGAAGAAATGCGTTATAAAATTCCAGAAACGTTAAAATATTTTTGTCAGTCGGAAGCTGTCGCATTTTATTTGCAAAAATATGTGGTGTACAGAAAACGTAAAATTTATGTTGGAGCAAAAGATTTTGCCGATTTGTCTCCACTTATCAAAAAATACAAAGACGAAAAATTCTTATTACCCGCTTCAGATCAACTGAATGCAGATGCACCTATTACCTTAGATAATTTAAAAGTAGATTGGACTCAAGCTATTTTTTATAAAACTGTAATGAGTGATTTATCTGATTTGGCAGATGTTTATTATGATGTGTTGGCTTTTTTCAGTCCAACTGGAATTAAATCATTGTACAAAAACTTCCCTGATTTTAAACAAAACGAAACTAGAATTGCAGTTTTTGGAACTTCAACTCAAAAAGAAGCATTAGAGCACGGTTTGCGAATTGACATCATGGCGCCAACGCCAGGAAATCCATCTATGACAATGGCATTAGAAAAATATATAGTGGAAGCAAATAAAGGAAAATAATTTTTTTGCTCAACCAAAATAATAAAGCTGCAAGATTTGCAGCTTTTTTTATGCAGAAATATTACTAATTCGCCCACATTTGATAATCAATTAGATGTTTGTAGCAATCGACGTTGGCAAACAAAATAATGCGATATTTATGAAAGCTGCTAGAAATCCCATCCGGCTAATTACTAATAAAATCGACATTTCAGAAGCGATAATTCATCAATAACGATCTAAAAAGATTAAATTGAAGTATTTTGGGTTCTAAACTCACCGTAAACTATACACTTTTACTCTTTAATAGTATTGTTTTTAAAAGCATCTATTTGGATAAAGTTGCACGACATCCTCCAGCATTAAAAGAGCTCACAAAAGTAAAACCACAAATAAAAAAGCCAGCGTGATTTTAAATGTCATTCTGGCTTTCGTGTGTTTTAAAAATATCTAATTAATTTCTTCTTCCCCCCATATAAATAGAGACGTAATACAACAAAGTACCAATAGAACCAATTGCCGCTACGACATACGTTCGTGCAGCCCACTTTAGCGAATCTTTGGCGCCAGCGTGTTCTTGTGGCGTTAACATTCTTTTATTTTCTAGCCATGCCAATGCACGATTACTCGCATCATATTCTACCGGCAACGTTACTATTGTAAACAATGTTGTTGCCGAAAATAGTACAATGCCGAATAACAACAGTTCTGGAAAAGCGTTCATCAATAAGATTCCGGCCAATAAAATCCATTGCATAAAGCTTGACGCCACATTTACCACTGGCACTAATTTCGAACGCATCGTTAACCATTCGTAACCCACCGCATGTTGCACAGCATGACCACACTCGTGAGCCGCAACCGCTGCCGCAGCTGCGTTTCTTTGACTGTAGACCGCCTCACTTAAATTTACCGTTTTATCTGTTGGATTGTAATGATCGGTTAACCTTCCTGGCGTGGATATTACTCGAACATCTCTAATTCCGTTATCAGCCAACATTTTTTCAGCGATTTCTGCGCCCGTCATATTATTTTGCAAATGCATTTTCGAATAAAATTCGAATTTACTTTTTAGCCTTGAACTCACTAACCAACTAAAAAGCATGATTATACCCGCAAGTATTAAATAGCTACTTCCCATATTTTAAATTTTTAAAATTCTATTTCTGTTACTCATTTAAAAGAGCAAATTGTGAACCAAAGTATAAAAATGTCATATTGACATTCGTTAAAAAGCAATTACAACAGCAATCAAAGAATAACCAAAAGTGTCTAAATACATACAGTAAACATCTCCGCAAAAGATAGTTATACAGAAACAAAAAAATCCAAATGCCAACAACAATTGGAATCTGGATTTTTATCTATATATAGAATGACATCAACTAAAATTAATCATTCACAATCAATAATTTATAATTAGTGATTAGTGATTTATCCAACCAAGTTGATGATTTTTCCTGGAACAATTATCACTTTGTTTGGCGTTTTGCCATCCAATTGTTTTAGCGTTCTTTCGTCTTTCATAACGATTTCCTCAATTTGCTCTTTGGTTAAATCCAAAGGTAATTTTAGCGTGAAACGCATTTTTCCGTTGAATGAAACTGGATATTCTTTTTCTGATTCTACCAAATATTTGGCTTCAAAAACCGGAAAAGGAACTGTAGCAATCGAACCTTCATACCCTAATAACGACCATAATTCCTCAGCGATGTGTGGCGCATAAGGCGAAATTACGATTGCCAACGGTTCTAAAATGGCACGAGAATGACAGTTCTGAGCAGACAATTCGTTTACACAAATCATAAATTGTGAAACTGAGGTATTGAAAGAAAAATTCTCAATGTCATCGACAACTTTTTTGATGGTTTTGTGTAACGATTTTAAATTGTCTTTGTTTGGTTCTTCATCAGTTATAATTAAATTATTTTCATCAAAATACAAACGCCATAATTTTTTCAAGAAACCAAAAACACCTGAAATTCCAGCGGTATTCCAAGGTTTCGCTTGTTCCAAAGGACCAAGAAACATTTCGTACAAACGCAACGTATCCGCTCCGTACTCAGTGCAAATATCATCCGGAGTAACTACATTGTATTTGGATTTGGACATTTTTTCTACCTCGCGACCAACGATGTATTTTCCGTTTTCATCCAAAATAAATTCTGCATTTTTATACTCTTCTCTCCAAGCTTTGAATTTTTCCACATCTAATTCATCTGAAGCATTGACCATCGAAACGTCTGCGTGGATTGGCTGAACATTTTGACCTTCTATTTTATTTTTAGATATAAAAGAATTAGTTCCTTCTAGTCTATAAACAAAAGCACTAGTTCCCAAAATCATTCCTTGATTGATCAGTTTTTTGAAGGGTTCTTCGGTTGGTGCAAAACCTTTGTCTTTTAAAAATTTATTCCAAAAACGCGCATACAATAAGTGACCAGTGGCATGTTCATTTCCTCCAATATATAAATCGACACTTTCCCAATATTTTAGGGCTTCCGCCGAAGCAAATTCGGTTTCGTTATTGGCGTCCATATAACGCATCCAGTACCAAGAACTACCAGCCCAACCCGGCATAGTATTTAATTCTAAAGGAAAAATACATTTATTATCTACTAAATCTGTTGCAACTACTTTATTATTCACCGTATCCCAAGCCCAAACTGTTGCATTTCCTAAAGGAGGCAAACCTTCTTCGGTAGGCAAATAATTGGCTACTTCTGGCAAAATAATAGGCAAATGTTGGGCATCAATCATTTTGGGTAAACCATTTACATAATACACCGGGAAAGGTTCTCCCCAATATCTTTGGCGAGAAAAAACAGCATCACGCAATCGGTAATTGGTTTTTCCTGTTCCTTGTCCAATAGCCTCCAACTCAGCAATAGCTTTGTGAGTCGCTTCTTTATAACCCATACCGTCTAAGAAATCAGATTCTACTAATTTAAAGCCATCTTTCGATCCAAACGCGGATTGTGAAATGTCTTGATCAAAAATATTCTTGATCGCTGGCATTCCCTTTTGTCCGTTAAAGAAATTGGCAAAAGCATAGTCGCGCTCGTCACCACAAGGAACCGCCATAACCGCCCCTGTTCCGTAACCCGCTAATACGTAATCACCAATCCAAACCGGAATTGGTTCTTTTGTAAAGGGATGTACCGCATATCCTCCTGTAAACACTCCCGAGATCGTTTTAACATCTGCCATGCGCTCTCTTTCAGAACGTTTCGCCGTTTTTTCGATGTAGGCATCAACTGCTGCTATTTGCTCTGCAGTTGTAATTTGAGAAACTAATTCGTGTTCTGGCGCTAAAGTCATAAATGTAACTCCAAAGATAGTGTCGGGACGCGTAGTAAAAACTGAAATAGTCCCATCTAAATTTTGCAAACTAAAATCTACCGAAGCTCCAACTGATTTTCCAATCCAATTTCGCTGGCTTTCTTTGATGCTTTCGCTCCAGTCGATATCGTTCAGTCCTTGCAGTAAACGTTCCGCATAAGCCGAAATGCGCATGCTCCATTGTGTCATTTTTTTACGAATAACTGGATAACCGCCACGTTCTGAAACGCCATTTACAATTTCGTCATTGGCTAAAACCGTTCCTAATCCTGGACACCAGTTGACTTCGGTTTCTGCCAAATACGTTAATCTGTATTTTAATAAAATCTTTTCTTGCTCTTCTTCCGAATAAGCATTCCACTCTTCGGCTGTGAAAATTGCTACCTGATCATCGCAAACTGCCTCTACCAGCACATTTCCTTCTTCCGCAAAAACTTTGACAAGTTCTGTTACATCAAAAGCTTTATTTTGTTTTTTGCAATACCACGAGTTGAACAATTGAATAAAAATCCATTGGGTGTGTTTGTAATAATCTGGATTAGAAGTGCGCACTTCTCTGCTCCAATCAAAAGAAAATCCAATTTTGTCCAATTGCTTTCTGTAGCCTGCAATTTGATTGCCTTCTTTATCCACACCACCGTCAATATTTACACGCGTCGTGTCTTCTGGTCTTTGTCCGGTTTGAATGGCATATTGTTCCGCTGGCAAACCAAAACTGTCATAACCCATTGGGTGCAACACATTAAAACCTTGGTGTCTTTTGAATCTCGAATACACATCTGAGGCAATATAACCTAACGGATGTCCAACATGCAACCCTGCTCCAGAAGGATAAGGAAACATATCTAGTACATAATGCTTGGGTTTGTCTGAATTGTTTAGTGCTGCAAAAGTTTTGTTTTCTGCCCAATATTGTTGCCACTTGGCTTCTATTTCGTTCGGATTGTATTTCATCTTTAAGGTACTGAGTTGCAAAGTGAGAAAGCGTTGAAGATTTGCTCACTATAAATTATAAAAATGCAAATTTACATTTATTGTACGTGCTACAAAAACAATTCGTCTATTATGGTTTTAATTGCAGTGATCTAATCTCTATTTTACTTGAAAATTGCTTTGATTTTTAAAAAAGAGCTACAATTCCTTCTTAAATTCAACTTTAAGCACTAAAGTCAAAACTTTGACCGTTATTAGCTTCATATAAAGAAATTCTTTATTATTTTTACGTCAAAATTCAGATAAACTATGAGTTCTTCTTTTGATAAATTTCAAAAACGCAGGTTAATTTCCTCTTATTTTTCAGTTGTACTTAGTGTATTTCTGGTTTTATTTCTATTGGGTGTTTTAGGATTATTCGTTATTAATTCTAAAAAATTAGCCGATGATTTTAAAGAAAAAATTGCAATGACGGTTTTCTTTGACAACGACGCCAACGATAGTATTGTAAAAGCTTTTGACGCCGACTTAAAAAAAGTGCCGTATGCAAAAAGCTATGTTTATGTTTCTAAAGACCAAGCTGCCAAACAGCACACTGATATTATTGGAGAAGATTTTTTGACTTTCCTAGGAGAAAATCCATTGCAAAACTCTTATGACATTCATTTAAAAGCCGATTATGTTGAAAAAGACAGCATCGCTAAAATCGAAAAAAGTCTTCGCAAAAACGCTATGATTTCGGATATTGTTTACGATAAACAATTGGTTAATTTGGTTAATGACAACATTAAAAGAGTAAGTTTCTGGATTTTAATTATCAGTGGTTTTTTAACCGTAATTGCTGTTTTATTAATTAATAGTTCCCTTAGACTATCCATACATTCTAACCGATTTATCATTAAAACCATGCAAATGGTAGGTGCGACAAAATCTTTTATCCGAAGACCTTTTGTAATGCGAAGTGTAAAATTAGGAATGATTGGTGCTGGCTTAGCCATATTGGCATTGATTGGTGTATTGATTTACTTAGATACCAATTTCCCAAGTTTAGGCATTCTTGATGACAAGGTTTTAATTGCATTTGTATTATTAACCGTTTTAGGAGTCGGAATTTTGATTACTTGGTTGAGTACGCACTTTGCAACACAACGTTTCTTGAACTTGAGAACAGACGATTTATATTAACACTAAGCATAAACAGCTAGCAATCTTATTTTTTTGATTGATAGTTCACAAATATTCAACACAATGAAAGACAAACAAACCAATCAAGAATTTCTTTTTGATAAAGTAAATTATAAAATTCTTTTAATCGGAATTGGCGTAATTGCTTTAGGTTTTATTTTAATGAGTGGCGGCGGAAGCGATGATCCAAATGTTTTTAATGAAGCCATTTTTAACTTTAGAAGAATTAGATTGGCACCAACCGCCGTTTTAATTGGTTTTGGAATTACCATTTATGCCATTCTTAAAAACCCCAACAAAAAAGTAAATAGTACAAACATCTAGCAGCTTCTTTTTTAAAAGTGCCACTATATTTACTACCTATTAAAAAATACTGATCACTGATCATTTGATAAATGAATACAATACAAGCCATCATTCTTGCTATTATGGAAGGATTGACCGAATTTTTGCCGATTTCATCGACCGCTCACATGGGCTTTACTGCGGCTCTTTTGGGAATGGAAGAATCAGAATTTTTAAAAATGTTTCAAGTTTCAATACAGTTTGGAGCTATTCTAGCCATTGTCGTTTTGTATTGGAAAAAATTCTTTGATTTTAAAAACTTTGATTTTTATATCAAATTAGCTTGTGCTGTTGTACCTGCGCTGGTTTTGGGCTATCTTTTTGACGATAAAATTGAAGCCGTTTTAGGCAACCAAATCGCCATATCGACAGTTTTAATTTTAGGCGGAATTGTGCTTTTATTTGTAGACAATTGGTTTAAAAACCCTCGAATTCACGACGAAAAAGAAATCAGTATTAAAAAAGCAGTGATCATTGGTTTCTGGCAATGTTTGGCCATGATGCCCGGAACATCTCGTTCTGCAGCCTCAATTATTGGCGGAATGACACAAGGCTTAAGCCGAAGAGCAGCAGCCGAATTCTCTTTCTTTCTAGCAGTTCCAACCATGTTGGCCGTAACCGTATATTCTGTTTTTGTAAAAACTTGGGGCAAAGGAACCGCAACCGAAATGAAAGGGTATGAAATGATCTTACAAGATGAAAGCCATATCTATTTATTTATCATTGGAAATATTATTGCTTTTATCATTGCCCTACTGGCAGTAAAAACTTTTATAAATGTATTGGCAAAATACGGATTTAAATTTTGGGGTTGGTATCGAATAATCATTGGAATCGCATTGTTAATTTATTTTTATTCAACTAAATAATGGAGCCATTAACAATAGAAGAATACCAAGAAGGACAAATTTTTCTGGTAGATAAACCCCTAAAATGGAGTTCTTTTCAAGCGGTAAATAAATTAAAGTACGCTTTAATTAACAAAATCGGACTTCCCAAAAAGTTTAAAATCGGTCATGCAGGCACTTTAGATCCTTTAGCGACTGGCTTATTGCTTATTTGTACGGGAAAATTCACTAAAAGAATTACCGAATTGCAAGGACAAGCCAAAGAATATACCGGAACCATTTGTGTTGGAGGAACAACGCCATCTTATGATCTGGAAACTGAAATTGATCAAACTTTTGCAATTGATCACATTACTGAAGCGTTAATTAACGAAACCATTCCACAGTTTTTAGGCGAAATTGATCAAAAACCACCTATATATTCGGCAATTAAAAAAGATGGAGTTCGTTTGTATGAACACGCTCGCGCGGGTCAAGAAATAGAAATTGCATCCCGAAAAACGACGATCAACGAATTTGAAATTACCCGAATTGAGTTGCCCGAAATTGACTTTAGAGTCGTTTGTAGCAAAGGTACTTACATTCGCTCGTTGGCCTTTGATTTTGGAAAAGCATTGCAATCTGGCGCACATTTAACAGCTTTGCGCCGAACGAAAATTGGTGACTACAATGTAAAAGATGCCATTGATGTTGAAGCATTTGAAAAAAGTTTAGCTTAAAAATCACAATATAAAAACCCATTACAAAACGTATGTTTCGCAATGGGTTTTATTTTTTCTAAGAAATACTATTCTTACTTCTGATCTACGTAATTCATGATCTCCATAATTTCTGCTTGGGTACTTAGACCTTTGTCGTGTAAATACCACAATTGCAAGTCCGATTTTGCCGTTTCATCAACGACTCCAAATTCCTTTTTATAATCACTGATTAATTTTACGGCACCTGCAGGACGCGGACCCCAATGATTTTCGACCAATGATGTTTCCTTATTTATTACAATTAACTTCGGAATTGCTTTTCCGTTATTAGTCAAAAAATAATTCATTAACTCTGGATTTTCATCTCTTAAAACGATTCGTAAATCTATTTTTTTAGAATCAATTTCAGCCATTTTATGCATAATTGGCAACAATTGCGCTGCATCACCACACCATCCTTCAGAGATTACCAACCAAATATAATCGTGTTTTAAATCTTCGATTCCGCTTTTGACTTCGTCAGCGATCACAATTGTTTTCTCCAAACGACTCATTCTTTTTTCATTTAAAGTCGCATAGTTTACTAAATCTTCCGATTGTTCATCACCTGTTACTTTACCTTCAGTCAATAAGTCGCTTACCAATTTTCTATATTCTTCGTACGAATGACTCGCAAACAAGGATTTAGCTACAGTACTATTCATAATAATTTTATTTTTTAATGTCTTACAAACTTAAATATACTAAAAAGAATTCAAAATGACTTTTATCACACAAAGCAATTCTAACAAGAATAATTAATTTTAGTAAAGATTATTTTAAAAAATTAGAATATGTCTATATTTGCACAAACAAACGCGACAAACAAATGAAATACAAAAGAATTCTTCTAAAATTAAGCGGTGAGGCCTTGATGGGTGATTTACAATATGGTATTGATCCTAAGAGATTGGGCGAATATGCAGATGAAATCAAAAAGATTCACGATAAAGGAGTGGAAATTGCGATTGTAATTGGTGGAGGAAATATTTTTAGAGGTGTTTCTGGCGTAAGTTCTGGAATGGACAGAGTGCAAGGTGATTATATGGGAATGTTAGCCACTGTTATTAATGGTATGGCATTGCAAGGTGCTCTTGAAAACAAAGGAATGTTAACTCGTTTGCAAACTGCACTTAAGATTGAAGCAATTGCTGAACCTTATATTAAAAGAAGAGCCGTTCGCCATTTGGAGAAAAACAGAATTGTAATTTTTGGTGCAGGAACGGGAAACCCGTACTTTACTACTGATACAGCTGCTGTTTTAAGAGGTATCGAAATTAATGCTGATGTTATTTTAAAAGGAACCAGAGTCGATGGTATTTACGATTGTGATCCAGAAAAAAATGCAAATGCCATTAAATACGAGACTATTTCTTTTCAAGATGTATTGCAAAAAGGACTAAACGTAATGGATAGTACTGCATTTACATTGAGTCAAGAAAACAAATTACCAATTGTCGTTTTTGATATGAATAAAACAGACAACTTAATAAAAATTTGCGAAGGCGAAAATATTGGAACTGTAGTTAATATATAAGTCTCCCAAAAACAGTTGACGTTTGCACAACTGAATACGGAGATTGAAACCAAAAACTAAAAAAATGAACGAAGAAATAAATTTTATATTAGAGAGTACCCAAGAATCTATGAGTGATTCGGTTGCGCATTTAGAGAAAGCTTTTTTAAATATTCGTGCAGGAAAAGCTTCTCCAGCCATGCTTGGAAGCGTTTTTGTTGATTATTATGGGTCTGCAACACCGTTGAGCCAAGTAGCAAAGATTAGCGTTCCTGATGCAAGAACAATAACGTTGCAGCCTTTTGAAAAAAATATGTTGCATACAATCGAAAAAGCGATCATGATTGCCAATTTGGGCTTTAACCCAATGAACAATGGTGATGTAGTTATTATAAGTGTACCGCCATTGACAGAGGAACGTCGTAGAGATTTAGCTAAACAAGCTAAAGTTGAAGCGGAAGATGCAAAAATTAGCATTCGCAATGCTCGTAAAGATGCCAACTCTGATATTAAAAAATTAGAAAAAGACGGAACTTCAGAAGATGCATGCAAAGGCGCAGAAGAAGAAGTACAAACGTTAACCAACTCTTTTATTAAAAAAATTGACGAAGTTTTAGTTCTTAAAGAAGCAGAAATAATGAAAGTGTAATTCACTTTTAATTCATATCCATCCGTCTTGTTGTTTTTTTATGCAAGACGGATTTTTTTATTGCTACTTTTGTGCTACCCAATCTGGCTTGCCGCAAATTATTACACCGCTTCTCGTCATGAAATTATATTTGTTTTTACTGCTTCTTTTATCGCTTGGCACTCAAGCGCAAATGCAAGTAAACGGAATTGTAACCAACAAAAAACAGCAACCACTACCTTTTGCGACCATTAGCACTGATAATAATCTAACGACAATTACTGACGTCGATGGTAAATTTAGTATTGCTTCTAATGCTTTGGTCAATTCCTTGTCGGTGACTTATATTGGTTACGAATTAAAAACGATTCCCGTTCGAGGCGATAAGATTTTTTACACCATTATTTTAAAGCAAGAAACGGCATCACTAAAAGCAGTTGTGGTATCGAATGAAAATCCTGCTTTAAACATTATTCGCAAGACTATTGCGGCGAAGCGCAACACCAATCCGCAAAACAGATGGACGACTTTTAAATATAAAAATTACAACAAACTTATTGTTACTGCTAATCCAGATTCTATCAGAGGCTATATTGACACGACTACCACGCACCGAAATACGAGCAGAGAACGAATTGAGATTGACTCTGCTAATTATAAATTCAAAGAATTAATTAGCAAGCAACATTTATTTCAAACTGAAAAAGTTTCGCAGTTTGACTTTTCCAACAACAAACTAAAACAAACCGTATTAGGAATTAAAATGGCTGGTTTTAAGCAACCTATATACGAGATAATGGGCTTTAATTTACAGTCGTTATCGATTTATGATCCTAAGTACGAACTGTTCGAAACCAAATACAACAGTCCGATTTCAGTCGATGCTTTGCACGATTACAACTATAAAATACTGGACACCATAAAAATTAAAGGCAGACCAACTTTTATGGTTTATTTTAAAAATAAAAAGAAAAGTCGTGCTAATGGTTTAGAAGGTGCACTTTATATTGATACCGAAAACTACGGAATAGCACAAGCTTTAATGCGAATTAGAGGAGTTTTAGACATCAGCGGTAGACATGAATTTGAATACCTCGAAAATGAGAAAATTTGGTTTCCGCAAAGCACTACCTTTAAAATTGTAAAAGGCAAGAATGACGACGATATTAAAATACTAGGCGGAACGATTCAATTTGAAGGAGATACCGAAAAAGATTTTAAAACTCGCAAAAAACAAGCCACCGATTTTACGTATGTTCTTTCGCAAAGCAACACATTTGATCTAGAATACAATGTGCCTGTTAGGATCCAGAGGCCGGCTATTGCAATGGAACTAACCGAAGCAGCCATTACGAGAGAAGAATCCTTTTGGAAAAAATACCGCAAAGACAGTTTGGATATTCGAAGTCAGAAAAGCTATGTTTTGCTGGATAGCATTTCAATTGCCAAACGAATTGAAAGTCGTTTAAAATTTGGGCGAAAAGTAATTGATGGTTATTTACCTCTCGGAATATTTGATTTTGATTTGCGAAAATTAATCAGTTACAATAATTATGAAGGTTTTCGTTTTGGAATAGGAGGAGTTACCAACGATCATCTGTCTAAAAATTTCCGCATCGAGGGCTACAGCGCTTATGGAACCAAAGATGGTGTTTTTAAATACAATATAGGAAGCGGTTTTAGGGTTGGGAAATTAACCAATTCGTGGCTCAATGCATCCTACACCGATGATGTTCGAGAAATTGCAAGTACGGTTTATGCTGTTGACAAACGTGTTTTTAAACTATATGATCCACGACCGATCAACATTAGTACTTTTTACCATTATGTGAGCTACAAAGCAAATTTTCAGACTAGAATAATTCCAAAAACCGAAGCTTTGTTAGAGTTTTCTCGATCGTATATTGAACCAAAGTTTGATTACTTATATAATTTAAACGGCCAATTATACTCTGATTATGTCATGACGACCGCCATGCTTTCTATTGCCTGGAATCCGTTTAGTGAATACATGCAAACACCAACGGGAAGAATGGAATCTGAAAAAAGGTATCCTAAATTCACTTTGCAATACACGCAAGCCTTACCTAATGTTTTACAAAATGATTTTCTTTTTGGTAAAATCGATTTTAAAACTGAAGTAGAAAAAAAATACTTAAACGGACAAAAATCGAGTGCTTTACTGCAATTGGGTTATGCATACGGAAACGTTCCTCTTACCCATTTATACAATACGGGTCCGAATAATTTAACTAAAGAAACTATTTTTGAACGCATCACTTTTGCAGGTCGAAATAGTTTTGAAACCATGTATTTCAATGAATTTTTCTCTACAGAATACGCAATGCTGCAGCTAAAACATGGTTTTAATCGAATTACTTTATTAAGTGTATTAAAGCCTTCTTTAGTTTTAGTTACCCGAATGGCTTGGGGAGATCTTCAAAAACCAGAGCAACATGTTGGTCCAACTTATAAAACATTAAACAACGGTTTTTTTGAATCTGGCATCGAGTTAAACCAAATTTACAAAGGTTTTGGTTTGAGTGGTTTTTATCGATATGGCCCAAACGGCTTAGCTAAAATACAAGATAATATTGCAGTAAAACTCTCTTTCCGGCTAGATCTTGGTTTGTAATTTTAAGTAGTTGACACAAATTTTAGTCCGATTATCGAAGCTATTAACGTAGTTAAAAAGAAAATCCTCCAAAAGGTTGCTGGCTCCTTAAAAATAAATATTCCTACTAAAACAGTTCCAACCGCTCCAATTCCTGTCCAAACTGCGTAAGCTGTTCCAATTGGTAAGGTTTGCGTGGCTTTGTACAACAAAACCATGCTTATCGTTAAGCAAACAAAAAATCCAATCATCCAGTAGGTTGCGATCATTCCGGTTGTTTCTTTCGCTTTTCCTAAACAAGAAGCAAAACCAACTTCAAACAATCCAGCAATTATAAGTAAAATCCAATTCATTTTTAAAGTTTAATAGTTACACCAAAAAGACGTTTCTCCACCAAATACTTTCGAAAATAAAATGCTTCGGATAAAGAGACAAAACGCAGTTTCTGCTGTAAAAATAGAAATAAAAGTCTGATTTACGAATGGTAAATGATTCGGAATTAAAATTATAAATAATATCTAACGCACTTATTATAAAAGAATCTGAATTTTCAATTTTGTAGAAATGCGAATTTATTCTTCCGATTCCACCGATCCAATCATAGATCTAGGATTTTTTAATTGCTATTAAACGATAAATCTGCTTTACAATTCATTTCGATTAATTAAAAAATAGTGGAGCAAAATACAGTTTTGCGTACTATTTTCATACGCGTATTTTGGGAGTATTTTAAGACTTCCCAATTAAAAAAAAGAGCTTAATACTAAGCTTTTACCGCTGTTTTCTTTACCTTTGCACCCATTTTATGCATTATGAAAAAGAAATTAAAAGTTGGCTTTTGGGAATTTATAGCACGTATTGTTCTTAAAAATCGAATTGCGATCTTAAGTTTAATTATTTTACTGACTGTTTTTTTCGGATTGCAATGGAAAAACATACAGTTTTCATTTACCGAGGCTAACTTACTTCCAGACGACCACCCTATTAATAATGAATACAATACGTTTTTAAAAGAATTTGGTGAAGAAGGAAACTTAATTGTTGTTGGCGTAAAAGACGATGCTTTTTATACACCAAAAGCTTTCGAAGCGTGGGGCAAATTAATGGCGAGCATTAAAGCACAAAAAGAAGTTGACTTAATCGTTTCGATAAGCGACCTGCAAAAATTACAAAAAAACGATTCGCTACAAACTTTTGAACTGGTTCCTTTTGTCAATCAAAGCAAGACTAAAGACAAAACGTATTTAACTAGTTTAAAGAAAGATCTGTTCGAAAAAATGCCGTTTTACGAAGGATTGCTTTTTAATAAAAAAAGCGGAAGCATACGTTCAGCCATTTATTTAGATAAAAAGATTGTCAATACAGAGCGCCGAAAAGATTATATTTTAAATGATTTTATTCCGAAAATTGAAGCTTTTGAGGAAGAAACCGGAATTGATTTGCGCGTTTCGGGTATGCCTTACATTCGAACATTAAATGCCAAGAGCATCACCGACGAAATTAGTTTATTTGTGGGCGCGTCTCTTTTGATTACTTCGCTAATTTTTTTCTTCTTTTTCCGTTCGTTTCGTGCTACTTTAATTTCAATGGTAATTGTAATTATCGGTGTAATGTGGACCTTCGGATTTTTAGGATTATTCCATTACGAAATTACCGTACTAACGGCTTTAGTTCCTTCTCTGGTCATTGTTATCGGAATACCCAATTGCATTTTTCTTACCAATAAGTATCAGCAAGAATACCAAGCGCACGGCAATAAAGCAAAAGCTTTACAACGCGTAATTACCAAAGTAGGAACCGCTACTTTAATGACCAACTTAACAACGGCAGCCGGCTTTGCTACTTTCATTATCACCAACAGCGTGTTGCTGAAAGAATTTGGTATTGTCGCTTCGGTAAGTATTGTATCGTTGTTTTTCTTGTGTTTAATTACGATTCCAATTTATTACAGTTATCAGCCCATTCCTAAGGAACGTCATTTAGAACATTTGAGCCGAAACTATACTCGTGCTTTTATGGAATGGATTGAACATACCGTGCGTTACAAGCGCCGTTATGTGTATGGTGTTGCCATTCTTATTTTTGCAGTTGGTATTTTTGGTGCTTTACAAATTAAAACATCTGGAAGTTTGATTGAAGACATGCCGCAGAAAACGGGATTCTTTAATGACATTTTATTTTTCGAACAAGAATTTGATGGTATAATGCCACTTGAAATCACCATTGATACCGAAAGAAAAAAAGGAGCAATGAAACTTTCTAACTTAAAAAAAATGGATGAGCTTCAAAGTGCGATAGAAGAAATTCCAGAACTTTCTAAACCTATTTCTATTTTAAACTTGGTTAAATATTCTAAGCAAGCTTATTACAATGGCAATCCTGACTATTATGCTTTGCCAACAGCGCAAGAGCAATCGTTTATTTTAAGCTATGCCAAAAATACCAGTAAAAATGCCGACGAAAATGTAATGAAAAGTTACGTAGACAGTACGGGACAAATTGCACGCATCACAACTTTTATGAAAGATATTGGCACGGGAAATATGGCTAAAATCGAAGATAAATTACAAAGTAAAATTGACTCTATTTTCCCCGCTGATCACTATAAGGTAGTACTTACCGGTAAAGCTTTTGTGTTTGAAAAGGGAACAAAGTATTTGCTAAGTAATTTGGTAACATCATTACTATTTGCCGTTTTGCTAATTTCTTTACTGATGGTTTTTATGTTCCGTTCTTTAAAAATGGTGGTTGTTTCGTTAATTCCCAATTTGTTACCATTGATGATTACCGCTGGTTTGATGGGTTATTTCGGCATTCCATTAAAGCCTTCTACAATATTAGTTTTTAGTATTGCTTTTGGGCTTTCGGTCGATGATACAATTCACTTTTTGGCGCAATACCGTCAGGAATTAACTAAAAATAATTGGAAAATTAAACGTTCCGTATACGCTACTTTAAAAGAAGCCGGTGTGAGTATGTTTTACACATCCGTAGTTTTATTTGCTGGATTCTCGGTATTTATGTTATCCGATTTTGGAGGAACTGTTGCCTTAGGAGGATTGATCGCGATTACTTTAGGATTCGGAATGTTATCGAATTTGATCTTACTGCCGAGTTTAGTGTTAACATTGAATAAAAAATTGGCTAATCAACAAGAATTTACCAAGCCCACGATTGACGTTTTAGCCGATCTTTCGGAAACGGAAGACGAAAGAAACGAACGATAAGAGCACTAATTTGTCGCAGGCTACGTATTAATAGTAGCAGCGTAATACTAGAAAAAAAATAAAAAATTAATATGGAAAACCAAGTAGTTGTACTACATAATTATTTAGAGAAATTAACTGATTTTGCCGTTTTTTACGCCCCCAAACTGGTAGGCGGAATTATTGTTCTTTTTGTTGGTTTATGGATTATCAAATTAATAACCAAAGGTGTTTCAAAATCATTGGAGAAATCAAATATTGATCATTCTCTTATTCCGTTTTTAAGAAGTTTAACCAACATTATTTTAAAAATTTTATTGGCCATTACGGTAATGGGAATGATTGGCATAGAGATGACTTCGTTTGTAGCAATTATCGGTGCTGGTGGTCTGGCCATTGGTTTGGCTTTGTCGGGAACGCTTCAAAATTTTGCTGGAGGAATAATTATTCTGATATTAAAACCATTTAAAATTGGTGATTATATCGAAGCTCAAAATTTTGCCGGAACCGTGAAGGAGATCAGCATTTTTTCGACAC
The DNA here is from genome assembly GCF_001529295.1 of Flavobacterium sp. TAB 87. GTDB lineage: Bacteria > Bacteroidota > Bacteroidia > Flavobacteriales > Flavobacteriaceae > Flavobacterium. The sequence goes on from NZ_LLWK01000038.1 coordinate 95,307, forward strand.
TGTTAAATACGCCAGATAAAAAGTTAGTTATTATTCCGAATGGACCTTTATCTACGGGAGCAATAATCAATTATTCCGCGGAAGATCTGCGAAGAGTCGATTGGAAATTCGGAATCGCATACGGTGATAATGTCGAAGATTTTAAGAGAGCTTTAAACACTTTTATCACAGAAGACGAACGTATTTTAAAAGACCCTGCAGTATTTATGGGCTTGTCTGAGCTGTCTGGAAGTTCGGTAAATTTTGTGGTTCGTGTCTGGGTTAATGGTCCCGATTATTGGGGCGTATTTTTTGATATGAATGAAAAAGTATACACTCGATTTGCAGATCATAACTTAACTCCTCCTTTTCCACAAATGGGCGTGCACGTTCATGCGGTACAGGGATCAAATTAAGAATTTTAGTTTTACAAATTATAAAAAAATCCTGCTCTTTAAAGTGCGGGATTTTTTGCTTTTACATTGTTTTTGAGTAATGGAATTAAGTTCTTTAGCTAGTAACTTCGTACAAATAATGAGAAGAATTTTGTATTTGACAATGACTCTTTAATCTTATAAAAGCACTAAAGCCGTAGCCCCGGTAGTAGCGGCATCCTTTTGGGGCATGGTTTGCCCCAAAAGATATAGCGGATGACGGGAAATAGCTCCTAATAAAACAGTGTCGACCTACAAAAAACGGGCAATTACAAAGAAAAGATTTATATTTGCAGAGATTGGACGACTATTTTTAAATCAATTTTACAATTAAAATGAAACACACAAAAGTTAAGGATTTGCTGACTAGCAAGACGACACTTCAAGAAGTGAATGCAAAGGGATGGGTAAGAACTTTTAGAAACAATCAATTTATCGCGCTAAATGATGGGTCGACCATTAATAATATACAATGTGTTGTAGATTTTGAAAATACGGCCGAAGAAACATTAAAAAGAATTACTACTGGCGCTGCGATTTCGGTAACAGGAACTTTGATTGAAAGCAAGGGTGCTGGTCAGAAATACGAAATTCAAGTTTCTAAATTAGAAATCTTGGGAGATTCGGATGCAGAGAAATTTCCGATGCAGCCTAAAAAACACTCGTTAGAATTTCTACGTGAAAACGCGCATTTACGTGTGCGTACCAACGCTTTTGGCGCTATTATGCGTGTGCGTTCCGTATTGTCTTTTGCAGTTCACAGCTATTTTCAAGAAAAAGGTTTTGTATATGTAAACACGCCAATTATTACAGGTTCTGACGCAGAAGGCGCGGGAGAAATGTTTAAAGTGACTGCCTTACCCTTTGAAAATACCCCTAGAACAGAGGACGGTAAAATAAATTACAAAGAAGACTTTTTTGGAAAAGAAACCAATTTGACGGTTTCTGGACAACTAGAAGGTGAGACTTTTGCAATGGCTTTGGGTCAGATTTATACTTTTGGACCAACTTTTAGAGCTGAGAATTCGAATACCTCTCGCCATTTGGCTGAGTTTTGGATGATCGAGCCAGAAGTTGCATTTAATGATTTGGACGACAATATGGATTTGGCGGAAGATTTTATTCAATATGTAATAAAATACACGTTGGATAAATGTTCTGAAGATTTAAAATTCTTGGAAGGTCGCTTGTTGGAAGAAGAAAAATCGAAACCACAGGCAGAAAGAAGCGAAATGGCTTTGTTGGAAAAACTGAACTTTGTTTTAGAAAACAACTTTAAACGTGTATCTTATACCGAAGCAATTGATATTTTAAGAAATTCAACGCCAAATAAAAAGAAAAAATTTAGTTACATCATTGAAGAATGGGGAGCTGATTTACAATCGGAACACGAGCGTTACTTGGTTGAAAAGCACTTTAAGTGTCCGGTAATTTTGTATGACTATCCTGCCAACATCAAAGCATTTTATATGCGATTGAACGATAATACGGAGCCTGGAAAAGAAACTGTTCGCGCCATGGACATCCTTTTTCCTGGAATTGGAGAAATCGTTGGTGGTTCTCAAAGAGAAGAACGTTACGACGTTTTGGTAGAGAAAATGAGAGCTATAGGAATTGACGAAGAAGAATTATGGTGGTACTTGGATACGCGCCGTTTTGGTTCAGCAGTGCACTCTGGTTTCGGACTAGGTTTTGAACGTTTGGTATTGTTTGTAACCGGTATGACTAACATTCGCGATGTAATTCCGTTTCCAAGAACACCTGGAAGTGCTGAATTTTAAACAAAAATGAGTCGGTTAATCGATTAACGATTTAACAATAAAAAATTTAACGATTACAGAAAATAATGCTAAAGCAATTTTTAAATTTAAAATTATCACAGAAATTATCTCCACAGCAAATTCAGCTGATGAAGCTAATTCAATTGCCTACGCAAGCTTTTGAGCAACGTCTGCTGGAAGAAATGAATGAAAATCCAGCTTTAGAAGCAGGAAAAGAAGACGAATACGATGCTGAAGATGAATTTGCTAATGAAGAGTTTGATGATTACGATGAGTCGGAATCTGAACGAATCGAGGCGGAAGACATTAACATCGATGATTATTTGAGCGATGACGACACGCCCGATTATAAAACGCAAGTCAATAATTACAGCGAAGACGAAGATCGTGAGATGCCGTATGCAGCGCCAATTAGTTTTCATCAAGATTTAATCAATCAGTTGAATACTTTTATTCTGAACGACGAAGAACGAGAAATTGCTGAATTTTTAGTGGGCAGCATCGACGACATGGGTTACATAAGACGCAGTGTTCCTGACATTGTGGATGATATGGCATTTACCCAAGGTATTTATACCGATGAGAAAATGGTCGAACGCATGATGCAAGTTATACATGAACTAGAGCCTTCGGGTGTTGGTGCACGCGATTTGCAAGAATGTTTGTTGTTGCAATTGAAGCATAAAACACCTACGGAATCTGTTGATTTAGCGTACGACATTATCGAAAATCAGTTTGATGCTTTTACCAAAAAGCATTATGATAAATTGATGCAGAAATATAATATTTCGAATGATCAGCTTAAAAAAGCAGTGCACGAAATAGAGCGATTGAATCCAAAGCCAGGCGGATCATTTACAGGAAACAATAAAGTGACTGAAAATGTGGTTCCCGATTTTGCTATTCGTATTGTAGAAGGTGAATTGGAATTGTCTTTAAACGGTCGAAATGCACCGACTTTGCACGTTTCTAAAGATTATCAAGAAATGATGCAAACGTATAAAGTATCTAAAGATAAATCGGCCGATCAAAAAGATGCGGTGCAATTTATCAAACAAAAATTAGATTCGGCCAAATGGTTTATCGATGCAATTCGACAGCGCCAAGAAACACTTTTTGTAACGATGAATGCCATTATGCATTATCAAGAAGAATTTTTCTTAGAAGGCGACGAAACCAAACTGCGACCAATGATTCTGAAAGACATTGCCGATTTGGTTGGCTTGGACATCTCGACGATTTCTCGAGTGGCCAACAGCAAATACGTAGAAACTCCGTATGGAACTAAATTAATTAAAGAGTTTTTCTCTGAATCGATGAAAAATGATCAAGGAGAAGACGTTTCGACTTTAGAAATTAAAAAGATTTTGCAAAATACGATTGAGGAAGAGGACAAACAAAAACCGTTACCTGACGATCAATTGGCTGAAATTTTAAAAGAAAAAGGCTATCCAATTGCGCGAAGAACTATAGCCAAATACCGAGAACAACTTGATATTCCGGTAGCCAGAATGCGAAAGAAAATTTAAAACACATAAAAAAAGAGATAAACCAATTACCAGTTTATCTCTTTTTTGTTTAAAGTAAGTACTTCTATTTCTCTTTATTCTTTTTCATAGCATTAAAATAGGCGGCACGGCTCAAAGGCTCGTACTCTTCGGTTTCGCCTAGCATCACCAATTTATCACTGTCGGTTTTTCTAAAACTATAATTGGCTAAATTTCCGGTTCTCGTGCAAACAGCATGTACTTTGGTCACATATTCTGCCGTTGCCATTAAAGCAGGCATGGGTCCGAACGGATTTCCTTTAAAATCCATATCCAAACCCGCAACAATTACCCGAATACCTTGATTAGCCAAATCGTTGCAAACGGTCACAATTTCATCATCAAAAAACTGCGCTTCGTCAATTCCGACCACGTCACAGCCTTGCGCTAGAATAGCAATATTGGCAGCGGCAGGTACGGGAGTAGAACGAAATTCATTAGAATCGTGAGACACTACCATCTCGTCATGATATCGGGTATCTATGGCTGGTTTAAAAATTTCGACACGTTGTTTGGCAAATTGAGCGCGCTTTAATCGTCGAATTAACTCTTCGGTTTTACCCGAAAACATTGAGCCACAAATGACTTCAATCCAACCAAACTGTTCTTTGTGATTTACTGTATTTTCGAGAAACATTTTGTATTTTTCTAGCTTTAAAAATGAATAGTTTTTATTACTTTGTACTGGTAATAATTGGAGCTAAAAATAGTCTGTTTTTAGGCTTTTTCAAAAGTAGAAAATTTTTATCAAATCGAAGATTCGCAAACACTTATTTCGAGAAATAAAAAGTAAATCCGCAATCTTAATAGTACAATACATTCACAAAAAAACATTTTTTTAGCAAACTACGCTACTCACTATAATTTTATCTGATATGAAAAAGAAATTGGAAGCCGAATTAATCAGCATTGCACATCGTATTTTAAAGCTTACAAATAAATCCGACATCAACCAATTGTATTTGGAAACACAAAAATTATATGAAAAATTAGCTGTTTTAAAATTCGTCGATGACAATTTTGATAGTGCAAAACCAACTATTGGCCGCGCAGCAATTGTCTCTCAAATCGAAGAGGCTTTTACAAATGAAACCATCGCACTACAAGCTTCTACAATGGAAGCGCCACTGGCAGCTGAAACGATCATTTTAGAAGAAACAACAGCGTCAAATGATGCAGCTGTACTACAAACTTCTATTCACAATGAGCCAATTGTAGAGGATCAAATTGCAGAAGAACCATTAGCAGAAGAACCATTAGCAGAAGAACCATTAGCAGAAGAACCATTAGCAGAAGAAATTAGCACTGAAGAAGCAATTGTTGCTGAAGTAATGGCTGCAGAAGTACATTATGAATCAACAATCGATGAAGAACTTATCGCTGAAGAACCTGAGGTTTTGGTTTCTGAAATATATCAAGAAGAAGAGGCTAAAACGGCTGCATCCGAATACAATGATGATGCGATTTCTTTATTGAATGATGAGGAAAAGAAGGCAATAGAAAGAGTTACTGAAACCAGTTTTAGCGATTTTACGCCTGCTTTTGAGTTAGATAATGAAGACGAAGAGGACGAAGAGATTGCGATCATTGAAGAACCGAAGAGAAACAAACCATCGGAAGCCGTTCAAATTTCTTTTGAAGATTTAATGGGCATTAATTATGTTGAAACTCAATTTGTAAAAGTAGATGATGTTTCTTTTGTATCTGCTCCAAAAATTACCGAATTTAAAGAAAAGAAAGAAGAGCAAGAAGTTGCTGTTTTAGAAAAAGCGGAACCGAAAGCAATGTCTTTAAACGATAGACTTTCCAAAGGAATTCATATTGATTTAAACGATCGTTTGGCTTTTACGAAACATCTTTTTGGCAACAGTCCAGAAGATTACAATCGTGTTTTAAATCAATTAATCACTTTTGACACATTTGGCGAAACGAGACAATTTATAGAAGATATGGTTAAGCCAGACTACAACAATTGGGATGGCAAAGACGATTACGCCCATCGTTTTATGGAAATTCTAGAAAAGAAATTTCTGTAAATTTTAATAACACGTACTATCGATTGCGCTCAAAACGACGCATTACTATAAAATAAACTTTAGCTGCTGATTTTATGTCCAAATTATATATCGTTCCAACACCCATTGGCAACCTCGAAGACATGACTTTTCGTGCCATTCGGATTTTGAAAGAAGCTGATTTAATTTTGGCAGAAGATACCCGAACAAGCGGAAAATTATTAAAACATTTTGAGATTGGTACACACATGTACAGTCATCACATGCACAACGAACACAAAACCACCGAGAATTTAATCTCCCGTTTGCAAGGTGGCGAAACCATTGCTTTGATTTCAGATGCGGGAACTCCTGCAATTTCAGATCCTGGTTTTTTATTGACGCGCGCCTGCATCGAAAATAAAATTGAAGTGGAATGTTTGCCTGGCGCAACAGCTTTTGTACCTGCTTTGGTCAATAGTGGTTTACCCAACGATAAATTTATTTTTGAAGGTTTCTTACCTGACAAAAAAGGCCGACAAACTCGTTTTTTGGCTTTAGCCGAAGAAACACGTACGATGATATTGTATGTTTCTCCGCATAAATTACTAAAAACATTGGTTGAATTTGTGACTTATTTTGGAGCAGAAAGACCCATTTGTGTGTGTCGGGAATTGTCAAAAATGCACGAAGAAAATGTTCGTGGAACGGTTGTAGAAGTATTAGCTCATTTTGAAAAAATTGCACCAAGAGGAGAAATTGTGGTTGTGATTGGTGGAAAACCAATTGTTAAAGAACCAAAAAGATCGAAATTCTCAAAAGACGAGAAAGAAGAAGAAGAAGAAGAAGAAGAAGAAGAAGAAGAAGAAGCATGAGCGAAACAAAAATAACAATCATCGGTGCCGGTTTATCGGGTTTAATGAGTGCTTATTTGTTGCAAAAAAAAGGCTATGAAGTCACTATTTTAGAAGCTGACACTCGAAGTGGCGGTCGAATTGAAACCTTGACGGGAGCAACTGGAGCAACTATGGAAATGGGCGCTACGTGGTTCAGTAAACCACACCAGAATCTTATCGCGCTATTGGAGGAATTCAACATTCCTTATTTTAAGCAGCACACACAAGGCATCTCTCTATTCGAAACAATGTCTTTTGTCCCACCTCAAAAATTTGAAATTTCAGATGCCGAAGAGCCCTCTTACCGCATAGTTGGTGGCACGGCAAAATTGATTGAGAAATTGGTACAGGAAGTTGGCATTCAAAATATCATAACCAACTCGAAAGTAACTTCCATAAAAGAAATGGACGGCTATTTGGAAATTACCACTGCTGACGGAATTACCTCTAAAGCATCAAAAGTCATCAGTACTTTGCCTCCACATTTGTTAGTGCAAACTATTGGTTTCGAACCTCAACTGCCTGAATCAATTGAAAAACTAGCTAAGAAAACACATACTTGGATGGGAGAATCCATCAAATTTTCGGTTGAATATGCCACGCCTTTTTGGAGAACAAATAATTATTCGGGTACACTTTTTAGCCAAGCAAGTATTATTCAAGAAATGTACGATCACAGCACTTTTGACCACAATGGATATGCTTTAAAAGGATTTTTAAATGGTGGCACACATGCTTTGTCTCGCGAAGAGCGAAAAGAAAAAGTGATGTTGCAATTGACTAAATTATTTGGTACTGAAGCAAACAACTATGTCGATTATCATGAAAAAGTATGGCGTGACGAACCTTTAACATTTTTCCCTTACGAACAATTACTCATGGGTCATGAAAACAATGGCCATCCAAATTATAAAAATATATTTTTAAACGGTAAATTATTCATTTCTGGATCAGAAACTGCTTCTCAAAACCCAGGTTATATGGAAGGATCAATCGTTGCAGCAAAAGAAATTGCCGCTCAATTTTTAAAAAAAATAAAATGAACTTAACTGCTTTTTTAGAAAAATTACATCAAACGCCCGAAGCAATTATCTTTTCAGAAACCATTGCAGTAATTGAGGACAATTATACCTTCGCTCCTACTGCTTTCGAAAATGGAACGCTGCACAATGCTGCTGGCGAAAACAATGGTTCTTGTAAATTGTTCGCCTTTGCCGAAATTCAAAATTTATCTGCAGCTGCAACTTTATCTTGCTTTGGCGCTTACTATTACGAAGAAGTACTGAAAGATCCAGAAGGAAGCAACCACCAAAACATTCGTAATTTTATGAAAACAGGCTGGGACGGAATTGCATTTTACGGAAGTGCGTTGGAAGCAAAATAGCAATATAACGCGTCTAATCTATTGATTTTCAATACATAAAATTAGCTTGCTTAAAAATATTGGATTTCTTATATTGAAATAAAACATACATCCTTAATTAAATATCAGATGCGTTGGAGCTTAAAACCAAAACCTGCTGCAGATAAAATCAAACATTTAGCGGAAGCGTTAAATGTAGAAAGTTTTGTAGCGCAACTTTTGATTCAGCGTGGCATTGAAACTTTTGATGAAGCGCGCGATTTTTTTCGGCCTTCCTTGGCCCATTTGCACGATCCATATTTAATGAAAGATATGGATAAAGCAGTGGAACGTATCGAAATTGCCATTGCCAATAATGAGAATATATTGGTTTTTGGGGACTACGATGTCGATGGTACCACGGCCGTATCTTTGGTTTCTTCCTATTTAAAAATGCATTATCCCAATGTTGCGACCTACATTCCAGATCGCTATGCCGAAGGATATGGTATTTCGTTTATGGGAATTGATTTTGCCGACGACAATGAATTTTCTTTAATAATCGCTTTAGATTGTGGTATCAAATCAATTGAACATGTCGCCTACGCGAAAGCAAAAAATATCGACTTTATCATTTGTGACCACCACAGACCAGGAGCAACATTGCCTGATGCTATCGCGGTTTTAGACCCCAAGCGAAGTGATTGTAGTTATCCTTATGACGAATTGTGTGGTTGTGGCGTTGGCTTTAAACTCATACAAGCTTTAGGTCAAAACAGAAATGAAACTATTGAAGATTTAGCGCCGTTTTTAGATTTAGTAGCGACTGCAATTGCCGCAGATATCGTTCCGATGACTGGCGAAAATCGAGTATTGGCCTACTTCGGATTGCAGGTAATCAATTCAAATCCTCGTCCAGGTATAAAAGCTTTAATTCATCAAGTAAAAAAGAAAACACTCGAAATTACCGATGTTGTTTTTATCATTGCTCCGCGGATAAATGCTGCAGGACGCATAAAGCATGGCAATCATGCGGTTGAATTGTTAACCGAATTTGATTTTGAACAAGCACAACAATTTGCTTCTGAAATTGAAAAATACAATGCCGACAGAAAAGATTTAGACAAACTAATAACCAAAGAAGCGTTAAGTCAAATCATCGATAATGAAGAGGAAGAACGATTTTCTACTGTGGTTTTTCAACACGATTGGCACAAAGGCGTTATCGGAATTGTGGCCTCTAGATTAATAGAAAATTATTACCGTCCGACCTTGGTCTTTACGCAAAGCGGAGACAAATATGCTGCTTCTGCCCGTTCGGTAAAAGGCTTTGACGTTTATAATGCACTTGAAGCTTGCTCGGAACATTTAGAACAATTTGGTGGTCACATGTATGCAGCCGGAATGACTTTAAACCCAGAAAAGTATTTAGATTTTAAAAATGCATTCGAAATAGAAGTAGAAAAAACGATACTTCCTGAAATGCTACAGCCCGAAATAGAAATCGATGCAGCAATTGATTTTAACGAAATCACGCCCAAATTAATTCGGATTTTAAAACAATTTGAACCTTTTGGTCCGCTCAATATGACGCCAATATTTATGACATCAGAAGTTGTCGATACGGGTTACGCAAAAACATTAGGTACAGCAGATGAACATTTGCGTTTGTTCGCCAAACAAGAAAATTCTAGTGGTGTGGCGGCAATTGGTTTTGGATTGGGTAAGAAATTTAATTTAATAAGCCAACAAAAAAAGTTTCAAATCGCTTACACTATAGGCGAAAATGAATGGAATGATAAAATTTCTACACAATTGATGTTAAAAGATATTAAAGCGCAATGAATCAGCCAACTATAAAAAAAGACCCCTACGCAGCACTTCGTTTCAAAGAATTTAATACATTTTTATTGGTGCGTTTTGCTATGGTCTTTGCGTGGTCCATGCAATTTATTGTAATCGAATGGGAAGTATACAGTTTGACTAAAAACCCGCTTTCTTTAGGACTTATTGGTTTAATGGAAGTAATTCCCGCCGTCGGTATGGCATTGTTTGCAGGTCATATTGTGGATCAAAGGGAGAAAAAAGGATTGTTGCTGAAATGTATTTTGGGATTCTCTGTCATTAGTTTTGGCTTGTTTTTGTTGACTTGGCCTGTTGTGATTGAAGGTTATTCACAAAATACTGTTTTATATTCGATTTACTTTTTGGTTTTCCTTGGCGGATTGGTTCGTGCGTTTTTAGGACCTACCATTTTTTCGCTATTGTCATTATTAGTTCCAAAAAAAGTATATCCAAACGCTGCAACTTGGAGCAGTTCTGTTTGGCAAATTGGTGCCGTTTTAGGACCTGCAATCGCTGGTTTTTCAATCAATTGGATTGGTGTACACTGGTCCATGTGCGCTGTTTTTGGATTTTCTGTTCTGGCACTCTTAGCCTTAACCCAAATTACTACCAAACCAATTTTGAATCCTAAAATTGGAGAGCCCGTAATGGATAGTTTAAAAGAAGGACTTAAATTTGTGTATCACAACAAAACTATTTTGGGAGTGATTAGCTTGGATATGTTTGCAGTTTTATTTGGTGGAGCTGTTGCTTTGCTACCAATTTACGCCCAGGATATTTTGAAAGTTGGCCCTGAAGGTTTTGGAGTATTACGTGCCGCGCCCGCTGTTGGCTCTTTCTTAATGATTTTAATATCTGCTTATGTTCCTTTGTATAAAAAAGCCGGAATGAAACTCTTGGTCGCTATTTTTGTTTTTGGTCTGTGTATTATTGTCTTTGGCGTTTCTACTATTTTCTGGATCTCTGTCATAGCACTGTTTTTAAGTGGTGTCGCTGATGGCATTTCAGTGGTTATTCGTCAAACTATTTTACAACTAAAAACGCCAGACCACATGCGCGGACGCGTTTCTTCTGTGAACTCGATGTTCGTTGGCTCGTCCAATGAATTAGGTGCTTTTGAAAGTGGTTTAGCAGCAAAATTAATGGGAACTGTAACTTCTGTAGTTTTTGGAGGAACCATGACGCTACTCACCGTAGTTTTGACTGGATGGAAAACACCAATTCCGCAGTTGGACCTTCAAAAAGATATGGATGCCAATAATGACGACGCTTAAAAATATAAAAAAATGAATCCATTAAAATCGGTACAATGGTTAAATGAGAACAAGAACAATCCAAAATTGATTGTTTTGGAAGCCAGTTTAAAGTCGACCGCAAACGAAACAAATGCTATCATAAATCAGCACATTCCAAATGCCTTGTCATTTGATATTTCGACTGTTTTTAGTGATACAAGCAATTCGTTACCTAATATGGTTCCTTCGGAAGCGCAATTTACTGCAGCAGCACAAAACTTAGGAATTGACTCGGACAGTATTATTGTGGTTTATGATACGATAGGTGTTTATTCAAGTCCAAGAGCTTGGTGGCTGTTTCTAACCATGAATCATGCACCTGTTTTTGTGTTGGATGGCGGTTTACCCGAATGGATTGCGAACGACTATGCAACTTCAGCAACATTAAAAACACCAAATGTAAAAGGAGATTTTATTGCGAAATACAAGCCTGCTCTCATTTCCAATCGTTTTGATATTTTAGAAAACTTAGATACCCAAACTAAAACGGTCATTGACGCGAGAAGTCCGGATCGTTTTGCCGGGATTACACTAGATTCAAGAAAAGAAGCGCGTTCTGGACATATTCCGCACAGCAAAAATATATTTTTCGAAGCCGTTTTGAACGGCACAACACTAAAAAGCAAAGCTGAATTAGCATCTATTTTTGAAACTGTTGTCGCCGAAGACAAACCACTTATTTTCACCTGTGGCTCAGGAATTACCGCGTGTATCGATGCGTTGGCCGCAACAGTTGTGGGAATCGAAAATTTAAGCATTTACGACGGATCATGGAGCGAATGGGGAATGTTGCCTGAAGCACCAGTTGAAACTAAACAGTAAAAAACAGAATCAGTATTGAGAAACCATTATTAAATAGTTAAAAAACGACAGTTATTCTAAATTTAAATTGTTTTTGCTTAATTTATAGTAATTTCACATTCCCAAATTACAAGATATGTCTTTTAAAATACAGATTAACGCTTTAAGAAGGCGTATTACTCGCAGTTTAACTAAAAATGTCGGTACAGCTAAGCTTAAAAATAACCGTAATGCCAATTCTAAGGTCGATTTTAAAAATGTATTAATTTCTCGACCGAATCACCGTTTGGGAAACCTATTGTTAATTTCGCCTTTGGTGCAAGAAATCAACGCAACTTTTCCCGATTGTAAAATAGACCTATTTGTGAAAGGTGGCTTAGCTCCTATTATTTTTAAAAATTACACATCGGTCGATAATTATATTAATTTACCTAAAAAGCCATTCAACGAACTTTTAAAATACATCCAAGTTTGGATTAAAATTAAACAAAAAAAATACGACTTAGTCATTAATATCGATAAAAACTCTTCGTCGGGTCGTTTATCAACACAATATGCTAATGCAGATTATAAATTTTTTGGTGAGGACAACGAAGCAATAACTACAAGATATAAAGACCATGTTCACATGGCGAAATATCCATTATATGAATTCAGATACTATCTAGAACAATTGGGATTTCCGAATAAAGAAAAAGAAATACCTACAATTAATATGAAGTTGAGTAATCTGGAACTGAAACAATCAAAAATAATTTTGGATGAATTAGTACCAAATGACAAAAAAACGATTGCGATTTTTACTTTTGCTACAGGAGAGAAATGTTATTCGCCAGAATGGTGGAATCCTTTCTATGAAAAATTAAAAATTGCTTTTCCTGATTATCATATTGTCGAAGTACTTCCGGTTGAAAATGTTTCTCAAATTAACTTTAAAGCACCTTCGTTTTACAGTAAAGATGTTCGAGAAATCGCAGCTTTTATAGCTAATACCGAACTTTTTATAGGTGCAGACAGCGGAATAATGCACTTAGCATGTGCTTCGCAGATCCCTGTTCTAGGATTGTTCTCGGTAACAATTCCTGAAAAATACGAACCGTACGGCAATGGCAGTATTGCAATTGATACCAATACTACAACAGCAGAAGGAATAATAGAATTGGCTAAAGTGAGACTTCTTTCTTCCCTTTAAAACTTAACTTTTCTTTTAAAGTTTTAATTTAGAATTAATATAAATAATTATTACATTTGTTGAACAACTGTCGTAATTATGAAAGAAATAGAACAAGTCTATCACAATGAGTTTGGTATTTCCTTTTATTGGAAAAAAGAACAAGAGACTCTTTTGGAGAAAATACAATTGGTATTTAAAGAAACCGGCTTTTATTTGACTGTAAAGCAGCTCAAAGAGTTTTGTGAGTTTGTCCAGCTCAGTCAAGCTCAAAATGATTGTTGTGACGATTGTGTTTTAAAACAGGATTGCCATAAGTTCTTATTAAAAACGCCTTGTAACGAAATAGAATTAGCCGTATCAGTGGCAGAACTTCACTTAATTGAAGATTTGATAAGAGGAACCCTTTTCTCTATTCAAATTGATGAATTTATAAACGGTGTCGGAAGAAATTAATTTTCAAATTTTTTAATCTCTAATTTTTCTCCGTCAAAAATACCATAAGTGAAATAGCCAATCCAATCGCCTAAGTTTACGTATTCGGCATTTTCTCCAACAGGAACGACCATTGGCAAGTGGCGATGACCAAAAATAAAGTAATTGTAGTGTTTTGTTTCTAATTTTCTTTTAGCATACAAAATTAACCACTCGTTTTCTTCTCCTAAAAACGTTACATCTTCATCTCCCGAAATTAACTTGTTTTTGACTGATAAATACTGGGCTAATCCTACGCCAATATCCGGATGCAACCATCTAAAAAGCCATTTTGAAAACGGATTGGTAAACACTTTTTTCATGCGTTTATAGCCTTTATCTCCAGGGCCTTTTCCGTCTCCGTGACCAATTAAAAATGTTTTACCATTAAAAGTAAATTCTTTGTTATCGTGATACACCGGAATATTTAATTCCGTTTCAAAATAATCATGCATCCATAAATCGTGATTTCCTACGAAAAAGTAAATCGGAATTCCGCTATCTCGAATTTCTGCTAATTTTCCTAAAACACGTACAAATCCTTTCGGAACTACTTTTTTATATTCGAACCAAAAATCGAATAAATCGCCCAGTAAAAAAATGGCTTCCGCATCTTGCTTTACTTCATCTAACCAAGCGACAAATTTCTTTTCACGTGGCAAACTAAGTTCAGCAGTCGGTGCACCAAAATGTTGATCGGAAGCAAAATATACTTTTTTATTGAAAGGTAACTGCATGAAAATGGATCAATTATAAGTTATCACTAGCGTACCATTCGGCAAAAGACGATTCGGTTTCTTGTAATCTTAAAGAGAATAATTTAATTTTTTCGGGTAATCTTTTTTTGATTCGCTCAGCAAAATCGACAACCATGTTTTCGCTTGTTGGTTGGTAATCAACTAAAATCACGTGATGATCTCTGGCAATTAACTCTTTAGCTAGCTCAATATGTGGTGTTGTTTCGTTAAAAACGGTAGCGTGATCAAATTGATCCACAATTTCTTCAGTAACAATTTTTTTAAGATCAGAAAAGTCAATTACCATTCCGAATTTAACATCAGACCGGTTTGTAATTGGCGATCCGATAACGGTAACCGATAACTTATAACTATGGCCGTGTACATTTTTACATTTTCCGTCGTAGCCATAAAGTGCATGTCCGGTTTCGAAACTAAATTGTTTGGTGATCCTAATATTACTCATCGAATTGTATTTTGAGTTTGCAAATTTACAAAATTAAAAACGGCTTTTAATCTCTTTTTTTATTGTAATAATACAAGAAGTACGCTACTCCGATTAAGAGTACAACAGGAATAAATGAGCCAATAACTACCCCTATTTGATAACTCTCGTCGGGTGCATTTTTAATTTTTTCAGAAACATCAAGATTTTGTATTAAAAGAAATAGAGACATTTTATTGTTTTTTAAATTGTAGTAAAGCATTTTTGGTAAAATCAGACAAGACTAATTTACCTGAAATTTCAGCGCGCGCAATAAGTAGCTTATCCCAATTCTCTGTGCCTTCCCAAATGATCTTTTTCATTTGTGCCAAAGCTTCTGGATTGTAACTAGCAATACTACGAGCAAAAGCAGTAACTGCTGTAATAAGTTCTTCGGGAGTGGTAACCACTGTAGCAAAGAGACCCTTTTGCTGCGCCCACGTTGCAGTTTGCCATTGTTGTGCGTTCAATGTCATTTGCGCCATTGCCGTTTTACCTATTTTATGAGATACTACTGGTTCAATAACAAATGGACCAATACCAATAGCTAACTCAGACAGTTTAATGCTACTGTCTTCTGTTGCAAAAGCATAATCACACGCAGCAACAATTCCGACTCCACCGCCAACTGCTTTACCTTGAACACTCGCTACAATTATTTTAGAACAGCTTTTCATAGCATTAATAAGATGCGCAAAGCCTGAGAAAAACGACTTTCCTTCTGATTCATTTGTTACAGCAAGTAGTTCCTCAAAGGAAGCACCTGCGCAAAAAGCTTTGTTCCCTTCACTTTTTAAAATAATGACATTTACTAAAGAATTACCATTTAAGTGATTGATCTCTGCAGTCAATCTCTGCAATAAATCGCTTGGAAAAGAATTACTCGCAGGATGACCAAAAGTAACCGTTGCAATTGTATTATCGATCTTGCTGTGCAAAGAACCCTTTGAAATTACTGTACTCATAAAAATTATTTATGAGGTAAAGTTACGGTTTTGAAAAATAATTTCGCCAATGGCTTTTGAAATTTGTTTTTTGAAAAATAAATGTCTTTATTTGTCGACGTTTTGGGGGATTAGCTCATTTGGCTAGAGTGCTTGCCTGGCAGGCAAGAGGTGATCGGTTCGAATCCGATATTCTCCACCAACAAAATCAAGCACTTACAATCTTTTTGTAAGTGCTTTTATTTTTTACTGCAATTATACTGCGGCATTGTAATTGTTTTTGGAAAACAAAAATTCGATTTTATTATTTCTACTTATTGTACATCATCAAAATTACCGCAAGGCTATCTTTTGTTTTCTTAAATCGTTACTCGTAGATTTAGGTCTTCATTAAAGCTTTAAAAAACTACTCGCTCAACAACAGCTTAAAATGTAAATAAATGATAAAACTGCAATCATATTGTGCTGTTTTATCACATTGCATTATATTCGCCACCTTAAAATAATCTATACTAGGCCTTAGCAGTCTTGAAGTAATCAGCATGTATTATGAAACGTTTATTATCTAATTTACTATTTAAAGTTTTTTTAGCCATCGTATTAGGTATTGTCTTCGGACTGTATTTACCTGAATCTATAAACCGAATATTCACAACCTTTAATGCTTTTTTCGGACAGTTTTTAAATTTTGCTATTCCGTTAATCATAATGGGTTTAATAATGCCCGCTATTTCTGATTTAGGAAAAGGTGCTGGTAAACTACTATTGCTCACTGCTGCTATTGCTTATGGTTCGACTTTATTTTCGGGGTTCATGACTTATTTTGTTGTTTCAGATATCTTTCCACAACTTTTAGAATCGCATGTTACTACTGTTGCTGAAGTTGGAAATTCAGCTGCCGAACTAACTCCTTATTTTACAATCAGTATTCCTCCTGCTTTGGATGTAATGACGGCTTTAGTTTTTGCTTTTGTTATTGGATTGGGATTGTCTTTTCAAGAAAAATCAAGCTTGAAATTAGTCGTAAAAGATTTCGAGAAGATTATCATGCAAGTGATTGAAAATGTAATCGTGCCTTTATTGCCTTTGTTTATATTGGGTATTTTTGCAAGTATGTCTTTAAACGGAAAAGTATTCTCCATTTTATCCGTTTTTATTAATATCATCGGAGTGATTTTCGCCTTACACATCATCTTATTATTACTACAATATACTATTGCAGGCATTATTACAAAGAAGAATCCTTTTAAATTATTACTAACAATGATGCCTTCTTACTTTACTGCATTGGGCACTCAATCTTCGGCAGCTACTATTCCAGTTACACTTGAGCAAACCTTAAAAAACGGCGTTTCTGAAAAAATTGCTGGTTTTGTAATTCCATTATGTGCTACAATTCACTTATCTGGCAGTACTATGAAAATTACTGCTTGCGCAATTGCATTAATGATTTTGCAAGGAGTGCCGTTTGACTTTACGCTTTTTGCTGGTTTTATATTTATGCTGGGTATCGCAATGGTTGCAGCGCCCGGCGTTCCAGGTGGAGCGATCATGGCTGCGGTGGGAATTTTACAATCGATGTTGGGCTTTAACGACGAAATGATAGGACTAATGATTGCGTTATATATTGCAATGGACAGTTTTGGTACTGCGTGTAACGTTACGGGCGATGGAGCTATTGCTTTGGTTGTGGATAAAATAACCAAGGATAAATTAGTTTCTTGACCCGAACAAGTACGAAATTCCAATTGATCCATAAAAGAAACCAGTTGCCGCACTTTCTGCTACTTCTTTGGTTGTATACACAAACGAATAAGAAAGGTTCAAGTTGTTTTTTTGATAAGCGAAACCTGCTTTGGCATTGAATCGAAACGGGTTAATTGGAAATGATAACGGACTATCGCCATTAAATAGACTACCCTGAATTGTGGCATCATAAATTTGATATCTGATACTCGGTGCTAGATAAAAATAGAATTCATCGTTGCTCGATTTAGTTGCCCCCAGAGAAGCTCCAAAAAGATTTGAATCTGAAATTGCTACTAGCTTTTTAAATCCGATACGCGTTACAAATCCACTACTGATTCCCGTAAAAATGGTTCCCATATCAGCCTCCGATTGCCAGTTAAAATCAATAAAGTCTTGGTTTTTGTGAGGAAATAGCTTTTTTGAAAATAAAACATGCGCCTGAAAACCCAAAGCATTCTGAATTTGATTTTCCCAACCATACACTTCTCTGTATTGAAATGCTTTATGAAAGTTTTCTTGAAATTCTTTAGCATGCGAATTGGGACCAATTGTACCAACTTGAAGCGCAACTTTCAGCACATTTTGATTGGCATAAAAAAAACCTTTTTCAAATCCTCCAAAAAGATAACCTGCAAAAGGTCGATCGTTAATGTCGACTGCTTCAATATTTAAAAACCGGGGTGTATACACATATTGTCCAATTTTAATTTCATTGGTTTTCTTTAGTACGTTGTCGCTTTTAGATTTTCCTAAAAAGCGATAATAAAAAGCCAATCCGTTGGTGTAATATTTGTCGTTTCTACTAGAAGTATATAAATCGTTGTCGGACAATATCCCAATTTCGTTAGTCCTGATTTGTGCAAAAATCAAGCTAGAATAAAACAGCAGAAAAGAAATACTTACTATTAATCTCATTTGTACTCCACTTTTCCGATGCTATGCATAATTTTAACAATTTTATTTTTTCGTTTGTTTATGTAACTCGAAGAACCTGTTGCTTTAAACTTTCTCGGGTTGGGCAAAATAGCAGCAATTCCTGCCGCCTCTTTTTCGGTTAAACTAGCACAGCCTTTTCTATACCAATGTTGACAAGCTGCCTCGGCACCATAGACACCATCACCCATTTCTATGCTATTCAAGTACACTTCCATAATTCGTTCTTTACTCCAAATAAGCTCAATTAAAACAGTAAAATAGGCTTCTAATCCTTTACGAACATAACTTTTTCCTTGCCAGAGAAACACGTTTTTTGCCGTTTGCTGAGAAATTGTACTTCCACCACGAACCTTTCTGCCGCGTTCATTGCTTTTATACGCTTTGTGCATGGCCTCAAAATCAAAACCACTGTGCTTTAAAAAACGGCCATCTTCACTCGAAATTACCGCTTTTTGTAAATTCATTGAGATTTTTTCAATCGGTTCCCAATCGTGATCAAAATACACTTCTTTTCCATCCATTTTGTTTTCGATGGCACGGATAACCATTAAAGGGGTGAAAGGAACTGGTACGAATTTAAAGAAAATGACCGACCCAATTGAAAGTGCAAAAAACCACAAAATAACTTTCAAGACAAATCGCCCAATTTTACTTGAGGATGACTTAGTTGATTTTTTTGAAGTTTGCCTCGTTGATTTAACGACGGTTTTTTTAGGTATCGGTTTTTTGACTGCCATTGTAATTAGTAAGGTAATTTGGTGGTATTAAGCATCAATTAAAAATACAAGCATTTAAAATAATGAATTGGTAAAATTACCTTTTTTACTAAATCTTCCAATTTTTTTTAAAGGTTTTCTACTTCTTTTCGATCGCTACTTATATACCGCAGAAAAAAGTATAACTAGAAAATTTTATGTTTCTTTTAAGGAAATCTAAAGGCGCTAAAATCGGCGTTCCCTTATATTATTTGTACATTTAAATTCTCAAAAAATACAATACTATTATGAAAAGAATATTAATTACAACATTGATACTGATGAGTTTAAGCGCCACAGCACAAAACGTGATGACTCCAAAATTGCTATGGGAATTAGGAAGAGTTTCAGCTTTGGGAATTACAAAAGATGGAAAAAACATCGTTTACAAAGTAACTACTCCTTCAGTTACCGAGAATAAGTCAAATTCTAAATTTTATACTGTCCCCGTAAACGGAGGAAATGCAATTGAAGTGAAAGAGTATAAAACACTTTTGACGGATAAAAATATTTCGGCAAACGGCAAATACATCGTTTATGATAAAGCAGTAAAAATTGACAAAGTTTTAGGAAAAGACTTTTACACTGATTTAAAAAAATCTGATGTTCAAATTTATGATGGATTAGATTACCGCCATTGGGATACTTGGAATGATGGAAACTTTAACCACGTTTTTTATAGAGAAAACAAAAAAGACGCCAAAGGAATTGACATAATGCCAGGTGAAAATTTTGATTCTCCGCAAAAACCTTTCGGTGGAGATGAAGATTACATTTGGTCTCCAGACAGCAAATCGATTTTATATGTGTCTAAGAAAAAAGCGGGTACAGCCTATGCTATTTCTACTAATACCGATATTTACGAGTACAACTTAGAGACTAAAAAGACAACCAATAGAACCGAAGCTAATTTGGGTTATGATATGGCACCACAATTTTCTCCTGAAGGAAATTTGTCTTATCTACAAATGAAACGTGACGGTTACGAAGCCGATAAAAACGATATTATTGTCGATTATAAAGGAGCAAAAACCAACTTGACCGCCAATTGGGACGGAACGGTAGATGGTTTTATGTGGAGCAAAGACAGTAAAAACGTCTACTTTGTTGCTCCAATTGACGGAACCAAACAATTGTTTGTGGTTAATTATCCTGGTTTAACTAAAATAATGCCTCGTGTAGAACAAATTACAAGAGGAGAATTTGATGTGAGCTCTATTGTTGGTTTTGTAGACAATTCGGTTATTGTAACCCGTCAAGATATGAATCATGCGGATGAGATTTTTTCTTATAATTTAAATAAAAATACGTGGAAGCAACTTAGCAATGTCAATACTAAAACCTACGATTCACTTGCTTTAAGCAAAACCGAGAAACGCTACGTAACGACAACTGACGGTAAAAAAATGTTAGTTTGGGTTATTTTACCTCCAAACTTTGATGCGACTAAAAAATATCCAACCTTGTTGTATTGTCAAGGTGGACCTCAAAGTGCCTTAACCCAATTCTACTCTTTCCGTTGGAACTTTCAATTGATGGCAGCAAACGGTTATATAGTTGTTGCACCAAATCGCCGAGGAATGCCGGGTCATGGTGTAGAATGGAATGAGCAAATTAGTAAGGATTGGGGCGGTCAAGTAATGGATGATTATTTATCAGCTATTGATGCCGTTTCAAAAGAATCGTATGTTGACAAAGATCGTTTGGGCTGTATTGGCGCCAGCTACGGTGGTTATTCTGCTTTTTATTTAGCTGGAATTCACAACAACCGATTTAAAACATTTATAGCACACGATGGTGTTTTTAATACGCAAAGCATGTTTGGCACTACCGAAGAAGTCTTTTTTAACAATTGGGATTTTGGTGGCGCTTATTGGGAAAAAGACAATGCAATCGCTCAAAAAACGTACACTACTTTTAATCCAGCGACGCATGTAGATAAATGGAATGCTCCAATATTAATTTTTCAAGGAGGACTTGATTTCCGTGTACCAATTGGTCAAGGACAAGAGGCTTTCCAGGCAGCACAACTTCGCGGAATCAAAAGTAGATTTGTGTATTTTCCTGAAGAAAATCACTGGGTATTGAAACCTCAAAACGCACAAGTTTGGCAAGGTGAGTTTTTTAAATGGTTAAAAGAAACCTTGTAAAATAAAGTATTAGTATTACATTTATTTAGCCACAGTTTCGTTAATAGCAACAATACTGTGGCTAATTTTTATATTATGAGTTCAAAAAATAGTTACATTCCCGTTAAAGTTTTTATCAGCTACATTGCACTTGCGGCTTTGGTAGTAAGTGTTGGTTGGATTTTATATACTGAGAATGTAGTATATTCTAAGATTGAAAATAAAATTGCCTTTGAAAAAAGTAAAGTGCTCCGGGTGAGTAAACTTTTTTCGAATGTATATAAAACCGAAAGTTTAGCTAGAAAGACCATCCAATCCAATTCTGAAACTGATTTTCAAGATTATCTTAGACAGACTGATTCTTTACAAATCGGAATTGATTCTTTAAAAAGAGACGTTTCTAGTCAATATCAAATAAAGTTGCTAGACAGTGTAACCATTTTATTAACAGAGAAAACACAAAACATTCGGCAGCTCAAAGAAATAAAAAATAAAACCACCGACGAAGCTTCGGTAACGGATGCCATTCAAGAATTAACGCAACTCGAGTTTTCGCTTCGCAAACTACAACTGAGCGATTTTACCAAAGAACCAGATCAGCTCGGCAGTTACCAACGCAATGTTTTGCAGCGTTATGTCGATTATCTTAACCAAAATATTCCCGACGACAGTACCAATACCTTAACAAAAAAGGCAACCGATTCTATTTTATCAGCTTCTAAACGTTTGCTTAGCAAAGTTAAAGTTGAGACCGAGAAGAAAAAAGAATCATTAAGTGTACAAGAGAATAAGTTGCTTACCAATGAAATCTTAATTTCAGATCAACTGCGAAAAGTACTTCGAATAATTGAAAGTGAGATCATTGTATACTCTATTAAAAACAATACCGAAAAAGAAAAGTCCCTTAAACGAATCAATGAAATTGTTACGTATGCTGCTATTGCCGGATTGTTGCTTACCATTTTCTTTTCTGTTTTAATTACCAGCGATCTCTCCAAAACGCAATCCTATAAAAAACAATTAGAGCTTGCTAATTTTAAAACCCGCAATTTACTGCGAAGTCGCGAGCAACTTATTTCCACAGTAAGTCACGATTTAAAAACGCCATTAAGCACGATTGTTGGTTATACCGAATTATTAGGCCATTCTGATTTAACAACAAAACAAACTTACTATACCACCAACATTAAGAATTCGTCTGAATATATTTCGCGACTAGTTCAAGATTTATTAGATTTTTCGCAAATAGAAGCGGGTAAAATTGCTATTGAAGAAATTTCGTTTCAGCTAGATGAAACCATCACTGAGGTGGCGAAAAACGTACAATCGGTTCATAAACAAAAAGAGATCGAACTAATTATTTCTATCGCTGAACAGTTAAAAAACCCTATTATTGGAGATCCTTTTCGATTGAAGCAAGTGTTGATTAATATTATTGGAAATGCCTACAAGTTTACAACCACTGGTTTTATAAAAATAAGTGCAACTATTTCTGCAAATGAACGAATTGCCTTTATAACTATTCAGGATTCAGGAATTGGAATTGCCAAGGAAAGCCAAGAATTGGTATTCGAAGAATTTGCGCAAGCCAATGAAACTATTGAGAAAAAATATGGAGGAACTGGTCTCGGATTGGCAATTTCAAAAAAAATAACCACACTTTTAGGTGGCGAACTGTATTTAAAAAATAGCTCTGAAAAAGGAAGTTGCTTTGAAATTCGCTTACCACTGGTTTTTGATACACCAACCAACGAGATTAAAATAAGTCCAGTTGTTTTTAAAACAACGCATCAAAACAAAACAATTGTGGTTGTAGATGATGATACGGACTTATTAGGACTTTCAACCGAAGTTTTAAAACAACGTTTTAACATTATTCCTTTTTCGAACTCAGAAACTGCGTTACAATTTATGCGCTCTAATGCTTTTGATCTTTTAATTACCGACATCCAAATGCCTATTATGGATGGTTTTAAATTGGCAGCGGCTCTGCAAAATGACAAAAAAAGTAAGTATGCTAATCAGCCGCTTATTGCCGTTACAGGCCGTGCTGATTTAAGTGATGACGTATACCAAAAAGCTGGTTTTACTACGGTAATCAAAAAGCCGTTTTCTCCGAATATTCTACTACAAACGATTGACGCCTTGTTGTACAAAACTTCATTGCCCATTCAAATAAAAGAAGAGTTTAAGTCTAAAGCAACCGATTTATATTCTCTGCATTCACTTGAATTGTTTTTAAATAATGACAGAGAAGCGATCAAAAATGTATTAGAAACTTTTATCACTTCGACCAACTCTAATTTATTTATACTTCAAAACACTATCGAGTCAATTGAATATGAGAAAATAAAACAAGTTGCCCATAAGATGGCACCGATGTTTAAACAAATTGAAGCGATGGAAATTGCAACTATTTTAAATCAATTGGAATTAAATGAGTATTCGAAAGTCGAAATGAAGAAATTATTTTCGCTACTAAAATCAAAAATTAGAGCTTTATTCTCTGAACTAGAAAAAGTAATTTAAGTGATGTCGTACAATTTGAGTTTATTGTATAAAGTTTTACGTGTTATTTTTAACAATTTTGCTGCTTCTGATTTATTGTTTTGTGTCTTAATCAAAGCATATTCAATGGCTTCTTTTTCATTTTCTGATAAAGAAAGTGAATCTGTTTTACTTTCTTGCTTCTGAAAAAATTCAGCTGGTAAAACCGTTGCTTCAATAAAATCGCCTTGCGTTAGTAACGTCGAGCGTTTTACACAGTTTTGCAATTCACGTAAATTTCCGGGCCATGAATAATTTTGAAAAATAGTGACAACTTCTTTCGAAAAACCAATAACCTCTTTATTTAGTTGTTCATTTGCTTTCTCTAAAAAGAATTCTGCAAAAATCATTAAATCTTCGTCTCGCTCTGAAAGCGCCGGCGAATGAATCGAGAATTCGTTTATTCTGTGATATAAATCTTCTCTGAATTCACCATTTTTAACTGCTTCACGCAAATCTTCGTTGGTAGCCGTTATAATACGAATATCAACATCTAATTCTTTATTGCTCCCAACAGGCTTTATTTTTCGCTCTTGCAAAGCACGCAACAACTGAATTTGATTTTCATAAGATAAGTTACCTATTTCATCCAAAAAGATAGTTCCTCCATTCGCTGCTTCAAAATAACCCATTTTATCAGTAATAGCCCCAGTAAAAGATCCTTTTAAGTGACCGAAAAATTCACTTGCAGCCAATTCTTTTGGAATTGCGCCACAATCAACTGCGATAAAATTTTCGCTTTTTCGATTGCTTTGTTGATGAATACTTTTTGCAATAATCTCTTTTCCCGTTCCACTTTCGCCAATTATTAAAACGGACATATCAGTAGGGCTAACCAATTGAATGTGCTGCGCTAATTTTTTAGATTCAGTTGAGATTCCCTGAACATATTCGCTCGATCCTTTCGTTTTCTTAGCAGGTTTTGGAAGTTCCTTTTTTGGCGCTACAACTTTTGTTTCAATTTGCAGAGCGTTGCTAATAACCAGCAAAACCTCATCGGGGTTGAAAGGTTTCGAAATATAATCGGAAGCTCCATTTTTTATAGCTTTAACCGCAGTGTTAACATCAGAATAACCTGTCATTAAAACGACCGGTATCTCTGAATTTAATTTTTTAAACTCATTCAACAAATTAATTCCGTCCGCATCTGGTAATCGCAAGTCGGTTAAAATTAAGTCGAATGTTTCGTTTTGAATCGCTACTCTAGCATCAGCTGCAGAAAAAGAAGTAGTTACTTCGTAACTATTTTTGATCAGAAATTTTTCTAATAGTTTACAGAAGGAAATATCATCTTCAATAATTAAAATCTTGGGCATTGGTCTAGGTGCTTTTTACGCTAAATTAAGGCTAAAATTATTGTAATGTCATAATATTATGCAAAAAAAAGAGACTGCATATAGCAGCCTCTTTTCCAAAACATAAACTTAATCCACCTAATTATATTTTTAACCAATTGCCAGCGACAGCTGCGTAAACAGTAGCCTTCTGGTCTTCGACTTCAATTTCTAATTTGTATTCCTTTTTATCATTCACATACGCTTTTACCAACTTTGCAGAAGGATACGCTTTGCTCAAGGCTGTTTGCACAAGAACTGGAACCGATTCAGGAGACACTTCTATATAATCGTCTTGAGCAATTTTAGACAGTTCGATTACACTATATGTCGCTACCGAAGCATAGGTTGTTAAACCTACCAAAACGAAGGTAATCGCTAAGGTTAATCTTTTCATCACCGTTACTTTTTGATGATTTTACCTTCGGCATCTGTAAACACGGTATAACTTTTTTCGCCCATAGCAATTTCTAGTTTATACTCTTTATTTTCGTTACTATACGCCTTTAGCAATTTAGCCCCAGGAAAAGAATTTCCAATCGTTGCTGTAACCGCTGCAGGAACTGCATCTATCGCTATTTCAGTGAATCCATCTTGCATAATCTCAATTCCGTTCGTACCAATTATTGGTACCAGTGGAGTTGCAAATGTGCTCATTGTTCCTAATAAAATAGCTGCTGAGAAGATTAATTTTTTCATGATATTATATATTTAGTTATTGACAACTCAAGAGTTATGGCTTATTTTTGAATCCAGTTTCCTGTTTCATCTGCAAATAAATTTCCTTCTTTATCTCCTACTTTAACGTCAAGTTTGTATTCTTTATTTTCGTTAACATAGGCTTTAGTAAGAACTGCATCTGGATACGCTTTTTTTAGTGCATCAATAATGGCTGCTGGAACTTCTTCTACTTTAATTTCAGTGTAATCATCAGCAATAATTACTGATTTTACAATTGGATTTACATTTGAAGCTGTTGCTGTAATTGTTGACAAACTCCCTAATATTATTGCTGCTGATAAGATTAATTTTTTCATAGTGTGTATATTTAATTTGTTATATAATTGAATGTTCTAGTGTTATTTTTGAATCCATTTACCGCTTTCGTCTGCGTATAAAAACCCTTCTTTGTCTCCAATTTTAACCTCAATTTTATATTCCTTAGTTTCGTTGACGAACGCTTTATTTATTATTCCTTCTGGGTAAGCTGCTTTAAAAGCCTCGGTAATTGCAGCAGGTACTTCAGTTACTTTAATTTCTGTGTATTCATCAGCAATTATCACTGAATTTACAATCGGATTCACATTTGTTGCTGTTGCTGTAAATGTTGACAAACCTCCTAATATAATTGCTGCTGATAAGATTAACTTTTTCATAGTGTGTGTATTTAATATGTTATTTGTTTGATTGCTTTTTAATTATTCCTGAATCCAATTTCCACTTTCGTCTGCAAATAAAGAACCTTCTTTATCACCGACTTTCAGATCTAATTTGTATTGTTTGCTTTCATTGATGTATGCTTTTGTAAGAACTGCGTCTGGATATGCTTTTTTTAATGCTTCAGTAATTGCAGCTGGCAATTCTTCGATCTTAATCTCTGTATATTCATCAGCAATCGTTACTGACTTTACTGTAGGATTTACTGTTGATGCTGATGCTGTAATCGTTGATAAACTTCCTAAAACGATTGCTGCTGATAAGATTAACTTTTTCATAATGATATGTTTTTAATATTTGATAGTCTTGTTTTACACTTCAGACAATGAAATAACTGTGCCTATAAATTAATTTTTCTAGCTCCATGTCTAAATTACTGATTGTCAATTGATTGCTTTATTTATTGAAAATTGAACTGACACACAAAACTGTGTAATAACCACATACGCTGTGTAGTTTTTATACACTTCTTAAAAAAAAGCACAAAAAAAAGCCGCACTACTGTGCGGCTTTGTCATAAAAAATAATAAAAATATTATTCTTGTAATGGTTTCATTTTAAATGTATCCATAAAAGCAGTTGTATAATCTCCCTCTATATATTTTGGATCATCCATTAATTGTCTGTGAAAAGGTATTGTTGTTTTTACTCCTTCGATAACGAATTCGTCTAAAGCTCTTCTCATTTTACTAATTGCTTCTTCTCTTGACTGTGCCGTTGTAATCAACTTAGCAATCATCGAATCGTAATTAGAAGGAATAGTATATCCTGAATAAACGTGCGTATCTAAACGAACTCCATGTCCACCTGGCATATGCAAAGTAGTTATTTTTCCTGGAGAAGGGCGAAAATCATTATATGGATCTTCGGCGTTGATACGACATTCAATTGCGTGTAATTCTGGCAAATAGTTTTTACCTGAAATCGGAATTCCAGCTGCAACCATAATTTGTTCGCGAATTAAATCGTAATCAATAACTTGTTCTGTAATTGGGTGCTCTACCTGAATACGAGTATTCATTTCCATAAAATAGAAATTACGGTGTTTATCAACCAAAAACTCTACTGTACCTGCGCCTTCATATTTAATAAATTCTGCAGCTTTAACTGCTGCATCACCCATTTTCTGACGCAATTCGTCAGTCATAAAAGGGGATGGTGTTTCTTCTGTCAATTTTTGGTGACGGCGTTGCACTGAACAATCTCTTTCAGAAAGATGACATGCTTTACCATACGCATCTCCAACAACTTGAATTTCGATATGTCTTGGTTCTTCAATTAATTTCTCCAAGTACATTCCGTCATTTCCAAAAGCAGCGGCAGATTCTTGACGTGCTGACTCCCAAGCTTTCAATAAATCTTCTTGTTTCCAAACTGCACGCATTCCTTTTCCACCACCACCAGCAGTTGCTTTAAGCATTACTGGATAGCCAAATTCGCCTGCAATTTGTTCTGCTTGTTCGTAGGATTCTAAAATTCCATCAGAACCTGGCACGCAAGGAACTCCTGCAGCTTTCATGGTTGCTTTAGCCGAAGCTTTATCGCCCATTCTATCAATCATTTCTGGAGCTGCACCAATAAATTTGATCCCGTGCTCTTGACAAATTTTTGAAAATTTAGAGTTTTCAGATAAAAATCCGTACCCTGGATGTATTGCATCTGCATTGGTAATTTCGGCAGCAGCAATAATATTTGACATTTTCAAATACGACAAATTACTTGGCGGAGGTCCAATACAAACGGCCTCATCTGCAAATTTCACGTGTAAACTTTCTGCATCTGCGGTAGAGTAAACGGCAACCGTTTTGATTCCCATTTCTTTACACGTACGAATAACACGAAGCGCAATTTCACCTCTATTTGCTATTAATATTTTTTTAAACATCTTTTTTGAGTTATGAGTTATGAGTTATGAAGTTTTTAAAATTATGATTGATCAATTCAATTCATAATTTATAATTCATAATTGATAAATAATTAAGATGGATCTACTAAAAATAATGGTTGATCGAATTCTACAGGAGACATATCATCTACTAAAATCTTAACAATTTTACCTGAAACTTCAGATTCGATTTCGTTAAATAATTTCATTGCTTCAATTACGCAGAGTACGTCACCAGTTCCAATTGAAGTTCCTACTTCAATAAAAGAAGGTTTATCTGGAGATGGTTTTCTATAAAAAGTACCAATAATTGGAGATTTGATCGTGATGTATTTAGAATCTTCTGTTGGTGCTGCTGCTACTGGAGCCGCAACAACTGGCGCTGCCATTTGAGATGGTGCAGCTTGCATTGGCAACTGCTGTACATACGTACTTTCTGTTGTTCCACCGCCGCCTTCAATAGTTGATCTAATGGTAATTTTCACATCATCCATTTCTAACTTTACCTCAGCAACTCCCGAATTTGCTACAAATTTAATTAGGCTTTGAATTTCTTTTAAATCCATAATGATTTCTTTTTAGTTTAATTTCTATTTTGTGTCGTATGCCCATTTTAAGTAAATAGATCCCCAAGTGAATCCACCACCAAATGCAGCAAAAATAACATTATCTCCTTTTTTAAATAAATGTTCGAAATCAGCCAAAACTAAAGGCAAAGTTGCCGATGTAGTATTACCGTATTTTTCGATATTCATTAAAACTTTTGAATCTTCTAAGTTCATTCGACTAGCAGTTGCATCAATGATGCGTTTATTAGCTTGATGTGGTACTAACCAATTTACGTCTTCATTGGTCAAATTATTTCTTTTCAAAATTAATTCGCTCGCGTCAGCCATATTTGTAACAGCAAATTTAAATACGGTTTTACCATCTTGCATAATGTTATGCTGATTGTTTTTAATCGTCTCTAGAGATGTTGGAACTAACGAGCCTCCTGCTGGAATTTTTAAGAAGTCTCTACCAACAGCATCGCTTCTTAAGTACTCATCTTGCAAACCTAAGCCTTCATAATTGGGTTCAAACAATGCCGCTCCTGCACCATCTCCAAAAATAATACAAGTAGAACGGTCGGTATAATCAACAATGGAAGACATTTTATCTGCTCCAATTACTAATATTTTTTTGTATCTCCCTGATTGAATGTAGGCTGCCGCTGTAGA
Source organism: Flavobacterium sp. TAB 87 (assembly GCF_001529295.1). Classification (GTDB taxonomy): domain Bacteria; phylum Bacteroidota; class Bacteroidia; order Flavobacteriales; family Flavobacteriaceae; genus Flavobacterium. Next base: position 125,023 of record NZ_LLWK01000038.1, read on the forward strand.
CATTCCGTATAAAAAACTAGAACAAGCAGCTTGTAAATCGTAAGCGAAAGCATTAGTTGCTCCAATTGCAGACGCTACGTAAACGCCTGTTGCAGCTACCGGCATATCTGCTGTCGCAGTAGCCATAATAACCATATCGATTTCTAGTGGATCGATGTTGCCTTTTCTCATTAAGTCTTCCGCAGCTTTTATAGCAAGGTATGAGGTCCCTTTATCGGCGTCCTTAAGAATTCTTCTTTCTTTAATTCCCGTACGAGAGGTAATCCACTCGTCATTGGTATCTACCATGGCTTCGAGAGCTTTGTTGGTAAGAACAAAGTCTGGAACATATGATCCAACAGCGGTTATTGCGGCTGTGATTGTGTTCATTATATTCTATTATTTCTCTTCAAATAAAGCGCTATTTGAAAAATTTTTCAAAGACTTGAAAATTACAAAAAAAAATCCAAACGTATTGTCAGCTATTTCCTTAAAAAAGGAAAGTTATACGAAACAAAAAAAACTCTCACATAGTGAGAGTTCTAATATCATTCGCTAAAATGTATTAAGCAACCGCTTGTGATTTATCAATCACAACTTGCCCTCTGTAGTACATTTTACCTTCATGCCAGTAAGCTCTATGGTATAAATGCGCTTCTCCAGTAATAGGACATGTAGCGATTTGAGCTACAGTAGCTTTATAATGTGTTCTTCTCTTATCTCTTCTTGTTTTCGAGATTTTTCTCTTTGGATGTGCCATTTTACTATATTATTTATCCGTTAATAGTTTCTTTAATTTGTCCCAACGTGGGTCAATATCTTCTTCGTTTGTACTCTCTTCTTTTTGTTCTTTTACTGTTAATTCAGCTAGCTTATCGAGTACGTCGCTTTGCAATGTACCATCTTTAATACCAGTATGAATTCGTTTCTGAGGAACCGACAATACAATCATTTCATAAATGTATTGCATAACATCCAGTTCAAATTCGCCATGAGGTAAAATCAACAACTCTTCGTTGTCATTATTAAACTCATCTCCAAAACGAACAATTAAGTTCATTTTTCCTTTAATGGGCAAATCAAAATCTTCTCCTGTTAGATCACAAGGCACATTTACAGTTCCCTTATGCTTAAAACTCAACTCTAACATAGAGCTCTTTTTATCAAAAACCAAACTAACCTTGACGTCTGCGTCTTGAAACTCGTTGAAATCAAAGCTCTCAAAGAACTTGTTATTTATCTGATACTCAAAATTGTGTTTTCCTAACTTTAATCCCGCGAACGGAATTAAAAATTCTTTTATCTTACTCATGCTAACATCAATTTGAACAATTTTGAACTTCTAAACGAAGGTCAGAATTGGGGTGCAAAGATATAAAATTATTGTAAAACAAATAATCTTATTCACCTTTTTTTGTTTATAACTGTTTTTCTTTTATTTTAAGAGGTTTTGCACTTATTTCGACATACAGATTTCGCGAACGATAAATGTCAATTGCCAAATAAACTGCTTCCTTAAACGAACCAAAATCAGCCTCATCTTTTCCAGCAATATCGTAAGCTGTTCCGTGATCTGGCGATGTTCTAATCTTATCCAAACCGGCTGTATAATTCACTCCTTTACCGAAAGACAAAGTTTTAAAAGGAATCAATCCTTGGTCGTGATAGGTTGCGATAACTGCATCGTACTTATCGTACTGGTTACTTCCGAAAAAGCCATCTGCGGCAAATGGACCAAAAACCAAAGTTCCTTTTTCGAACAACTTTTTAATAACTGGTTTTAAGATCTCATCGTCTTCTTTTCCAATCACTCCACCATCTCCACAATGCGGATTCAATCCTAAAACGGCAATTCTCGGTTTGTTTATGCTAAAGTCTTGAATTAAAGACTTTCTAACAGTTTCTATTTTTTTCTTAATTAAATCCTCTGTTAAATGAGAAGCAACTTCACTTAATGGAATATGATCGGTCAATAGACCAACCCGCAAATTATCTTGTACCATCATCATTAACGCATTTCCTTCCAACTCCTGATCTAAATAATCAGTATGCCCAGGGAATTTAAAATCTTCTGATTGAATGTTGTACTTGTTTATCGGCGCGGTAACCAAAACATCAATCACGCCTTCTTTTAAGGCGGCTGTGGCAGCAACAAATGACTTGATTGCATATTCTCCAATCTTAGCATCATTTACGCCTGCATTTACATCAAGTCCTTCCTTCCATAAATTAAAAACGTTTACTTTTCCGGGAGTAATTTGATCCAATCGATCTATGCCGTGCATCAATACAGTCGACGTAAAGTTTTTCTTTAAAAAAGAAAGAATTTTTACATTAGCAAAAATAACTGGCGTACACAATTCAAGCATTCTAGAATCTTCGAATGTTTTTAGAACAACTTCGCTTCCAATACCGTTTAAATCTCCAATTGAAATTCCGACGATTATATTTTCTGCACTTTTTATCATGACCTGAGGTTATTTATTACTAATTTTGATGTTGCAAATTTAGTAAAATAAAACAAGAAATGTTTACAGGAATCATAGAAACCCTTGGCACAATCAGCGAAATACAAAAAGAAAAAGGCAATCTTCACATTACAATAGGCTCTAGCATCACGACCGAACTTAAAATTGACCAAAGTGTTGCTCATAATGGCATATGCCTTACGGTAGTCGCGATTAAAGATTCACTATATACAGTTACTGCAATTGAAGAGACTATTAAAAAGACCAATATTGGTTCGTGGCAACAAGGAGACATTGTAAATTTGGAAAGAGCGATGAAGCTTGGAGATCGTTTAGATGGCCACATTGTACAAGGACACGTAGACCAAACAGGAACCTGCATAGCAATAGAAGAAGCCAACGGAAGCTGGAACTATACTTTTGAATACGACTCAACTTTAAGTAACATCACTATCGAAAAAGGATCTATAACAGTAAATGGAGTAAGTTTAACGGTAGTAAATTCGAAAGAAAATCAGTTTAGCGTATCGATAATTCCATATACTTACGAACATACTAATTTTAAGGATTTCAAAGTAGGATCAGTTATTAATTTAGAATTCGATGTTATTGGAAAATATGTTTCTCGATTATATAAGAAATAAAAAGCTAGTCTAAAAACAAAAAAATCCAGTTTCAAACTGGATTTTTTTGTTTTTGATTGTATCTGTAAATCATGTAGGATCCGAAAATTAAAGCGAATACGAAAACTGCAATAATATAGTCGTCTATAGGAAGCCCCGGGAGAACTGGCGGCCCACCACCACCTGGCGGACCACTTGGCGGAGACGGCGGCACTTGCGCAAGAGTCATCGTAGTACTCAGTAAACACAAAAGGTTTGCTACATATCGATAAATATTTTTTTTCATAAGAAGCATTCCCTCTCTATTATTTGAATCATTCAAACGTGGCTTTTGAATGGTGTAAATATATAACAATTCATTTATATAAAAAAGCCTCTACATCGCTGTAAAGGCTTGATTTTACTAGTGGTCCCACCTGGGCTCGAACCAGGGACCACCTGATTATGAGTCAGGTGCTCTAACCAGCTGAGCTATAGGACCGGTTTTGAGAATGCAATATTACTACTATTTTTTATGTACTGCAACTATTTTTATCATTGATTTCTATCTCTATAAGAGATTTATATTCCATTAAATAAAATGTACTGACTATCAAAGCACTAAATAGTAATTAAATTACTTTTTTTTAATTTATTTCTTCGCAAAGCTCGATTAAAACACCATTGGTGCTTTTGGGATGTAAAAAAACAATACGTTTATTATCAGCACCAAGTTTAGGTTGGTCATTTAAAACAACAAAACCTTCCTTCTGCAGCCGAGCAGTTTCGGCTTCGATATCACTTACATCAAATGCAATGTGATGAATTCCTTCTCCCTTTTTTTCTAAAAATCTTGCAATCGGACTGTCAGGATTTGTAGCTGCTAAAAGTTCAATTTTATTCGGTCCACTCTTAAAAAAAGAAGTAAGTACACCTTCACTCTGCACTTCTTCGGATTTGTAAGGAGCAGTACCCATTAATTTTTCAAATAAAAGATTCGAAGTTTCTAGATCCTTTACCGCAATTCCGATATGTTCAATTTTATTAATCATTCTTTTACCTTTAAATTTACAAAAATCGTACTATAACTGATTAACATAAGTTGCAAAATAACCACATTCACGAATTACATCCTTGTAATAATGGGTGTCCGAGTAGTCGTTTTGCAGTGATTTAAATCCGCTCCAAGCTTTGAAATTTATTTCATCACCGTAAACATCCCAATAATCTTTATTGAGAGCGTAATACCTTTTATTATAAAAATCATTGCGCTCGCATTTGGCTAATAAGTACATGCATTTGGCTTTTTGTTCTTTTGTCGTAGCTGCTGCTAGCGCCATTTGATAGTACATTTTTGAAACGGAACAATCGACAATCATCTTTTTCATCGGTTCTCTAAAATAAGTCGGATTAGAGCCATAACCGACTATACTTTTCTCATAAAAAGTTCTCGCATTGCCAAAGTGAGATATATTATAAAACGCATTTCCTAATAATAAGCTGTTGTTATACACATCTTCGTTTTGAATTACCTTAGTTTGCATCTCACTCAGCAAAGTAAGAAAATCAATTTCTGTAAACTTCCTTTTTTGATTCGCCGAATGGTCACAATCATGACAGTCTTTAATTGTACCGTTGAATGGGTTTCCTAAAAGTGTACTACTTCCTAAACTATCTCCTTCATTCATAAATGCAATCGCTTCTGGTATTTTATTTTGGAATGTTGCTTTTATTGCTTGAAAATTAGAAATATCGCTCACATCCAATGTATAAATAGCAGCGCCAATTTCTTCTATTTGTGTTTTGTTCTTTTTAGATAGAAAAGCTTTCATCGCTAACAAATCTTTCTCATTATCATAAAAAGCATTACCGGTATTTCCCCAATAATCATCTTGAGATTGACCAAAAATTTCTGCCATTACTTTATTTCCTTGATCTTTATAAAGCGCTGCTAAATACATTTTACTCCAACTTGAAGCATTTTGATATCTAAAAACACTTTCTTCATTTTCAGTTTTGGGCAATTCTTGGTACAACCAATTTAAATCTTTCAGAATTATTTTTTCGTTTTTAGCGTTCAACTTTTCAATTGCACTTAAATTATTCACAAATCGAAGCAATCGCAATTGGTTTGTAGCCAGCGCTGTTTCAGGAAGTTCTTTTGCCGCTTTAATAAAACTTTCGTTTGCCTTTTTATAATCGCCACTTAAAGTTTGCAAATAACCCGCCGCCATATTCCACATAAAAGGCTGGTTTGTTTTTCCAGACGCTGCAATTTTTGTAACCAATGCCAAAGTTGTTTTGCTAATTTTAAGTTGTTCCTTTTTCTTATTGGCAGCAAGCGAATTGTCCTTAAAAGAATTGTCTGCTTTATTTTCCTGATTGTTTACCAATCGGGTCAATAAATAATTAAGATGCTCGCTTGAAGGTTGTAAATCAAAAATTTTAGAAATTGCCTCTTCCTCGTCGTTATAATATGCTCGAATCGCCCAAAGTGCTACTTGCTCGTCGGTGTTTTTGGCCATTTGCAACGATTGATTCCAGTCTGCATCTTCTTCTGGATGAAAACTATAAGCCGCTACAATTCTCATTTCGGGACATTTATCAAATACTCGACTGTACAAATAATTAGAAGTTGCATAATTGCCTTGCTTGTAATTGATACCCGCTAAATAACCAATTGCACGATAATACAAACTGTTTTTAGGAACCAAAGCCTCGGTTTTATTAAAAAATGTAATCGCATTTTCTTTAGAACTGCTATAAAAATAAGCCTTGATCGTTTGAAACCAATACCTGTTTTTAAGAAATTCATCTTTAGTGGTATTGTATTTATTCTCAATTTCTTTAATCAACTTTAAGTCATCAAAGCTTTTAGTAACGACAGGCTCATAACTCCATCTTTCGTCAGAAATTGAAGCCGTTTCAATTTGTTGCGCTAGGTATAAAAACGCTATAAATTCTTTAGTCTTTGTATCTTTTAAATCAATTTTAGAAGCATAGCCAACCGAAGATTCATTTTTGTTCTTTGTTTTATAAAAGGAATACAATTCTTGAACCGCAATTTTTCGATCGCCATTTAATAAAAAAGCATTCACTTCCTCTGGCTTCATTTTTCCTTTTAAGAACGATTGCCAGTCAGATGTAATTTGATCGTTAAAACGTGAATTGTGTTCGGTATCAAATCCAATTCGGTAAAAAACATCTCCCGATAAGAATAAAGGCGCATACGATGGATCTACAAATGTCTCGGGCGTAAAATTAGAGTTAGTGCCAAAATAGTTCCAATCGCCATCTGCGCAAGCGTAAATTATACCACCTACAAAAAGTCCGAGTACACTAAAAGCGAGTACTAACTTGTTTAAAAATACTTTTTTCATAATTCTTTAAATTCAATTCGTCTAAGTCGTAAAAAATAATTTCTTTAGGTTGTTGATTTAAATTTTCTTGCAAATCACTAGCCATTTCTTTTAAATCAGCCGCACTTATAGCTTCGATTTTTACAATATCTTCTCTTTGATAAAAAACTCCTTTTCGATAATTAGACTTGTTCACTCTAAAAGTTATTTCATCAATTTCAGTAAAATTTTTATCTGATTGCAAATCTTCGACCGTTAATTTACTTCTTAAACCCACAATAGCATTATCTCTAATATGAATTCCCCAAGCATAAATTGGTAACGCTATATTTAGAGGTAACGGATATTTTTTTAAACTAGATACATACCGCTTCGCAATTCCTCTATCATAGATTGAGTTCAACGATTCTACTGCAATAGTTCCCATATTATAATACATTAAAACACCCGAATCCACATTTGGAATTTTAGTTTTTTCGAAATATTTAACCTGATGCAATCGAATCGTTGCCGATAATTTTTTGTTCGAAATACGCTTGAAACTTTCTATAAACGCCAAATAATTAGACTTGCTTTTTAACGTCCAGTCACAATCAATTTGAATTTCATTACAAGAAAGTTTATTCTTTAAATTGATTAGTTCCACATAATCAAACGTTTTTTGCGCTAATTCTTCCACATTCAAATTATCCTGCAGCATGACATTGTTTTTAATGTAAATGACAGGAACAATGTTTTTAATTTGTGGTTTATGAAGGAAATGGATTGGACTTCTTGGAAATGCTTCTTTAGTTTTGATATCTAAATCAACATCAAAATAGCGAACGTACAACTTCTGAACGTTATTTCCGTCTAGCGTCTCCTGTTCAAGCGGAGTCAATTGGTAATTGGTTTTCCAATAATAAAACGAGATTACGGGGCTCTCTTTTTTATCACAAGAAATAAGTATAAAAAATAAAAAAATATATAGAAATTGCTTTTTCAAAAAAAATAGATTTAATACTAACAAAAGTAAGAAATCACTTGATGAGAAACCAATTATTCACGATTTTTAAAATGAACAAAAGACTTCTTATTTAATTCTATATTCCTTAATAATTCATTAAAAAATTTCAATTACAGTAAATATAATCGTTATTTTGTGCTACTAATTTTCAATAGAAATCATGTTGCAAAAATCTGCAAAATACATACTTTTTTTATCGGTCTTGTTTTTGGCAAGTTGTGCTAAACGCGGCAGCATTACTGGCGGATTAAAAGATACTTTAGCTCCTGTTTTAAAAAATAGCCTCCCAAAAAACTTTAGTACTCAATTTAAAGGTAACGAAATTAAGTTGACCTTTGATGAATACATCAAACTAAAAAACATAAACAAACAGCTGGTTGTTTCGCCCCCTATGAAAAATGAGCCGATCATCACTCCAACTACTGCAAGCAAATATATTAGCATAAAAATTAAGGATACGTTACTGCCTAACACAACGTACAGCTTTAATTTTGGTCAAAGTATTGCTGATAATAATGAAGGAAATCCATACAATCAGTTCAAGTATGTTTTCTCTACGGGAGAATATATCGATTCGTTAACGATCGGCGGAAGAATTAAAGATGCGTACGACAAAGAGGTTACCAATTTCGTTTCGATAATGCTGTATGAAGTGAACGAAAATTATACTGATTCTATCATTTATAAAGAAGCTCCGCGTTACATTACCAACACCTTAGACAGTTTAAAAACGTTTCGATTGGAAAATTTAAAAGCAGGTAAATATCTTTTGGTTGCTTTAAAGGATCTCAATAACAACAATAAATTCAATCCAAAAGAAGAAAAAATTGGCTTTATCAAACAGCCTATCACTATTCCGAATGATACTGTTTTTGAACTCGAACTATTTCAAGAAAAATTACCTTTAAAAGCATACAAACCAGTACAGGTTTCAGGAAACAGAATTTTAGTTGGTTATGATGGCACCCAAGATTTTAAAAAGAATCGACCTAAAATTGTATTAAAAAACAACGACGAAATACTAGAGACAATTGTAACGCAGTTTCCTAAAAAAGATTCTTTGCAAGTTTGGTACAAGTCTGTAAAAGCAGATTCGCTGCAAATGGAAATTAGCACTGCAGATTATCAGAAAAATTATTCGTTCAAAATTAAAAATCAGAAAAAAGATTCATTAAACGTTCGAGCACTCCAAAGTGGTGGACTGAATTTTAGAGACCGTTTTACATTAGAAAGCGAAACGCCTTTGGTGAAATTTGATTCTACTAAAATTAAAATCATCAATAAAGATTCTGTTTCTGTTAAATACACTACAGAATACGATGCTTTTAATCAGCGTTTGTATTTTGATTTTAAGAAAGAACCTTTAGAAAAGTATTCGGTTACACTTTTACCGAATGCACTAACTGATTTTTATGAAAAACAAAACGATACTTTATTGTATCAGTTGACTACAAAAGAATTGGCTGACTACAGTAATTTGACAGTTACGCTGCAAAATGTAAAACGTTTTCCCCTTATTATTGAACTAACGAATGCAAAAGGAGATGTTATTGCCTCCGAATATTCTGAAGGAAAAACCTCTGTTGAATTCGGCTTATTGCAGCCTGACCTTTTATGGCTTCGAGCGATCTACGACGACAACAAGAATGGCGTTTGGGATTCAGGAAATTTCATGGAAAAGCGTCAAGCCGAAGAAGTCATTTATTCTTCTAAAGGTTTAGAAAGCATACGAGCAAATTGGGATCCGATAGAAAATTTTGACCTAAGCATGCCTTATGTTCCAGAGACAAAAAAGAAAGTAGAAAAGAAAAAACAAGATCCAGCAAAGAAAAAGAAACGTAGTAGCCGTAGCAGTATTTTTTAAATCTAATACCGAATCGTAAATTCATCTTGGTCTTCTAAAAACGCCAACTTTTTGCGTGTTTTTACCAGTTCCGTTTTATCAATATTCACAATAAAAATACCTTCGTTTTCTTGTGGAGATAAAATGGAATTGCCTAAATAATCATTGACTTGTGAGTGACCGACATGTTCAAAATTATGCGCATCCATACCCACCCGATTTACACCTATTGAGTAACAAACGTTTTCGATCGCGCGCGCTTTTAACAAAGCATTCCACGCTTGAGTTCTTATTTTTGGCCAGTTGGCGACGTAAATCAAAACATCGTAGTTTTCAGTATTTCTAGAAAAAACAGGAAAACGCAAATCATAACAAATCAACGGACAAATTTTAAAACCCAAATAATCTACTATTAATTTAGACGTTCCTTTGGTATAACACTGATCTTCATTTGCCAACGTAAATAAATGTCGCTTGTCGTAAAACTGAACTTCACCAGAGGGAAACACAAAGACCAAACGGTTGTAAAAGTTGCCGTTGTCTGTGATAATTAAACTTCCTGTTAGTGCAAGATTTCGATGTTTTGCCAAATTCTTCATCCAATTTATTGTTTCTCCTCGCATGGTTTCTGCTTGAGATGTTGCATGCATCGAAAAACCAGTAGTAAACATTTCGGGCAAAATGATCAACTGAACTTCCTCAACAATTGAATTGATTTTTGCCTCGAAACTAGTTCGATTTTTTTCTACATTTTCCCAAACCAAGTCCGATTGAATTAAGGCGATTTTCATTCTATAAAACTAAGAAATTCATATTAATTCCACAAACGATAACAAAGTAGCACTATTTGCAAATATTTTGCGAAAAAAAATAATTATCACTATAAAAATATATTATATGATTCTTTCTTTTTTTGCAAAAAAAATGCATTTGTTTTGCAAATAAATTGCATTGTTATTAAATTAATATATATATTTGGATCAGTAATCAAAAACATGGTAAACATGAAAACCAACCACTTATGAAAAAAAAGCTATTTTCATTACTGTTTATTGGGGGGATGATCCTCTCGGCAAACGCCCACGAACCTGCGATCACAACAAATCTTTTTGACCAACAAGCCAGTCAGATTGAACTTTCAGGCCAAGTCATTGGACAAGATGATGGAATACCAATTGCCGGAGCAACTGTTTATGCCAAAGGCAACAATAGAGTGGCAACCATAACCGATGAATCAGGAAGATTTAAACTTAATGTTCCCGAAGGCGAAACCCACATTTTGATAACGTATATGGGTTATGAAACAAGCGAATATAAAATCGATAGAACAACTGATTTTATAGTAAGTTTAAAACCAGCCGAAAATGCACTTGATCAAGTAATCGTAACTGCATTAGGAGTTAAAAAAAGCAGCAAATCTATTTCTTATGCGGTAACAGAACTTAAAGGAACTGAATTTACCAAAGCAAAAGAAACAAACTTTGCAAATGCGCTCGTTGGAAAAATTGCAGGTGTGAATGTAAATAGCACCTCAACAGGACCTAGCGGTTCTACTAGAGTTGTAATTCGTGGAAATGGTTCATTAAACGGAAACAATCAGCCAATGTATGTGGTAAATGATTTGCCAATAGACAATACACAACTTAATTTACCAGGTATTGGAAACGGACCTGGCTCAACCAGAATAAATGTTGATAGAGGAGATGGAACTTCGGTTATTAATCCAGATGACATACAAAGTATTACAGTTTTAAAAGGAGGAACTGCTGCGGCTTTGTACGGCGCAAATGCTGCGAATGGTGTGATTTTAATTCAAACCAAGCGAGGAGCAATACAAAAAGGAATTGGCATAGAATACAACTCTTCTTTTACTTTTGAAACGCCATCGATTGTTCCAGATTGGCAATATGAATATGGAGCGGGATCGTTAGGCAAAAAACCAACTACTCAAGCTGGGGCGGTATCAGATGGCCGATGGTCTTGGGGAGCAAAAATAGATGGCTCAAACGTGATACAATTTGATGGAGTAGAAAGACCATATGTTGCACAAAAGGACAATATTAGAAACTTTTACAGAACAGGAACCACCTTTATAAACTCGATTGCCTTATCTGGCGGTAGTGAAAAAGCTACAGGACGGATCTCTTTTTTGAACATGGACAACGAGGGCGTTGTTCCTAATAATGATTTCAATAGAAAAAGTGTAAATATGGCAAGCAATGTCAAAGTTACCGACTGGTTGAAATTTGATGTTGTAGCGCAATATAATACTGAGAAATCTAACAATAGAGTAACTGTTTCTGATGCTGAAGCAAACCCGAACTGGGGAACTTATATGCTAGCTAACACGGTTGATATTAGAAATTTGAACCCAGGTTATGGTGAAGACGGAATTGAAGAAGCTTGGAATCCTGTGGCAGTGGCTACAAATCCTTACTTTGCTGTTAATAAAATCAAAAATGAAGATACCAAAAATCGTTTTATCGGAATGTTAAATGTGAAGTTAAATTTCACTCCACAGTTATTCTTACAAGGAAGAATTGGGCAAGATTTTACCGATTATGATTTCTTTGGTTACATTCCCAAAACGACTTTAAACAATCCTGTTGGTTATGCACAAGGTTCAAATATGAAATTGACCAATTTGAACTCTGAAGCAATTTTAAATTACACGAAGAAAAATTTCTATAAAGATTTCTCATTGAATGCTTTAATCGGTGTAAATTCTAGAACAACCTTAAGAGATGAAATTAGAGTAGAAGGATCCAATTTTGTTTTGGACGATTTTTATGCTTTAACCAATTTGTCTACATTGGCCTATAGTTATCCCTACGGAAAAACAAAAACTAATTCAGTTTACGCTGCTGCAGATTTTGATTTCAAGAACATTGTTTTCTTAAACTTCACTGGGCGTCAAGATTGGTTTTCTACGCTTGCAGCAGAGAACAACACAGTGTTTTATCCATCTGTGGGAACGAGTATTATATTATCTGACATCGTTAATATGCCAGAATGGGTTTCATTTGCCAAAGTAAGAACATCATGGGCTGAAGTTGGTGGAGCCACTCCAGATCCATACGCTTTAAAGCAATCTTATTCTATGATTCAAGGCGGGCACAATGGACAACAACTGCAAGGTCTAACTAGTTCTAGAGTTCCAAATTCGACTTTGAGTCCTTTAACTTCTACCACATTTGAAATTGGTGCAGATTTAGGATTTTTCAATAATCGTTTAAACTTTGATTTTGCTTGGTACAACCGTGCAACTACAAATGACATTGTTGAAACTACAATTTCTAATGGTTCAGGCGCAAGCACCGCTTTGCTAAATCTTGGAAAAATGAGAAACAAAGGAATTGAGTTTTTGCTTAGCGGAAAGATCATCAATTCGGACAATTTTTCATGGGAGTCTAGCTTCAACGGTTCATACAATCAAAACACTGTAGAGGCACTTACAGATCAATTGAACTCTATAACTATGGCTACTTCTGTAAACGGTTATGCTACAATTACTAGTGATGTTGGTCGTCCATACAGTACTATAAAAGGGTATAAACCACTTAAAGACGCAAACGGAAATACAGTTTATAATGTAAGTGGAGCATCCGCCTCTATTGCTCAAGGGCCTTTAGAAGAATTAGGTGAAGGAGTTCATCCGTGGTCTGCTGGTTTTAGCAACGAATTCAAATACAAATCTTTGTCTTTCAGTTTTTTAATCGATGGTAAATTTGGCGGAAGCTTATATTCTGGAACTGATTTATATGGAACGCGTATGGGGTTGACAAAGTTAACTTTGGAAGGTCGCGATGGCGGCTTACCAATTAAAGGAGTAGATACTAAAGGCAACGCAGTTGATATGGTGATCGCTCCAGAAAACTTAAGAACCTATTACGACGGCTTAAGAAATATATCTTCGACGTTTGTCTATGATGCAAGTTTTATAAAATTAAGACAAGTGATTATTGGTTATGAACTTCCAATTGACAAGATTCAAGGTTTGTCTAAACTTCAGGGCGCTTCTGTTTCATTTGTTGCAAGAAATTTATTTATTCTCTACAAGAAAACAGAGAACGTAGATCCAGAATCTGTATTTAGTGCAGGAAATGCGCAAGGTGTAGAGCAATTTGGAGTTCCAAAAACAAGAAGTTTCGGTTTAAGTCTAAACGTTAAATTCTAAATTACACAAAAATGAAAAAGATAACAATTTTATATATGGCAGGTATACTTTTAGGAAGTATGAGTGCTTGTACCCAGGATTTCGAAGATATAAATACGAATCCAAATGTCGTTGAAAAACCAAATGCAAATTACGTATTTAGTAAATCGCAGCTCGATGGTTTAAACAATAATTATTTTTTTACCAATGTCTTGGAATGTGGTGGCATGTTGCAACATTATGCAACGTACAAAGAAGCATCTGGAGTTGGGGACAAATACTTAAGCAACGAAGTATATTTTTCAGCTTATTTCAATCAGGTTTATCCAACGGCAATAAACGAAATTGAAATCGTAATTGATGCTGTTAAAAACAATCCTGAGGACAGCAACAAATTGAATATTGCAAGAATCTGGAAGGCTTATTTATATCATAGAGTCACAGATTTGTACGGCGACATTCCATATACTGAAGCGGCGAAAGCGAATACATCGCAAATATTTCTTCCAAAATATGACAAACAAGAATTCATTTATAAAGATTTATTAAAAGAACTAGATGAAGCTGCTTTAGCTTTGGATCCTGCAAAACCAACTTTTGGTAAAGCGGATTTAATCTATGATGGAGACGTAGCAAAGTGGAAAAAGTTTTCTTATTCTTTAATGCTTCGCCTTGGCTTAAGATTATCTAAAGTAGATGGAAATCTTGCAAAAACTTGGGTAACAAAAGCGATTGCTGGTGGTGTCATTTTAAATGGAAATGACAATGCCATCATGAAATATACAGATGGACCAAATGACTTTAATAAAAATCCAGCTGGATTTGATGCAAGAAAACAAGATTTTACACAAGGATCTTTTGGGAAAACAAATGTTGAAGGCGGGAAATTATCTAAAACATTTATTGACTTTTTACAAACTACCGCTGATCCTAGAATTAATGTTTATTCTGGAGTTTGGGAAGGAACAGTTCAAAATAATAATGCTGCTATACAAAAAGGTTTTCCTAATGGACTTAAAATTGCTCCTACGCCAGTAGAACAGGCCACATTTTCAGAGCCTAACCAAGCGACTGTCTTTAAGTTTGACGCGCCTCTTGTAATTATAAGCAATGTGGAGACACATCTTTATTTAGCCGAAGCCGCTGCTCGAGGCTGGTATACAGGTGAAACTGCACAAAATTTATATGAAAATGGTGTAAAAGCCTCGTTTTTAAACATGGGTATTTACGGTAGTAGTTATGCAATTGCTGATGCAACACCATACTTAACTGCAAATCCATTTAATGCCGCTGGATCATTAGAAGATAAATTAAACCAAATTAATACCCAGATTTGGGTAGCATTATTTGTAGACGAACAAGAAGTTTATGCCAACTGGAGACGAACGGGATATCCTGTATTAACGCCAGTGAATTTTCCTGGCAATGTTACAAACGGAACGATCCCAAGACGTTTGAAATACCCAACAAGTGAATATTCAGTAAATTCTGTTAAATTAGCTGCTGCCATAGAGCAACAAGGAGAAGATAATTTCACTACTAAAATGTGGTGGGATAAATAATAATAGTGATATTTATGAGTATTTTAATTCTTACCGCATGTATTGTTTTTTTAATTCTGCAAATAACGTGGTTTAAAATTAATCCTTTCCTTGCCTTTGTTTTTACCTCCTTACTAGCTGGCTTCTGTTTAGGACTACCTATTGATAGTTTGGCACCATCCATCGAAAAAGGTCTGGGCGAAATGTTAGGTGCTGTCGCACTGATTATTATATTTGGAACTTGCATTGGTAAACTAACTGTAACTTCGGGTGCAGCAACTAGTATTGCACAAGCTGTAATGCAATTTACCGGTGAAAAATACATTCGCTTAGGTTTAATGATTACAGGCTTTATTGTTGGCATTCCACTTTTTTACAGCGTGGGTTTTGTTTTATTAGTTCCGCTTATTTTTTCCGTCGCACATCAATTTAAATTACCAAAAGTATATTTAGGAATTCCGATGCTAGCCTCTCTTTCTGTAGCTCACGGCTTCTTGCCTCCTCACCCGTCCCCAATGGCGTTGAGTCAAGTACTTAATGCAGATCTTGGGCTAGTTTTGGTTTACGGTATCATCATTGCAATTCCAACTATTTTAATCGCGGGCTTGTATTTTTCTAATTTTCTTAAAAACATAAAAAGTGAACCAACCGACGGGATTTTAAAAATCAACGAACTAAAATTACCTGCCAAACTTCCTGGATTTGGTATCAGTTTATTTTCGTCTCTTTTTCCTGTTTTTGGTTTAACACTTACCACACTCTTACCTTTAGTTTTCAAGAATGAGCAACTTGAACTAATCTGTAAAACAATTGGTCAGCCGACCATAATAATGTTAATATCTGTTATCCTTTGTACCTATACATTGGGTTTACGAGTGGGACGTTCTATAAAATCAATAATGGACGATTATAGCGAGGCGATAAAAGATGTTGCACTAATTATCTTTATTTTAGGTGGCGCAGGTTGTTTAAAAGAAATTATGGTTGCAAGCGGAGTGGATCAATCTATTGTAGCATTGCTAAACCAAGTAAATATTCATCCCTATTTATTAGCATGGATGATGGCAGCGATTCTTCGCATTTGCGTTGGTTCTGCTACTGCTGCGGGTTTAATGACGGCCAGCGTTTTACTGCCTTTATTACAACTGAGCGGCTTAGACTCTAATTTGTTAGTATTATCCATCGGTGCCGGAAGCTTAATGTGTTCGCATGTTAACGATCCTGGTTTTTGGATGTTCAAAGAATATTTTAATATCAGCTTAAAAGACACTTTTAAATCATGGACCGTAATGGAATCTTTGGTGTCTGTTTTAGGAATTGTTTTCGTTTTTATATTAAACTCAATTATACATTAAATCATGAATTCTGCACAAGAAAAATTTGAATCATTAGGATTGTCATTGCCACCAGCACCACAACCATTAGGAATTTATAAACCATTTTTAGTTGATGGGAAGTACTTATATCTATCTGGACATGGTCCGGTACAAGATGATAAGTCTTTAATTATCGGAAGAATTGGCGATGATATGGATATCGAACAAGGGAAATTAGCGGCAAGACAAGTGGGCTTGACCATGTTATCGACCATTGTGAGCAACTTTGGAAGTTTAGACAAAATAAAAAGAGTCGTTAAAGTACTCGGAATGGTGAATTGCAACAGTTCTTTTGAGCGCCATCCGTATGTGATTAATGGTTGCAGCGAATTATTTGCTGAAATATGGGGACAAGAAAATGGAATTGGGGTTAGAAGTGCTGTCGGAATGGGCTCATTGCCCGATAATATTCCAGTTGAAGTAGAAGCTTTATTCGAATTATATTAAAAATCTCTTTTTAATCATTTTATCTAATTTAGAAATAAGAAAAAGATGCAAAATAATTGGTGGAAAATAAATCGCGACACACAAATAGACACTCCTTTCTTGGCTGTCTACGAAGATCGCATGCAATCGAATATAGACAGTTTGATTGCAGCGGTTCAAGGTGATCTTTCGAAATTAAGACCGCATATAAAAACGCATAAAATTGGTGAAGTTTTAGAATTGTTCAAGAAAAACAACATAGACAAGATAAAGTGCGCTACGATTGCTGAAGCAGAATTGGCGGCAATGTACCAAGTTTCTGATATTTTATTAGCGTATCAACCTGTCGGATTAAAAAAGCAGCGATGGATAACGCTTATCGAGAAATATCGTGATGCCACATTTTCGACCATTGTTGACAATTTAAAATCTGCCAAAGAACTGAATACTATTGCTAAAAAAAATAACCTTCAGCTGACCGTTTATTTAGATTTGAATACTGGAATGAATCGAACGGGAGTTGCACTTTCTGAAGATTGGATTTACCTTGCTAGATCAATTATGAAATTGAAGCATTTACACTTCGTCGGATTTCATATTTATGACGGTCACGTAAAGGGAGCAATTGAAAATCGTACTGTCGAAGTTGCCGAATCTTTTCAAAACATAATCGCGAATATTAATCAATTGCAAGAAGAGACCAATCAAAAATTTTTGGTTGTTGCCGGTGGCTCTAATACTTTTCCGTTTTATGCGACGCAAGAAAATGTAGAATGCAGTCCCGGAACTTTTATTTTCTGGGATTTAAATTATTCGACTAATTTACCCGAACAAGATTTTAAAACCGCAGCTGTACTTGTAGGTACTATAATTTCTCAACCTACTCCAACTACGTTTTGCATCGATATTGGCTACAAATCTGTTGCATCAGAAAACACTTTAGACAAACGATTGGTTATTATAAATGATGAAAATTTAATTCCAATTTCACATTCCGAAGAGCATTTGGTTTTAGAGAATCACGGTAATTATAACTACAAAGTAGGCAATACCATTTATGCGCTGCCGTATCACGTGTGCCCTACTTGCAATTTATATGAGACGGTTCAAGTTGTAAATAACCAGAAAGACATCTACACGAACTGGAAAGTTCTTGCCCGAAATAAAAAAATAAGTATCTAATAAGTAAAACCAAAAATGTATGTTTATAATTGATGCCCATCTGGACCTTAGCATGAATGCGATGGAATGGAATAGAGATTTAAGAAATGAAGTTCCTGTTCTACGAAATTTAGAGAAAGGAATGACCGACAAACCAGATCGCGAACGCGCGACTGTTTCTTTACCTGATCTACGAAGAGGAAATATTGGAATTGTTGTAGCTACGCAAATTGCGCGCTTTGTAAAACCCGAGAGTAAAATACCTGGTTGGAATTCTCCTGAGCAAGCTTGGGCGCAAACGCAAGGACAATTGCAATGGTACAAAGCGATGGAAGAAGCGGGAGAAATGACTGCTATCACTGATAAAAAATCGCTCCAAAAGCAATTGGATTTGTGGAATGACGGAACTGCTAATGAGAAAAAGCCAATCGGTTATATTTTGAGTTTAGAAGGAGCCGATTCTATAGTTGATCTCTCTTATCTCGAAAAAGCATACAATTATGGACTTCGTGCTATCGGTCCCGCACATTACGGACCAGGTAGATATGCCAATGGAACCGATGCGACTGGAAAAATGAATCAAAACGGTTTAGATTTACTAACAGAGATGCAACGCTTGAATATTATTCTCGATGCGACTCATCTATGCGATGATGCATTTTGGCAAGCGCTAGATCATTTTAATGGACCAATTTGGGCGAGTCATAATATGTGTAGAAGTTTAGTTAATCATAACCGACAGTACAGTGATGAGCAACTTAAAGCATTGGTAGAAAGAGGCGCCGTAATTGGTGGCGCATTAGATGCTTGGATGTTAGTACCTAATTGGGTACGTGGCGTTTCGACTCCAACTAGCACAAATTGCAACTTAGAAACGGTTTTTAAGCACATGGATCATATTTGCCAATTGGCTGGAAATGCTAATCACGTTGGAATTGGGTCAGATTTGGATGGTGCTTTTGGAACCGAGCAATGCCCATCTGACTTAGACACAATTGCTGACCTTCAAAAATTAGTAACCATTTTTAGAACTCAAGGATACGCTGAAGATGATTTAAATAAAATTTTCCATCAAAACTGGATTAACTTTTTAATGAAAAACTGGGATTAAAGAAATTTTAACGTGGGAACTTTTAGTTTGTATCGCTTTAATTTCTCGTGGTTTGGTTCTACATCAGTGATAATGTAATCGACCTCTGATAATTTAGCAATTCTCATTTTCTGAACGGTGTCTAACTTTTCAGAAATAGTTAATATAGCTGTTTTTTGAGAGGCTTTTATCATAGCTTTTTTAACCTGAACAGTATCCCAGTCAGAATCTGAGAATCCGCCTTTAACGTCTAGAGCATTCGTGCCAAGTATTAGTAGATCAGCACTAATTGTACTTAATTGGTTGTACACATCACCGCTTACGCACATCTGACTGTAAGGAGAAATACTACCGCCAATCATGATTACCTTGACATTGGGTTTGTCTAAAAGTTCTACAGCAGAGAGAGCCGTCACTGTAAAAACAGTCAAGTTCATATCATTTGGAATCATTCGTATAAATTCACGAATTGTGGTACCGCCACCTAATAATAAAACCATTCCATCATGAAGTAAGGTAACCGTTTTTTGAGCTATAATTTGTTTTGCTTCGCTAGCATACGTTTGAGAAGAAGACGAATGATGATAGGCCTTAGTCATAGCACCGCCTTTCACTTTGATCAACATCGACTCGACTTCTAATTCATTAATGTCACGTCTAACAGTGTCTTCTGACACAGACAATTGATCTGACAGTGTAGCAAAGTTTACGCGCGTATGCAAATTGATTTCTTTAAGAATATGATTTTTTCGTTCTTCTTTAGAGAAATTTACGATTTCGTTAGCATCCATTTAAAATAATTAGGTAAAACAAAAGTAATTAATAATTGCAATAATATTGCTAAATTTCTTGCAAGCAGCAAATAGAGTTACAAAGCAAGTACTGCTATATTAACAAAATAAAGGCTTAAAATGCAAAAAAATTGCACTCCACATCATTAAATATATAAATTCAATTCATTCTCAACATCCAATCATGAAAAAAATTGCTGTATTTCTCCTATTCTTAAGTAGTATAATTGCTACCTCTCAAGAACATTTTGTAAATCGCACGATTATTCCCATGCCTAATTTATACAAAACAACTGGTGATAGCTTGACTATTTCTGGTAATATAAAAATTATTTTTGAGGGAAATAAATTTAGCGCCAAAGAAGTACAATCAGCTATGTTATTTCAAGAAGCTGTAAATTCAAATTTCGACAAACAAAAGGCTGCTATAAAAGTTATTTTCAAATCTGAAAGAATAAGTTCCGCAAAACAAACTTCTGAAGCCTACAAAATAGAAATTTCCCCTAAAGAAATTAGAGTGACCGGACAAGAAATTGGTCTTTTTTATGCCGTCCAAAGCTTATTACAACTATTACCGAATGAACCCAAGAACAACGCTGTAAAAATACCCTGTGTAACCATAAATGATGAACCTCGTTATTCGTATCGTGGTTTGCATTTGGATGTAAGTCGTCATTTCTTTTCGACAGCAGTTATCAAGGATTTCATCGATCAAATGGCTTATTACAAATTAAATAACTTTCACTGGCACTTAACAGACGATCAGGGTTGGCGTATCGAAATTAAAAAATATCCAAAACTAACTGAGATAGGTTCGAAAAGAGACCAAACCTTAGTAGGAAATAAATTTGAACGTTTTCCGAGATTTTTTGATAATACTCCTTACGGCGGTTTCTACACGCAAGAAGAAGTTAAGGAAATAGTAAAATATGCCGAATCAAGATACGTTAACATAATTCCTGAAATCGAAATGCCTGGACACGCTTCGGCTGCTGTAGCTGCGTATCCCAACTTAGCTTGTTTTCCTTCTAACGATTTTAAAGTTATCGAATCTTGGGGTATTTTCGAGGATGTATTCTGCGCTGGAAAAGAAGAAACTTTTACTTTTTTAGAAGATGTTTTAGAGGAAGTTATGATGCTTTTTCCGAGTACCTATATTCATATTGGCGGAGACGAATGCCCAAAAACAAGATGGGAAAAATGTCCAAATTGCCAAAATAGAATTAAAAAAGAAGGATTAAAAAACGAGCATGAATTGCAAAGTTATTTTATTAAACGAATTGAAAAATATCTAAATGCCAATGGAAGACAAATTTTTGGCTGGGATGAAATTCTTGAAGGCGGGTTGGCGCCAAATGCAGCAGTGATGTCTTGGCGCGGAGAATCTGGTGGAATTGCAGCAGCAAGAGACAAACATGATGTTATTATGACTCCAGAAGAGTATGTTTATTTTGATCACAATCAAGGCTATTCTTTAGAAGAACCGCTAACTGTTGGCCGCTTGACAACGGTCGAAGAAGTGTATCGATACAACCCAACTCCAGCAGACAGTTTAACTAGTGATCAACAAAAATACATCAAAGGAGTTCAAGGTAATCTTTGGTCGGAATATTTAACGAGCCCTGCCAAACTAAACTATATGTTGTATCCTAGAATATTTGCTTTAGCAGAAATTGCTTGGACTGAAACTTCTCAAAAAAATTACACCAATTTTGTTTTAGATCGAATTCCATTTCATTTAGGAAAGTTAGATATGGTAAAACGATTGTATAAAGTACCAACTCCTTTCGGAATAAAAGATACTGCAATTGTTGCTTCAAAATATGAATTAAACCTAAAACCAACCGTCAAAAATGGGCAAATATTCTATACAATTGACGGATATAATCCTGATGAAACTGCCAACTTATACAAAAGTCAAGTTACAATTACAGTTCCCGAAGGAGAACACCGAATAATAAAGGTAGTTCAAATTAGCGAGAGCGGTAGAAGAAGTTCCATTACCAAAATTGCCGTTACCAATTCAAAAACACTCCCTGCATTAGTTGTTAAACCAAAGAAGAAAGGTCTGAAATACAAAATGTACCATAATTTATTTCAACAAACAATCGAAATGAATTTGTTAAAACCTGCCAAAAGTGGTATCCACGAAGGTGCAATCGAAATCGAAAAATACAAATCAAAAGAAAATCGCTATTTAGGTCTACAGTTTGAAGGATACATTTACATCTCAGAAACCGATACCTACACTTTTTCAACCATTGCAGACGACGGTGCAACAGTAGTAATAGACAATCAATTGATTGTCGATAATGATGGTAGACATTGGATCAATGAAGCTTTTGGTGCATCCAAACTAGAAAAAGGCTTTCACAAAATAAACATCAATTATTTCAATGCCGATGGAAGTTCAGCGCTACAGTGTTTCATTCAACAACAAGGAAAAGAAAAACAAGAAATTAGCGCTTCGCAATTATTTTACGAATAGAAAACAAAAAAACGCATTCAAATTAATGAATGCGTTTTTTATTTATAAACAGTAGTCTAATTTATGACGTCAAACTTGCAGATAAATATTCACGGTTCATACGTGCTATATTTTCTAAAGAAATTCCTTTCGGACATTCTACTTCACAAGCTCCAGTATTAGTACAGTTACCAAAACCTTCTTGATCCATTTGGTGAACCATGTTCATAACACGGTCGTGTGCTTCAATTTTTCCTTGTGGCAACAATGCATATTGCGATACTTTGGCCGAAACAAAAAGCATTGCAGATGAGTTTTTACAACTCGCTACACAAGCACCGCAACCAATACAAGTAGCAGCATCAAATGATTTATCTGCATCGTCTTTATTGATTGGAATCGTGTTGGCGTCAATTGTGTTTCCAGAAGTATTTACCGAGATAAATCCTCCCGCATGCTGAATTCTGTCAAAAGCACTTCTATCCACAACTAAATCTTTAATTACCGGAAATGCTTTTGCTCTAAATGGCTCAATAAAAATTGTATCACCATCGTTAAACATACGCATGTGCAATTGACAAGTGGTTACTCCTCTGTCTGGTCCGTGCGCTTCTCCGTTAATATATAAAGAACACATTCCGCAAATTCCTTCGCGACAATCGTGATCAAAAGATACTGGATCTCCTCCTGTGTTAATTTGTTGGTCGTTAAATACGTCAAGCATCTCTAAGAATGACATATCAGGTTCGATCCCGTCGATTTTATATTCGACTAACGCTCCTTTATCTTGGGCGTTTTTCTGACGCCATATTTTTAATGTAAGTTTCATACTCTTTTAGTTTGAAAATCATAAAGTCTAAAGTAGAAAGTCAAAGGACTACAAACTTTTGGCTTTTGACTAATTGCTATTTGTAATTTCTTTGAACTAGTTTAATCGCCTCAAATTCTAAAGGTTCTTTATGCAAAACGGCATCACTAGGTTTTCCTTTGTATTCCCAAGCAGCAACGTACGCAAAGTTTTCGTCATCACGAAGTGCTTCTCCATCTTCAGTTTGGTATTCTTCACGGAAGTGTCCACCACACGATTCGTTTCGGTGCAAAGCATCTTTTGCAAACAATTCACCCAATTCTAAGAAATCGGCAACACGAGTCGCTTTTTCTAATTCTTGATTAAATCCTTTATCTGTTCCTGGAACTTTCACTTCGTTATAAAACTGTTCTCTTAACGCAGCAATTTCTTCGATAGCCTCATTTAAACCTTGAGCATTTCTAGCCATTCCTACTTTGTCCCACATGATTTTTCCTAATTTTTTGTGGAAATAATCAACAGAATGTGTTCCGTTATTATTCATAAACTTCGCAATTTGATCGGCAACTCCTTTTTCGGCAGCATCAAATTCTGGAGTGTTTGTTGGAATTGCACCTAACTTAATATCTGGAGCCAAGTAAGCACCGATAGTGTAAGGAAGAACAAAGTATCCATCAGCTAAACCTTGCATTAAAGCAGAAGCTCCTAAACGGTTTGCACCGTGATCAGAGAAATTAGATTCACCAATAGAGAAACACCCTGGAATAGTTGTCATCAAATTGTAGTCAACCCAAGTTCCACCCATTGTGTAGTGAACAGCTGGATAAATCATCATCGGATGCGTGTACGGATCTTCATCGATAATTTTAAAATACATTTGGAATAAATTCCCGTATTTACTGCGAATGATGTCTGTTCCTAACTTGGTAGTTAATTCAGTATCATTTTCATTTAATCCTTTAATGTGCGCTTGTTCTTTTCCGTAACGTTGAATCGCTGAAGCAAAATCCAAGAAAACTGCTTCACCTGTTTTGTTTACACCAAAGCCAGCATCACATCTTTCTTTAGCCGCACGAGACGCAACATCACGTGGCACCAAATTACCAAAAGCAGGATACCTTCTTTCTAAGAAATAATCTCTATCTGCTTCTGTTAAATCAATTGCTTTCTTTTTACCTTCTCTAATAGCTAGTGCATCTTCTAACTTTGCTGGAACCCAAATACGACCGTCATTGCGCAACGATTCTGACATCAAAGTCAATTTTGACTGATGATCTCCCGAAACAGGAATACAAGTTGGGTGAATTTGTGTGTAACAAGGATTAGCAAAAAATGCGCCTTTTTTATGAATCTTCCATGCTGCAGTAGCATTAGAACCCATTGCATTTGTACTTAAGAAAAATACGTTTCCGTAACCTCCTGAACCCACAACAACTGCATGAGCTGAATGTCTTTCTATTTCTCCTGTAACTAAATTACGAGCGATAATACCTCTTGCTTTACCATCTACAATAACGATATCAAGCATCTCGTGACGATTATACATTTTGATCTTTCCACGACCGATCTGACGATTCATTGCAGAATACGCTCCTAACAACAATTGTTGTCCAGTTTGTCCTTGTGCATAAAACGTACGCGAAACCAATGCTCCACCAAAAGATCGGTTGTCTAATAACCCACCATATTCGCGAGCCAACGGAACTCCTTGAGCCACACATTGGTCAATAATATTAGATGAAACTTCAGCCAAACGGTAAACGTTTGCTTCACGAGCGCGGTAATCTCCTCCTTTTACAGTGTCGTAAAACAATCTGTACACAGAGTCACCATCCCCTTTATAATTTTTTGCTGCATTGATACCTCCTTGTGCTGCAATTGAGTGCGCGCGACGTGGAGAATCTTGAAAACAAAATGCTTTTACATTATATCCTAACTCAGCTAAAGTAGCAGCAGCAGAACCTCCTGCCAATCCTGTACCAACAACTATAATGTCTAAATTACGCTTGTTTGCAGGGTTTACTAAGTTGATGTGGTCTTTATAGTCGGTCCACTTGTCCGCCATTGCGCCTTGTGGAATTTTTGAATCTAAGCTCATATATTTATGCTTTTAAAAAGAAATGAATATAAATTGGAATAATTGCAAAAAGTAAAGGAACAATTATCGCAAATCCTTTTCCAAATCCTTTAATAATTGGATTGTATTTTGGGTAGTTCACACCCAGAGATTGAAATGCGCTAGCAAGACCGTGCATTAAGTGAAAAGATAAAACGATCATCGCTATAACATATAAAATGGTAGCAATAAGACCTGTTTGAGCATCTTGAAAAAAGGCAACTGTAATTTTATGCAAATCTTTGTAACCTTCTTTTACTTTAATATTAGCCGTAGCATCAAAAAATTCAGTTCTGTTTTTAATCACTAAGCCGCTTTCATTAACTTGATCAACAGGAATATAACCCCCATCTGTAGTAACATAAAAGTCTTGCTTCTGTCCCTGCATGTCAATACTAATGGTTTGCAAAGGCATTTTATCATCAAAATGCATTACTGCCCAAAAGCTTACCATGTGCGTTACAATAAATACTAAAATCAATGTACCTAGCAATGCCATGTTTCTTGAAGCCCATGAGCTATTAGCCGCCGGATTGTTTTTTGCGTAACCTACCGGGCGAGCTGCTCTGTTCTGAATCGTTAACAGAATTCCATCAACCGCATGAAAAAGGATTGAAATGTACGTTACGTACGAAAGTAATTTTACTGCCGGATTGGTGGTCATGAACACTGCATACTGATTAAATTGTAATGCATCACTGAAAATTAATTGTAAATTTCCTGCTAAGTGACCCGCCAAAAACAAGCATAAAAATAACCCCGTTAGAGCCATCCAGTATTTTTTAGCTAATGATGACTTTAAAAGTGCCGATTTTGCCATAAGAATTAGAATAATTTGTTTTATTTAATTCCACAAAAATAAACCAATTCAGATACAACTACAACCATTTCGCCGTTATTTATAATCATTTTAAAAAGAATGGAGTTCTAAATATTCAATATGTAAAATAGCTAAAATCGAGACATTTTTAGTAACAAAATAAGCAACAACATTATAATATTCTTTAAAATTCATTCCAGCTTTACATTTTCATCAAAACTTTATGATATTACTATTTTATCTTAACTTTTAATTTGTTTTCCCTAAAAGTGACAACTCCATAAAGCTTTGCTAGTTTAAAAACCGATATATCACGGCCATAGCTTTATCTTTGCGAGCTTAAAATTTGTGATAATGAAAACCGGAATTGAAGCTATTGCTTTTGATGTAGCAAAAATACATTTACCCATACAAACCTTAGCTAATGCTAGAAACATTGAAGCCGAAAAGCTTGAAAAAGGTCTTGGATTATTACGAATGACTTTGCCTGATTTGCATCAAGATGTAGTTGTATTTGGTGCCAACGCACTAACTAAATTAATAGACGAACACAATATAGACTTAAATGAAATTAGTCGCATTTACGTTGGAACCGAAAGCGCCGTAGACAGCTCCAAGCCTATAGGTTCTTATTTAATCACTTTGATGGAACAAAAATATGGTGCAGGAGTTTTGGAAACCTGTGATGTGGTCGATTTTACTTTTGCGTGTATTGCCGGGGTCGATGCATTGCAAAATTGCTTGGATTTTATACAACTGCATCCAACAAAAAAAGCAATCGTGGTTACTACTGATTTTGCTAAATACGATTTAAATTCTACTGGAGAATATACGCAAGGCGCGGGAGCTTTAGCGATATTAGTTAGTGCCAATCCTAAAATAATTGCTATTAACAACGTTTGGGTAACAAGTACGAAAGGCGTTTTTGACTTCTTTAAACCGCACCGAACCATTACTAAAGAGCAAATTTTATTAAATAACGTAAACGAGCCTTGGTTTGACATCTTAGAAGCTGAGATCACAATTCACAAAGACCAGCCAGTTTTTGACGGACAATATTCGAACCAATGTTACATGGACCGAACTCGAAATGCGTATTTCAACTTTAAAAAACAAAAAAATACGACCGAAACAATTTACAATAACTGGAGAAGTATCGTGATGCACTTGCCGTATTCTTTTCAAGGACGCCGCATGCTATCTGAAATATACACATTAGACCATCAGCAAAAAACAATTTCTGGAGAAGAAACTCCGGCTGAATATCAAACAAAGTTAAAAGAAATTGCAAAATCTAGCGAATACCGAGAATTCGTATCTGAGAAATTACAGGCGGCAGAATTAGCCTCTTCCTTAATTGGGAACCTGTATACCGGTTCCATTTTTATGGGATTACTTTCGACCCTATCACATTTCTACAATTCTAAGGTAGAGATTAGCAATTCAAAATTCGGATTTCTTGCTTATGGAAGTGGATCCAAGTCAAAAGTTTTCGAAGGAACTATTCAACCCGAATGGAAATCGGCTATTTCAAAAGTACAGCTTTTTGAAACTTTAGAAAAAAGCACCGAAATAGATTTTGAAACCTACGAAAGACTGCACCGTAAAGAACAAAAAGAAAGCATCAGAATGGCAAAAAAAGAATGGATTTTAGATCGAATTGAAAATAAAATTCCAACTTTAATCGGCGCCCGTTATTACAAATGGATCGATTAATTTAAGCGCTAATCATAATTGCACAAAGGATAACTTCATAAATATATTTTACATTATTTCCTAAAAGCCAAACCACCTAAAATTGTTTTGGCTTTTTGACTTATGGCAAAACTTTAATACTCTAAAACTCTTCATTGTTTTAAAAATTATTAATTTTGAGTATTCTTAAACAAATCCAAATAATTATGAAATATCATCAAATAAACAATTCTCTTTTCATTAAAAATCGCGAAAAATTTGCTACACAGATGAAACCTAATGCTATTGCAGTATTTAATTCAAATGATATTTACCCCATTAGTGCCGATAGCACGATGCCATTTGCGCAACACCGCGATATTTTTTATTTAAGTGGTGTCGATCAAGAAGAAAGCATCTTATTGTTATTTCCTGACGCTCCTTACGAAAATCAAAGAGAAATTCTTTTCTTAAAAGAAACCAACGATCATATCGCTGTTTGGGAAGGAGAAAAGCTAACCAAAGAACGTGCTTTGCAGGTTTCAGGAATACGAACTGTTTATTGGTTGCAGGATTTTCATAAGATTTTAAAAGAATTAATGAGTTACGCTGATACAATTTACATCAACACCAACGAACATTACCGCGCTTCTGTTGAAACACAAACGCGTGAAGATCGTTTCATTAAATGGTGGAAAGAAACATATCCAGCACACCAAGTTGCCAAAAGTAATCCGATTTTACAGCGTTTGCGCTCTGTAAAAGAATCAGAAGAAATTGATTTGATTCAGCACGCGTGTAACATTACCGAAAAAGGATTTCGACGTTTGTTAAGCTTCGTAGAACCAAATGTTACTGAATATGAAATTGAAGCAGAATTAATTCACGAATTTGTTCGCAATCGCTCTAAAGGTTTTGCTTACACACCGATTATCGCTTCTGGAAACAATGCCAATGTTTTACATTATATTGAAAACAACCAACAATGTAAAGCTGGCGATTTAATTTTATTAGATGTTGCTGCAGAATATGCTAACTATTCCAGCGATATGTCCCGCACTATCCCTGCTTCAGGAAAATATACTGAAAGACAAAAACAAGTTTACAATGCAGTATTGCGCGTAAAAAACGAAGCTACAAAGATGCTCATGCCTGGAACACTTTGGAAACAATATCATATTGAAGTTGGAAAAATTATGACATCAGAATTACTTGGTTTAGGTTTACTAGACAAAGCTGATGTTCAAAATGAAGATCCAGAATGGCCGGCTTACAAAAAATACTACATGCACGGAACATCACACCACATGGGCTTAGACACGCATGATTATGGTTTATTACACGAACCAATGCAAGCAAATATGGTATTTACTGTAGAGCCTGGAATATACATCCCTGCAGAAGGTTTCGGAATTCGCTTGGAAGATAATGTAGTAGTTCAAAAAAGCGGAGAACCGTTTAATTTAATGAAAAACATTCCGATCGAAGTGGAAGAAATCGAATCGATAATGAATACGTAACAGAGAATTTCGATTGGATGAAAACGAAAACGCAATTAGTAATTATTAACTGCTTTTTTTACATAATAGTGTAATGCATCATTCGTAATAACAAAAAAATCCCTTACTACTTTTAAGCAGTAAGGGATTTCTATTTATCGTTAATCGATTATTCTATTTTTGCGATTTGTACGTCTAATTCAAATTTTCCAGCAGCTTCGTTTTCATTGATTAATTCAAAAAGCTCCAATGCTCTTCTTGCATTTTTTTCCTCTTCTCTTTGCTCTGTCACGTACCACATCATAAAATCTTCTGTAGCGTAATCATTTTCGGCTCTACATTTTGCAATAACTCTGTTTACGGCTTTAGTAACCGCAATTTCGCTTTGCAATGCAATTTCAAAAACTTCTCTAAAAGATCCAAATTCTTGCTGAACCTCAGGAATGCTTGGTGTAATTGCAATTCCACCAACATCACTTATGTATTTAAATATTTTAAGAAAATGCTCTCTTTCTTCTTCAGCTTGCTTATACATGTAACCGGCTGTATTTTCAAAACCGTTTCTATCCAACCATGAAGCCATAGCCAAATATTTGTTAGAAGCATCACTCTCTATTTTTGATTGCAAGTTTAGTATTTGCTCAACAGCTTGAGTTAACGATGTGTTTGTTCTTAATAAATCTTTCATGACCATTTTGTTTTTAGACAAGTAAAGTTACAAAAATTTACGCCAACCACTGCAAACACTAAAATATTTGTATTTAATCTAAGTAAGCATCAAACCAAGTCAGCCAACAATACATTACATAACATGGAGTGCAAACTTAAAGTGAATTTGGTCCCATTTAATAGTTCTCGAAGTTGAACAATTTCACAAATACTAAGCGTACGAGAAAAATTACGTTTGGTAGTTTCAATAAGCTGAGCGTCGGATTGATCTGATAAATCATATAACATATTCAGAATATCAACGCTATTTACTTTTCTCTGAAAAATTAAAAAATCTTGAATTTTATACGTTGAAACGGTATTCACAAAACTGATAATTATACTGTTCGTTAGATCACACTGATAACTGTATCCTTTTTCAGTTTCAAACAATATGTTGCTGGTCAAAGTACTAATTTGTGGCATTCTTATTAATTTTTTGCTGTTGCAAATTTATAAAATTTAAACCAAATAAACGCGTAATTAAGACTAATTTAAAATAACGAATTGTTTTCTTTGTGTTAAAAATTAAAAAATAGAATCATTTTCATGACGATACAGCATTTCTTACTATAAGAATCAATCGGAGTTAAATTCTTATGAAGTCCGTTGACATTATTGTAATTTTACAAGTCATTAATTGACTTCAAAATTGAAAAAAACAACATTTAAAAATACTATCGTTTCGTATACTGATGATGGTCAAGGAACTACCATTGTTGCGCTTCATGGTTTTCTAGAAAACAAAGCTATGTTTGATCGTTTCATACCATTATTAAACAAAGGTCATAGAATCATTACAATTGATTTATTGGGTCACGGAAAAACAGACTGCATGGGTTATGTGCATACTATGGAGGAAAATGCAGCAATTGTAACTCATATTTTAAATGAATTAAAAATTACAAAATGCTGTCTAATCGGTCACTCAATGGGTGGTTATGTTGCTTTGGCTTTCGCCGATTTATATCCAGAAAAAACAATTGGTTTGGTACTTTTAAACTCAACTGCCTATGAAGATAATGCTGAACGCAAGCTCAACCGAACTCGCGCTATAAAAGCAGTAAAGCAAAACTTCTCTGTGTTTGTCAACATGGCAATTGCCAATTTATTCAGTGAAGAAAACAGAACGCGCTTAAGTAGAGAAATAGAATGGGTAAAAAAAGAAGCTTTAAAAACGCCCCTACAAGGCGTAGTTGCTTCGCTGGAAGGAATGAAAATTAGGAAAGAACGCGCATACATTTTGGAAAAAGCCATTTATCCTATTTTGTTTGTTTTAGGAAAAAAAGATCCTGTTTTGCTCTATGATGAAACAATTGTACAAATTAAAAACACGACCGTCCAGCTGCATACTTTTGCTGACGGACACATGAGTACGATTGAAAGCAGAGACGAGCTGAGCCAACTTTTATTACAGTTCTTAAAGCAAATTTAATCCCGCTTCGCTAACGTAACCTAGTTCTAATAATCGCTTCTTATCTGTAATTAAATGTGTCTTTCCATTTTTAAGTAAAACAACCTTAGAGCTAATTTTTACCACACTTCTGTAATTATGATCCGAAACAATAATTCCTTTCGTTTCTGAAGCTTTTGAAATTAGAACATTTACTCTCTCAATCATTATAGGTGATAGTCCCGTATAAGGCTCGTCCAATAAAACAAATTTAGAGTTGTTTGAAAGTACTAAAAGAATTTCTAAATACCGTAATTCCCCCCCTGACAACTCCTTTACATATTTATTCTTAATTAAGTCGATAAATTCATCTGCATAAAAAGAATCGAATTTCACTTTTTCAATGGACAAACGAATAGCTTTTTGTACCGAAAATGATCGCGGTATAAAGGAGTCTTGACTCAAGTAACTAATTTCTTTAAACAAATCCGTCGGCTCTTTCTTTACGACATTATCAATTCTAACAAACTTATATTCTGCCGAAATTAGTCCGAAAACAATTTTAAGTAAGGTGGATTTACCCGAACCATTACTCCCTAACAAACCAATTACCTCTCCCGTGTGGCAGGCAACATAAACATCGGAAAGAATCGGTTTAAGGTCGAAACTTTTCTGAATACTATCAATTTCTAAAATAGCCATAATTAAACTAATTGTTGAAGTACATTAAAAATCAAACGACTAATAACTAAAAGGACAAAGGTAAAAAGCCAAGAAAAAAGCCAAAGTTGTATTTTTGAAATCTGATTGTTATAATAAAACAAATATTCGTTTTTTGCATTAATTTCCTTTAGCAAAAGACTAATCAAAAAACCAAAACTAATGAATGAGTAACTAAAAGCAATAACTCCGCCAAAAAAGAAAGGTAAAATACTGACCGCAAAATTAACAGCAACCGTACTCTTAAAGAAATTAAAAACAGACTCTAGTTTGATTAAATTCATGATCGGTACTTAAATTTTCTCCTCAAAAGAAATTGTAACATCTAAGACTTCACGCAATAACACTACAATTTGTTCTAAATAATCGCTTAACAGTCCTTCAGAAACAATTGATTCAGACTCTTTACCGGATTTAAATTCAAATGGCAAAAACCCTGACTTTAAGTTCTTAAATGAAATAATTCCAGCTTCTATTGGAAGTCCTTTACTGTTGTTCTCATACATAAAAGCATAAGCCAAAACCTGAATTATCTTGTCATTCTTAATGTCTAAGGACAACCCTTCCCAAGATTTTAAAACCATATTTCGTTTTTCAACTTTCCCGGTTTTATAATCTATAATTCTTATTTTTCCATTACGCTCTTCAATTCGATCCACATTCCCTCTTATCAAAACTGGAAAAGGCAGATCATCATGAGTTAATGTTCTCTCGAATGTTTCCTCTAAATGTAAAATTTTAATGGCGTCACCTTGCTTAATATTTTCTAGTTCAACTTTTAGAAAGTTAGAAACATTCCGTTTTGCAACTTCAAAAGCCAGTAAGTTTTTCCCTTTGTTTATTTCACCTTCTTTATAAACCAGCTTAAACTGATTTAATACTTCTTTTTCTAATAGAGAAAAGCAGATTTTAATCGATTCTTCAGAAAGAAATTTTCCAATAAAAGGCTCGTATAACACTTTTAATGTTTCATGGATAATGGTACCCAAAGTATTCAGCGCAATATTTTCCTCTACTTCTTCTACTTCACGAATGCGCAATATTTTCTGAAGATAAAACTGAATCGGATTTCGAATGTAGCTGGTAAGCGCAGAAGGAGAAAAGCCAATTTTGGCAATTTCAGCCAAACGTTCCATTACTGCTTCCGATTTAGGAATTGAGATTGGAACCGCAGCTACATCTGGCAAAATTGGATTATAAATATCAAATGTCAACGTATGATTGGGTTGCTTCTCGACTTCCAACTGTGTTATAAAACGGCTGCGTTCGCCAGCATCTAGCCCGTCACTTTCAGTATTATATAATAAGTAAATATTTTTTGCTCTCTGTAATAAATGATAAAAATGATAGGTATAAATGGCGTCTTTTTCCTTAAAAGTTGGCAGTCCTAATTCCCGCTTTACATCATACGGAATAAAGGAATTTTGTGATTTCCCTGCAGGGAATTTACCTTCATTCATAGAAGTAACAATAACTGTATCAAAATCTAATACTCGACTTTCTAATACACCCATCACTTGCAAACCGTTTAAAGGTTCTCCTTCAAACGACACTTCAGCCAAATCTATAACTTGCTTATAAATGGCGTACAATGTTTCTATTTTATCAATGTGCTGGTGCTTAGCGTAATAATTAGTCAGCTTATTAATAACTTTAAAAATTGCGTACACAAATGTTTTCGCAATTTTATCCTCTTGAGTGTCTGTACTTAAATTAGCTTTTATAACCAATAACAAACTAGAAATTGAATTTAGAACCGAGATCGTGCCGTTTTCCCATTTCTGAAATAGGAGCGTAAATAATTCCGAAGCATTTGGATGTAACTCACTAATTTTTTTATGAGTTATAAATGTATAATTGTTTTTATTTATAAGCTTAACTAAATCATTTCCTTTTGCGTAGGGTTCAACCAATGGATGTGTCAAAATATCCAACACATCTTTATAATAAAACACATAAGAACTGCTACTTCTTGCAATTGCATTAGTATGCATTTTAAACAACTTATTTATTAAAATTTGTGTCGGATTGTTTTTACTAGAGTATCCCATTGTAATATTTAGCGCACCGACACTTTCGGGAAGCGAATACAATAAAGGAATCAATAAGTTTTCTTCACCAAGGACAACTGCTACTTTATTGAGAGAAGTATTTGGAGCATGCATGATTTTATTCTCAATTATACTTCCAACCATTTTAGCTTGCCCAATCATTTTTGGTGTACCAATAACTTGGATGTTTTTGACTCCCGAAAAATCTTCTACAATCCATTCAAATGGATTTGATTTATAATGTTTCCAATTCTCTTTAAAACGGCGTACAAAAAGTCCCGCATCGTGAAATGGATCATTTATAAAAACCTGATCAATATCCCAGTAAATTTTAGCTTGATCATTTGCTATTAAATGCTGAATAATTTTTTCCTCGGCAGCATTCAGCGCATTGAAACCTGCAAAAATAAAATATTCATTAGCAGCACTCTTAGAAAATTGTTGTAAGTTACCTACCGCTTCTCGATAAATTAATCCTTGATAACCTACTCTTTTATTTGACAAGTGGCTGTACAACACTTGATAATATTTGGGAAGCAATTTCCAAAAATCAATGTAGTTTTCAAGCAATTGTGTTTTACTTTCCACTTCTATTCCCCATTTTTTAATATCTTCTATATCTTTTAAATAGGTCAGAACATGATTTGGCTCTAAAAGATAGCGATCTATTTCATTAAAATCTTGCAATAATGTTTTTGCCCAGTTGGCAAACAATTCAAAAGACTGTTGATTCTTTTTATCGGTAATTGAAAGATAGACTTCATAAAACTCAAACAATAACTCAATCGAGTCTATCGATCTAACTTTAGCTACATCTTGAATAAAGTCTTCCACACTGATAATAGTGGGGCTTAATATGGTTGTATTAATTTGCTGCGCCAGCGACTCTATCAAAAAGACCTTTGCTCGCTTATTTGGTAATATTATAGTAATATCAGAAAGTCTATTAGAATAGTCTTCTATAATTTTCGCTGCAATTTTATTTAAGAATGAATTTTCTATCATGGTATAAAAATAAAAAAAGCCATTCAATTAAGAATGGCTTTTTAAAATTATTTGAAATTGTAGCTTACAATTTACCGTCGTATTTTGAACCAATATGTTTGATTTCAGTTCTTCTGTTTTGAGCTTTACCTGCTGCAGTTTTGTTAGTTGCAACTGGTTGAGTTTCTCCATAACCTTTAGAAACTAAATTATCAACATTAACTCCTCTTTCGATTAAAGCATTCATAACTGCTGCTGCTCTATCTTCAGAAAGTTTTTGGTTTAATTCATTTGAACCATCACTATCAGTGTGTCCTTCAACGCTAAATTTAGCAGTTGGGTAGTTTTTAAGAATATTGTTTATTGCATCTATTCTTGCTAAAGTTTCTTTGTCTCCAGATTTGAAAGTAGCTTTACCTGAGTTAAAGTATACTGCTCTAGCTTGAACTTTAAGATCTTCTAAAACTTCAGTTGTAACTTCAGGACATCCTCTATTACTAGCTGGACCAGCTACAGTAGGACAATCATCATCTTTATCAGCAACACCATCTTTGTCAGCGTCTAAGAAAGGACAACCGCCATTTTCTTTTGGACCTGCAACAGTAGGACATTTGTCATCTTTATCAGCAACACCATCTCCGTCAGAATCTGGACATCCGTTTAATGCAGCTAAACCAAAAACATCTGGACAAGCATCTGAAGCATCAGCAATTCCGTCTCCGTCAGTATCAGGACAACCGTTTAATGCAGCTAAACCAAAAACATCTGGACAAGCATCTGAAGCATCAACAATTCCGTCTCCATCAGTATCAGGACATCCGTTGAATTGTTTTAAACCAGCAACATCTGGACAAGCATCATCTTTGTCATAAATTCCGTCTCCGTCAGTATCTTTACCTCCAAATTGGAATACGATACCTAAAGTGTGTTGGAAATGAGAAGGAGTATCAATTTCTCCAAAATTATCTTCTCTTCCAACATTACCATTTTTACCAGCACCTACAGCCCATTTGTATTTTGTAGCAAGTTCTAAACCTACTGCATCAGAGAACCAAAATGTAACTCCAGCACCTGGATTAACAGTTCCGAAAGAATCTTTTCCTAAGAAAACATAACCACCACCCAAAGTTAACGAAGGATCGATCACTTTAGATTTGATTAATTCTTTAAAGCTGTATTTAGCATTTAAGTCAATACCGTAGTACATCAAATCACCAGGATTAGTTACAATCATTCCACGTCCATCATGACCTGGAGCAGATGGTCTAAAGTATACTGCTTTATCAATTTTATTTACAGAACCAATAAGTCCTACAGAAAAACCACTACCAACGTATTTAGATACACTTAGGTAAGATAGAGAAGGAAGGATGTTCCAGTTGTCATCAACTGCGAATGGCTGTGAGAAGTGTTGGTTGAACCAACCGTCTCCACCACCAGCACTAGTTCTAGTGTCAACGGCATTAACTCCAAAAGAGATAGCCCATGGATTGTTACTGTCTTGCGCGTGAGAAGTTAAACCCATCACCATCATCACAGCAACTAAAATTTTGTTAAGATGTTTCATACTTAATTTTTTTAATTACAATTTAGTTAATTATACACAAAAGTAACACCTAATTTTTTAAATACAAAACTAAATGTTAAAAAAAACCTACAAAAATTTTATTGCTCAATTTATTCGATCACTTTTAAGTGCTTTCCAGCTGTAATAAAGGCGTTTATAGCCGTATCTAGATGTTCTTTTGTATGCGCAGCGGATAACTGAACTCTTATTCTTGCCTTATCTTTTGGAACCACTGGAAAAAAGAATCCAATTACATAAATACCCAACTTTAAAAGTTCATCTGCCATTACTTGCGATAATTTAGCATCGTATAGCATAACTGGAACAATTGCAGAATCACCCTCAACAATATCAAATCCGGCCTTTTTCAAACCTTCTTTAAAATAATTGGTATTCCATTCTAACTTATCTCTTAATGTGGTATCGTTCTCCAATAGCTCAAATACTTTTATAGAAGCTCCAACTATTGCAGGTGCCAAAGAGTTTGAAAATAAGTAGGGTCTAGAACGCTGACGCAACAATTCGATAATTTCTTTTTTAGCAGTAGTATAGCCTCCCATTGCACCACCTAATGCTTTTCCTAAAGTTCCAGTAATAATATCGACTCTGCCCATTACTCCTTTTGCCTCGAGAGTTCCTTTTCCTGTTGCTCCAATAAAACCAGCGGCGTGACATTCATCTACCATAACCATTGCATCGTACTTATCTGCTAAATCGCAAATCTTATCTAGTGGAGCTACAATTCCATCCATTGAAAACACTCCATCTGTAACAATAATTTTAAAACGAGCTCCAGTAGCATTTGCTTTAATTAACTGCTGCTCCAGATCTTCCATATTGCTATTCTCGTATCGGTATCGAGCAGCTTTGCACAAGCGTACTCCATCTATAATTGAAGCGTGATTTAGACTATCTGAAATAATAGCATCTTCGGCTCCTAATAAAGGCTCGAAAACTCCGCCATTAGCATCAAAAGCTGCAGCATACAAAATAGTGTCTTCTGTACCGTAAAATTCTGCTATCTTTTTTTCTAATGTCTTGTGAATATCTTGTGTACCACATATAAATCGTACCGAAGACATTCCGAATCCGTGTGAATCCATTGCGTCTTTCGCTGCTTGTATCACTTCAGGATGCGAAGAAAGTCCCAAATAATTATTAGCACAAAAATTTAAAACTTTTTCACCTGTAGAAATTGTAATTTCAGCATCTTGTGGAGACGTAATTATTCTTTCTTTTTTAAAAATCCCATTGTCTTCAATTGCTTGCAATTCATTTTGCAAATGCTCTTTAATTTTTCCGTACATTATTATAAATTTAAAATGTTAATTTTTAACACCTTGCGGTTGAAAAATCATTAACATCTGATTAATTATTTCACAAATTTACCACATCGATTTTGGCTCCTATATAAACCAACGCTTTTTTTAACACTTTAAAACCCATAGACTCAATTGCATGTTGATATTCTTCAATCTGAGTTTTGTATTTAGGATTATGCAACCCCGTTTTATAATCGAGCAAATACGCTTCGTTTTTTGAATTAATAACAATTCGATCAGGCTTCAAAATTTTACTTTTTCGTTGCAAAATGGTTTGTTCATTTAAAACTCGATTACCTGTCTCGAAACAAATCGAAATTTCAGGATGACTAACAATTGCCTCAATAGCAGCCCTAACCGTTTCCACTTGATCCATTATTAGTAAACCATCGTCAATTCCTTTACTAATAGCCTCTTCGACATCATTCTTATCTTTAACAAAGGAGAGGATTTCGTGAACAACATTACCGTAAGCAATTGCTTCTTGCTGGTGCGTTCCCCACATTAATGCATCACGTTGTGCAATTTTAATATTTTGCGTCTGCAAAACTTTAGCAACAAAAGGAATGTTTTTTATAGAAGATTCTATATTGCTGTTTATTGATAGTCGTTTTGGATCTCCAAAGGTGTACTGTAATACACTCTCTTCAAAATTAGAGTTCTTTTCTAAAAATTGAATAAAAAAAGACGCCATATTATTGGGCCAATCCCCAGATGATTTACTGGGCTGTTGCATTTGAGATAACACATACAACTGCTCTTCAGCTCTCGTTAGCGCAACATACAACACATTAACGTTATCCAATAATTCTTCTTGCTTTTTTATACTAAAAACTGCTGCTGCTGATTCTCCAAAGCCAGCTACAGCTGAAGTATTATCAATTAATACTTTGGCAAGACCAAAATCGCCATCGTCGGCATCTAACCACAATTTATCTTTTGGCTTTCTATTGTAATCTTCGTCAGCAAAAGGCATAATTACTACTGGAAACTCCAAACCTTTAGATTTATGAATCGTCATTATTCGAACAGCGTTATTTCCTTCGGGAGATGGAATGCTAAACTTATGTCCGTTTTTATCCCAATACACCAAAAAATCAGCAATACCTGCCTGATTTCGAATATCACGCTCTAACACAATATCCAAGAAATATTGTACGTACGCATTATTAAAGGACGGTTTTATAAAGGCATGAATAATGGTTTCTACTGCTTCATAAAGTGATTTCTTTCGAACAGCGTCAAAAGAAAGCGAAATATCGTATTGCAACAGCCATTGCTCAAAATCAACTTCATTAATAAAACTCATACCTGTAGCAATAAAATCTGCGACAGCACTACGCTCTTTTTCCTTTTGAGAAATAAAATACAAGATGTGCGCCTTCGCTTCTAAATTTCCATTATTATTTAAATAATGCAAAAGATTGACGATCACATTTACTTCGGTTGCGTTCTGAATCAATAATGTTTCGGACGACAAAAGCGGAATTTTTTGCTCTGTTAGATAATTGGCAACTGCAACACCTTGATCTCTCTTACGGGTAAGAACGACAATGTCTTTGTATTCGAAGCCGTCGCTAAGTACTTTTTTAATTGTATTTAAAGTAGCCAGTACATACAATTCATTTTTACTTAAAACATCATCCTCTTCGGTATTGTCGTTCTTATCAGCAACAGGTAAAAAAGAAATATTTACATAACCTCCTTTTTTCGAGTTGCTCTTTTGATGGCTGTGATTTTCATATAAATCTTTGTAATCTTCGTGCTCAAATTGACTCGAAATAGTTTTGAAAAATGAATTATTAAAATCAATTACCTCACTATAACTTCGATAATTAGTGTCAAGATGCTCAATGTTTTTATCCTTATTACTAAACGGATTTTTATCTTTACTCAACTCAATAAACTGCTCTGCCTTTCCGCCTCTCCAACGATAGATGGATTGTTTGGGATCTCCAACAATCATTAAAGTTCCTTTTACTCCCGCTTCATCTTGACCCGCCAAAGCATTATCAATAAGAGGAATTAAATTCTCCCATTGCATCTCTGAAGTATCCTGAAATTCATCAATAAAAAAATGACGGTAGCGCTCACCCAAACGCTCGTAAATAAATGGCGCTGGTTGATTTTGAATTTCACGATGAATGATGGCATTAAATTCTGAAATCGAAAGCACATTTTGTTCCGTCTGAATTTTATTCAATTCATTACTAACAGTATTTAATAAAGAGAGTGGCGTAATATTTTTAAGAAAGGCTTTGTAGAAATAAATTTTTTCGAAAATCTCATAAACTGAGCGTAACTTCTGCAACAATTCTGGAAGTAAAGCTTCAATTAAAGTTCTGTCTCTTGCCGTTTTATTAATCTTTATATCTTCAAACTCGTGGTATGTTTTATTACTTGGATTGAATTTACCTTCGCTAATACTAACTAAATGTTTAGGAAAATGACCTGCTGAAAAAGATTTTAAATCGATACCTCTGTTTTCAATCAACTGTAGTGCTTCTTGAGCCATAGCAGCAGTTTGCTTTTCCAAATCTGTAGCTAATTGAAATAACTTATCTTTAATACCAACAAATTCTTCAATAGATTTTTCTTTAAAATGCGAAATCTCGTTGCGGTTGTTTTCATTTAAAATCAACCTTCCTGCATCTAAAATCTCTCGAGAAACATCCCAAGATTTATCATCGTCGGTTTTCTCCATCGTAAAATCGATTAACAATTTGGTCAATATGTCATCTTGGCCTGCTTGTGCGATAATTGCATCAACAGCTTCTGTCAATAAGCTTTCTGTATCTAACGTAACTTCAAAAGTCATTGGCAAATTTAAATCGTGTGCGAAAGCACGAATAACTTTATGCGTGAATTTATCAATTGTAGAAATATCAAAGGCAGCATAATTATGAATAATATGCTTTATAATTTGTTTTGATTTGGTTTTGATTTGAATAACTGAAAGATTCGTCTCTGAAGCGAGATGCTCCATCAAGTCGAACGCTTTTTTTGAAGGTTCCTCTTTCGCAAATTCAGTCAAACTACCCACAATACGCGTTTTCATTTCGTGAACCGCTTTGTTGGTAAATGTGATGGCCAAGATATTGCGATATGCATCATTTTTCTTAGCAGAAAGAATAATTTTAAGGTACTCTTTTACTAACGTATACGTTTTGCCCGATCCAGCCGAAGCATCGTAAATAGAAAATGATGGTCTTTGCATTATTAGTACGTTTAATATCGTAAAAATAAGATTTCATAAAGACTAAAGACAACAAAAAGCTATTTATTTCAGTATCCTCAAGAGAATTTATTTATTGAAAGCTTTTTTATTAAAAACAATCAAAATGCCTACTCCAGTAGAAATGGCTACATCGGCAACATTAAAAATTGCATTAAAAAATTTAAATTCGTTTCCTCCCCAAAAAGGAAACCAAGACGGAAAATGACCGTCAATTATTGGAAAGTATAACATATCCACCACTTTTCCATGAAACCAACTTCCGTAAGGTTCTGGCGCAAACAACGTCGCTAAATTGTGGCTACTGTCGTCAAAAACAACTCCGTAAAAAATAGAGTCAATAATATTACCTGTTGCTCCAGCAAAAATTAAAGCAATTGCAGTAATTAAATACGTAGATTCTCTTTTGTTGGACGCATCGTACAACCAATAGGCAATACCGAATACGGCAAAAATTCTAAAAACCGTCAAAATCAATTTACCATATTCCCCAGGAATTGTAGTTCCCCAAGCCATTCCTTCATTTTCTATGAATAGAATTTTAAACCAACTTAGAACGTTTACTTCTTCTCCTAAAACAAAGTTAGTTTTAATGTAAATTTTAGAAACTTGATCAACCAATAATATGATAAAAATAAGCAAGTATGCTTTTCGTAATGACATTTGAGATAATTTTGATGGCAAAAGTAACAATTTAATCAAAAAAAACGCCCCATGAGGAGCGTTAATTATTTTGTAATAAAAATATTATCGTTGCAAGTTTTTTGCCTCGATACTCATTGTTGCATGCGGAACGATTTTTAATCTCTCTTTTGAGATTAATTTACCCGTTACTTTACATACACCGTACGTTTTATTCTCCACACGGAAAAGTGCGTTTTTTAAGTCACGGATAAACTTTTCCTGACGAATCGCTAATTGCGAATTCGCTTCTTTAGACATCGTTTCACTTCCTTCTTCGAATGCTTTAAAAGTTGGCGATGTATCATCAGTTCCATTATTTAAATCATTCATATAAGCACTTTTTATCAAATCTAAATCTGATTGTGACTTTTGAATCTTATTTTGAATTATCTCTTTGAACTCGGCTAAATCAGCGTCTGAGTATCGTGTAATTTCATCTACCATGGTTTATTATTTTGAAATTAATAACTTTGTTTTGATCTCGTCAAACTCAACTTCTGTACCGTTTTCTACTTGATCTAAGAAAACCAAATCTTCTGTTAGGGTTTCCGATTTTATGTAGGCTACATTTTTAAGAATTGCTTCTTCTAAATTGCCATCTCTTTGTATTTGTACCTTAATTTTATCAGTTACATCAAAACCAGAATCTTTACGGATATTCTGAATTCTATTTACCAATTCTCTTGCGATACCTTCATTTTTCAACTCTTCGCTGATGGTGATATCCAATGCGACCGTTA
The DNA here is from genome assembly GCF_001529295.1 of Flavobacterium sp. TAB 87. GTDB lineage: Bacteria > Bacteroidota > Bacteroidia > Flavobacteriales > Flavobacteriaceae > Flavobacterium. The sequence goes on from NZ_LLWK01000038.1 coordinate 167,609, forward strand.
TTCCATTTGAATTAGCCACCAACCAACCTTCAATATCTTGCGATGTAATTTCAACATCTTGTATCGATAAAGTTACGATATTTCCTGCAATAACAATATCGAGCGCTCCTTGCTTGTCCAATTGACTAATTTGTTCTGCAGAAAAAGACTGTATCTCCTTGGCTATCAGGCCCATATCCTTTCCAAATCGTGGACCTAGAGCTTTAAAATTAGGTTTAATTTGCTTTACTAAAACACCAGACGCATCATCTAAAAGCACAATTTCTTTCACATTTACCTCCGCTTTTACAAGCTCAGAAATAGCTTCAATTTGACTGCGTTGCTCGTCGTCAAGTACTGGTATCATTACCTTTTGCAAGGGCTGACGTACCTTTATCATTTCCTTTTTACGAAGCGACAAAACCAACGACGAAATCGTTTGCGCCTTCTGCATTTTACTCTCTAACGTTTTATTAACAAAGTTGTCAACGTATTTTGGAAACTCAGCCAAATGTACACTACTGTATTTTTCTGACTGTGTGGTTGCTGTTAAATCTATGTAAAGTTTGTCCATAAAAAATGGAGCAATTGGCGCACTTAATTTACTTACTGTTAACAAACACGTATAAAGTGTTTGGTACGCAGCAATTTTATCTTGTCCATACTCTCCTTTCCAAAAACGACGGCGACACAAGCGAACGTACCAGTTACTTAAATTCTCTTGCACAAATTCTGAAATTGCTCTCGCTGCTTTTGTTGGTTCGTACTCTTCATAGAAACCATCAACTTCTTTTATCAATGTATTCAGCTCTGAAATAATCCACTGATCAATTTCAGGTCTTTCGTTCATCGCAATTTCTGCTTCTTCAAACTTAAATTTATCGATGTTCGCATACAATGAAAAGAATGAATACGTATTGTATAATGTTCCGAAGAATTTACGACGTACCTCAGCAATTCCTTCGATATCAAACTTCAAGTTATCCCAGGGATTGGCGTTCGAAATCATGTACCAACGCGTTGCATCTGGTCCATATTCTTTAATGGTTTCAAAAGGATCTGTCGCGTTTCCTAAACGTTTGGACATTTTTTGTCCGTTTTTATCTAGAACTAAACCGTTTGAAACGACATTTTTATAGGCTACTTTATCAAAAACTAAAGTTGCAATAGCGTGTAAAGTGTAAAACCAACCGCGTGTTTGATCGACTCCTTCTGCAATAAAATCAGCTGGAAAATCTTTATTTCCATCAATTTTATCTTTGTTTTCGAAAGGATAATGCCATTGTGCGTATGGCATGGCACCTGAATCAAACCAAACATCTATCAAATCAGCTTCGCGCTGCATGGGTTTTCCTGATGGGGAAACCAGTACAATTTCATCAACTACATTTTTGTGCAAATCGACTAAATCGTAATTCGACTCCGCCATATTTCCAATCTCAAAATCTTTAAACGGATTCTCTTTTTGAATTCCCGCTGCAATAGATTTTTCAATTTCATTATATAATTCCTCAATAGAACCTATCAGTATTTCTTCTGTACCGTCTTCGTTTCTCCAAATTGGTAACGGAATTCCCCAATAACGAGAGCGAGACAAGTTCCAGTCATTGGCATTTTTTAACCAATTTCCAAAACGTCCTTCGCCAGTTGCTTTTGGCTTCCAATTGATAGTTTCGTTCAAATCGAACATTCTATCCTTTACTTCTGTTACTTTAATAAACCAAGAATCTAATGGATAATATAAAATAGGCTTATCCGTTCTCCAACAATGCGGATAACTGTGCACGTATTTCTCAACTTTAAACGCTTTATTTTCTTCTTTTAAACGAATGGCAATTTCAACATCAACAGAGCGTTCTGGCGCTTCGCCGTCATTATAATATTCGTTTTTAACGTACTTACCAGCAAATTCTCCCATGTTAGAAGTGAATTTTCCTTGTAAATCTACTAAAGGAACCGGAGTTCCATTGGCGTCTAAAACCAACATTGGCGGGATTTCAGGCGATGCTTCTTTAGCAACTTTAGCATCATCTGCTCCAAAAGTTGGCGCTGTATGCACAATTCCCGTACCGTCTTCTGTAGTTACAAAATCTCCAGAAATTACTCTAAATGCATTTTCTGGATTTTGGTACGGCAAGGCATACGGCAATAATTGTTCGTAACGAATTCCGACTAAATCTGCTCCTTTGGCTTCCGCCAAAATTTGATATGGTATTCTTTTGTCTCCTTCTTTGAAGTTTTCAAAATCAGCTGGCTCAGTACTTGCAAAAAATCCTTTACCGAATTGTTTGCCAACTAAATTTTTAGCTAAAATTACTTTTGTTGGACGAAAGGTATATTGATTGAAGGTTTCAACCAAAACATAATCTATTTTTGGACCAACAGTTAAAGCAGTATTAGATGGTAAAGTCCATGGAGTTGTGGTCCAAGCTAAAATATGAATCTCGTCAAACTCTTTTAAAAACCCTGGTAGCGACTCATTCACTACTTTAAACTGGGCAACAATAGTAGTATCCGTCACATCACGGTAGGAACCTGGTTGATTGACTTCATGCGAAGACAAACCCGTTCCTGCTTTTGGCGAATACGGCTGAATGGTGTATCCTTTGTACATCAAATCTTTGTTATAGATTTGTTTCAACAACCACCAAACCGATTCCATATATTTGGATTTGTAGGTAATATATGGATCTTCCATATCTACCCAATAGCCCATTTTTTCGGTCAAATCGTTCCACACATCTGTATAACGCATTACTGTTTTCTTACACGCTTCGTTGTATTCTTCGACAGTAATTGACTTTCCAATATCTTCTTTGGTAATTCCTAATTCTTTCTCAGTACCTAATTCTACCGGTAAACCGTGCGTGTCCCAGCCCGCTTTACGCTTCACTTGAAAGCCTTTTTGTGTTTTATATCGGCAAAAAATATCTTTTATCGCACGAGCCATCACATGGTGAATTCCAGGCAATCCATTGGCCGAAGGTGGCCCTTCAAAAAAGACAAATGGTTCGTTACCTTCTCTCGTAGTAACACTCTTTTCAAATATATTTTCTTCTTTCCAAAAATCAAGTACTTCAGACGCTACTTTAGGCAAGTCAAGTCCTTTGTATTCAGTAAATTTTGTGCTCATTTTATCCTTTTCTTAAATCGTCGTGCGAAAGTAAGGATTTTTAAATAAATGTTGAAAGTTGAACGTCGAAAGTTTTGATACTACGAAAATATTTCCTTCAAAACATCCAAAGATTTGGGTTTTTTAAAACCATCCAAATGATAGCTGTAATAATCAATTAAAATTTTAAGTACAATTTGTCTTTCAATAACATGAAATACTTTTTGCTGGTTGTCAAATTTCAAATTAATTAATTTCTTAAATAGGCTCGTTTCATGTTCAGACAAAGCTCTTAAGCCATGAAAAGGAGTAAAAACCCCTTCAACCATTTCGAAAAAAGACAAATCGGCATCAGATACATCAGGATAGAAACCCAAGTATTTGGTGGTTTCTAGCATTAGAATTAAATGAAAGTTCGCAATTTCATCATGAGTATCAAGCCAAAGTAATGCGGTTTCTAAAAATACAAACAGCGACTCATTGTGTTCTTCTTCTTGAATAGAATGGTGCAGAATTTCAGAAATAAACATTACAATAGTACTTTTTACAATGTCGGTATGAATAGTTTGAAACGGTATTGCTGTTTTTATTTCTTTGAAATTTTCTAAAGTTCCTTTATTCTTGTGAACCGCTTCTATTTCTAGAATAGATAAGGGTTGGAAATAAGCAATTTTTTGACTTGATTTTCTTCCTGAAAAAGCATCTCTTACAAAGTATGTTTTTAGTCCGTGCGAAAGCGTAAAACATTTGACAATCAAACTTTTTTCTTGAAATTTTAAAGCCGAAATTACGATTGCCTTGGTTTTTACGTTCATTTTTTTGGAAGATTGAAAAATTAAAGACTAATAAAGTCTTCACTTATTTACCTAATAATCATCAGTTTTTTAACTTTAGTTTCTCCTCCCTCTTTAGCGGCAATAAAAACCATGTACACGCCCGAAGCTACTTTGTGTTTCCCTATAGCTGTGGTATCCCATTCTATTGTCCCTCCTTGAGCTGTTGTTTCATAGACCAAATTCCCTTCAATGTCAGTTATTTTGACATTAGCTTTATCAATTAGACCCGCAATTTTTACGGTTCCTGAGTAATTAGGTCGCACTGGATTTGGATAAATATAAACTGCATTTAAATCGTCATTGGAACTCGTTGAAACTCCTTTGAAAGATACCAATCCTTTTTGTGTAGCGATAAAAACTTCGCCAGTAGCAGTATTAATTTTAATATCATTGATTGTATTACTAGGCAGAGGTGAATTATCAATTGTAAAATGATATTTGGTCACTTGCCCATTTGATGACACCATAAAAACTCCAGAATCTGCCGTACCAATCCATTTATTGTTCGCGCCATCAACAACGATTGAGCTGATAACTTGTTCGTATAGTAATTCTTGTGCTAAACCATCGTCTTCAATAATAATGGCATTTGCAGTCATTTGGTTTTCCGACTGAAAATTATTTATTGAATTTAAAACTCGCAATCCTTTAGTTGTTCCTATCCACAACTGACTATTTGTATCAATTGCTAACGCTCGAACATCTTTTGATGGCAGGTTTCCAGCTTCTTGTCCGATGGTCATTTTTTTAAACAGATTTCCATTTTCATTAAAAGCAACTACACCATCTCGATTTGTTACCATCCACTTCGTGCTATTTTTATCGATAATCATGCTACCAAAGCTGGCGTCTTCGGCTTTATCCAAAATCGATGTCATCAAATAACTTTGCCATTGCCCATTGGTTTTTAAAACTTTTAAGCCGCTATTTATTAAACTATTAGTAACCCACAAATTTCCAAGTTTATCAAAGGCAGTTCCGTTAATTCGAATATCAATGTAATTAGGTCCGAGAAAAGTTAAGGTCTCCAAGCCACTATTTTTTTGATTGAATAATATAGAAGGCTCGTCGTTTTCTATCTTTAATAATCCCGAAAAAAAAGAACTAGCATACACTTCTTTTTCATTTTTCGGATTGACCACAATTCGAGTTATAGATTTAGCGCCAAAAACGTCTTGATAGGGAATATGAAACCAATTAGAATTGCTAAATTTACTCAAACCGTAACTGTCCAACCCGTACGGATTGTAATATTGATCATAATCTCCATACACTGCCCAGACCGAAGTTGGAGTGACATCCATAGAAAAAATAGTATTGCGTAAAGGTCCCGTAGGCGTTTCGTTTGTAAATCCAGAAACAGTTGTAAAATGAGACGAATAGAGTCCGTTGTTTTGCGTTCCTACATAAATAATATTGTTTATTATTGTTGCACATGTAAAATTTACAGGCGTTTTGTCTACTTCAGTTGCGCTTACTGTTCGCACTAAAGCCAGTTGCTTATCATAAACCAACACAGTAGTTCCATTTGTAACAAGAAAAAAATTATCGATAGCTCTCAAATCAGTAGCAGCACGCGTCGACGGTTGAAAAAGTTTAAAATTATCTGAATCAAAACGGTACAGATTTCCTGTACTTTCAATAGCAATTAATTGCGAGTCGTTCGATGTAATGGCATTCCAGTTTCCAGTATTTACTACAATCCATTGCTTGAAATCGATTAGGTTTGAATTGGTGATTTTAGCAACGCGGATACCATTTTGTGTAGCCGCATAAATAAAACCTTGATACAATGTCGTTTGTTTCACACTTACTTCTGCACCATTATTACCAATGAAGTAAGTATCTCCAAACTGAAGTGTTTTTAAATTAAATTGTACAATTCCAAAATCACATGAAATGTAAAGAAATCCTTCATATTCTATGAAATGATTGATTCTTTTAATTTTAGCCGACAATTGCTTACTTATAATGTCGACCAACTTGCGTATTGAGCCATCTTTTTCATCGACAACAATTAAGAGCCCATTTTCATAACCAACGACTGTTTTAGAATATGATTCGCTGTAATAAAGCGCAGAAATAGTTTGTCCTGAAAGTCCGTCAATCGTTGTTGTAGTTTTCACGATATTGGTCGCGCTGTTTTTCGAAAAAATAGCATTCTCTGAAGCGGCGAAAACACCTTTAGAAGATTGTGATATGTCTTTTATTTCATTGAACGAAAAATAACCTTGCCATTGCAATTTATTTTGCGCAAAATTTACTTGGGTAAGTAACAGCGACAACCAGAAACAAAGATTTTTATTCATGAACTACATCGTATTTATTGTGCAAATATACTATAAAGCGAGTAATACGAAATTTGATGGTTATTTAAAATAAAAAAGCCTTCCGACTAAAATAGAAGGAAGGCAATTGTATTAAGTGCGATTAAAACTACACTACACCTTGCGCTAACATTGCATCTGCTACTTTAACAAATCCAGCTATGTTGGCTCCCTTTACGTAATCTACGTGTCCGTTTTCATCTGAACCATATTTTACGCACGCCGTGTGCACGTTTAACATTATAGTTTTAAGCTTTTCGTCAACTTCTTCGCTGCTCCAGCTCAAACGCAATGCATTTTGAGACATTTCTAAACCAGAAGTCGCAACTCCTCCCGCATTTGATGCTTTCCCAGGTCCGAATAAGATTTTCGCATTTTGAAACACTTCTACTGCACTTGGTGTACATGGCATATTCGCTCCTTCAGCAACCACGTTACAACCATTAGCAACTAACATTTTAGCTTCTTCGGCTTCTAGTTCATTTTGTGTTGCACACGGCAACGCCACATCACATTTTACTTCCCAAGGACGTTTTCCTTCCACAAATTTTGCGTTTGGATATTGCGTTACATACTCACTAATCCTTCCTCTCTTTTCATTTTTCAACTCCATTACAAAAGCTAATTTCTCAGCACAAATTCCATCAGCATCATAAATGTAACCGGTAGAATCTGATAATGTAACTGCTTTTCCTCCTAATTCTGTAACTTTCTCAACCGCATATTGCGCTACATTTCCTGAACCAGATACAGTTACAATTTTACCTTGAAGAGTTTGGCCAATTGTTCCTAGCATACTTTGGGTAAAATAAACCGTACCATAACCTGTAGCTTCTGGACGAATTAATGATCCTCCGTATGTGATCCCTTTTCCGGTAAGCACTCCAGTAAACTCATTTCTTAATTTCTTGTACTGTCCAAATAAATATCCTACTTCGCGCGCTCCAACACCGATATCTCCAGCAGGTACATCTGTATCTGCCCCGATGTGTCTTTGCAATTCGGTCATAAAACTTTGACAAAATTTCATTGCTTCGTTATCCGACTTCCCTTTCGGATCAAAATCAGAACCTCCTTTACCTCCACCCATTGGTAAAGTTGTTAAACTATTTTTGAATGTTTGTTCGAAAGCCAAAAACTTTAAAATACTTAAATTTACAGAAGGATGAAATCGCAAACCTCCTTTATAAGGACCAATCGCCGAGTTCATCTGAATACGATACCCACGATTTACTTGTATTTCTCCTTTATCATCCAACCATGGCACTCTAAACATCACTACACGTTCTGGCTCTACCATCCGCTCTAAAAGCATCTTGTTCTGGTATTTTTTATTCTTCTCAATAAAAGGAATAACTGTCTCAGCAACTTCTAAAACAGCTTGTAAAAATTCTACTTCATTTGGGTTTTTAGCTCTGACCGATTCGATAAAAGTAGTAACACTATGTGACATGATATTGGTTTATTTAAATTTGAAATTAGAATTCCGGTTTGTTGCCAAAGATACGGGAAATTGTTAATTTCTTTCGTTTTTCTGAACCTTAAACCGCCGAATTATGCATTTAAAACAAAAGCATAGGTCAGTTTTTTGATTTATCATTTTAGGAATACTCTTGCTGACGATTATTGATTTTTTGCCCCTTTTAATCGTTATTTTTTAATCTGCTCCTCTTTTAGTTTGAATAGAAATGCTTTTTTATATATTTGTCAGAGTTTTGAGACCACAATAAATATGATCAAGCACCTAACCATTGTTACACTACTCTTCTTCAGCTTTTCGGTTATTGTAAAAGCGCAGTCTACTTTGGCGCATGAAGTAGGAGTGATTTTTGGTCCCGTGGCCTTTCAATCTGACTTCGGTCAACGACACGATTTTTCGACCAATATCAACAATACTGGATTTGGAATCGGAATCGTACACTTTCTTAATTTCTCATACAATTCAAATCACGAAACTTATTTCAACGAGCATTTTAAAGTCCGTTCGGAGTTGTCTTATAACAGAACGCAATTGAATCATTTTGGAGAATGGGCAGAAAAAAAACCTGCAACGGTAGGTTCTGAACAACTTCGTTTAATGGAAGGAAAATCTTCATTGGTAAATCTAGGCCTACAATTAGAATATTCTCCGTTCATGAAAATTCATGATTTTGAAAATACCGATCATAGTTTTAGTCCTTATATTAGTTTAGGAACTCAAGTAAGTTTTTATGCTACAAACATCAGCTCTTCCTTAGGTCAAATAGGAACGACAGAAGCTACTTTTCCTAAATATTTAGTCCCTTCAGACGGTCATAAATATGGTTTTTCAAATGAAAATGGCGCTGTCTGGTCTGTAACTTCTGGAATTGGAACTCATTTTAAATTGTCTGAAATGCAAGATTTACTTGTAGAAGCCCGTTTTCAATTTTATAACTCAGATTGGATTGACGGTTTGAATCCGAACAAAGATATTTTTCCTGAAAACAAAGCCAATGATTGGCAAGTTTGGCTGCACTTTGGATATGTCTTCTATTTAAACTAAGAACTCTTTTTCATTTTAATACAAAAAACCCAAATCAGACTGATTTGGGTTTCTATTTTTATGCTAATGCCTGTTCTAAATCGGCAATTAAATCTTCTATATCTTCTATTCCTACACTTAACCGAACTAGGTCATCGGTTATACCCACTTCTTTTCGTTTTTCTGCCGGTATCGATGCGTGCGTCATTAAAGCAGGATGATTCGCCAATGACTCTACTCCTCCTAATGATTCTGCCAAAGTAAACACTTTTACCTTTTCTAGAAAAGTGATTGAATCTTCTTTTTTTCCAGATTCAAAGGAAAAAGAAACCATTCCTCCAAATCCTTTCATTTGCTTTTTAGCAATTTCATAATGTGGATGGCTTTTTAATCCTGGATAGAAAACTGTTTTAACTTTTGAATGATTGTTCAAATATTCAGCAATTTTTTCTCCGTTCTCACAATGTCTTTGCACCCGTAAATGCAACGTTTTTATGCCTCTTAAAACCAAAAAGCTATCCATTGGTCCTAAAGTTGCTCCAGTTGCAAATTGTTGAAAATGCAATTGTTCTCCCAGTTCTTTATCTTTTACAATTAAAGCGCCCGCAATAACATCAGAATGTCCGCCAAGATATTTTGTTGCTGAATGCATCACAATATCAGCACCTAAATCCAAAGGTTTTTGCAAATAAGGTGTTGCAAACGTATTGTCTACAGCAAATAATATTTTATGTTTTTTGGTGATTTTTGCAATTTCTTGAATATCGGCCAACTTCATCAACGGATTAGTTGGAGTTTCTACCCAAATTAATTTAGTGTTTTCATTGATTAGAGACTGAAATTTTTCCAAATCATTCATGTCTACAAAATGAAACTTGATCCCTGAATCTTTATAAATTTTAGTAAACATTCGGTACGTTCCTCCATACAGATCGTCCATAGCGATAATTTCGTCGCCTGCTTTAAACGATCGCAAAATACAATCTGTTGCTGCCAATCCAGAAGAGAACGCTAATCCACGTTCTCCATTTTCAATACTTGCTAATGCATTTTCTAACGCAGATCGCGTAGGATTTGCCGCTCTACTATATTCATAATCACCCAAAGGTTGGCCTGGGCTCTTTTGTACAAATGTCGACGTTTGATAAACTGGTGGCATTACTGCTCCAGTGCTCGGGTCGTGATGCTGCCCTCCGTGTATTACTTTTGTATTGAATTTCATATAGTTGCTATTTTTTTAAGAAATATTTAAAGTACAAATTTACCTTTTAATTTATTCTTATGCAGCCTCAACTCCTTACCTTTGTATATAATTAACACTTTTTTAGAAAACTTAGCAGCTGTCGTATGTTTATCATAAATAGCGCAAATCAATAAAAAGTAGTACCTTATCTTTTCTAATTAATAAATTAAACTCTATGAAAAAATATTTCTATTTCGTCTCCGTCCTTTTACTGTTTACAAGCTGCACTAAAGAGCTGACTTTCGAAACTCAAAGTTTTAATGAAAAGTCATCGGTGCCCTGCAAAAAGGATTGTCCCGAAATAAAAATTATGGTTCCTATTGCCCAAAATATTGAAGTAGTTGCCGATAGCATTAACAATAAAGTACTTAATACCATCAGAGAAATCGTTTATTTTGGAGAAAAACCATATGATGTATCTGATTACGATGGATTAGCCAAAGCATTTATGGGTTCTTATGAAGACATGAAAAAAACGTATCCCGAAGAAACTCTAGGCTGGATGGCAGACATTAAAGGCGATATCGAACACCAGTCAGAACAAATTTTAAATATAAAAATAGAACACACAACTTATACTGGTGGGGCACACGGTTATCATGGTTTTAGATCTTTATTGTTTGATCCAGAAACTGGAAAAACAATAGAAAATGACGCTTTATTTACCGACAAAGCGGCATTTACAGCTTTCGCTGAAAAGGAATTTCGCAAGAAATATCAAATTCCAGAAAATAGTGAGATCAATGCTTCTGGGTTAATGTTTGAAAGAGACAAATTTCAGTTGGCGCTCAATATATTTTTTACTAAACAAGGATTGCTTTTATATTACAACTCCTACGAAGTTGCTTCTTATGCAGATGGCCCAAAAGAAATTGTTTTCCCGTATGAAACTGTCAAAAAATATTTAAAATACCAATAATTTCTATTGTACATCATATTTCATTTTTCGTAAAATTCGCAACGCTTCTTTAAACGATAAATAAACTTGGGTAAATGGTTTCAATACTGCTTTTGCATCGATTAATTTTTGCCGCGCATCTTCGAAGCCATTTAAATAACAAATCATAAAGGTAGATGGTAAGTTGTCTAAATCGACTAATTCTCGTTTAGACAACAACATTCCCTTCTCTAGTTTCTGCAACAACGCTAAATTTGAATTATAGATATGATGCAACATTTTGCGGTTGAATTCTGGCGGTTGAAACAACATTTTTCGATCAATTTTATAATAGCCATTCTCAAAGAAACGAATAGTTTGTTCTTCCAACGGATAATAGCTCGTTTTATCATTTAATCCCAGCGGGACATACTCGATAATAGTAAAACTATCGTCATCAAAAGTAATGGTGACAACATCTTGAGCGGAGTAAAAAAGTTTAATTTGCTCGTTGATCAGTTCTATATCAACCCGTGATAAAAATGTTTTGTCTCTAGATTTACGAGCTACGCCTGCCCAGCAAATCACAAATAACTCTTTAAAAACTTTGTATTTTGGTGACATGTCTTTATGTCTAAAATTCATAAAATCAATCACGCCATCTAGTGTATGCTGAATACTATTTCGTGAATTATTTTCAATTCCGATAACCGTTTCTGTGTTTTGGTAGTTTTTTCTAACTTTCCCTTCAACTGGCGTTGAGTTACTCCCACGGCGTACAAAAATACTGTTGGCAGGAATAGTATGAATTCCTTTTTTAAAATGAGAGGTTTGACTTTTTGGTTTAATAGTTACTAAACCAATTACCTTATCTTTTGGCAAGTTAGGAAAAGGTACATTTTCATACTGAATTTTTGGAGGGTTTTCTAAATAGGCATTCACCAAATTTTGAATACGACTGTCGTCGAAAAAGTCATCACCCACGATTTCGTTGTCCTGGTCTTCAACGCCAACAACGATATACGAGTTGTTGGCGGGATTAGAATTGGATAGCGCACAAATGTGTTTTAAGAACTTTGCTTTTCCCTCTCGAGAATGCAAATTCAACTGGCGCTTTTTATCATAAAAACTACTCTCGTCGTTGTGAGCCAGTAAGTTTTTAATTAAAAGACGCTTGTTTATCATGAACTACAGTGTTTTATGAACAATTGTTGGCGAAGCTTGAGCAGTTGGCGTAATTACCAGATCGGCGATATTTACGTGATAGGGTCTCGTGATTACAAAATGAATAACATCGGCAATGTCTTGAGCCACTAAAGGATCAAATCCTTTGTAAACATTGGCGGCTTTTTCAGTATCTCCTTTAAAGCGAACTTCACTAAATTCGGTTGCCACCATTCCAGGATGGATGGCGCCGACTCGAATTCCGTGTGCATTCAAATCAATTTGCATTCCTTTCGTAATTGCATCAACCGCATGTTTGGTTCCGCAATAAACATTTCCATTTAAATATACTTCTTTGGCAGCCGTCGATCCTATATTAATAATATGTCCCGATTTTTGAGCAATCATTTTCGGAATAATTGCTTTAGAAACATACAATAGTCCTTTTACATTAATGTCAATCATTGCATCCCAATCGTCTAAATCTCCATTTTGTATTGGATCTAAACCATGGGCATTTCCTGCATTATTAATTAATATTTCAATTGTAGAAAAAGATTCCGGCAAGGATTCAATTGCATCAAAAACAGCTTTTTTATCGCGTACATCAAACTGCAAAGTGTGCACATTTGTGTGGGTCGAAAGTTCTTTTTGCAACAAATATAATCGCTCTTCTCGCCTTCCACAAAGAACAATATTAAAATTATTTTGCGCCAATAACTGCGCTGTTGCTTTACCAATTCCGCTTGTTGCTCCGGTAATTAAAACTGTTTTTTTCATTCGTAGTATTCTAATTTAATATCTTAAGCTACTTCAGAACCTCTGCTTTCTGTCCAAATGGCGAACCAATCCTCACGATCTAATTTCAAATCGACGGCCTTCATCAAATTTTGAATTCGAGCCACATTTACTGTTCCAGCAATAGGAATTATTTTTGCAGGATGTTGTAAAATCCAACTCAACAAAATAGTATCTGCACCCACTCTATATTTTTCGACCATGGACGCCAATAAAACCTTCAATCTTCTGGTTTTCTTTTTATCTTCTCTAAACACTATTCCCAGTGGATTTCCTGACAAAGGACGAATATTATTCAATTGCATATAATCCAGACGGCCGTCGATCATAGGCTCAAAATTGGTAGCCGAAAATTGTATTTGATTGTAACTAACGTCTAATCTCTGGCGAATTAAATCAGTCTGTAAATTGCTGAAATTTGACAATCCAAGTTCGACTATTTTTCCTTCCGATTTCAGTTTCTGAATGGCTTCGGCAATTTCATCCACCTGCATTAACGGACTTGGTCTGTGCAATAAAAGCACGTCTAAGTAATCTGTTTGTAAATTCTGTAATGATTGCTCTACCGAATTAATAATATGTTGTTTGGAGTAGTCGTAATACCTAATTTTTGCTGGTCGATTGTGCGCCGGAATTTGAACGCCACATTTTGAAATTAATTGAATTTTTTCACGCTCAATATTGGTTGCCGCTAACCCCTTTCCGAACTCTGCTTCGGTGGTATATGAGCCGTAAACATCGGCATGGTCAAAAGTGGTTATTTTATTTTCAAAACAAACCTGAATTACGTTTGACATTTCCTTCGAAGTCAGATTTTTATCCCAGCTTCCCCAATTCATAGTGCCCGCAATTATAGGCGATAGTGTTGTTTTATTCATGATTTTTAACAATTTTCTGTAAAGGTATTTTAATGCTTTTGAAGTCTATTTAATAAAGTTCTTAAAAATAAGAAAATAGAATCACAATTCGCCCTTAAAATTAGGTCATTCGTCGAAGTTTTAACCATTCTTTAACATCTTACTTCTTAAAAAATATTCAATTTGCACTCTCAAAAAGACGGCTTAAAATTTAAGGGTTTTAAAATAATTTATATGGAAGAGAATACCGCGACTTTAGACATTAGAGCAATTAATGAAAAGATTGAAAGAGAGAGTGCTTTTATAGACCTTCTTACCATGGAAATGAACAAAGTTATTGTAGGCCAAAAACACATGGTCGAGCGTTTGTTAATTGGTCTTTTAGGTCAAGGACACATCTTGTTAGAAGGAGTTCCTGGCTTAGCAAAAACGTTAGCCATTAATACTTTGGCGCAAGCGGTTCACGGTTCATTTAGCCGTATTCAATTTACACCCGATTTATTACCAGCCGACGTTGTTGGTACGATGATTTACAACATCAAGGATAATGAATTCTCTATAAAAAAAGGACCAATTTTTGCTAATTTTGTTCTTGCCGATGAGATTAACCGTGCGCCAGCCAAAGTGCAATCGGCATTGTTAGAAGCGATGCAAGAAAAGCAAGTTACTATTGGCGACACGACTTTTAAATTAGATCGCCCGTTCTTAGTTTTAGCTACTCAAAACCCAGTAGAGCAAGAAGGAACTTATCAATTGCCAGAAGCGCAAGTCGATCGTTTTATGCTAAAAACCGTAATTGATTATCCAAAATTAGAAGACGAGCGCTTTATTATTCGTCAAAACCTAAAAGGAAGCTACGAGAAAGTAAATCAAGTGGTTTCTGTGGAGCAAATTTTACGCGCGCAAGAAGCGGTTCGTGAAGTTTACATGGATGAAAAAATAGAGAAATACATCTTGGATATTGTCTTTGCAACGCGTTATCCAGAGAAATATAAATTAGCAGACTTAAAACCGTTAATTAGTTTTGGAGCTTCACCCCGTGGAAGTATTAACTTGGCCAATGCAGCCAAATGTTATGCATTCATCAAGCGTCGTGGTTATGTAATTCCAGAAGATGTTCGTGCCGTTGTACATGATGTATTGCGCCACAGAATTGGAATCACTTACGAAGCAGAAGCAGAAAATGTAACTTCAGTTGACATTATTAATAAAATTGTAAACGAAATTGAAGTTCCATAAATAGTAATTAGTACCAGTGATTAGTTATGAGCCTTACGCTTTTTGCTATTCACTAACCGCTATTCACTAATCACTAAAAAAATGGAAACAAAAGACTTACTCAAAAAAGTTCGTAAAATAGAAATTAAAACCCGAAGGTTGAGCGATCATATCTTTTCGGGAGAATACCATACTTCGTTTAAGGGTCGCGGAATGACTTTTAGCGAAGTGCGTCAGTATCAATTTGGCGATGATATTCGTTCTATCGACTGGAACGTAACTGCACGTTACAACGAGCCGTATGTAAAGGTTTTTGAAGAAGAACGCGAGTTAACCATGATGTTAATGGTTGATATCTCGGGTTCTGAAAGCTTTGGTTCTAAAAATCAATTTAAGAAAGACATTGTAACCGAAATTGCTGCCACTATGGCTTTTTCGGCGACAACTAATAATGATAAGATTGGTTTGATTTTATTTTCGGATGAAATTGAATTGTATATTCCGCCCAAAAAGGGACGTTCACATGTACTTCGTATCATTCGCGAACTAATCGAATTCAGTCCTAAAAGTCAAAAAACAGACATCGCGCAAGCGTTGCGTTTCTTATCTGGAACACAGAAAAAGAAAGCTATTGTTTTTGTCATTTCCGATTTTATGTCAAGTGATTACGAGCAGACGTTAAAAATAGCGGCTAAAAAGCACGATATTACTGGAATCAGAGTGTATGACATTCGCGAAGAAAAAATTCCGAATATCGGAATGGTAGATATGGTCGATGCCGAAACAGGACAAACAAAGACTATTAATACGGGTTCTAAATCAGTTCGTATCAACTACGAAAAAAACTATGTGAATAGTGTCAGTTATTTCAAAGAAACTTTTAGTAAATCGGGTGCTGGTGTAGTACATACAAGAGTAGACGAAAGTTATGTGACCAAATTGCTAGGCTATTTTAAATCGAGATAAAATTTGAGTGTTTTGATTGACCAATCAACAAGCGTTAATCAACAAGCGTTAATCCTATGAAATTAAAACTTTACATATTTTTATTCTTAATGAATCTTGCTGCATTTGCCCAACAAAAGCAAATTACAACAAGCATTGATACTACCAAAAACAAAATTGGAGCTGAGTTCAAACTAAGTGTTACAGCCGTTGTTAGTTCGTCTTCAAAAGTGGTGTTTCCAAAATTAAAAAATATCGGCGCTTTGGAAGTTATCGAATCGTACCCGATTGATACCATTAAGAAAAACGATCAATACCAATTAATTAAAAAATATGGTCTAACTCAATTTGATTCAGGAAAATACAGCATTCCAAGTATCAAAATTCTAATTGATAAAAAGCCATTTCTTACCGATTCCATTACTGTTGAAGTAGCTGCTGTAAAGGTCGATACCTTACAACAAAAAATGTACGACATTAAAGATATTACTCCTGTAAAAGATAAATTAGGCGATTGGTGGAAATATATTTTAGGATTAGTTCTTATTGCTCTAATTGCTGCAGCTATATATTGGTTGATTAGAAGAAAACAAAAGAAAGCGATCGAAGAGGAAGTTTATAAAACTCCGATCGAAAAAGCGACTAGTTTATTAAACAATTTAGAGAAAAAAGAGCTTTGGCAAAAAGGTGAGATTAAAGAATACTATAGTGAACTTACCGATATTGCTCGTAATTATATTGAAGAAGCCATTGACGTTCCTGCCATGGAAAGCACTACTTCAGAACTGATTGTTGCACTACAAGCAGCTTCTATAAAAAAGAAAATGACCATTACGCCCGAAACAGTAAGTAATTTAGAGCGTGTGTTGCGTCAAGCCGATTTGGTAAAATTTGCCAAATCAAAACCATTGGATTTTGAAATTACCGAAGACCGCAATAAAATTCAGAAAGCAATTTTAACCTTAGATAATGCGATTCCGCAAGATGTCGTTGATGAAGAAGAAAATGTACTGAATGAAGCACAGCGTCAAAAGCAAATTAAAGCACAATTACAGAAAAAGAGAAAGCAACGCATTCTTATTACTATTGTAAGTGTAGTGTCTTTAATTGTACTTGTCACTGGATTTTTTATCATCACCAAAGGTTTCACTTATGTAAAAGACAATATCCTTGGCCATCCTTCTAAAGAATTATTGGAAGGCGAATGGGTAAAAAGCGGTTATGGAAATCCTATTGTTTACATACAAACACCTAAAGTTTTAAAACGAGTAGACATTAGTAAAACAGTACCAAAAGAAGGATTAGCTTTAATCAAAGAAATGCAAAACTTTGGTTATGGAAGTATGTTTGATAACTTTTATTTGATGGTTTCGACAGCCAAGTACAAGCAAGAAACACAAATTGACCTCGCCAAAGCGCTGGAAGTGACTCTTAAGTATACCGAAGCACAAGGAGCAAAAAATATGATCATTAAACAAGAAGACTTTGATACTAAAGAAGGTATCCGCGGAATTAAAGGCTACGGTACTTTTACGTTCTTAAACGGAGCAACAAAATCAAGTACCAAAATGTATTATGAAATTTTAATGTTCAGCCAGGAAGGCGGCTTGCAACAAATTGCTATCTACCACGAAGAAGGTGATACCTACGCAAACGAAATTTCGCAACGTATTTTAGAGTCGGTTGAACTTCAAAAAGCTAAAAATTAATGGAAAAGATAACTTTTTTAAATCCAGAGTTTTTTTGGTTGTTTCTACTAGTTCCTGTTGCAATTGCATGGTTGTTTTGGAAAAAAAATCAACAATCACCGACCTTAAAAATGAGTTCGTTAAAAGGTTTTTCGGGCGCAGAATCATTAGCTGCAAAACTAAAACCCTTCTTAAGTGTTTTTAGAATTTTAGCACTCTGTTCTTTGATCATTGCATTGGCACGACCAAGAACAGTGGATGTAAGTAACCAAACTAAAACGACTAAAGGAATTGATATTGTTATGGCAGTTGACATCTCCGGAAGTATGCTAGCAAAAGATTTAAAACCGAACCGTATTGAAGCGTTAAAAAGAGTTGCTGCAGACTTCGTGACTGAACGACCGAATGACAGAATTGGTTTGGTTTTATACGCCGCCGAAGCTTACACTAAAACTCCCGTAACTAGCGATAAAGCAGTTGTATTAGAAGCTATTAAATCCATCAAATACGATACGCTTTTACAAGATGGAACAGCAATTGGAATGGGATTGGCTACCGCAGTTAACCGATTGAAAGACAGCAAAGCAAAAAGCAAGATTATTATTTTGCTAACAGATGGAGTAAATAACGCGGGTTTTATTGAGCCTGAAACAGCCTCTGATATTGCCAAACAATATGATATAAAAGTATACACAATCGGAATTGGAACTAACGGTATGGCAGAATCTCCATATGCGCTTTCTCCTACAGGTCAATTGCTATTTAGAAATGCTAAAGTTGAAATTGACGAACCCTTGATGAAAAGCATTGCTCGAAAAACCGATGGTAGATATTTTAGAGCAACGAGTAACAGCAAATTGGCTGAGATCTATGACGAAATTAATAAATTAGAAACGACAGAAATCGAGGAATTAAAGTTTTACGATTACGACGAAAAGTATAGACCATTTGTTTTGTTAGCAGGAATTTTGCTGCTCTTAGAAATTGGTTTACGAAATACCGTTTATAGAAGTTTTATTTAAATCTAAATTCATCAACGCAATGTAGTTGATAAGAGATTGGAATTTACAATTTTATTTTTGGACTTGAGTGTCGACGTAAAGACGACGCAATTTAAAAACACTATGGAATTAGACGAAAAAAAATATTTATATCTATTGCTAATCATCCCGATTGTGGTGTTGATTTACTTTTACAATTTATATTGGAAAAGAAAAAAACAACGTGAATTTGGTGATTTAGAATTGGTAAAGCAACTGGCTCCAAATCGCTCTAGTTTTAAACCAGTTTTTAAATTGACACTAATGCTATTGGCTTTCACGGCTTTGATTGTCGGACTTATTAATCCGAAGATTGGAACTAAAATGGAAACTGTAAAACGCGAAGGAATAGATATTGTTTTTGCAATGGACGTTTCTAAAAGTATGCTTGCCGAAGATGTTGCACCAAACCGATTAGAAAAAAGCAAACAAATCATTTCGCAAATCATCAATCAATTGGGCAGTGATCGAATCGGAATTGTGGCTTACGCCGGAAGTGCTTTTCCACTGTTACCAATTACAAGTGATTATAGTGTTGCCAAAATGTTTTTACAAACGATGAGTCCAGACATTGTTTCATCTCAAGGAACTTCTTTGGATGAGGCGATTAAATTGTCTACCAATTATTTTGACGAAAAAAGTAAAACGAGTAAGTTATTGATATTGATTTCTGATGGAGAAGATCACTCAGATGGTGCAGAAGTTGCAGCGGAAGAAGCCAAAAAAATCGGAATGAAAATTATAACCATTGGTATTGGAACTGAAAAAGGAGCAACAATTCCACTGAAAGTAAACGGTGTCGTACAAAGTTTTCAAAGAGACAATAATAATGAAATCGTTATTACTAAAATGAGTGAAGATGGCTTAAAAGCGATTGCAAAAGCTACGAATGGCGGTTATGTAAATGGAAACAACACGAAAGTAGTCATTGATTACATAAAAAGTGCTTTAGATAATATTCAGAAAACAGAATTTGAATCGACACAAATGGCCGAGTTTCAATCGCAGTTTCAATGGTTCCTCGGATTTGCTTTCTTTTTACTATTATTAGATGTTTTTTTATTAGAAAGAAAAACTAAATGGGTTTCTTCTTTAAACTTATTCAACGAAAAAAAATAAACTTATAGATCTAATTTATAAGCAAAAAATATATAATGAGACATTTTATACTGACATTTCTACTTTGTGTTTCTGCCTTTCTTTCGGCTCAAGAAAAAGATAAAGCTTTGCCTACTGCCAACGAAGAATATGCGCAAAAAAACTACGTTGATGCCGAAGCCAACTACCGTATCTCACAATCAAGATTTCCAAATCGCAGCGTTGCAGCTTACAATATGGGGAATACGATTTACAAACAAAAGCAGGCTGGCGAAGCGAAGTTTGCGTATGCAAATGCTATAAAAAATGCGAAAACAAAGCCGCAAAAACATAAAGCTTTCCACAATTTAGGGAATGCCTTTATGTTAGAGAAAGATTATACACAAGCAGTGGAAGCCTATAAAAATGCGCTGCGCAACAATCCTACTGATGATGAAACGCGGTATAATTATGCTTTGGCTAAAAAACTGCTAAAAGAAAATCCACCGAAAAAAGATCAAAACAAGGATAAAGATAAAGATAAAGACAAAGACAAAAAAGACGATCAAAAAGACAAGGATAAAAAAGATCAAGATAAAAAAGACGGAAAAGACGACAAGGATAAGGATAAAAAGGATAAAGATGATCCAAATAAAGAACCTAAAAAAGACGATCCTTCCGATAAAGACAAAGAGCCAAAACCACAACCTGGCGGGATTTCTAAGCAAAGAGTCGAAAATTTATTAGACGCTGTGAACAATGAAGAAAAGAAAATTCAGGATAAAATAAATGCACAAAAAGCAAAAGCAACTCCTAGAAAAGCAGAGAAGGATTGGTAACAATTTATTCTGAAAAATTAAAAAAATAAAGCAAAGTTTCGATTGAGAAAAATCTAAATGAAAAAATATATTTTTATACTATTACTAAGTTTTCAAAGTCTATTGGCTCAAGTTCAATTTGAAGCCAGAGTCAGCAAAACTACGCTTGGATTAAACGAAAGATTGCGCATCGACTTTGCGATGAACGTGGATGGCGATAACTTTATGCAGCCTTCATTTGATGGCTTTAGAGTAATTGCTGGCCCAAGTCAACAAGTAAGCCAATCGTGGATCAATGGTAAAAGTTCATTCGAAAAAATATACTCTTATTTCCTAGTTCCCAATCAAAAAGGGAGCTTAGTGATTAAACAAGCAGCAATTGAATACAACGGGCAGATTTACAAAACTTCGCCCATAAAGATCAATGTAACCGATGCCGTTGCCCAAGAAAGAGACCCGAATGATCCTCAACAACCTTCAGCCGACAATAATTTATACTTAGTTGCCGAAATTTCCAAAACGAATCCGTACGTAAACGAGCCAATTACAGTAGTTTATAAGCTGTATTTTAGCTACAACATCGGGATTACCAATTGGAGAGAATTGGATAAGCCAAAATACAATGATTTTTGGAGCCAGAACATCGACATCAAACAACTCGTTGCAGAAGAAGGCACGTATAAAGGCGAAAAGTACCGTTATGTAGTACTCAGAAAAACAGTGCTATATCCGCAAAAATCAGGAAAACTAGAAATTGAACCTCTGGCTTTGGACATTGATGTGCAATTACCAACCAACAGACGCAGTATGTTTGGACAAGTTGTTGTAACAGATGGACACAAACGCGTATCTGCAGGATCAAAAACAATTCGTGTTAAAGCATTGCCAGAAGCCAATAAACCAGAAGATTTTAGTGGTGCTGTTGGTAAATTTGATTTTAAAGTAGTGCCTTCTAAAACCTCTTTAAAAAATGGCGAAAGTTTAGATTTACTAGTTTCTGTGTCTGGAACTGGAAACATGAAATTGTTTACCTTACCCAAACCCGTAGTTCCAAATGCGCTCGAAATGTACGACCCAGTACACGACGAAAAAGTAAACACCACTTTGGCTGGAATGAATGGAAAAATTTCAGACAGTTATACTATCGTACCGCAATACAAAGGGAATTATGCCATAAAACCATTGTCATTTTCGTATTTTGACATCGGTTCGAATAGTTATAAAACCATTACTGCGCCAGAAATAATGGTCAATGTGTTGGATGGACCAATGCCGGCAGCTGCGAACGCTGCTTCAACTGCGAACTTAGACAAAAATCAAATTGCTGCGGCAGAACAATTCAAATACATTGCTTTAAAAACAGATTTAAAACCAATCAATCAGAAAGATTTTTATGGCTCCAAATTTTTCTATGCCTTATTACTCTTGCCCTTTCTACTGTTACCAATTATCATTGTAGCGAAGAAAAAGAAAGAAGCTATTGATGGTGATGTTACTGGAAACCGAATTAAAAGAAACAATAAATTGGCCAAAAAATATCTATCTGAAGCCAAGAAACAACTAAATAACAAAGAAGCTTTTTACATTGCTTTAGAGAAAGCCATGCATAATTTCTTAAAGGCAAAATTGCACATCGAGACTTCTGAAATGAGTAAAGACAACATTCAAGAACTGTTATTGTCGCAGAATGCAAAGCCAGAATCGGTACAGAATTTCATTAATTTGACTGAAAATTGCGAGTTTGCGAGATACGCTCCGGCTTCTAGCGCAACCATTCAAGATGATTTTGATAAAGCAGTTGTGATTATTTCCGAATTAGAAAAGCAATTAAAAGCGTAAACAAAACGTTGCTCGTTACCAAATAAATAGCATCAAATGAAAAATATACTGTTTCTCTTTTTATTCATTACGCAAGTTCTTTTTGCACAATCGAGTTTCGAAAAAGCGAACGATTTATACACCAATTTAAAATATCAAGAAGCGGCCTCTGCTTATGAAGATATTTTAAAGACGGAAAAATTACAATCGGCAGACTTGTATTTCAATTTAGGAAACTGTTATTACAAGCTGAATCAAGTTGCGCCGTCGATCTACAATTATGAGAAAGCACTCTTTTTAAGACCAAATGATGCCGCTGCACTAAACAACTTAAAATTTGCAAAAAAACTAACTATTGACGAGATTAAAGACGTTCCTAAAGTTGGTTTTGCCAAATTGGTTCAGAATTTCACTGGAATTTTTACTTACAATACCTGGGCATGGATCTGCGTTGCGCTTTCATTCTGCTTTTTATTCTGCTTTATTGGCTACTATCTTTCTCAATTAACACTTGCAAAACGACTCTATTTTACGGGAATGTTTTTGCTGATCTTCGTATTACTTTTAAGTTTTTCGGCTGCAATTTCAGAAAAACACTTTTTTAATAACAATCGACCAGCTATTGTTTTTGCCGAAATTACCGAAATACACAGTGAACCTCAAAAAGGAGCTTCAGTTATTGTCGTTTTACACGAAGGTGCAAAATTGTATGTGAAAGAAACTTTAAATTCTTGGAAAAAAATTGAATTGACCGACGGTACAGAAGGTTGGATTGAAGCCAGTGCAATTATAGAAGTGAAGCGAGAATAGGTACTAATGACTATTTATTAATAGTTGAGTAACTAATTCCCTTCAAATCGGTACACTTTTTCTGGAGTTACGCAATAATCCAAACGAACATCGGTCTCAAAAACATCTTCAATTTGATCTTCGGCTTCAAAAAATGAAAGTCCAATTTTGAGTGTTTCAGGCTTGCACTCAGATAGAAATTTATCGTAAAAACCTTTTCCGTAACCAACTCTATTCCCTTTTATATCAAAAGCCAAAAGCGGTACAAAAACCACTTCAATTTTAGAATTGGGCACTTCTATTCCATCAACTGGTTCTGGAATATCGTATTGGTTTGTTTTTATTGTAGTGTTATCTGTGAGTAGAAAATGCGTCATTGTTCTCGAGTCGAACTCACTTTTAGAAATAACGACTTCCTTGTCTTTTCCTGCTAAAACATGCAAGATTAATTCGGTATCGACTTCATGGTGTTTTACAATGGGCAGAAAAATATGGTAATAGGTGCGGCTCCATATATCCATTTGGATTAATTGGTTAGAAATTGCCATACTTTTCTCTTCCAAGTCGTGTTCGGACATTAAAGATCGTAGTGCTTTATACTTAATTCGAAGTTCTTTTTTAGTCCAGCTCATCTTCTAATCCAGCTTTTGAAATGTGATAAATAGCATCACCTTGATAAACAATTGGTGAATGATTGGCATTAATAACGTAACCTTCATGCGGCGCTTTTACCTTCCGTTCAAATTTCCCGAAGGGATCAGTAATTGTTGCTAAAATAGTTCCTTTGGTTACAAAATGTCCAACCATATTAAAATCATGCAGCAAACCTGAACATTTAGCGCGCATCCAAACCGAATTTTTAATATAAATTGTGGGATGTAGTGCAGTTTCATCCAGTTGCTTTTCATCCAACATATTAAGGTATTTCAACAATCGTTTCACACCTCTAACCCCTTCATTGGCAATATCTTGATTGATATCTAACGATTTTCCGCCTTCAAAAAGCAGCATTTTGACATTAGATTTAGAACAAGCATTGCGAAATGAGCCTGCTATGTTTTTAGAAAACAAAGTAAAAGGCGCATTAAAGATATCCGCTAAAACTTTCAATTCAGCATCATCATCGGTCAATCGAATTTGAGCCGCATTAAAACGACTCGCTCCACCAGCATGAAAATCTACTGCGTAGTCAAGCAAGGGCAAAACATCCTCTACTAAATGAAAGGCAAACCGACTGGCCAACGAACCTCTTCGACTTCCAGGAAAAACACGGTTCAAATCACGTCCATCGGGAAATTCCCGATTTCTATTTATAAAGCCATATACATTAATGACCGGAATACAAATAATTGTACCGCGTGCGGGTTTATTAATTTTTTTATAGATCAATTGTCGAACTATTTCCACGCCATTAATTTCGTCACCATGTATTCCAGCCGAAAAAAGCACGGTCGGGCCCGCAATTTTTGAACGTCGAATAATAACCGGAATATTGAGTTTGGTAGTCGTGTGCAAACGAGCTATTTCAACATTTATCGTTCTACTTTCTCCTGGCAAAACGGTTTCGCCAAAAATAATCATAGGTTTCAATTCTCTCATAACTAAAATAAAGCCTAAATATAGAAATTATTATTTGTAATTTGTAAATTTGATTCGAATTCCAGATTAAGAAAATAATTGAAGCAAAACCTTCTTAGTCGCACAAAATACTCGCTTTTCAGTACAAAATACCATGCAAAATCCATCTCTTGAACTTCAAATACAAACCTTACCCGACAATCCTGGCGTATACCAATATTACGACAAAGACGGAAAAATACTGTATGTTGGAAAAGCCAAGAACCTAAAAAAAAGAGTCTCTTCTTATTTCAATAAAGTACACGATACAGCCAAAACAAATGTATTGGTTCGTAAAATAGTAACGATAAAACACATTGTCGTTCCTACAGAAACGGACGCTTTACTACTCGAAAACAACTTAATTAAAACCTTGCAACCACGGTACAACGTGTTGCTTCGTGATGATAAAAGCTACCCTTGGATTTGCATTAAAAACGAACCGTTCTCGCGCATATTTTCTACCCGAAGAATGGTCAAAGATGGCTCTGAATATTTTGGGCCATATACCAGTTTCAAAACCGTACATACCATTTTAGATTTAATAAAAGAATTGTACCCGCTGCGAACGTGCAACTATGATTTGAGCAAATCAAATATAGAAAGCGGAAAATTTAAAGTCTGTTTAGAATACCATATTGGCAATTGCAAAGGACCGTGTGAAGGATTTGAAACGTTACAAAACTATCAAAATCACGTCGATAAAATTCGAGAAATTCTAAAAGGAAATTTCAAAGAAAGTTTGAAAGATTTCAAAAAATTAATGGTGACTTTAGCGCAAGATTTGCGTTTTGAAGAAGCACAAAAGATTAAAGAAAAAATAGAAGTGCTCGAAAATTATCAATCGCGTTCTACTATCGTCAATCCAAAAATTACCAATATCGATGTCTTTTCAATTGTTTCAGACGAAAGCGCAGCCTACGTTAACTTTTTACAAATAGCGCACGGTTCGATTATTCGTTCGCATACTTTAGAAATGAAAAAAAAGCTGGACGAAACCGACGAAGAATTGCTCGAGCTTGCCGTAGTAGAACTTCGGGAGCGCTTTAATTTACTCTCGAGAGAAATCATTGTGCCTTTTGAAATGAATCTAGGCGACAAAATAAAAGTCACCGTTCCGCAATTGGGCGACAAGAAACAGATATTAGATTTGTCCATTCGTAACGCTAAGTTTTACCGAATCGAACAACTCAAGCAACTGCAAATCGTCGATCCAGATCGCCACACCAAACGCATCATGGCACAAATGCAAAAAGATTTACGCTTACCTGTCGAGCCGCGCCATATTGAATGTTTTGACAACTCTAACATACAAGGAACTAATCCTGTGGCGGCTTGTGTGGTCTTTAAAGATGGTAAACCAAGCAAAAAAGACTACCGCCATTTCAACATTAAAACCGTTGTAGGTCCAGACGATTTTGCGTCAATGGAAGAAGTGGTGTACCGCCGCTACAAACGATTGCTGGACGAAAATGAGCCGTTGCCACAGCTAATTATTATTGACGGAGGTAAAGGCCAATTGTCTTCTGCCTTAAAAAGTTTAGACGCACTCGAATTACGTGGTAAAATTGCCATTATTGGTATCGCCAAAAGACTCGAAGAACTCTTTTATCCCGGAGATTCAATCCCGCTGTATTTGGATAAAAAATCAGAAACCTTGAAAATTATTCAGCAATTGCGAAACGAAGCCCACCGCTTCGGAATCACTTTTCATCGCGATAAACGAAGCAAAGCTGCACTCAATTCTTCGATGGAAAGTATACCTGGAATTGGAGAGAAAACTATGGAAACACTCATCCGAAATTTTAAAAGTGTTAAAAGATTGAAACTTGCCACCGAAAAAGAAATATCTGAGGTCATTGGTGTATCTAAAGCCAAAAAAATTGTCGACTTTTACAAAACCAATGCCTAATTTATGCGCCTAATCCAGCTGTCCATTCCAACTGCTTTCTTTCAATCCTTTTTTTATATTGCCCCAAAAGGAGCTTCCAAGGTCGCTCTTTTAGCGCCACAAAAAATAGGCTTCAAACGGCAGCAGGTTTCCTCTTCCATCTGGGGCGTGGCTATCATTCTCGTGTTCTTCTGTTCAATTCAATCTTCATTTGCTCAAAAAACACCGCAATCAAATACCCAAAGACCAAAAGTAGGTCTTGTTTTAAGTGGTGGTGGCGCCAAAGGCTTTGCTCATGTTGGTGTCTTAAAAGTCATTGAAGAAGCAGGAATAAAAATAGATTACATTGGCGGAACTAGTATGGGTGCCATAATTGGCGGACTTTATGCTTCGGGTTACAACGCCGCACAAATTGATTCTATTTTTCAAAAAACGAATTTCGATAATTTAATAAACGACTTCATACCCAGAGCTTCCAAAAATTTCTACGAAAAAAGAAATGATGCTTTATATGCAATCACTTTGCCTTTTAGTAATTTAAAAATTGGTATTCCACAAGCACTTTCCAAAGGGGTTTATAATTATAATTTACTAAGTAGCTTGACTCGAAATGTGAGACACGTTCATGATTTTAACAATCTACCTATTCCTTTTTTGTGTATTGGTACCGATATTGAAACGGGCGAAGAAATTGTTTTAAACAAAGGAAACTTAGCCTTAGCCATGACAGCAAGTGCTTCCTTCCCTTCTTTGTTTGCCCCTGTTGAGATCGACGGCAGATTGTTGGTCGATGGCGGTGTGGTAAACAATTATCCGTTAGAAGAAATTAAAAAATTAGGTGCAGACATTATTATAGGTGTCGATGTACAAGATGATTTACTGACTCGCAAAAACCTAAAAGATGCGACCAAAATTTTGGTTCAAATCACCAATTTGCAGTCCATTGATAAAATGAAACGCAAAATTTCTGAAACCGATATTTACATCAAACCCGACATTCGCGATTACGGTGTAATTTCGTTTGACAAAGGTGCGGAAATTATTCGTAAAGGAGAAGAAGCTTCGTTTGCGGTCTATGAGCAATTAAAATCATTAGGAAAAACAGAACATTTTTACAAAAAACCACCTTTAAAAGTAGAGTCAGATACTTTGCAAATTAAAAATATCAACTACAATTCGATCGAAAATTACACCAGACAATATGTTACTAGTAAACTTCGTTTCAAACCAAATTCTACCATAACGTATCAAGATTTAGAAACTGGAATTAATAATTTAAATGCTACCGAGAACTTCAGTACCATCTCCTATGCTTTAGAACAGCAAAAAGAGAAAGATAACTTAAATTTGACGTTGATAGAAAACCCGACCAAAACGTTTTTAAAGTTCGGACTGCATTACGACGGCTTGTATAAAAGTGGTGTGCTTATTAATTTAACGCGTAAAAAAACATTCATCAAAAATGATAATGCATCACTAGACGTTGTGTTAGGGGATAATTTTAGATATAATTTTAATTATTTTATCGAAAATGGCTTTAACATCAGTTGGGGATTCAGTTCCAAATTGCAACAATTCAACCGAAACATCTCTACAAGCATAAGCAGTTCTTTCGATAATGGAAAAAATGCTAATTTGATAAATACCGATTATTTCGACATTACCAATAAAGCCTATTTTCAATCACTATTTTTAAATAAAATATTAATTGGTGGTGGTGCCGAATACAAATTTTTACGAATAAGTTCGCAAACCATAAATGCTGACGACTCTAATATTGATAAAAGTAATTACATTAGCTTGTTTGGTTACGCCATTTTTGATTCGTACAACAAAAAGAATTTCCCCTCCAAGGGTTACTATTTCTCAGGAGATTTTCAGACCTATCTGGCCTCTTCCGATTACACCAATAACTTTAATCCCTTTTCTATAGCTAAAGGAAAAATTGGTACTGCTTTTACCATAGTTCGTAAATTATCAGTGAATGTTGAATCTGAAGCTGGTTTTTCTTTGGGTCAAGATAGTGTACCCTTTTTTAATTTTGCCTTGGGAGGTTATGGTTACGACAAAATTAACAACTCTAATTATTTTTATGGTTATGATTTTTTGAGTTTCGCTGCAAACAGTTTTATAAAAGCTGCAGTGACGGTAGATTATGAGTTCATCAAAAAAAATCACGTAAATTTCTCTGCGAATTACGCCAATGTCGAAGACAACCTTTTTGAATCTGTCGATTGGATATCTGTACCAAAATATTCAGGATATGCACTTGGTTACGGAATAGAATCTAGAATTGGGCCGATCGAATTAAAATACTCTTGGTCACCTGAAAATGCAAAAGGTTTCACTTGGTTCAAAATTGGATTTGAATTTTAAATTAGTAATTTTTTTAAATAAAATTTACGATATTTGTTATAATGAAAACAAAATGGCTCGGTTTATTATCGTATTTACAATTTCTCATCAAGAGAAATCCAGAGTAATTATCTAATCAGTGAAGTAGAAACAGCGCTGATTATAATAAGTCAGTCACCTCTTCCATTTATCTGATTGTTTAATTTTCTAATTAATAAGATCATGCCATTATACCATAAACTCGGGAATATTCCTCAAAAGAGACACGTTCAGTTCGAAAAACCAGACGGTGGTTTATATTACGAACAACTATTTGGGACTGAAGGTTTTCACGGAAACTCAGCCTTATTATACCACACGCATCGACCAACTCAAATTAAAGAAATACTAAAATCGTACTCGGTTGAGCCCAAAATTGCCATTGGCAAAAATATCAAATCGTTATTATTAAAGGGATTTGAACTACAACCACAAAAAGACTTTTTAGACAGCCGAAAAGCAATGTTAGTCAATAAAGATTGCATCATTGGTTTAGCGGCTCCGCAAGAATCGTTGAGTACCTATTTTTATAAAAATGCCGACGCCGATGAAATGATTTTCATTCACAAAGGAACAGGAAAGTTGCGCACCATGATGGGCAATATTTTGTTTGAATACGGTGATTATCTCATTATTCCGCGAGGAATGATTTACCAAATCGAATTTGATTCATCAGAAAACAGACTATTTTACGTCGAAAGCTACGCTCCATTTTACACACCAAAGCGTTATAAAAACGAATCTGGACAACATTTAGAACATTCTCCTTTTTGTGAGCGAGACTTTAAATTACCTACAGAACTAGAAACCCACGACGAAAAAGGTGACTTTTTAATAAAAGTCAAAAAAGAGGGAATGATGCATGAAATTGTTTATGCCACACATCCTTTTGATGTTATTGGCTGGGATGGTTATAATTTTCCGTACGGTTTTTCGATTCATAATTTCGAACCTATAACTGGACGCGTGCACCAACCGCCGCCAGTGCATCAAACTTTTGAAACCGCAACTTTTGTCGTTTGCTCCTTCTGCCCGCGATTGTACGATTACCATCCAAAAGCAATTCCTGCACCCTACAATCACAGTAATATCGACAGTGATGAAGTGCTCTATTATGTAGACGGAGATTTTATGAGTCGCAACAATATCGAGCAAGGACATATTACTTTACATCCAAAAGGAATTCCGCACGGTCCAGCACCTGGAGCAATGGAGCGAAGCATTGGTCACACCGAAACGCATGAATTGGCCGTAATGGTTGATACTTTCAGACCACTTATGGTGACCGAAGAAGCAATGGGATTGGATGACGGAAAGTACTATAAATCATGGATGGAATAATCTAATCTAGCATTATTTCACTCCAATATTAATTAGAAGCTATTTCCTGCTATCCACTAGATCTTTTGCATCTGCCGCGGCAGACACAAAAGGATGCCGCTGCTATCAGGGCTAAAAATCAAATTTCAAAAACAACATTTTTCGGTTTCTCAAATAAACGCCTAACCGATTAAAAAAAATAAAACATCATGTCAAAAGAAATTAAATCAGTAGAATACGGCTTAGAAAAAATATTCGAAGGCGCACAAGACTTTCTTCCATTAATGGGAACAGATTACATTGAATTTTATGTAGGAAATGCAAAACAGGCGGCTCATTTTTACAAAACAGCTTTTGGTTTTCAGTCGCACGCTTACGCCGGACTAGAAACTGGAATGCGAGATCGTGCCTCCTATGTTTTAAAACAAGATAAAATTCGTTTGGTTTTAACAACCGCATTAAATAGCGATTCTCCAATTGGAGAACACGTAAAAAAACATGGTGATGGTGTCAAAATAATTGCTTTATGGGTAGAAGATGCTCGTTCGGCTTTTGAGGAAACAACCAAACGTGGTGCCAAAGTTTTTATGGAACCAACGGTCGAAAAAGACGAGCATGGCGAAGTAGTTCGTGCCGGAATTTATACCTACGGAGAAACCGTTCATCTATTTGTAGAGCGCAAAAATTACAACGGTGCATTTTTACCGGGTTACAAAGAATGGAAAACAGATTACAATCCAACTTCAGTTGGTCTGAAATACGTTGACCACATGGTTGGAAACGTGGGCTGGAATGAAATGAACACTTGGGTAAAATGGTACGAAGATGTGATGGGATTTGTAAATTTTCTTTCTTTTGATGACAAACAAATTACTACCGATTATTCGGCATTAATGTCTAAAGTGATGAGTAATGGAAACGGGAGAATTAAATTTCCTATCAACGAACCAGCAGAAGGTAAAAAACGCTCACAAATTGAAGAATATCTAGATTTTTACGAAGGTTCTGGCGTGCAACACATTGCGGTTGCTACTGATGACATCATTAGTACAGTAGCCGAGATGCGCGCTCGCGGAATTGATTTTTTAAGTACTCCACCACAGGCCTATTACGATGGAATTCCAGAAAGATTAAAAGATCATATGCATAAATTTAAGGAAGACATTACCGAACTTCAAAAATTAGGAATTATGATTGATGCTGATGAAGAAGGATACCTTTTGCAAATTTTTACCAAACCAGTAGAAGACCGTCCTACCTTATTTTTCGAAATTATACAGAGAATGGGAGCCAAAGGCTTTGGTGCAGGTAACTTTAAAGCCCTTTTTGAGTCGATCGAAAGAGAACAAGAATTGCGAGGAACTTTATAAATTTGCATAATTTTTTCATTTCCTCAAAAAATAACCCATATAGCAGCCAATTAATTGCAAATCTTTTGTTAAACTAGATTTTTATTGAATTATTTCTTTTCTTTCTAACTATCTTTGCACTCGCAAAACAGGAAGGGGTGGTTTCCTTCCAGATTTGATATAAATTTCATAATTTATAGTTTTTTGGTTAGTTAATAGCATAAAAACTCAGTCATTACTTGACTGAGTTTTTTTGTTTTGGTACATTTGGAACAGAATTTGCATTTCTTGTTACTAAATGTCAAATCTAAAAACTATGAAAAAAATATTTTTACTTATATTATTTCTCCCGCTATTTAGTTTTCAACCAAAAACAGACACTGCTTTTGACACCGGCGAATGGTTCAAATTCAGAATTCATTACGGCATTGTAAATGCTGGCTATGCTACGATACAAATTACAGACGCTACAATAAATAATAAAAAAGTGTACCATGCCGTGGGTAAAGGTTACACAACTGGAATGTCTCGTTTTTTCTTTAAAGTCGAAGATTTGTATGAAAGTTACTTTGATAAGATTACAGGTAAACCCTATCGTTATGTTCGTAAAATTGATGAAGGTGGCTACACTAAAGATCAAGAAGGTTTTTTTAACCAAGAGCAGAACCGAATTGTAGTTAAGGATTACAAACGCAAATCTGAAAAAACAATTCTCGTAACCGAAAATGTACAAGACATTGTGTCTTCTTTTTATTACTTGCGCAACCATCCCGATATCGATAATTTAAAAGTCGGAGAATCGATTGCAATCGATATGTTCTTTGACGACGAAATCACAAAATTTAAGTTAAAATTTGCGGGTCGTGAAGATATTACAACTAAATTTGGAACCGTGTCTACCATGATCTTCAAACCTTTAGTGCAAAAAGGTCGTGTTTTTAAAGAAAAGGAAAGCTTAACGCTTTGGATAACAGACGACAAGAATAAATTACCTGTACGCATAAAAGCAGATTTAGCGGTTGGATCTTTGAAAGCCGATATCGATGGTTTTAGAGGATTACAAAGCCCCTTAAAAATAAAAAAATAATGAACATCAGCGAGCAATCGGAATCAATTTTAAAAGAAATTGATTTAAAGTATCAAGCCATCAATCAAAAGACCGAAGTGCAGCTTGAAGGACTTTTATGGTCGAAACCAATTACGTATTGGGACTATATACAAACTGATGCTCTCTTAAATCTTCAAGTGCAACGCACCACACTTCCTGACGAAAATGTATTTATCATGTACCATCAGGTCAATGAATTAATTTTTAAAATGATTTTGTGGGAAGTGGAGCAAATTGCAGACAAAGAAACAATTGACACCGCTTTCTTTAGTGATCGATTGTCGCGAATTAGCCGTTACTTTGAAATGCTTACTACTTCTTTTGACGTCATGAAAGACGGAATGGACGTCGATCAATATATGAAATTCAGAAATACCTTGACGCCAGCCAGTGGTTTTCAAAGTGCACAATACCGTTTAATCGAGTTTTCTTCGACTGACCTTATTAACCTTACTGACCATCGCTACAAATCTGTTATAAATTCGGACAGCTCTTTAGAAGATAATTTTGAACATTTGTATTGGCAAGCAGCCGGAAAAGACTACAAAACAGGTAACAAATCCTATTTGTTACAGCAATTCGAAAAGAAATATAAAGCACAATTTCTAGTTCGAATGCAAGCGTATAAGTCCAAAAACATTTGGCAAAAATTCAAACAACTTCCAACCGAAGATCAAAACAATCCGCAATTAGTTTCTGCAATGCGTCATTATGACTATACTGTAAACATTACGTGGGTGATGCAGCATTTAAAAACTGCCATAAAATATATTGTCGAAAGTGGTCAAGGATCTGGTGAAGCAACCGGAGGAAGTGATTGGCAAAAATACATGCATCCAAAATACCAACGTCGCATCTTCTTTCCTGAACTTTGGAGCGCAGAAGAGTTGGCTAGTTGGGGACACGAAAAATAAAGGAATAAATACTTTAAAAAGAATTGATTTGAAAAGAATAGGTGTAATTATATTAGTATTACTTTCAATACTCTCGTGCGATAAAAAAGCAGATAAAGTTGAAACTAAGATTGTGAAACCAAAAAAAGCTGATAAAGTTGAATTTGGCTTTAATTACGCTGATTATAATGTCATCAAAGACACGATCAAAAAAGGAGATACTTTTGGAACCATTATACAGAGTCAAAATATTGGTGATCAAAAAATATTTGATATTGTTAATAATGTTCGCGACACATTTAATGTCAGAACAATGCGCTATCACAAAGTGTACACCTTATTTAGGACCAAAGACAAAACTAATAAACTGCAATATTTCGTTTACCAACCCGATGCACTTAACTATTATGTGATCGATTTACGAGACAGTATTCCCGTAGCATACAAAAAAACAAAACCAGTAACCTATAAAAGAAAGGTCTTGGGCGGAGTATTAAAAGGATCATTATCTGAAACCTTAGGCAACCAAAAAGTAGATGTAGGTTTAGCATCTCAAATCACAAAAATATTTGCTTGGTCAGTCGATTTCTTTAAATTAAAAAAAGGAGATCGCTACGGTTTAATATTCAACGAACGCTTTATTAACGATACCGTTTATGACGGTGCCGAAGATATAGAGGCTGCCTTTTTTGAATACAAAGGGAAGATTGTGTACGCTTTTCCATTCATACAAGACACGGCATCGGGAAAAGTTGCTTATTATGATGAGGACGGTAAAACATTAAGGAATTTTTTCTTAAAGACACCCATTAAATTCAGCCGCATAAGTTCTCGCTTTACCTCTAATCGCTTTCATCCGGTACAAAAAACATGGAAAGCACACAAAGGAACGGATTACGCTGCACCGAGCGGAACACCAATATCGAGTACTGCAAGTGGTGTGATCGAGCGAACAGGTTATACTGCCGGAAACGGTAATTACGTAAAAGTAAAACACAACGGTACCTACTCTACTCAATATTTACACATGTCGAGAATCTTGGTTCGTAAAGGCCAACAAGTTTCTCAAGGTCAAACCATCGGCTTAGTAGGAAGTACTGGTTTAGCTACTGGCCCTCATGTATGTTACCGGTTTTGGAAAAATGGCGTGCAGGTTGATGCCTTAAAACTTAATTTACCTTCGGGCGAACCTATGGTTGGTAAAAACAAAGAACGTTTTTTAAGAGAAATCGAACCCCTTAAAAGAGAGTTAGACAGCATTGGAAATTTATAAATCAATCTTTTAAAAAAACATTTAAAAGTTAAAGCATTTGTTATAAAAAAGTAAAGAATCTAAATTTCATACAAGAATTCAGTATTTTTGAATAAAATAACCACTCAAGATACTTTACAGATGGCACTACGCACTACAAATCCAACAGAAAGCGCTGCTTGGAAAAATCTCCAAGAACACTATAACAAAACATATAGTACGAACATGCAGGAACTATTTGCTGCAGACCATTTACGTACAGATAAATTTCACATTACTTGGAATGATTTTTTAATTGATTATTCTAAAAATAATATTACCGAAGAAACAATTTCGCTATTACTAAATCTTGCTAACGAAGTCGGATTGAAAAGTGCGATTTCTGATTATTTTGGTGGAGCAATTATCAATCAAACAGAAAACAGAGC
Organism: Flavobacterium sp. TAB 87; assembly: GCF_001529295.1. Classification (GTDB taxonomy): domain Bacteria; phylum Bacteroidota; class Bacteroidia; order Flavobacteriales; family Flavobacteriaceae; genus Flavobacterium. The sequence continues at coordinate 202,950 of NZ_LLWK01000038.1, forward strand.
TGTCTTACACACCGCATTACGCGCCCCTGAATCGGCTGATATAAAAGTAGACGGCGTAAATGTGATTCCCGAAGTGTATCAAGTTAAAAACAAAATTAAGAACTTCACCAACGAAATTACTTCTGGACATAGAAAAGGATACACGGGAAAACCTTTTACCGACATTGTTAATATCGGAATTGGTGGGTCAGACTTAGGACCCGATATGGCGGTAGAAGCGTTACAGTATTATAAAAACCATCTGACTACTCATTTTGTTTCGAATGTCGATGGCGATCATGTTACCGAAATTATTAAAAAATTAAATCCAGAAACCACTTTATTTGTTATTGTTTCTAAAACATTCACAACTCAAGAAACCCTAACTAATTCAGTTACTCTTAAAAAATGGTTTTTAAAATCTGCAAAACAAGAAGATATTGCCAATCATTTTGTAGCAGTTTCTACCAATATTGAAAAAGTGACCGAATTCGGAATTAATCCAGACAACATATTCCCAATGTGGGATTGGGTTGGAGGTCGTTTTTCTTTATGGAGCGCAGTGGGTCTAAGCATTAGTTTATCTGTAGGTTTTGATAATTACAACGATTTACTACTCGGGGCATACGAAATGGACGAGCACTTTAAGTCTGCAGAATTTGATGGCAATATTCCTGTTATTCTTGCTTTATTAAGTATTTGGTACAATAATTTTTATGGTGCAGAGAGCGAAGCAATAATTCCATATACCCAATATCTAAAAAAATTAGCTCCTTATTTGCAACAAGCAACCATGGAGAGTAACGGAAAAAGCGTAGGTCGCGACGGAAAACCTGTAAACTACCAAACCGGAACAATTATTTGGGGAGAACCAGGAACCAATTCACAACATGCTTTTTTTCAACTAATTCATCAAGGAACTAAATTGATTCCGACCGATTTTATCGGCTTCGTTCATTCGTTGTACGGAAATAAAGACCACCACGACAAATTAATGTCGAACTTCTTTGCACAAACAGAAGCGTTGCTTAACGGTAAGACGGCAGAAGAAGTTCAAGCTGAATTTGACAAACAAGGACTAGCTGCTGATAAAGCTTCGTATTTAGTACCTTTTAAAGTCTTTACTGGCAACAAACCTACAAACACTATTTTAGTAAACAAATTGACTCCAAAAACATTGGGTTCATTAATTGCGATGTACGAGCACAAAATCTTTGTACAAGGAATCATTTGGAACATCTTTAGTTACGATCAATGGGGCGTAGAACTAGGTAAGCAATTAGCGAATTCTATTTTAAACGAAATCGAATCAGCCACCGTACAAAAGCACGACTGCTCTACTTCTTTTTTATTAAACTACTTTATTTCAAATAAGTAAATAGCCTATTATAATACAATCAAAAGCCACCGCATTTTAGCTAATGCGTTGGCTTTTTTGCGTTTAGCCATAAAATAATAAATTTGCAAATAAGCATTACAGCGTTAATAAAATTGAAAATATTAATAATTTAACAAAAAATAGCTAATAAAATGCACTTAAAGTGTGTAATATTTATTACTAATTAAAAAAACACCTTTAATATGCAAAGAATTACACAAAACAACCATTTATTAACGTTTCGATAACATTATCTCATAATTTTGTTATAATTTTGCCCAAAACAATTAACGATCAAAAAATGAAAACAATGAAAACCTGGTTACTCACCGGATTACTATTCATGGCTATTTCGGCAACCTATGCACAAGGTAAAATTACAGGAATTATTTCTGACGGCTCAGGACCTCTTCCGGGCGCAAATATCGTTGTGAAAGGAACTTCTGAAGCTACTTCTGTCGATTTTGACGGAAAATTTACTCTTACTACTACTAAGAATTCAGGAGAAGTAGTTGTTTCATTCATTGGAAATGAGAACAAAACCATAAAATTTAATTTCGTTAATGGATCAACAGTAGATTTAGGAACAATCGTTCTTTCTTCAAGCTCAAATGAATTAAATGAAATCGTTATTAAAAGTAGCGTAATTGATGTTGCAAAAGACAGAAAAACTCCTGTTGCAGTATCTACTATTAAAGCTGCTGAAATTCAAGAAAAATTAGGTTCTCAAGAATTTCCAGAAATTCTAGCAAACACTCCTTCTGTTTATGTAACTAAAGCAGGTGGTGGTTTTGGAGATTCTAGAGTTGTTATTAGAGGTTTCGACCAGAAGAACATCGCGGTTATGATTAACGGAGTTCCTGTTAATGATATGGAGAACAGTTCTGTATACTGGAGCAATTGGGCTGGAATTTCTGATGTAACTTCGGCTATGCAAGTACAAAGAGGTTTAGGTTCTTCTAAACTAGCTATTTCATCAGTTGGAGGTACAATTAACATTATTACTAGAACTGCAGACATGAAACAAGGAGGACTAGTTTCTCTTAGTGCAGGTAACGACGATTACTTTAAAAGTTTAGCGTCATACTCAACTGGTAAAATGGAAAATGGTCTATCTGCGTCTGTTTTGTTTAGCAACACAATTGGAAACGGATACGTGGACGGAACAAAATTCTCTGCACAAAACTATTTTATTGGTTTAGGATATTCTTCAAAAAACGAAAAGCACGATATTCAATTTACTTTTACAGGAGCGCCTCAATGGCACCACCAAAGAAGTTTTGCTAACAAAATATCAGAATACGTAAAATACGGAGATCCTACTTCAAACAAACCAAACATTAAATATAACTCTGATTGGGGTTATAAAGATGGTAAAGAATATTCTTGGGCAAGAAACTACTACAGCAAGCCTGTAGCGTCTATTAACTACGATTATAAAATTACAGAAAGCACTAAATTATCCAGTGTTCTTTACGGATCATGGGGTCGTGGTGGAGGAACTGGAAGTATTGGAAAAAGCGCATTTGCATTTAAAACTGCTGATGGTTTAGTTCCATTTGATGAATTCGTAAAATTCAATACAGGTCAAGCAAATACAGTTGGAGCACCTTTAGCACCTAGTGTTATAGCAGGGCACGAAGGAGAATACATCACCAACAACAAAACAGGATTTAGTAGAAGATCTTCTATAAATTCTCACAACTGGTACGGTGCTGTAGTTAACTTAAATCAAAAATTATCAGAATCATTAACATTAGATTTTGGTTTTGATGTTAGAACCTACACTGGTTTTCACTTTAGAAACATCACTGATCGTTTAGGCGCAGACGTTTATTACGATAACACAGATGCCAACAGCAAAGCAACCGGAGGTCGTTACTTATACGAAACAAACTCTGCATCTGCTAGTTTTAATCCTTTTACAGACGTAAAAAATCAAGAAAAAATAGAATACAACAATAACGGTAACGTAAATTGGTACGGAGCTTTTACTCAATTAGAGTACTCTAAAGACAACTTATCTGCTTTCTTGCAAGGAGCAATTTCTAATCAAGGATTTCAAAAAGAAGATACGTTTACATACTTAGAAGCAGATCCATTATACAAAACTGATTTTGAAAATATTTTAGGAGGAAACATTAAAGGGGGAGCAAACTACAACATTAACGATTTTCATAATGTTTTTGCTAACGCAGGTTTTTACTCTAAACAACCTTTCTTTAATGCAGTTTATCCAAACAACTTATCGGTTGTAAATAAAAACTTAACAAACGAAAAAGTTTTAGGTTTAGAAGCTGGATACGGATTCCGTTCTGGTATCTTCAATGCTAATTTGAATGTTTATTACACGTCTTGGAAAGATCGTTACCAAAGAAATCGTGATTCTGCAGCTGATAATATTGATGGTTACTATGACTTTTCTGGAATTACAGAAATTCACTCTGGTGTAGAATTAGAATTGACTGCTAAACCAATGCCAAAACTAGACTTAAGTGCAATGTTTTCTCTTGGAAATTATGTGTATGAAGGGAATGTTGAAAGCAATCGTTACGATTCAAGCAACAACCCACTTGGAGGAGGAACAACTACCACTTTATACTTAGATGGTGTTAAAGTTGGGGACGCTGCACAAACAACTTTAAGCTTAGGAGGTAAATACGAAATATTAGAGCGCTTTAGTGTAGATGCAAACTACAGATTTGCTGACAAATTATTTGCTTCAATTGATCCTTCTAAATTCTCAAAAGAAGACAATAAAGGATCATTAGAATTACCTTCATACGGATTAATGGATGCTGGTTTATCTTATAAATTATTTCTTGGTAGCTCAAAGAAAACTTCTTTAAGCTTCAGATTAAACGTAAATAACGTATTAGATAAAGTTTACATCTCTGAGTCAAGAACTAATATTTTTGCTTCTGATTTCATAACAGGTAATAGCGGAGACACTTATGCATCTAAAGGTCAAACTTATGATGGAGTAGCTGACGCCAACCAAGTATTCTTTGGTTACGGAAGAACATGGAACTTTAGTACACGTTTCAACTTCTAATTCAAAACCAATTTAAATATTAAAACGGCAAAGTGCAATTCGCATTTTGCCGTTTTTTTTATGCCTTTTTTGTTTATATTTGTTAAAAACAAACATTTAATTTATGTACGAATTCATTCAAAAAATGCACTCAGGTTGGGCTTACCTGGTGTTACTTTTATTAGTTGTAGCAGTAGTAAATGCTTTAATCGGATTTTTTTCTAAAAAAGAATTTACTGCAAAAGATCGCAAAATTGGTCTTTTCGGCCTTATCGTAACGCACATCCAATTACTTATCGGAATCGTTTTGTACTTTGTTTCTCCTTTTGGAAAAGCAGCTTTTGGACAAATGAGCGATGCAGCACTACGATTGACCTCATTAGAGCACCCATTAATTAATATTATTGGTATCGCTTTAATTACAATTGGTTGGTCGAAACATAAAAAATTATTAACTAGCGAAGCTAAATTTAAAACTTTCGCCATTTTCTACGGAATTGGTTTACTTTTAATTTTGAGCCGTTTGCCATGGAATCTATGGTTATAGAAAACAAATAAGCCCGTTCCTACCGGGCTTTTTTTTCTCGGCATATTATTTGAACATACTCCCCAAGTTTGAACGAAAAAAAATATTATGAAGAACAAAACAAACCTATTTCTTTTGCTCACCAGCTTGACTTTTGCCATACTAAGTGTGTCTTATGTATACAGCCAAGCAAAACCAAAAACGATTCCGATTGCACAAGACTCGCTAAAACTGGCTAAAATAAAAGCAGCCATTTTTGACAAAGACACGACAGTCGTACTCGAAAAACCATTGAAATTAAAACTACACAAAAAATCAGCACATGCCTCTTACTACGCTGATCGTTTTAATGGTCGAAAAACCGCCAGCGGCGCCAAATTTGACAACAACAAATACACCGCGGCACATAAAAAACTACCTTTTGGCACCAAAGTAAAAGTAACAAACGAGTTGAATGGCGAATTTGTAATTGTAGAAATTACAGATCGTGGTCCTTTTGTTAAAACACGCGATATCGACTTATCAAAACGCGCTTTTATGGACATTGTAAAGCGCAGTGGTGCTGGTATTATGACAGTAACACTTGAGGTGGTTGAAAACTAAAACTTCAAAAGAAACGTGTTACTGTTAATTAAAACGCAAACTATTTCTCTCAAAAAAAAATTGCCGCATTAATTTCAACTTAAGAATAATATTCTTTCTTTTATTATTTATCAGAACTTATAGACAACACTTTTCATCTGACTTTCGTTTAAAAAATTAAAGCCATCATTGAGAAACGAACTTTTAAAATTGTTTTGCGACTAATTGGTACTATTGTCTAAAGTGACTAATAAAATAAAAAACACCAACAAATGAATAAAATATACTACCTCGCTTCTTGTGATACCTGTCGTAAAATCATTAAAAACTTACCACAAGGAATTGAATTAGAATACCATGATATTAAACAAGATCCTATCTCTGAAAAAGAATTAGAAGAATTACATCAACTTGCTGGCAGCTACGAAGCATTATTCAGTAAAAAAGCACAGTTGTACAAGTCAATGGATTTAAAAAATAAAACGCTAACTGAATCAGATTACAAAAAATACATCTTAGAACATTATACCTTTATTAGTCGTCCCGTTTTTATAATCGACGGTAAAATTTACATTGGCAACAGCAAAAAAAATATTATAGAAGTAATGAAAGCTTTTAGCTAATACTAAAATATTTTGTCTTCAAACAACAAATAAACAACCTAAACTGCCGCAGTTGAGACTGAATTGTTTTTAGTACCTTTGCCTCTTTATATCCAATTATATGATACAATCGATGACGGGCTTTGGTAAAGCAACTTTGCAATTACCAACAAAAAAAATTACAGTTGAAGTAAAATCGCTAAATAGCAAAGGGCTCGATTTGAACGTAAGAATGCCTTCGGTATATCGCGAAATGGAATTGGGGTTGCGCAACCAAATTGCATTGCAATTGGAGCGCGGAAAAGTTGATTTTGCAATTTATATTGAAAGTACTGCAGAGCAAACGTCTACTAAAGTAAATGTTCCTGTAGTTAAAAATTACATAGCGCAACTAAAGGAAGTGTATCCCGACGCAGATGAAACAGAATTAATGAAGATGGCAGTTCGTATGCCCGATACTTTAAAAACAGAGCGCGAAGAGATTGACGAAAATGATTGGCAACAAATTCAGACGATAATTACTGAAGCTTTACAAAACATCAAAAATTTCAGAAACGACGAAGGTCAATCACTAGAAAAAGAATTCAATTTACGAATTTCAAATATTCGTCAATACATGAATGATGCTTTGGCTTTAGATCCGGAGCGCGTGCAAGCCATAAAAGATCGTTTGCAAACTGCAATTTCCGAGTTGAAAGTGAATGTTGATGAAAATCGTTTCGAACAAGAGTTGATTTATTATTTAGAAAAATTAGATATTACGGAGGAGAAAGTTCGCTTAACCAATCACTTGGATTACTTTTTAGAAACTATTGCAGGAACAGAAGCAAATGGTAGAAAATTGGGTTTCATTACACAAGAAATGGGCCGTGAAATTAATACCATGGGTTCGAAATCTAACCACGCACAAATGCAGAAATTAGTGGTTATGATGAAAGATGAGTTGGAAAAAATAAAGGAACAAGTTTTGAACGTACTATAGCATAATTAGCAACTAGCGAAAAGCCTTAGCGTTTAAAACACAAGCACTATTGCTTTTTGCTACTGACTTATAAAGATGAAAAAAGGAAAATTGATTGTATTCTCAGCTCCTTCAGGATCGGGAAAGACTACAATAGTGAAGCACTTGTTAGCGCAGAAAGAGTTAAATTTAGATTTTTCAATCTCTGCAGCTTCTCGAGATGCTAGAGGAGAAGAAATAAACGGAAAAGATTATTACTTTATTTCGCTAGAAGAATTTAAGCAACACATTAAAGCAGAAGATTTTTTAGAATGGGAAGAAGTATATCGTGACAATTTTTACGGTACTCTAAAATCAGAAATTGATCGCATTTGGGCTTTAGGTAAGAATGTTATTTTTGATATTGACGTGGCCGGTGGGTTGCGCATTAAAAGTAAATATCCAGATGAAACTTTGGCTGTTTTTGTAAAACCACCAAGTATCGATGAGCTTAAAATTCGTTTAAAAAAGCGCTCGACAGAAAGTGATGATAAAATTAACATGCGCATTGCAAAAGCTTCGGTAGAATTAGCGACCGCACCGCAATTTGATGTTGTTATAAAAAATTACGATTTAGCAGTAGCCTTGGAAGAAGCAACTGCTTTGGTAAAAGATTTTGTTTCACAATAATTGAAAATTAGGAAAAGTAAGAATAAGGAAGGTGCAGAATCAACTGAAAAGTTCTGCAAAATCCTTTTTTAGCCTTTTTGAAAGAAAATCAAATAAGCAAAAGAGAAGCAAACATTCAAAAAAATTTGTGAATCTCTCTGAAAATTTTGTGAACCTCTGCGAAACGAAATGAAAATAGGACTCTACTTCGGCACCTTTAACCCCATACACGTAGGACATTTAATTATTGCCAATCATGTCGCGGAGTATTCTGACTTAGATGAAGTTTGGATGGTTGTAACGCCACACAATCCACTAAAGAAGAAAAACACCTTGCTTGACGACTACCATCGTTTAGAAATGGTTCATCTAGCAACGGAGAACTATCCTAAAATTAAACCGTCCGATTTTGAGTTTAAATTACCTCAACCCAATTACACCGTAAATACCTTGGTTCACTTCGGAGAGAAATTTCCACAACATGAATTCTCATTGATTATGGGTGAAGATAATTTACGTACACTACCAAAGTGGAAAAACTACGAGGTTATTTTAGAAAACAATTCAATTTACGTATATCCTCGTATTTCGACAGAAACGGAGAATATTGCTCTTAAAGAACATCATAATGTTCATATGATCGATGCGCCAGTAGTTGAAATTTCATCTACTTTTATTCGAAATAATATAAAAATCGGTAAAAACATTCAGCCCTTGCTGTCTGAAAAAGTATGGAATTACATCGATCATAATTTATTCTACAAGAAATAATCTCACAATATCGTTTGCAGCTTATTTGCAATATTTTCAAAAACAGGCTGCAGTGCTTCATTTTTTCTTGAAATTAAAAACACTTCTTCTGCTGGCATTGTTGCCGCATCCCAAAGCAATTGCACTTTATTACTTTCGATCATTTCTTTTGCATTGCAGTTATAGGTTACAGCCACGCCATTGTTTTCTGCAACTGCCGATAACATTTCATATTCATTTGGAATAATATAATTAGGGCTCATCGAAGGTCTTTTTTTATTAAAGACATGCAGCCAAAATAATTTAATATGCGGAATTCGCGCATCATGACTGAACCATTTGTACTGATTTAAATGTCCTTCGATTGTAAACAAATCCATTCGTTCAATGTGATTTCTAATACCACTAATTTCTAAATTAGGAGAAGCTACCATGATCAACTTTATAGTTCCGACCTTCTTTATGTTGGTGTCAAATGTATCGAATCGCTTGGTTACAATAGCAAAGTCTAATTTTTTTGCGTTGACCAATTCAAACAGCGCATCATTTTCCTGAAAAGTAAAATCGATAAAATCAAATTCAGCAATGAGCGCACTACCTAAACTAGAAAATAAATGTTCGGAAATACCAACTGAAATCAAGCGATTGGCATCCGAAGCCTTCGCGCGAAAACCTTGCTCTACATTTTCTAGTCGGTCAAGCGCATCTATAATCAAGTTATTCAGTAACTTAGCATATTCCGTTGCCTCTACTCCTTTCGATTTACGATTAAATAATTTATAACCTACATGCGCCTCTAGCATTACAATTTGTTGGCTCACTGCTGGCTGACTGATAAAAAGCTCTTTGGCAGCCAATGAGAAATTACCGTTTTTATAAACAGATTTAAATGTTCTGTACCACTCTAGATTTACCATGATATAAATATATTTATCACAAACATAATTTAATTTATTTTTACTAATATCATAATAAGCGTATTTTTGTATCAACATATATAAAATGAAACACACAAAACTTGTATTATTAATTGCTTTTACAGCGATAAGCTTTGCTGCAAATGCTCAAAAAAAACATACTAAAGAGATGAAAAAAGTATTATTTGTGCTTACGAGCCACGAAAAATTAGGAGACACGGGAGAAAAAACAGGATTTTGGATTGAAGAATTTGCTGCACCCTATTACGCTTTAACAGATAAGGGATATGAAGTAACTGTTGCAAGTCCCTTAGGCGGACAACCACCAGTTGATCCCAAAAGTGATGATAAAAGTGCCGCTACCGAAGACACTAAAAGATATGATGCCGACACTGCGGTACAAAATAAAATAAAAAACACGCACAAATTAAGCGACATCGATCAAAAAGATTATGATGCAGTATTTTATCCAGGCGGACACGGACCAATGTGGGATTTGGCTACAGATAAAAATTCAATTGCATTGATTGAATCTTTTTATATGCATAATAAACCAGTAAGTTTTGTGTGCCACGCACCAGCAGCATTGAAAAATGTAAAAGTGAACGGCGACTATTTAGTTAAAGGAAAGAAAGTAACTGGATTTTCAAATACTGAAGAAGAAGCAGTTGGTTTAACCAATGTGGTTCCGTTTTTGTTGGAAGATGTCTTGAAACAAAACGGCGGAGAATACTCAAAAGGAGAAGACTGGAGCGTGTATGCTGTAGAAGATGGCCTACTGATAACCGGTCAAAATCCAGCCTCTTCTAAACTAGTTGCTGAAAAATTAATGGCGCAATTGAGCGCTAAAAAATAGATTCTAAGACATAAAGGTTCTAAGTTGTTCCGATTTTAAGTAAATTATTTTACTAGAAATTATAGCTCTTAGAACCTTCATAACTTTTAAACAAAATAGTATGTTAAACTTCGAATTATACAATCCGACTAACTTAGTTTTCGGAAAAGGACAAATAGAAAAATTAGGATCTTTAGTTCCTAAAAACGCAAAAATTTTATTGGCTTATGGAGGTGGAAGCATCTTTAAAAACGGTATTCACGAGCAAGTAATTAAAAACCTAGAAGGCTTTGAAATTATAGAATTTGGCGGTATTGAACCAAATCCACATTTTGAAACTTTAATGAAGGCCGTTGCAGTAATTAAAGCTGAAAAAATAGATTTTATATTAGCTGTTGGTGGTGGTTCTGTAATTGACGGTGTAAAGTTCATTTCGGCAGCTGCTCATTTTGAAGGCAATCCGATGGATATTTTGCAAAAACGACTGTTAATTAAAGAAAATGCTGTTCAGTTTGGTTCGATTTTAACTTTACCTGCTACAGGAAGTGAGATGAACTCTGGGGCAGTTGTTACCATTGCGTCTACACAAGAAAAATTAGCTTTCGGAGGTTCTGCATTATTTCCAAAATTTTCTATTTGCGATCCAACCGTAATTACATCTTTACCTAAAAGACAGTTGCAAAATGGTGTGGTCGATGCTTATACCCATGTTTTAGAGCAGTACTTAACTTATCCGCACGACGGAATGTTGCAAGACCGAATTGCCGAAGGAATATTGCAAACATTAATTGAAGTTGGACCAGGAGTAGTTGAAAATCCTGCCGATTATAAGTTGGCTTCTAACTTTATGTGGAGTTGCACGATGGCCTTAAATGGTTTGATTCAGAAAGGTGTCCCTTCAGACTGGGCAACGCACATGATAGGACATGAACTGACTGCGCTGTACGGCATTGATCATGCAAGAACGTTGGCAGTAATTGCACCAAATTTATACCGTGTTATGTTTGAAACAAAAAAAGGGAAATTAGCGCAATACGGAAAACGCATTTTTAGATTATCAGGATCTGAAGACGAAATTGCAAATGCAGCTATTGAAGCAACTGTTTCATTTTTACACCAAATGGGAATGGAAACAAAACTTTCTGATTACACTGACAAATACGACTCTACTGCCGATTTTATTGTAAAGCGATTTGAAGAAAGAGGTTGGATTGGTTTAGGCGAAAAACAGTTGGTTACTTTGGATAAAGTGAAAAAAATTGTTGAAATGAGTTATTAAAAATCTTATCTCTTACAAAAACAGAAAGGGCGTTCACATTAAGTTGGGAACGCCTTTTCAAGTTACTAAAACAAAACTAACTAACTCAATTCGGATTTTATTCATTTAAGAAATTCATTTGTAATAAGTTACAACGTGATCATTGTTTTTTTATTGTGTGAAAAGTTAAAAAAATCTCGTTTTTATCAAAAATTTTCCTAAAACCTTGCAAATAGTCCTCTTTTACAAATTTCTTTACACTCTTTTTTTGCATGATTAGTACTTTATTAAGTACTTTTGCTTCAAATTAATAAAATAAATGAGCGAAAATTTAAAATTTGCGGTAATTGGTGGTGGAAGTTGGGCAACAGCTATTGCGAAAATGCTATGCGTTAATCTTTCTGAAATCGCGTGGTACATGCGTAATGATGCCGCAATCGAGCATTTAAAAACCCACAAACACAATCCAAATTATTTGAGTTCAGTAGAGTTTGATCCTGCTAAGCTTAAATTAACAAACAATATTAATGAAGCAGTCGCTTATGCAGATTACATAATTTTTGCAATTCCCTCGGCTTTCTTAAACGGAGAACTAGAAAAGTTAGAAGTGTCTTTGGAGAATAAAATTATTTTTTCGGCCATTAAAGGAATTGTTCCTGAAACGAGCTTAATTGTCGGCGAACATTTTCATGTAAAATACAATATCCCATATTATAACATTGGTGTCATTACAGGACCTTGTCACGCAGAAGAAGTAGCCTTGGAACGTTTATCGTATTTAACAATTGCATGTGGCGACGAAGAAAAGGCGAAAAATGTAGCGGAAAGGCTTTCTGGAAATTACATTAAAACAAAAATTACCGACGATATTATTGGTACTGAATATGCTGCCATGCTTAAAAACATTTACGCAGTTGCCGCTGGAATTGCGCACGGTTTAGGTTATGGCGATAATTTTCAATCGGTTTTGATGAGTAATGCCATTCGCGAGATGAAGCAGTTTATCAAAAAAGTGCATAAGATGAAACGAAACATTAACGACTCTGCTTATTTGGGCGATTTATTAGTTACGGGTTACTCTATATTCTCTAGAAACAGAACTTTCGGAAATATGATTGGAAAGGGCTACACAGTAAAAAGTGCAATGATGGAAATGAGCATGGTTTCTGAAGGATACTACGCTACTAAAAGCGCCTATAACCTCAACAAAGGTTATGGAGCGGAAACGCCAATTATAGACGCTGTCTATGCCGTCTTGTATGAAGGAAAAGATCCTAAAAAAGTGTTCAAAAAATTAACTGATTTCTTGGATTAACAAAATAACATAACAAGTATTATAAAGCCGCTTCTTGATCAAGAATGCGGCTTTTTTATTTTCTGTTAACCTATTGATTCATCTGTTCTTTATAAAAATTATAATTTTTAAGAGATATTTGGTTTTATCTAATTCAAATCTTAATCTAATCTTTAGATGACTAAGGCACAAAACTACTTACCTTTCTTATTTAAAAATTATGGAAAATTTAAATAAAGTTACCAAAATCACAATGTTGTTCTGGATAATGAAAATCGTGGCAACAACCCTGGGAGAAACATTGGGAGATTATCTCTCGATGACTTTAAATCTTGGTTATTTTGTTGGCATCTTAATTACTTTTCTGTTTTTTACTTTGGTGCTTGCCAATCAACTTCGAGCAAAAAAATTCATCCCTACTTCTTACTGGTTGGTCATTATTGCGACAACCACTCTCGGCACCGAAATATCTGATTTTCTAGATCGAAGTCTGCAATTGGGTTATGCTGTAGGTAGTTGTTTTTTATTAATGAGTTTAGTATTGGTTCTGTTTCTTTGGTTTAAAAAGTACAGCTCATTAGCAGTTTATCCCATTTTTGACACCACCAAAGAATTATATTATTGGATTGCTATTTTATTTTCGAATAGTTTAGGAACTGCTTTTGGCGATTTTTTAAGCGATGTGCTTGGATTCTCCTATTTAACCGGTGCTCTTGTAACCGCAAGTATTATTGTGTTCGTTCTTCTTCTGCATTATTGCACAAAGATAAACGAGATACTACTTTTCTGGATTGCCTTTATTTTTACAAGACCATTCGGAGCTACTTTTGGAGACTTTTTAACCAAACCAATTGCAAAAGGAGGACTAAACTTAGGAACACTAAACGCTTCGCTCACCGCTCTATTTCTGATGGCGTGCTTGATATTGTTTTCGCACTGGCAATTAAAAAAGATACAAAAATAAAAAAAGGCATTTTCTCAATTTAGAAAATGCCTTGTATAATTTACGCAACAGTATTGTACTACCTTACAATCACTCCGTCTACAAAAAGAATAGGAACTTCTTCCATATTACCTTCAGAAATGGAGTTGGCCTTAAAAATAAATTTTTTATCGTAAAGTGTGTTTCCGATAAAAAAAGTGACCATAAACTCATTGTTTAATTGCAAGACACTTTTCTCAATCATCTCAATTTTCACTACAGAAACTGCCGGAATTTCTGCAAATGCATGGCGCAAAAGAGAAGTTTTTTTCATTTCTCCATCCAAAGTTCCAAATGCTTTTGAAACTACCATGACACCATCGATCTGAAAATCACTATCGTTTACTAAATAAGCAAACCAAACTTTTTCCATAAAATCGTCGCTCCATTCTTGAACAGTAGCAATAAATACGTTTTCTACTTCCGGTATAACAATGTCTTTTTTCATATGGTAATGGATGCTAAAAAAAATAGTGATTAGCAGAAAAAGTATCCACTAATCACTATTTAGCTATAATTATATTTTTAAATACTTGCTTTAAACTGCTCTAAGAAACGAACGTCATTTTCGTAAAACATACGAATATCGCCAATTTGATACAGCAACATGGCGATACGCTCTACTCCAACTCCAAAGGCGAAACCATTATATTCGTCTGGATTAATATCGCAATTTTTAAGAACGTTTGGATCTACCATACCGCAACCACCAATTTCTAACCAACCGGTTCCTTTGGTAATTCGGTAATCCGTTTCTGTTTTCAATCCCCAATAGATATCAATTTCGGCACTTGGTTCTGTAAATGGAAAATACGAAGGGCGCAAACGAATCTTTGATTTCCCAAACATCTCTTTCGTAAAATAAAGTAACGTTTGTTTTAAATCTGCAAACGATACGTCTTTGTCAATGTACAAGCCTTCCACTTGATGGAAAATACAGTGCGAACGAGACGAAATTGCTTCATTACGAAACACGCGACCTGGCGAAATAGTACGTATGGGTGGTTTATTATTTTCCATATATCGCACTTGAACCGATGAAGTATGCGTGCGCAAGAGTACATCGGGATTTGTTTGAATGAAAAAGGTATCTTGCATGTCACGTGCCGGATGGTATTCTGGCAAGTTCAATGCGGTAAAATTATGCCAATCGTCTTCAATTTCTGGACCTTCAGAAACATTGAAACCAATGTTGGCAAAAATATCTATAATTTGATTTTTAACAATCGAAATCGGATGACGAGAGCCAATGATTACTGGTTCTGCTGAACGCGTTAAATCGCCAAAAACACCTTTGGCTTCTTCTCTGCTTTCCAACAGTTCAACAATTCCTTTTACTTTATCTTCGGCAGCCGTTTTTAAAGCGTTAATTACTTGACCAAATTCTTTTTTCTGATCGTTAGGAACGCTTTTAAACTCAGCAAAAAATTCATTTAAAATTCCTTTTTTACTTAAGAATTTGATGCGAAAAGCTTCTAATTCTTCTTTATTCTCTGTCGTAAAAGCTTCTGCTTCGCCAATATATTCTTTAATCTTGTCTATCATTGTCGTTCCGTAATTGAGATTACAAATTTAATTTTTTTTAGTGAGTACTGAAAAGTTATTGGTAAATACTCCAAAAACTTTAACAATCATACCTACACCTCTTCTGAAAATCGTCAAATAAAACTTAATCGATCACTTTTCTTTCTAAAAAATAATTTACAATTGCTTCTTTCATTAAAACCGATTGCTCTCCAGCTTTTAATGGCGGTAATTCTTCCTTCACTGTATAATGCGGCCAACCTTCGTCATCAAAGAAGTCAAATTCATAAAAACCATACGGCTCTAATAAACGGCAAATAGCAATGTGCATTAAGTTTAGTTTTTCATCTTTCTTGAATTCTCTATGCAATTTACCTAATTCTTGAACTCCGACTAAATAAATAATTGCATCCAAATCTAAATCTTCACCTTGTGAAAATTGATTGGAAAGTATATCGACGAGCTTTTCCCAGCGCTCTTTTAATTGTGTATCTCTTGACATTTTTATTGTAATTGTAAATTATGAGGTATAAAGCAAACGTTCAAAATCGTGGTTCTTTATCTTTGCAAAGATACGACCTTGAAAATTAGAATGAATCCTTGATAATTCTTTTATCTTTGTTTTTGAATTAAAAAAAGATTTCTATTGACTACTTTCGATATGATTTTGGGTGTACTGTTGGTTTACGGATTGTATAAAGGAATCCGAAACGGTCTTTTTGTAGAATTGGCTTCTCTAATTTCTCTTTTGGCTGGAATTTATTTCGCCATAAAATTTTCATCTTTTTTGAAAGACCTTATTAGCAAACAGGTTTCCTGGAATCCCAATACCATTCAGATTATTGCTTTTGTACTTACCTTTCTCGCAGTGGTTATTGGTATTATGCTTTTGGCTAAAATATTTACCAAGCTGGCCGATTTTGCTTATTTAGGTTGGATTAATAAACTGGGCGGTGGCGTATTTAGACTACTGAAAATGATTTTAATTTTGAGTGTCGTTTTTACACTTTTCGAAAAAGTAAATTTTGACAATGCCATTGCCAAGGAAGAAACCTTGGATGCTTCGCTCTTTTATCGTCCGATTCAAAAAGTTTCTGGCTTTGTATATCCTTCTATTGATAAATTTTATGAAAAGCTGAAAGAAGAAAAAAATACAGACGTACGCAACGAACAATCGATTTGATTACTTTATAAAACAAGAAAGCAAAACCTTCTTTCATAAAAGGTCAATTTTTAAAATCGGTACTATTTGCAAAATCTACTATTCTATTTTACCTAAAATTTTATCCATCACCCAACTCACGTGCGCTCCCGAAGAACCTTTGGAAGGATGTTTACTTTTTTCTAATAAATCATCTCTCATGGCTTGAACGTGAAAAAACTGCACGTTTTCGGGATTTCTAATATTCAAACTCATTTCTTTTTCTGTCGTTAGCAACGTAATGGGTTGCTCTTCAAAAACCGAAAAAGAAATTTTTCCTTTGCTGCCGTAAATCGTCACAAAATCTTCTCGAAAAGCAGTTCCAAAATTCCAACTTCCAGAACCTGTAACGCCCGATTTGTGCAACCAACTCGCGGTAATAGCATCTTTGGCTGTATATAATTCTTGTTGATTGGTGCTTATTCCTTGCACTTCTTTAAAATCTCCTAATAAAAAAGCAAATAAGTCCAATCCATGACTTGCCAAATCATCAAAATAACCACCAGCTGCAACAGTCGCATCGGTTCTCCAATAATATTCTTTAGATTGGTCGATTTCTTCTGCTGGCTTACTCAAATGCCAACTGATGTGGCGCACAATACCGATTTTTTGATCATCCAGCCATTGTTTCACTTGTAAGAATCGAGGCAATGACCGTCGGTAATACGCGGTATAAAGTGGAATGTTTTTAGTTTCAAAAGCTGTTGTAATCGCTAAACACTCCGCATGAGTAGGTGCTAAAGGTTTTTCAATACAGCATGGTTTTCCTGCTTCAGCTACTTTTAAAGCGTAATATTTATGAGAATCGGGCGGTGTTGCAATATAAACGGCATCCACTTCTGGATCATTGATCAGATCATCGGCGTCCGAATAGTATTTTTTAATTCCGTGCCTTTTGGCATAATCTGCAGCTTTTTCGGCGTCTCTACGCATTACTGCCACAATTTCAAAACCTTCCGTTTTTTGATATGCAGGTCCGCTCTTTTTTTCAGTTACCGCTCCACAGCCAATAATTCCCCAACGAATTGTCTTTGCTTTATAATCTGGCATTATCTTCTATTTTTAATCTTTTTTTTACTTGCTTCGGAATTTCAAAGATACCTTTTTTATAAAAATTTATTTGTGAAAATATCGCAATACTCGTGCATAAAGTTCTTTATTTTAACTTTAATTAATGATGCCTAATTCTTTTTGCAGCATAACTTTTTTTCGCGAAGTGGCCGAATATAACAAATTAACTTCCGATAAAAATTATTTATTCCAGTACAGTCCGATGATTTCAATTGGTAGTTTCAAAAAGTCTTCTTCTCCGTCAGGTATTTCCAATAGCGCTTTGGAACGTGCTGCAAGTGCAACTTCATGTTTTTTCGCTCTTTAATATTAGTATGGTCAAAATACTCCCACCATAATTTTTGATATTCAATCTCAGCATCAGAAAAAATACTACTGTCTTTGTTTTCAATCAACTTTAAGTCTAAATCCAATGAGATAATCTCGACATTTTCTAAATCATAATAAATGCCATACTTTCGACGAAGGTCATAAATCAACCATTTCTGGTCTTGGTATCTCTTTTTAAAATGTGTCATAATCAAAGTTAACACATCAAAGTCAGGATCAATTTTTGCAAAATAAATGCCGTCTTTCAGCAATTCAAAACGCACAAAAGCTTCCATACGGTGCTTTTCTCTTCCAACACTTTTAGTCAATTGTGAAATTTGCAATACCGCTTCGTTCGAATAATCTTTCATCACATTGCGGCTTTTATTAGCAACAGCATAATTTATAACGGTAAATAAGACATCCTCTACTCCTGCTTTCTCCGATAAAAAAGCATAAATTAAACTTCGCACGCCGGCTCTTTCCAATTGCAGATTCAGTTTCTGAATCACCCGATCCGACTTGGTAGTATCTGTGATAATCTCAATGGGATTTGCGAACAAGTTTTGTTGCAGTTCTTCCTTTTTGATAATCTTTGGATTAGAATACTTGAATTCAAAAATTTCAAAAACGGCCGTCAGAAAACCTTCAAAAGTACTATCGTATGAAAGTAGCGTCATTGAGTAATGATAATTGGTTACTGAATGGATTTTCGAATTTAGACTTCATATCGTTCAAAATTATTTCTTTCAAATTCAAAGCATTCAAAAATTTAAGGTGCGTATTTTCATTGCTCACCGATATAAAATAGCGCGCCCTGTTGGTTGAAACTCCAATTTTTTTGAGATGTTCTAAAGTAAGATTTTGAAATTTTCGGGCCTGAACAATTTTATAAGCCGATTTTACTCCGATTCCAGGCACCCGAAGAATCATTTCCAAAGCTGCGTTCTGAATAATTACCGGAAAAAGCGTGATATTACGCAACGCCCAACCCATTTTGGGATCTACTTCTAAATCTAAAAAAGGATTGCTTTTGTCTAATATTTCATTGGCTTTAAAACCGTAAAAACGCATCAACCAGTCGGCTTGATACAATCTATTTTCTCGAACTAGCGGAACTTGCGTACCAATTGCTGGCAATCTTGCATCGTTTGAAACTGGCACATAACCCGAATAATAAACCCGTTTTAAGTTAAAGTTTTTATAGAAATGGTCCGCAACATGAATAATTTGAAAATCGTTTTCTTGCGTTGCCCCAACAATTACTTGAGTACTCTGACCTGCTGGCGCAAATTTAGGCGTGTTTCTGAACTTCTTTTTATCTTCTTTATATTGAATTAATTCATTTTTGACAAATTCCATCGGTTTTATCATTTGCTCATGGTCTTTGTCTGGCGCCAAAAGTTTTAAGCCAGATTCAGTCGGAATCTCGAGGTTCATGCTCAATCGATCGGCATACAAACCAGCTTCTCGCATCAAATCATCTGAGGCACCCGGAATACTTTTGAGGTGAATATAGCCATTAAAATTATGCTCAAGTCGTAACTTTTTTGCCACACGAACCAAACGTTCCATCGTATAATCGGCATTTTTAAATATTCCTGAACTTAAAAATAAACCTTCAATATAATTTCTTCTGTAAAAATTAATCGTTAGATCAACCACTTCTTCTACTGTAAATGCTGCGCGTTCAATATCATTGCTCTTTCGAGTCACACAATACGCACAATCATAAATACAAAAATTAGTAAGCAAAATTTTCAGCAAGGAGACACAACGTCCATCTTCGGTATAAGTGTGACAAATTCCAGATGCGGATGAATCGCCCAAGCCTTTATTGGTGTTTTTGCGATTGCCGCCACTAGAAGAGCAAGACACATCATATTTTGCGGCATCAGCGAGAATTTCTAACTTATCTTTTAATTTTTCGTAGTTCAATAGGGCTCTTTTTTAAAAGTTTGAGGTTAACAAAGTTAAGTGTATTTTTATTTTAAAATTTCATGATTTTTGTTAATTAACAGTGCCAAAAAGGAGAAAATATAATGAAAATCAAATACACAATTTGTTTAAACTTTACATTATCTTTGCCGATTAAATGCAGTTGCGTTTAATCCTTAAAATTACAGATACAGAACATGAAAAAGATACGTAACTTTTGCATTATTGCACATATTGACCACGGAAAAAGCACACTAGCAGACCGATTATTGGGCGCTACACAGACTGTAACCGCGCGTCAAGAAAAAGCGCAATTGCTTGATAGCATGGACTTGGAGCGCGAACGTGGCATTACCATAAAAAGTCACGCCATACAAATGGAGTATACGTACAAGGGCGAAGAATACATCTTGAACCTTATTGACACCCCGGGTCACGTAGATTTTTCATACGAAGTTTCTCGATCAATTGCTGCTTGCGAAGGCGCTTTATTAATTGTAGATGCCGCGCAAAGTATTCAGGCACAAACTATTTCTAACTTATACTTGGCTTTAGAAAATGATCTAGAAATTATTCCAATTCTGAATAAAGTCGATCTTCCTAGTGCCAATCCTGAAGAAGTTAGTGATGACATTATTGATTTGCTAGGCTGTAAATTAGAAGATATTATTCATGCATCAGGTAAAACTGGTTTGGGTGTCGAAAATATTTTGGCAGCCATCATAGAAAAAATTCCACCGCCAACAGGAAATGTGGATGAACCGTTGCAAGCTTTGATTTTTGACTCTCACTACAATCCATTTCGTGGAATCGAAGTTATTTTCCGTGTAAAAAATGGAGAAATAAAAAAAGGTCAAAAAATTAAATTCATGGCTACTGGCAATGAATATTATGCCGACGAAATTGGTACTTTGAAACTGAATCAAGTTCCAAAAAATGTAATATCTGCTGGTGATGTTGGTTATTTGATTTCTGGAATTAAAGAAGCAAAAGAAGTAAAAGTTGGAGATACGTTGACTGATGCGAAAACGCCAACGCAAAATATAATTACTGGTTTCGAAGATGTGAAACCAATGGTATTTGCTGGAATTTATCCTGTTGATACTGAAGATTACGAAGAATTGAGAAATTCAATGGAAAAATTACAACTGAACGATGCTTCGTTGGTATTTTTACCTGAAAGTTCTGCTGCTCTAGGTTTTGGTTTCCGTTGTGGATTCTTAGGAATGTTACACATGGAGATTATTCAGGAGCGATTAGAGCGTGAATTTAACATGACCGTTATTACAACAGTGCCTAACGTTTCCTACTTGGCTTATACCAAAAGAGAACCGACCACAGCGCTAATTGTGAACAATCCATCTGATTTACCTGAACCATCAAAATTAGAACGTGTTGAGGAGCCTTTTATAAAAGCAACCATCATTACTAAAGCAGATTATGTAGGTAACGTAATGAGTTTGTGTATTGAAAAACGTGGCGTGATCACGAATCAAACTTATTTGACTACCGAACGTGTGGAGTTGAACTTTGATATGCCATTGGCAGAAATTGTATTCGACTTTTATGACCGATTGAAAACAGTTTCTAAAGGTTATGCGTCATTTGATTATACACCAATTGGAATGCAAACTTCTAATTTGGTAAAAGTTGATATTTTATTAAATGCAACAATTGTAGATGCTTTGTCATCTTTGATGCACGTTGACAATGCTTACACTATTGGTAAAAAAATGTGTGAAAAGTTGAAGGAATTAATTCCACGTCAACAGTTTGACATTCCAATTCAAGCCGCAATTGGTGTAAAAGTAATTTCGCGTGAAACCATTAAAGCATTGCGTAAAGACGTCACCGCCAAATGTTACGGTGGAGATATTTCTCGTAAACGTAAATTATTGGAAAAACAGAAAAAAGGTAAAAAGAGAATGCGTTTAGTTGGAAACGTTGAGATTCCGCAAGAAGCATTTATGGCTGTTTTGAAATTGAATGATTAAATTTAGTATTAAGAGATAAGTACAAAGTATTAAGATAGAAACCTGATGATGTAAAATTGTCAGGTTTTTTTGTTTAAACACTTAACACAAGAACAATTGATCGCTTTGTAATTATAAAAATGAAATAGAATGTCCGACGAAACTTTAAATAAATTTGACCGCATTGTTGCTATTTTAATTCAATTACAGTCCAAAAAAATTGTAAAAGCGCAAGAATTAGCGAATCGTTTTGAAGTAAGTTTACGAACTATTTATCGGGACATTCGAACTTTGGAAGCTTCTGGAGTTCCAATCTACAGTGAAGCTGGAGTTGGCTATGCTTTAATGGATGGTTACCGCTTACCGCCAGTGATGTTTAGTCGAGAAGAAGCCAGCAGTTTTATTGCTGCGGAGAAATTGATGCAAAAATTCACTGATACAACCCTAGGAAATCATTACGCATCGGCTATGTACAAACTTAAAGCAGTACTCCGAACGGATGATAAAGTCTGGGTTGAGCGTATAGAATCAAATGTTTTAATGCAATCTTCGGAAAAGCTTTTTAATGATAAATCTCCAAATACTTTAGCTCTTCTGTTTGAAAGCATTGCCCAAAAAACACAAGTTTTACTTTCTTATCAGACGTTTAATTCAGAGGAAATAACAGAACGGAAAATTGAACCTGTAGGTGTTTTTCATGATAATAACAATTGGTATGTTGTAGGCTATTGTCATTTGCGCAAGGATTACAGACAATTTCGAGCAGATCGCATTCATAAAATTATAAAAACAGAAGCGGCATTTACAATAAAACATAATTCTTTAGAAACGTATTTAGATAAAGAAAAAACCATTTCGACAATCAAAATTCGCATTCTTGTAGAAAAAGAAATAGCGCATTATCTAGCATACGAACGAAAATATTACGGTTTTGTATCTGAAAAAGAAATAGGTGATAAAATAGAAATGACTTTTATAACTCGTGAAATAGAAGAAGGTTTTCCGCGTTGGTATTTAATGTTTGGCGATTATGCAAAAATACTAGAACCTGAAAAATTAAAAACTAGAGTGCTAGAATTATTAGAACGGAACAAACAAAAACTTTTATAAAACAAAACACCTAAAATGAAAATCATCTTAGGCATTTTATTTTTTTATCTTTCCCAGAAAAATGGAGGGTCAATATTCAAGGCTCTTAAGTAAACATATCCTTGACCTCGATGATGGACTTCATTGTCTATAAAATATAGAATATTTTGAATGACAGGAAATTCATATTGTCCAAACAAATTAAAAGTTTTACTAAAATCATCAGCTGATAATTTATGCCAGTAGGTATTAATTTTTAAGGTCGATTCGTCCCATTTTTCAAGATACTGCGCTTTAGAGATTAAATTTTCTTCGCCTTCGCCAAAAGGCTTTACTTCTTGTTCGACAATAGCTTTAAGTGCAGGAAAAGCAATGGATAAAAGTTCATCAATTATTTTGGAAAAAGGACGCATTCCTGCAATTGAAAATTCAAAGAAATCTTTTTCAGGAAATAGTTCAATAACTTTGCGTGTTAATGCACGATGTCCTTGCCAGTGTTTCAATAAATCTTCAGATGTAATAATTTGCGCTTCAATTGTTTTCATAATTTTATTTTTTAAGTACTTCAAAGGTAGATTCATCGAGTGACAACAGTTTGTCAGTAGTGAAAATTAAAAGTTATTCTAGAATTTACAGAACTATAAAAATTGGGCAAAAATGGATGCTTTTTTAAATTAGAGAAAACCTTCACAACTTTGTATCTTTGCCTCTTAAAAATCACTGGAATTCATAAAAAATGATAGAAGATAAAAATCCACAAAGAACGAGCATTGCACAATTGGGTGAATTTGGTTTGATTGAACATTTGACTAAAGATTTTGACATCAAACAAGAATCTACACTGAAAAGTATCGGCGATGATGCTGCGATCTTAGACTTTAAAGATAAGAAAGTAGTCGTTTCGACGGATTTACTGATTGAAGGTGTTCACTTTGATTTGGCTTACATGCCGTTGAAGCATTTGGGCTATAAAGCAGTGGTGGTAAATCTCTCTGATATTTGCGCAATGAATGCAAAACCGACACAAATCACGGTTTCAGTTGCCGTTTCTAATCGTTTCCCTTTAGAAGCTTTGGAGGAATTATACGTTGGAATCTCGTTGGCTGCCAAAGAATACAATATTGATGTTATTGGCGGCGATACGACCTCATCACAAACTGGTTTAATTATAAGTATTACCGCTCTTGGCGAAGCTGATGAAGCTGAAATTGCCTATAGAGATGGAGCCAAAAAAACAGATTTGTTAGTAGTTACCGGAGATTTGGGCGCCGCTTACATGGGCTTGCAAATTTTGGAGAGAGAAAAACAAGTTTTTCAAGTAAATCCAAACTCACAACCAGATTTAGATTTATATACTTATTTAATTGAACGTCAATTGAAACCAGAAGCACGTAAAGATGTTCGCACCTTGCTTCATGCTCTAGAAATAAAACCGACTTCGATGATCGATATTTCTGACGGATTATCTTCAGAAATCATGCATCTCTGCAAACAATCCAAAGTTGGTTGTAATTTATACGAAGATAAATTGCCTTTAGATCCTCAATTTATTTCGGCTTGCGAAGAATTCAATATTGACAGTACTACCGTGGCTATCAATGGCGGTGAAGATTACGAGCTTTTATTTACTATTGACATTAATGATTTTGATAAAATAAAAGGAAATCCGAACTTCTCTGTGATCGGTCACATGTGCGACGAATCCGAAGGTATCCATTTAGTCACACGAGCAGATACCAAAATTGCTATAAAGGCAAGAGGCTGGAACGCTTTAAGCGAAGAAACAGAATAGAACAAAAAAGCGACATTATTTAAATGTCGCTTTTTTTATATAAATCCTTTTAATTTGGCCTCTTTAATTAGCTCAGAATCTAATCCTGATTTGATCTTAAATAATTTCTTTAACTCTACTTTTCTGCGTTCAATTGCACTTAAGGTAATCGGAATGTATTTTGGGAATTCTTTGTCTTCTGTGCCTTTAGATAAATGAAATAAAATCTCTCTATCAAACTGATCCAATTCAATTGCATTATTCTTTGATTGTTGCAGCATTTTGAGAACCGATTTACTGTAATATTTCTCGTTGTTTATTACTTTATCAAAACCGAACAGCAACTCATCAAAGGTTAAATCATTTTTAATAATTAGTCCACTGGGATTAATCTTCTTTATAATGGTTTTTATCTTTAACATTTCAGTAAACATGGTTAACAAAATGACTTTGCAAGTCCCCATTTTAGCGTTTATCAATTTTGCTAAATCTTCTCCCGTAAAAATGTTTTTTTCTTCGTAAGCCGGCATACTTATATCCAAAAAAGCGATGTCAAAAGGATTTACTGTTGAACCAGTGATAATGTTATACGCAGATTCGCAATCTTTAGCTTGAGTGATCGAAAACTCGTATTCATCTGACTTATATCTCGCGATTCCGTTTTTGTATCCTTCAATTATAAAAGGATGATCGTCAACTATTAAAATGCTTTGCTTAATTTTTTTCGACTTGTTGGTATTAGACATCGTAGTTTTTTAAATTATGTTTATTGGGTTTCATCGGGAAAATAATTGTGATCACAGTACCATTTGTGTCCGAGTTAATTTCAAATTTTCCATTACATTCTTTAATCCTATACTTTATATTTTGCAAACCAATTCCCTTTTTGGATTGTCTAATATTAAAACCAATTCCGTCGTCAATTATTGTTAAGACCAGTGTATTTTTTTGCTTTTTTAGAACGATATCTATTTTTTGAGCTTTGGCATATTTATTTGAATTTTGCAAAGCTTCTTGAATGATCCTGTAAATATTGATTTTTTTTGCATTTTCAATATTTTCCCATTTAATGGCCCTGTCAATAGCAACTGTTAAGCACGTTTCAAAATTTCGTTTTTGATCTTCTAATAATTTATCAAGAATAGTAACGAAATTATTAATTAATTCTGACTTTTCTTTGCTCAAATCATGTGATATTTCTCGAATGTCTTGTTCGATATTTTTCAATTCATCCAAGTAAACAGTTCTTTTTTTCGAGGCATCGTCGTCATTTATTTGATTGATGCTATCTAGACTCATGCGCAATCCGAACATTCGACTTAAAACACCATCATGTAATTCTTGCGCAACTCGTTTTTTCTCATTAATCCTAATGCCTTCAATTTGATTTTGCTGCTGAATCATTAAGTTATAAATATCCTCGTTTGCCAGTTGTTGCTGCTGTCTAAAGATCAACTCGCGGTGTTTAATATGTTGTGATTTGTAGCTATAAAAAAACAATCCAATCAAACATAAAATACTAAACACATAAAACAAAGTTCGGTTTTGCATACTCAGCGCCTGATTTTCATTAATAACCTGATCTGTTTCATATTCTATACGGGTAAACTTATCTCCCATCTTGCGCTCTGCTTTTTGCAAACTATCATTGATACGAATATAACTTTTAGAGTAAACGGAGGCTTTTTGAGGCTCTAAAACCGAAAGTTGCTTTAGAGCAACGAGAACATTACGAGCGTTTCCCGATGTTTTCGCAGTCGCCAAGGCTTCTTTTAAGTACTGAAGTCCTTTGGCCTTGTCATTATTAGCAATATAATATTCAGATAAGTGCAGTTTACTAGCAATAATTCCTGCAGTTAGTTGTAAACTATCTCGTATTTTTAATGATTTGTAGAATAGTTTTGGTAAACCGCTCGTATCTTTCATTTTGAATTTAGCATATCCCAAATTATCCAAAACTATAGCGTATAAGCCCGTTTTTTGTTGTTTTAATTTTTTTTGCCCCAAGGCTTCATTAAAATAAAACTCTGCTTTTTTATAATCTTTTAAGCTTAGAAAAACGTACCCTAAATTATTATATGAAGTGGCCTTTGGCTGAAATTCTTCAGGAATAAAATTTGTATTAATTACAGAAAAAGCTTTTTTATGAAACTCTAGTGCTTTATTATAGTCTCCCAAATCGTTGTACAAAGCTCCTAAAAGATTATAGGAATCAAAAAGTACAGTAATGCTTTTCTCATCCTTTAATGCTCGTAAGGCATTAAAAGTAGAAATTTCACTTCCTACATAATCACTAATTTCATACTGAAGCGTAGCCTTGTTTAAGAATGTCTTAGCTAAGTTAAAATTGTCATTTCTTTTTCTGAAAATTTTCTCTGCTTGAAGGTAAAAGTAAAAAGCACTATCAGACTTTGACTGTGCAACGTAGTAATCTCCAAAATAAGTAAATGCCTTTGCTAATGAAGCAGAGTCTTTAATTTCTCTAGATTTATGTACAATTGTGCTTACTGTAGTTTTATAATCTGGCCAACTTCCCATGTTATAAAATCGATTAGCAACCTTAAATAAGTTTATTCTACCAATAGAGTCATTGGGATGCTCCACAATAATATCAAAAGCTTTCTGATTAAAATTACGCTTGTGTTCAAAAGTCAAACTGTAATCATTTGCTAATAATAGATATTCTGGCAGGCTATCCTTATCATACTTGACTAGTTCTTTTGGATCGTCTCTATGCGTACAAGAAAGTAAGAATGAAATACAAATACATATTGCAAAAATTTTATTCTTCAAATTATTTTAATATTTATCAAAAATACTAAAAAGTAAGCATAAAAAAAGAGGTTATCAATACGATAACCTCTTTAAAAGACATTTTTTTTATTTAATCTACTTTTCTATTTCCGCCAACTGAACTTCCGTTGATGTCTACTTTTCTATTTCCACCTACTGAACTTCCACCAATATCAATAGAGTTAGAAGTTATATTCATTGCAATATTTTCATTCGAAACTTCTGGAGAAAATGAAGAAGTTAATACCATTACTGAAGCTAAAAGACCGAATGTTAAGATAGATTTTTTCATGTTTTGTTGGTTTTATGTTTTTATATTTTTTACTACTTTTGGACCTGCTTACTGCAAATCTTGGTGTAAAACTAAAACCTAAACCCCCATTTTTTGATGCATAAAAGCCTCTTTATGGTACAAGTAACTCGTACACTAGCGTGCGTATAGTCATACAAGGTAAATTACTAATTCTTAGACTTCTAAGTAATTGTCTTCTGAAAAATTATCAATAATTAACTCAATATTAGACCTATAAGACTTAGAAAACGGAATTTTTTTAACCGTATTTCGAAGCGTACATAACTTGCTACCAGTATGTATGCGCGCAATATAATTGCTGTTAATTAAATAGCTGTTGTGAATTCTATAAAACGGATTCCGTAATAAACCTTCAAAATGCTTTAACGTTTTAAAAGCAGTGATCATCTCGCCAGTCTGCAAATAGATGTCCGTTGAATTATTATCGGCTTTAAAATAAACGACTTCATTGGCCCGAATGTATCGGTAATCACCATATGATTTCACACACAATAACAATGATTTTTCGGAACTGATAACATTCGAAACAAAATTAGATTCAACATTACCATCTAATAATGAAAGCGCTTGCTGCTGCATTTGTTCTAATTTACTCGTTTTTGTAATAGCTAAAACCGCTTGAAAAAATTCATTTCTGTGAATCGGCTGCAATAAATATCCCGAAACCTGAAAATTAATCGCTTCAAAAGCCAATTCCTTAGACTTTGCTGTCACTATGACTTTCGGAACAACAGTCAAATATTTATGTAGTGCATTAATAAAATGCAGCGACAATTGACTCTCCTTAGCTTTAGGATCTATCGCAAGAAATATTATTTTAGGAGTATGTGCTAAGACTAAGTCTAAACCTTTTTGATACTCAGTGGCCGAAGCTACAAAGAGTAACTCTTGACAATCATCAGCATAATCCTTAAGCTGCGCAGTAGTTTCAAGACAATCATTAATAATAATATAGGTTAATGCACTCATTCTATTTTTCTACTATTTAAATTGGCACCGCCAAATTTTACAAATATTAAATAAACATAAAAAAAACTATCTATTTGAATCAAATTAATAAAAACAAAATTTATTGGCTAAAAGAAAACATTGCAATAAAAAAATGAAAAATAATATTTCCACACAAAAAACAAATCGTAATATTGCGATATGGGAATCACAAAAACAATTGGCTTTGACATGGAGACCAACGAAATGGCCGAAATTCTAAAAGCATTAGGGCATCCCGCGCGCTTGGCCATTGTCAAGCACTTAATACAAACACCATCTTGCATTTGTGGCGACATTGTAGCCGTACTGCCATTGGCGCAATCTACCATTTCCAAGCATTTATCTGAACTAAAAAAAGTAGGGTTAATACAAGGCAACATTAGCGGAAACAACAGCTGCTATTGCTTAAACCCTGAGACTTTTAACCGAATCAAATTATTTTTAAATACACTTACAGCTTTTTCTATTACTGAAAACAAATGCTGTTAACATCAAAAACTCACACTATGAAATGGTCCGAATTTAAATCGCAATTAAGTCAATTTCCATCACATCATTTGCAATTCGAAATAACGAAAGACACTTTTGTACATCCTTCTTTTCACATCACCGAGATCAAGCAAGCCAACATTACGTCGGTAGATTGTGGCGGAAAAAAGAACGAATGGACAGAGATTATCGTGCAACTTTGGGAGCCGGAAGTGCTAGAGAATAATCGCTCCATGCAAGTTACCAAAGCACTTTCTATAATCGAATTGGTCGAAAAATCAGTTGCTCTAGATTATAATGCCGCAGTAAAAATTGAATTTGGAAATGCTGTTTTTGAGACCAAACAAATGCTTCCGCAGGAATTCGAAATCAAAAATGACGAACTTATCCTAAAATTGCAAACAGATGCCACGCAATGCAAAGCCATCGATCGCGGAGAAGCTTGCGGCACTCCAAAACCAAAACTTAAAATCACCAATGCATCAGAGAATGTTTGCACACCAGATTCAGGTTGCTGCTAAAGTGTAATCCATGAAAAAACTATCTTTTTTAGACAATTACCTCACACTTTGGATATTCATTGCCATGTTTATTGGCGTGGCTTTAGGCTATTTTTATCCCGCAATATCCACGCACATCAACAGCCTCAGCTCAGGAACTACCAACATTCCTATCGCCATTGGCTTAATCTTAATGATGTATCCGCCACTGGCAAAAGTCAATTATAAATTACTCCCAAAGGTTTTCAAAAACACAAAAATCGTATCCATTTCGCTCGTACTAAATTGGATAATCGGACCTTTTTTGATGTTTTTTCTAGCCATCATTTTCCTAAAAGAATATCCAGAGTACATGATCGGACTAATCCTCATCGGCTTAGCGCGCTGCATCGCCATGGTTTTAGTCTGGAACGATCTCGCACAAGGAAATTCCGAATATGCCGCAGGTTTAGTAGCCCTAAATAGTATTTTTCAGGTTTTTTTCTATAGTTTTTATGTCTGGATTTTCATCACCATTCTACCGCCTTATTTTGGTTTCGACGGCGCGATCGTCGATATTTCCATCGCAACCATCGCTCAAAGTGTGGCCATCTACCTTGGCATTCCTTTTATTTTAGGGTTTTTGAGCCGCGCTATTTTAGTCCGCAGCAAAGGCGAAAACTGGTACAATACCGTATTTATCCCAACCATTTCGCCACTTACTTTAATCGCATTATTGGCCACAATTGTTGTGATGTTCAGTCTAAAAGGAGAACTGATCTTGCAAATCCCAAAAGACATCATCATCATCGCCATTCCCATGCTGATTTATTTCCTACTCATGTTCCTTATTAGTTTCTTCACCACCAAAGCCGTTGGAGCAACCTATGACAAAAATACCGCCGTTTCTTTCACCGCCGCTGGAAACAATTTCGAGCTCGCCATCGCCGTTGCCATTGCGGTGTTTGGCATCAACTCTGGCCAAGCATTTACGGGTGTTATCGGCCCTCTGGTCGAAGTTCCCGCGCTTATCCTCTTGGTAAAAGTCTCCTTTTGGCTCAAGAAAAAGTATTACTAGTTGGGCGTGCCGCCTCCCACGGGGTCGGCGTCGGGCTTTCGGGTCTACACGGTAGCCACCTCTATCCCTCACGCGGCCGCGATTTTCAAAATCACATTTAGATTTTAATTACAACATTATTTTTAGGATCGACCACCATTTTTTGCACTTGTAGTTCGTCCCAAATTTTACTAATTCACACAAATTATTTAGGGGAAATCTCCGCTGGAAAAACAACGAATAAAGTTTCTAACTCTGATTTCACTTATTTAAAAACAAGCAAAATCTCCGCGATTACTTTTTCAAAAATCGTACAACGTATAAACATACCTACAAGGTTAAAAAAAACCTTGCAGGAGATCTTACTTAGCTTTAAAATCATAATTATCGAGAATTTGTGGAATTTGTGGTTAAAAAAAGCTCGCTATTTCCTAGGAAACTTTTGAGCATTCTGATCTTAAAAATAAAAAAAATACACTTAAGGAAATCATACCTACAAGGTTAAAAAAAACCTTGCAGGAGATCGTACGCAACTTTAAAATCAAATAATTAGCAAGAATTTGTGGAATTGTAGTTAACATATTATGAGATAATTTAAAAAAAATCCCAAACTCCAGTGTTAGGAATTTGGGACTTTAAATATTTAAAATCTAACGAAAATTACATCTTCATCAACCAGTTTTTCATCGAAACTTCGTTTTCAATAATTCCAGCCAATTCAGTAATTTTTACGCGATCTTGTTTCATCGTATCTCTGTGACGAATCGTAACCGTTTGGTCTTCGATCGTTTGGTGGTCTACCGTAATACAAAACGGAGTTCCCAATGCATCTTGTCTTCTGTAACGACGACCAACCGCATCTTTCTCATCATAGGCCACATTGAAATCCCATTTTAAATCAGCAATGATTTTATGTGCAATTTCAGGCAATCCATCTTTTTTAACCAATGGCAAAACAGCCGCTTTTGTTGGAGCCAAAACCGATGGTAATTTCAATACAGTTCTAGATGAACCATCTTCTAAAACCTCTTCTTGCAATGAAGTTGCAAAAACAGCCAAGAACATTCTATCCAAACCAACTGAAGTTTCTACCACATAAGGCACATAATTCTGATTCAGTTCTGCATCAAAATACTGTAATTTTCTGCCTGAATGTTGTTCGTGTGCTTTCAAGTCAAAGTCAGTACGCGAGTGAATTCCTTCCAATTCTTTAAATCCAAATGGGAAATTAAATTCGATATCAGTCGCTGCATTAGCATAATGCGCTAACTTTTCGTGATCGTGAAAACGGTAATTTTTTTCTCCTAAACCAAGTGACAAATGCCATTTTAAACGCGTTGTTTTCCAATGTTCGTACCATTTCATTTCGTCGCCTGGACGTACAAAAAATTGCATTTCCATTTGTTCAAATTCACGCATTCTAAAAATAAATTGTCTTGCAACAATTTCATTTCTAAATGCTTTACCTGTTTGGGCAATTCCAAAAGGAATTTTCATACGACCTGATTTTTGTACGTTTGCAAAATTCACAAAAATACCTTGAGCTGTTTCAGGACGCAAAAACAAATCCATTGCTGAATCTGCCGAAGCGCCCAATTTGGTACCAAACATCAAGTTGAATTGACGTACTTCAGTCCAATTTTTTGAACCAGAGTCTGGACAAGCAATTTCTAATTCTTCAATTAAAGATTTAACATCACCCAAATCTTCATTGCCAAGAGAACGACCCATTCTTTCTAGAATTTCGCGTTCTTTCGCTTTGTATTCCATCACACGAGCATTCGTCGTAACAAATTCTTGTTCGTTAAACGCATCGCCAAAACGAGTTCTCGCTTTTTCGATTTCTTTGATCGCTTTTTGATTCAGCTTTTCAGCATAATCTTCAATCAATACGTCAGCTCTATATCTTTTTTTAGAATCTTTATTGTCAATCAATGGGT
Source organism: Flavobacterium sp. TAB 87 (assembly GCF_001529295.1). GTDB lineage: Bacteria > Bacteroidota > Bacteroidia > Flavobacteriales > Flavobacteriaceae > Flavobacterium. The sequence continues at coordinate 235,633 of NZ_LLWK01000038.1, forward strand.
CGTTGAAAGCGTCAATGTGACCCGAAGCTTTCCAAGTGGTCGGATGCATCAATATTGCAGCATCTAAGCCGACAATATTTTCGTTCATCTGTACCATCGATTTCCACCAATATTCACGGATGTTCTTTTTTAATTCTACTCCATTTTGTGCATAATCATAAACCGCACTTAAACCATCGTAGACTTCGCTCGACGGAAAAATAAATCCGTACTCTTTTGCGTGCGAAACTACATTCTTAAATATATCTTCTTGTTTTGCCATAGTACTGCAAAAATATAAAAAGAACCCTTAAAAAAAAGGAAATAGGCAAAGATTGCTGCGTTGAATTTTATATTTTTATAAATAAATTCTTCCTAAGTATGTGGAAACATCTTTTAAATCTATTTTTTCCGAAAGTTTGCTCCGGTTGTCATGCTTTTTTGATTGCCAACGAAACTGTAATTTGCACCAAATGCAGACACGAAGTTCCACTTACGCAGCATCATCTTCATTCAAAAAATGAAGCTTTTCAAAAGTTTTATGGCAAAATTGATGTTATTCATGCTTCTGCTTTTCTATCTTTTCATAAAAATGGAATCGCACAAGAATTAATTCACCATTTAAAATATAAAAAACAAGAAGAAATTGGCTCTATTTTAGGCAACTGGTATGCCGAAGATTTAAAAGAAATTAAACCTGAAATTCCTTTTGACATTGTAATTCCGGTACCTCTGCATCCAAAAAAACAAAGGGAAAGAGGCTACAATCAAACCACTACTTTTGGAAAAGCGGTAGCCGCAAACTTATCCTTACAGTTTAACGAACAAATTCTTCTTCGCAAAACCTATTCTAAAACACAATCCAAAAAGAATCGTTTGGGTCGAGCCGAAGGAATCGAGAAAGCTTTTGACGTCGTATTTACCGATCAAGATCACAACAAGCACTTTGTCTTAGTAGACGATGTGTTAACTACTGGCGCCACACTAGAAGCTTGTTCGCGCGCTTTGCTTAAAATTCCAGGGGCCAAAATTAGCATCATTTGTATGGCAATGGCCAATTGAACTACCGAATTATTATTTTTCGTACGGTTTTGGAATCTCCATCGATAACGGTTACCAGATAAACTCCAGCCATCTTACGGTTCATCTGTATACTTTCAATAAAATTTGCTCTCCCTTCAAAACGTTGCTCGTACACTTTTCGTCCCAACAAATCATGAATTAAAATTTGAATCTTATTTTCTAAACTGCTTTTAAGTTCTACAGTAAAATTTCCATTGTTCGGATTTGGATATATCGCAAAATCGGCAGTCTCAAACTCTGGATTATCTAAGATAAAATGTTTAGTTGTAATCGTTAAAGAAGCCGAATTTAAAGTTCCTGCATCAGTCGCAAATTGATCCCTAATTCCGAAAGTCCAAATTCCTTGCGCTTCTTTTTCATTAAAGATATTTAAATAATCTGATGGCAATACTTTTTGAAAAACCGCAGATCCACAAGAAATTGCAGCTCCCGAATCGTCATAAATTAAATCTAAAGTAGTAGATGCGCTCGAACAATTTCGATTAAACAATCGCACCACAGTTCCTTGTGGATGCTGAATATACGAATCAACATCAGCAGCATACGAGTGTGTAAAATTCATCTTAACATCTACATCCGCAATTTTATCATTAGCTGCCAAATCGTTTTGAGTATTCGAAGTTGGCGGAACTACAAAGGTCAATTTCGTGTAATTTTTATCTCCATCTGGAATTTGTACTGGTGCTTGAAAGACATAAGTGTTAGTACTAAAAGTTACCGAATAGCCAACAGCAATTGGTTTACTATTTATCGCATAATAAATATTTGCGGTCGGTTCAATCAAAATACGACAATCTGTTCCCTTTATAGTTTGAGGAACTGTAATTACTTGCGAGCCATCGTTTGGCGTATTGGACGCTAAGGTAGTATCATATGTTACGCCGCCATCTGTAGATAACTTAATATTTACGTTAGTTGATCCTGCTAAATTTGTTGTGTTATTAACTGACCAAGTTATGGTTTGCTGGCTCCCATTTTGCCAAGCAATATTCTCTGTGTCTTGAGACGTTATTACAAAAGGTCCCGTATTCGCATTTACGGTAACAACCATGGCATCGGTATTGGTTTGAGCCAAACCTTGCGCAGCATTATCTCTAGCGGTTAAAGTGAAATTTAATGTTCGACCGACCGATGCAACCGATTCCCAAGTAGAGGTCAAAGCTCCAGCGAGCACTTTACTTTGTTCGGGCATATAGCGAATCGCGGTATTTTTAGGTAAAAAAGAACGAAACAAAGGTCCGTCAACTTTTGAAGGAATCGCTTTACTTTGAGCGCCAACCGAAGCGCCAACTGAATCATTTTGTTCCCAACAGTATGTTAGCGAATTCCCATCCGTAGCGGAACCTATTCCTTTTAAAACAAAAGCAGTAGTGATCGGAATCACATAATTGAGACCCGCATCTACAACCGGAGGATCACTAGCAATTGGAGTACTTATAGCACATGATTTTGAGGCTAATTTATTCTGAATTTGTAAAATGCTCACATAAGTAAAATATCCATCAGAAATTTGTTGCACATCATAATCAGAAACACCCGCATAGCCCATTATCGTCGAGCCGCTTCCTGGTTCTACATTTACACCCGTTCCTTCACTTTCAAAAGAAAAAGTATGATTTGCTCCTAATTGGTGTCCCATTTCGTGTGCTACATAATCAATATCAAAACTATCTCCTTCGGGTTTACTATCAGACGGCGAGGTATACGCACTTCCTTTTGCATTCGCATCGGTCGCAAATTTCGGATTTTCGCAAACACAACCAATGCAACCAGCATCACCACCACCGCCCGATCCGCCAAACAAATGACCTATGTCGTAATTCGCATTGCCAATTGTTACCGTTAAGTTTTGTTGCAATTCCAAATTCCAAGCGCCGTCCACTCCAGCACTTGCGTTTGAGTATGGATCCGTAGTTGGATCGGTGTATATTATTTGGTCATTAGTAGCAATTAAAACCAACTTTACAGACAAATCGGTATTAAAAATAGCATTAACTCGTGTCATAGTTGCGTTCATACCCGCGAGAGCACCTTGTTTGGTTCCTCCAAAATAAGCGGTATATTCTGCAGTACTTGAAAGTGCCAAACGCAATGTCTTGAAATTTTTTGTATTAGAAACCGGTTTTGCCGAAGTCTGTAATTTAGAATTTAATGCAACATCCTGCGTTGTACACAGCCAATTGGATTTTTGATTTTTGTTTGAAAAAACTTCGTATTTCTTGGTATTGCGATCTACAGCTTCTATAAAATCGCGTTTGCCGTTGCTTTTAAGGGTCATACTTTGAACACCTATTGGTGAAATGCTAAAATAAATTCGATTCGATTGCTCTTGTAAACTAACACCTTCATACGACTGTATTTCCGGATATTTCGCTTGTAATTCAGGTTCAAAATTAGATGTTTTCCAAACAGAAAAAGATTCTAAAACTCCTTCCGAATTTGGGAACGAAAGTGTAGTCATTTGTTTTTTAGAACTGGTGTTTTTCAATGCGTTCAATCGTTGTTGCAGCAAAACCTCATCCAATTGATAATATATTGACTCACTTGCAGTCAGTCCACGACTGGTTAAAGCCGGAGTAGCTTCTTTTTTCCAAATTAAATCATTCTGGGCATACAATTGTAAACCAGTACAAACAAAAAAAAGGAATAGTAATACTCTTTTCATACAAAATCAATTTCCGTCAAAATTACTTTTATTTTCTTAAAAACACGCGATTTACTAGTTTGCCAAAAAGATTAACAGCTTAATATGCTTAGTATTTACTCCTTTTAACGCTTTTCTTTGCAAAAAATCAATTCGGCTTCTTGCTAAATTTGAATTAGATACCCTAAATTTGCCGCATCTTAAAATAATTGCTTTGAAGATTTTTCATTCTATTAACGATTTTCAGTGTACTAAAAAAACAATACTTACGCTCGGCACTTTTGACGGCGTACATGTTGGGCATAAAACGATTTTAGAAAAACTGACTCAAAGCACCGAAAATGGTTTGTACGAAAGTTTAGTTCTTACTTTTTTTCCGCATCCACGAATGGTGCTTCAAGAAAAATCTGAAATTAAACTGCTCAACACTATTTCTGAAAAAACAGAACTTTTAGCTCAAATTGGTATTCAAAATTTAGTCATTCATCCCTTTGATGAAACTTTTTCGAGATTGACTGCCGAAGAATTTGTAAAAACAATTTTAGTCGATCGTTTTCAAATTCACAAAATTATTATTGGTTACGACCATCGTTTCGGTCGAAATCGAACGGCTAATATTGATGACTTAATAATTTTTGGAGAAGAGTATGGTTTTGAAGTCGAACAAATTTCAGCGCAAGAAATTCATGCTGTTTCAGTAAGTTCAACCAAAATTAGAACGGCTTTGTTGGACGGGAAAATGGAATTGGCTAATGAGTATTTGGGCTATACCTACTTTATTACAGGAAAGGTTGTACAGGGCAAGCAATTGGGCAGAACCATTGGTTTCCCTACTGCAAACATTTTTGTTCCCGAAGATTACAAACTGATTCCAAAAAATGGCGTCTATGTAGTTCAAGCAATTATCGATGAAAAAGTCGTTTATGGAATGATGAATATTGGGTTTAATCCCACGATCGAAGATCAAAATCAGCAAAAAATAGAGGTTCATTTTCTTGATTTTGAAGGTGATTTATATAATGCTACACTGCAAATTTCGATAGTACATTACATACGAGATGAGCAAAAATTCGATTCGATCGAACTATTAACAAAGCAACTACAAAGTGACAAAAAAACTGCAGTAGATTTTCTGCAGCAAATTAATTTGTAATTTTAAAATCGCAGTCCGAGATCTTCCTACTTGTTTTTTTTGTAAATTTATAGCTATCATTCTGTTTATTAATAGAATACAACTATTTAAAAAAGATAATTATGAAACTACCAAAAGAACTTTCCAACGGATTTTTAATATTTCTGGGTATCGCTGTTTATTTTTTAGTACTATCTATTTTAGGTCTCAGTAACTTATTTTACTTGCGATTACTGAATGTTATTTTCATTTTTTATGGTGTGAACCGAACCATACAAATGAACACAAAAAATGGACAAAATGATTTTGTATCCAATGGCGTTTCTGCTATGGCAACGGCGGTCGTTGGAGTATCTTTAAGCGTTTTGGGATTATTAATTTATATCTATGCCAGGGGCGGCGATGCTTTTGTGCCTTTGTTAGCCGAAAGTTTTCTTTTTGGCGGAGATCCTTCTGTTCCTGCCTATTGTATTTCTTTATTGTTTGAAGGACTAGCTTCGGCGGTAATTGTAACTTTAGTGCTGATGTTATATACCAATAATAAATATGCAGTCGACTAATTTCTTTATCTAAAAAACATTCCGTTTGTTTTTTAAGAAAGAGTCCATTGGTACATAAGAACTATTTAACTACTTTTGGAACATCAAAAATAAACGTCGATGAATATCACCAAACATAACTGGACTAAGGAAGAAATTATTGCTATTTACAACAAACCTTTAATGGATTTGCTTTATGAAGCTGCTACAATTCACAGAGCCAACCATGATCCAAATATTGTACAAGTTTCGACTTTACTGTCTATAAAAACTGGAGGTTGTCCCGAAGATTGCGGTTATTGCCCCCAAGCTGCTCGTTATCATACCAAAGTAGAAGGAAACGATTTAATGTCGGTGAGTCAAGTAAAAGCGCAAGCTTTACGGGCTAAAGAAAGTGGCTCCTCTCGTGTTTGTATGGGAGCGGCTTGGAGAAACGTAAAAGATGGAGCAGAATTTGACGATGTTCTAGAAATGGTTCGTACCATTAATAAACTAGACATGGAAGTGTGCTGCACACTGGGAATGTTAACCGAAAATCAAGCACATCGTCTAGCAGAAGCTGGACTATATGCCTACAATCATAATTTAGATACTTCTGAAGAATATTATAAAGAAGTAATTTCGACTCGTGGATTTGAAGATCGTTTAGAAACCATTAATAACGTTCGTAAAACCAATGTTACTGTTTGTAGCGGAGGAATTATTGGAATGGGAGAAAGTATCGAAGACAGAGCAGGAATGTTAGTGGCTTTGGCTACTTTGAATCCGCAGCCAGAATCGGTGCCAATTAATGCTTTGGTTCCGGTGGAAGGAACGCCAATGGAAGATGAAAAGCCGGTTGAAATCTGGGAAATGATTCGCATGGTTGCTACCACTCGAATTATTATGCCCGATACACAAGTGCGTTTGTCTGCTGGAAGAACAAACATGAGTCGCGAAGGACAAGCCATGTGCTTTTTTGCTGGAGCGAATTCTATTTTTGCTGGTGATAAATTACTAACCACACCAAACCCTGACGTAAACGAAGACATGAAAATGTTTGAAATGTTAGGTTTGATTCCGCAAAAACCATTTACAAAAGTAACACAACCTAAAACAGTCGAAGCAGAGAATTCTCAGTTTGCTCCTCTTGGTGAGAAACCAAAATGGTCTCGTCCTGGACATACGATCGAAAGAAATCTAGAAGCTTCTGGAAAGAAATAAAAAGCAAAATTAAAAATTCCCGAGAGTCAAATCTTCGGGAATTTTTTTTTACTTGATTCCGCCAAAAGTGGTGCACGAGTCCAATACTATTTCATCGATTATACAGTTGGTAAAAAATGGATTAGGAATTTCGATTGTACTGACCAATGTGATTAAAAGTTACGAAAATGCTGAACTAGAACTTGTCGAACTGAAACAATCCAATTTATTCACTGACATTTTAATAGCAACATCAAAAAATCGAAACTCAGAAATTGCAGATGCTGCTACCGCTTTCTTGCTAAAGTAAATAATATTGACAGTAAAAAGCCTGATTAATAACTATAAAGAAATGCAAATGATAGTATCGACCAACATACAAACGCCATTAGGAATTGCTCAAATCACTGGAGATGCATTTGGCATTAGCGAAATAAAAATCTCGCAAGATGGCGAAATTTCAACATTAATTCCGCGAGAAATTCAACAAGCTGTGAAGCAAATTCAAGAATATTTTAAAGGTATTCGCACTGAATTTGATTTTAAGATGAATCCGAAAGGCACTGAATTTCAACAAAAAGTTTGGAAGGGCTTACTTGAAATTCCATTTGGCAAAACGATGAGTTACCTCCAACTATCAAAAAAATTAGGTGATCCCAAAGCGATTCGTGCTATTGCGACGGCGAACGGAAAAAATCCGCTTTGGATTGTTGTTCCTTGCCACCGCGTTATTGGCTCCGATGGTTCTTTGACCGGCTATGCTGGCGGTTTGTGGCGTAAACAGTGGCTTTTACAACATGAAAGCTCAAGTAAACAACAAAGTTTATTCTAGCAAAACAAATTCTAATTATCATAAATTTATTTATATTCGTAACGAATTACTTATAATTTCAGCACCAAATACATTCGTTTTAATCTTCATAATCTGCTTTTCCTAAATATGATTGAAAAAATAAACCTCAACCACATTCTTTTCTTGGATATTGAAACTGTTCCAGAAACAGCCGATTTCAATACTTTGGATGCCGAAATGAAATTACTTTGGGAACAAAAAACACAATACCAGCGCAAAGACGAATTTACGCCCGACGAATTTTACAATCGTGCAGGAATCTGGGCCGAATTTGGAAAAATAATTTGTATTTCTGTGGGTTATTTTATCAACAAAGGAGACATTCGAAACTTTAGAGTCACGTCTTTTTTTGGTGAAGAAAAAAAAATATTACATGATTTCTCCAACTTACTGCACAATCATTTCAACCAACCGCAACATGTACTTTGTGGACACAATGCCAAAGAATTCGATATTCCGTTTATTGCCAGACGAATGATTATCAATCAACTTCCTATTCCAAACAAACTAAATTTATTTGGTAAAAAACCTTGGGAGATTCCGCATCTCGATACGTTAGAATTATGGAAATTTGGCGATTACAAACATTATACTTCGCTTAAATTATTGACCAAAATTTTGAATATTCCTTCGCCGAAAGACGATATCGATGGTAGCGAAGTGGCGCACGTTTATTATGTCGAGAAGGATATTGATAGAATTGTTACCTATTGCGAAAAAGACACGATTGCCGTAGCCCAGATTTTCCTTCGATTGAGAAGAGAAGATCTATTGATTGATGCTGAGATAATTCACGTTTAAGAAACGCAATTTTATATTCGAATGTATTCTGTCTTTAAAAAATGAACCAATCGCCGTTCTATTTTTTACAAATATGATTGCTATATCCATTGATTTTTTGATATTGCAATTGTTCTTGATTGCTTACATTTACAAAAATTATAAATTATGGTATTAAGTAGATTTTGGCTTGTAATTTTTATATCGTCAATTTTATTTGTGGTGGTTAGTTTGTTTTCGGGCAGCACGTATACCATTGATTATGTTTTAAATGGCGAAAAAGGCGATCCTATTTTAATATCTGAACAATACATAGACCAAGTTCCCGCTTTTGTTCGCGACAGCATTCAACTGAAGGAGAACAAAACCATGATCGTCAATCGTGATCTATCCAATGTTGACACTACTTACGTTTATAAGAACAAAACGGTACAAATTTACAGCGGCGTTCAAAAATCAGATGGTTTGTTGGCAACTTGTAAAAGCAGTTTGGTCGATATCATTATTCCGCTTATCGCCTACTTGGCCTTCTTTTGTGGCTTGATGGAGTTACTAATTATTTCTGGCGTGTCTGGCAAATTAGCCAAAGTATTGAGTCCCGTTTTTATAAAAGTTTTCCCTAGCATTCCTAAAAATCACCCTTCGATTTCCTATATGACGCTAAATTTTGCCGCTAACTTTTTAGGTTTAGATTCTGCCGCAACTCCTTTTGGTTTGAAAGCCATGGAAAGTTTGCAAGAACTGAATCCAGACAAAGATCGGGCAAGTGATGCCCAAATTATGTTTATGTGTTTGCATGCCTCGGGTTTAACTTTAATTGCAACTTCTATTATTGGTTACCGCGCTGCAGCGGGTTCTAGCAACCCTGCTGATGTAATGTTGCCTTGTATCATTACTTCGTTTATTGGTACCATTGCTGCTTTTATTATTGTGGGAATCAAACAAAAAATCAACTTTAAAAGTGCCTCTTTGGTTATTGGTTTAATGACTCTAATTGGTGCCATCATCGGTTTGTTGATGTATGTAAACCATTTGGATTTAATCGGAAAAAACTATTTTACTTCTAATTTATCTGGCTTAATTTTGCTTGCTATTATTGGATTTACTTTGATTTTCGCGTTTCGCCATGAGAAAAAATTTGCCGATGCAAATACGACCGTTTTTGATTCATTTGTAGTAGGCGCAAATAATGGGGTAAAAACAGGAGTGACTATTTTTCCTTATGTTTTGGGAATGTTGGTAGCGATTTCTCTTTTTAGAAATAGTGGTTTATTCGATATCATCAGTAACGGATTGGCTTTTGTTTTCTCCAATTTAGGGGTCAACAAACAAATTATCGATGCGTTGCCAGTGGCGTTGTTACGACCATTTAGTTCAGCAGGATCAAGAGGATTTTTGATTGATTCAATGAATACTTTCGGTGCAGATTCAATGACAGGAAGGTTAAGCAGTATTTTTCAATGTAGTGCTGAAAGTACCTTTTATGTGATTGCTGTTTATTTTGGTTCCATAAATATTAAAAATACGCGTTATGCTCTAACTACAATGCTATTAGTGGATTTAATCTGTGTAATCACTGCTATTTTTGTAGCGAGTTGGTTTTTTTAAAATCATCTTAAAACGCTATATTTGCCAACCAATAACAAATTAAAAATTATGAAATATTCATTCTTAGCTTTAGTTGCTGTACTGTTTTTTTCTTGCAAAAATAAAGAAGCTGATACTACTTTTGATGGCGTTGATTACGCTGCTAAAAACGAAGTTGAAATCGTCAAATACATTGCTGACAATAATTTAGAAGCAACACGCAGCGATTCTGGTTTATATTATGTAATTAATGAAGAAGGAACAGGCAAGAAACCAAGTGCTTCTAGTAACGTAACTGTGGCTTATAAAGGTTATTTTACAGATAAAAAAGTATTTGATGAAAGTCAACCCGAAGGGATTTCTTTTGGATTGAACCAAGTTATTAAAGGATGGACCGAAGGTATTCCGTATTTTAAAGAAGGTGGAAATGGTATTTTATTAGTACCTTCTCAATTAGGTTATGGAAGTGCAGATCGTGGGCCAATTCCTGGAGGATCAGTTCTTGTTTTTGAAGTAAAACTATTGTCGGTTAAGTAACCGATTTGAAATAAAAATAAGAAAAGCTACAGCAACCTTTGGTCTCTGTAGCTTTTTTTAGTGCTTACTACGAAAGTTAAATCGCTTTAAAACTTAAACTCTACTGTGGTATAAAACCCAATTGGATCTGACGGTATAATTCCGGGACCAGGATAACCAGTCGCTCTTCTTGTAAAATAACTGTTGTCGGTAAAATTGGTTACTCCTGCTTCAAGCTTAAAACGATTCCATTTGTAAGAAGCCGAAATGTCTGCTACGTAATACGCTGGTATTTGACCCGAAGTTCCATTGCTAATTGCATTTGCTCCCACTTTTGAATTGGTCGCATCAGTAAATTGAGATGAAACGTAAGAACACTGAATACTTGCCATAAAGTTTTTATAGCCAATTCCAGTTCCCACTTTCAAATTCACTAACGGCACAAATTCCACTTCTTTCCCTTTTATAGTAGCCTCTTTCGATTTTAAATAATCCGAGCCCGTAAAAGCAACGTTAGTAAAAACATTCCACAAGAAATCATCTGAATTAGGAACCAAAGTTTCGGCAATGTTCCAATTTAATAACGTTTCAAAACCGTACGTCAAAGCAGTACCAATGTTGTCGCGGTAACGAAAAAATATTCCGCCAATTTCTGTATTGTACTCGCCGATTTTATCGTTGTAGTATAACGCATAAACACTCGAGTCGAAACTCAATTGATTGCCTATTTTTCCACGAATACCAACATCCGAGGTGTACCCTTTCTCATCAGAGATATCGGGTGCAATTGCTTGATTAGAGTTTACAGTTCGAATATCGTTAAAAGTGACCGAACGGTAATTTTGAGAAATATTTCCATACACCTCTAAACCATTTTTAGGTTTGTAACTCAATCCAACTCCTAACAAAATAAATTTACGATCTTTGATATTATCTTCATAAATGGTTTCGTCTAAAATAATATTTCCTGCAAAATCACGATTTATTTTTCGGTACGAACCATCGGCCTCTGTTTTTATTTTTTCGATTCTAAAGCCCGGAGTTACCGAAAATTTTGAACTGAGTTTAAATATATTTTCTCCAAATACTGAAAAGTTTAAATTCGGATAACGATAATCGGATTGATTTTCATAAAATGGAAATTCATTCGTAGCTAAATTAAAATTAGCATCACTGCCCGAACTTCCCGGTCCTTGAATTCCGCTATTATTGGATTGGTAATATTTTGCTCCAATTAAAAAAGCGCTTGAATTCCCATGGATCGTATATTTTTTAAGATAACGTGCTTCGGCTCCCCAATTAACAAAATCTCCTGTGATTAAATCTCGAACTGTTCCATCAGTATCGGCAGTGGTCACCCGATTAGGACGAAAACCAACCGTTTTTCGGCTCGCATCTAAACCAAATAATTGCAATGAAAAATCGGCGTCGTGTTCAAAATGATGTTTGAAACGCAAAGCAAATAAATTCCAATCGACTGCAAACCAGTTGCGAGCGCGATTGCTTTGCTTAGGATTTTCAGCAAACATTTCATCCGTTAAACCACCGGCTTGCTGCGCCAAATAATTAAAATAAGTATAATCAAAATGTAACGACGTGTTTTTGGTAAACTGGTAATTTAAGTTCGCAAAATAATTCTTGCTTTCAAATTCAGAATTCGGTCTAAAACCATCTCCTTTTTTATAATTGAAAAAAGTGTAATAACTGAATTTTCGCGTCGTTCCACTCAAACTCGTGAAATTGGTAAACAATCCATTGGAACCAACTGTATTTCTAGTTAAAAGCTGAATCGGTTGCTCTACTGGTTTTTTAATTTTAAAATTAACCAAACCCCCAAATTGTGTTCCGTATTGTAATGAAGCGGCACCGCGAATTACCTGAATTTCTTCTAATGCTTCGGTTGGAGTCGCATAATAGCTTTCGGGATAACCCAAAACATCGGCACTAATATCATAATCATTTTGACGCGTATTGAAGTTAGAAGTACGATTGGGATTTAGTCCACGACCACCAATACTCAATTGTAAACCGCCGTCTGAGCTTTCGTTGATCGTTAAACCAACGACTTGCGCATAAATTTGTCTGGCATTATTGGTCGCTTTATTTGCTGTAAGATTAGCAACTGCAATGACCTCGGTCTTTTTTCCCGCGTAAATTGCAGTTTCTTCGATGTCTTTGAGTTTGTGCAAGGTAAAGACTTTCGAGCGCTCTTTACTAATAACCACTTCTGAAAGTGAATTCATGGCGCGCAACGTGACCGTGACATTGGTCGCCGGTGCTTCTATAATTTCATCAGAAATCGCATAATTATCTTTGTAAAAAGCAAAAGAATAGCTGCCGCTTTGCGGAACTAGCATTTCAAAAAAACCATTCGCATCAGTTAGTACTTTTTGCTGAGCGCTTGTGTTAATTACCTCAACGAAAGCAATTGTTTTTCCTAAATCATCTTTTACAACACCGGAAATTGTGGCTTGTGAAAAAACGTTTGCAGAAAGTAACAGCAGAGCAAAGAAACTAAAACCCTTTGATAGTGTCGTTAAATGGAAGAATCCATGTTTTGTGTTGAAACGATTCATGTTCTTTGGCTAAATTTATATTTGAATCAATGTAGGGTTTACTCAATCTTCCGTTTAAAGCGACATAACTGTCTACGTAAACTTCGGGATCTGTAACTCCTGTTTTTTTATAATAATCGTGTAAGAAATGTGCGTATTCTAAAATAAAATCGGGCTGAAAACCCATTTGTTTTTCCTGAAAAGTATTGAGAAATTGGCTGTTACTTACAAAAAACTCTTCTTTCGTTTTGGCATCAACGACTCTAAACTGGGAGTAACCCGCTTTCTCCATCAGCATGACGCGCCATGAAAATCGAAAACCCTCTTCTGTCCAAAATAATTCGTCTGGATAGGTCATGTATCGAAAGGGAAAGACTATTTGAAAAAGTAAAAAAAGACTTAAAAAAGACCATTTGACTTGATTGACAAAAGTTGATTGTTGCACTAAAGTTTTCCCGTTTTCGAAAATAGACCAATTCAGCTGAAACCATTTTGACAGTCGTTCTAGTATTTTTTGATGAAAATTAGAATCAAAAAACACTAAAGTGCTCACGATCATGATGTACGGAAAAACGCCAATTGGAAATAATACTTTGGTTAAAACATGAAAAATAACAACTAGAATAAAAGCAAACCAGCGCGTGCGCTTATATAGTAATAAAAACGGAATGCATAAATCATAAATCATCCCGCTCCAGCTAAAAGCAAAATGCACCCAATTCTCATTGAGTAAACTTCCTAAAAATGGCAAGTTCGGATTTGTTGGAAGCCAAATTTTTAACGGCATTGCACGAAACAACCAATCGGAATTGATCTTTGCCAAACCAGCATAAAAATAAACGATTCCTAATAAAAGCTTTAAGATATCAGTGGTCCACCGCGGAATAAATTGGTATGCTTTTGTCGGGTTTCGATACGCATCAATCGAAAAAAAAGCATTCGCAGGCAAAAATATAAGTATGAAACTTACAATCGAAATAAAATAATAATGATTTAGGTAGGTCGTTTTATCCATCAATTCGATGTAGGTAAAACTCAGAAAAAAAAGAACCGCTGACAATCGATATCTGTAACCAACCGCAACGCCTAAAGCCGAAATAAATGCAAGTGCAAAAATACCGTACGTATACATTCCGATTGGTTTGACCCATTCAAAACCGTAATATGAAAAATGAAATAATGGTTGAATATAAAATCTATCGATCCAGCCATAACTCATAAAACGCAACAAACTCAAACACATCATTAAACCAAACGCTAGCCTAAAAAAAGCTAGCGTTGTGGCAGATGTACTTTGGGTACAATATATTTGAATTTTTTTAAACATAACTAATCTCCGTCGCCATCTACATAATCAATCGTAATATTTAGCGCTTGCGTCATATCTAATTTAGTGTAAATCACTTGTTTTTGCATAACATCGTAAGCCATTAACATTTTAGAATTATCGGTAGTAACTTGATTTGAAAAGCTATCTGATAATGCTGAATTGCTGCTAAAAATAGCATCGTATTGCTTATCTATTGTCGTTCCTAAAAGCTGACCATCTCGTTCTGCTTTTACATATTCTAAAAACGATTTTAAGCTCGCACCAACGGTTTCAGATTTGTACTGTTTGCCGTTAAAGAAATCACGAGAAGCTTGAAGTGCTGTATTTAATAATATTTTTGAAACATCATTTTTATAAAAAGCTTCTACCTTCTCTGGAAACTTAGTTCCGTTTGAAAATTTTCCAGCAGGAAATCCAACTTTACCCGTACGAATATCTTTTTCAAAATTCTTTACAAAAGCATTTGTAGTAGTGCTAACTGCACTGGTTACTGAAGTTCCGCTGTTTTTAACATAAGCATCACGATAACCCGTTTTCCAATCGTTTAATACAATTGCGTTGTTTTCTTTTAGCTTGGCAATTACATCGTTTAAATATTTTTTATACTTAGTCGCACTTGCACTAGTCGTGTAAAAACTAAGTAGCATTGTATCGTCGGTTCCCAAACCATTTAATAAATAATCGACAGCAGGAAATCCTTGTTTTACATACTGCGACAATAAGCTTAAATTGTATGTGCCTGTACTAATGTTTGACTCGATACCTGCAGCGTCTGTAGGATAGGTATTGCTGCTACTCACCAAATGAATTTCGTCTGCCTTTCCAAAATTATAAATAGCAACATATTGGTAGGCTTTGTAAGCATCTAACCAAGCAATTCGTACCGCTGCCAAAGTAGCATCGGTCGGCATGTTTGTAAACGCTGTCGCTGCATTTTCTAATGCTACGATTTGTTGTTGATACCCTTCGTAACTCGGAATAATAATATTATCTGCCCAGTTGGTTAGAAGTGCTGTTCTATTAAAACTATCTGGTTTCGTAGTGGCCTCATCGTCTGACCCTCCCGAAGAGCAGGCGGCAATAAAACCAATTCCTAACAGTAAAAAAACTAATTTCTTCATTGTAATAAATTTTGGCAAAAATACAAAAGGTATTTAAGTTATGTGTATTTATTCTAAATTAATTTACAGTTGCTGCTTGTGCTACTGTAAAATCAAACTTAGTGGCTATTTTCGCAGAAACAGCATCTAATTTTGGCGTTAATGTATCAATATCCCAAAGACCATTTTCTCCGCTTGTTAGAGTTTCTAACATAGCATCTACCTCATCTTTAGTAAAATACGGTGCATTTGTAGCCGGGTTATTGGTATAGCGCAGACACATAATAAAACCATAGGCTTCAGACAAGGCATGAAATGCTTTGGCACCTTTATCGGTAACTAACTTAGACTTTCCTTCTTGCAAATAATAAACTGCACGAACAGCAGGAACTAAGGCTAGGTTTTCTTTGATAATCTTTATTTGCGCATTTCTAGTTTCATAGTCATTACCAACAATAGCTGCTCTACCTTTTATAAATGCTTTTTCAATTTTTTCTTTCACTGTAGAAAAATCTTGATCAGCATTTACCTGATTGATGTAGCTGCTCCAAAATTTATATGTTTTGTTTTCGCCGCTATTGCTATCACCACCGTAAACGTAGCCATAAGCTTCGTCCCAATAATGTTCCATTGTGGTGTAGTTTTTTGCCTCTTCAAATATTTTTTTTGTGTTATTTTCTCTATTCGAAGCTTCATCTAATTTCTTTGCACTTAAATAATTATTCGAAATTTGGTCTAAAAATGAAGCACCCATCATTCCTTTTAATAACACTTGCTGCGGCTCTAGTCCGTTTGCTGCAAATAAGCGCTTGCTGCTTCCGTCCAAATATACTCCAGCTGCTCCGGCAGCTGCTGCATTACCTTGACTCGCTAAATTTCCATCTGAAAAAGTACTTTCAAAAAATTCACGGGTCTGTGTTTGTTCGATAGAAGTACCTCCTCCAGCATTTAACGTAAAATATTCATAAGAAGCAGCTGTTTTGTTTTTTAACTGTTTTCCAGAAGCATTTAATCCATTACCAGTAAAGGGGCTGTTGGTATTACTGTACATATTTGTCAATAAATCGGTTGACAAAGTTGTTCCGTTAGCAGCAGCTGTTTTAAATACACCACCCATTTCTTCTAACATAAAAATACGCTCACTTTGACCTGAATACGAAACTGTTGAAGCGCTATTGCGTTCAAAAGTGTAGGTTGTTGGTACTGCATACTCATTTTGTTGTATCAAATTGTCATCATTATCTGAACATGCTGTAAACGCCAAAATTGATAAAGAAATCACTGCTGCCGAATAATTTTTAAGTTTCATATATGCCTTATTAAGATTTAATTAAAATAATTTCGACAAAGTTATTTATAATATTGAAAACTGCAAGTATTATTTAGAATTAATCTAACTAAAAATTAATTTGACGAAATTATGTTTGATTGTTTTTGTTGTTTTAACACTTATTTTTATATTTGCCACTCTTTAATTAATCTAAATAACAATAGTAATGAGTAAAATATTTTTCAGATTAGCTTCTCTATTTATCGCGGGTATTGCAATTAGTTCGTGTTCAGACGACAACAATACAAGCGAAAATGAGCAAATGGTAACCAAAAAACAAGTCATCGAAAATTATGCAGATATGGCTTATGCCAATTACAAGCAAGCATATGATGATGCTGTTCTTTTAGAGAAAGCAATTGCAACTTTTACAGCAAGTCCAACCGCAGCTAATTTTTCTGCAACACAAGCAGCATGGAAAATTTCTCGAGAAAGTTACGGAACTACCGAAGCTTTTCGTTTTGCCAACGGTCCAATTGACGGAGATGATAATGGTCCAGAAGCACTTTTAAACGCATGGCCTTTAGACGAAAATTACATTGATTATGTTGACAATAATGGCGTTCCTACCGAAGGTGGAATCATTAATGATTTTACCGGATTTCCAACAATAGATAAAGAATTATTACTTGATTTGAACGAAAATGGCGGTGAAAAAAACATTAGTGTTGGATACCATGCCATTGAATTTTTATTGTGGGGACAAGATTTAACCGCACCATCTGAGAAAAAAGCAGGTTTAAGACCTTTTACTGATTATGTAGTAGGTGGAACTGCAAAAAACCAGAAGCGCAGGGCTGAATATTTGAATGTTTGTGCGGATCTATTGACCGACAATTTGGATTATTTGGTAAACCAATGGAAGATTGGTGGCGCTTACAGATCCGAATTTTTGGCATTACCAGAAAACACGGCTTTAAAAAATATGTATTTAGGAATTACGACTTTAGTTTCTGCTGAATTACCAGTAGAGCGCATGCAAGTTGCCTTAGAAAATGCAGATCAAGAAGACGAGCATTCTTGTTTCAGTGACAATACACATCGTGACATTGCTTTAAATTTACAAGGAGCCATTAACGTATACCAAGGAAAATATGGTGCAATTAACGGTGCGTCTTTAGCAGATTTAGTACAAGAATCGGATGCAACCGCTTATACAGAAACAGAGGCTTCACTAAAAGACGCACAAGCAAAAGTAGCTGCCATGTTAACACCTTTTGACTTAGCAATTTCGGCTGGACCTAATTCAACTGAAGGTAAAAAAGTTGCCGCGGCAGCATCGCAAATTAAAGTTTTTGGAAAAAATCTTTTAGCTGGAGCTGCTAAAATTGGAATCACAGTTAACGGAGTACTTTAATTATTCCCTCAATACCATAAAGTGTTCTTTTTCTACAACACTTTATCTGCATTTATTATGAAAAAACTGTTCAAAATTATTTTTACTCTAAGTGTTTTCACTTTAACAAGTTGCAGCGATCACGACGAGAAGTATGTGCCGCTAGAAGCCGAAGCAGATGAACAATATGCTGGTGGCGATTATAGTGTATTCAATACTTCCGAAGAAGCATTTGGTTTTGCAGGAACAATGCTAACCAACGCAGAGCAAATCGATTTTGGTGTGGGTAATTCTCTCTTTCGACAAAGTTGGGTTTCTGCACCGTCGTCCACTACAGCTCGCGATGGTTTAGGTCCGTTTTTTAATGCCGTGTCCTGTGCCAATTGTCATTTTAAAGATGGCCGCGGCAGACCACCAGCTTTTGATGGTGAAAAAGCACGCGGTTTATTGTTGCGTTTAACGACCGAAGGCAATTATTTGGATGGTACCGATTTTGGCGATCACATTTATGGTGGACAATTACAAGACAGTTCGATTTTAGGACATGTTGCCAAAGGTTCGTATACCATCACCTATCAAACCACTATCGAAAATTTTGCGGACGGTTCAACTGTAGAATTGAGAAAACCGATCTATCATATTACTAATTTAGGATACGGCGATATGTCTGCTAATGCTCGCATTTCGCCGCGAATAGCACCACAAATGGCCGGTTTAGGATTGTTAGAAGCGGTTAGCGAAAGTACTATTTTGGCTTTCGCCGATGAAAATGACAACAATAAAGATGGGATTTCAGGAAGACCCAACTATGTGCATGACGTTTTATCTGAATCCACACAATTGGGACGTTTTGGATGGAAGTCAAACCAACCCAACATTCGGCAGCAAGTCGCTGCAGCATTTTCTGGAGATATGGGAATTACTTCCTATTTATTTCCGAATGAAAATTGTCCTCCTGGAGTCGATTGTGATGCCATTCCGAACGGTGGAACGCCCGAAATAACAGACCTCAATTTAGATCGCGTTGCGGTCTATTCAAGCACATTGGCAGTACCTGCACGAAGAAATTATAGAGATCAAAATGTACTGGAAGGAAAAAAAACATTCGAAACATTGCAATGTACGAGCTGTCACATTCCTAAAATGCAAACCGGCAACACACATACTATTGTTTCGTTGCGCAACCAAACCATTCGACCGTACACCGATTTGCTGCTTCATGACATGGGAGAAGGCTTAGCGGATAATGCCAAAGATTTTAAAGCGACAGGAACCGAATGGCGTACACAACCGTTATGGGGAATTGGTCTAATTCAAACCGTCAATAAACATACGTACTTGCTGCATGATGGTCGTGCTAGAAATGTGGAGGAGGCTATTTTATGGCACGGTGGTGAAGCCCAAAAAAGTAAAGAAAATTACAAAAAGCTTTCATTAAAAGAACGTCAAGACTTACTTGCCTTTATTAATTCATTATAAAAAAGGGGATTCAATACCGAATCCCCTTTTTTTATAGCAATTTGACGTACAAATTAGAAGCAATTTTGTTGGAGATATCCAGCTCCTTTTGGTCTACTTTTATTTTGAGAGACAAATCAAACGATTCTCGCGATATAAATTCGATGGTAGAACCCAAAGCAATTTCTTGTTTATCAAGGTATTTTAAAAATGCAGACGAGGTGTCTTTAACACCCACACAGATTCCTTTTTGATCCTGCCCTAAGTCCGAAAGCAATTGTTTTTCTACCGCAACAATTCTTCCGTTCGCATCTGGAATTGGATCACCATGAGGATCTTCAGTTGGATTTCCTAAAAAATCGTCTAGCTTATTGATAAGTTGCTCCGATTTGATGTGCTCTAATTGTTCGGCAATTTCATGCACTTCATCCCAAGAAAAATCTAATTTTTCAACTAAAAAAACTTCCCATAAACGATGTTTGCGAACAATCATCTTTGCAGCTAACTTTCCGTTTTCAGTAAGTGAAACTCCTTGGTATTTTTTATAATTTACCAAGTCTTTGTCCGCCAATTTTTTCAGCATATCCGTAACCGAGGAAGCTTTAGTCTCCATCATTTCGGCAATGGCGTTGGTGCTAACTTCTGCTTGCGCAACACTAGTAAGATGATAAATTGATTTAAGGTAATTTTCTTCTGAAAAAGTCATTCTTTTTATAAATTTTGAGGCACTACGTTTTAAAAAACAAACTAATCACAATGAATACTCTTCGTTTACTATTCTAAACTTAGTTTTTAACAATAAACAAAGGTATTGAAATTTTATGACGCAATTGGTCAACTGTAGTTCCAAAAATTAAATCTTTAAAACCAGTGTGGCCATGCGTTCCCATTACCAAAAGATCAAAATCTCCTTCAGTAATGATTCTCGGAATTACTTTGTGTGGTTTACCGAATCCTAACGCAATCTTGATTTTAAACCCTTTTTCTGTTAGCATTTCTTGATACTCTTTTAGCAATTTTTCATCGACTGTCGTTTCGTGATCGTCGGTTTGAGATCCGTATAAGAGTGCCGTAACTGTTTCAACCACGTGAATTAAAGTATAATTGGCCTCATAGCCTCCCAATTTAAAAGCATTATTCAAGGCGGCTGCATCGGCTTTTGAAAAATCAACGGCAACGGCAATATTAGATTTATGGTGAATTTTTATAGGCGTAAACTCTAAATTTAATTTATGCGGAGAGTGATTGTGTTCACTGTTTTTAAACTTCACAATAAATGGTTTAATTACGATATACAACAAAAGCATAAAAAAACCCAAGCCCAAAGGCACCACTGTCAACCAAATTACTATTGGATGCTTGACCATTTCTAGCCATCCTTTTATTTCATCATAAACCAACTTGCCGTTTAATGTGACAATAACTAAAGCAATAATCCAAGAGGTTATTTGTGTCATTCTACTGATGTGAAAACCGTTCATTTTGGTTTTATCGCTTACAAAATGGATTAACGGAATTATGGCAAAACCCAATTGCAAGCTCAACACTACTTGACTTAAAATTAACAACTTACCCGTCACACTGTCGCCATAAATTGAAATAACTATTACCGCAGGAACGATGGCGATTAAACGGGTTATAATTCGTCTTATCCAAGGTTGAATGCGCAATTGCAAATAACCTTCCATAATAATTTGTCCCGCCAAAGTTCCTGTAATGGTCGAGCTTTGTCCTGCAGCAATAAGTGCCACCGCAAATAAAACTGGTGCCCATTTGGTTCCCAATAAAGGTTCTAGAAATTGATGTGCATCTTGTATCTGAGCCACTTCAAACATTCCGTTTTTGTAAAATGTCGCTGCCGCTAAAATTAAAATAGCCGCGTTTACAAAAAAAGCAAGATTTAAGGCAATGGTCGAATCAATCATGTTGTATTTTAGCGCCTGCTTAATGCCCGCAACACTTCGATCAAATTTTCGAGTTTGCACTAACGAAGAATGCAAATACAAGTTGTGCGGCATGACCGTAGCGCCAATAATTCCGATTGCGATGTATAATGCATAAGCATTGGGTATCGAGGGAATTAATCCTAAAATTACTTTATCGAGTTCTGGCTCTGCAAAAATCATCTCAAAAATAAAAGAAAATCCAATAATAGCTACCAAAGCGATGATAAATGCCTCCATTTTACGAATGCCTTTATTGATCAAAAATAGCAGTAAAAAAGTATCTAAAACGGTAATCATTACGGCATCGATTAACGGAATATCAAACAATAAATTAAGTCCAATTGCCATTCCTAAAACCTCAGCTAAATCGCAAGCCGCTATGGCAACTTCGGCCAAAATGTATAAAATGTAATTGATGAATTTGGAGTAGGTTTCTCGCGAGGCTTGCGCTAAATCACGCTGAGTGACAATTCCGAGTCGGGCACTTAAGCTTTGAAGTAATAATGCCATCAAGTTACTCATCAATAAAACCCATAGTAAAGAGTATCCGAACTGACTTCCTCCGGCAATATCTGTGGCCCAGTTGCCGGGATCCATATAACCAACACTTATTAAATACGCTGGACCTAAAAAAGCTACTATTTTTCTAAATCCTGTCTTTTTATGCTCAGTAGCAACAGATTGGTTGACCTCTTCTAAAGATTTATTCATTGAATAATTGCGCTTTACACAAATATATTAAATAAAATATTTTCATTTAAATAAAGTTTTAGACCATTCTAAAAATTATATTATGCTTTTATTTGAAATTTATTCTATGCGTTTTAGCAGGGGCATGTACTGTTTAAAAAGCAGTTCAATTAAAAACTCAGCTCCATTGTCTATTTTGCTTTTCGCCTCGAGAACAAGTACATTTACTTTTTAATTGATGATAATGAAGCATTACGATTATATTTTTACGGGTTCTGGGCTTTCGGCATTAATGACCGTTTACAAGATGATTCTTTCAGAACAATTCAAGGACAAGAAGATTTTGCTTTTGGATGAAAATCTGAAAAATAAAAACGATCGAACCTGGTGTTTTTGGGAGAATAAAAATTCGGAATGGAGCAAAATAAGCAGCAAAACCTGGGATTTCGCCCTTTTTAAAAATACGGATTTTAGTCGAACACTAACGCTCGAACCGTACGAATACCTTCAAATACGCAGTGTCGATTTTTACACTTTAGTTTTCGATTTAATTTCGAAACAAGACAATATTACTTTTTTAAACGAAAAAGTGACTGATATTAACGAATTAGACACCCACGTTTTTGTTAAAACAGAAACTCAAGAATGCAGTGCCGGCCGCGTGATCAATAGTATTGTAAACGTGGGGGCATTTATTAATCAGCATAAATACGCTGTAATTCAGCAACATTTTGTGGGTTGGTTTGTAGAAACAGAAGAAGCTGTTTTTGATCCAAACCAATGTACTTTTATGGATTTTTCGGTTGATCAAAAAAACAATACACGCTTTATGTACGTTTTGCCGACCTCAACAACTGAAGCTTTATTAGAATATACCTTATTCTCTAAAGATCTATTGCCTTTTGCAGAATACGAGGAGGAGATCAAATCATATCTGAAAAATTTAGGTGTTAAAACTTTTAAGATTACCGAAAAAGAACAAGGCAATATTCCGATGACGTGTTATCCCTTTTGGGAAAAGAACACCAAGCGCGTCTTAAATATTGGTACCGCTGGAGGCTGGACTAAAGCAAGTACTGGTTATACTTTTAAAAAAACCGATAAAAAATCATCTGAATTAATTAAACTATTCTTACAACAAAACGACTACAGTAAATTGTATAAAAAAGACAAGTTTTGGTTCTATGATTTATTGCTTTTAGACATTCTTTACAGAAATAATGCGTTAGGAAGTTCTATTTTTTCCTCTTTATTTAAGAAAGGAGATCCCAATTTGATTTTTAAATTTTTAGATGAAGAGACCAGTTTATGGCAAGACTTTCAAGTTATTCTAAAATGTCCTAAACTTCCGTTTATCAAATCGTTATTCAGAGTGGCTTTTCTTCCAAAAAAATTCAACCTAAAATCATAATCATTGAAAAACAATATCTTAGGGTTCAGTCTTTTCTTTAGCAGTCTTTTTTCTTTTGGACAAGTTTCGTTGAATAATGCGCTGAAAATTTATCCTGAATTTTCTAATACAAAATATTAAAAAGCAATCTGTTGGTTCAAATAGGAAAATATAAAGAAGAAGTACTTGCTTTACTTTGAATCGCAGGCGAAGATGCATCCACAGGATTTTCAATTAATGAAGACAATACCTTCTGCGAGACTTATGTGTATCAAATAAAGTTTACCAATTAGCAATTAAACTATAACAAAAGTTTATCGTATCAACCAACTAGTTGAAATTAATCTTTGTAACTTTGCAGTTCAATAAAGTTAAACCTAAAAATATAAATATGTATCCAGAAGAAATGGTAAAACCAATGCAAGCGGAACTTACAACTGCAGGTTTTAAAGATTTACATAGTGCTGAAGAAGTAAATAACGCAATAAAAGCAGAAGGAACAACTCTAGTAGTAGTAAACTCTGTGTGTGGTTGTGCTGCTAGAAATGCACGTCCGGGAGCAAAGATGAGTTTGGATGGTGCTAAAAAACCAGATAATTTGATCACTGTTTTTGCAGGAGTTGACAAAGAAGCTGTTGATGCTGTAAGAGAACATATGTTTCCTTTTCCTCCATCATCACCAAGTATGGCTTTATTCAAAAATGGTGAATTGGTGCACATGCTAGAGCGTCATCACATTGAAGGTCGTCCAGCAGAAATGATTGCTGAAAATTTACAAGACGCTTTTAAAGAGTTTTGTTAATTAAATAGTATTGAATTGCTCACGAAGTAAGATTCAAAATTTTATAAAAGGACTGTCTAATTTAGACGGTCCTTTTTATTTATAATAGTCCACTTACCTACTCTATTTTTAGTACGCTTAAAAATACAGTACGTAAAAGTGGCAGTCTTTCACTAAAACTTAGGACTTGCTAACTTTGCCACTCCATATCCTTTTGCTACCTTTGCCGCTCAAAAATAGTTCTCAACTTAAAATAGTTTATAGCATGCAACTGTACAACACTTTAAGCGCAGAAGAAAGAGCCATCATGATCGATGATGCCGGGAAGCAACGACTTACGTTGTCTTTCTACGCTTATGCGCAAATTCAAAATCCAACACAATTTCGTAATGATTTATTTCTAGCGTGGAATCCCTTAGGCGTTCTGGGCAGGATTTATGTGGCTAATGAAGGAATAAATGCCCAACTTTCGCTTCCCGCAGATAATTTCTATGCGTTTAAAGATACGATAGAAGCCTACGATTTTATGAAAGGAATTCGTTTGAATATTGCCGTAGAACATGACGATCACTCCTTTTTGAAATTAACCGTAAAAGTTCGTGACAAGATTGTTGCCGATGGTTTAGTGGATGAAACTTTTGATGTAACCAATATTGGAATACACTTAAAAGCCAAGGAATTCAATGATTTATTAGAAGATCCCAATACTATTGTGGTCGATATGCGCAATCATTACGAGAGCGAAATTGGTCATTTTACAAAAGCTATAAAACCAGACGTTGACACTTTTCGCGAAAGCTTGCCAATTATTGAAGAGCAATTAGCGGAGCACAAACAAGACAAAAAGCTGTTGATGTATTGCACCGGAGGAATTCGTTGTGAGAAAGCAAGTGCTTACTTTAAACACAAAGGTTTTGAAAATGTGTACCAATTGGAAGGTGGAATTATTGAATATACACGTCAAGTAAAAGAGCAAGGCTTAGAAAGTAAATTTTTAGGGAAAAACTTTGTATTCGATCACCGCTTGGGTGAAAGAATTACAGACGATATCGTTTCGCAATGTCATCAATGTGGAAAACCTTGTGATGTACACACCAATTGTGCAAATGAAGGTTGTCATTTACTATTCATACAATGCGAAGAATGTGCTTCGGCTATGGAAGGCTGTTGCTCGTCAGTATGTGTAGATGTAATTCATTTACCCGAAGAAGAACAAAAAGCAGTTCGAAGAGGAATTAAAAATGGCAATATGATTTTCAAAAAAGGAAAATCAGATGTGTTGACATTTAAAAACAATCAAGATCCATTAGCTGCGATTCCAAATCTTAGTGATCTAGCCGAAACAAAAACAGCTCGCAGAGTGGCTACTGTTTTGAAAAAAGAAACAAAAATTAAAAAACAATACATTGGAAAAGGAACTCACTTTTTTCCAAAACCAAGCGTTGCTCAATTTTTAATTGAAGATGGGGACATAAAAGTTGGTGATAAAATCTTAATTAAAGGAACTACAACTGGAGAACAGCAAATGATAATCGCCGAAATGTTCGTGAACGACATCGATGCTACAATCGCTACTTCGGGAGACACTTGTACTTTTAAATTACCTTTTAGAATCCGTTTGTCTGACAAATTATATAAAGTTTTAGACTAATTTTTCAAACAAATTCACTCATCACCTTTGTCAAAATTTAAAACTTTGACAAAGGTTTACTTCATACAAAAATGACCACAAATAATAAAATTGAACTTATGGCTCCCGCTGGGAACTTTGAGTCACTTCAAGCTGCAATAGACAATAATGCTGACTCCGTTTACTTTGGCGTAGAGCAATTAAACATGCGCGCTCGTGCAACGGTAAATTTTACCATGGATGATTTAGCAGAAATTTCCCGTCGTTGCGAAGCAAAAAAAATTAGAACTTATTTGACGTTGAATACCATAATCTACGATCACGATTTATCGGTGGTTAAGACTTTATTGAACAGAGCGAAAGCAGCCAGTATCACTGCCGTAATCGCCTCAGACCAAGCTGTAATTGCGATGGCAAGAGGAATTGGAATGGAAGTTCACATTTCGACGCAGTTGAATGTCACAAATATTGAAACCATAAAATTCTATAGCTTATTTGCAGATACGATGGTTTTAAGTCGGGAACTGAGTTTGCGTCAGGTAAAAAGCATCACCGAACAAATTAAGAAAGAAGAAATTAAAGGACCAAGCGGAAAATTAGTTGAAATTGAAATTTTCGGTCATGGCGCTTTGTGTATGGCTGTTTCTGGAAAATGCTATTTGAGTTTGCATTCCAATAATTCATCGGCAAATCGTGGTGCTTGCAAGCAAAATTGCCGCAAAAAATATACAGTTATCGATCAAGAAACTGGTTTCGAAATCGAATTGGACAACGAATACATGATGTCTCCAAAAGATTTATGTACCATTGATTTTTTAGATCAAGTAATCGATTCTGGCATTCAGGTTTTAAAAATTGAAGGTCGAGGTCGTGCTCCAGAATATGTGGCAACTGTAATAAAAACCTACCGTGAAGCAATAGATAGCTATTACGAAGGAACTTTTTCTAAAGAAAAAGTGGAAGTTTGGATGGAAGCCTTGAACACCGTTTACAATCGTGGGTTTTGGTCAGGATATTACCTCGGACAGGAATTGGGCGAATGGAGTGATGTTTCGGGATCGTTGGCTACTCAGAAAAAAGTGTACGTTGGAAAAGGAACGCATTATTTCCCGAAAGCCGAAGTGGGACAATTTAAAATTGAAGCGTACGACATAAAAGTTGGCGACAAAATTCTGGTGACTGGTCCAAGTACTGGCGCCCAAGAAATGATAATTGAAGCAATGCAGGTAAATGACACTGTTGCACAAAAAGCAACAAAAGGAGACGACTGCACTTTAAAATTGCCGTTCCGAATCAGGATGTCTGATAAATTGTATAAAATTGTTGAGGCCTAATGGTTATTATAACGTTACAAAGAGACAAATGCATTGGTTGTAATTACTGTGTAGAAATGGATCCCCTCCATTTTCAAATGTCTAAAAAAGATGGGAAATCGGTTTTGATACATTCGGTAAATGCCAAAGGTTTTTATACGCTAAAGTCAGCTGATCATACGATTGTTGAAAGCTGTGAACGATCTGCCAAAGCTTGTCCTGTAAAAATTATCTTAGTAAAAGAAACTTAATGTTTTTCCAAAATTAAACCGAAAATACAAAAGTTGTGTTAAAAAATACGTTAGATTTACTTAAAATAAGAAAATTTAACGATATGAAAAAAAAGATTTTAATTCTTTTACTATTCTTTTTTGGGTTTTTTATGATGTATGCCCAAGAAGGTATTGTTAAAGGTAAAGTTTCAGACAACCTTGGTATTGGATTACCCGGAGCAAACGTCGCTGTTAAAGGAACTAAATCTGCTGTGTCTACAGATTTTGACGGGAACTTTCAAATTAAGGCTTCAAAAGGAAGCGTTTTGGTGGTTTCTTACATCGGTTTCGCAAATCAAGAAGTTACCGTTACTGGTACTACAGTTACTATTAGCCTTAAAGAAGGTGCAGAAAACAAACTAGACGAGGTTGTTGTTACTGCATTTAATGTTCAAAGCAAAACAAAGTCTTTAGGTTTTGCTAATCAAACCGTTAAAGCTGTAGATATTGAAAGACCAGGCCAGGTAAATGCTCTGGAAAGCTTACAAGGAAGCATTTCTGGACTTACGGTAAACAAAACATCTGGCGCTGCTGGTGCTGGAGTTGATATATTAATTAGAGGTGTTTCCTCGCTAAGTGCTGGAAGTAACAATCAGCCTTTAATAATTATTGACGGTAATCCAGTGAACAATTCGACTTTTACAGGAAACATTAATCCTTCAATTGGTTCTAATTCTGCCGGAAGTAGCGAGCAATTTGCTTTTTCAAACCGTTCGGTAGATATCAATCCAAATGACATCGAGTCTTATTCGATATTGAAAGGAGCAGGAGCTACAGCACTTTATGGAATTTTGGCCGGTAATGGTGTAATTATCATCACTACTAAAAAAGGAAAAGAAGGAAAAACGAAGGTGAATGTTTCCTCTAGCGTTTCATTTAGTGAAATAAACAAATATCCTGAGTTACAATCTACATGGAGAGAAGGTACAACAGCGGGAAATGGAGCTTCTCCTTTTCCACGTAATTTAGTTCCTAGAGTTTTAAGTAATAATGACGACAGTGTTCCTGGTGGCGTTTCGTATTATCCTGGTTTTACTTCTGGGTTTCAATCGAATGGACCAAAATATTCTTCTGCTGATGATTCAAGCATTCGCTTTAGAGATTTTTATAGAGATTTTTTCAAAACTGGAGTTAATCACACTTTAAACGTAAGTGTAAGCGGTGGAAACGAAAAAATCAATTATTATCTTTCTGCATCTACAAGTAAAGATGAAGGAACGGTTCCAAACACAAGCTACGACAGAAAAACTTTAAAGTTTAATGGAGGTTATAAATTATTAGAAAATTTAAAACTGGGAACTTCTGTAACGTATGCTAATTCTGGTGGAACTAGAGCTAATACTGGAGATAAATCGATCATGAGTTCAATGGCTTACTGGTCTCCATCTATTGATATTAACAACTATTTGACTGTTGATGGAAAACAAAGAAACTGGACCAAAGGAACTATCGACAATCCAAGATATTTTGCTGAAATCAGTAATTTAAATGACAATGTTGATCGCTGGATTGCTGGTGCCGACTTAAACTGGCAAGCGAATTCTTGGTTTAATGTTGTTTATAGAGCAAGTATTGATAATTATTCTGAGTTGAGAAATAGATACGTTCCAGATGATTTAGATGTTGGAACTGGTGTAAAAGGATTCATAACAAATGAAACTATTAATTTCAAAGGTCTGAATTCAAACTTAGTATTTACTGCGACGAAAAAATTTGGTGACATTAGCACTAATCTTTTGATAGGACAACAAATTTCTGATACTAGAAATACTTATGGCAATCAAAGAGGTGAAGGTTTATTAATCTCAGGATTTGACAATATTTCAAATACTACAAACAAATTTGTAACAAATACAGGAGAGCAAGTTCAAAGAAACATTGGATACTTTGGTGAAGCAAAAGCTGATTTCAAAGAAATTATCTATTTAGGAGCTACTGCAAGAAGAGATGAAGTTTCAACTTTACCTAAAGCAAATCGATCTTTTGATTATTACTCTACAAATGCTGCCTTTGTATTTAATGACTTAATTGATAAAGATAGAAATGTTTTATCATTAGGAAAAATAAGAGCTTCATGGGCACAAGTTGGGAAAATTCCTCCTTACGGAATTGGAAGATACAGTAGACCTGAAACTCCTTTCAATGGTGTTGGTGGAATTTCTGTTGGCTCTATTGCTTCAGACCCTAACATTAGACCAGAGATCGTTACCACTCTTGAAGTAGGTACTGATTTAAAGTTTTATAATAACCGCATACGATTAGAGTACACTTATTTTGATAGAAAAAGTGACGACCAAATTATTGCAGTTCCAGTATCTCAAATTTCTGGCTTAACAAGTATTTGGAGTAATGCAGGTTCGTTAAAAACAAAAGGTCATGAGTTAACACTTGCAGGAGACATATTGAAAACTAGCAATTTAAAATGGACTGCTACTGCTAACTTTACTGCTTATGACACTGAAGTAACTTCTTTGCCATTTGAGAATGTTGTTTTTATGGACAGTTTTCAAGGTGTAATTTCTCAAGTTAAAGTAGGTGATGCAGCCGGATCTTTATATGGATATACTTGGACGCAAATTGATGGTCAAAGAGTGATAGGTGCTGATGGATTACCAATTTTAAAGAAAACGGCTAAAGGTGATTTCGAATATTCTAAAGTTGCTAATGCATTTCCAGACTGGGTTGCTACACTAAACAATACTTTTACTTACAAGAATTTTAATTTATCATTTTTGTTCGAATATAAAGAAGGTGGAAGCGCTTTTGACTCTGGACAAAGAAACGGGTTGCGTAATGGTGTTTTAAAAATCACTGAAGAGCGAAACATTCAAAAAGTGCTGGACGGTGTAAAATCTAATGGTTCTGGCGGTTACGTCAAAAATGACATTCCAGCTATAATAGATGCTAACAGTTATTACCGTAATGAAAATTACAACAGATCTTCTGAAATTTTAGTACAAGATGCTTCTTGGTTGAAATTACGAAATGTCTCTTTATCGTATAATTTACCTTCAGAATTACTTCGCAAATTAAATATGGCAACTGCTTCGTTTACAGTTAGCGGAAGTAACTTCTTGCTATGGACACCATTTAGAGGTTTTGATCCTGAAGGAAGTCAATTTAGCTCAGGAAGTAACGTATATGGGTTCACGGGTTTAAACGTTCCATTAACACAATCGTACTCTTTTGGTGTTAATTTTGGATTTTAATTTATTAAAAATAACAGTATGAAAAATATTTTAATAATAGTAGCACTTTTTGTTACGACCAGCTTGGTGACCAGTTGCAGCGATAGTTATTTTGACGTAAATACACCTCCCGATGCGATAGACACTAATTCAACAGCATTAAAAGATGTATTAAGTCCTGCCATTCAAAACACCATTGACGCTCAATATTCTGCTTCAGTAAGTGTGGCTCAGGTAAACCAACATATTTCTTCAGCACTTTCAAATCAGGATATTGATAAGCATTATTTTAGTGGTTTAGATTCGTATTGGTTTACCACTTATGTAAAAGCTTTAGCCAATATTAAAGTGGTCGAAGACAAAGCAATCGCTACAAATTCTTCTCACTACTTAGGAATTGCGCAAGTTTTAAAAGCGATTAATCTCGGTTTAGCAACTGATTTATACGGAGATATTCCTTATACTGAAGCATCCCAAGGTGGTGTAATTTCATATCCAAAATATGATTCTCAAGAATCTGTTTACGCTGCAATTGATGAATTATTTACAGCTGCAATCGCAAAATTATCGGCTCCTAATACTTCAATAATTAATAAACCGGGTAAAGAAGATTTAATTTATGGCGGAGACGTTAACAAATGGATTAAGGCTGCGTATACTTTTAAAGCGAGATATCAGTTACACTTATCTAAAATAAACGCTGGAACAGCTGCTACAAAAGCATTGGAAAGCTTATCAAAAGGGTTCACCTCTAATGCAGATGATTTTCAATTAGTTTACAATACTGTAAATACAAATCCTTGGTACGCAAATCAGTTAGGATTAAACACTGGTAACATTTCGTTTTTAATCTCAAATCAATTGATAAATGCTATGAATGGAAAATCATTTCCATTTACTACAGTAACAATGGATCCAAGATTATTAGCAATTGTTGACATCAGAAAGTATCCGAATCCAGCTTCACAAACTACAAATCCAGATCCAATGGTAGTTACTAATTACAATGGAATTGAAAATGGAACTGGCGCTAATGTTCCTGGACAACCAGGCGCTAATGCTAAGATAGGAATTGATTTCTTTTATTCAAAAGCGAATTCACCATTAGTAATTATGTCATTTGCTGAAGCGAAATTTATTGAAGCAGAGGCGAATTTCCTTTTAGCAGGAGGAACTGCTACTAGCGCTGGTGCAAATGCAGCAGCAAACACTGCTTATCTTGCTGGAATTAATGCTAACATGGATAAGTTAGGAGTTGCACCTGCTCTAAAAACAGCTTACATTGCTGACGCTTCAATCGCCAAAGGCACAACAACTTTAGCATTAAAAGACATCATGAGACAGAAATTTATTGCTCTGTATCTAAATCCAGAAACTTTCACAGATTATCGCAGATACAATTTCTCACCTAATGTGTTTGTTGGTTTAAAATTACCAAAAAACACAGATCCTAACAATGGTGGGGAATGGATCAGAAGATTTGTATATCCGAATTCTGAAAAAAGCACTAATTCAGCCGTCTACAGTGCGAATTTTAAATCTATGATTACACCAGTTTGGTGGGATAAATAGTAAAGTAATTCTAACGCTACTGAATGTAAATTTAGAAGTGATTTATAAAAAAAACGACTTTTTATAAATGTAAATGCAGTAAAGAAACCCATTACGATAGCAATCGCAATGGGTTTCTTTTTAATAAAAATTTTATCATTTGCATATAATTCCAATCGTTGTAACATAAAATTAAAAAATACTATCTTTACGCGTAAATCTTTCTAAGAACTTAAGTTGCATTTATTGCAACACTACATATAAAATTATGGCATGTACAAGTTGTTCAACTTCTGATGGTGGAGCACCAAAGGGTTGTAAAAATAATGGGACTTGCGGCACCGATAGCTGCAATAAATTGACTGTTTTTGACTGGCTTTCGAACATGAGTTTGCCTAATGGCGAGGCTCCTTTTGATTGCGTTGAAGTACGTTTTAAAAACGGCAGAAAAGAATTTTATAGAAATACTGAGAAATTAACCCTAAGTATTGGAGACATTGTTGCAACTGTAGCTTCTCCAGGACATGATATTGGTATTGTGACTCTTACGGGAGAATTGGTTCGTATCCAAATGAAGAAAAAAGGAGTGAATCCTGAAAGTAGTGAAGTTGCTAAAATTTACCGAAAAGCATCACAAAAAGATATTGACATTTGGTCTGCAGCGCGTGATCGCGAAGAACCGATGAAAGTTCGTGCACGAGAATTGGCTATTTCTCAAAAACTAGAAATGAAAATTTCGGATATTGAGTTCCAAGGTGATGGATCAAAGGCAACATTTTATTATACAGCCAATGATCGTGTCGATTTTAGAGTTTTAATTAAGGATTTTGCAAAAGAATTCAGCACTAGAATTGAGATGAAACAAGTAGGTTTCCGTCAGGAAGCAGCTCGTTTAGGCGGAATTGGTTCTTGCGGACGAGAATTGTGTTGCTCTACTTGGCTAACCGATTTTAGAAGTGTGAACACCTCGGCAGCGCGTTACCAGCAGTTGTCACTGAATCCTCAAAAATTAGCAGGACAATGTGGTAAACTAAAATGTTGTTTGAACTATGAATTAGACACGTACATGGATGCTTTAAAAGATTTTCCAGAATACGACACTAAATTAGTTACTGAAAAAGGAGATGCTATTTGCCAAAAGCAAGATATTTTTAAGGGGCTAATGTGGTTTGCTTACACCAACAATTTCTCAAATTGGCACGTTTTAAAAATTGATCAAGTCAAAGAAATAGTAGCAGAAAACAAACTTAAAAATAAAGTTTCGTCTCTAGAAGACTATGCAATTGAAGAAACTGCAGAACCTGAAAAAGATTTCAATAATGCGATGGGGCAAGAAAGTTTGACTCGTTTTGACCAACCAAAACGCAAGAAAAAACCAAGCAAGAATAGAAAGCCAGCTGGCGAAAATGTTATTGTAGCAAATTCTGCTAAACCAGAAAACAAAGCTAAAGTTAGCAATCCGAATCAAAAGCTAAAAGCAAATCCGAATCAAAAACCAAAAGAAAAAGAGAAAGAAAAATTAAACGATACTCCTAGCAAGCCAAATAAGAATCAAAATCGCGCACCGAAAGCTAACAAGCCAAAGCCAGCCGAAGATTCTGCGACTGCCGAGCCAAGAAAACCAATAATTATTACCAAGAATGAGAATAAAAAATAGCGCTATTTTATTTTTAACGGCAGTAGTTCTTTTTTCATGTGATAAAGAAAGGGTTTTTGATACGTACGAATCTGTTGGTAGTGCTTGGCACAAAGACAGTATTGTCACGTTTGACTTACCTCAATTAGATTCGACTAAGACGTACGACTTACTTGTAAGTTTGAGAGCGAACAACAATTATGCGTATAACAATTTGTTTTTGATTGTTTCAACAGAGAAGCAAAACGGCTTTACCAAAATTGATACTTTAGAATACCAAATGGCAAACCCTGATGGAAGTTTATTGGGCAATGGGTTTTCTGACATTAAAGAAAGTAAACTTTTGTATCGAGAGAATGTCAAATTTAAAGGCACTTATAAAGTGCATATCAAACAAGCTGTTCGCGAATCGGGCAAAGTTCCGGGCGTACAAGAATTAGAAGGTGTTACTGACGTTGGATTTAGAATAGAAAAAAAAGAATAGAATAGTTATATATGGCTACTAAAAAAAACAATATTTCAAAAAATAATACCGACTTCAAAACGTACACTAAGCGTTTTTGGAAAATTTATATTTACGGTCTTTTAGGAACGATTACTTTTTTCCTATTTGCTTCTTGGGGAATTTTTGGTTCAATGCCTTCTTTTGAAGATCTTGAAAATCCAGATTCCAATTTAGCGACCGAGATTATTTCTTCGGATGGCGTTGTTATTGGAAAATATTTCCAAACCAATAGATCGCAGTTAAAATATTCTGACTTGCCTAAAAATCTTGTTGATGCTTTAGTTGCTACCGAAGACGAGCGTTTCTATGAGCACTCCGGTATTGATGCGAGAGGAACTTTACGTGCTGCGTTTTCCCTAGGAACTAATGGAGGAGCGAGTACTTTAACCCAACAATTAGCAAAACAATTGTTTCACGGAGAAGGGTCTAAGTTTTTACCGTTTCGTATAGTGCAGAAAATAAAAGAGTGGATTATTGCTACTCGATTAGAAAGACAGTATACCAAAAATGAAATTTTGGCGATGTATTGCAACGTATACGACTTCGGAAATTACGCTGTCGGTGTAAGTTCTGCGGCACAAACTTATTTCTCGAAAGAACCAAAAGACTTAACGGTAGACGAGTCGGCGATATTAGTTGGAATGTTTAAAAACTCAGGTTTGTATAACCCAGTTCGAAATCCAGTTGGTGTAAAAAACCGTCGTAATGTGGTACTTAGACAAATGGAAAAAGCAAAGATGATTTCTATGGAAACGAAAGACCGTTTACAAGAATTACCAATTACTTTGCAGTTTAAATTAGAAAGCCACCGTGAAGGCTCTGCCACTTATTTTCGAGAGTACTTACGTGACTACATGAAAAAATGGGTGACCGAGAATAAAAAAGCTGACGGAAGTGACTACAACATCTACAAAGACGGCCTTAAAATATATACAACAATTGATTCTAGAATGCAGAAATATGCTGAGGAAGCAGTATCTGCGCACATGGCAAACTTGCAACAAGAATTTTTTATTCAGTCTAAGACGAATAAAAATGCACCTTTTGTAAACATTTCTCAAAAAGAAACCGATCGTATTATGATGCAAGCGATGAAAGCATCGAATCGTTGGTTTGTAATGAAAGGTGCCGAAAAGTCGGATGACGAGATCATTAAATCGTTTGACGTAAAAACCAAAATGAAAATTTTTACGTGGAAAGGTGAGCGTGATACTATTATGACGCCAACTGATTCTATCCGCTACTACAAACACTTCTTGCAATCTGGATTAATGGCAATGGAACCACAAACCGGAAGCATTAAGGCTTGGGTTGGTGGTATTAATTATAAATATTTTCAATACGACCACGTGGGTCAAGGAACGAGACAAGTAGGTTCTACTTTTAAACCGTTTGTTTATGCTACCGCGATCGAACAACTTAATATGTCTCCTTGCGACTCTATCATTGATGCTCCCTTTACTATTCCGGTTGGGCGCCACCACGTAACGGCAAGCTGGACTCCAAAAAACTCCAACAACCGCTACATTGGTATGGTTACTTTAAAGAAAGCATTGGCAAGTTCAATAAATACGATTTCAGCGAAATTAATAGACAGAACTGGTCCAGAAGCCGTAGTTGATTTGGCACATAAATTAGGAATTAAAACACATATCCCGAATCAACCTTCTATTGCTTTAGGAGCCGTTGATATTACGGTTCAAGAAATGGTTGCAGCTTATAGTACTTTTGCAAATCAAGGAGTTTATGTAAAACCACAATTTTTGAGTCGAATCGAGAATAAAAGTGGTGAAATAATTTACGAACCAATTCCAGAATCACATGATGTACTAAATAAAGACATTGCTTTTGCAGTAGTTAAATTATTAGAAGGAGTTACCGAAGGTGGATCTGGTTCGCGTTTGCGCACCACAGGTGGTGGACACGGGTACAATCGTGTAACAGGATATCCGTACGCATTTACCAATCCGATTGCTGGTAAAACAGGAACCACACAAAACCAGTCTGATGGTTGGTTTATGGGAATGGTTCCAAATTTAGTAACCGGTGTTTGGGTAGGTTGCGAAGACCGTTCGGCTCGTTTTAAAAGTATAACCTACGGACAAGGAGCAACAGCCGCCTTACCTGTTTGGGGTTATTTTATGAAACTATGTTATAACGATCCTGATTTAAAAATATCTAAAGCTGAGTTCGAAAAGCCAGCAAATCTTTCGATAAAAGTTGACTGTTACGTTCCGAAGAAAGTAAAAGATTCTATTAATCCAGAACAAAATACAGACGAATTCGAATTGTAATGCAGTTCAAAATTCTTATTTAATTATTAATTTACTTTTATAAAAGCCATAACTTCCATCTAGAGGTTATGGCTTTTATATTAGAAGTCATTGACACCGAAGACAGAATTATTTTACATTATCATTTTCGTAAAGAACTTCTGATTCAAACTTATTATATTACGAATACTGAAATTTATTTTTGCTTTCAAAATAAATACGTAATTTTAGAAAGGAAAAAATCAATTCACTATGATTAACAAAAAAGTAGATTCTGTTCAAGACGCCATTGCAGGTATTACCGATAATATGACGATAATGTTTGGAGGTTTTGGTCTTTGTGGCATTCCCGAAAACACCATTGCAGCATTAGTTGCAAGAAACACCACTAATTTAACGTGCATCTCAAATAATGCGGGAGTGGATGACTTTGGTCTGGGATTGTTATTGCAGAAAAAACAGATCAAAAAGATGATCTCGTCTTATGTTGGTGAAAATGCCGAATTTGAACGACAAATGCTTTCGGGAGAACTAGACGTTGAATTGACACCACAAGGAACATTGGCCGAGAAATGTCGCGCAGCACAAGCTGGAATTCCTGCGTTTTTTACACCTGCGGGTTATGGAACTGAAGTGGCCGAAGGAAAAGAAGTTCGGGAATTTAATGGTAAAATGCACATTATGGAAGAGGCTTTTAAAGCTGATTTTGCTATTGTAAAAGCATGGAAAGGGGATGAAGCGGGTAATTTAATTTTTAAAGGGACAGCTCGAAATTTTAATGCTTGTATGGCTGGTGCTGCGAAAATAACAGTTGCGGAGGTAGAAGAATTAGTTCCTGCAGGAAC
Organism: Flavobacterium sp. TAB 87; assembly: GCF_001529295.1. Lineage (GTDB taxonomy): Bacteria > Bacteroidota > Bacteroidia > Flavobacteriales > Flavobacteriaceae > Flavobacterium. Next base: position 273,057 of record NZ_LLWK01000038.1, read on the forward strand.
TCTAGATCCCAATCAAATTCACATTCCAGGTATCATGGTGCAACGCATTTTTCAAGGAGAAAAATTTGAAAAACGAATTGAACAACGAACGGTTCGTAAGAGAGAATAAAAACGAGATAATCAGACAATTTATTCATTACTTAGTTTGATACTATATCCAATGATTAGATTTTCTAATTTATATAACGAGAAGATATGTTAGACAAAACAGGAATAGCAAAACGAATTGCCAAAGAAGTAAAAGACGGTTATTTTGTAAACTTAGGGATCGGAATTCCGACGTTAGTCGCGAATTATGTTAGCGACGAAATTGCTGTAGAATTTCAAAGTGAAAATGGCGTTTTAGGCATGGGTCCTTTTCCTTTTGAAGGTGAAGAAGATGCCGACATTATTAATGCGGGAAAGCAAACGATTACTACTATGCCTGGAGCAAGTTTTTTTGACTCTGCTTTCAGTTTCGGAATGATTCGAAGTCAAAAAGTAGATTTAACTATTCTGGGCGCAATGGAAGTTGCCGAAAACGGAGATATAGCCAATTGGAAAATTCCTGGTAAAATGGTTAAGGGAATGGGCGGTGCGATGGATTTAGTAGCTTCTGCAGAGAACATTATCGTAGCAATGATGCACGTAAATAAAGCGGGTGAATCTAAAATTCTTAAAAAATGTACGTTGCCGTTAACTGGAGTTGGCTGTGTTAAAAAAGTAGTGACAGAATTAGCTGTTTTAGAAGTTACTCCCAAGGGATTTAAATTAATTGAAAGAGCACCGGGCGTTTCGGTAGAGCACATTATCGCTTCGACTGAAGCCGACTTAATTATCGACGGAGAAATTCCGGAGATGAGTATTACTTAGTTTTTACGAATCGGTTATAAACAAAGGACATAACATAGTATTACAGTATGTTAAGTCCTTTGTTTTAACAATCCTAAATAGATATTTTAACTTATAACCTGTTTCAAGTATCTCGAATTACTTCAAAACTACTTTTTGAGACATGATTTTATTATTCTGTAAAACTACTTTTACAACCAAAACCTGAGTTGGAATTTGACTTCCATTCCAACTAAATTCAGTGGATGAAATTTCGTTTTTTCGAAATAATTCTCTTCCTAACAAATCATAAATCACAACTTCATCTATAATAGTATCTACAGCAAATAATTGAACTGTTTTACTTCTCGTACTAATTTTTATGTCCTTCTCAACAATTGTCTGTTCCTCAATACCTAGCGTCTGATCTGCATAAATCAATACAAAACGATCGTCAAAAACTCCCTTTTCAGTCGAAAAACTATATCCACTTTTTCGCAAATCATGAGTGACATTTAATTTTTTATCTTTTAAGTAAATAGCGTGAATGGCTAAATCTCCGTCAGAACTATGAATGTCTATACTAAATTTTCCTTCGATAGAAGAGATATATCCGACATGAACCTCATCTGCAATTTCAAATGGTAAGCTTCTACCTTGAATGGTGAAGTTTCTGTTTCCTGAAATTGTGTAAAAATCTGCATGCGCATTTCCGTTTAAACTAACTCCATCAAATCTAGTGTCAAAATTGTTCGTTGCACCTTCTACATAACCAACTAGCAATTGCTTAAATATTCCATCTTCGTTCATTAAATTCAACCATACTCGATGTCTCTCGCTAATAGTATTTTCCTTCTTGTTTTTACTAGGTTTGAAAAACTGATTGTTTTGACCAACTAGTCTCATACTATTGTCAAATTTTATCGTGCCTATTGCATTTGCAAAGGTAAAAAACGATTGGCCAGAAGCTATTTTTCCTGAAGGAGGAACTCCTTTCGGACCTGTAATTACAGCTCCAGTACGATTATAACTCGCATAATCAGCTGAAGTATACACATAAAACGAACTGCTTTGGGTGATTGGCGTGTCGTGCGTCCACAAATAAATGGTGCCATTGAGAAATTCATTTTTGTCCAGAAACGTATCGGCATTAATTGCAGATGCGTACGGGTTTCCTACTAAAAAGAATTCGTCTGGTAGTGTAGTTTCTCCTATAATATTTCCGTTATTCGGAATGCCTTTAAATTTAACTCCTTGCTCATAAAGTTCCGAATTTTCGAAAGCTTTTTCACCGTTTGCATATGCTCCTGGTTTAGGCACTCGTATTATATATCCTTTTCCAGCTTGCATAGTCCCATCATCAAAAACCCAGTCTTTTTGCCATCGATAATATTTATCTGGAAAAGTATTTGGAGATAATTTTTTGGCTGTCTGATTCAAAACAGGAGAAGACCAATACGTATAATCAAAATTCTTCATTGGGGTTGATGTTTTTTCTATGACCGCATGACCCGTATTTATAACCTCATCATCATCTTGGTAGAGACTTGCTTTGTCTTTAATAACTAATGTTCCCAAACCCGAATAACCGAACGATAATCCCAACGTAGTGCCAGAAGCAATCGTAACTGTCTTTCCGAGAGCAATAGTGCAGCTGCACGCATATACTGATGTCGTAAATTCGTAATCTTTCTCAAAAGTAAGTTCCATTCCGTCTGCTGCTTGTTCGTTAGACCAAATTTCAGAATACGTTGAACTGTTGGTGCACAAACGTAAACGCGCCACACGATGTTTTGCTTTTCCCGCAACTGAATTAAAGTTTCCTCCAATGATTGCCTTATTATCAGAAGTAATTGCCACGCTATATAAAGTACCATTTAAGCTACTCTCGAACGAGAGATCAATACCTCCATTTTTATGAAGGCGTACTAAACGAGAAACCGGAGTGCCATTATAAGTTCCTGTAAACGTTCCACCAACTAAAACCCTTCCATCTTTTTGTAGCAAGATGGTTCGAATATCTCCTTTGCTAAATCCCGTTCCGATGGCAAAAGTTGCGTCTAAAGAACCATCTGAATTCAGTCGAATCATTCTTTTTTGGGAAACACTCTTATAGCTAATAAAAGAACCTCCAGCGAGAATTTTACCATCGGGTTGAAGGGCCATTGCATAAATATTATTACCAAAACCAGCTTCGATAGTAAAGGTGTTGTCTGTAGAGCCATCGGCATTCAAACGAATCATTCGTGAAGAAGTAAGTCCGTTAAAAACAGTAAATCGTCCACCAACAATGATTTTGCCATCTGGTTGCACTTCAATTTGCTCCACATAAGCGTCAGCACCTTGACTATTAAAAGTCATATCAACCGTACCATCACTATTAAGGCGAATAATTCTATTAGCGGGCAAAGCATTATATGATGTAAAATTTCCACCAACTAAAAACTTTCCATCATCTTGACGCCTAATGATATACACTTGATTGTTAAATCCTGTACCGCTCACAAAACTGCCGTCTATTTTTCCATTTTCATTTAAGCGAATGATTCGTCCAGCGGAATTTCCATTATAATTTTTAAACGCTCCACCTGCAATTATTTTGCCATCTGGTTGGACTAAAATAGATCGCACAGTATCATCCGAACCAACTTCTCCGAAATTGAAACTCGAATCTACATTGCCTTCTTCTGTAAGGCGAATTAATTTGCCAATGGTACTGCCATTAAATTTTCTAAAACTTCCACCAACTACTATTTTTTTATCGCTTACTGGTACTACTTTTAAAACTGCCAAATCAAAACCGACTCCTGGCGTTAAATAGCCACCATCTAATGCTCCATCATAATCTATCTTAGTAACTCGACCTTGGTTCAGTGCGTCATAAGTAGTGAAGTTTCCAGCTAAATACCATGAATTAGTATGGTCTGATGCGATTGAAAAAACAGAAGAATTAGGGCCATCTCCATTATCGAAATTTGATTTCACTTGTCCGTTATCGTCTAAAAAAATAATTCTGTTTACGACACTGCCATTGTAATTGCCCGTAAAACTTCCACCAACCATACAATTACCATTGCCATCCAATTTAATCGCATATACAATCCCTGAAGTAAAACCGCTTCCCGAAGTGAACGAAGAATCTAAAGAACCATCAGTATTAAGTCTAACGATTCTATTTACCGTTATCCCATTGTAAGTTGTAAAGCTTCCTCCAACTAGAATCTTTCCATCACTCGCAATTGCCATTGTTTCAACATTAGTATCAAATCCATCTCCAACATTAAAAGTCGAATCTATACTTCCGTCTTCATTTAAACGCACGATGTGATTTTTGCTTGAACTTGAAAACGAAGTGAAATTACCACCAACCAGAATTTTATTGTCTAATTGAACTGCTACCACATTGACTTGATGGGAAGAGCCAGTTCCGACGAAAAAAGAAGAGTCTAACAATCCATTTGGAAGTAAACGAGCAATTTTATTTGCGGTGACACCTTTAATACTGGCAAAAGTACCGGCAATTATTATTCTATTATTTTGATCTACTGCTATGCTATGAATACTACTTGTAGTAGTAATTGGTCCTACGTTCGCTGTAAATGCTGCATCTAAATTACCTACTGCATCTGTTTTTATAATTTTGGATACGGCTGCGCCATTATACATTTTGAAATTCCCTGCGATTATCACTTGTGAATCGGTTTGAACTGCGGCACAAAGTACGTTACCATCAAAACCAGTTCCTGTAACAAATGTTGCATCTATTTGACCTTCTACATCCAAGCGACAAAATTTTGAAACAGCAGTTCCATTGAAATTATTAAAGCTACCTCCAACAATTAATTTATTATCCGATTGTAAACTGATAGAATGAACGACGCCATCGAATCCATCTCCTAATAAGCCATTGTCTATAGTATTAAAAGTGGGATCTAATTTGCCTTGTTGCGCTTGAGAATGAGAAGCGGAGAAAAATAAAAGCAGAAAAAGTAAAGTTGTTTTCAATAGTAATAAGTTTAATGGTACGTAGTAATTTTAATGAAAAAGCTAAACAGAAGCTTTTTAAAGTATACACAAAAATATAAAAATAATAAAAATCTTACAATACCTTGAATTAGTGATATTTCTTCTTTAATTTTAAATCTTGACATTTTACATAATCGCTCAAACAATGTTTACTTTTAACTTTTCTATTTATCTTAAAAATGTCTGAAACTTATACCATACTACAAGCACTAAAAAAATTAGAGCATTATTGCGCTTACCAAGATCGTTGTCATGATGAAGTAGTGTCTAAACTAAAAAGTCTTAAAATGACTGCTGACGAAATTGATCAAGTGATTGTTAAACTTATTAGTGATAATTTTTTAAACGAAACCCGTTTTGCGTGTAGTTTTGCGAGAGGAAAACATAGAATAAAACAATGGGGAAAAGTGCGCATCGTCAATGAGCTCAAATTCCGGCATATTTCGGCATATAATATTACAACAGCTTTGAAAGAAATTTCTTCAGAAGAATATTACGAAACGTTTGAAAATTTATCATTGAAAACATGGGAAGGTATTTCAGAAAAAAATAAACTTAAGAAGAGTAAAAAATTCTGCGATGCTTTGTTGCGTAAAGGTTTTGAAAGTACGCTCGTTTATGAGAAGATGAAAATGCTTTCTTCTACTAAAGACGAAGTGTAAAAAGGAAAGAATTAATTAAAAGTCGTAAAAAAAAACCACTTGCGCATACAAGTGGTTTTTTTAATTCAATAAGTTACTGATATTAAAATATAATTTTAGTCGTTTGCGTTATACCATTTTCTAATTGCAATTTAACCAACAATACCTGATCACTACTTCTTAAATTAGCAATTTCAAAAACTGAAGAATTGATTTTACTTTTACTATAAATTGTTTTACCCGAAACATCGTAAATCAATACTTTTTCAATTGTATGAGTTGTAGCATCAATAGTTATGACTTTATTTTTCACAGATACTTTTATCGTTTTGTTTTGCTGTTGAAAATCATCTACTCCTAATGTTTTATTGGTGTACTTTAATACAAAACGATCGTCGAATGTTCCGTCTGCGCTTGAGAAACTATAGTCGCCTTTGCGTAAATTGTGCGTTTTATTTTCAACCTTATCAAATAAAAATACCGACTGATTGTCTAAGCTACCATCTGTGTGGTCTATGCTAATAGTAAACATACTATTAGGAACAGCAGGTTTTTTTGCCAAATTTGCGCGAAATCCTAACGGAATTTCTTCATCCGTAAAAGGAACAGCGCGGCCTTGAATAGCCAGTTTAGCACCATTATTTATACTATAAAAATCCGCATAGGCATTACCATTATAGGTTACCCCATCATAAACCATATCGTAAGCATTGGTAGCTCCGCTAAGGTATCCTATTAAAAGTTGTTTGAACAACCCATCTTCATTGGTTAGATTTAGCCATATTCTATTTTTCTCAACAGCTGGCTTTCTAGTCATTTTGAAGAACTGTGAATTTTGGCCCAGTGGGCGCATATAATTTTTAAAAGAAACAGACGGCAAACTTGCATCGGCAGCAATAAAAAATGACTGACCTGCCGCAATGTACCCAGAAGGTGCTTTAGATCCTGTTACAGCCGCCGTTCCAGAATTGGTACCAACGCCGCCGGTGATATTATAACTTGCATAATCGCCACTGTTGTAATTATAAGTGGCCGTGCCAGGTTGCAAGGTGCTAGGTGGCGAATTGTGCTCCCAAAAGTACAATGTTCCATATAAATTGGGATTTCCATAAATAAACTCATCGGCATAAACTGCAGATGGATAAGGGTTTCCAATTAAGTTCCATGTCCCGTTGAGCTGAAATTCGATAGTTCCATTGTTTGGGATGCCTTCAAAAACAGCATTGTAAACAGTTGCTGTCGTAAGATCGAAACTTTGTGGCGCACGCACGGCATAACCAGATGCGGGATTCATAGTTTCTACACCATTCACACTTACAGACCAGCCATTGCTGTATTTTAAATATTTGTCATACAAAGTATTAGGCGAAAGTTGGTTTAATGTCATTCCAGCAACTGGAGATGACCAGTAGGTGAAATCGTACCTGCGCATTGGCGTCGTATTGCGTTTGTAGGTAATTTTTCCTGTGTTTTGCACATCTTCTATTTGCACCAAGCTCGCATTATTTTCAAATACCAAGCCATTATCGGTAGTCACATTAACTCCCTTTGTAATAGTTAAGGTCAAGTCTGAAGGCACAATTACAACTACACCCGCATTGATAGTAAGCGCACAAGCCGTAAAGTTTGTTGCAAAAGGCGAATTGGGTGTAACACTCGCAATGATCGCATTTTTGGTGGCAGTTGGACTTCCGTTACTCCACGCATTTCCGTTCCAGGTTGTTGAAGAATTATCTCCTACAATTACTGATGCTGTTGCTGCAGAAGTACAACCGTTTGTAGTTACTGTAAAAGTATATGATCCTGCTGATAAATTAGGCACGGTGTAAGCAGTACCAGATCCTAGAATTGTGGTGTTAATTGGTCCACTTTGATTAATAGTCCATGATCCTGTGGGTAAATTGCTTAAAATTACGGTTCCGAAAGCAGCAGAACAAGTTACATTGGTAATCGCTCCAACTGTCGGGGTTGCTACACTATTTATAATTACTGTAACCTGTAATCTTGCAGTTCCTTCACAACCGCTAACTGTTTGTGACGCATAATAACTTCCATCACTTAAAACTGTATTCGATGCTAAAGCAACTCCGCCTGATGGCGCGCTGTACCATTTTAAACCACTACCAGTAGCTACTAAATCTGAAATTTTCGGCGATAAAAGTGCATTTGCACAGAAAGTCTGTGTTGTTGAACTGGTTGTTGGTGCGAGTGGGTTTGTGATTGTAACTTTCCACGAACCCGAGGAAAGGACAAATGCAGTATTACATATATTGTCCTTCGCAAAACGAGTATAGGTCGTTGTCGTGGTAAGGCCACTTGGCGGATCATAACTTTTTAAGGTGGCTCCAAGAATGTCTACACCATTTGCTTGCCATTTATAACTAATGGTTCCATCTCCACCGCTAGCATCTGTGGCACTTCCAATGATGGATGGATCTCCGTTATAGCAAATAACTTGTCCTGTACTATTTATTACACCTGCACTAAAAACAGGATTAACTTTAACCATTATTACGGCCGAAGTATTAGTGAAATTGCATGAGGTAACTACTCTTCGGTACCAACTTGTTTGCGATACTGTACCTGATGTATAATTTGCAGTTGTATTAGATCCAGGCGCATCTGCAAATCCAGTAATTGCGCTAGTTGTGCTTCTTTGCCATTTAAAAGTAAAACTACCTCCTCCTCCCGTAGGTGTACTACCATTAATTGTGACAGCGGCCCCACTGCAAATAGCTACTGCATAAGAGGATGTTATATAAACTCTTTTTAGAGTTCCTGAGCAGGGATCACCAAATACTGCATTACTAGCTGGAATGGTGGCAGAATTATTGCCTAAAATATAACTTTCCGAAACAGCTTGACTAGTTGAGGAATGACAAGCAGGATTAATGGCAAAATTTGGTGCTGTACCTGTAGGCGTTCCGTAACTTGCAAAATCCACTGATGCAAAATAAGCCGTTGCAGGAGCAGAAATAGTAGCCGGTGTGCTGTTTTCAGTAGCGGTAGCGCTCACAGAACCTGAAATTCCATTTGTAAATGTTAGTTTGTTATTGCTTATTTGTGTACTATAAAATGATACCGAACCACTAATACTAACATTGGCACACGGACCAGTTGCAGTTACTGTATAAGTTCCCGCTGATGTAGGTGTACCGCTAATAGTTACGGTTTTTGTGGTAGTACTTACCGTAGAAGTTAATCCAGCTGGTAAAGTGCTTACGTTTGCATTTGTAGCACTACCTGAATAGGTATACATTGTAGACGTAAAAGGAGTTCCTGAACAAATTGTTTGAGTTTGAGAACCGCTAGTTAAAACTATTGTTCCCAAAGGGTTTATGACCACCGACCCCGTACGACTTACATTGGCACAAGGACCAGTGGCAGTAACTGTATAGGTGCCCCCTGCTGCCGGTATACCGCTAACAGTTACGGTTTTTAATGTAGTATTTACAGCAGCATTTAATCCAGTTGGTAAATTGGTTACATTTGCATTTGTGGCACTACCTGAATACGTATAAACTGTAGTTGCATAGCCACTTCCTGCACAAACTGTTTGATCCTGCGTGCCACTCGTATAAACAATAGCACCAAGAGGATTCACAGTAATTGTTCCGCTCACAGAAAACCCAGCGCAAACGCCCGTAGTTGTAAGTGTATAAGTTCCAGACGACGTAGGAGTACCAGAAATCGTTACGCCGCTGGGGCCAATAGAGGAAGTAACTCCAGCGGGCAAATTAGTAACAGTAACTCCAGTTACATTGCCTGAGTAAAAGTACGTAGTAACTGGAATTGTGGATCCCGCACAAACAGTGGGATTTTGCACCCCTGTAACTGTGTATGTTGTAGGGCAATCTTCTGGTTGCAGTTCTCCAGTGGAAAGCAATTTAGCGCTTGTGGAACTACCTCCGATTTGAAACTTTACTTGAGAAAGTTGCGTTGTCGTTAATGCGGAACCTGTATTTGCTACAAAAATTTTGCTTGAACTAGTCCAGCCGTTGATGGTTAAAATTTTACCAGTTGTCCAAGTTAATGCACTGCTGTTCGCAAAATTAGTTGTTGAAGTTCCAAGCAAATCGATGGTCGAATTATCGTTTAAAGTAATGGTTCCCAACGTTTCACTAAAACCTCCTGCTGCGTAGCTCCCACCATTAAAGATCACTTTTGCACCATCAGATATAATATTTGCAGCACTTGGAGCTAGCTTTGCTGTACCGCTCATTGTTAAATTATTTGATACCGTTGTTGTTGCAGCCAAGGTTTTATTTTCTGATCCAGATACTGTAAGATTTGTATAATCTGTAGGACGAATCGCTTGCCCTGCACCGTCGTAATTTACTGTCGCACCTGTGCCATTAAGCTCAATTTTTTTTGTACCCAAAGCACTGATGCTAAATGGATTAGCATTACTCAACAACAAGGTGCCAGTTTGAGCGCCCGTTGCCGGTGCCGTGGTAAAAGTAGACTCGTTATATATAGAGCCATCTGTTATTGTGATTTTTCCATCTACGTTTAATAAACCACTTGACAAATTAAAAGATGCATTACTTACATTCTTTTCACCAGATCCTGCAAAGCTCGAGATATTTAGATTGCCTGAAATATTAAAATTTGAGATTCGAGATGTGAATAAATTTAGACGCGTAACATATCCTCCAGTTGGAGGATTATTTGTGCCAATTTGCACAGAAGCGCAATTGAGTGTTCCACTACCAGATATATCGGCTGATCGACTGTCGCCTGAATCTGATTGTAAAGTAATAATTCCGCTGACATTTAATACCGAATTTACTATAAGATTAGTTACTGCACTTCCATTGGAAATAATATTTATAGAAGCGCATGCGGCATTTGTTCCAACAGTAATTGTACGATTAGCCTGAATAATAACAATATCGCCAGCAATTGGAAAACTTGTACCAGGGCCACTTTCACTGTTAATTGTAGACCACGTATTAACATCGTTCCATGCACCGTTAACCCTCGCATAATGAGTGGTCTGTGCAATTCCGCTTAGTTGAAAAACTATAAATAATGCAAAAGCGAGTAACAATTTTGAGCGCAAAGGACCGCTATTTTCAGTTCGCAAACCAAAATGCTGAAAATTTAAACTATTTGTTGAAAAAGGTAGTTTTTTATCCATCTTTATAAGTATTAGAAATCTTTAAAAGCCAGTATAAATATGCGCGATTAAAAACGGATTATCTATTGCAATATCAATTTATTGGTTGAATTATAATGTAAAATAACAAGAATTTATGTGTAAATAATTTAAAACAGAGAATATTAATAGTAAACATACTGAAAATCACATGTTATTTTATAAAAATACATATTTTAAAAATAGATAAAGTATTAAGTCCACGTTTAACAACTAACATTTTTTGTTGGAATGAAGAGAACGCGAATTTATATTTTCAAAAATTTATTCTTGTTTGCAACAGAAGCAATAATCATAAAGGTTTTGATAAATTTCGGATAGTCAATTGCGATTCGGTGGTGTGCTTTTTTGCTGCAGTTTTTTTCTCAATTGAAGTTTTATTTTTAAAACTAAATTAATTTTCTAAAAATTACAATTGTAACTTCTTTCTGGCATAAATTTATTCATCACAACTTAGAGTTGTTGTAGCTGAGGAGGCGCAGACTTTATTGTTTATCGATTACTGCTATTTTTAATTGGAGTTGTTTTTCGGAACTAATAGCACAAATGGATTCGCGCTGATTGGTGGAATTCGTGATAATCTGAAACAGAGATTTCACAGATTATCACAGATTAAATCCTTTTAAATCTTTTAATCTGTAGCAGAAAAAAATTACAAAGTGCAGAATTCTATTAAAAAGCAAGCCACAAATTGCACTAATTATCACAAACGATTCCGTGTTAATTAGTGCAATTTGTGGCTGAGACCTTTTTATTTTTAGGCAAAGATTAAATACTGTTAAATCTTTGATCTGTGTGAAATACTATAAACCTATAAAATAATTTTAGTATTCGATGTCGCGCCATTTTCGAGGATGGTTTGAACGATCAGGACCTGATTGCTGATCTTTAAATTTTCAATTTCAAGTACGGTATTGTTTATGTTTTCTTTGGTGTAAATTGATTTTCCTGTAATGTCAAAAATCGTAACTTTATTAATGCTTTCTAATTTTGCATCAATAGTTATCTTTTTATTATTGACATACACTTCTAAAACTTTATTTTCAGTGTTGAAATCATCAACTCCTAAAGTGGTACCATATTTTAAAATGAAGCGGTCGTCAAATACGCCATCGGCACTGCTGAAAGTGTAGTTGCCTTTGCGCAAATTGTGTGTTTTGCTGGTTTGGTTGTCGTACAAAAATACCGGTTGCTCATTCAGGTTGCCATCGGTGTGATCAATACCTATTGAAAAGGAACTTTCTACCGCAGGTTTTTTGGTCAGTTTAACACTAAAACCTAAAGGAATTTCCTCAGCTGTAAAAGGAACCGCACGACCTTGTATTGCCAAACGAGAACCATCATTAATGCTATAAAAATCGGCAAAAGAATTTCCATTGTAGGTTACCCCATCATAAATGGCATCATAGCCATTGGTGGCGCCGCTTACATAACCAATTAAAATTTGTTTGAACAGTCCATCTTCATTGGTCAAGTTTAACCAAATTCGATTTTTCTCCATCGACGTTGTCTTAGCCATTTTATAAAACTGCTTGTTCCTGCCTGCAACGCGCATTTCATTGGTAAATAAAACGGTCCCTACCGTTTGCTGTGCTGCGACAAAAAATGATTGCCCCGCCGCAATATATCCTAATGGTTCAGAACTGCCTGTTGCAGCAGCTGTTCCTCTATTTTTACCAATACCGCCAGTGATGTTATAACTTGCATAATCGCCACTCGTATAATTGTAGGTTGCGTTTCCTACAATCGCCACGTCTGGTGAAGAATTGTGTGTCCAAAAATATAGGGTCCCATATAAATTGGTATTATTATATATAAATTCATCCGCATAAACTGCCGACGGATAAGGATTTCCAATTAGGTTCCAAGTTCCTTTTATAGCATATGGGATATCTCCATTATTTGGCACACCCTCAAAACTTGCTGTAAATGGTGCTGCTTCGTTAAGATTGTAACTTTGTGGTGCTCGAACTGCATAACCAGCAGCTGCTTGCATTACTGCTGTTCCCTTATAATTGATAGACCAAGCATTGTTGTATGCTAAATATTTATCGGACAAAGTATTTGGCGAAAGATCGCTTAATTTGAAATTAGAAACTGGAGAGGACCAATACGTAAAATCAAATCTACGAACTGGCGTTGTGGTGCGTTTGTAAGTAACTTTCCCGCTATTGATTGCATTATTAATTTGCACCAAACTGGCATTATTTTCAAAGATTACTGTCCCGTTGTTGGTTAGTTTATCTTGTAAAGTTAGCGTAGCATCGCCGTTAACTGTAACCGTATAACCTGATTGTACCGTGCAATTGCAACCTGTAAGATTGGTCGCAGCGGTAATTTTCAAGTCTGCTTCGACGTTCAAGTTTTGTGTGATATTTGGCGTTCCGTCAGACCACTTTGTGCCATTCCATTTATTTGTTACCGTTTCAGGTACCACAAATTCTGCCGATGCAGGTGATTTACAACCTGTCTCATTGGTCACTCTGAAACTATATTTTCCCGCTGGCAAATTGCTTATTTGCTTAGTATCTCCTGTTCCATTAACAATTACATTACCTGGTAAGCGCTCCACACTCCAAGTTCCTGAAGCAGGCAAATTACTCAATTGAACAGATCCTGGAATGCTGCAAGTAACAGCAGTAATTGCTCCTATGGTAGGCGGAGTTAGTAAATTTATTACTGTGGCAACATCATTATTAATTGTCTGACCCGAAATATCCTCGACCAAATTGTCAGACGGATCTATTGCGGTGACTTTTGCACTATTAGAAACATATCCCAGAGCCACATCGGCTGCAGTGATCGTATAGTTTGCCGTAAAGGTAACTTTTGCTCCCACATTTAAGGTACTGATAGTGCCCACTGCAGTCGTTCCCAACTTTGGGTCAACCACAGTAATGTTTCGCAATGGTACATCTCCAGTATTGGTGACTTCGAAATCGTATGTGATTTTATCTCCTAATTTTCCACAGCTCACTAAACTTGCTTTTTTAACCAAATCTAGTTGTGCTAATTTTAAAGAATTTGCATTGAAAGCAATAAAAGCACAATCTGAACTCCCTGAAAAAGTAACTACAAAACGATCTACAGTAGGCGCGAGCGCAGCAGTAATTCCAAAAGCGCTTAGGTCGTAGGCTAAAATTCGTATGTCCCGTACTTCATTTGAAATAAATCCATTAGCTGGCTTGCCATCTGTCGAATCAAAAATATCTAAACTGTAAGAACCTACCACCTTTACACCTTGAAAAGCGATGGTAACTGGGTCTCCAACAGTTTTGCCTAGAGCATCTACAAACTTAAATACATCGGCTCCACCTGGCAGTGCAACCTGCGTTACAATTAAGTCAGGTATGCCATCATTTAGTCCGTTTAGATTTAAATTGTCAGTTCCAATTTTAAAAGAAACACTGCTAGTTCCAATATTTGCAATACCAGTCCCCAAGGCGAGTCCATTAATTCCGTCAGTAAGTCGTGCAACCATTTCTGCTGATGTGGCAACAGCACCGGTCAAAGCCGGAGTTAAAATGCTTGCTGATTTGGTTTCATCAATCATTGCGCCTTGCAGAAAAAATGTTGAATTCCCCCGTTTAATATCCTGAATTTTTAATGCTCTAAATTTGTGCGCGTCAAACGCCACCTTTTCTGTGATCAATCGGCTGTCATTTACGCCAGTTGAATAGGTTTTACCATTCCATTGAAATGCAGTTAAATTATTTTCAGAATCGGGACGATTGTCTGAGCCTGTTGCAGCATTCGCAGTCCAATAGCCTCCCCAGTCCGTATAAATTCTGTCAACAGCGCTCTGTGCTTGAACGGCATTGGTTATAAAAAATAATAACAATAAGATAAATAGGGGTAAAGATGACTTGGTAAAATTTTGCATGATTGAGCGCCATTAAATGACTTTTTATTAAAAAAAAAATTTATTATTGTTGTACTATTGAATGGTGACTTAAAACAATACTTTGCGAATTGCTGCTGTTCCATTTTTTAAATAAACAGGCACCACCAACATTTGTTTGCTGCTGTTTACTAGGTTATTTCGACAATTGAAGCGTTACTTATACCGCGACCGTTACATGAAACACTAGTGCATTTAAAGGTCAAGCTTACTGGAAAACGCGACAAAGTAAACTTGTTATCCCAACTGCCTAAAATTATTAGAGAAGAATTATTCAATTTATGATTTATGTCTATAGCTTTAATAAAGCTATAATTAACAACTTGAGCCGTTGTAGTTGGCATAAAAGAGTAATAACAAAATAATATAAAGAGTAGTTTTTTTATCATATACTTATCGTTTTTGAGGCATATGACGGTATTTTTAATTCTTGCCATTGCACAAAACATGTTTATCAACTAAAATTTCTTTTATAAATGCCTGCTAGCTACACCAAAATTAACTTTTACAAACAGTCTTAATTTTTAACGAATAGTTACCTACTAGCCAAAAACAATTACGTCATTACAATTAAATTTTGAGTCAAAGATTAAAAATTTAAAGTATGAAATACTCCAAGCATTAATTAAGGTGCAAAAATACCGCTTTTAAAAGATCGTAAGTCAAAAGCCATTCTATAATCGTTCAACGGCAATAGTTATCGATGAACGACAAAAAAAACGTATCATAATTATTTTTTATAAGTATTTACCTAATTACAATCGTATTATTTGTAGCTAATTTAACACGATTTTTTTTCGTAAGAAGAAGGCAAAATAAAAAAGTAGAAAAATGTATTAGCGCTACCAATGTCCTAAACAAGGAGATCTATATCTTTAATTTAAGTACTTAATAAACCGACAAATAAAATATTCGTGAAATTTATAAACCAAGCAAAACACTAACCGCATTTCCACCAAATCCAACAGAATTTATAAGTACTTTCTGAATCTCCTTAGTTTGTTTTTGCTCGAAGAAAGGAACTCCGATAAACTGATTGTTTTGCAGCATTAGTAAAGCTAGTTCTATGCTTAACATTCCCGAAGTTCCGAATGTATGTCCTATTTTCCATTTGTTCGAAGTTAATAATGGCAAATGCTTTCCAAATACTTTTTGGATGGCTTTGTATTCCGTTAAGTCCCCTTTTATAGTGCCTGGCGCGTGCATCACAATGACATCCACTTCCTCAAGCGGTATTTCTTTTAATGCCATTTTCATCGATTTTTGAAAGCAAGTTGCTTCGGCGGAAATCGAGATATTATGTTCCAAAATTTCAGTGGCATAACCTACACCTATTAGATAAGCCAAAGCGTTGTTTTTTTCGCCAATTTCCAAACAGCAAACCGCTGCCCCCTCACCCAGTACCATGGTATTTTGCTTTTTATTTAAATCTAAAGCTAAGTTGGGCCAAGAATCTTGATCTACTTTTGCACGCGAATATATTTTGAGTGCTCGCATTTGTGCAATCGTAAAATCCGTCAAAGGTGCTTCGCTTCCACCAACCAAAAACTGGTCAGCCATTCCGGCACGCAACCAAGCCACCCCATTTAATAAGGAATGTAATGCGGTTGAACACGTAATAGAATGTGAAACTTCAGGTCCCTCAGTTTGTAAATCATGCGCAATCCATGAAGAAATATTTCCTAAAGTAGTAGTTGGCGAAGTTAAAGTTTGTGCTTTTCCAGATTCTAAATATTCCTGAAAGTGTTTTTCGAATAAGTCGGTGGCTCCTCTGGAAGAACCAATGTTAATTCCGAAATTAGAACGTTTAACCCAACCCGCTTTTTGCACCGCTTGTCTCGACGCATACAAAGCAAATAAAACCGAATTATCCAGGCTTTTATAATTGGAATCTGAAGAACGAATTGCATCTATTAAATCTTTTGAATTCTCACTCAAAGCACCAACAACTGTTTCTTGCTTGTCTAAAAACTGAGAACTAAAACAATGATTTTTGTTTTTGTAGTTTTCCCACACTTGTTCGGAAGTATTTCCTAAAGGAGAAATAGAAGCAAAAGAGGTAATCGCAATTTTTGGAGTGTTCAAAATATAATTTTTGGCAAAGGTAAGCAGCTTGAATTTTATTTCACATTATACCTCAAAAAAAAATCTCATAGTGAGAATGTTTGGTAAGGCTGAAATTCTCAAAAATGAATTTGTTAGAAAAATTAAAATTTGCCACAGATTAAATCCTTTTAGTTAATTTAAACTGTGGCAAAAAAATATAAGTTAACAGTAAATTAATGCAGCGTAAAAATGTACCGAATCTCTGCTTCTACTTTTTGTTTATCGTTTCGAAATTAAAAACGAAATACTTTTAAACCATTTCTACTGCTTCTTCAACAATAGCATATACTTTTTCTAATTGCTCGTCACTAATAATGTATGGCGGCAAAATGTACACAATATTTCCAACGGGACGCAAAATTACACCTTTCTCAATAAAAAAATTGTAGAGTTTATTCCGCATTGAACCGTAATAGCTTTCATCCGAATTTGATTTAATTTCCAGAGCAAAAATAACCCCTAAAACACGAGTAGTTGTAACCTTTGGATGGTTTTTAATGTGGTTTTGAAACGCCAAATGTCTTTCATTTACTCTTTTTATATTGGCTTGCATATCGGGTTTTTGCAACAATTGCACACTGGCCAAAACTGCTGCACAACCTGTTGGATTAGCAGTAAATGTATGTCCGTGAAATAAAGCTTTATTGATGTCATCATCGTAAAAAGCATCAAATATTTCTTGGGTAAAAGTAGTTATGGCCATCGGAATCGTTCCGCCAGTTAATGCCTTCGACAAACACATCATGTCTGGTTGCTCTTTTACATAATCCATGGCAAATGTTTTGCCTGTTTTTCCAAATCCTGTCATCACTTCATCCGCGATTGTCAAAACCTTATTTTCTTTGCAAATTTCGATTAAGGTAGCTAATGCCTCAGGCTCATACATCACCATTCCTGCGGCTCCTTGAACCAAAGGCTCGAAAATGAATCCCGCACATTTATGATTGTCTATCACGTTTTTTAAAGCAGTAAAACTTGCTTTTTCTTTACCTTTTACGGGAACTGGAATCCGAACCACATCGATAAACATTCCTTGAAATGCCTGCGTATAGAATGATATTCCGCTTGCTGCCATTGCTGCAAAAGTGTCGCCATGAAAAGCATCTTCAAAAGCTATAATAGTTGTCCTTTTTTCTCCTTTATTAAAGAAAAACTGCAAAGCCACTTTAATCGCGACTTCTACCGCAGTAGAACCATTATCCGAAAAAAATATTTTTTGCTGATTGCTAGGCAGAATTTCAATCAACTTTTCAGCGACTTGAATAGCGGGCTGATGGGTAAAACCTCCAAATAAAACATGCTCTAAAGTGGTGAGTTGCTTATAGATGGCGTCAGCAATAAAACGGTTGCTGTGGCCAAAAGGATTCACCCACCAAGAAGCAATTGCGTCAATGTATTCCTTATTGTTCTCGTCCCAAAGCAAAGCACCTTCGCCACGAGCAATGGTTATTGGCAACTGAGCAGTTTTGTGTTGTGTATACGGATGCCAAAGGTATTGGCTATCTTTTTCTGTTGAAGTCATTTTGCAAAGATAAAAGATTTAGGAGGACAGTGGAAAGAGAATAGAGTAAAGAAGATAGACACAAGAAGCAAAGAAATATAAAAAACCATGAGGAAAATAAGTATTAAGAAACAAACGGTAGTAGTATGAATCCTTACTAATTACTTTTTACTACTTACTCCTCACTCTACAAACCTAGCAAATTTTCTCTAAATAAATCCGCATATTCTTTAATGACATTTTTATCAAAATAAGGTTCTTCCTCAATTCTTCCAATGCATTTTATTTGGGTTGAATTTAAGATAATAGCTTCAGTTGCTTGATTTTCATCTCCACTGAAGACAATTCCTGCCACTTGAAAACCTCTATTTTGAAGTGCTTCAATAGTCAATAACGTATGATTGATACTTCCTAAATAGTGGCGTGAAACCACAATCACTTTATAGTTGGGTTGAATTAAATCGATAATAAAATCTTGATCATTTAAAGGAACAAACAATCCACCGGCACCTTCAATAACTAAATGGTTTTGAGTTTCGGGTTCTTTAATCTGCGCTAAATCAATTGTTACATTGTCAATTTCAGCAGCTAAATGCGGACTTGCTGCCGTGTTTAAAGCGTAACTATTGGCATGAAATTGCGATTTAGAATTGGATATCCTTGCTTGTACTTTATGCGTGTCCGAATGCGCTAAATCTCCGGCTTGGATTGGTTTCCAATAATCCGCTTCAAGCGATTCAACAACGATAGACGATACGATTGTTTTTCCCACATCGGTCGAAATTCCTGTTATAAAGATTTTCATTATTTTAATTTTTTACAAAAGTAAAAAACCGATCCTTACGATCGGCTTTAATTATTATTCTTCTTTTAATTCGTCTAAAAGTTTCCGAATCTCTTTGGCATATTTTCCATAAAAATAATGTACCCACCATTCTAAAAGCAGACCTACTGCCAAAATCGAAATTATTATCATTGCAAACAGAGATATTAAAAGCGAATCACTTACTGTTGCTATTTGAAAATTTACTTTCTGCGACAACTGATAGTACATCATGCCAATTAGGTACAAAGTTAAAAATGGCGTAAGTGCGAAACCAAATGTTTTGTAAAGTTCCATATTGAGTCTGATGTCAAAATAGGTTTCGTATAAGCTGTCTTTTGTTTTCAATGTTATTTTTGACAACCTTTTATAAAATCGAAGCAATTTTATTAAGTAATAGGCACAAACGGGCAAAAAAATACTAAATAAGAGGTAAAAAGGAACAATTGTTTGGGAAGGGAAATCATGTGTAAAAGGCACAAATCCTATAAAAAGAACCGAAAGAGTTTGATAAATTAATTCGTTTTTAAGATTCTTTTTAATCTTATCCAGAGGCGTATTTGCTGTCTGTATTTTTTCTAGATTAGTTGGAAGTTTAATCTTTTCATTGGTCTCTTTGTTCCAGGCATCTTGTACATCTTTAAAATCCATAACCTTGATCTTTTATAATTTCTTTTAATTTTTCTTTTGCTCTGTTTAATTTCACCCTCGCATTTCCTTCCGATATTCCTAAATTAGCACCTATTTCTTTATGCGAGTAACCTTCTAATTGATAGAATAGGATTGCTTTATCGATTTTCTCAAGTTTTTGTATAGCCGTGTAGAAGTGCTTCATCTGATCTTCTTTTAATTCCGAATCACTTTCGTCTTCTTTTATGTTTTCTGTAGCAATTGGATACTTATCTACTTTGCGCTTTTCTTTTTTGAGAAAAACAATCGCGGTGTTTAATGCGACTCGATACATCCAAGTAGAGAATTGGCTTTCATTTCTAAAAGTATCGTATGACTTCCAAAGCTGACAAATGATTTCTTGAAACAAATCTTGCTGATCATCAGCATTGTCCATATACATCTTCGAAATTTTATATAAAATTCCTTTATGCACTTCCATTCGACTCAAAAACTCTTGCTCTTTTTCTCTCAAAACAATACTACTTCAATACTGGTTTAACAACATATCCTGCTTCCTTCAACAAGTTAATTAAACCAGATTTACCGGCCAAATGCGCTGCTCCAACAGCTACAAAAACACGTTGTTGTTGCATTAAAGTTGGCAATTTTGCAACCCAATTTTTATTTCTTTTATCTAACATAAATTCTTGGGTTTTCGTATTCATGAGTTTTGGATCTGTAGTTGATTCAAACAATGCAGCAATATCTTCTTCTTTATAGAGGGTCACAAATTTTTTCATATCTACATTATTTGACTCTTCCAACATCCCAATCATTTCGCTATTAGTATAAGCATTTTTCAAAGTTTCTAACTGAGAATCCATTGTTTCTAGTCCATTAACCGAAATTTTATGTTCTTTTGCTTTTTCTATAAAATCCATTTCGTAAAATTTTAAATCTGCGCAACCAAAAGCCTTTGCCACGATTAAACTCATAACAGTAACTAGACTATAGTTATCTACTTGCGCAATAGTCATTCCAGTTGTTTTATTTAAAACAGCGCTAAGACGAGACAACTCTTCGCTTGTTAACTGTCTGCTAAGTCCTTCTTTTCCCATTACTGCTTTTTGCATTGCGTCGATTTCTTTGGGATCGGTAAGATTAATTTCTAAAACCAATTGACCCGAAGACTCTAACGCCTTCTTTGTTTGATCCGTGATGAAAAAATCGGCAGCACAAATCATATGAATGGTTCCATATATAAATGATGACTTTTTTAATCCGTTCCCTGAGACTTCCCATAATAGTGACTTCTCTAATGGTATTTCCTTATTTTGTGCTTGTGTTTGAAAGTTTAAAAATAGTACAAGGACTGAAATCACTAATTTAATTGCGTTTTTCATTTTTTGATTGATTAAAGTTATTGATTGATTTATTGAAACCTCTAGTTAGTTTTGGTATCTATTTCTTTGTATTCCAGCATCCAAAAAAAGCACCCAAAAATTAAGAGTAGTGAAGTGTTTGGCTTATTTAATACAAATTGGTTGACTAAAGAATAAACTAGTTCTGCGGAGCTTAGAAAAATAAATATAATTGCCCACGTTTTTACTTTTAATGATTTTGAATATGTTTTCAAACTGCTTGTTTTTTGATTACGTGTCGTAAGTACGCAAATAATCAAAACGTTACAAAAAATGAAAGGAAATTTAAAAAACTTAAAAAAATAGACGCGTTTATAGTCACAGCCTTTTTATAAAATCAATATAAAGTACCACTTGTTAAAAAAGCAGCTTCAGTAGTAACTCTAAAATTCGAGTAATTTCTTTTTCAGAATTATAAACGTGTAAACAAAAACGAAGTCGCTCTTGTCCTTCGGGCACCGTTGGTGACAAAATAGCCTTTACATCAAAACCTTGCTCTCGCATTTGCTGCGCAACCTCTTTGACTTTTTCATTACCCGGAATTATTGCAGATTGTATAGCCGACTTGCTGCGAACAAACATCGGTTGCAAGCTCATGAGCTTTTTTTGCTGATTGAAAAAGACAATATTTTCGCGTAATTTTTTGATCGAATTTTTCTCTAAAACTAATTGTCGATAAGCCGTTAAAATAGTGGCGACCGAATGCGGCGGCAGACCTGTTGTGTAGATAAAACTTCTCGCAAAATTAACCAAATACGACTGTAGTTCTTGACTACCTAAAATAACCGCGCCGTGACAACCCAATCCTTTACCGAAAGTCATAATTCGTGCAAAAATACGCTCGTGCAATTGTATACTTTGAAGCAAACCTTCGCCGCTTTCTCCAAAAACACCCAAAGCATGTGCCTCGTCAACGACTACGTAAACTTCATGTTTTTCGCAAAGACTGACCAACTCTTCTAAGTTTGGGCAATCTCCGTCCATAGAAAAAACACTTTCTGTAACGACATAAATATTTGTACTGCTAGTTTTAAATTTTAGAAGTAAACGAGCTAAGTCTTCAAAGTCGTTGTGTTCGTATTTGTATGATTTGGCTTTGGATAAGGAAATTCCGTCCCGAATTGAAGCGTGACACAATTCATCGTACAAAATAACATCTGTACGCTGCGGCACAACGCTAAAGAACCCAACATTGGCATCGTAGCCCGAATTAAACAACAAAGCAGCCTCTGACTCATGAAACTTAGCGATTTCTACTTCTGCGATTTCATAGAGATAATGATTCCCAGAAATTAATCGGGACCCTGTGGCGCCATTTTGAATGCAGTTGTTCTCAATTAGAAATTGATGCGCTTTATTAAAAATTGTGGCGTTCTTTGAAAAGCCAATATAATCATTAGACGAAAAATCAATTAAAGCGTTTGGTTGTGGCAATTGACGTAAGGCGTTTGTTTGCTCGCGCTGCATTAACTTTTGACTGAGATTTTCGGGTAATTTCATACTGGTAAAGTTAGTATTTAATGCCTAATTTCTGATTTAATTTTGATTTTTAGCCCAGATGGAAGCGGAATGCTATTGTGTGCGCCGCGGCGCACGCAATAGATACACTGAACAGCTGGAATAGCTTCAAAAAAAAAGCCAAACATCACTGTCTGGCTTTTTATATAAATTGAATTATTTTAATCAACTAAAACAATTACTTTATTGTCTTTCAATTCGACTGTACCCGATTCAATAGTAATAGTATACTCTTGATCGCTTACTTTAGCGAATTTATTAAGAACCTCTTTAGTAAAAGTGAAACTTGGCGCCGCAATCTTTACTAATCCACTGCTCAAAATTGAAACAATTGGTGCGTGGTTGTTTAATATTTGAAAACTTCCGTTTACTCCTGGCAATGTAACCGAAGTTACTTGTCCTGAAAAAAGGGTTGCTTCTGGTGATACAATTTCTAAAATCATTTTCTTTTGGTTATGAGTTATAAATTATATTAAACTTCAGCTAACATTTTTTCTCCAGCTTCGATAGCTTCTTCGATGGTTCCTTTAAGGTTGAAAGCTGATTCTGGTAAGTGATCTAATTCACCATCAATAATCATGTTAAATCCTTTGATTGTATCTTTAATGTCAACTAAAACACCTTTTAATCCTGTAAATTGCTCAGCAACGTGAAACGGTTGAGACAAGAAACGTTGTACACGACGCGCTCTAGAAACAGCCAATTTATCTTCTTCAGATAATTCTTCCATACCAAGAATTGCGATAATATCTTGCAACTGTTTGTATTTCTGAAGAATTTCTTTAACTCTTTGTGCACAGTCATAATGCTCATCTCCTAATATCTGAGGAGTCAAAATTCTTGAAGTAGAATCTAACGGGTCAACCGCTGGATAAATACCTAATTCAGCAATTTTACGAGACAATACTGTTGTTGCATCTAAGTGAGCAAAGGTTGTTGCTGGTGCCGGGTCAGTTAAATCATCCGCAGGAACGTAAACCGCCTGTACCGATGTAATAGATCCTTTGTTTGTAGAAGTAATACGTTCTTGCATTGCACCCATTTCTGTTGCTAATGTTGGTTGGTATCCTACTGCAGAAGGCATACGACCTAAAAGAGCCGAAACCTCTGAACCTGCTTGTGTAAAACGGAAGATGTTATCAACGAAAAACAATACGTCTTTTCCTTGATCAGTTCCAGCTCCATCACGGAAATATTCAGCGATAGAAAGTCCAGAAAGTGCTACACGAGCACGAGCTCCTGGTGGCTCATTCATTTGTCCGAAAACGAAAGTAGCTTTTGACTCTCTCATTCCTGGCATATCTACTTTAGATAAATCCCATCCTCCATTTTCCATAGAGTGCATGAAATCGTCACCGTATTTTATAATTCCTGACTCTAACATCTCACGAAGTAAGTCATTTCCTTCACGCGTTCTTTCTCCTACTCCTGCGAATACTGAAAGTCCACCGTGACCTTTTGCGATATTGTTGATCAACTCCTGAATCAATACTGTTTTACCAACTCCGGCACCACCGAACAATCCAATTTTTCCTCCTTTTGAGTAAGGCTCAATTAAATCGATTACTTTGATTCCTGTAAATAAAACTTCAGATGAAGTTGACAAATCTTCGAATTTTGGAGCTTGTCTGTGAATAGACATTCCGTTTTCACCTGTTTTTGGCAAGTTTCCTAAACCATCAATTGCATCTCCAATTACATTGAATAATCTTCCATATACGTCTGGACCGATTGGCATTTGGATAGGATTTCCTGTTCCAACTACTTCATATCCTCTGCTCAAACCATCTGTTGAGTCCATTGAGATCGTACGTACTGTATTTTCTCCGATGTGAGATTGTACTTCAAGAACTAATAATGTTCCGTCTTTTTTAGTGATTTCTAATGAATCATAAATTTTAGGAAGTTCAACATCTTTTCCGTTGAAAACAACATCAACTACTGGTCCAATGATTTGGGCAACTTTTCCGATTACTTTTGACATTACTTATGTATTTATTAAATAGCTATTTAGGTTTAACGAAAATACCTCTTTTTTCAGTGCGCAAAGATAATTTTTTAAAATCTAAAATCAATATTTTTTTTGTAAAATCTGCTAGTTTTTTTAGAACAATTTAAATTTAGCGCACGTTTCGTCTCGTATTTCTTTTAAAATTACCACAAAAAAACCACCACGCTTTACAAACGGGTGGCTTTCTTATTAATAAAATGATATTTTTTACAATTTTGCAGGATATTGAATAGGATATGCTCCTAAATCTACGGCGCGTAATGTGGCACCATATGTTGTATTAATTGCTTCGACAAATTTATTCGCAATTAAAGCATATCCTCTTGCACTAGGATGAACACCATCTAAAGAAAATGCTCCACCAGTCACATAAGTTGATGAAATGGTATAGTTTCCAAATTTTACTCCACCACTAGACAATTGATTCATAACGACCTTAGAGTCTACAAATGCCAAGCCTTTTTGTTTGGCGATTGCTTCGATTGTGATGTTATAGGCATCTGTTGCTTTTTTTACTTCGGCAATTTCATTTTTCGTCAAAACCCAATTATCAGCTAAAGGAACTGAAACTCCATTTATTTTTGATGGATCACTCCCAACTGTTGTTCCAATAACTGTTCTTGAAGTCAAAACTAATAAATCTTCTTTGGTTGCCATTCGGTAAGAAGGCACTCCAAATCCAGACAAATCTGTCAAATAACTGTCTACCAAAACCACAGCATTTGCGCCTGCTTTAAAAGTGACTGTTCTTCTAGTTGCCTCCTCCGCTGTAAGTAACTTATTAGCAACCATCGCTTGCAACCCTCCGTTATAAGTAGCATAGCCTGTATTTAACTGCGTTGCTGTTGCAGCATCAAGCGGAACTGGATTGTAAGGAACAGTTGTAAAATAAGGTAACGTACTTACATAGGGTAAATTTACGATAACTCCTTTTGCACCTTTGCTCGTTAAATTGTCTACTACTGTTTTGTACACATTAGCAAAAACATTTGGATCTGTGATATCGTTTCCACCGTACGTAGCTGGGTTTAAATTACCTGTTTGATCTTTTCCAATTCCGCCCGAAGTAGCGTAGCCTAAAACATCGTTTCCACCAATCCATAAAGTGAAGAATGTTGGAGTTTGCGCAACCGCATCACCTAAAACAGTGGCCGATGGCGAGCTAGCAAACCTAGCATAATACGGATTTGCTGCGCCACTAGCGACACCTGCCACATTACCATAACCAGGAGCAACCAAATGATAACTTTTTGCTCCGGGAACGCCTAAGTTATTAAACGAACCTGTTAGATGTTTTGTCACTTCCGTTGTTGGCATACCACTTACTGTAACGGGCGCTTGACCGTTAAAGTAAAGACGAGGAGCTGTAATTACATTTCCACCCAATAATAAGCCACCTGTATTATCGTTCATGAATGGCGTTTTAAAAGTACCACCTCCAGCAGCAGCAAATTGTTGTGCCAAGATATTTACATAAGCTCCTTCTTGACCTCTTACAAACAGAGAGCCATCACTATATCCCGCAGCAAAAGAATCTCCTAAAGCCACATAATTAGTAAAGACTGCTGAGCCAGGTGTAACTGGAACTTCTGGAACTTCGCCCGAATTATCATCACTATTACAAGCTGCAAAAGTTAATGAAACCAATAACAGCCATTTGAAATTTTTTATCATCATTTGTTGATTTTTTTTTAAAGATAAATCTTCTCACTTTTATTTTTTGAGCGAAAAGAAAACCGTTTGATTGTGTTTTTTAAAGTTCAAGTGTCCAAGCGGCAAACCATTGTTGACCGATTAGTCCTGCTCCAACCACTTGAAGATAATCTTCTCCGAACAAATTAGTTGCCCCAACTTTTAAAACTGATTTTAATTTTGTGAAAGCATAATTAACCTGCACGTCTAAAACTGTG
This sequence comes from Flavobacterium sp. TAB 87, assembly GCF_001529295.1. Classification (GTDB taxonomy): domain Bacteria; phylum Bacteroidota; class Bacteroidia; order Flavobacteriales; family Flavobacteriaceae; genus Flavobacterium. The sequence continues at coordinate 299,498 of NZ_LLWK01000038.1, forward strand.
TTTTCTGGAATGATACCATCTCCAAAAGAAGATTCCCATAAATATTCAGAGTTCCAACGTACACTGACATTAAAACCTAGATCATCAGTTACTTTACTATTTCCTAACGATGCTTTGATTCTATGTTTAGGAGTGTTAAATCCTGCAACAAAACTTGGATCTTGCGTTTGGTCGAACTCAAATTCTGCATAATTATAATTAGCTCCTAATTCAAAATCTTTATATATTTTTTTTGACAATCCGATTCCATATCCAAAAGAATTAATTTCTGCTGAAGTATTGGTGTACACTTGATACACTCTACGATCACCAAACTTTAAAGCAGCATACGTTTGTTGCACATTAGGATCAGCGCTATCTGTTCCAACCTTTCCATAGTACGGAGAGATTACACGAGAGGTATTCATGAAATTAGTATACATATTGTAATAAGCATTGATATCAATAGATAAATCATTATTTACTACCGAGCGATATCCTACCTCAAAAGCCTGTACCTCTTCTGGCTTCACTAAACCAATATTGGCTACCTCTAAAACATTTGGGTTAGAAGTCGCTCCAAAAGCAGTTACCGAAGCTAATGTGTACGCATTTTTATATGCGTCTTGACCAGACAAAGTTACGGTAGCAGGTGCTCCTAAAGCTTGGCTCGCTGCACTCACATTTTTTGTTTCTACAAAGCGATCTAAATTTTCGGGTGCTGAACCAATAAGAGCAAAAGGACCTAAATCTAAACCAATGTACTGATCTTGCGTAGTTGGATTTCTAAATCCCGTTTGATACGACACTCTAAAATTATGCTGTTTTGCATTACCTGCAGAATAAACAAAGGATACTCTTGGCGAAACATTGCCATCAAAGTTTTGACTTTTATCGTAACGAATAGAACCCGTAAATTTCAAACGATCTTCTAACCATTTCTTTTGCAATTGAGCGTACGCTCCATATTCTTTATACTTCAACTCACCATCATAATCAGTAAAAATAGTTCCTTCTGAGTTCATTACGTACTGTCTCCAAGAACCTCCTACTTGAATTTCAGCAAATTTTATAAGATCTTTAAAGTTATAATTCACATCTGCATGATACAATTTTGAATGATCAATAAACTTAGCGCCTTGTGTTAAATCTGGATTATCCACTACATTCTGCAAAGCAGTATTAAACGCTGCGGAACCTGGCTCAAATCTGGCCGAACCAGCTGGTGCTGGGATGAAAGAAATTGCAGCTGGTAATGTATTATAATCTGCAAACGTTCTTCCAATCGCAGCTGATTCATTTGCATTTGTTCCCATTACGGCTCCTGATAATTGGTAAGCAGTTGCATAATTAGTAAACCATTCTGTATCTGACTTTGCAGCTCTGTTTACATTCCAACCCGCAAAACGCATGTCGTAAGAATCTCCAGCATCTTCTGAAGTGTTATACACACGTGCGAAAAAATTCTTTCCTTGAACCTCCAACTTGGTTTGAGACATGCGAAAATTATTTAGCGAGTAGCGGTTGGCTCCTTGATAAATCGTTGTACCCAAACCTAATTTTTCTTGAAAGATAATTTCGGCTCCATCATCTCCCCAAGGTCTAAAATGCAAAGAAATATCGGCTTTAATGTTTTTTACTTTGTTGTCATTTAAGTCGCGTTCTTGGTATCCGGTACGACTCACTTGACCGACATTCGGAATAAAAGTCGAAATTTCGTCGCCATAAATATTTAATCCATCATAATTTTGATTAGTCGCGTGACTGTTTCCGCCAATTGTCATACTTCGTTTGTCATCTGCAATCCATTCGGTCGCACTTACGTACGTTAAATTTCCTTTTAGTGCAAAATAGTTAGTTACTGCTTTAGCCACCCTAACTCCAACATCTACATAATTATTAGACCCTGCAGCTACTTGGGTTGTTTGACCATATTTCGCATAGGCACTAACACCTTCACTAGTAAAAGGATTTTTGCTATTCATAAATAATATTCCGTTGAATGCATTTGCTCCGTACAACGCAGAAGAAGCACCTGGCAACAACTCCACATTAGCTACATCAAGATCAGACACACCAATTAAGTTTCCTAGAACAAAATTTAATGCTGGCGAAGAGTTATCCATACCATCAACCAACTGCATAAATCGAGTATTAGCAACAGATGCAAAACCTCTAGTGTTTATAGATTTAAACGAAATACTACTCGTATTAAAATGCACTTCTTTTAAGTTTTCCAAACCATCATAAAACGTGGGAGCTGTGGTGCTTTTAATTTCTTTCATTCCCATTCTTTCTACAGTAACCGGCGATTCAACAATTCGCTCTGGAGTTCTAGAAGCAGAAACAACAATTTCATTTAATAAGTTTTGCTCTTCTACCAAAACAACATTAAATTTTTGATTGTTAGAAGTAATATTATACGTTTTAGTTTGAAAACCTACGGCTGAAACTTTAATTGTAAAAGGTGGTTTTGCATTTGTTTCCAAAATGAAAGACCCATCGAAGTCTGCTGAAGCACCATTTGAGCTTCCTTCAACATTAATATTTGCTCCCGGAATAGATTGCTTGCTAACATCGGTAACCGTACCCGATACTGTAGTTTGTGCGAAGGACAAGCTACAGACAAAGAATGTTAATAGAAGTAGTTTAATTTTCATTTAGAATGGTTTAGTTGGTTAATAGTACCAAAATACAAATAATTTTGATATTCGCAATAAAAGCAAAAAAATTATTGTTATTGTATAATAATTAATACTAAACATCATGTAATCAATATTTAATTTTATTAAATAAATGTTAATGAATTTGACTGAGTTGTTCTGAAATTATATGCATACATAACAATTTACAGAATAAACTGATTATTTCGCAAAAATCATAATTTTTAAAAAAACGGCAAAAAAAAAAGAGCGCAATAATAAATTGCGCTCTCTCTCTCAGTACTATATAAGTTATTTTTATTCGTTACTCAACTGTAACCGATTTGGCTAAGTTTCGTGGTTGATCTACATTGCATCCACGTAGCACAGCTATATGGTACGATAATAATTGCAACGGAATTGTAGTAATCAACGGTGATAACGCATCCGAAGTTTCAGGGATTTCGATTACAAAATCTGCTAAATCTCTAACTTGTGTATCTCCTTTGGTAACTATTGCAATGATGCGACCACTACGTGATTTAATTTCTTGAATGTTACTTACAATTTTATCATAATGTCCTTGTTTAGGAGCGATGATAATTACCGGCATTTGAGCATCAATTAAGGCGATTGGCCCGTGTTTCATCTCTGCTGCTGGATAACCCTCGGCGTGAATATATGAAATCTCTTTCAACTTCAATGCTCCTTCCAAAGCAACTGGAAAATTGTATCCTCTACCTAAATACAAACAATTTGGTGCATCCTTAAAAGTTTCGGCAATTTGTTTAGCAACTTCATTGCTTAACAATGCTTCTTGTACTTTTTCAGGGATAATTTCTAATTCTTGCAAGTAACGGTGATAATCTGTACTTGACATAGTTCCTTTCGCTTTACCTAAACGAAGCGCCAACATGGTCAATACAGTAATTTGAGTTGTAAATGCTTTTGTTGAAGCTACTCCAATTTCAGGACCAGCGTGCGTATATGCTCCAGCGTGAGTTTCTCTAGAAATAGAAGAACCAACTACGTTACATACTCCAAAAACAAATGCTCCTTTTTCCTTAGCTAGCTTAATCGCCGCCATAGTATCCGCAGTTTCTCCTGATTGAGAAATAGCGATTACAACATCATTACTATTAATGATTGGATTGCGGTATCTAAATTCTGAAGCGTATTCTACCTCCACAGGTATTCTAGCAAACTCCTCAATAATATACTCTGCAACTAGTCCAGCATGCCAAGATGTTCCGCAAGCCACAATAATGATACGCTCTGCGTTTAAAAACTTTTCCAAATTGTCTTCAACACCAGCCATCTGTATAATACCTTTGTTGGCATTTAAACGACCACGATAGGTGTCCTTAATTACACTTGGTTGCTCGTAGATTTCTTTCATCATAAAATGATCGTAACCCCCTTTTTCAATTTGCTCCAAATTCATTTGAAGTTCTTGAATATTAGGGTTTACCAACGAATCATCTTTGATTTTTCTAATTTTGATTGGTTTGTGCAAACGAATATTTGCCATTTCACCATCTTCCAGATACACTGCATTTGAAGTATACTCGATAAAAGGAGATGCATCAGAAGCAATAAAATACTCACCTTCGCCTACTCCAATAGCCAATGGACTGCCTAATCGAGCTGCCACAAGTTCATTTGGATTTTTGATGTCAAATACTGCAATTGCATATGCACCGACCACCTGATTTAAGGCTACTTGAACTGCTTTACCTAATTTTAGATTTTCTGTTTTTTGAATTTCTTCGATTAGATTTACTAAAACCTCTGTATCGGTATCCGATTTAAAAGTGTATCCTCTTTTTTTTAATTCTTCTTTAAGAGGCGAGTAGTTTTCTATAATTCCGTTATGAATTATAGCTAATTCTCCAGAATTGGATAAGTGAGGATGCGAATTTACATCATTTGGTACTCCGTGCGTCGCCCAGCGGGTGTGCCCAATACCAATTTTTCCACTTGTATTCAATTCTGATTCGGATTTTGCTTCTAGATCAGAAACTTTTCCTTTTGTTTTACAAAGCTTAATAGCATTGTCGTCATATAACATGACTCCAGCACTATCATAGCCCCTGTACTCAAGCCGCTTTAATCCCTTTATTACAATGGGATAAGCGTCTCGATGGCCTATGTACCCAACGATTCCACACATATATTTATTTAATTTGGTTTCGTATAGAAAATCTGAAGTTTTAATCTTTTTTCTACTGGAACGGCTGCAGTACCTCCGTACAAAACAGTTCCAAGAGGATTAGATACCGAAGTTCTTGGTACTTGATTACTTACTTCATTTGGAGTTCTAAGTTTAGCGAACCCCAAAACACTAGCGCTTTGACTAACCACCAATCCTAATTTGACATTAGTAGAATCGGCATTTTTTACCAGATTTCTAATATGATCTGTAATTCGAATTTTATAGGTAGTTCCTCTTTTGGTGGTTGCATCTTTAGCAATACCACCATCGTAAATTTCTGCTGAGAAAAAATCAACAATCTCACGATTATTATTCAAATCATACAAATAAATACGGCTTGGTTCTTTTGAATTTTTCATTTGATCCTCATCAATATGAAAGGTCAGATTGGCTTCATTAATCAACCAACTTTTGCTGCGAATCTCTTCTAATTCTCCTGGTTTACTAAACAAAGAGATCACAGACATTGCACCTACTCCGCCCTTTAAATACAACTTATCGTCACCTTCTACTTTATTAGGAGTAGTGGTGGCAGCAGTATAATTTGCGGTAGCGCTCGTTTCTTCTATTAAACTAATTGTGTTTGCTCTTTGAGGCAAAGTCGGACTAAAATTAATTTCTATGGACTTATCTTCTTTTACCGTATCTTCATCTGTAGTCGAAGCAGTTTTTGCCTTGTACTTTATGGTAATCTTTCCTTTTGTAAAATCCAACATTGCTAAATTACTAGCATTGCTTCCCGATTTCTCTACACCAAAATAAATACCTCTAAAATAATTTGTAAAAGCATCTGCAGAAGATAAATTTGACGCAGTCGCATTTAAGATTTTCTCTTGAAAGAAATCTTTATTTAAGTTCAAGACCATTTGAGGAGCAGTGTACTTCGTAGTTTCCTTCTCTGTATCTGGATCTTTAGTTTTGGTTACAATTTGCGCTTTGTTAAAAAAGAACTCTTCGTTTTCGTTCTTATTCTCAGAGTTATTTAACAAAGTAGTGCTTTTTAAAGCAGCTACGATGTCCGTTTTTTGATCGCTGTAATATATTTGATTTTGAAAGCTAGACTCAGGATCCAAATTTCTTAAATAGTAACCTGATTCGTATACGCTCAATTTCAATTTACCCTCTGCAGGTCCAGCGATAGAATCTAATGCATATTCGCTTGATCCATCTTGATTGACCTTAGTAACATGGCTCGAATACGGAATGGTTAGCACTACACTTTCGACAACTGGCGCGTCTCCAATTGTTGGCGCGTAGCTACCCAAGAACACCTGCGTTACAAAATTTGCAGTTGTAGATCCGAAAGCAGGATCATCATAGATACCTAATCCATTTATTGCTTGGTTGTTAGTCTGAACAGCCGTTATTTTTTGATTAAACGCAGCAACATCAGAGTTGTAAGTGGAAAAATCAAAATTGTTATCACCAATTAAATCATCGCCAATAACATTATAATCTTTATCGCAAGAATATAAAAAAACAACTGCCGCTACTAGTAAAATTTTCTTAAAAAAAGAACTGTCAACCATCTGTAAAAGTAAAATTAAAATTTAAAGAACCTCGTTTTTGTAAAATTCGGTATACGCTTCTGCGAAACCATCTTTGGAGGCGAAAGGTAAAAAAGGTTTTCCTGAAGATTCTATAAATTTTGTTAAACTTGGAGAAACGTTAGGCGAAGCAACTATAACAGCATCTGAATGTAAAATACTGGCTTTCATGATGTTTTCGTAATTTGGCGTTTCCAAATCGGCAATTGCTTCTTGTGGAATTTCGTCAAATTTCACTTTATTTATCATTTCACTATTCAAAGTTTCATCAAATGATTGCCCGTAAACAGACGTCACAATTTTTGTCTCAGAGAACAATGCTTCGTTTTTGTAATAATGCTTCATGTAAATTGGTAACATTGCTGCCATCCAACCGTGAACATGAATAATATCGGGAACCCAGTTTAATTTCTTAACAGTTTCAACCACTCCTTTTGCAAAGAAAATAGCACGTTCATCGTTATCTGGATACATCACGCCTTCTTCATCGGCAAAAGTTGCTTTGCGTTTAAAGTATTCGTCATTATCAATAAAATAAACCTGAATTCGCTCTTTAGGAATAGAAGCGACCTTGATAATCAAAGGCATATCTAAATCATTAACTACTAAATTCATACCCGAAAGACGAATAACTTCATGTAACTGATGTCTTCTTTCGTTAATATTTCCATATCTTGGCATGAAAATTCTAATTTGTCCTCCTTGGTCATTGATCATTTTGGGCACATCGTAAGACATTAGAGAAACCTCGTTTTCTGCTAAATAAGGCACCACTTCAGATGATACATATAATATCCTCTTATCTTTCATAATTGTAATTTACTTAATTCATTGGAAATAAAAACGATGCAAAATTACGAAAATTTATGCAGTTATTAAGTAAAATATTAAGTTTGCACTTAATTTAAAAAATACCCGCATGCAAATTTTTACCGGTAAAGTGGCTTTGATGGACTATTTAAAAAGTATTAGTACTCCAAACTGCACCATTGGTTTCGTTCCTACTATGGGCGCGCTACATCAAGGCCATTTGGCACTCATGCAGCGATCCTTGTCAGAAAACACAGCAACTGTTGTGAGTATTTTTGTCAATCCTACCCAATTCAATAATGCAGAAGATTTAGCGAAATATCCGAGAACTTTGACTGCAGATGTGGATAAAATGGAGGCATTAAACTCCAAAATTATCGTTTATGCACCGACAGTCGAAGATATATATGAAGGAAATACCGTATCAAAATCATTCGACTTTGATGGATTAGAAAATCAAATGGAAGGACAATTTAGACCAGGCCATTTTGACGGTGTGGGAACTATTGTTAAGCGCCTGTTTGAAATTGTTCAACCAACAAACGCCTACTTTGGAGAAAAAGATTTTCAACAGCTGCAAATTGTAAAAAAACTTGTCGATAAAAACCATTTAAATGTAACAATTGTCGGTTGTCCTATTTTTAGAGAAGTAAACCAGTTGGCAATGAGCTCAAGAAATGAAAGGCTTACTGCTCAAGAACGCGATGAAGCAACCGTTATTTTTGAGACGTTGAGCGAAGTGAAAGCACGTTTTAACACCGACTCAATCGAACGCCTTAATAATTGGGTAAAAAGCGTTTTTGAAAAAAACCCAACATTTGATTTAGAATATTTTGTAATCGCAGACGAAGCCACTTTGCAAACACAAACTAACATAGAAGCAGGCAAGAATTACCGTGCATTTATTGCAGTTTATGTTAATAATATTCGTTTGATTGATACCATTTCATTAAATTAATTTACTTTTGTGCCATGCAAATTCAAGTTTTAAAATCAAAAATACATCGTGTAAAAGTAACTGGAGCCGACTTAAATTATATCGGCAGCATTACTATTGACGAAACTCTCTTAGAAGCGTCTAACATTATAGAAGGAGAAAAAGTCGCCATTGTAAACGTTAACAACGGTGAACGTTTTGAAACTTATGCCATTAAAGGCGAGCGCAATTCTGGCGAAATAACGCTGAATGGCCCTGCTGCCCGAAAAGTGCAAAAAGACGACATCATCATTATTATTGCGTATGCAACTTTGGAATTTGAAGAAGCCAAAACCTTCAAACCTTGGATTATTTTTCCAAACGAAACTAATAATTCACTTACCTAACATTACCGAAAAAGGACTGAGTTTTTGCTTGTAATCGCGATTGCAGCGCATCTTTCTATGGCAATAAATCCTCCTTCGATTGGATTATACTTCATTTTTTAGCTTCGATAATTTCATATTAAAAAAATTAAATAAAATGGTATATTGCTGCCTTATTTATTCCTTTTAATTGAAGTTACCTTGCCCATTATGAAAAAAATCTACCTACTTGTACTCCTTTTTTCGTTTTCTGCTTTTGCCCAAAAAACAGTTTTCGAAATCAATTCACTTAAATTAAAAGAAAAACGAACCATCTCGGTTGTTTTACCTCCTTCTTACGAAAAAAATACCGACAGAAAGTATCCTGTTATATACCTTTTAGATGGCGATTATTTATTAGATCCTTTTCAGGGAGCACTAACGTATGGCGCATATTGGGATGATTTACCCGAAGTAATTATTGTTGGAATATATCAAGGGAATAATCGCTACGACGATTGCACGGTAGACGGGATTCAAGGCGTTCCTTTTGAAAAAGGAGCACAATTTTTTGAATTTATTGGAACTGAAGTTGTGTCATATATTGATCAAAAATACCGAACTTCTTCTTTCCGAATAATTGCGGGACACGATATCACTGCTGGTTTTATCAATTTCTATTTATACAAAGAAAATCCTCTTTTTAATGGCTTCATAGCCTTGAGTCCAGAACTGGCTCCAAAAATGGAAATGAGAATTCCAGAACAGTTCACTAAAATAAAAACACCTATTTTTTACTACCAGTCCAGTGCCGATGGTGATATCAAAGACATTAGAGAACCCGTTGAAAAACTGGATCAAAATATTAAATTAACATCTAACAAATTGGTTAATTATAAGTATAATTATTTTAAAAATGCTACTCATTATTCGTTAGTTTTATATTCTATTCCCAATGCCTTATACCAAATTTTTGAAGCATACAAACCAATTAATTCGGCCGAATTCAATACAAAAATAATGACTTTAGAATCTGGATATGCTGATTATTTAACTAGCAAGTATAGCTTTATGGCCACTTCGTTAGGAATTAAGATGCCTGTTCGAATGAATGATTTTAAAGCAGTCGAAACAGCAATTATGAAAAAAGAGGCTTACGACGAATTGGAACCATTAGCCGTTGTTGCCAATACCGATTATCCAACAGCAATGTTAGGCGAATACTTAATGGGAGTGATGTACGAAAAAAGAGGTGATTATAAAAGAGCTGGAAAGCGCTATCAAGTAGCATCTCAACTCGATCCAATTGACAATTTGGACAAAGATTTAATGTACGAGAAAATGGAAGAAATGAAGATCTTAAGCGATAAAAAATAATGTCAAAAGTTAAAACCTCTTTTTTTTGCCAAAACTGTGGCACACAATATTCCAAATGGCAAGGACAGTGCAATGCGTGCAAAGAATGGAACACTATTGCGGAAGAAATTATTCAGAAGCAAGAAAAAGTCGCTTGGAAAAATGAAGCACCTGCAGCCTCTAAAGCGCCCAAGCCATTGCGCATCAATGAGATCGATTCGACTCAAGAAATTCGAATGGATACTACAGACGGCGAATTAAATCGAGTATTAGGGGGCGGATTAGTTCCAGGTTCTTTAACTCTTTTAGGTGGAGAACCAGGAATTGGAAAAAGTACCTTGTTGCTGCAAATTTCGCTGCATCTGCCGTACAAAACATTATATGTTTCGGGAGAAGAAAGCCAGAAGCAAATAAAAATGCGTGCCGAGCGTATTACTCCAAATAGTGCGAATTGCTACATTCTGACCGAAACAAAAACACAAAACATCTTCAAGCAAATTGAAGCCATACAACCAGAAGTAGTAATTATTGACTCCATTCAAACACTACATACCGATTATATTGAATCTACCGCAGGAAGTATTTCTCAAATTAGAGAAACTACTGCCGAACTTATAAAATTTGCGAAGGAAACTAATATTCCCGTTATTTTAATTGGTCATATTACCAAAGATGGAAACATTGCTGGGCCAAAAATTTTAGAACACATGGTTGATACGGTTTTGCAGTTTGAAGGCGACCGAAACCATGTGTATCGTATTTTACGTTCTTTAAAAAATCGTTTTGGTTCGACAGCGGAGCTCGGTATTTACGAAATGCTAGGAAGTGGTTTGCGCGAAGTAAGCAATCCCTCTGAAATATTAATTTCACACAAAGACGAACAGCTGTCTGGAACAGCTATTGCCTCAACTTTGGAGGGAATGCGACCGTTGATGATCGAAATTCAATCGTTGGTAAGTACGGCTGTTTATGGAACACCTCAACGAAGCACCACCGGTTATAACGCCAAAAGACTCAACATGATTTTGGCAGTTTTAGAAAAAAGAGCTGGTTTTCGTTTGGGAGCAAAAGATGTTTTCTTAAATGTTACTGGCGGAATTTCTGTAGACGATCCTGCGATAGACTTAGCGGTTGTGGCAGCTATTTTATCATCTAATGAAGATATTGCAGTTCCTAAAGGATTTTGTTTTGCAGGGGAAGTAGGATTGTCGGGAGAAATTAGACCCGTAAATCGTGTTGATCAGCGCATACAAGAAGCAGAGAAATTAGGGTTTTCGACGATTTTTGTATCTAAGTACAATAAAATATCTTTAAAAAATACTGGAATCAAAATTGAATTGGTTGCTAAAATTGAAGATGTAGCGCGTTACTTATTCGAATAAATACGATCCTTATCAAATGAAAAGCAATCAGCAGAAAATTTTCTTGTTTTTAAAAATCGCAGCTCTTGTCTTGCTGATTTTATCGAGTGGAATGTATTTTTTTAGAGAAACTTTATTGCAAAAAGCCTTGTCCAAAATAACCTCCAAAATGGAGCGCGAATACCAATGTGCTTTTTCGGTACAAGATGCTCAATTTGAAGGATTATCTGGCATTAAACTCACCGAAGTTGTCTTGGCTCCAAAAAATGCCGACACATTATTAAACATTAAAAAGATACAAACAAAAGTAGCCTTGTTTCCTTTGTTAGTAGGCGATATTCAATTGGGAACACTGCTGATAAACGATGGTTTTATTCAGTTGACTCGAAAAGGAAAAGTTAAAAATTTTGATTCTTTTTTGAAACGTGATTCTACCGAAGTTAAAACCAATACCAAGCGAGATTATGCTGATTTTGCCTACCGTATTATTTCGAAAGTGCTCAATTTGGTTCCGACAGATATGGAAGTCAAGAATTTGGTTTTTAAATTGGATGACAATGGTAAAAAAGCAACTTTAAAGATCAATCAGCTGGTTTTAGTTGATAAAGAATTGGACACGAATTTAAAAGTAGAGACTGTTACTTTTACACAACGTTGGAGCGTAAAAGGTTTCGCCGATCCGAGAAACAAAAAAGCAGATCTTCGTTTTTTTAATCTAGATTCAGGCGCCATCAAAGTGCCTTATTTAGACGAACGTTATAATTTAATTGCTAGTTTCGATTCAATTCGATTGAAAATCGACAACATCGAAAAATCACTCGGTAAATTAAATATTGATGGCTTTTCATCTATTGTCAATTTAAAATTAAATCATCCTAAAATTGCCAGTAAAGATGTTGTGATCAAACATGCACGTTTTGATTATCGTTTTTTATTAGGCGAAAATTTCGTTAGCATTGACAGTTCTTCAACCATGCAATTGAATCAAATACAATTACATCCTTATCTTTCGTATCAAACCGAAAAAGATACCATTTATATATTAAAAGTGGCAATTCCTAAAATGCCAGCTCAGCACTTCATCAATTCCTTACCCGAAGGATTATTTACCCATTTTGAAGGAATGCAAGCGACGGGAAATTTTGATTATACATTAGATTTCTTATTCAATAAGAACCGACCTAATACGTTGGTATTTGATAGTAAACTGAATAAAGAAAATTTTAAAATCACCCAGTATGGCGAAGCGAATTTAAATAAATTGAATGGTCCTTTTACGTATCGCGCTATTATTAATAATGTACCACAACGCGGTATTTTAGTTGGAAATGGAAATTCGAATTACACGCCTTTAGACCAAATTTCACCTTACTTACAAAAGTGTGTCTTAACTAGCGAAGACCCTTCGTTTTTCTCACATCGCGGTTTTATTAACGAAGCTTTTAAACAATCGATTCTAAAAAACATTCGAACTAAGAAATTCTCACGTGGCGCCAGTACGATTAGCATGCAATTGGTGAAAAATGTGTTTTTAACGAGAGAAAAAACGCTTTCGCGGAAATTGGAAGAAATTCTTTTGGTCTATATCCTTGAGAATAACCGCGTAGCCAGCAAAGCCAGAATGCTCGAAGTCTATTTTAATATTATCGAATGGGGACCAAATGTATACGGAATTGGAGAAGCCAGTCGTTTTTATTTTCAAAAAAGTCCTGCAGAACTCAATTTAAACGAATGTTTGTTCTTGGGATCAATCATTCCGAGTCCTAAAAAATTCATGTATAAATTTAACGATCAAGGTCATTTAAGAGATTTTGCAATCAAAAACGAACAGTTCTTACAAAGAATTATGTTTGGTCGCGGTCTATTAATTTCTGAAGATACTATTGGCCACCAACCCATTTATGTTTCGGGTAATGCTCGCTCCTATTTACGGATTAAAGCACCTGATTCTTTAGCCATTGCTACAGATTCGGTCAAAGAGATTGAGGAATTTGATTTTTAATAAAAAAGAGCTTTGTTAAACGCTTAACAAAGCTCTTTATTACTGGTGTTCGAAAATACATTAATTAGGGCGCAGGATTAGAGATCACAGCATGAACACCATCAATTGTTGTAAGGATTTCTTCGGAAAGACTTACGTTTATCGAATCAATATTTTCTTTAAGTTGCTCAAGTGTGGTCGCTCCAATAATGGTGCTGGTGACAAACGGTTTTTGATTGACATAAGCTAGAGCCATCTGCGCCAAAGTCAATCCGTTGTTTTTTGCAATGTCTTGATACATTTGAGTTGCTTTCATGCATTGCTCGCTACTGTACCTTGAGTATTGTGGAAATAAGTTTATTCTAGAATTAGGAGCACTGCTTCCGTTTAGATATTTACCAGACAAAACACCAAATCCCATCGGCGAATAAGCCAATAGTCCAACATTCTCTCGGTAACTTACTTCTGCATTACCAACTTCATACGTCCTATTTAATAAAGAATACGGATTTTGAACGGTTTTAATTCTTGGTAAATTGTACTGTTTGCTTTCTTCTAGAAAACGCATAATTCCCCAAGGTGTTTCGTTCGAAAGTCCGATGTGTTTTATCTTTCCTTCTTTTACAAATCGGTCCAAAGCAAGTAATACTTCGTTTACATTGTCTTCCCAAGAATCATCTTGTTCTTTAAATCCGAGTTGTCCGAAGTAATTGGTTTTGCGTTCCGGCCAATGCAATTGATACAAATCGAGGTAATCCGTTTGCAAACGCTGCAAACTATTTTCTAAAGCATATTGAATGCTCGCCGCAGAAAAATCATTTGTATCGCGCATGTAGCCAAAATTTGGATTGGGTCCTGCAATTTTTGAACCCAATACAATTTTTTCCCGGTTTCCTGTTTTTTTAAGCCATGTTCCGATAATTCTTTCCGAGCTTCCAAATGTTTCTTCTCGCGCTGGAACCGAATACATTTCGGCTGTATCAATGAAATTAACTCCATTCTCAACTGCATAATCTAGTTGTTGATGAGCTTCGGCTTCAGTATTTTGCTCACCAAAAGTCATGGTGCCCAGATTAATTTTACTAACTTTTATATCGGTATTAGGTAGAGTAGTGTATTTCATTCTTTTGTCTTTACTTTTTTAAAAAAATATTGTAAGTGCTTTGAAGTTATAGCCGTTCAAAGGTACAAAGGTTGAAAAAGAAAAGTCATTAATCAAAAGTTAAAGGTTTTTTAGAAAAAAAATTAAATAGTAAAGATCACAAAATCCCAATTTAAAAAATTAAGAATAAAAAAAGGCTCAAAAGTAAAACCTTTGAGCCTCTGTAACTTTATAACTTTCTCTAATCTATCTCCTTCAACATATCGGCAATTTCATCTAGTCTTGGTGTTAAGATAATTTCGATTCTACGGTTTTTAGCTTTTCCTTCCGGAGTAGCGTTGCTTGCCAAAGGTGAATATTCGCTACGACCAGCTGCAGTTAGCTTCTGCTTATTAATTTTGGTGTTTTCACCTAAAATAGTAACAATTGCAGTCGCTCTTTTGGTTGATAGATCCCAGTTGTTTGCAATTGGACCAGATCCTGCGTACGGATCATTATCGGTATGACCTTCGATTAAAACCGAAAGCTCTGGATTGTCTCCTAATACTTTTCCTAATTCTACAATGGCTTTTCTACCTTCGGTTCCAACGGCCCAACTACCCGAATTGAATAGCAATTTGTTCTCCATTGAAACATATACTTTTCCATTCTTTTGCTCTACTGTCAATCCTTTTCCTTCAAAACCATTTAATGCTTTCGACAAGGTTTCTTTTAACGTACGCATTGCTGCTTCTTTTGCTGCAATCATCGCTTCTAATTCTTGCAAACGACTGGCTGTTTTGTCTAAACGTTGTTGCTCTGCCGCCAAGGCTTTACTTTTTGCTTCGAGTTGCTCAAGTAAATCGCGATTTTTGCCCATGTTGGTTTGCAAAGCTGCGTTGCTGTTTTTCTCTAAAGCTTCGTAAGAGTCTTGCAATTCTTTTAGTTTTCCTTGAGATGCCGCATATTCTGCTTTTTGTTTCTCTAGTTCTGCTCTGGTTTGGTCTAGATCTTTACCTAACCCTTCTTTATCTAAGTCTAAAAGATTTTTCTCTTGCTTTAACGCTTCGTTGGCATCGGCCATTTCTCGGTTTTCTTTTTTGAGATCAGAATATTTGGACTCTAAATCTGTGTATATTTTTTTGGACACACAAGAAGTGGTTAAGGCCACAATTAATAGTCCGATGGATGCTTTTTTTATCATAGTTTCTTAAATGGTATATATTAATAGAATAAAAATATTGGTTCTGAAATACTGAATTTCTAGCCCTGATGGAAGCGGCATCCTTTTGTCTCAATTTTTTTGGAGACAAAAGATACAGTGGACAGCAGGAAATAGCTCCTAAAAAAGAAGTACACTTCGTTCAACAAGAACAGTACCATTAATCTTCAATTTCGACTAAAACGGGGCAATGGTCTGAATGCATGGCGTCGGGAAGTATTACCGCTCTTGTAAGTTTTTCTTCGAGACTTTGACTTACCAAATTGTAATCTATGCGCCAACCTTTGTTGTTGCCTCTGGCTCCAGCACGGTAACTCCACCAAGAATACTGATGCGGTTCTTTGTTGAAATGACGGAAACTATCAATGAAACCAGACTTCATAAAACCGTCTAACCAGGCGCGTTCTTGTGGTAAAAAGCCAGAAGTATTTTTATTGCGAACGGGATCGTGAATGTCAATAGCTTGATGGCAAATGTTGTAATCACCACAGATAACCAAATTAGGAATCGTGGTTTTTAATGCGTTGATGTAGTTTTGAAAATCATCCATAAACATGAATTTATGATCTAAACGCGCAATGTTGGTGCCTGAAGGCAAGTACAAGCTCATTACAGAACAGGAATCGAAGTCGGCTCTAACGTTACGACCTTCAAAGTCCATGTGTTCAATTCCGGTTCCATAAACCACATTATTGGGTTTTGTTTTAGATAAAATGGCCACACCACTGTACCCTTTTTTGGTAGCCGAATAATAGTATTGATACGGATATCCCGCATCGGTTATAGCTTGAGTTGGAATTTGATCTTCGGTTGCTTTGATTTCTTGCAAACAAATGACATCGGGATTGGCTTGCTGCAACCAGTCGATAAATCCCTTTGCAATAGCGGCACGAATACCGTTTACGTTATACGAAATGATTTTCATTGTGTTTATTTTTGAGTTTCAAATGTAATAAAAATGCGGAAAGTTTGGATGAGAAACGACAGAAACTGCACTTTTTTGTTATCTTTGCTGACTGCTTTAATAAAACAATAATACATGGCTTTAGTTACCGCGAAAGAAGTTGCAGATGCAATAAATGTTAGTAAGTATGGCGTGTTTGGCACGTTCTCTGGCTGGTTGCTGATGAAGGTGCTAAAAATTTCTACACTCAATAAAATTTACGACCGTAACAAACATCTAGAAGATGTGACCTTTATTAGTGCGGTTTTAGATGATTTAAAAATAAAATTTGAGATTCCGGAAGAAGACTTCAAACGTTTGCCAAAAGACGGAGCTTACATTACGATTTCCAACCATCCTTTGGGTGGAGTTGACGGTTTGTTACTTTTAAAGTTAATGCTCGAAAGAGAACCTAATTTTAAGATTATTGCCAATTTTTTATTGCATCGTATTGAGCCAATGAAAAAATACATCATGCCCGTAAATCCTTTTGAAAACCATAAGGATGCTAAATCGAGTTTGATAGGAATTAAAGAAACATTGCGCCATTTGAAAGATGGAAAGCCTTTGGGTATTTTTCCTGCTGGTGAAGTGTCAACGTATGCTGATGGAAAATTAGTAGTAGATAAACCTTGGGAAGAAGGAGCAATAAAATTGATTCGCAAAGCAAATGTTCCCGTAGTTCCTATTTATTTTCATGCAAAAAACAGCCGTTTGTTTTATATTTTATCTCGATTGAACGGTACCTTGCGTACGGCAAAGTTGCCCTCGGAGGTATTGACTCAGAAAAATAGAATTATAAAGGTTCGTGTTGGAAAACCAATTTCGGTTGCCGAACAAAACGAGATTGAAAACTTTGATGATTATTCTGAATTTTTGCGTCGCAAGACTTATATGTTGGCCAATCCTTTTGAAAAAGAACACAAACTTTTGCATGCGCCCTCATTAAAAATTCCTAGAAGCCCAAAACAAATAGTTACTGCAACGGATCAAAATAAAATTGAAGCAGAAGTTAAAACGCTTCGAGATAATGATTGTCGATTGTTGCAAAGTAAAAATTACGAAGTGTTTTTTGCCGATGCAAAAGCGATTCCGAATATCTTGCACGAAATTGGTCGATTAAGAGAAATTACTTTTAGAGAAGTTGGTGAAGGAACAAACGAATCTATTGATATTGATAAATTTGACCAATATTACCACCATATGTTTTTGTGGGATGAAGATGCTAAGAAAATAGCCGGTGCCTATCGCATGGGACTGGGTTCTGAGATTTATCCAAAATACGGAATTGCAGGATTCTATTTGAATGATTTATTTAGATTCGAACCAGAACTGAACGATATGATGCAAAATTCTATCGAAATGGGTCGCGCTTTTATCATCAAACAATACCAACAAAAGCCAATGCCCTTGTTTTTGTTGTGGAAAGGAATTATTCATACCACATTGCGTTACCCAGAGCATAAGTATTTAATTGGCGGAGTAAGTATCAGCAATCAGTTCTCGGACTTCTCGAAATCGTTGATGATTGAGTTTATGAAGTCTAATTATTACGATCCGTACATTGCCCAATACATTCATCCGAAAAAAGCCTATAAAGTTAAACTGAAGGATGCCGATAAAGATTTCATTTTTGACGAAGCAGAATCAGATCTAAATAAATTTGATAAAATTATTGATGAGCTAGAACCAGGAAATTTGCGTTTGCCTGTTTTGATTAAAAAATACATCAAACAAAACGCACGCGTAATTGCATTTAACGTAGATCCGTTATTTAATAATGCGATCGATGGTTTAATGTATATTCGAATTGCTGATATTCCTGAAAGTACTATGAAGCCTGTAATGGAAGAATTTCAATTGGAATTGGAACGTAAACTTTCAGACAAAGAAGAATAGTCTTTTTTAATAAACATAAAAAATCCCGTTTCGATTGAAACGGGATTTTTTTATGTTTATTTACAATAGAACTATAGTACTATTTATTCTACTCCGATTTGATTCATTTCATCAAATTCATTTTTTGGATCTGCACCATATTGGTTTGATCCCTTCTCTCCTTCCGTGCAAGCTAATATTAGGCTATATATAGGAATCAAAAGAAACCAACCACTCTTTCCTACATCATGCATTCTTCTAACGCCTACTGCTATAGAAGGAATTAGAACGGCTAAACTGTAAAGGTTAGCTGCCATGCCAAGTGTAGGTGAAATAAGTCCAAGGACAAAACCCAAAATAAAACTTACAATAATGTTTGCTAGCGTGAACATCCAGAATTCTGTTCTTCTCGCTCTTCCATTAAAATTTGCGTAGTTATCAAAAACTACTTTTTTGTACCATTCAATCATATTTATAATTAGTTAGTTAGTTAGTTAGTTAGTTACTTGTTGAAGCGACAAGATTGCAAAATTTCAGCAATTTATAAGTACTTACTTAAAATTTGTAAAAAACAATCTCATTATAGTTTAAATAAAAAATGCCGCAGCAATTGCGACGGCATTTATTTATAACTATTAGAACCAACCTTTCCTACCCACTTGGTACGTTTGGTAAAACTCTTCGTCTGATTTAGTTAGATAAATGATACCCTCAATTAATCCCATTATACTAGCAATTCCGCATGTTACTAATGTTAGTACTATTTGAATAATTCCTTCTTTAGTATATCCCAAGATAAATTTATGCACTCCAAATCCTCCTAAAAGTATCGCTAAAATTCCTGCTACCACTTTTTTGTTTTCTGGTCTTGCTACTTGCGCATTCCATTGTTCTACTGGTTTATTGTTTTCCATTTTAAAATTTAATGATTAGGGTTAAACAGCAAAAATAAAAAATTTATGGAATAATTAACCATATTTTACTGAAATATCAATATTTATAATTTTAATTGTACAATTTATTAATTTTATCCACAATTACTTGTGCCAAACGCTCGTGGCTCTCAAATGTCCAGCCGGCTATATGTGGCGTTAATAGCGAATTTTTTGCTTGTAATAAATATTTTAAGGCTTCGGGAGTTTCACCGTCTCCAAACATGGTTTCAAAAGAAAGTTGCTCATATTCTAAAACATCCAAACCAGCACCTAGAATTTTTTGAGATTTCATAGCTTTCACTAAATCGTCAGTGACAATGTTTTTACCACGAGAGGTGTTGATGATCCAAAATGGTTTAGTAAATGAATTAATGAAAGTAGTATCAATCATTTTATTTGTTTGTGGCGTCCACGGTAAATGCAAACTTAAAACATCCACCTTTTGTTGAAATTCGGCTAATGAAACTTGCTTCGCATTCGCATCTCCTACATCTTTCAATATATCATAACACAAAACTTCTACCTCAAAACCACATAGTTTTTTAGCAAATGCTTTGCCCATATTTCCGTAACCAATTATACCAACCGTTTTTCCATCTAACTCATGTCCGCGATTGCTTTCTCTGTTCCAGAGTCCCGACTTAACTTCGTTATCGGCTTGATTTAATTTATTAAAAAGTGATAAAATCACTCCCAAGGTCTGCTCGGCAACTGCATTTCTATTGCCTTCGGGAGCAGCGATTAATTGAATGTCTTTTGATGTCGCATAGTCACAATCGATACTTTCCAATCCTGCTCCAACTCGTGCTATAAACTGCAAATTGGTGGCTTGATCCAGAAACTGCTTGTCGATTTTAAAACGACTTCGAATAACAATTCCATTATAGTCTTTTATTTTTGCTTCGATTTCTGCTTTACTTGAGGCGAAATCGGCATGGTTTTCAAAACCTGCTGCTTCCAAACCGTTCCAAAGCACGGGATTGTTACTGTCTATGTGTAAAATTTTTATTTTCATGCTGCCCTTTTTATTGCCTATTTCAGTTAGTACGATTCATTGTATTTGTAAGAGAACCTGCCCTTCTTATTCCTTCAGCCTCCTTTTACAAAGCTATCAAAAAAAACACGGTATTGCTTTAGGAGTGTAGCATACCTTATTTTAAAAAATTAAAATCACAAAAAAGAAACAGTCGATAATTTATAACTCTCTTTTTTTTAACTTTGCAAATTATGCGGTTTTAGCATAGAAAACATCTACAAAACACATCCTTTTATAAATGAAATTAACAAAAACATTCAAAGTCTTTTTTGAAAATGAAAAGTCTGGTGGTATACTTTTAATTCTCGTCACTGCACTCTCTCTCTTTCTCGCCAATTCGGCGGTTTCTGCAGATTACGTCGCTTTTTGGAACACGCAAATTGGTCATCATACCGTTACTGATTGGATCAATGACGGACTTATGACCATCTTTTTTTTATTGATTGGGTTGGAATTAGAGCGCGAAATTTACAAAGGTGAGTTGTCTAATATTAAAAACGCAGCATTACCAATTTTTGGTGCTTTAGGCGGAATGGTCGTTCCTGCTGGATTGTTTTTGCTATTAAATTTTGGTACCGCTACGCAAAATGGTGCAGGAATACCAATGGCTACTGATATTGCTTTTGCGATTGGCGTTTTATCTTTATTGGGGAATAGAGTACCGACTTCACTGAAAATATTTTTAACAGCGCTTGCCGTTATTGATGATTTGGGTGCCATTTTGGTCATTGCTATTTTTTACACCAAATCAATCGCTTATGATAACTTAGCAATTGCTGCGGGAATTATGGGCGTTTTATTTATTTTGAACCGAATGAAAATACAAAACTTAATTCCGTATTTAGTCGGTGGTTTCATTATGTGGTATTTTATGTTAAGTTCGGGAGTTCATGCCACCATCACCGGAGTGCTACTCGCTTTTGTGATTCCGTTTTCTGGCGGAAGTAGCAAAACCACTTCTTATAAATTACAGCATTTTTTACATAAACCTGTTGCCTTTCTTATTCTGCCACTATTTGCCATGGCCAATACGTGCATCGCGATTAATACCGATTGGCACGAAGGTTTAAGTCACCCCAATGCACTGGGAATTATTTTAGGATTAGTGGTTGGAAAACCTGTCGGAATCTTATTATTTGCTTTTTTAAGTGTGATCTTAGGAATTTGTGCGTTACCCAGCGATGTAAAATGGAAACATATTTTAGGGGCAGGAATGTTGGGTGGAATTGGTTTTACGATGTCGATTTTTGTAACGATACTTGCCTTTACAGATCCCGAAGTAATTACGTATTCTAAAATTGCTATTTTGATCGCTTCGCTGACTTCTGGAACAATTGGTTTTTTATTCCTGAATTCAATTTTAAAAAAGAAACACAAAAAGCATATTGATCACAAGCACCATTCTAACGCATAAAATTATTTTATAAAAAAAAGGACTTTCAGCAAATGCTAAAAGTCCTTTTTTTATATAGCTGATTTTGATTAGCCTTTAATCTGTTTCAAAGACGTTTTTATTCCTTTAATTAAAGACGAACTAAAACCATTGTGTTCCATTTCGTTCAGTCCAACAATTGTACAACCTTGTGGTGTTGTAACTCGATCTATTAATTGTTCGGGATGCACTCTTTCTTCTAATAACATTTTTGCCGCTCCTTTCACCGTTTGCGCAGCAATCGCCAAAGCAGTTTCCGAATCAAAACCAATTTCGATGCCCGCCTGCATGGATGCCCGTATGTAACGCAACGCGTAAGCCGTTCCGCAAGCACCTAAAACTGTCGCTGCATCCATTAATTTTTCGTCAATTACAGGAGCCGTTCCAAGATCTTGAAATAAATCTACAATTGGAAGTGCAAATTCTCTGTCCTTTTCAGGAAAAGAAATACAAGTCGCAGATTCTCCAAATTGTGCCGCAATATTTGGCATAATACGCACCACTGGATAGTCGTTATTAGTCTTCGTCTGAAGCATTTCTAAAGAAACACCACTGACCGCCGAAGCAATCGTTTTATTTTTTATTGACGGTAGAATCTCCGCCAAAACGATATCTACTTGATAGGGTTTTATGGTTAGAATTACCACGTCAGCATCTTCAATATTGTGTTTATTATCAGAAGAAACAGTAATTCCTAAATCCTGCAAATGCAAAATACTAGCCGTATTTCGTCGGGTCACGGTCACTTGATTGTTTTTTGAAAATTTAGCAATTCCTATGGCAATAGAAACTCCTAAGTTTCCTCCTCCAATAATATGTACGTTCATTGTTTAGTTTTTTATAATAGTTTGTCAATTAAAAACATTCCGGAAATAGAGAAATAGATAATTAAACCTGTAACATCTACTAAAGTAGCTACAAAAGGTGCCGATGCTGTGGCGGGATCCATGCCGAGTGCCCGCAGTACAAAAGGTACTAGCGAACCAGCAAGCGTTCCCCATAAAACGATAATCACCAGCGAACAGGAGACGCTCAAGGCGATCCAAATCCAGTATTCGCCGTAATCATAAAAACCAGCCTCCTGCCAAACGAAAATTCGAATGAAGCCAATCGTTCCTAAAATAGCTCCTAAAAATAGTCCTGAAAATAGCTCCTTTTTCATCACGTACCACCAGTCGCCCAATTGTAATTCTTTTAATGCCATGGCCCGAATAATTAAGGACGCGGCTTGTGATCCTGAATTTCCTCCACTCGAAATAATCAAGGGTACAAAAAGTGCTAACACGATTGCTTTTGAAATCTCACCATCATAATGCCCCATCGCCGAGGCGGTGAGCATTTCTCCAAAGAACAATATGATCAACCAACCGGCTCTTTTTTTAACCAACTCCAGCAACGAAGTTTTAGTGTAGGATAAATCCAATCCTTCGGTTCCACCAAACTTCTGAATATCCTCTGTATCTCGCTGTTCAATTACATCTAAAACGTCGTCAATCGTAATTCGGCCCACTAATCTGCCCAGTTCATCAACAACCGGAATTGCTTCTAAATCGTATTTCTGCATGATGCGAGCTACCTCAACATCTTCCGCATTTACGTTAACGGAATTTAATTTTTTGATGTACACCTCACTAATAGGCGTTCTTGTAGAAGTTGTCAATAAATCTTTCAGCGAAAGTCTTCCTTTCAATCTGTTGTCGTCATCTACCACGTAAATGGAGTGCACTCTCGAAACATTTTCAGCTTGAACCCGCATTTCCTTCACGCAAGTCAATACATTCCAATTTTCATTGACTTTTACCAACTCTTTTCCCATCAAACCACCTGCAGAATTCTCGTCGTAACGCAGTAGGTCTACAATGTCTTTGGCGTGTTCGACGTCCATCAATTCATTGATAACTTCGGCTTTTATCTCTTGAGATAATTCTCCGATAATATCCGCTGCATCATTCGTGTCTAGCTCGTCTAGTTCTTCCGCAATTTCTTTGGGAGAAAGACGACTTAATATGTTTTCCCGCAAATCTTCTTCTAATTCTAAAAGAATTTCTGCGGTTTGATCACTATCTAAAACCTTAAAAATATATGTAGCCTCTTCAAAATCTAGTTTTCCTAAAATTTCCGCGATATCCGCATGGTGCATATCGTTAAGCATTGCCGCAAGGTCACTGTCGTTCTTTGCTACAATATGTTTTTCTAATTGTGATACTAATGCCTTACTTACTTTAAACTCCATCTGCTTCTATTTTTAGCGTCATTTCAATAAATTCTTCCACACTCAATTGCTCAGGGCGTTTATCAAAAATTACGTCTTCCCGCAATCCATCTGATAAATTCAACGTTTTTAAACTGTTACGCATTGTCTTTCTGCGCTGTTGAAAAGCTGTTTTTACTACTGTAAAAAACAATTTTTCTCCGCATGGCAAACTGTAATCGTCTTTTCGCTTCATAATCATCACGCCCGATTTTACCTTGGGGGGAGGATTAAAAACGTTTTCATCTACGGTAAATAAGTATTCGGTGTGGTAAAATGCTTGCGCTAAAACAGACAAAATTCCGTAGGCTTTAGAACCCTTTTTTTCGCAGATGCGTTGGGCTACTTCTCTTTGAAACATTCCTGAAAACTCGGGAATCTGATTGCGCAACTCTAACGTTCTAAAAACAATTTGAGTCGAAATATTATAAGGGAAGTTGCCAATAATAGCAAATTGCTTTCCTTCAAAAACTTCATTTACGTCGTATCGCAAAAAATCTTTAGAGATGATTTTATCTTTTAATTTCGGATAATTGGCATCTAAATACGTAACCGATTCAGTATCGATCTCAATTACATAGGTATCTATCGGTTTTTCGAGTAAGTATTTGGTCAGCACGCCCATTCCTGGTCCAATTTCTAGAACCTGATCGTATCCTTTTAAGCTTAATGAATCGGCAATGTCTTTGGCGATACTTTCGTCTTTTAAGAAATGTTGTCCTAAATGTTTTTTGGCTTTTACTTTTTCCATGGTGCTGATTTTATCTTCTTTGCTCACATTTTTATTTGTTGGCTTTATGTTTGATTTAAATTCTCACGCAAAGTCATGCTGCTGCAAAGGTCTTTTGTATTTTCTTTATTCTTTACTCGTTCTTCTGTTGTCTTCTTAGAAATTAATGCTCGGAAATTACTTCCAATTCCGTTCGGAAAGAAAGTATTTTGTCTGCAAATAACTGCATCGCTTCTTGTTGAAATTGCGCTTGGTGTTCTTGGTAGTATTTTTCTAAGGTTTCCTTACTGTCGGCTACATATTGTACCGAATAAGTCACGCCGCCCATTTCTTCTTCAACCAAAACTTTTACAATTCGTGCTGACGAAAAAGTATTGGTTGCCAAAATTTCAGGAATGTGCTTTTGCTGCATCCAAGTCAACCATTGGTCGTGTATGCTTTCTTGTATATTGGTAGTAACGTTGTAAATTATCATTTTTTTTATATTTCAATCCTTCTGTTTTCTGAAGGTTAATTATTTCTTATCTTATTCTTTTTAATCGTACCCTATAAAATCTTCTCTTTACTTTTGCAGAATTATAAATTTGTATCACCTCTTATGGTTCGGTAGGTCTTTCTTGCTTCGACAAAATAAATACTATCTTGATGATTAAAAATGATCTTCTCGTATAATGGCTTTGCCTTTTCTGGATTTTGCAGCTTTTCATTGTAAATTTCTGCCGAAAAAAACAGCGCTTCATCTGCATAAATTCCATCACTGTGGTGGTCAATTATCAATTGAAATTGCGCCAAAGCTAAATCGTATTGTTTCAAACTTTCATGGGTTTGCCCTAATCGCAACAACGTAACAGTTTCTATTTCATTTCCTTTAAATTGATTTAAAACCAACTGAAACTGAACAATTGCTTCTTGTTTTCTGTTTTGGTATAACAAATAATCACCTTTGGCGAAGGCTTTTAAAGCCACTTGCGTAGAATCAGCAACAGTATTGTCATTGATCAATAAAAAATATTCTAACGCATCATTTGCAATCAATTGTGTACTGGCCGACTTTAGGGTTTTAAATTGTTTTAATGCCCAAACAAAATCCGTTTTAAAATAGCTCGTTTTTGCAGCTTTTAAACTCGCTTCGTGCGCTACAACATCATTTTTTAAATCCAATTCGATTTGCGAATAATACAGTAAAGCTTGATTGAATTTCTCTTCGAAAAGTAAGATATCTGCCAGTTCCATTTTAGCTTCTGCTATCTGATAATTGTTTAAAGGCAGATCCATCGCATTTTTAATAATGGTTCTAGCTTCTTCG
This sequence comes from Flavobacterium sp. TAB 87, assembly GCF_001529295.1. GTDB lineage: Bacteria > Bacteroidota > Bacteroidia > Flavobacteriales > Flavobacteriaceae > Flavobacterium. The sequence goes on from NZ_LLWK01000038.1 coordinate 325,484, forward strand.
GGTTTCTTCAAGTTAAATGCAACAAAATGTGCCTGAATCAGCTGCAAAGATAAGGTAAACGGACTAATTTCAAATTTAGAAAGCAGTCCCGTTAATTCTGCATCAATCGCAGGAAATTCTTTGTACGTAGCCTCTTCAATTTTAATCTTCATTAATTTGGTGTTGGCTTGTACCAAAACATCCAAATCCTTGGAATTTGCGATTACAAAAGTCAAAATTTTACGTGCTACTTCTTCATCGTCTTCATCTAAAGCAAATTGGGCTAAATTGATGATACTTGCCAACGATTCGGGTTCGCGTTTATAAATTGCTTTTTCTTGAATAAATGCCTTCGAGAATTCTTGTTGTTGCACATAAAACCAACTCAAATAGTGGTTCCAATATACATCTTGGTCTTTTTGGGTGCGCAAAATTAATGCTTTTCGCAAGGCATCTCTAAAACCAGTGTCAATATCATCGCTCATAAAGCGCGCCAATTGACTCTGAATCAAATTGCTGTTTTGTTGGCTTTGAAAAGATTCTGTCAACAAGGTTTCAATCATCAAATCTGTTTTGCCTAGTTGTCCGTATAAAAGACCAATTTGAAAATTAAAATTATAATTGGGCTGAATAGTCGAAGCCGTTTGATAGGCTTTTAATGCATAATCCAACAATACTTTTTTCTCAAATGAATTCGCGATTCCGAAAACTTCATTCGGCTTCTGGGTAATTTTCTCTAAAGCTTGATTGTAGTAACTGTTGGCTTTCTTCTCGTCTTTTTGCAGTTGGTAATTGTAACCCAATTCGATCAACAAAGTTCCCTGTTTGTATCTGCTGTATCTAGATTGAATGGTTTTCTCAGCCAAGTCGTACTGCTGCAATTGTTGGTAACAGTCGACAGTTCTAAGAAAATATTGAGTATTAGAAGGACTATTTGCCAGCAACTCTTCATAACTAAGTTTAGCTTTTTCAAAATCGCCTCTTTCGTAATAATATTGAGCGAGCTGCTCGTTTTGAGCGAAGGAAAGTGTAGACCACAACAAAACGATATAGATAAAAATGTTTTTCATATTCGGTTTTTAAAATGTTGTGGCTTAAAAAAACCTAACCGATTTTGAAGTCTGTTAGGTTTTGCTATAAAGTTAGTCTATAATGTCAAATCCGCAGTACGGACGCAATACTTCTGGAATTACAATTCCTTCAGGCGTTTGGTAATTTTCTAGAATTCCAGCCAAAACTCGTGGTAATGCTAATGAACTTCCGTTCAATGTATGCGCCAATTGGTTTTTACCGTCTTTGTCTTTGAAACGCAATTTCAGACGATTTGCCTGAAAAGTTTCAAAATTAGAAACCGAACTAATTTCTAACCAACGTTCTTGCGCTGTAGAAAACAATTCAAAATCGTAAGTCAATGCTGCCGTGAAACCCATATCGCCACCGCACAAACGTAAAATTCGGTACGGCAATTTTAGTTCTTGTAAAATTCCTTGAACATGTTCTACCATTCCGTCTAACGCTTTGTATGAGTTCTCTGGGTGTTCTATTCGTACAATTTCGACCTTATCAAATTGGTGCAAACGATTCAATCCACGAACGTGCGCTCCGTAAGAACCTGCTTCGCGACGGAAACAAGGCGTATAAGCCGTATTTAAAATTGGCAAATCACTTTCGTTTATAATTACGTCGCGGTACATATTAGTCACCGGAACTTCAGCAGTCGGAATCAAATATAAATCGTCTATAGTCGAGTGGTACATTTGCCCTTCTTTGTCTGGCAATTGTCCTGTACCGTAACCTGAAGCTTCGTTTACTAACAGTGGCACTTGCACTTCGGTATAACCTGCTTCGGTATTTTTATCTAAAAAATAATTGATCAACGCCCTTTGCAAACGCGCTCCTTTTCCTTTATAAACTGGGAAACCAGCGCCTGTTATTTTTGTTCCTAATTCGAAATCGATGATGTCGTATTTTTTTACCAATTCCCAATGTGGCATCGCTCCTTCATGCAAAACAGGAATTTCTCCTTGTTGATACACATTTAGGTTCTCCTCGGGTGTTTTTCCTTCGGGAACAATTTCGGCCGGGAGGTTGGGTAACGTATATAATTTTTGAGTCAATGCAAAAGCCAACGCCTCTGCTTTATCTGATAAATCTTTACTTTTTTCTTTTAATACAACGGTTTTCTCTTTTAAAATGGCCGCTTTGGCTTTTTCTCCAGATTTCATCAATTCGCCAATGTCTTTGGACAATCTATTAGATTCGGATAAAACAGTGTCTAATTCTACTTGCGTAGCACGACGCTTTTCGTCCAGTTGAACCACTTCTTCAACAACACTTTGGGCATCGAAATTTCGTTTTGCCAAAGCCTTGATTACTTGCTCCTGATTTTCTCTAATAAATGTAATTTGTAACATAGTTTATTTTTTATAACGGTAGCAAATTTAAGGAAATGTTTGGTACTTACGAGATAAAGTTGTTGTAAAAAAAGATTTCACTGAGACTCGCAAAAGTTACTCAGAGATTCGCTAAAATGTATCCAAAACTCAGCTTAACTTTGCGCTTTTTCTTTGCAGCTCTTTGCGAAACAACTCCTCGTGTATAACTATTCTCTCTTAATTTCGTGTCCCACAAATTCTTCTAATGCCGCAAACATTTCATCTACTGAAAGTATTTCGGTATCGGGATGATTTAAAAGAAAAGCGGCATTTAAGGCTACCAAATTCTCTTCTAATTCAAAATAAGTGTCGTTGTTCATTAGATCTCGAATCGGATTAACCCCTTCTAATTTTCCTTTGAAGAATTTATCGCGTTTTACACTGCTCATCAATCGGACTTTTTTGCATTGCGCTTGAAACAATTCCAAGTGTTTTTCGGCTCCAATTAAGGCCAATCCTTCTTCGATAAGTTCGTTTAATTCAGTGTTCCATTGCGAATTATACACAAATTGTGCAAAGTTACCTTCCGTATAGTTGGATGCGTAATAATCTAAATAATAACTCGTCAAGGAATCTTCGTGAATCAAATCGTCATCAATTTTTTCTTCGCGCATTAAGTTAATTACCGAAATATTGGAGTTGACCACATCTTGCGGATTTTCACTTGCTGCTGCTGTTTCTGAAATAATGATGCTTCCGAATTCCATTTGAGTTTGTTTTAAAGAGTTGATTGCAAATTTCGGAGAAATAATTGGAGAAATAAAATGTTTTATGCTGTAGATGAATAAGATTAAAACACCTATTTTTTTTTCGCAGATTAGTACCAATTTTTTTGGAATTGCTTTAGTGATAAAAATGATTTTTAACAGCAAATCACTCAGATTAGCACAAATTCTTTACGTTTTAGTACATAGAAAACACGTTCCAATTTATTTATTTTCCGCTTCGTCAGTATTCTTTTGCTCATTCATTTTCGCAACTAAGGCTTTCAATTGTTGCGCTCTCGCTTTTTTATCAGCTTGAATTTTAGCGTTTTTTCGATTGAGTAATTTGGTATGTAACGTCTTATTTTTAGTGTTTTTTTCGGGTCCTTTTGCCATGCTTTACAATCTTGTTGAGTTACAATTGCAAAGATAAATGAATAGTTAGAGCAGAAATAAAAAAAGCTGCATTACTTAGTAATGCAGCCTTTAATTTATTTGATAAGAAAACAAACGTTCTTATTTGGTTTTTAATGGTGGTAATTCAAATGCAACTGCATCGTGCTCAAAACCATTTCGGTGTGAACCATCGCAAAAAGGTTTGTTTGCAGATAATCCGCAACGACATAGACCTAAAGCTTTTCTTCCTTGCAAGTTGTAAACATTTCCGTTGGCATCGGTAATTTCGAAATCACCGTCTATTTTTATAGATCCGTTTTTATTGATCGTCAGTTTTGTTGTGCTCATAATATATTGGTGTTTTAAACAAAGATTGAAAATATATCACGAAGAATGTAAAACCAGCAGTAGTTTAAAATAATTCTAATTTAAAGTTGTTGTTTCGCGTTTTTGTCGCAGAGATGCTAAAAGGTTTGACAAAGAATCCCGCAGTTACTTTTGAAATCTGAATGCACTAAAATGAATACATGCTAGATTTATAGAAAAAACTCTGGTGAAGCGCTGTGTTAACTTTGCCGCGCTTTGTGTAATGTCAAGCGTTTTTCACAACAATAATAAGCAATTCCACCCGAAAAATATAAAAAGACGTCAATCCAATCTGCGGTATATCTTGAATTAATTTGGGGAAGATAATATTCGAAATAAATTGAATAAAAGCAAGTCATTACAATGACAAAAACAATAGAGAGCGTAAAAAAAGGATCTTTTTTCAGGAGTCGAATCGCGAATGTAATCGCACCTAGGACTAGCGGAAGACACAGCAAATCGTTGACATAATTATTGATCAATGCTGGCAAAACTATAGCTTGTTTTTGCAGTAGATAAATTGTCGAAGCGATAAGCGCCATTGCCAAATAAGCAATCCTTCCATAGTTGGGAAAATTAGATTTTTTTGTAAAAATTGCGACTTTTGAATTTTTTTCAAGCATTTTTATTTCACTTTAACCCGCTGCTGATGCGATGAGTGCTGCAATGAATCCACCAAAAACCATGGCGAAGAACGTCCAAATTGCATCAGCAGTTTGAAAAACAGAACGTATGAAACCATTTTTGTGCGTTGCTCCTTTTTTTAGGAATGTACTAATTCGGCTTGGTTCTTCTTTTTCTTTTTCAACTATTTTTTGCTGAATTTTCTTTTCGTTTTCGATTTTGCGCTTCAGAACCAAATCTAATATAGCGCCACAGTTGCTGCAATTTTCCTTATTTAAATTAATGGTATTGCACTCCAAACACTTGATATACGATTTACTCATAAATTATGTATTCTAAATTCTTTTAAATGTTTTTTTGCAACAGCCGACAGTCGCAATTTAAATGAGATTCAATCTTTTTTTTGAACTACATTCAAAGTTAGGGAATAATACTCGTTTGACGAGAGCGGATCAGAAATTGCTGGATTTTTATGAGCAAGAGAATGCCGAGTTTTATCGAAAACCGTATCTTTTCTAGTTCAGAAAAAGGTGTTATTAAAGAAAATTTGAGAAAATGGACGAGCAACCCTAGCCCAGATAGAAGTGAAAATCCTTTTGTGGCGGGGTTCGCCACAAAAGATTGTAGCGGATAGCTGGAATAGCTCCTTAAAAAACTTTAAAACTCTCGTTTCTATTGCTTATTTTTGCACTCAATAAAATTGAAAAATGATACAAAATCCGGATCGAGGCAACGCCGAATCGCGCGAAGCTAAAAGATATACCATTACTGCTGCTTTACCGTATACGAACGGGCCGATTCATATTGGACATTTGGCGGGCGTTTACGTGCCAGCCGATATTTATTCGCGCTATTTGCGTTTGCAAGGAAAAGATGTTGCGTTCATTTGCGGAAGCGATGAACACGGTGTGGCTATTTCGATGAAAGCTAAAAAAGAAGGCATTACGCCACAGCAAGTTATTGATAAATACGACGGTATTATTAGAAAATCGTTTATTGACTTCGGAATTTCATTTGATAATTATTCGAGAACTTCGGCTAAAATTCACCATGATACGGCTCAGGAATTTTTTAAAAAATTATACGATAACGGTGATTTCATAGAAGAAGTTACGGAACAATTGTATGATGCAAAAGCAGATCAGTTTTTGGCAGATCGTTTTGTGGTAGGAACTTGTCCAAAATGTGGCAACGAAGAAGCATACGGTGACCAATGTGAAAAATGTGGTTCGTCTCTGAATGCGACTGATTTAATCAATCCGAAATCGACGATTACAGGTGAAACGCCAGTAATGAAATCGACCAAACATTGGTTTTTACCTTTGAATGAATACGATTCTTTTTTGAGAGAATGGATTTTGGAAGGTCATAAAAACGACTGGAAACCTAACGTTTACGGTCAAGTAAAATCGTGGATTGACGGAGGTTTAGAGCCTCGCGCAGTAACGCGTGACCTAGATTGGGGAATTGATGTTCCGGTAGAAGGTGCTGAAGGAAAAAAATTATACGTTTGGTTTGATGCGCCAATTGGCTACATTTCTTCAACTAAAGAATGGGCAGCTCGCGAAGGAAAAGATTGGGAGCCGTACTGGAAAAATGAAGATACGAAATTGGTTCATTTTATCGGAAAAGACAATATTGTATTTCATTGCATTATTTTTCCTGCGATGTTGAAAGCCGAGGGAAGTTTTATTTTGCCAGACAATGTGCCTGCAAATGAATTTTTAAACTTAGAAGGAAATAAATTATCGACTTCTAAAAACTGGGCAGTTTGGTTGCACGAATATTTAGAAGAGTTTCCAGACAAGCAAGATGTATTGCGTTATTCGTTAACTTCAAATGCACCTGAATCAAAGGATAATGATTTTACTTGGAAGGATTTTCAAGCTAGAAATAATAACGAATTGGTAGCTATTCTTGGAAATTTTATCAATCGTGTGGTAGTTTTAACCAATAAATATTACGACGGATTTATTCCAACTCCAAACGAATTAACGGAAGTAGATGAAACAGTTTTAGCAGAATTAAAAGCCTATCCTGCCGTGATTTCTAGTTCTATCGAACGCTACCGTTTTCGTGAAGCGTTGGGTGAATTTATGAATGTCGCGCGTATCGGAAATAAATATTTGGCCGATGAAGAGCCTTGGAAAGTAATGAAAGACAATCCAGAGCGCGTAAAAACACAAATGTACATTGCATTGCAAATTGCTGCAGCTTTGAGTGTTTTGGCTGAACCATTTTTGCCATTTACTGCTACAAAATTGAACAAAATATTAAATAACCAAGGGAAATTAACTTGGACAAATGTTAGCGAATTCGACGAATTGATTCCTTCTGGACATCAAATTGGTGAAGCAGAATTGCTTTTCGCTAAAATTGAAGACGAGGAAATTCAGAAACAAATTGATAAATTGGAAGCAACAAAAACAGCCAACATAGCCGAGAATAAAAAAGCGGAACCACAAAAAGAATTAATTCAGTTTGAAGATTTTTCTAAAATGGATTTGCGTGTAGGAACAATATTAGAAGCCGAAAAAATGCCAAAAGCAAACAAATTGTTGGTATTGAAAGTAGATACTGGAATTGATGTTCGTACCATTGTTTCGGGAATTGCCGAAAGTTTTAAACCCGAAGATATTATTGGCAAAAAAGTAACCGTTCTAGTGAACCTTGCGCCAAGAGCGTTGCGCGGTGTAGAAAGTCAGGGAATGATTTTGATGACTACCAATGCCGAAGGGAAACTGGTTTTTGTGAATCCAGATACGGATGGCGCTGACAATGGCGAAACAATAAATTAAATTTTATAGTTTTTAAATAAAATAAGCAACAGTCGTTTCATACCATTTGAAGCGACTGTTTCGTTTTAAACGCATAGCAATATCGGCTATAGAAAAACTATAGTAATTTAAGTAAAAATGAATTTTCAATTTATTAGAACCTGAAACTACGTAATGTAAAAAATAATGACAAACTCGAAACCAAGAGCAGCGCTGGCCATTGGCATCCTTTGCATCTCCATTTTTCCAACATTGGTCAAATTGAATTTAACGCCTGGATTAATTTCGGCTTTTTACAGAATGACCTTTTCAATCTTGCTGCTGTTGCCATATGTGCTTTTGACCAAAAAACTCAATATGCCTTCAGTAAAAATGATTGTATTGTCGGTTTTGTGCGGAATAATTTTTGCTTCAGATGTTGCCGTTTGGAATATCGCTATTCAAGAATCTAGTGCCACTCAAGCCTCTTTATTAACCAACTTATCTCCCGTTTGGGTGGGAATAGGTTCCTTTTTATTCTTGACCAACAAACCCAAACGCAACTTTTGGCTCGGAACCTTAGTTGCAATTTTTGGGATGGTCACTTTTGTGGGTTTTCATTTTTTTGCCAATCTCGATTTTGACCGTGCTTTTCTTTTGGCCGTTTTATCTGGAATGTTATATGCTGTTTATTTATTGGTCAGCAAAAATATTTTGTCTGAAGTTGATGTACTCTCGTTTATGACGTTGAGTTTAATAGCATCTTCCATTTATTTGGGATTTGTCTGTTGGATTGCCAACGAACCTTTTAGCGGGTTTTCTAATGCGGGTTGGGGCGTTCTGGTTATTCAAGCGGTGGTTTGTCAATTGGCTGCTTGGTTGTTGATCAGTTACGCGACACAGAATATGCGTGCCACAAGAGTTTCTTTAAGTTTGTTGGGACAAGCTATTTTGACGGCTATTTTGGCGTGGTTGTTTCTGGATGAACAAATTACCCTTCAAATGATTGTCGGCGGAATTATTTTACTTTTCGGAATTCGAATCACCTTTTTTGAGGCACCAATTTCTTTAAAAAGTATTTTTTCGAAGAAGGAATAAACTTGCGAAGGTTACGCGGATTTTACTCCGTTTTATCAAACAAATAAAAACATAGGGTATGTGCAAAAAAGAATCTAATTAGAGAAATATATTTCTTTAACATAGATTACTATCCACCTTTAAAAATATGAAACACCTAAAACTAGGCTAAAGAAAGCTATGTCCCTATATGTTAGAAATAAGCTCTAAAGCAAACTCTCTTATTCCACTTAAAATAATGTGAAAGTCACTTTCTAATTCGTTTGTTTTAATTGATTTTCTTACTTTAGAGAAAAATCAAAAATCCCACCTTTATATATGACAGCTAGAATTCCAAATTTAAAAGTAATTGCTTTTGATGCCGACGATACTTTATTTGTAAATGAACCCTATTTTCAGCAAACCGAAGAAAAATTTTGTGCTTTGATGGAAGATTATCTGTCGCATCAAGGTCTGTCGCAAGAATTGTTTAAAACAGAAATCGCAAATTTACCTTTGTATGGTTACGGCATTAAAGGGTATATTCTATCGATGATCGAAGCGGCGATTAGTATTTCTAATAGTACGATTCCGATTGAAGTGGTCTCTAAAATCATGCAGTACGGAAAAGAATTGCTAGACAAACCTATCGAATTGTTAGAAGGTGTCGAAGAAACATTGCAAGCATTACATGGAAAATACAAGTTGGTTGTGGCGACCAAAGGTGACCTCAAAGACCAACACAGCAAATTGCACCGTTCTGGTTTGGGCGCTTATTTTCACCATATCGAAGTAATGTCGGACAAAAAAGAGATGGATTACGAGAAGTTACTTAAACGTCTTGATATCCAACCAAATGAATTTTTAATGATTGGCAATTCGCTAAAATCAGATGTTTTACCTGTTTTAGAAATTGGAGGTTCGGCAGTTCACATTCCTTTTCATACCACTTGGGAGCACGAAAAAATCAATCATAAAGTAGTGCATGAAAATTTCAAGACATTACCTAATGTAACAGCCGTTTTATCTTTATTTACATAAATAGTAAAGTATCGCAACTTTTAAAAATTTAATTTTCAAAAGTTAAAGTTTATTTAGAATGCATAAAAATAAGATTAATTATTTTATATTTGCCTTATAATTAAAGCAATAGATTTTGAGCAAGAAAGAAAAATCAAAAGACAAGGATAAATCGTCCGACAAGAAAAAAGAAAAGAAAAAGGATAAAAAGACAGAACTTCTTGGCGAGATGAAAAAATCCGATAAATGCAAATCGACTTGTTGTGAAAAATATAAAAAGAGCGAAAAAAAGCGCTGTTCAAGATGCCCAATGTTCGATTTAATCGAGAAAGTAGCGTAATAAAACATAAGTACATTAAAAAGTCCGCACCATTGGTTCGGACTTTTTTGTTCTGGAAATCTGTAAAAGCAAAAAACCTCGCAATCAAAAGATTACGAGGTTTTTAAGTACCCGGAGCCGGAGTACCATAATTTTTTAATTGATTTTATCTGTTTTTAACTTGCTTTTATTACTATATTTGCGCTAAACAAAGTTCGAATTTGATTTTTTCATATGATTTTTTTCATTTTAAATTCAAATTTAGCCACCCTTTTGACCACCCTTTATTTTAATTTAATTCGTTTTAACTCGAATGAAAGTAATTTTTGAACTAAGAAAAGAGAAAGCTACAGCAAATGGACTAATACCAATTCAATTTGTTATTAGAGCTGAAGGAATAAGAATAAGAAAAAATGCAGGTTTTAGCACCAAAGAATCATACTGGACAGGTTCGCGTGTAAAGCCAAATTTGAAAAAGGAAGAAGATAACAATTACCAATTCATTAATGATGAATTACAAAAAATTGAATCTAAAGTGAACGATATTTTTTTCTTTTTCAGAGCTAATAAAATACCCTTTTCAAAAGACACATTTCTAGAAAAATTTGAATCCAAACAAAGTAATTCAAAGTCAAAAATTGATTTTTTCGAATGTTTTGAGGAATACTTAACTTCTGGCAAATTATCAAAAGCTTATAATACCATAAAAGCACAAACTACAATAAAGAACTTTTTAAAAATGTTTGAAGATGAAACTGGATTTATCATCACATTTGAAAAATTAGACGGTTTTTTTTATGAAGAACTAATGAGATACTCTTTTTTAAAAAAAGAAATTAAAAACAATTACTTCGCAAAAATAATAGCTGTACTAAAGTCATTTTCAAGATGGGCATTAGACAAAAATTACCACACTAACAGAGAATTCGAGAAATTTAAAGGTATTGAACACGATGTGGATATAATTTATCTAACATTCGATGAATTGATGCTACTATATAACCGTGATTTTGAAAACTCTAGATTAAATCATACTAAAGATTTTTATTGTATGGGATGTTTTACTGGACTTCGATTTTCTGATTTATCTCAACTTCACAAAGCTAATATTACAGAAAACCACATTAACATTTCAATTCAAAAAACCAAAACACAGAATCACATAATCAGTTTAAATAAATACTCTAAACAGATTTTAAGAAAATACAAAGACACCATCTACGAGCCTCTACCAAGTATATCTCAGCAAAAGTTTAATGACTACATCAAAGAATGCTGTGAGATTGTCAAAATAAATAAACCTACAACTACAACAGGGTTTACAGGAACGAAGAAGATTCAGAACACAGTACCTAAATATGAATTAATCACTAGTCATACTGCACGTAAAACGTTTATAACCAATTCGCTACTATTAGGAATGGAGCCAAAGGCGATTAAAAAAATTGCCAACATAAAGAAAGATGCTGTTTTGGACAAATACATGAAAATTACGGAAGAATATACAGACGAACAAATGAACAAATGGAATTAATCATGTATAAAGATGAACGTAGCTTAACAGTCATATTAGAGAAAATCCTTAAAAAAGGAAAAAAATACAATACCATCGATCGTCTTATCTATTTTAAAATTGAGGAAAAAAAATTAAGAAGTATTATAAATTCGACGGACTTACATGGTTATTGGATAGAGGACTATAAATATGAATTTTTAACTCGATTTAATTATGTTATAGATTCCCTAAAACATACCATCATACATTGTTTTGGATTATATCCTTTTGAAGCTTATTCAAGAACTAAAAAAACTACAATTATTGATAATCCTTTTTTCCTTGGAATTTCCCCTTTTTTATTTCACAAAGATGAATGGGTAAACTTTATCATAAATGATATTAAAAAATGCGAAAATATTAACCTCTGTAATATTGAATCAATAATAATAAGCAGTTTAACAGATGTTTTATATAGGTTAGGCGAAGATTATTTTTTAATACAACATTCTTATTCTGCAAAAACATTTACAGATTATTCTCCAATTGCATTATTTTCATTACTTGTAGATGATATTTTTGAATTAATACAAAACAATAAAAATCAAGATTTAAGTATTCTAAAATCAGAAAAGAATGAAACAATATTTAATAAAATTATATTAAGAGATTATACAACTGGAAATATAATTGATGATATAATTAGAGGGTTTAAAGGAGATAAAGTTCTGTCAGAATACGAAAAACAAGAAATAAGAAAATTTGTTAGTCATATCTTCCAAAACAGAAAAGGGAAATGTATTGTTTATAAAGAAAATATAGATACAGACTTTATAGCAAACAACATAAAAATTATTAAAAAATCACTTACTCCAAAGCGAAATGATGAAATGGCAAATTGGACGAATAAACAAATTAGCGAAATAATACACAGGATAATCCCTAATCATTTTAAACTAAAAACAATAGAAAACTACTAAAAAACTATAAAAAAGACAGGTTCCTAAAACCAAAATAAAAACAAATAAATATCTATTTTTCAATTAGTTAGACTTAAATTTTAAAGATTTTAAAATTTAATGCTTTTTTTATTTTCAATTTTACAGCATTGAAAAAACGATTAATACTAATTAAAAAAAAGTAAAATTATGTCTGTACAATTGTATTCCCACAGTAAACAAGATTTAGAAAAAGTTGTAGAAATAATTCTCAATAAAATACAAAATTTCCAACTTACAAACACGGCCAAAGAAGCTAAACCCGAAGATTTAATTTCCCAAAAAGAAGCTTCAAAGTTTCTAAAAATCTCACTCCCCACAATCATTGCTTGGCGCAACGAAAAAGATTTACCCCATTACAATTATAATGGTAGGTATTACTACTCTCCAACAGAACTTCTAGAATATGGAAGAAGAAACAATCATAAATAAAAAATAGACGTAAAACACTCACCAAAAGCCTTTACGTCTATAAATGTTTAATCGAAGACAATGCAAATTTAAGCAAAGTTTTCCATATCAAAATAGTTTAATGGAAGATAAACAGAAAAAAAACAATGGTTTTGTTTCAAATATATTCGACATAACCGAAAAGTATTTATCTGAAAGATATGAGTTTAGATACAATGAGATAGCCCTCGAAGTTGAGTGCAAGCCCAAAAACAGTAAACAATTCAAGCCTGTAAATGAAAATTCACTGTATATAGAATTACAAAAAAAAGGCATTCGAATTTCGATTACAAACCTATTAGCAATATTAAGAAGTGAATTTGTAGAGAATTTCAATCCTATAAAAAATTATTTTATGAATCTACCTCAATGGGATAAACATCCACACATCCAAAACCTTGCTAATTATGTAACTACATCCGATAACAAGCAATTTGAATATCATTTTCTTAAATGGTGTGTACGATGTGTAAAATGTGTTTTTGAAGATGATTACTTCAACAAGCAAGCCTTAATATTTTCTCATAAAGGACAGTCAAGTGGAAAAAGTACTCTTTGTCGCTTTATGTGTCCACCTGAATTGGCAAATTATATTGCTGAGGATATTTCGAACGATAAAGATGCACGAATTTTGCTCGCAAAAAACTTTTTGGTCAATTTGGACGAGCTTGCCGTTTTATCAAAAAAAGACATTAATCAATTGAAATCTTATTTTTCTAAAACGATAATAAACGAACGCTTGCCTTATGACCGTAAGAACAGTATTCTTCCACGTGTTTGTTCATTCATTGGGAGTACTAATATGGCAACTTTTTTAAATGATGAAACAGGAAGTGTTCGATGGTTATGTTTTGAGCTTACCAAGCCGATAAATTTTGCTTATAAAAAGGAAATTGACATCAATAAGGTTTGGGAACAAGCCTATGCACTCTCAAAAACAGATTTTGATTGTGAATTATCTTTTAAAGATGTGCAAGACAATGAAAAACGAAATTCCAAATACACAACCCTTTCTGCAGAACATGAAATTATAAGTAAGTACTTCAAAATACCCATAGAAGAAATGGACGTACAATTTATGACCTCTAGTGATGTATTGCACTATTTATCAATAAAATACCAAAGACTCAATCATGTTAACATTGGCAAAGCCATGACTGGATTAGGATTTGAAAGAATAAAAGATAGGGAGCGCCAAGTTTATGGATATATGGTTAAAACATTACCATTATTCCCCATTAACTAAATCTCAACAAGAATTGTTGTTTTTATCTTACCTAGTTACCTAAAAGGCTTTAAACCGTTGTAAACAAAGATGTCTATTTAGGTAACTTAATATAATTACTTCTTACCTAAAGTTACCTAGCTTACCTAAAGAAGTAACTGCCTATTAATTAATAGTTTAATAAAACCTTACGTAAGATAGGTAAGATGAAAAAAGAGTACAAATCATATTACCGCCCTTGCTACCGTTGACTTAGGTAACTAGGTAAGATGAAATCAAGAAAAACAGTTTAGAATTAATTGCTATTGAAACAAAAAAAAAGATGAATGCACAAAAAGCAAAGACAATTCCAGTAGAACATGTGTTAAGTAAAATGGGAATATTTCCTCAAAAAGTTAGCGGTTCCGATTTATGGTATTTTAGTCCTTTTTCCACAGAGAAAACACCGTCATTTAAAATCAATCAAAAAATTAATCGGTGGTATTGTCATTCTACTGGTTGCGGAGGAAACACATTAGATTTTGTAATAAAAAAAACAGAATGTAGCATAAGTGAAGCTTTGTCTTATCTTAAAGATTTTAATTTCTCTTTTTCTTTTCAAAAGCAAATATCCGAAATCGGTGAAATAAAAAACGAAAACATTCCGACTATAATTAAAATAATACCTATTCAACATTCAGCATTAATTCAGTATTTAAACCAAAGAGGAATAACAAAATTTAGAAGTGTAAAACAGCTAAAAGAAATTCATTATTCGATTCAAGAGAAAAAATATTTCGCTCTTAGTTTTGAAAATAGTAGTGAAGGATTTGAAGTCCGAAATAAATATGCAAAGCTCTGTTTATTAAAAAAAGACATCACACTAATATCAAATAATTCAAATAAATTAAAGGTTTTCGAGGGCTATTTTGATTACTTGTCTTTTGTAAATATTGAAAATTTAGAAAAAGAAAAAACCGATTATTTGATTTTAAATTCAGTGGCTTTATTGAACAAAAACATATCTATTTTGTCGAATTATACCGCAATTGAATTGTACCTCGATAATGATGAAGCAGGAGACAAATACACTAGTTTAATTCTAAACCAATTTCCAACAGCTCAAGATTGTAGAACAATGTATAAAGGATTTAAAGACCTTAACGAATATCATATAGCGGTAGGTTTGAATGAGGGTTTTATATAAAGTTTAGAAATAGCAAGAGGGATTCACGCAGTAGCGTGAATCTATTATAAAGTACTGATTTTCAAGGTGTGTTTTTGTTCGATTTAATAAGAGTACCACAACTTATACCACAATTGAAAAATGAAGGCAGGAAAACAGTTGATTATTAAATTAAACGTACCACAAAACGTAGGACAATGAGAAAAGATATAAGAATAAGCGTAGAAGCTAAAAATAAATTTGATGAACTAAATACTAAGCAGAAATTCACTACAGCCAGTGAATGTATTATACAAATCTGTAATTTTTTTGAAGAAAATAACCTTTCGCCTAAAGATAAAATTGGAGTAAAAACAGCCAATTCTTTTAATGAACTTGAAAAAATTTTAAAGGTAGAATTGATGCTTTTAAAAGAATTTATAAAGACCGATTCTCAAAGTTTACGCAAGCGACATGGTGCAATTGAAAAAGAATATTTCATACCAATTAACCGAAAAATATCCGAAATAGATTTAAAACTCAGTTCTAAAGAAAAGTCCAAAAAAGAAGAAATTGATGTATATGAAAAACTTAATTTGAAACAAAAGGAAATAGACGAACTGAAAAAAAACCTTCAAGAAACTTCACGGATTTTAAAAAGAATAAGTGAGAATTTATCAATTGAAAATCTACAAGGAAAAAATTATCCAATTATCAATTTAGAAGAATACGAGTTAGAAAATATTGTCAATTACATCGCATTATTATGAAATTAAAAAGAGGGGTTTTGTTTCCCGAAAATCAAAAAGAAGAACCAATTATAATTTCAGAACAAGAAATTAAAAAATCAAAAACAAAATCACTTTCTGTTTTTTTTAGCAATATGTTTTTGGATGTTGACAGACAAAAAATGTGGAAGTATATTGGTTATTTCATTGTAGCACTATTGCTATTTATATTTCTAATTTTAGTAATAAATGATTTTAAAAAGGGACAAGAAGAGCAAGCAAAAGAAAAAGCAACACTAGTACAAGAAGAAATAAACGATTGCTATGGAATGCTTAATGCCCTTAAAACGTTTAAAGCTACACGCAAAAAGAAAGAAATAATAAAAAGTAGAATAATCATTAAACTCGATAGCTTAATAGTTGTTCGAGAAAATTTAAAAGCTGAATAATGCATATTTCATTTACAGCACATC
This sequence comes from Flavobacterium sp. TAB 87, assembly GCF_001529295.1. Classification (GTDB taxonomy): domain Bacteria; phylum Bacteroidota; class Bacteroidia; order Flavobacteriales; family Flavobacteriaceae; genus Flavobacterium. The sequence continues at coordinate 341,652 of NZ_LLWK01000038.1, forward strand.
AAGCATCAGGAAGCGCATCCTGTTCTAATTTGATTGAATACTTGGAAAAGGAAAATCAATTACAAGAATCCAACGAAAAATTTTTCAATTCAGAATTCCAATGTAGTAAGGCTAGTACTGGAATTGAAGGAACAAAAGTACTTCGAGACATTGACACGAATCGAGGTTCTCAAAATTTTGAGAGTTCTAATTTTTATATGCTCAATATTTCTCCAAGCGCTAAAGAGTTGGCACACATGGAAAGTTTAGCCATTAATGAACTGGACAAAAGAGGGTTTTATGAAGAATCCAATAGGGAAAACTTATACTATATTGAACAAAAAGAGGAATTAATGAAAATTCAGATGAAACTTTACACCAAAGATTTGATGAATGAATATGCCACTAACTTTGGTAGGGAAATCTATTGCAATGAAGAAAAGCTCCCTAATACCGTTGAGAAAAAAGAATTAAATTCAGAAACGGATCAAATATTTGGAGACTATCTTAAAGAAAAGGGAATTGAAGTTGACACTAAAGAGGAATCAAAATCCAAGCAATGGATTGAAGTAAATAACATTCAGATCATTGAACAGAAAGGAAAATCAGCTTTAATTCAATTGGATTTAGAAGAAAAAGGAAAAGCAACTGTTTTTGTTCCTAAAACCGCTTTGCAACTTCAAGAAAATGGGAATTATAAGCTTCCCGAAAATTTATACAATGCCAAAGTAAACGAAGTGATTGATAAAAATACTTTGAGTACAATAAAAGCTGATTTTAAAGATGTTGCTGAATTGAAAAACAAAGACAAAGTTTTTAATTTCTCGATACAAGACCAAAGATTCAAAGAACCACTTACTTATTCAATTAACGAAAAAGACTTGATCCTAAAAAAAGGCGACTATTTTGTATCCGAACATTTGCTAAAAGAAAAGACAAACACTGCAATACAGAAAGCGATTGATAAGGAATTTGGAAAGGAAAAAGAAAGGATTTATCAGAAGTTAGCACACAAAAAAGGATTTGATTTATCCACTAGACCAATGACAGGCGATGATTTGCTTTGGTATGGAAAAATTGAAAATTCAAGAACCTACAAGGCGAATGATAAATTTGCTGTTCAAAACAAAAATACCATTGATCAAATCAATAAGTTAGAAAAAACTAATGGAGATAAAAAAGAAATTAAAATGCTAAAGGAGAATCTGCATAGAGATAAAGAAACAGGAAAAATCATTGAAGCTGGCGACAAGAAAGGTGGGATTCAAATTCACGCTCACGTAGTCGTTTCACGCCATGACAAAACTATGAAAAACCCAAGAAACAAAATTTCACTTTCGCCACTTGCTAATGCCAAGGAGAGCAGAACACAGCACGGAGAAAAAATAGGTTTTGACAGAACTGCTTTTTTTCAGAAAGGGGAAAAAGTATTCGATACTAAATTTGAGTACGATAGACATAAAGAGCAAACTTTCAATCATTACAACCAAGAGAAAAAAGAGATTAAAGGATTGAAAAACCAAATAACAGGAAAAGCAAAAGGAAAGGCTACGCAGTTCTTAATGAAGCACACGGGGCTTTCGGAAATAAAACAACAAATAAGCCCAGTAGCATCCATAAAAAAGGAGCTCGGTATTGTTGCAAATATCCCTACGAGTTTGCCAAGAGGTGCGATTGATCTAGCTTTTAAAATAGTAAAGGCGATTAACAACGACATTGGCTATTAATCACTAAACTAACTTTTCAAAAAAATAACCTTATAAATTTTAAAACATGCCGAAAATTATATTAATAACACACCAAAAGGGAGGAGTTGGTAAAAGCACTCTTACTTTTAATCTTGTACAAAATTTTGCTACAAATTCTAGAGTTGCCGTATTGGATTTCGATTTACAAGGAAGTTTGAGCCAATTAAAAGAATTGGTTACAGATTTTGAAATTATTCCATATACAGAAAAAGTAGAAAAAATTTTAGAATTAGAATATGATTTTATTTTTATTGATACACCTCCCTATTTATCAAATCATTTACCAAAATTAATTTCTGTAGCAGATTTAATCATTGTGCCAACTAAAGCAGGTATTCTAGACTTGCTAGCTATAAAAAGCACCCTTGCTATTATTGAAGAAGAGCAGAGAACAGAGGATACATTGATTGTTTTTAATATGATAAAGCCAAACACGACTCTAACCCTAGATATTTTGATTGGCTTAGAAGAATACAACGTGAAAATTGCTAAAACACATATTAGTGATTTGGTTGCTTTTACCCGCTCAGTTCTTTTAAAAGGGGTTACAAATGATAAAAATGCTCAAAAACAGATAGACCAACTTACAGAAGAAATTTTGACCAAGCTAATATAAATATAGAAAAATACAGTTCTATAAATCTATAAAAATACAAATCTATAATTATGGAAAAACAAAATATCAATGACCTAATTAATAAGGCGAAATCAAGCAATCAACAAAAAGCAATTCAAAAAATTGTCCCTGTCATTACCAAAGAAATAGAAGAAGTTCAATTTTCTTTTTATTTGGAAAAAGAGCTTCTTAAAAAATTAAAACTGAAAGCTTTGCAAGAAGAGACAAGTATGAAGCAACTGGTAAATGATGCTGTAAAATCATTCCTTGCATAAATTCGACCTAAACCACATGAATTATTTTTAAATAAATATTACACTTTAAAAACTTTGACTAAATTTGGAATCAATATAATCTGTAACAAAATATACTTTTATAAAATAAAAATATAAAGTGTTTAGCTTTTGAATTAGTACTATAAAATCGCCAAAATTAATAGCACGCTAATATCAAAACTAAGACGCCCATGCCTAGCGTGGGCTGTTCTTGTTTGATGTGCGGGTGTTTGGCGATACCTATAGTGACTACAAGAAACAGTTCCACGCTTTTTTGATAAACTTCATGGAAAATACAAACGAAAAAATCGCCAATCTTCGAGTTCAAGTTTCAGAAAAATGTACAGAAAGAGAAAAATCAATTATTGAATTGTATTGGAAGTTTGATAGTTTGGAATTTTTAAGTACTGCTAAAAATATCATGAAAACTTTTGAAATTTCTCAAAATCAGCTCAATGGACTTATCTCCTCATGTGGTTTACTTTTGTTTTCTATTCCTTGTGGGTCTTGTACTAAATCTGATGATATGAAAGTATCTAGCAGATCAGATTTTAAATCAATTTTAAATCAAGCACCTTTTACAACAAGCTCTAATTCAACATATAAGTGCAGCTTTTGCATTAGTAAAGAACAAGAAGAAGCTCATTTGAAAAATGTTCAAGAACAAAAAAAAATAAATCAAAATTTAGAAAAAGGCATTGAAGCTAAAAATTGGCAGCACCTCACCAATTTTCAAAAAGGTATGTTACAAAATTGTTTCAAAATGACTTTTTTGGAATTGAAAAAGCATTATCGTAACATATTAAGTCAAGATAAATGGATGTTATTTATTGAATCATTGGAAGTTCTTGAATCACATAATCTTTTGAGTTTACAAAGAGACTCAAATAAGAAGGAGATCATGAATTATAATTATTTGGATAAACTACCTAGTTTCAAAGATGAGATTTCAATCAAAAAAGAAGCTACTAAAAGCTCATTTGAAATTGATGCTCAAACCAATGAATTAAAATTTAAACTTATTACCAATAAAGATCAAAATTATCCAGATAGTCCAGCGCACTCAGGAACTATTATATTCAATCAGGAAATAGTTATTATGCCTGAAGTTGAGTATGTTTATGGACTATGGAAAAGAGCTAATGGAAATCTATATTTAACGATGATGCCCATAGAGAATTTCGAGCTATTGCCTGCCAATATAAAATTCTCTGAAAAATCGATTAGATTGCAAAATAACATTGCTAGTTATTTGAAGGAAACGAGCAAAAAGATTTAGTGTTTTACTATTTAAAATGTATTTTTATAGAAAAGTAGATTTCTACAATTCTATAAATCTAGTTTTCTAGAAACAATTTAAATTGCAGTTAAAATAACAAAAAGTTATTTCCAAAAAATTCTTTTGAGCCTTTTGAATTAGCTCAAGAACTTTTATGGAATAACTTTAGAACCTGATAAAAGAAAAAGTCATCTTTAATCAATTTTAATCAACCCAAACAAGTCAGTATAGTAACCATTTAACAATAAAATCCTATTTTTACCCAACTTAATAAAATACAAGAATTACAATGCCTACATTAAACTGGATTGGAAAAGAAAAAGTAATCAACCATCATCAAGATGTACCCTATAAAATACTAGAACCACAATACGGTTTTACGGATGGTGTGGAGCAAGCTGAACCTAATAACAGTGGCAACAAAATAATACATGGTGACAATCTTGAAGCCTTAAAAAGCTTATTGCCCGAATATGAAGGCAAAATCAAATGTATTTATATAGACCCACCTTATAACACCGGAAACGAAAGTTGGGTATATAACGACAACGTAAACCATCCGAAAATTAAAAAATGGTTGGGCGAAGTGGTGGGTAAAGATGGCGAAGATTTAACCCGACACGATAAGTGGTTGTGTATGATGTACCCAAGACTAAAATTATTACATAAATTATTGGCAGATGATGGTGCTATTTTCATCAGTATTGATGATAACGAACAGGCTAATTTGAAATTAATCTGTGATGAGATTTTTGGCAATAGAAATTTTGTAACGAATATTATTTGGGAAAAAAATTATTCTCCAAGAAATGATGCTAAATACTTTTCCGCATCACATGATTTCGTAATTGTTTTTGCTAAATCGAAAAACAAATGGCGATTAAATCTTGCTCCTCGCACCGAAAAACAAAATAAATTTTACAAATATAATGATAAAGATGGTCGTGGACTTTGGAGACCTGATAACGTATTAGTAAAGTCTTTCTCCCAATCAGGGGTTTTTGGCATTAAAAACCCAAATAATGGCAAAATACATTTTCCTCCTCAAGGGAATTGTTATCGTTTCAACGAGGAAAAGTCTAAATTAATGTTAGCTGAAAATAAATTTTATTTTGGAAAAGATGGCAATGGAAAACCTCAGTTAAAAAGATATTTATCAGAAGTAAATGACGGTGTAGTTCCACAGACTATTTGGAAATATGATGAAGTATCACATAACCAAGAAGGCAAAAAAGAATTGAACAATATCATAGAGGGTAATGTCTTCGACAGTCCTAAACCATATCAATTGATTAATCGAGTTTTAGAATTATCTACAGATAAACAATCCATAATCCTCGACAGCTTCGCAGGTTCGGGGACAACAGCTCATGCCGTCTTAAACTTAAACAAGCAAGATGGAGGAAACAGAAAGTTCATTACGATAGAAATGGAGGATTATGCTGATACCATTACTGCCGAGCGAGTCAAAAGAGTAATCAAAGGCTACGGAATCCCCCCGACCCCCGAAGGGGGAGCAAAATCCAACAAATGGACAGAAGGCACAGGTGGTAGTTTTGATTATTATGAATTGGGTGAACCGTTATTTCTCGAAGAAGATGTACTAAACGAAGCCGTAGGAATTGAAAATATCCTGAAATACATTTGGTATTCTGAAACCAGAACAGCATTTACAAACATTGAAAACCTAGAACAAGACAACTATCGCATTGGCACAAAAGACCAAACCGATTATTATTTTTATTACACAAAACAAGCCGTAACCACAGTAGATTATGACTTTATGGCTAAAATAAAACACAAAGCCAGTCAATATATCATTTATGCTGATAATTGCTTATTAGAAAAAGATTTTATGCTAAAGCATCATATTATCTTCAAGAAAATACCAAGAGATATAACAAGGTTTTAAAATGGTTAAATTCGACCACTTTAGAATTCAAAAATAATATAATATGACATCAAAAACATTCAATATTTATTGCGATGAAAGTTGCCATCTAGAAAATGACCATAAAGATTTTATGCTTTTAGGTTATGTTAGCTCGGCATACAATCAAGTGAAGCGTCATACTGAAAGAATTAATGACTTAAAGAAGAAGCATAATTTTTATGGCGAAATAAAATGGTCAAATGTTTCCACTTCACAATTTCAATTTTATAAAGAATTGGTAGATTATTTCTTTGATACTGATCTACGTTTTAGAACTGTTGTTGTAAGCAAAAAGAAGATAAACAACGGAGCTTTCAATCAGGACTATGACACTTTTTATTACAAGATGTATTACTACCTCTTGAACCATAACATTAAAAGTAATTTTACTTACAATGTTTACATCGACATAAAAGATAGTCTAAGTGCGTACAAAGTTGAAAAACTAAAAGGAATATTAAACACTAAATACGGTGTTTTCAGGAACATACAAAATATCAGGTCACATGAAAGCGCAATGTTACAATTAGCAGACTTCCTCATGGGTGCATTATCATACAATTTGAACGACGCAAACAAAAAAGTAATAGCAAAAAGGCAAATTATTGACCGAATAAAGCATCATACAACTCAAAATTTAGATGCTACATCGTATAGCAATTCGTTTAATATGTTTTTCATTGAATTAAAATAATATGCCTTTTAACTTAATTAAAAAATACAACCAGTTATTAGAACTCAACTCTTATACTGAAAAACAGAGAGCAGTTTGTTTAAGGCAAATCTATGACCGAGACATCGTTCCCGATAAAAAAATAATTTTCAGAACAAAACCACTAAATCCTACCCCTCACGAAAACAAAATTGACTTAGATAGACACTTTTATCATTTAACAACAAAAACTGTCGACGAGAAAACAAAGCAGAGAGAGTACGATAAAGACCGATGCGAACGCTTACATTGGGTAAAATTTCACATTGAAGAAAAGAAAAAAGAGGATGTTTTAGTGTTTTCAGTAAAAGAACCACAAGGAATTAGAACCTACATTTATGATAGTGTAGAAAAATTTGTTGTCGTACTAGAACCACTTAGAAAAGTAGAGGAATACTATCTACTAACTGCATATTTAATTCAAGGAAGAGACAATGCAAGAGATAAATTTATGAAGAAATACAAAAGAAAACTAGATGTAGTATATTGATAAAAAGCAAAAAACGCAGAGCATCTAGGCTTGCGTTTCTCGATTTCCTTCATCCAAACGGAATGATGAACTCGGTGCAAATATATAAAATAGTAATACATAAATGTATTAAAAGTATATTAAAAGTGTACTAACAGTGAATTAAAAGTGTACTAAATCATTATTAATCGTTACCAGTTAATTTTTTAAAGGCAATATGGAGCTAAAATCCTACCAACAACAAGTGATTACAGATTTAGATCTTTTTTTAGAATATCTCCAAAAACACGACACACCTACCCTTGCCTTCAAACAGTATTGGGAAGACAAAGTTGGCGCATATGAATTAAAATTAGACGGCAATTATAGCGGAATGACACCCTATAAAGACAATATCAAAAACACGCCTCACATTGCCATAAAAGTACCTACCGCGGGAGGAAAAACCTTTATTGCTTGCAATGCAATTCATTCCATTTTTAGCAGTTATGAAAGTAGCCGACCAAAGGCAATTGTGTGGCTTGTGCCCTGGAGTAATCTTTTACAGCAAACTGCTTCAAATTTATCAGATGCATCGCATCCGTATCGTCAAAAACTAAATACCCTATTTAATCATAGTGTAGAAGTATATGAAAAAGAAAGTTTGCTGCAAGGCGCAAATTTTAATCCCACTTCTGTTTCAGAACAATTAAATATTTCTGTTTTTAATTTTAGCAGTTTACGAATTAATTCTAAGAAAAAAGATGACCGTAAAATTTACCAACAAAATGGTGCTTTGGAATCTTTTAGAGATAGCATTGTAGCGCAAGATTTAGTATTGCCCGATACAGATGAAACTGCTTTAATTAATATTATTAGAAGTTTGAACCCTTTAGTTATTGTAGATGAAAGTCACAATGCCGAAAGTGATTTAAGTATTGAAATGCTGCAAAATCTAAATCCTTCTTTTATTTTAGATTTAACCGCAACGCCAAAGAAAAACAGCAACATCGTTAGTTACGTCAATGCAATCGAGTTGAAAAAGGAACACATGGTAAAACTACCAGTAATTGTATACAACCACAGTCGAAAAGAAGAAGTAATCAATAGTGCTTTACACTTACAAAGACAATTAGAACAATTAGCGATTCAAGAAAGCTTGGACGGAGGTAAAAAGATAAGACCTATTATTTTATTTCAAGCACAATCTAATATAAAAGGAAGCGACAATACCACATATATTAAGATTAAAGAAAAACTAATCGAATTAAAAATTCCCGAAGAACAAATCAAAATCAAAGTGAGTGGTTTAGACGAGTTAAAAGGAATTGATTTAATGGACGAGAAATGCCCTGTTCGATACATTATAACCGTCAATGCTTTAAAAGAAGGCTGGGATTGTCCATTTGCTTATATCCTTGCTTCACTTGCTGACAAATCATCAGCAGTTGAAGTAGAACAAATTTTAGGTCGAGTATTGCGCCAACCTTACGTAATTAAACACAAAGAACCATTATTAAATCTTTCATTCGTTTTAACAGCATCAGCGAAATTCAATGAAACTTTAGACAACATTGTAAAAGGGTTACAGGACGCAGGTTTTAGTAACAAAGACTACTATGCGGAGGAAATCATAAGCGAAGAAGTAACTACTGTTCTTACAGATAAAGAGGTTCTAAGCAATGAATTGTTTGGTTCTACGGAAAACAGTACTATTCCTTCTTTTACCGATGCTGACATTACAAATATCAATGTAGGTGCCATTAATTTTGACCCTACAGAAAAAACAATATCATCTACTACCAATACAGCCATAAATCTAATAACTCAAAAAGCAATTGAGGAAGGCAAAGCTTTTGAAACAAGATTGACTACAGAGGATGGAGACAATACGGAATACCTTTTAAGAGAAATGGGAAAAGAACCAAAAAGATATAAAATAGTAGAACATTTTAATCAAGTAGCAGAAACAATATCGCTACCTCAATTTTATAAAAAATTAGAGGAAAGTGTATTAAATCAAGAATTAGTTTTTGAAGAACTGAGCCAAGGAGAAGTATTCCTAAACAGAGACCAATTACTGAGCACCTTCAAGTTATCTTCTAAAAACATTGAAATAGATTTCAATAGCGTTACTGCTGATGTAGTAAAAGTTGATTATGATGAAAAACGAAAAGATACTATAATTTCAAAATTCAGTATTCAGGCAAAAAAAATGCTGACTGATACTATCCTTGCAAAGCCTAAGGAAAAACAAGTTAAAGACATAACGAGTATTATGGTGGGTAAAATTGGTAATATGACACCCATTGCAGAACAAGAAATAAAAAAATATATCGAACGTATTTTTAGTGAATTTTCTACTGAAGAAATTATTGATGCCGTAAACAACGAATACAATTACCTCTATAAAATAAAAGCTAAAATAATTGAATTAGCGAATCAGCATGCTAAAGAAGAATTCAAAAAATTATTGGACACCAATAAAATTATAGTGAAGCCAAGTTTCAAATTCAAGAACACTTTAGTTCATAGCAAAGAAGGAGCTATGATTAATAAGTCTCTCTATGAACGTGAGGGAGACATGAATAATTTTGAACAAAGTTTAATAATGGATGTTGCATCATTAGACAATATCTTGTTTTGGCACAGAAACTCAGAAAGCAAGGAAAAAGGGTTTTATTTAAACGGATTTAATAATAATCATTATCCTGATTTCATACTTTACACTCAAAAAGGAAACATAGTATTGGTTGAAACTAAAGGTGATTTTCTCGATAACGATGATAGTAGAGCAAAAAACATTTTAGGGAAAAAGTGGGCTGAGAAATCAGGCGACAACTATAAATACTTTATGGTATTTGAGAATAAAAACGTTGAGGGGTGTTATACGGCTAAAAACTTTTTGGAGATTATTGGGGCTTTGTAAACAGTTGCCAACAGAAGGCATCAAGACAAATTTAAACAAAAAGCTTATTAAAAATAATCGTGTTGTTTTTTTAATAAAAAACGAAAAACAAAAACAGAATTTAGAGGCATATTAAAGGTTTGGATAAAAAATCAAGAATTTAATAAGATCTTAAAATTATTTAGTTTCTTGAAACTTTTGTGTGTTAATTTACAAAGGTGCAAATGAGAAATAATTGAAAAACCATATATCAATATGAGTAGACTTCAAACCATAGAGAACGGACTGTCAGCAATAAATGAAACAGTATTTCAAGAATTATGCGATAGTTTTCTTATTTTGAAAAATAATAATTACAGAGCCTTTTCTAGAACAGGAAGTCAAAGTGGAAAGCAAAAAACGATAAAAGGAACTCCTGATACTTTTTTACTTCTTCCAAACGGGAAATATATTTTTGTTGAATATTCTACGAACATATCCGCAGGATTATCAAAGTTAAAAGACGATATAAATAAATGCATTGATTCCAATAAAACTGGAATTTCTGTCAATCAAATAGATGAAATAATTCTATGTATCAATTTTAATCTGAAAACAGAAGAAATCCAATCATTAGAGAACCTTCTTTCCAATAAAACAATAAGCCTTACGGTTTATATGCTTGATTCTTTAGCTCTCGAACTCAATCTAAATCACCGAAATTTAACATCTCAGTACTTAGGACTTCCGTTAGATACTGGGCAAATTGTTTCCATCGAAAGATTTATTGAGGAATATGATAAAGTATCAAAGGGAATTGCAACAAGTTTAAACAATACATTTTTACATCGAGAAAAGGAATTAAAACAATTTAATGACGTAATTCTTCATAGTGACTTTATTATTTTAACGGGATCACCAGGAGTAGGAAAAACCAAATTAGCACTTGAAGGAATTAAAAATTTTCTTTCTATAAATTTATCATTTGGAGCCTATTGTATTTCTTATAAAAATCACGAATTACTAGATGATTTGTATCAATACTTTAATCTAGAAAGGGATTATATACTTTTTGTTGATGATGCAAATAGAATAGATGCTTTTAGTCAAATTATAGGATTTTACAAATCATCAAGAAAAGGAAATCTTAAAATAATAATGACGGTTAGGGATTACGCTTTCGAGAATCTACGGCTTCTTTGTCAAGAATTTCAACCAAAACCTATAGACATAGTAAAATTCTCGGACGAACAAATCACAGATATTATCAAAGAAAAACCATTTGAGATTCTTAATCCAAATTATCACAAAGAAATTGTTCGCATTGCTGATGGTAATCCTCGAATTGCCATTATGACTTCTTTACTTGCAAAAGAAAAACAGGATATTTATGCTTTGCACGACGTTTCGGATTTATTTGAAAATTATTTTTCTACTTTCGTTAAAGATGACGGAGAGTTCACAAACGATTTGAACATTAAATGTCTTGGATTAATTGCCTTCTTTCACGCTATCCCTTATAAAAATAAAGAGATTACAACTTCTATCCTTAATAATTTCGGAATTCAATACTACACATTTATTGATGCCATAGATAAACTTGATAAATTGGAATTAGTAGAAATCCAATTTGAACACGTTAAAATTCCAGAGCAAAACCTTTCAACTTACTTCTTCTATAAAACATTTATAAAAGAGGATTTACTTTCTTTTGAAACACTATTGAAATACTATTTTGACAGTAATAGTTACTGTTTCAAAGATTCTGTAATTCCTGCCAATAATACATTTGGTTATAAAAATGTTATGCAAAAATTACAACCTCATTTGAAAAATCATTGGGCACTAATAAAGTCTGATCAAAATCGTGGTTTTAAATTTTTATCAATGTTTTGGTTTTACCTGCGAAACGAAAGCTTGGAATTTATCTATACGATCATTGAACCATTGCCCTCTATTGGTATTGCAAAAAAATATGAGGTAACTTATAAAAACAATGCGTTTGCATATAATAAAAATGAATTTATCGAATTACTCGGTGAGTTTTTTAGAAGTTCAGATAACTTAAAAGACTTTTTAGAGATAGCATTTGAATACACATTGAAGAAACCAGAACATCTACCAGAATTAATTCATAAAATAAAAGAAAGATTAGTTTTTGATGTAGAAGATGAAAGATACGGATTTTCGAGACAAAGCATCTTGTTCAAAACTTTAATAGATGGTTTAAACAAAGACATTCCTATTTATTTCATTTCTTTCTATGAATTATCAAAAATATTTTTGGGATATAAGTTTCATCATACAAAAGGAGCTAGAAATAATTCTATTTCTTTCTATGACTATCCAATTCCAAATATTCAAGTGATACAGGGTTTCAGAACAGACATATGGAACGCTTTAAAAAATAATTTTGAAAAATACCCATTTCAATCATTAGAGGTATTACAACATTATTCTGGTGTACGCATAGATTCTTCAAAAGAGCTAATGGAATTTGATGTTGATTATTTAATTAATATTATAGAAACTCATCTAAGTCCAACTTCATTTGAACATTGTAAATATATTCAAGACCAAATAAGAGAGTACAAACGTAATTCAATTTCGCATTCTTCTTTTCCTTCATTAATTACAAGGTTTACAAATCCAACGTACGACACGTTTCTAAAATTTGATATGAATATATTTAGAGACAAAACGCTTAATAAGCAATTGAACTTTAGAGAGCAGGAAAAATTAAGAGAGACGCAAATACGCAGTTACTTTCTCTTTCATAACGTAACAGAGATAAATATTTTTTATAAAACTTTTAAATATCTAAAAAGAGTTGCTAAACGCGAATATAATTACGATGTAACTTTAGATTATATAATTGATGAAAATTGCAATAAAAATTTCGATTTAGGTTGTCAATTCATAAATATCATAATTGAAAATAACAATTGCACAAATTATTCACCTAGACTTGTGTTCATAAATAATTTAAAAACAATTGAAAAAGCAGAAAGTTTTTGGAAAATTTTGCAAAAACAAGGATTTAATCAAAAAGGAAATTGGGAACTATTATTCTATTATTTCTTAGAAATCTCTTTAATCGACAATAATTACTTAAAAGCATTAATAAATACAATAAGTAATCTGAAAGACTCACAAACAATTTACTTTGATGATTTAAAAAAATTTTTAATTATAGAGCCCCATTTGTTTGAAATACTATTAAAAATTATCACAATCAAAAACGAGAAAGAAGGAACACGTTTACAAATTTGGAGTGAAATTTTTAGTTCATCATTAAAATTATTAGGAAATGATTACCGATTGATTAAGAAAGCTTATTTACAACAAGATAAAATTGATAAATCTTTTGATTATGAAAAAAAAGGTTTTCTGAATATTTTACATAGTGATCCTTTATTCCTTTTAGAATATGTAAATGATTTGTATTCTGTAAAAGACAATTACAATTCAGTAGAAGAACATCAAGAACTAGAAATTGTTTGGCAAATAGAAAATATTGAAAATGTATTAAAAGATGTTTTTGATTTAGTCATTGAAAACGAATTATATAGCGGTATTTCAGAACATTTTTGCAATTCGTTTTTCAATAATATTCAAGAAGAAGATAAACAAAGAGCAAAAAATTTCATTTTAAACTATTGCAAAGAAAACCATTTTAATACTAGTAAAATGAATGCTATTGTTGATATAGCAAGAAATTCAATGAAAGATATATTTGATGAAATTATATTACTTTTTTTGTCATTAACTCAAGATCAGAATGTTTTTTCAGCAATTCATTGGAGAGGAAATGGAGGTATTTATTCAGGTGATATCATAATCAGTGATATTGAAATGGCAGAATGGAAAAATATTCTTTCAATTGTAGAAAAATCCGAAATCGGAATAAAACTCATTCCAATCAAAAAAGTGATTTCTGACAAAATTGAATATTGCAGAGAAAAAGGTAACTGGGAAAGAAAAAGACGTTTTTTAGAGCGATCCTAAAAACTTAAGTTAAAAATAAAAACTTAATACATTTTATTCAAAGCAAAACCTATAACTCGTTATTATATTTCGATTTAAAAATTTAACCACCCTTTTAGCCACCCTTAAAAAGCAAAAAGCCTCTTAATCAAACGATTAAGAGGCTTTTAAGTACCCGGAGCCGGAGTCGAACCGGCACGGTTTCCCACAGGTGTTTGAGACCAGCGCGTCTACCAATTCCGCCATCCGGGCTTAGCAGACAGAGATAAAAACAATTATCTCAACGCAATAAAATTATTATTCTGATCGAAATCAACAATAATTCCTTTAACACGGTGCAAATGTAAATAATAATTTTAAATCTCCCACTAAAAATACTTAATTTTTTTCTTTCAGTCTCCGATAAATTTTATAAATTTGCACCTCGTTAAAACAACACACACTAAGTCACTACTAAACAACAAATTATAATGTCACACCTAGAGCCAGAAGCAAAAATATTTGCATGTTCACAAAGTGTTTATTTAGCCGAGAAAATTGCCGAACAATATGGTATTCCGTTAGGTAAAGTAACGATGTCTACGTACAGCGATGGTGAATTTCAACCGTCTTACGAAGAGTCTATCAGAGGGTTACGTGTGTTTATTGTTTGTTCTACATTTCCAACCGCAGACAATTTAATGGAATTGTTATTGATGATTGATGCCGCAAAACGCGCATCTGCAAGACATATTACAGCAGTTATGCCTTACTTTGGTTGGGCTAGACAAGATCGTAAAGACAAACCAAGAGTTCCGATTGGAGCAAAATTAGTAGCTAATTTATTAGATGCTGCTGGAGCAACAAGAGTAATGACAATGGATTTACATGCCGATCAAATACAAGGTTTCTTTGAAAAACCAGTAGATCATCTTTTTGCCTCTACTATTTTCTTACCTTACGTAGAAAGTTTAAAATTAGAAAATTTAACGATTGCTTCGCCAGATATGGGCGGTTCAAAAAGAGCTTACGCCTATTCAAAGTTCTTGCAATCAGATGTGGTTATTTGTTACAAACAACGCAAGCAAGCCAACGTTATCGACACCATGGAACTAATTGGTGACGTAAAAGGACGCAATGTTATATTGGTAGACGACATGATCGATACTGGTGGCACATTAGCTAAAGCAGCCGATTTAATGATGGAAAAAGGAGCATTAAGTGTTCGTGCTATTTGTACACATGCAATTCTATCTGGCGATGCTTACGAAAAAATAGAAAAATCAAAATTATTAGAATTAATAGTGACCGATTCAATTCCGTTGAAGAAAGAATCGAAGAAAATCAGAGTGTTAAGTTGCGCGTCACTTTTTGCAGAAGTAATGCACATGGTACACCACAACAATTCCATCAGTGGAAAATTCATCATGTAAATAAAAACCTTTTCCTATTAGCTTTACGCTAGTAGTAAATGACTTATCTACCAAGTGCCAAAAGCCAATTGCTGCAAGCACCCAACAAGTATATTATTAATAACTATATATTTTTACAATGAAATCGATTACAATTAAAGGATCAGAAAGAGAAAGCGTGGGCAAAGTAGCTACTAAAGCCTTACGTAATGCTGGAGAGGTTCCTTGCGTATTATACGGAGGAGATCAACCAGTACATTTTTCAGCAATAGTTGCTGCATTCAAAAACTTGGTTTACACTCCAAACGCTCACACAGTTGTGATTGAACTTGGAAAAGGAAAATCTTTCAATGCAATTTTGCAAGATATTCAGGTGCACCCAGTATCAGACAAAATTTTACATATTGACTTCTTTCAATTATTTGATGATAAAGAAATCACTATGGAAGTTCCAGTAAAAGTTGTAGGTACATCAAAAGGTGTTCTTGCAGGTGGAGTTTTACGTTTAAACAACCGTAAATTAAAGGTTAAAGCATTACCAGCAAACCTTCCAGATTTTATTGAGGCTGATATTACACCTCTTGAAATGGGTAACAAATTATACGTTACTACAGTTTCAAAACCAGAGTACAAAATTATGCACCCAGAGAACACAGTTGTTGCTCAAGTAAGAATTTCTCGTGCTGCAATGAAAGCTGCTCAAGAAGCTGCAAAAGCTGCAAAAGGAGCTCCTGCAAAAGGAAAGAAAAAATAATATTTTTTCACCACTTATATCAAACGCCAGTTTTACGACTGGCGTTTTTTTGTACTTACATTTTTGGGGAGCAGTTGGTTTACATCTTTAATCGCCTTATCTCCTGCCATACACTGTATCTTTTGCCCCAAAAAGAATTGGGACAAAAGGATGTCGCTGCTGTCAGGGCTAAATCTCCATTATATTTCTTACAGCTAATACAGTAAAAAAAAGTAGCGTGTAGGTTATCCTACCATTGATCAAAATCTACATTATTATCATTCCGACAAAAAAGGAATCTACCAAATTACCTTTCACTCCTAGCAGATTTTTGAAACCTGTTAGATCTTCTCCAAAAAATTAATAGATAAAACAGCTCACTTTTAATTTGGACCACAAATTATCAGCCTTTCTAATTGCCTACTTCTGTAATTGCACTATTTTTGCAACTATGATACAATGGATCAAAAATTGGTTTGCATCAACAGCAAAAGCAGACAACACAGATAATATGAAGAAATTTTTAATCGTCGGTCTCGGAAATATTGGCGCCGAATATGTTAATACACGCCACAACATCGGTTTTAAAGTGGTTGATTTTTTAGCTCGAAAAGAAGGAATCGATTTTAAAACCGTAAAATTAGGAAGCCTAGCCGAATACAAATTTAAAGGAAGAACATTTTTCCTGTTGAAACCGAATACCTACATGAACTTAAGCGGTAAAGCTGTTCAGTATTGGATGGAAAAGGAAAACATTTCATTAGAAAACATTTTAGTTATTACTGATGATCTCAATCTATCTTTTGGTACCATTCGCATTAAACCCAAAGGAAGCGACGGCGGACACAATGGATTGAAAAATATAAATCTGGTTTTGAACACACAAAACTACACCCGTTTTCGATTCGGAATAAGTGATGAATTTAAGAAAGGAAAGCAAATCGATTACGTGTTAGGTGATTGGGACGAAACTGAAAAAGAAAAATTACCGGAACGTTTAGAAACGGCCTCCGAAATCATAAAATCTTTCGGTACCGCTGGTCTAGAAAACACGATGACAGCCTTTAACGGAAAATAAATTCGGCTCTGTAAAGCACTAAAAATGAAGCTATTTACCTAATTTTAATTTAATTATAACAAATTAGCCCTTTCAATTCTCAACTAAAATGACTAAATTTGAGAGGAAAATAGTATAGTATAAATTAAATAAAAAAAGATATCATGGCTTTTGAATTACCACAATTACCTTATGCATACGATGCATTAGAACCAAATATTGATGCTAAAACTATGGAAATTCACCATACAAAACATCATAACGCTTACACTACCAACCTAAATGCTGCTATTGCAGGTACTGATTTAGAAGGTAAAACGATCGAAAATATCTTAATCAATTTAGATAAAAAAAATGCTGCTGTACGTAATAACGGTGGTGGTTTCTACAATCATAATTTGTTTTGGTCTGTAATGTCTCCAGACGGTGGTGGATTACCAACAGGTGATTTAGCTGCTGCTATCGATGCCTCTTTTGGAAGTTTTGAGGAGTTTAAAGCAAAATTTGCTAAGGCTGGCGCAACACAATTCGGTTCAGGATGGGCGTGGTTGTGCGTTCAAAAAGGTGGAAAATTAGACGTTTGTGGAACACCAAACCAAGACAATCCATTAATGCCAGAAGTAGGATGCGAGGGAACTCCAATTTTAGGAATGGATGTTTGGGAGCATGCGTATTACTTACATTACCAAAATAGAAGACCAGATTATATTGAAGCTTTTTTCAATGTAATTAACTGGACCGAAGTTTCAAGAAGATTTGCTTCAGAAAAATAAGCGAAAAATCAATATACAAAAAAACCCGATGCGTTCTGATAAAGAATGCATCGGGTTTCTTATTTTCAAAAACTTTAGTAAATAAAAAAGGTGGATTGCTCCACCTTTTTTGCCCCAAATCTACCATAACTCAACCTACTATCGTTAATGGTTATTCAAATATAGCAGCACATTTCTAATTAATAAAATCTTTTAGACTAAAGGTAAAAATATCTGTTAAAGTGTTACTAATCAATATTTTACTACTAATAAACAAAAAAGGGTAGAATTGCTTCTACCCTTTTTGCCCCAAATCTACTATAAATTTAACCTACTAATATTATAGTGTCGCAAATATATAGTTAGACCAATGATCTAAAAAATAAAATAGTTATACGACTAAAAAAATCGATAAAGCGCAACATCTTCTATCGTGCATCACATAATCAAACTTGCGAAAGTTTCCCTACGAGGATTTGTACTTTAAAACTGTTCGTTAAAAGGTTATAAATTGTTTACTAGAAGAGAAGTCAGCTAAAAATTGTAATTTTGCAAAAAATAGTGAAGATGGTCAAGATTGGCAACATAGAATTACCTGAATTTCCTTTATTACTCGCACCCATGGAAGATGTGAGTGATCCCCCTTTTCGTAGATTGTGTAAAGCGCATGGAGCTGACATGATGTATTCAGAATTTATTTCGTCCGAAGGGTTGATTCGTGATGCGATTAAAAGCAGAATGAAACTAGATATTTTTGATTACGAACGTCCAGTCGGAATTCAGATTTTTGGTGGTGATGAAGAAGCCATGGCTTTATCTTCCAAAATTGTTACCACAGTAAAACCCGATCTAGTTGATATTAATTTTGGCTGTCCGGTAAAAAAAGTCGTCTGCAAAGGTGCCGGAGCAGGAGTTTTAAAAGACGTTGATTTGATGATTCGATTAACCGAAGCCGTGATTCGCAGCACTAATTTGCCTGTAACAGTAAAAACACGCTTGGGTTGGGACGACAATTCGATTAATATTGATGAAGTTGCCGAACGCTTGCAAGATATTGGTGTACAAGCTTTGACTATTCACGCCCGAACGCGAGCGCAAATGTACAAAGGACATGCCGATTGGTCGCACATTGCTCGCGTCAAAAATAATCCTAGAATTACGATGCCTATTTTTGGAAATGGAGATATTGACAGTCCAGAAAAAGCATTAAAATATAAAAATGAATACGGTATAGACGGAATTATGATTGGTCGTGCTGCCATTGGTTACCCTTGGATTTTTAATGAAATAAAGCATTATTTTGAAACTGGAGAACACTTACCTGCTCCAACCGTACTTGATCGCGTAGATGCTGCTCGAAATCATTTGCAATGGTCCATGGATTGGAAAGGTGAACGATTGGGAATTGTAGAAATGCGCCGCCACTATACTAATTATTTTAAAGGAATTCATTCATTTAAAGAGTACAAGCAAAAATTAGTTACTACTGATGCTCCCGAAGATCTATTTGGCGTTCTCGAACAAATAAAAGAGGTATATGCTGATTATCAATTTGCATAAAATATAAAATCCGATAGCTTAAAAAACTATCGGATTTTTTTGTTAATTAGTCGTCCTAATACTTGTCACGATTGAGACCTATTCTGATATAAAAATCTAAATGAAATCACTTTCACAAATTATCTCTATTATATTTCTTTCTTTGTCGAGCACAATTACTTTTGCTCAAAAACAAAAGGACTACTCCACCAAAATTGACAGTTTAGTTAATACCACTAGTCCGAGAATTTTTAACGGTGTTATTTTTGCCACAAAAAATGGTAAAGAGATTTATTCAAAAGTCTACGGTTATTCCAATTTTGATAGTAAAGTTCCTCTTCAATTAAACAGCACATTTAAAATTATGTCTAACAGCAAGCAAATTACTGCAGTTCTACTTTTAAAACAAGTTGAGAAAGGAACAGTAAACTTGCAAGCACCAATCAAAAAGTATTTACCATACTAAATCAAACTTGGGCAGACACAGTTACGGTACATCAATTACTAAACCATACTCATGGAATTATAGACCTAGAAAAACAATTAGCCTTTGAACCTGGTTCTAATTTTAAATACGGAAATTTATCCAATCAATTACTCGGGAAAATTATTGAGTTTTCTTCAAAAAAATCATATGCCGAAATGGCTACGATACTTTTTAAGCAATTAAAAATGACGCGCACTTTTTGCTATTCAAATAAAAACAAGCATTCTGAGGTTTCTGGGTATGTAAATAATAAAAACTCATTTAAAATCGTAACGCATTCGCAAATTACACAGGAATCAATAGCAGCCGATGGTATTATTTCAACTGTAAATGACTTAGCTATTTGGAATGACAATTTACACCAGGGAAAAATATTGAAGCCAGAAACCTATCAATTGATGACAACGTATACTACAGCATCACAACATGATGTTTTCGATACCGTAAAAATTGGTTACGGTTACGGCATCAGAATTAACGATCAGGCAGATCCGAAATTTATAGGGCACACTGGACTTGGTGATGGCTTTGCATCAATGAATTTGTATTTTCCGGAAAGTGATGTTTCAGTAGTTGTTTTAGAAAATCAAACGAATGAAATCTTTGAATTAAATTATTACTTTGAAAAAGAGATACGAAAAATAGTAACCGAAAGCAGTTTAACTAAAATAGCTGCTCCTTAAGATTTTATTACTTTTTCAGATTTTAATTTCTAAATTCTATTACTCCAATAACTTCTTGCTAACTCTACTGCTCGCTATCAGCGAAGCTAAAAAGCCAAGCGAAAGAATAGTTCCTAAAACAATCAAGACATTTTCGAAGTTAAAAACGACAGGATAGGCCAAAGTTGGTGTGATCATCACCAATTCGAATTGCTGTTGCAAAACCACTAAACCAATTCCTAACATCAAACCAATTAACCCTCCAAAGAAACTCAACAAGACTCCTTGCAATAAAAATATCTGACGCAAGTGTTTGATCTCAGAACCGAGATTAAATAACGTTTTAAGGTTGTGCTTTTTATCTAAAATCATCATAATTAGAGCGCCAATAAGATTAAAAAGAGCCACGATTATAACCAAAGTAAAAATTAAATAAACCGCAATATTTTCGGTATTGAGCATCTTGTACAAAGAAGCGTTTAGTTGCGCTCTATTTTTAACTGTAATTTTATTCTTGAAAATTTCTTGTAACTGCTTAGTTACTGTCTCTTCATTCGCTTCCGATTTCAAATCAAACTCAATCGATGAGATCTGATTGGGTTTGTATTGTAGTAATTCTTGTGTCAATTGCAAATCTGCAAAAACATATTTAGAATCTAAGTCCTCGCTAATCGAATAAATTCCAACAGGCAATACATCAATTTTGCTAAAAGCTTCTTCGGGATTGTTTATTGTTCCTTTGCCTGGTTTAGGAGCTAGAATTTGCAATTGATTCTGAAAATCGAGTATTCCCATAGAAAAATCACGAGAAATTCCGTAACCAACCACAACTTGAAATGTTTCTGGTTTGAGCCAGGTTCCATTAAAGAGACGAGATTTAATGTTGCTTACTTTATCGTAATTGGCATCAACTCCTTTTAGATAAGTAACTTGTTGCTTATTATTAAAAACAAACAAAACGCGCTCTTCGATCACTTTAGTGTACGACGCGATACCTTGAATGTTCTTAATTTCTTTATCCTCTTCTCCCGTAATTAGAAATGATTTTCCTAACGTACTTTCAATTTTTAAATCTGGATCAATTTCATTAGTAAACGACAAACTAAACTCTCGCAAACCACTAAATACAGATAAAACTACAAACAAAGCCAAAGTACCAACGACAATGCCAAGACTGGCAATTCGATTAATTATATTAATTGCGTTATTGGAACTGCTACTAAAAATGTAACGCTTGGCTATGTAAAGTGGAAACTTCAAATTATGATCTTCTTCGTTTTTCTAACAAATCACGGTTTTCGATAGGATTTTCTTTTGTTGACAAAGCATTGTCAATCTTTTCGATGTAATCTAACGAGTCATCAATAAAAAACACCAAATTAGGAACACGACGCAATTGCAGACGTACACGTTGCGATAAATCATGCTTAATTATCTTACTGTTGCTTTTTATAGCTTCTAATGTTTCTTTGGCCTTATCTTGAGGAAAGATGCTTAAGTGCACCGTTGCTACCGATAAATCGGAAGTTACAACTACTTTAGATACTGAAATTATCAAATTGGGAATTCCATTTTTTCTCACTTCACCTTGCAAAATATCCACCAAATCTTTTTGGATGACACCGCCTATTTTTTTCTGTCTGTTTGTTTCCATCCTGCAAAAATACTACTTTTATGTTGTATAGTACTATTTTCAAATACACATTGAAATTATTTTAAAAACTACAAACAAATCATAATAAAAAAGGAGCCTTTACAGCTCCTTTTTTATTATTTATTTTGCAACCATCCTTGCGGATTATTGTAGGTCGTATTTTGCAAGATCGAAAACTTTATTGTCGTTTTACCTGTATCTCCGCTCGTTCTAATTTTACCTATTTCTTGCTTAAAAGAAACTTTATCTCCTTTACTCACAAAA
This sequence comes from Flavobacterium sp. TAB 87, assembly GCF_001529295.1. Classification (GTDB taxonomy): domain Bacteria; phylum Bacteroidota; class Bacteroidia; order Flavobacteriales; family Flavobacteriaceae; genus Flavobacterium. The sequence continues at coordinate 364,055 of NZ_LLWK01000038.1, forward strand.
ACGGAACTTAAGTTTTGGTACACCGTAAAATAATCTCCATGCTGAATCATTACTGCTTTATTGACTGGAGAAAGCACAATCACGCTGGTAACCTCGCCCGCAAAAACCGCTCGCGCACTAGATCCTTGCTCTGTAGTTATTTCGACACCACTATTGTGAATGGTCAGTGTATTGTATATTGGGTGTGGCTGGTCACCAAATCCTTGTGAAATAAAACCGCGCTCTACAGGCCAAGGCAACTTACCGCGATTGGCTCTAAAATCAGCAGCTAAAATTTTAGCTTCAGGCGTTAACTCAATTTTTGTGCTAGAAGCTGTTGAAGTTGGTGCTTTGGTGCCTGCCTCTTTTGCTTTCTCTAATGCTGCCTTTCTGTTAGCTTCAGCAATTGCTTCACGAATTAAACGATCAATCGAACGGTCAATGTTTTTCGTTTCTGTTTGTTTCTTCTTAATATCTTTTACGATACTGTTTTTATCTTTTTTAATAGCGTTTACTAGCTTTTGCTGCTCCTTTTTTTCTTCTTCCAAAGTCAAGCGCTGCTTAATATTCTCTGCTATAAATTTCTTTTTAGTTTCACGTTGTCCTTGTAGCTTTTGGTTGGCAGCTTCTAACTGGGTCGTTTTTGAGCCAATTTCTTCTCCTTGATTTTTTCTGAAACTGGTGTATTGCTTCATGTATTGCGCACGCTTATAGGCTTGCAAAAAGTTTTCTGAAGATAAAATAAACATCGCGCGACTTTGCTCTGACCTACTTTTATATGATTTTAAAATCATCTTTGAATAATCTTCCTTCAAAACCTTTAGATCTCGATTGAGTTGATTGATCTTTAGTTGATTTAAATACATATCATTACTCAACAATTTTGTTTGCTTTTCAGTGGTATGGATCAGTTTTTCTTTTAGTTTTATTTTATTGGTTTGAATGTAATATTCATCCAAAGCCGATTTCTCTTTCTTTTTAACAGATTGCAACATCTTTTCGTTAGCCTTAATTTCTTGTTGAATTTGAGCTTTACGTTGTTCTAGTTTTTCTTGTTGCGTGTCTTGTCCCCACATCAATGAAGAAACACAAATCAATAATACGCTAAGGAGAAATTTTGGCATCTTAAAAATATCTTTTTGCAAATTTACTTAATTATAACTCTTTTATAACCATCTGGAATACTATATGGAAAAGAAATTTCTTCATTGAATGAAATTGAATTGTAATTCAGATTAATATCAGTTTTTCCTTTAGATTGAATGGTATTGATCGCAATGCTTGTCGGTAAAATTCCCTGCTCGAACGTTTTGTGATCGGCATAGGCCACTTGTATCATAACATTTTCGGCTGTTTGGGTAATTTGTTCTTTTTGAAGCAAGAATTTTTCAGCATCAAAATAATACGATTGTTTCAAGTTAGATTCTTTTTGATCATCTAAACGATACAGTTGATCGACAATCGATTCTTTGTACTTGCCTTTTTTTAAATTATCTAGCGCTTCGCCTACCAACAAATTTTGAACTTTTTCAAAATTTAAATCAGTTCCCAGCCATTTACTCAAGCTTGTAAAATCTCCGTCGTAATACGTTCCTTTTATCTTCTCGTAGTAGCTAACAGAAGTTGGTGTAATCAAGGCCTTTGCCATTGTGATTCCTAAAAAACGAATGCTTACCAAAATTTGTTCGTCTTTTTTGATACGTATTTCAGTCGTAACATTCTGATTTTGTTTTACATCACTATATTTAGCAGTCGCTTTTATGTAAAGTGTCGTAAAATTAAGAGTATTGGAGTAATGCTTGTCTATTATTTTTTTAGACGAAACAGTATTCAAATCTTCCGTTTCAGTCGCGATGTCTTTTTTGGCTTTACAACCAACCAAAAGTACCACGACTAGAAAAACTATATATTTTTTCATTTTAAATTTTATTTTTTTTGCAATAACAAATTGGCTTTATCAAGGTGTTCTTGCTTCTTTTTAGCATTTCCTAAACCGTTAAATGCTTCAGCAAGTTGTTCATTAAAATTAATTTCGGCCGTGGCGTCATCTACAACATAATCCATGCCCATTTCTAAAACGTCTTTTGCTTTTTTAAATTGTTTCAATTGATTATTGGCTAATCCATTGTAAAAGTAAAACTCAGGTTGCGATGGAAAAGTATCAATCATCTCTGCTGATTGTTTGGCCATTTTGTCAAATTCCTTTGTTTCAGTATAAACTTGCATTAATAATAAGTTCGTTTCTACATCTGCTGAACTACTTGCTTTGTTGGCTTCTTCGTAATACTGAGCTGCCTTACTATATTGCTTTTTATTGTGAAAGAACTTCCCGACTTCTTTTGGAACATCAACAGTTGAATCTCCTTTTAAATAAGGAATTGCCTTTTCTATCTCCACCTCGTACTCTGGATTCTTTGCCGCAAAAATCAAAAACTCATTAAAAACACGGTGTTTTATTTTGATATCAACATTAGAACTTCCTAAAACCGTAAACAAGGCAGGAATGGCTTTTTTTGGTTGATTTTGGTCTAAGTAACTTTTGAACAAACTTACTTGGGCCCACTCTGATTCCGGTAGTTCTTTTTCTAATTGTTTGGCTACAGCAATAACTTTATCCAATTCATTTCGATTCGCGTACAAGTTGATTAAAGCAAGGTAATTAGACTCAACTTTGGGATTGGAATTAATATTATTGATTAACGTATCAACTTCTTCCTCTTCATGATTTCCTGTTGTGTAAATTCTTCTTTTAAACGATTCTCTTTCTGAAGTTTTACCATACTTATCATCCATTTCCTTGATCAGCGGCAATGCTCTGTCTTGCTGCTCTGTTGCCATATAAAGCGAAATCAAATCGTCTTTATATTCCTCATCAAATGGGATGATTTTTTGAATGGTATTGATCGCCAAAGGAAAATCTTTTGTTTGAAAACTCACATCGTAAATTCCGAGCAAGTACCATTTATTCTTGGGATTAAGCGCTACGGCTTTTTCAAAATTAATTTTTGCATTGTTGTAATCCTTCAACGCTAAGTAATTTTTTCCTAATTCGAAATAACTGACATCGTCATTGGGCTGAATTTTTAAACACTTTTCTAACGCTACGATCGCTTTATCATAATTTTCAATGCCTTTTTGAAGCAGAGATTCATAAAAAGAGTCTTGATACGCATCACTAGCCACGGCAACATCTTCAGGTTCACCCTGAGCTACTGCGGTTGTGACATTGCCTAAAAAGGCAAAAGCAAGTGCTATAAAAACTCTTTTTTTAATCATTATATTATATTAGCTTTTTAACTATTCCAAAACCGAATAATCACCAATGCTAATGCTTGTAAAATTACCATCAAAACTTACGTGATTTCCAATCATCGCATTGTCTAAGTTAGCATTTTTAATGTCGACATTCGATTGAATCAAACTATTTTTTAAAGTGCTATCTGTTACTTTAGCATTGTCTCCCAAAGAAACATTGGGTCCAACTGTTGTGTTTTTTAAAACTACATTTTTACCAATGTAGCATGGCGGTACAATTGTAGCGTTTTCTAAAACAACATTTGCATCTACCATGTTTTCACCATCGTCTTTAAGAAATCCCAGCATTCTAGAATTGGTTTGTACCGTCACATTTTTGTTTCCACAGTCCATCCATTCGTCTACACTACCTGTTTTAAAGACTTTCCCGTTAGACATCATGGCTTTGATACCGTCATTAATTTGATATTCGCCACCGTTCTGAATGTTATTATCCAAGACATTCTGAAGTTCATCTTTTAAATCTCCAATTTCTTTAAAATAATAAATACCGATAACCGCTAAATCGCTCACAAACTGCTCGGGCTTTTCAACCAATTCAACAATTTCGCTATTTTCGTTTAATTTTACTACTCCATAAGCTTCGGGCGCGTCTACTTGTTTAACCCAGATCACCGCATCTGCTTCTGGATCTAAGTCAAAATTAGCTCTAATTAAAGTGTCTGCATATGCAACAACCGCTGGTCCCGACAAAGAGTCTTTGGCGCACATAATTGCGTGACCTGTTCCTAATGGTAAATCTTGACGATAAATCGATGCTTTAGCTCCTAAGCTTTTTGCTAATTGCTCCAAATTAGCAACAACATCAGCTCCAAAAAAAGCTTCATCTCCTAAAATAAACGCAATTTCTTCTATTGGTTCTTTCAGAATTTTGGCTATATCTTCGACTAATCGATTAACTATTGGTTTTCCAGCAACTGGAATTAAAGGTTTAGGAACTGTTAAAGAATGAGGTCTTAAACGTGATCCTCTTCCTGCCATTGGTACAATTATCTTCATTTTTTATTGAACTATCAAAAGATTTGAAAATTAAAAGATTTGGATGTCTTAAAATTCATTAATCTTTAAATTACTACTTTTTTACTTTACTCCTGTGCTACCAAAACCTCCTGCTCCACGATCCGTTTCTGTTAGTACGTTAACTGCATTCCATTCCGCTCTTTCGTGTTTAGCAATTATCAGTTGTGCGATTCGTTCGCCGTTTTCCACAACAAATGTTTCGTTAGATAAATTGACTAAAATTACTCCAATTTCTCCTCTGTAATCAGCGTCAATAGTTCCCGGTGCGTTTAAAACTGTAATTCCATTTTTAGCTGCTAAACCACTTCTTGGTCGTACTTGTGCTTCGTAACCCATAGGTAATTCTAAAAAAAGTCCCGTTTTAACTATCGCTCTAGCCATTGGCTCCAAAGTAACTTTTTCGGTTAGATTCGCTCGTAAATCCATACCTGCTGACGCTATGGTTTCATAATTAGGCAAGTCGTGTTGCGATTTATTAATGATGTTTATTGTCATATTTAAATTTTAAAAGTAAAATAAAAGAGTTTACTTTTTATTCATAATTGCTTTAATAGTATCTTTTTCATTGTAATAAATGAAATACATAAATAATAGTAATAACGGAATTCCAACGAAATAATTTTCTCTAAAGCCATAAAAATAAATGGCTGAAAATCCAATTGATATCCCAAGATATGCTCCAATTTTATTCATATCATACGGAATGGGATAATACTTATTACCAAGAAAATAAGAAATCACCATCATACTACCATAAGCGGAAATCGTAGCGATAGCCGAACCGTAATAACTGTATTTCGGAATCAAATAATAATTAAGTGCAAGAGTTACAATCGCACCTAAAATCGAGATATACGCTCCAATTTTGGTTTTATCCGTCAACTTATACCAAACAGATAAATTATTGTAAATCCCGAGAAAGAAGTTTGCTAGAATAATTAGTGGTACTACTTTCATTGCTTCCCAATAGGCTTTATTATCGAGTAAAAGGACTTTAAAAATATCTGCAAAAACAATAACGCTCAATAGAATTAGCGAACCTAGGATTATAAAATACTTGGTAATTACTGCATACGTTTGAGGAGCATTTGCATTTTTAGCGTGACTAAAAAAGAAAGGCTCAATTCCTAATCGAAATGCTGTTGCGTACAACACCATAAACAAGCCTAATTTATAACAAGCCGAATAGGCCCCAACTTCAGATTTTGCAATATTTTCTGGAAGTAAATAACCCAATAAAATTTTATCGAAATGTTCATTGACCGCAAAAGCAAGTCCAGCAATCAAAATAGGCAAACCGTATTTCATCATTTTTTTCCAAAGCTTTGCATCAAAACCTTTTCTTAATGAAAGGTAATTTGGCGAAAGAACTATAAAAGTGGCTAAACTAGCTAGCAAATTAGCAATGAAAATATAAGCAATCTCGAAGTTTTCGAAATAAATATTATCCCAAAACGAATTTGGATGATTGTTTGCTACGGTAGGTAAATAAAGAAGGAAGAAAATATTTAAACCTAGGTTAACAGCGACGTTACCAATTTTAATAATGGCATACATCATCGGCCGTTGGTTGGCCCTTAGCTTAGAAAAAGGAATGATTACCAAAGCATCTAAAACTAAAATCCAAATCGTATAGGTTATATACTGCACCTCCACTCCTGCCCATGCGGCTAAGGTATTTCTAAATATAAGCGCTGCAAAAAGAAAAATTATAGAAGACCAGAAAACGGAGATCGTCGACGTGGCTACAACATTTTGTTTGTCTTCTTCGGCACTAAAAAACCGAAAGAATGATGTTTCCATTCCGTATGATAAAACGACGTTGAAGAAAACCATCCAAGACAATATAATAGAAACCTCACCGTACTCTGCAGTAGGCAAAATTCCAGTGTAGAGTCGTACCAATAAAAAACTAAGCATTCGTGGTAGCACTGTTGCTAAACCATAAACTGCTGTTTGCTTAAAAAGATTTTTATATAATCCCAAAATAAATGTAGTCCTAAAGTATTGATCTAACAAAAATAACCAAATCTTTGGTTTATTATTGCTTTTGCCGCATCAATAAAGAATTGTTCGTGAATAAATTTTCACGCTAATTTAGATTCATCGATAATTTTAACGAAATGAAAACCTTTAGGCCCGTATCCTTGGTTGTAATAGAATCGATGTGCACCAAAATTTCCTGTAAAAGCATCCAAAACGATACTAGAACAACCTAAATCTTGCGCTTTTTGATTGGCGTAATCAGTCAGCATTTTTCCAATTCCTTTCGAGCGATAATCCGGATGAACTATAAAGTTGTCTAATTCTAAATACTTACCAGTCCACAATTTAGTAGCGGTCCAGCAACCCGTTAATCCTAAACACTTATTATCTTCAAAAACAGCTATTTGTGTATAATTCCGAGGAATCATTTCTGACAGATTAGCACTATACCTTACTGTTGCGAGATTTGGATATAGAAACTGCATCGTTTCAATATGACCTAGCATTTCTTCCAAAGTAGTAAGCTCTCTTATTGTTATGTTCATACTAAAAGTTTTGACTACAAAATTACTTAAAAAAGTACTTTTAAAGATTCGCCTACTACTAAAATAACAGTTAAATTATTTTTAAAAAATTACTGAATTGCACCTTCAAAACAAAAAAAATGTAAATATCACTAAATGTTGGTATTGTATAAAGAATTACAATAGCGGACATTTGTATCACTAAACAACAGTGAGGTAAGGGTTTATAAAGCTAATTGTCCCATTTAAAAACAAAGCACAAGGAAAAAGCTAACCATTCCTTTAAAAAAAAGAGAGCATAGGGTTGATAAAGCTAATTGTCCCTTTAAAAACAAGCACGAGGAAAAAGCTACATTCCTTTTACAAAAAAAGCACAGGGATTATTAAGCTATTTGTTCCCTTAAAAACAAGCACAAGGAAAAGCTAACCAATCCTTTAAAAAAAGCACAGGGATTATAAAGCTATTTGTTCCCTTAAAAACAAAGCACAAAAAAAGAGCCAATTGGCTCTTTTTTCAATTATATACGAATTAAAAATTATCCGTTCAACGCTTCTGCTCCACCAACAATCTCCAAGATTTCATTAGTAATTGCAGCTTGACGTGCTTTGTTATAAGTTAATTTTAATTGATTTCTCAATTCAGTAGCATTATCCGTTGCTTTATGCATGGCTGTCATACGAGCGCCATGCTCTGAAGCAAATGAATCACGAATACCTTTGTATAACTGTGTTTTTAATGATTTAGGAATCAATGTCAATACAATCTCTTCCTTTGATGGTTCAAAAAGATAATCAGCTGCAGCAACTGGAATGTCAGTTTTAATTGGAGCCAAAGGTAAAAATTGCTCTACTTGTACAATTTGAGTAGCGGCATTTTTGAACTGATTGTAAATCAACTCAATCTTATCGTACTCTCCTGATAAAAATTTCTCTGTCAATGTTTCCGCAATAGCAGCTACATTTTCAAAATTTAAATCATCAAAAATAGCACTTTCGTTAGCAACAACTTTGTTTGTTTTGCATAAAACATCGTTTCCTTTTTTACCAATAGCAAAAACATCAACCTGTTTACCTGCGTAAGCAAATGAACGATTTTTAGCTTCCTTAATAATATTAGAATTAAATGCACCACACAAGCCTCTGTTTGAAGTAATGGCAACAACCAACACTTTTTTCACTTCGCGTTGCGTTGTAAAATCACCTCCCACTGCTCCTTCAAGAGTAGCAGAAAGACTTTGCAATAATTCTGTTAATTTCTCGGCATAAGGGCGCATTGCAGTGATTGCATCTTGTGCTTTCTTTAGCTTTGCAGCAGAAACCATTTTCATTGCCGATGTAATTTGCATCGTAGATGAAACGGAAGTAATTCTATTACGGATTTCCTTTAAATTTGCCATTCTTTTTTTAAATATTAAGTTTAAAGCATGAAGTAGTAAGTAGCGGTAAAACCTAAATACTCAGTACTTCATACTCAATCCTTTTATTAGTTATATTTCGCCGAAATTTCTTTTGCTGCTTTTTCTAAAACATCAGTGATAGTATCATCTAATTTTCCAGCTTTTAAAGCGTTCAAAGTATCTTTATGTTTGTTGCTTAAGTACGAAATGAAATCAGCTTCAAATTCTTTTACTTTATTAACAGGAACATTTCTTAACAAGTTTTTAGAACCTGCATAGATAATCGCTACTTGATTTTCTACAGGATAAGGATCATTTAAACCTTGTTTTAAGATCTCAACGTTTCTTTTCCCTTTTTCAATAACATTTAAAGTAACTGCATCCAAATCAGAACCAAACTTAGCAAATGCTTCCAATTCACGGAACTGTGCTTGGTCTAATTTTAACGTTCCAGATACTTTTTTCATTGATTTAATCTGAGCATTACCTCCAACACGTGATACAGAAATACCAACGTTAATTGCCGGACGAACTCCTGAGTTAAACAAATCTCCATCTAAGAAAATCTGACCATCCGTAATCGAAATTACGTTTGTTGGGATATAGGCAGAAACGTCACCAGCTTGAGTTTCAATAATTGGCAAAGCAGTTAATGAACCACCACCTTTTACAATTCCTTTTAATGAATCTGGTAAGTCGTTCATGCTTTTAGCAATTCCGTCATCAGCAATTACCTTACAAGCACGCTCTAATAAACGAGAGTGTAAGTAGAAAACGTCTCCAGGATATGCTTCACGTCCCGGTGGTCTTCTTAACAAAAGAGAAACCTCACGGTAAGCAACAGCCTGTTTAGATAAATCATCATAAACAATTAAAGCTGGACGACCAGAATCTCTAAAATACTCCCCAATTGCAGCACCTGCCATTGGAGCATATACTTGCATTGGAGCTGGATCAGATGCATTTGCTGCAACGATCACTGTATAAGCCATTGCACCTTTTTCTTCTAACATTTTTGCAATTCCTGCAACTGTAGAAGCTTTTTGTCCAATTGCTACATAGATACAAAATACAGGTTTCCCCGCATCGTAAAATTCTTTCTGATTTAAGATGGTATCGATACAAACAGAAGACTTTCCTGTCTGACGGTCACCAATAACCAACTCACGTTGTCCACGACCAACTGGAATCATAGCATCAATAGCTTTTATTCCGGTTTGTAATGGTTCTGTAACTGGTTGACGGAAGATAACTCCAGGAGCTTTTCTTTCTAATGGCATTTCGTATAACGTTCCACCAATTGGCCCTTTTCCATCGATAGGAAAACCAAGTGTGTTTACTACACGACCAACCATTTGTTCTCCTACTTTAAGAGAAGCGATACGTTGTGTTCTTTTTGCAATTGAACCTTCTTTGATCCCTGTTGAAGGTCCTAAAAGTACAACACCAACATTATCTTCTTCAAGGTTTAGTACAATTGCTTCAAGCCCGTTTTCAAATTCAACTAACTCTCCGTATTGTACATTAGATAGCCCGTAAATACGAGCAATACCGTCTCCAACTTGAAGTACAGTTCCTACTTCCTCTAGCGTAGCACCAGATTCAAAACCTTCTACTTGCTTTCTTAATATTGCTGAAATTTCAGCAGGTTTGATTTCCGCCATCTTAATATATTATTTAAACACTTAACGTGTGATAAAACTAATTACTTAACTCTCTTTTTAATACTTGTAATCTATTGCTAACAGATGCATTGTATTGCTTGTCACCAATTCTTAAAATAAAACCTCCAATAATTGCAGGATCTACTTTATTAATAATCGTTACTTTTTTATCTGATAAAGTAGCCACTTTTGCTAAAACTTTTGCTTCTAAAGCAGCGTCCATTTCAATTGCTGTAGTAACAGTAGCTATTTCAACACCATTACTTTCATCAAACAATGCAGTATATTCTTGTGCGATAGCTTCAAGAATTTCAAATCTTTTATTTTCAAACAATAAATGAAACAACCCTTTGGTTACGCCATTAGTTTCAGCAAAAATTTCTGAAAGTGCACTTTCTTTAACATCAACTTTTAAGGTTGGGTTTAAAATAAATGTACTTAATTCTGCATTACCAGTAATTGTTGAAGCGATTAATTTCATATCATTATTCACAACTTCAGCAACTCCTTTTGAGTTGGCTAAGTCCAGAATTGCTTTCGCATAACGTATTGCTGCTCTTGTACCTGCCATAATTGCTTAGTTTAACTTTACATCACCTAACATTTTCTCAACCAATTTGGTTTGAGCCTCTTTGTTAGATAGTTCTTCTTTCAATAATTTTTCTGCGATATCCAATGATAAAGTTGAAACGTGTGATTTCAATTCAGCCATAGCAGCATTTTTTTCTAATTGAATAGCATTTTTTGCTTGCTCAATCATTTTCAAACCTTGCTCTTGTGCTTCTTTCTTAGAATCAGCAATTATTTGGTCTTTCATTTCACGCGCTTCTTTTAACAAGGCATCACGTTCCATTCTTGCTTCTTGTAAAATACGTTCGTTATCTGCAGTTAAATTTTGCATTTCTAAACGAGCAGATTCTGCTGCGACTAATGCATTATTAATAGATTCTTCTCTATTCTTTACTGCCGTTAAAATAGGCTTCCAAGCAAATTTTGCCAAAAGAATGAAGAAAACGATAAAGATAATCGTTGTCCAAAAAATTAAACTCTCTGGTGAAGTTAATTGCATAACATTATATATTTAAAAAATTGTTTGTCTTGTTTAAAAAAACTTCCTGGAGCCAACCGCTACAGGAAGTTTTTGATTTTAATTATTTTGCGATTAACGCAACAACTACTGCGAAAAGTGCAACACCTTCAATAAGTGCAGCAGCAATAATCATAGCAGTCTGGATTTTTCCAGCAGCTTCTGGTTGACGAGCAATAGCGTCCATTGCAGAACCACCAATTTTTCCAATTCCAAGACCTGCACCAATTACAGCTAATCCAGCTCCGATTCCAGCTAATACCATAATACTAAATTTATATAGTTAATAATTAATAAAACTCAAATTAATGATGATCGTGCTCTGCTACAGCCTGACCGATAAATAATGCTGAAAGCAAAGTAAATACATACGCTTGCAAAGCAGCAACCAACATTTCTAAAACACTCATAAATAAAACGAAAGCTCCAGCCACTGGCCCGATAAAAACGCTTTTAAAAATAAATATCAAAGAAACTAAACTTAAAATAATAATGTGACCTGCAGTGATGTTTGCGAATAAACGAATCATCAGTGCGAAAGGTTTCGTTAACATTCCGATAATTTCTACAGGAATCATAATTGGAGCCAACCACACCGGAACGCCTGGCGTGTTAAAAATATGTCCCCAGTATGATTTGTTTCCGCTTAATGTAGTAACGATAAACGTAATAAATGCCATTACAAATGTAAAGTAAATATTTCCGGTCAAGTTAGAACTAAATGGAAAGAAAGGAATCAATCCGATAAGGTTGTTGATCCAGATAAAGAAAAAGATCGTTAAAAGATACGGCATGAACTTCGCGTATTTTTTGTGACCAATATTTGGAATCGCAATTTCGTCTCTCACATAAGTAACTAGTGGCTCTAAGAAACCTGCTAATCCTTTTGGTGCATTTGGGTTTTTCTTATATGATCTTGCTACTGCAAAAAACAAAAAGAATAGTACAACGGCAGACAAAAACATTGAGAATACGTTTTTAGTAATCGAAAAGTCTAATGGTCTTGCGCTAAAAGCAAAAGCACCATTATCTCTTTGGTCTGCTGTCATTGTTTCAAATTGATCAGCATAAAAAATAATTTCTTTATAACGAACTACTTTTTGACCGTTCACATCAACAACATGTTCACCTGAATTATCATGGTGAAATTTTTCTGATGAAAAAATTTCCAATCCGTTTGCTGTCCATAAAATAACCGGCAAGTTAAAAGAAATTGGATGACCGTTCCAGTCAGCAATGTGAAAATCATGAGCGTCGCCGATGTGCGAGTTAATTAAATCACTAGGATTAAATTCTTTTTCCACCTCGTGACCAACAGTTTCGCCGTGACTGGTTGTTACTGCCTGATTGCTCTCTGTGAGTGAAACATTTTCGCTTTGAACAGAGACACTATCAACTGTTGTTGAAGCGAAATTAATCGACGAAGTAAATGCTAATAAAGCAACTAGTAAGTAATGAACTGGTTTATTTGAAATTATCATTATTAAATCTGTATCTAATTTAGGTTTCAAAAATTTTTTGCAAAGGTACATATTAAATTCAAAATCGAAAACATATCTATGTAATTTTTACGATTTAAATTAAAAGTACAACTCAAGTAATACTGAGCTCTTTATCTCTTATTTAGTAATAGAATTGTAAAATACACTTCAAAGAATAAAAATAAAAAATACGGTATAAAAAATGCTCCAAGATCAATAATTGGAGCCTCAACATCGGACTGTATAAACGGAATTAAAAAAACTACTGCAGCCATCATTCTAAACAAACTTGTTCCTAGAAAAGCGAATCCTGTAAAATCTTTAAATTCCTTATTTACAAAAATCAACAATAAATAAACTAAAAAAGTAGCAATGATGTTAAAGGCATAGATACTCCATACCGAATGAAAAAAAACATGTTCTGTGGCTAGGGATTGTGTGATAAAGTATTGAGAAACAAACAATACAACTGAAAAAGGAACAAAATACTTTAGAAAATTTAAAACTCTAATCATTATTTATTTAAATTTTTAACTTGTCGAATGACATTATAAAGCGCAAGAAAAACAGAAAGCAAAGATAGAATTATTGTCCAGATAGACGACCCATTCGAATACTTTTCATCTAGCCACATTCCCAAATACGTAAAGGCCAAGATAATAATTCCCATTTGAAATGGAATATTAATAAGCGCAATCCATTTGTTATTCGACGACTTTTCTTTCGGTTGCTTTTCCATCTGTTTTAGCTTGATTTTTTGCTTCATTTAGCATTGCGCAAGTGGCGGTAAAGCCAGCCCCTGGTTCGACCGAAAGTTTGCCAACAGTAACTTCGCCTTGTATGCTTGCTTTTTCTTTTACATTTAAAATATCGTGCACTTTTATACTGCCGCTAAAAAAACCTTCGATATCGGCATTTTGGCACACTACATCTCCAGTTACTCTTCCTTTTTGTCCAATTACTATTTTCCCTTTAGACGTAAAATTTCCAATTAATTCGCCGTCTAACCTAAAATCAGCTTCGGAGATAATGTCTCCTTTTATAATAGTTCCTTCTACTATTCGATTCGTTTTTCCTAGAACATCATTAGTAGGTTTCTTGGTTTTTTCAAACATAATTATGGGGTTTTTAATGCTTTGTATGCGTCAATATTTTTCTTAATTTGAACAAGACTGTAATTACTACTCGAAATTACAGTTGGTTCTTGTTGTATCTTATACTTATTTTCCCTTAGTAATGTAGCCAAATCGTACGCGTAGGTCTGCGATTTAATGGCATGAATAACTACAAAAGAATCTTTGTCATCGTATTTATCGACTGACAACGTTAATTTCATATAATTTTCTTCATTCAGGAATTTATTAAATTTTGCTTTAATGTCTTCAACTGCTTTTTCATCAGTAGTCGCAATTTTGTAGATAATTTTCCAGTTTTGCCCTTCGGTTGTGGTGAATGCCATTTTCTCTAAAGTCGGAATTTGATTGTTCAAAATGTCTTTCGCCTTTTTTCCTTCTTCACTATTAGGATAATTAGTAACCACTTGTTCCATCGCTGTTTTATAAGCTTCTAAACCCTTTGTTTTTCCTAACGCATTGGCCTTTAGCAATTCAAATTTAGAGACAATTTCCTCTCCCGCATACTCTCTAATCAAAACGTCAACAGTGTCTAAAATAACGGTAAATTGTTCGGCTTCGTATAAAGCGTATTGCTTTTTGTAGACCGCGTCTGGAGAATTTAATCCAGCAGCTGCCGTTGTTGCATTGGTAATAATTTGCGCATAACGCGAAGTAGGATACTGCGTTACAATTTCGTTTTTAATGATTTCAGCTCGATTCGGATTCGTAATCTGATATATTTTATACAAATTATATTCTGCTGGTAATACCAATTTTTCATCTGGTTTAAAAGCAAGTAATTGTTCTAACTTAACACTTGCGAGCTCGTATTCTTTTAAATTTTCTTTGTAAATTAGACCCAATTGATAGTAAGCAAAATCACGATCTTTTTTTATAGTTTGAATTGCCTTTAACTCTGTAGGTAGTTTTTCAGTATAAAAAGCAACCGAGTATCTTGGATCCAGTGGTACAATCGAGTCAGAAACAACTTCTGCTGAACTATTAGTTTCTTGATCGGCCAAAGCTTGGTTAATGTTGGCCAAAGACGAACGCCAATTGCCGTCTAAAGTTCGATTCCCAAATTGTTTCTTAAATTGTAACTTACCATAAGCAACCGTTGTTGGGTTGTAAAAATAGAAGTTACTCTTCACGTCGGTCGCAGATGGCGGACCGTAATTATTCATTACTTTTGCCGCAGGTACATCTGTAGCTCCCGATTGATTGTTGCGTTCTATATTGGCTAACTTTTCTTTTTCTTTATCGGCCGCTACTTGTTTTGCTTTGTCTTGAACTTTTAACGTATCAATATAATTCTGGTAGAAGATAGTTCGTTCTTCTGGCGTGTAGGCAATTACCTTTAAAATACTGTCATTTACCTTAGCAATCGCTTCGTATTTGATTACGTCGTCTAGATTGGTTCGCTTTTTTTTCAGATACACATATTCCCGCGTTTTTTGATTCAGATTGACTAAGGTGCTGTCGTAGTATTTGGCAGCAAGTGTATAATTGGTTTTTTTAAAATACATATTTCCTATATTTCTATAGGTAGAAGCAACCAAATACGAATCTTTAGATTCGGTGTCTAAGGACGCATTGTAAAAATGAAGTGCTGCTTTTTGATCTTGTGTTTGATCATAAAAAACACCCATTTGATAATTTAAAACATCTAAAAATGGACGATTTTCTCGATCTTCTAGTAATTTAGTGTAGCGCTTTACAAAAATTTCTTTATCGCCATTTTCATAATCAAACAGTTGTGCTTTTTTTGCATATGCCTGAATCATGTATTTGCGATCTCCTTTTCTATTCATAGCAATTACCGACTGATAGTATTGTAAAGCACTATCTCGCTCTTGCTTGGCCTCAAATAATTGTGCTAAAATAAATCGGTAACGCGATTTTTCGGTGTTTTTTTTAGAAAACTGAATGGCAATTTTTAATTTACTTATAGTACTGTCGTTTTTTTGTAAATTAAAAAAAGCTTCAGCCAATAAAGCATTCGCATCTGAATAGACTTGTTTGTCTACTTTTACATCTTTTAAAATCTGATTGATGTTTTTGATGACAACGGCATCGTTACCCAAACGCATATTGGTTTTTTCGCGCCAGATTCGGGCGGTATTAATGTTGCTGCTTGTAGGGTATTTGTATAGAATATAATTGAAGGCATCCAAAGCGGGAATGAAGCGCTCGTCATAATAACGTGCTTTCCCTAACAATAAATAGGCTTCGTCCATCTGAAAGTTTTTCTCTCGTCCACCTATATTCATGGAGTGCTTTTGGATGGCTTTGGTGGCTTTAGCTTCTGCTATTTCAAAGTCGGGATTCTTGATTTTTGCTTCTTCCGAAAAATTATCTTCGACTTGCATTCTTTCAATGGGCAAAATTTCCCAAAAATTATCAGCTTCAGCAGTATTAACAGATTGAATTCCTTTATCCAAACCAATTTGACCATTATACAAAATGTTGTATTTAGTACTTAAGGCATGCGAATTTCTAGCCAAAAAAGTGTCCTTTTTGGTAGAACAAGCCACCAAAACAAACACTACGAAAAGCGTGAGAATATATTTAAAATTAGTGTATTTCAAACGGAAAATGTTTAATCATTAAACTTACAAATAGAGCTTTTAGTATAATGATTTGTAAAAATACATTTCTTTTCGAGATAAGTGTCTTTACACGGCAAAAAACAGTTCTAACTCTTGCAACGTCTCGGGTGAAGTTTGAATGTCTTTGACAACTTCTCCTTTACTTAAAGCCACAATTCTATCGCAAACTTCGACCGTATGCTGCAAATCATGGCTGGAAACTAAAACGGTAACATTTGGATCCTCAGCCAAGGTTTTAATGATTTTTTTTAATCGGCTAACTGTGGTTGGATCTAGATTAGCAAAAGGCTCATCTAAAATAACGACTTCGGGACTGCCTATTAATGTGGCAATAATACCCACTTTCTTTTGATTTCCTTTCGATAAATCGCGTAAATATTTTTTGTTATTTAAAATTTCATTATTAAAAAATTCATCATATTTTAATAATAATGCATCAACGTCTGCCTTGTTCTGTCCTCTTAAATCTCCAATAAAATAAAAATATTCTTCGGGAGTTAGGTAACCTATCAAGAAATTTTCATCTAAAAATGAACCAGTAAAAGATTTCCAACTTTCATCTGTATCTACTTGTATAAAATTATTAGTTATATGGCCTGTTGTAGGCTGAATTAAGTCGAGTAATAAACTAAAAAAAGTTGTTTTTCCGGCGCCGTTATTACCTACTAAACCAAAACTTTGTCCTTTTGGAATGACCAAATTTTCTATTTTTAAAACTGTTGTTTCGTTGTATTTTTTTGAAAGATTTGTTACTTGTATCATCTTTATATGTTTAACTGTTACTTATTTACTTTACTTCTCAACTACTTCTTTTGTTTGTATGCGGCGATCGTTGAATATTTTTCGGATTTATATTTTTTTTCGATAAAAGCAAAAACGCTGTTTCTAAAAATAAAACCGAGCACTCCAGCACCTGCCACCAACGCGAGTCCAATTGTAGTATTGTCAAAATACAGGCCTATTCCATACAATAAAACAGGAAGAATTATTTTTGGTAGCGTAAGCAACATCGCACTAACATTAAATGCTTTTTTATCGCCAAAAGCACCTTTGCTAGAGGTTAGGTCGATTGGTGTTTTAGTGTAAGCACCTCCCAATAAAACCAAATGCGAATTAACGCCAATGTTGTAGATGGCGCCCACTACGATTAATAAATAAAATTGCCATCCTAAATAAATATAAAAAGAAGCTAAAATGGTGGAGATAATAGTTGCAATTACGATTAACCACCATTTGGCATTAAGATAACCTCGGTACGGAATATTTTGTGTCATCATCAATTGATAGTAGGAACTGTCCCAACTAGGAACAAATTGACCAAAGACAAACAAGAATCCGCCAGAGACAAAAATTCCAGCAAATATTTGCATCGCTGCCGGTTGTGTAGAATTAAAGAAGATAAAACCGTAAAACAAAAACAAGAAGCTCATGAGAATCGTCGTTTTTGAACGTTTATTTCTTCTAATTAATTTAATGTCATTTTTAAGAAAAGTACCTAAAGTACCAAATTGATTGAGCCAAGTCAAATTTTCGGTTCGGGCGATATCATGCTTCTCTGATAGTCCAGCATCCAAAAATAAATTATTTTTAAAGAATTTGAATGTTAGAACATACAACAGCGCAAAAACTATAAATGGCACTATAACCACTATTGTATTTTGGTACAACGCCTGAAAAAATGGTGCCGTATGTTGTGTAATATCAAAATACTGATAATATTGTAAAGCGGCTAACACACCAACCAGTACCAAGAAAAAAGTAAAAAGCTTATCTATATTGCTTAGTAATAAATTTAAAAAATTATTGCAATAGATCATGCAAAACATTGCAAGACTCCAGGCAATAACACCAAGAGCATCATAACCTTCGATCAATAATACGATGGAAAATGGCACAAAGAAAAAGACATGAATTAAATTAAAAAAGGCTAGAAACGTTTTCCAAAGTGAAAAGTGAACGATGCTGTTTTTTTTAATATTCATTACCAAAAGTGGTTTAATATTTACCACCGGAATAGCTTGAAAAATCAGCCGGATCGCCAGATCAAAAAAGAAATAATAAATCAAAAATTTATTGATGGTTGCCAACGGTTCCAAACTCATCTTTTTGAGTACATAAAAAGCACCAACTCCCATGGCTAAAAAAACGACTGTAAAGTATAGTACCAAAAAAGCCATTAAAATTTTTAAAACGATGTTGGTTCCAAAAGAAGCAGACCGTGAAAAAGACTTCCATTCGAGATAAATAAAATTTTTAAACATAATACATGTATATAAGTTTTCTAGTTGGTATTAAAATGTAAGAAAACGTTACAAATTATTTTATAATCTACTCTGAAAGCGTGGTTTTAAGCGATTACTTTTTTTGAAGTTGGATTGTAAAAGTAAAAATCTAGTTTGCTAGTTTACTCCATTAGAGTATTTGGTATTTTGCTTTTAACTGATAATGTTTTGTCAATAGCACAAAAGAGCTTATACTGTAAAATAGATACAAAAACACAAAAATCAAAGAAATGATATTTCTGTTGGATGAAGTAGTATCTGGCAAAATTGGTAATATGTTAAAAATAAAGCCAACCGCATAAAGTACCACCAAAACGAATCTTCGATCATAAACCTTGGAGAACGTAGTAGTAAAGTTTGATTTAAACAGTAAGATTTTGCCGACTACGTAAATTATAAAAGCGGCCAACAACGAAACTTTTAATGCTATTCTTGTAGTTTTTATAAACGGAGTGGTACTTTCAAAATTATAAATGAGCGTGGTTAGAGATGCCGCGATAAGTACTAAAAAAACTAACGCCCACTTTAATTCGTTTCTTACAATTCTAGACATTTTGTCCATTGCTATTTTGGGTCCCGAAAGAGAATAACATACTGAAAAACCAAGCGTAGTCGTTTTTAGTTGTCTGTTCCATTTATCGAAAACTATTTGTAAAGCATTTTCAAAACCAATATTTTTATCAGATAAAATGGTTTCTATCTCGGTAGCAATATGATCGATAACTTCGTATTTAATGTCGGAGTATGTGAGAGTATTCAAAACCAAAGTTTCATCGATAAGTGCAATTTGTTTGGTGGTTAGTTTCATAGTAAACGGTTTAAAATTCTAATTTTAGATTAACTAATGATTGCATATTTCGTATAAAATTTTCTAGTTCAACAAGTCGATTCGCCGTTTCTTTTCGACCGGATTCTGTTAGTTTATAATATTTACGCAACCTATTGTCTACTCTTTCTATTTCGACATCCAACAATCCTTCGGCCTCTAATTTATGCAAAGCAGGGTACAAAGCACCTTCGGTAATAATAAGTTCTCCCAATGTAATTGCTTTTACTTTTTGCGTAATTTCATAGCCGTACATCTTATCATTTTCTTCCAATAACTTCATAATTATGGTATTTAAACTTCCCTTATATAATTGTGAACTTTTCATTTGTCTTATGCTTTTGAAACACAAATATACATAACTTTCTTATACATATGATTCTTATGTATAGTCAATATGATTTTCTGTTAAGTAAAAACGAATTTCGTTTATTATCTTTGCCTAAAAATTAGCATTATGCCTTCATTCAAAAAACTTACTATAAAAGAAGTAAAGCGCGAAACTCCAGGGGCAGTTTCAATACTTTTTAATGTACCACAAGAATTACAACCCGACTATACATTTGTTGCGGGTCAATATGTTAACTTACGTTTAACCATTGATAATCAAGAAATAAGAAGAGCGTACTCTATTTGTTCTTCACCAGAAAGCGGCGAATTGCGTATTGCTGTCAAAGCCGTAAAAGACGGATTATTTTCGCAGTTTGCTACTACAAAATTAAAGGCTGGTGATTTATTGGAAGTAGGACAACCAGAAGGTAAATTTATATTTGAACCAGACGCAGATCGTCAAAAAAACTATGCTGCTTTTGTAGCCGGTAGCGGAATTACGCCAGTACTTTCGATCATAAAATCAGTTCTAAAAAGCGAACCAAAAAGCTCATTTGTACTGGTTTACGGAAATAAAACTGCCGAAGAAACTATTTTTCATGAGCAGTTACACGATTTACAGTTGCAATATGTTGGTCGCTTTTTTGTTCATTATGTTTACAGTCAATCTAAAGTAGAAAATGCTTTGTTTGGAAGAATTGAGAAATCGGCTGTGAATTTTGTATTGAATAATAAGCACAAAGAATTAGAATTTGATAAGTTTTATCTTTGTGGTCCCGAGGTTATGATTAACACGGTTACAGAAATTTTAAAAGAAAAAAATGTAAAAGATTCGGCTATTAAGTTTGAGCTATTTACTTCTTCCTCTGAAGAAAATGTGATCAATGCTTCTCTCGAAGGACATTCGAAAATCACAATTTTAGTAGATGATGACGAGGTTACTTTTGAAATGTCTCAAAAACAAACCATTTTAGATGCTGCGCTAAAGCAAGGAATCGATGCACCTTATTCTTGCCAAGGCGGAATTTGCAGCAGCTGCTTGGCTCGCGTAACTTCTGGAAGTGCCGAAATGTCTAAGAACTCTATTTTAACTGATAAAGAAATTGAAAGTGGACTGATTTTGACTTGTCAAGCGCACCCAACATCAGAAACTATCTATGTTGATTATGATGATGTCTAGCAAATAGTATGCAGATGACTGATCTTAGTTGGAAGTCTGTAGTTTTATAAATAATTAAAATGAACACGCAGATTTGGCAGATTCGCAGATTTTTTATCCCTAATAAATCTGATACAATCCGTATAATTTGCGTGTTTTATTTTTTATTTAAAATTGATTTGACACCAACACTTAAAAATCCTTTGAAGATGAAAAATCCTCGCGAACTTTTCAAAAACAAACCACATCTTCTAGAGGAAAAAGAAGTAGAAGATCTTTTAGATTATTGTATAAAATTGCAAGATGAATTGATTGATTTGAAATTCGACCAAAAAGAAAGCAAACAACTCATTATGCTCGACATGCTCAAGGAAGTTGTAAAAGCTTGTGAATCAGCCGAAAAACAACAAAAAGAGTTCATCCGTTTTGGACTAGAACCGTCCGATTTTGAAGAATCTATTTCAAATCTCAAAAGATTTTTGACGCTGAGATGTCGTGAAAATGGAATTTGGTTGTGAAAAAATTGAATAATATTCCGATTGTACTACTACTTCAAAAATTGAATTATCTTACTATTTAGCCTAAATAAGACTGAACAGTCGAAACCACTTCTTGTGGAAAAATAGTTCGCATGGCCTCTTGATAGTTTTCAACAACTTTATTTCCATACACCGAAGTGGGCAGTAACGGATACTTTTCTCTGTCTGAAACTAAAGCAGTTTCTAGGGATTGATTGAACGGTAAAAAACCCGCGTAAGGATGCGTTGCACCCCACAACGTGATGACTTTTATTCCTAACATTGCTCCAATGTGCGCGTTTCCAGAATCCATAGAAAGCATGACATCGAGGTTGCTAATTAATTTTAATTCTTCTTGAAATTTAATTTTTCCGGCGAAATTAACAACGTTTTTAAAAGGCTTTGCAATACTCTCTAAAATTTCAATTTCTTTTGCGCCACCTCCAAAAAGTAGAATAGTGTGCTCTTTATTATCAGCCAAACTTGCAATGACCTCTTGCATTAAATCTAATGGATATACTTTAGCGTCGTACTGCGCAAAAGGAGCAATACCGATTAATTTATCGTACTTCAATCCTATCAAACGGGTTATTTCTGCGCTTAAAGTGGCTTTTTGGGGGAAAGCTGGATTTGATAAATCTATTGTAAATCCTAGTTTTTCAAACACTTTTAAATGTCTTTCAAACATGTTCGGTTGCTGTTTGAAAATTTTATTTTCGGAGCGTGTTAGTTCTTTTTTTCCTTGACGACCTTTATCTACAGCTGCCACTTTTTTTCCGCTCAGAGAGAAAAGATTCCGAACAATTTGCGAGCGCAAGACATTGTGTAAATCGGCAAAAGCATCTATTTTAAGTTTTTTTAACTCATTGTATAGCTGAAGTAATCCTAAAAATCCTTTGTGTTTTTGTTTTTCATCAAAAGCAAAAAAAGTAAGATTTGGAATTCCGTCAAAAAATGGTTTAAAGAATGGACGCGAAATTACGGTCAGTTTTACTGCTGGATTTTGTTCTACGAAAGCACGCAAAACTGGAACGGTCATCGCGACATCTCCCATAGCAGAAAGTCTCATGACGGCAATATGTTGAATTTTAGCTGACAAATTACAAATGTTTATGCTCGACTATTACCTGTCCTAGCCCAGATTAAAATGAAAATCCCGGAGCAAAAAAAGAAAAGTTTCTTGTTCTAAAAAAGCGACCAACGGAAGCTCTTTTTAGAACAATAGAAACTATACTTTTTTTGTGAGGAATTGTAATGGAAAGCTGGAAAATGCTCCAACTACTATTTTTTATTTTGATATAAAACTGGATTCAAATCATCATCGTTGTACATTTTCATTTGCTTGTACACTTTCATAAATTTGTCACCATTCTCGATGTCATTCAATAAATCATCAATCGCTGTCGACAAATCACTTCTTTGCTCCAAAAGCACATTTAGTTTTTCTTGGCATTTATCTCTATGCTCTTGCGAAGCTGCTGCACGAGTTGCTTCTTCATTCATATGATAAATCTTCAAAGCTAAAATTGACAATCTATCAAATGCCCAAGCTGGACTTTCTGAGTTAATTTTTGCTCCGTCTTTTACTTTGACCTCATTGTATTTTTGTAAAAAATAACCGTCAATATATTCTACCATATCCGTACGCTCTTGATTGGAAGCGTCAATTCTTCTTTTTAAAGCCAAAGCTGCGACAGGATCAATTTGCGGATCACGAATGATATCTTCAAAATGCCATTGAACCGTGTCGATCCAATTTTTCAAATATAATAGGTGCTCAAATTTATCCTTCGGGAAAGGATTATTTATTGGCTGGTCCACATTATCAAACTGATGATAATCTTTGATACTTTGTTCGAAAACAGAATAAGCTAATTTTGAAAACATGATTTTATATTTAGTAAGAGATACAAAGATACTTTTTATACATTTATGGTTCTCAAAAAAAAATTAAACTTTAGCCTTTTTAAACTCAAATTAAAAAATCATGCAAATTCATTATTTATCTGAAAACAACAGCGTTTTAAATCACTTTTTGGGGCAAATTCGAAACGTAAATGTTCAAAAAGACAGCATGCGATTTAGAAGAAATATTGAGCGGATTGGCGAAATAATGGCGTACGAAATCAGTAAAAATTTAGCGTATAAAAACGTCGAAATACAAACGCCATTAGGAATTAAAAATACTACAGAAATCGCCGACGACTTAGTTTTGTGCTCGATATTGCGTGCCGGTTTGGCGTTGCATATTGGTTTTTTAAATTACTTTGACGGCGTCGAGAACGGATTTGTCTCTGCCAGTCGTCATCATCCTAATAACGACAGCGAATTTGTGATTTTAGTAGAATATCAAGCACTAACTTCTTTAGACGACAAAACCCTTTTGCTAGTTGATCCAATGTTGGCCACTGGACATTCGTTGGTTGCTGTTTTCGAAAAATTGATGCAGAACAGCACTCCAAAAGAAATTCATATCGCAGTAGTTATAGCCGCTCCCGAAGGAATTGCGTATGCAAAAGCAAATTTACCAGACAATTGCCATTTGTGGGTTGGCGTTTTAGACAGTCATTTGAATGAGAAAAATTACATCGTTCCCGGTTTAGGTGATGCAGGCGATTTGGCTTACGGTACTAAATTATAATTGCGCAAAAAAGACAAATAAACTGCATAGAATTAAAGCTCCAAAAGTTAATTCGTTAGTGATTTTCTGCTGCACAAATTCGATCTGACTCGTGGCCATAATTGCTAAAGGCGCAACTGTAAAGACTAATAAATCATTGCTTTTATCTGGAGAAACTAAATACACTAAAATGGCAATAAAAAAGTAAGCCACCACTTTTTTATAAGAAGAATGCAGTAATAATGGACGTTTAGATAAACTAGTTACCATTAAAAAAACAAAACATAAAGCAACAGTAAAATAGATGGACAAGGCCCAATTTTGTGAACTTTTAGCAAAGTAGGAAATACTGAAATCCATATGCGCTCTGTTTTGATAGTGCGAAAGAATATCAATATTAAACAGCAATGCGAAGGCAATAAATAAAGTTCCTACAGCGAGTAAAGCTATAAATGGTAAAATCCAGTTTCGATAATCGCCTGCAACGTGAAAAATTATCGATATAAAAACCAGTACTAAAAATAAAATGCACCAAAATTGAAATAAAGAGGCTACAATAATCCATAGAGATGCATCAAAAATTTTCTCCTTAGCCGATTTTAAAGATTGTAGCGATATTAAACGACGCAAAGCCAATAAGAGAAAAAAGTTTGCCAAAATAATATTGGACTTACTAAACGAATCTGGAAAAAAGGCAAACAGTAAAAAGTAAAAAAACACTACATAAGTATTGTCTTTACTCAGTCCGTTCTTTTTAGTAATGAAATTCGTTACCAATATAGAAGCTAAAATAACACTAATCAATACTACTTTTTCTACAATAGAAATAGCGGATCCAAACCAAGACAAATCTTGAAATTGATAGATAAAAAAGAACAACAGCATTAAAATTATGATTAAGGAATAATTTAATGGTGTAGATTTTTTAAAAACACTTGTAATCATAAGGATATTTTATACTTTTGTGACTGTAAATATAATACTTGTTTAAAAAACGAAACTAACTTGTTGGAAAAAGATTCTCAATCTTACTTCAATACGCTATAAAACAATAAATAACATAATAATTTATAAATTATGAAAGCATTTTTTGAAGGAATAAAAACTCTTTTTGTTGATTTTTTACTTGTGCCGCTAGATCTTATCCGCGCGTTAGAGTTAAAATCATGGTTCGGTGCTAACGCAATCAACTGGATCTTCATGATTATCTGCGCATGTGCAATCGTATACTGGATTAAACAATTACGCATTTTTGATGATGCTGGAACAGAAAATCAAGACACAACGGCTCACTCATTTTTAAAATAATAAAAAAGTCCTAATCAACGATTAGGACTTTTTTAGTTTTACTACAAATCGTTTCCGATATCGCGCCTAAAATACATTTGATCAAAATGTAGTTTATCTATATTTTGATATGATTTCTTAATGGCCTCTTTAAAATCCTCTCCATAAGAAGTGATTGCAAGTACACGACCTCCGTTGGTTACTACTTTTCCACTTTCTAACGAAGTTCCCGCATGAAAAACAATAGAATCGGTTATTTTTTCAATACCTGAAATTTCCTTTCCTTTTTCATACTCTTCTGGATAACCACCTGAAACCACCATAATGGTTGTTGCACTTCTAGGATCAATTTCTAAATCGATCGTATCCAATTCTTGTTTAGCAACTGCTTGAAACAGTGCTACCAAATCCGTTTTTAATCTTGGAATTACGACTTCGGTTTCTGGATCTCCCATTCTAACATTATACTCAATAACAATTGGTTCGTTGTTCACATTAATTAAGCCGATAAAAACAAACCCTTTGTATTCAATTCCGTCCTTTTGAAAGCCGTCAATTGTTGGTTTAACGATACGTGTTTCGATTTTTTCCATCAAGACATCGTCTACGAAAGAAACTGGAGAAACCGCTCCCATTCCGCCTGTATTCAATCCCGTGTCACCTTCACCAATTCGTTTGTAATCTTTAGCCGTTGGTAAAATCTTGTAATTTTTTCCATCCGTTAATACAAAACAACTCAATTCAATTCCGTCCAAAAATTCTTCGATTACGACTTTAGAGCTCGCTTCGCCAAATTTTTGTCCTATCAACATGTTTCTTAATTCCGTTTGAGCTTCCGCTAGATCTTGAATAATCAAAACACCTTTTCCTGCTGCTAAACCATCCGCTTTTAACACGTACGGCGGTTGCAGCGTTGTCAAGAAATCACATCCTTGTTCTACCGTTTCAGCCGTAAAACTGTCATAAGCTGCTGTCGGAATGTTGTGACGTACTAAAAATTCTTTTGCAAATTCTTTACTTCCTTCTAATGTTGCGCCTACTTTTGACGGACCAATTACTGGAATATGCTGCAAACTTTCGTCGTTTTTGAAATAATCATAAATACCTTTTACCAAAGGATCTTCTGGACCAACAACGACCATGCTAACATTTTCTTTAATTACAAATGTTTTTATCGCTTCAAAATCGGTTGCACTCATAGCGACGTTCGTTGCAATCGCTGCTGTACCTGCATTGCCTGGTGCTACAAAAAGTTTTTCACAAAGCGGACTCTGAATCATTTTCCATGCAAAAGCATGCTCTCTTCCGCCTGAACCCAGTAATAAAATTGTCATGTTGTAGTTGTATTTAGTTGCTTGCCCGCCTTTTGGAGGATCTGCAAAAATAATTGCTTTTGTACGTAAAAAATAATTAATTTTTAAAAACTTCGTGATTCCCGAAAGATAATTGCCGCTAAAGAGTATTTTTGAAAAAAATAAGCATTTATGTTTCGACTTTTTGATCTTTCGCTGCGGCTTAACGGCTTCCCCATTCAGGAAGCAAAAGCACAATTGAAAGAAATTCTGAAACTTAAAGAGAAGGAATACCAAAATTTTTTAGAAAACAAAAAAATGGAAATTGTACATTTTCATTTAAAAAATAATCTTTTTTATCAAGATTTAGTCGGTGTAGAAAACATACCTCAGTGGGAAGATCTTCCAATACTGACTAAAAAAGATTTGCAACAACCTTTACAAAATAGACTTTCCAAAGGATATTCGGTTAAAAATAGTTTCGTCAATACAACCTCGGGTTCTAGTGGAACTCCGTTTATTTTTGCGAAAGATAAAAAAACTCATGCTTTAACTTGGGCATCCAATATGTTGCGATTTGGCTGGTACGGTATTGATTTTAACTCTTCCTATCAAGCTCGTTTTTACGGAATTCCAAGTGATTTTATCGGAAACAAAAAAGAGCGTTTCAAAGATTTTTTAAGTCATCGATTTCGATTTCCTATTTTTGATTTGTCGGATTCTGTTTTAGAAGGTTTCTTGAAAAATTTTCAAACTAAAAAATTCGATTACCTCAACGGTTATACGAGCTCAATTGTTCTATTTGCCAAGTTTTTACAACAAAAAAATATAGTTTTAAAAGAGGTTTGCCCCACTTTAAAAGTTTGTATTGTGACTTCTGAAATGTTGTTTGAAAGTGATAAAATACTGCTTGAAAAACAATTCGGAATTCCGATTATCAATGAATATGGTGCTTCTGAATTGGATTTGATTGCTTTTGAAAACCCGCAAGGCGAATGGCAAGTCAATGCAGAAACTTTATTCATCGAAATTCTAGACGATAACAATCAAGTGTTGCCTTACGGCGAAATGGGAAAAATTGTAATCACTTCTTTGTTCAATAAGGCACATCCATTTATTCGCTACGAAATTGGTGATTTGGGTATTTTAGATGAAAAAAGCACACTTCAAAAACCAATTCTCAAGCAACTTATCGGCAGAACGAATGATTTTGCCCATTTGCCAAGGGGCAAAAAAGCGCCTGGATTGACGTTTTATTATGTGACTAAAAGTTTAATTGAAGACGATGGAAACGTAAAGGAATTTATCATCAAACAAACCAAAATCGATACATTTGAAGTTGATTACGTAAGTGAAAGTGAATTAACTTCTGCGAAGATGGATCAAATTCAAAAAGCAATTGCTAGTTATTTAGAACCCAATTTGAAATTTACTTTTAATCGAAAAGCAGTTTTAAATCGAAGCAACCGCGGAAAATTAAAACAATTTACTTCATTTATATAAAGTAAATAAATTCCTATATTTGTGTTTTATTTTCAAACCTATGAGCGCAAATCTTATACTTTCAGAAGAGACTATTTCGAATGCCATTTATTACATCCAAAATCAAAAAGTAATGCTTGACAGAAATTTAGCTGTACTTTACGGAATTGAAACGAGAGTTTTAAAACAAGCTGTTAAAAGAAATATTTCAAGATTTCCCGGAGAATTTATGTTTGAACTCACGAAATTAGAATTTGAAAATTGGAGGTCACAATTTGTGACCTCCAATTCAGACAAGATGGGTTTGCGTTACGCTCCAATGGCTTTCACCGAACATGGAATACTGATGTTATCTAGTGTCTTAAAGAGCGATACAGCCATTCAGACCAACATATAAATCATGCGAATTTTCACGAAGGTGAGACAAATGCTACTTGATACCACCGAAATGAAATTGGATATTGTTCAAATTCAAAAGAAATTAGAAAATCAAGGTAAAAATATCGAACTGGTTTTTTCTTATTTGGATGAACTAACAGACAAAAAAGAAGCTGAAAAACCAAGAACAAAAATTGGTTTTAAAAAGTAATCGCTTCGCTAGCAATTACGGCATATTCTTTACGTATTTCGGTTTAATCACTAATTGGGTGAATAAAAAACCAATCATACAAAGCGACGCTTTCAGCAAATTATACTTATGAAAATTGCGATAAACGCCAAAATTATATTTCAGTAATTTAACTTTAGATGCTGAAATAGAATTGTCTCGTACGCGATAAAAAGCCAGACTTTCGGTTACTGGTTCTGCCTTCTTGATTTGTTTTAAAATAGTCAACCACAATATCCAATCTTGTCGCTTTCGGCTCTTATCAATCGTGATTTTTCCAAAATAATCGGTACTATAAATTCCAGTAAGATTTCCGATATAATTACAAAAAAACAATTGTCTGTAACTTAGAATGCTTGGCGCCTCTACTCTTTTATGTAAAATTTGTCCGTTTTCATTAATACAGTCGTAATACGAAAAGGTAAACGGAACTTGCGTTTCCACTAAAAAACGAACCTGCTTTTCAAGTTTTTTAGGCTTCCACAAATCGTCTGAATCTAAAAAAGCGATATACTTTCCCGAGGCTTTTTCGAGTGCAAAATTTCTAGCTACACCTGTTCCACTATTTTTATTTAAAGAATGGAATTGTATTCGATTGTCGTTTTTTACATAGTTCAAAATCAGTTCAGCCGTATTATCAGTAGAACCATCATCGATAATAATCATTTCCCAATTTTCATAGGTTTGATTTAAAACAGATTTTATCGTTTCAGCAATAAAGGCTTCCGAATTAAATGCCGGAGTTATAATAGATACTAACGGTTCTTTCATATTAATACGCTTTTTCATCTCCTTTTAAGATATTAAATATCGTTTTTAAGATAATTTCAATATCTAGTAAAATAGACCAATTCTCCATATAAAAAATGTCATATTTGAAGCGATTAATAATATCTGAATCATTTTCTACTGCACCTCGGTATCCTTTTGTTTGTGCCAATCCAGTAATTCCAGGTTTAATAAAATGGCGAATCATAAAATTATTCACTTTCAAAGCATATTGTTCGGTATAACTGATCATGTGAGGTCTTGGTCCGACTACCGACATTTCTCCCTTTAATACATTATAAAACTGTGGAAATTCGTCCAAACTAGTTTGTCTTAAAAATTGACCTATTGCTGTCACTCTAGAATCAACTTTAGAAACTGGATCGTATTTCTCATCCTTAGAAAATTGCATGGATCTAAATTTGTAACAAGTAAAGACTTTATTACTTAATCCATTTCTTTGGTGTTTGTAAAAAACGGGTCCTTTGGATTCCAGCTTTATTAAAAAAGCTAAAATAGGAGTTAACCAACTTAAAACTACCACAATAACGAGTACTGAAAACAAGATGTCAAAAATACGCTTCGCAATTTTATTGTATGTCTCGTCCAAACGAATGTCTCGTAATGCAATTATGGGCAGATAACCGTAGTACTGAAAAACATAACTTCCCGATAAAATCTGGTTGTCATCCGGAATAAATTTAAGCGTTTTTAAATTATTATTTGCAAAGTCAATGAGCATTTGTATTTGAGGTTGAGTTAAATCACTCATCGCACAATACACCTCATCCATCTTGTTTTCGATTATAAAAGAAAATGCTTCCTGTAACTCCTTTTCAATATTTTCTTCTAGTGAAAAGGAGTTACAAACCTTATATCCATATTCTAAATTTTCGGAGAAAAAGGTCTGTAAAGGCGCTACTTTCTCAGGAGAACCTATTAAAATTACTCTTCTTAAATTTCCGCCGTAATGCAATCGGAATTCCTTTAAAAAATAATAGATGACTAATTTTAAAATAACAATGCAAGATGCAACACTTCCTAAATAACTAAACAGTGTTGTAAAACTTGTTTGCTCACCATACAAATAAACAATAGATAATAGAGAAATAGTAAACAATACAAACTGTTTAACAGCGCAGTTGAGTATACTGACTACTTTGGTGTACCGATATACTTCATAAAAACCAAGTTGTGCAGCTATAATCAGCCATACGGAACTTAAAAGCAGGTAAAATGGAATTTCTCTTTGTGGAAAATTAAAAAAATAAAAGCCAAAAAAACTAAGTATCAAAACATCAGACACATAGGAAAAAGGGCGAATATACCCTGAATATCTTCCTGTTGTATTGCGCATGTACGTTTGGTTTAGTGAATTTTATGGTGATTATACGGATCAATTTACATCAAAATCAAAATTCACTTACAGAGTTATCCGAGAAATTTTACTATTTGTAAACTACGCTAAAAAGTTACTTTATGATAAAAAAAACGTAGCTTTTTGGCTATTTTTTATTTGATATACTCTGAAAAATCTTTATGCTCTTCTTTTGAAAGCTCTTCTTTAGAAAGGGACTTAAAATAATCATAAGTGATCTTCATTCCTTCACTTCGACTCACTTTTGCCTCCCACCCTAAAATTTCTTTTGCTTTGGTGGTGTCTGGCTGACGTTGCAACGGATCATTTATTGGTAACGGATGATACACCACTTTCTGATTCGTTCCGGTGAGCTTAATGATTTCTTCAGCAAAATCTTTAATGGTAATTTCGTCTGGATTTCCAATATTTACTGGATACACATAATCAGAATGCAGCAATCTAAAAATACCTTCTACTTGATCGTCTACGTAACAAAACGATCGCGTTTGCATTCCGTCTCCAAAAATGGTTAAATCTTCGCCACGCAGTGCTTGACCAATAAAGGCCGGAATAACACGCCCGTCGTTTAAGCGCATTCGCGGTCCATACGTATTAAAAATACGGACAATTCTAGTTTCTAAACCATGAAAAGTATGATAAGCCATGGTAATTGATTCTTGAAAACGCTTGGCTTCGTCATATACTCCGCGAGGTCCTATGGTGTTTACGTTTCCATAATATTCTTCGGTTTGTGGATGAACTAATGGATCTCCGTAAACTTCAGATGTCGAAGCGATTAAAATTCGCGCTTTTTTTACTCGGGCCAAACCCAATAAATTGTGTGTTCCTAGCGAACCAACTTTTAAGGTTTGAATCGGAATTTTTAGGTAATCAATTGGACTTGCAGGTGATGCAAAATGCAAAATATAATCTAACTCTCCTGGAACGTGAATAAATGTGGTAATATCATGATGATAAAACTCAAACTGTTCTAATTTAAATAGATGTTCAATATTCTTTAAATCGCCCGTAATCAAGTTGTCCATTCCGATAACGTGATAGCCCTCTTTGATGAAACGATCGCACAGATGTGATCCTAAAAACCCAGCTGCTCCAGTGATAAGTATTCTTTTCATTTGTTTGCTTTATACCTCAACTCTTACTTGAAATTTATTTTTTTATTTGAACTTACACGTTCAAAATTTGCTCTAAAATTTTAATCGTAATCAAATACGTTGGTTTAACTCCCGTAGTTCCTAATCCTCCAGAAGCTAACGTACTTCCTGTTTCTAGTGGATTATCCGACGCGTAATACGCATATCTTACTTTTACGTTGTTGGGTATGCTCTTTCTAATTTTAGACGCTGATTGAATCGCTTTTTGATAGTACGAACCTTCCATCTCTAATCCGATTACTCCCCAAGTAGATTCATGAAAAAATTTAAGTAACTCTCGATTTTGCAATGAGGTTCCCAAAACAGTAACCATAGCACCTTCATAAACTGCAATTCCATTTCCTTCAAACATAGCTCCAGTTAATTCATTTTCGAAAAAATAATTATCTGCCGTTCCTTCGTTAATATGGGCAGTTGGAATCATAATGTCTCCTTTTCCTCCTTCTAAAATTCCTGCTTTACCCATAATCGAAACCGATTGTACGTTAAGTAACGTATCTTTTTTAAACGGTTTTAAAAGCTCATCAATCGTTTCGTAGGCTTGTTCCCCAAACGCATAATCCATGACGATAAGCACAGGTTTCGGATCCTCTAATTTTACATTTGCAAAAGCGGTGATACTCCAATCAATCTTGGCTGTATCAAAAATTTCAACATCAATATTAGTACCTGAAGTATCTGGTAAAAATAACATTCCGTTTTTTAGGGCGATATTTTCTACTTCTTTTCGAATGGCGCTTGCACCCGATTTGCTCAATTCTTCGTAAATAGTAAAATCTTCTTTACCTTTAAATTTAGGTCGCAAAATTGGCGTGGCAAAAATCGAATTCATCACACTGTGCATATTGGCACTAATAATATGAATGGGTCTGTCTAAAAGATTGTTGGCTTTTAAAACTTCTTTAATATTGGTTGCCCAAATTTCACCATGAATGTGATGTCCCAAACGCTCTCTAAGAATCGGACTGAACGTAATGGTTCTTTTATTATTATCTAATAATTCTTCAATAGCTAATTTCCCCAACCAATAAATGACGTGCAAGAAACGATCAGGAGCCTTTTCGGATCCAAAAGAATCGTAGATATCTAAAATTTCTTCGAATGTTCTGCCTAAAATATTAGCGGTATGCGAAATGGCAATTTCCTTATCCACTAAAGATAATTTTTTGCTTTGTTGTACGGCATATTCTAATTTCATCCAATCCCGAGATAGTTCGCCCGCCTCATCCAATAGCACTCGATTTCTAATTTTATGAGATTCTATGAAAATGAACGTCAAATGGGTTAAAATGTCATAAATATCAGAGCGTCCGCGCGTAATTTCAACGTTCATTTGCTCTTCATCTATACGGTAACAGTTGCGTCTTCTTTTTGGAGGAACAATGGCTTCAAAATGCGATTTAGAATAACCCTCATCTGACGTTAAATTGATAAAACGACATTCTTCAATACCAATAGGTAAACGTTCCATTACATACAACAAGCCATTTAATTCGACTTTTTCGTCACCAATAAAGCCATAAATTTCTGGTCGCAATGCTAATAATGCTTCTCGCAAAGTATCTCCAGAAACGCCCATTGGTTTGTAGAAACCACGGTTGAACAAATGACGCATCGTAATGTACATTTTTTCAATTGCTGCTGATGATTCTTGTGCTCTTGATCTTGATATGTGTTTGGTCTCTGCCATAATTTTATAATTTCTGAACTTTGCTTATAGAAAGCATAAGTTTTATGATTTTTTTTGATTTAAATTACGAATTTACTAAAAATGTATTTGAAATAAGTCGAAGTTTTATCAATTATAGTACGTTCAAATAAAAGCGAATAGAATTATAGCACTTCCAGCACATCTGCAATCGTACGATTGTCTGCTAAACGCGGAATTTTATTTTGACCACCCAGCTTTCCAACCGATTTCATGTAATTTTCAAAACCGTGTAAAGCCACTTTAGAAACAACTACTTTGCGTAAAATATTTCCAGTAATTAGATCGTCGTAATAAATATTTTGCTTGCGCATCGCGGCATCTAATTTTTCTGAAAATAATACCATGTCTTCTGGTTCATTTTCAAACTCAATAAACCACTCGTGGTACGGAAGTCCCGAAATTGGATTAATTTGAGGCGCCACTGTAAACTCATTAATTCGAACACTTGTTCCTTCCATTGCTTCTTTCATGGCATTCTCTACCTCATTGCTAATAACATGCTCACCAAAGGCAGAAATGTAATGTTTGATGCGGCCCGAAACGATAATGCGGTGCGGTTTTAGATTAGTAAACTTTACGGTATCCCCAATATTGTAAGCCCAAAGTCCCGCATTGGTTGATACAATCATAACGTAATTAACGCCAATTTCTACATCGGCTACGCCTAAACGTTTTGGATTCTCATCAAAAAATTCATCACTTTTAATGAATTCATAAAAGATACCACTGTTTAACAACAGCAACATTCCTTTTTGTGTCTGCGTATCTTGATAAGCAAAAAATCCTTCAGAAGCTGGAAACATCTCAATACTGTCTACTTTTCTACCAATTAAATTTTCAAACTTCGCTCGATACGGTTCGTAATTGACACCACCATAAATGAATAATTGAAAATTTTTGAATAAATCTCCGACTTTTTTCCCACCGCTTTTTTCTCGTAAGCGTTCAAAGTACATTTGTACCCAAGACGGAATTCCAGAGATCAAGGTCATGTCTTGTTCAATGGTTTCTTCGACAATGGCATCAATTTTAGTTTCCCAATCTTCAATGCAATTCGTATCCCAAGAAGGCAGTCTGTTTTTTTGTAGATATTTCGGAACAAAATGTGCTCCAATTCCAGACAAACGGCCAAATTTGATTCCGTATTTTTCAACCAATATCGGACTGCCTTGCAAGAAAATCATTTTGCCGTCTACAAAATTAGCATTACCTGTTTCATAGATATAGTGCAAAATCGCATTGCGAGATGCTTCAATATGAAACGGCATCGATTCTTTGGTAAGTGGAATGTACTTTGCTCCCGAAGTGGTACCAGAAGTCTTAGCAAAATACAAAGGTTTACCTTTCCAAAGGATATCTTTTTCGCCCAAACGAACTTTTTCAATATAGGGTTTTAAATCTTCGTAATCACGAATGGGTACGCGTTTGCGAAAATCACTTATTGTCTTTATTTTATCAAAACCGTGGTCTTTTCCGAACTCCGTTTCTGCAGCATCTCTAATTAAACTTTGAAAAACTTCTACTTGTGTTTCCACAGGTTTATTAGCCCAAGCACGCGTCTGATAGTATATTTTACTGGCAAATAATTTTGCCGCTATAGCTTTTATTGACATTTTAAGAACTAATTATTTAGTGTTTTTAGTTTTCTTTTTTGAAGCTTTTGCACTTGACTCTTTTGCCGCCTTCTCCTCTTTCTCTACTTCTGCTCGCAATTGCAACTCGGCAGCAGTAGCTTGCATATCTTCTTCGGGAACGACTAATTCCTCGTTGGCCAAAATAGAATCTTTATTAAATTTAGCATACTCTAACTCTCCCGTTAAGACTTTTTGAATCGATTTTATATACAACTCATTTTGATGTAAAACAGTTGTTAACGAATCTGATTTTAGAGCTAGCTCTGTTGCATTCTTTTTTAATTCGGTAGAAGAATAACCCGGAATGTATTCTCGCAAGGGCGTAAAGGCAATGATGAAAGTAGTAATTGATACCAAGAAAATAGCGCCTAGAGTAAGCGTCACAAAAACGTTCATCAAATTAAGCTTAAAAGAAAAAATTTCTTCAAAAGTATCTTCGTTCAATATTACCAATCGGTTTTTATTGAATAAACGTTTTTTTATAGTGGCTCTTTTCTTTTTTTTCTTTGGCATTATGGTACTTTATTCTGGCAAATATAATAATTTATAGCCGTCTTAAAACTTTGAAAAAAGATTATAACTAAAGATAAAATAGTAATTTATCAAATATTTAACGTACTCAAAAAAAAATATTTGGCCTCAAATGCAATTATATATAAGTAATTCTGTATACCTTTGCAGGACTTTATATCAATTTGCTTCGGCATATTAAATATTTCAATCATGGGAAGATTTGGTGTTACAGAAATCCTTGTTATTCTAGCAGTTGTACTATTGCTTTTTGGAGGTAAAAAAATTCCGGAATTAATGAAAGGTTTAGGAAGCGGAATCAAAGAATTCAAAAACGCTGCTAAAGACGAACAAACTACGGCTAAAAAAGAGGAGACTCCAGAGTAATTCTTTTTTAATAAAAAATAAAATTCCAAATTCTCATTGTACGCAATAAGAGTTTGGAATTTTTATTTTAAAGATTATTTATATTATCATCGTTAACTGAATGCGCTTTCGGTCTTCATCTACTTCAGTAACTTTTACCTCAACATGTTGGTGTAACTTTACAACTTCATTGACATCGCTCACAAATCCGGCTTTTAGTTGCGAAATATGCACGAGTCCACTTTCTTTAACGCCAATATCCACAAAACAGCCAAAATTGGTTATGTTATTGACAATTCCAGGTAAAATCATTCCGGTTTTCAAATCTTTTATTGTTTTCACATTTGGGTCAAATTCAAATACTTTGGCTGATTTCCTTGGATCTAAACCTGGTTTTTCTAATTCCTTAATAATGTCCTTTAACGTTAATAAACCAATTTCTGTGGTAATGTAATTTTCGGGCTTAATTAAAGCCGTCTTTTCTTTATTGGCAATCAATTCAGTTACTTTCAGTTTTAGATCTTTTGCCATTTTCTCCACAATCGAATATGCCTCGGGATGTACGGCAGAGTTATCTAGCGGATTTTTAGCATTCGAAATTCGAATAAAAGCGGCTCCTTGCTGATAGGCTTTTTCTCCCAAACGAGGCACTTTTTTTAATTGTTTTCTATCTTCAAACGGACCATTTTCCGAACGGTACTTCACAATATTTTCAGCGAGTTTCTCTCCAATTCCACTTACATAACTCAACAAGTGTTTACTAGCGGTATTGATATTTACACCAACCGAATTTACGCAACGCACAACCGTAGTATCCAATTCATCTTTTAATTTAGATTGATCTACATCGTGCTGGTACTGCCCAACTCCAATTGCTTTTGGATCAATTTTTACCAACTCCGCCAAAGGATCAGACAGACGTCTTCCGATAGAAACCGATCCACGAACGGTAACATCATAATCAGGAAATTCTTCCCTAGCAATTTTAGACGCCGAATATACTGAGGCTCCAGCTTCTGAAACAATAAAAACTTGAACCGGTTTATCAAAGGCTATTTTTTTAATAAAGAATTCTGTCTCTCGTGAAGCCGTTCCATTTCCAATTGAAATGGCATCAATTTTATAAGAATTTACCATCGAACGAATTTTTTTCATAGCCATCGCTTCTTCCTTTTGAGGTGCGTGCGGATAAATGGTTTCGTTGTATAATAAATCACCTTTTTCATCCAAACACACAATTTTACAACCGCTTCTAAAACCAGGATCGATAGCCAAAATTCGCTTTTCTCCCAAAGGCGGCGCCAACAACAACTGCCCTAAATTGTTCGCAAAAACCTGAATCGAATTGGCATCGGCTTTCGTTTTAGCGTCTTGTAAAGTTTCGTTAGAAATGGCCGGTTGCAACAACCGTTTGTAACTGTCTTCAATAGCCAACTGCAAATGTGGTGTGGTATTGTTTTGCTTTTTAATGATGATTTCATCAATGATATCATAGGCTTCATCAATATCGGTCTCAATTTTTAATTTAATATAACCTTCTTTTTCTGCACGCAACATCGCCATCAATCGATGTGCAGGTGCTTTGGATAATGGCTCTGCCCATTCAAAATATTGGGTAAACTTTTGTGCGGCTTCATCGTCTTTTTTACTCTTCACTACTTTTGTAGTAACGACTGCTTTACGCTGGTACAAACGACGCAATTGCTGACGGACATAAATATTTTCATTAATCCACTCGGCAACAATTTCGCGCGCACCTTGCAACGCAGCGTCTTCGTTAATTATCGCTTCATTAACATACTGAGTGGCTAGAAAATCAACGTCATCATTGCCTTGGGACACAATAATTTTGGCTAAGGGCTCCAACCCGTTTTCACGAGCTACATCGGCTTTGGTTCGTTTTTTCTTTTTGTACGGCAAATACAAATCTTCGATATCTTGTAAATCAAAACTATGATCAATTTTTGCTTTTAATTCAACCGAAAGTTGCCCCTGCTCATCGATTGTTTTTAAAATCGTTTCTTTTCGTTTTACGATGGTTTCGTACTCTTTTTGAAGTTTGGCAATTTGTTCAATTACTACTTCATCCAAATTTCCAGTAACGTCTTTTCGATAACGGGAAATAAACGGAATGGTGCAATCTTCTGAAAGTAATTGTACTGTTTTTTGAATATTTATAGCCGCAGTTGCGACCGTTTTTGAAATGAATTGAATATTGTTCATTAGGAATAGCGGATTAAAAAGGAGTCTTTTTTACGTTACAAAACTGATGCTAAAATACTATCTTTAAATCTCAATCGAACTTCAATTATGATTTTATTCTATTCTTTTTTGCTCTTAAATTTAATTGCTTTTGTACTAATGGGATACGATAAAAATGCAGCAAAAACCCGTAGAAGTAGGATTCCAGAACAAGCACTTTTAACTTTTGTTTTACTTGGCGGAACGATTGGTTCTGGATTGGGCATGCTTGTTTTTAGACACAAAACAAGCAAGAAAAGCTATCTATGGAAATTTTGGATCATCGTAGTAATTCAAATAGTAATAGCCGTTGTTTATTTTAAATAGTAAAAAAGTAACTCTTTTTTTATGCACAGAAGTCAGCAAACGTTATTAGTAGGAATGTTCAACTGATAATAATTCCTCTGAAGCCTATTGTAAACTTAAACTAACTTTAGTTTTTTACTCCAATAAAATTGATGTAACATTCGGGCTGTGAATAGTTCATTTTAGATTGATGCCATATTTTAAAACCAGCATCGTTGAATAGCTTGGCATAGTTGTGAGAAAAAGAATTTTCAGAACCATATATTTCAGAATTTGGATTTTTTATAAAATCATGATCCAATCCTGTAGGCTCGATGGCAATAAAAATATTTTTTTTGAATTTATTTAGTGCGTCAAAAAATTCCTGTAATCTTGACTGCGTAAAATATTCTAAAACTCCTCTCGAGGTCACCACTATCATAGCGTTATGTCCGTTTTGCTTGATCCAATCAAAACCGTCGCAGGCTACAAATTCTAAATTTGAGCTGCCATTAAATAATTTTTTATTTGCTTCAATTTGAGAACTACTTAAGTCGATGCCAACAAATCGATCAATTTGCGGAAATTTAGAACTTAAATATTCCAAAATTGTACCATCTCCAGTACCAATTTCAACAAGCGTATGGTATTTTAGAGATTCATTTTGCAGTTGTTCTTGCAACAAATCAATCAAAAAAGAACAATTGGGTATAAAAAAAGTGTCTAGTACTTTATTATTAAATCCGCTAGAAAAATATTCTTCACCTCTGTTGATCCAATAATTTTCATGAAACTGAGAGAGCGTTTCAAAATCGTTCTTATTTTTAGCTTTTTGTAGTAAAGCATCTCGCATGAAGCGATCTCTTCGAGACAAATTCATGTCTATGGTCATTCCTTTATTCAGTAATTCATCTGCTTTTTTAGGAAGCATTGCAATTAGAATAGTGCCAATACTGTTTTTTAAAAGACGCTTCATTTTTCAATTTATTTTTAGGATAGGTTAACTATAAATAATAATAAATTGACTCGGGGCGGAGTTAAGGAGGTTCCATGCTATAAAACCTTACTTTAATTTTAAAACGCTGCTACTTATTGCAACTAATAGGTAGCAGCGCTAATTTTACTTATTGACAAGCAATTTTATTGACACGAGTTTGGTGTCTTCCACCTTCAAATTCGGTATTTAAAAACGTCTCTACAATTTCAACTGCTTGTTGAATCGAAGTATAACGCGCCGGAATACTTACAATATTAGCATCATTGTGTAAACGTGTTAAATAAGCAATTTCTTTAGTCCAACACAAACCAGCTCGAACACCAGCGTGTTTGTTAACAGTCATTGCAATTCCGTTACCACTACCACAAATAACGATTCCAAAATGGGCTTTGCCTTCAGTTACATCTGTTGCAACGGGATGTCCAAAATCAGGATAATCTACTGAATCTTCAGAATCTGTTCCGTAATTAGTTATTTCATGTCCTTTTGCTTGCAACATGGCTACAATTGCTTTTTTATACTCTGGTCCTGCGTGATCGTTTCCTATTGAAATTTTCATTTTAAAATACTATTTAGTTGTATCGACAAATTTAACCAAACAATTCAATAATTAATTATAACGATTTGTTTATTTGCAATTTAATTAAAGTCTATTCGATTGACAATTAAATATATACCCGTAAAAGTATATTTTTATTCCACTATAATTAACCTATTTTCAAATACTTACGTAATTATAAAAAAGATAAATTTATATAAAATATTGATAATCAGTGTATAATATATATTTTAATTGTTAATTTTTTACAATGTTAATAGTAAAAGCTAACGAGTTGATACTCAGTTTACCTTACGTTAATATTAATTGTTAATAAGTATGGATAGAATATTAGAAGTTTTTTTTGGTTGTTTGATTTTTTTACCTAATCCAAAACTGCAATTAGAAATCCTAATAAAGTTTACTGATTTTTTAGAATAGTTATCAATACTTAAAAGTAGTTTATCAACATAAAACGCTAGGTGAAGTTATCTACAAAATCATTTGTTTTTAGGTTATCAACGATTGTTAATAGCAATCTAAAAAGTGTTTAAAATGAAACCATTAACTCCAATTAGCTATGTTGATAACTCTAAATAAAGAAGCAAAACTTAATATCACACTCTTTTTTCAAAATTTTATAGCCACTATTAACAAGCCATAATAACCACCAAAAATTAATTAAATTTAAAATTTCTTTTTTGTTGTATTTAATATATGTTGACAACTTTTGAAATTTTAGAAAAAAGAGAAAATAAAAATTGGATTAAATTGGACAGTAGTTTGAAATTTTAGAATTGATTCTGAAATTTGAAAGTGATTATCGGTTGCAACTAAAAATGAAGTAGAAGTTGCATGTAATTTTGATTTCAAACGATTCGAAGCGGATTGTTTAAATTGTCGATGAATGTTTGAACGCGTTCAAAATCGCTATGGTGTATTTTAAGTTTAATACCGCCCAAAGCATTTGCGTAAAAGGGAACGATAGATAATGTGGTTTCGTTTTCAAAAAAATACGGAATTTCATCTTGTTCTAATAAATGTTTTAGAACAACAGTTTCGTGTTGATAATTGAAAATTGCTATAGTTTTAAAGCCTTTCATAACACTGTTTTTATAAATTCAGGAGTTATATTTTTAATAAATGTACTCGTTAAAATCCGTAATCTGATATCTTCTTCGTAATTTTAAACTTTATAAGAAAAGATATATGAGTAAGAAAATTAGAAAGCCGATAAAAAACGAAAAAGATTTTTCGGATAAAATAATTAAAATTTTATCGCAAAATGCTAATAAACCATTCAACTACAAACAAATAGGAGCTAAGTTAGAATTGGACGATACCCAAAGTCGCAATCAAATTATAAAGGATTTAAAAATTCTTGCCGCTCAAAATAAGATAATTGAATCAGAACCAGGAGCTTATTTAATCAAAGCAGTAAGCCAAGATTATTACGAAGGAACCATTGATATGACAAGCCGTAAGACGGCTTATTTTATTTGTGAAGATTTCGCAGAAGATGTATTTATTCCGACTAATAATTTGAATCGTGCGTTAGACAAAGACAAAGTAAAAGTCTATGTCTACAACCGTAGAAAAGGAAAGCGACCTGAAGGAGAAGTAATTGAAGTAATTGAGAGAAACAAAACAGAATTTGTGGGTGTGATTGACATTCAACCCAACTTTGCGTTTGTTTCGACGGCCAATCCAAAAATGTATACCGATATTTTTATTCCAAAAGATAAATTTGGTGATGCTGAAAATGGCGATGTTGTTTTGGTGGTCATTGAAGACTGGAAAAAACGTGCTGATAGCCCATTTGGAGCTGTTATAAAGGTTCTTGGTAAACCAGGTGAACACAATACAGAGATGCATGCAATTTTGGCTGAATACGGCCTTCCTGCAGATTTTCCGATTGAGGTAGAAGTATTC
Source organism: Flavobacterium sp. TAB 87 (assembly GCF_001529295.1). Classification (GTDB taxonomy): domain Bacteria; phylum Bacteroidota; class Bacteroidia; order Flavobacteriales; family Flavobacteriaceae; genus Flavobacterium. The sequence goes on from NZ_LLWK01000038.1 coordinate 406,152, forward strand.
GCGCAAAAAATTGATACGTCAATTACTGAAAGCGAAATTGCCAAACGTCGGGACATGCGCGACACGTTGACCTACACGATTGACCCAAAAGATGCAAAAGATTTTGATGACGCACTTTCCTTTAAAAAATTAGAAAATGGCAACTTCGAAATCGGAATTCATATTGCCGATGTTTCTTATTATTTAGAAGAAGGAACTATTTTAGACGATGAAGCGTATCAAAGAGCAACCTCGGTTTATTTAGTTGATAGAGTGGTACCGATGTTGCCCGAAGTATTATCTAACTTTGCCTGTTCGTTGCGTCCAGATGAAGAAAAATATACTTTCTCGGCCGTTTTTGAAATTTCACCTCAAGCGCAAGTAGTGAACCAGTGGTTTGGTAGAACGGTAACGTTATCCAACCAACGTTTTGCGTATGAAGAAGCACAGTACATCATTGAAACCAAAGACGATGTTATTCCAGAAGAAATTTCTATTACTGGATCTTCGTATAAAGTTTCAGAAGAATTAGTGGAAGCGACTATAAAATTAGATGAATTAGCTAAAATTCTTCGTAAAAAACGAATGGCAAATGGCGCAATTTCTTTTGATAAAGTTGAAGTGAAATTTGATTTAAATGAAGAAGGAGAACCAGAGGGCGTTTATTTTAAAGTATCTAAGGATGCCAATCATTTGATTGAAGAATTCATGCTTTTAGCCAATCGTAAAGTAGCAGAATACATTGGTAAGCAGAAGAAAACATTTATTTATCGCATACACGATGAACCAAATGAAGATAAATTAATAGCCATGCAAACTGTAATTGCAAAGTTTGGTTATAAAATTGATTTTAGGAATAAAGGAGATATTTCCAAATCACTGAATGCTTTGATGGAACAAGCAAATGGATCAAAAGAACAAAATTTAATTGATACGTTAGCCATTCGAAGTATGAGTAAAGCCAAATATTCGACTGATAATATTGGTCATTATGGATTGGCTTTTGACTATTATTCTCATTTTACGTCACCAATTCGTCGCTATCCTGATGTTATGGTACACCGTTTGTTACAGTTTTATTTAGATGGAGGAACTTCAGTAGATGAAGATTTGTACGAAACCAAATCGTTGCACTGTTCTAGTATGGAAAGTTTAGCATCTAGTGCAGAGCGTGACAGTATTAAGTACATGCAAGTTAAATATATGCAAGATCATCAGCATGAAGAATTCTTGGGAGTTATTTCGGGTGTTACCGAATGGGGAATTTACGTTGAAATTGTGGCCAACAAGTGTGAAGGTATGGTGCGTATTCGTGAAATAAAAGACGATTATTATACGTTCGATGAAAAGCAATATGCTATGGTTGGTGCAACTTCAGGAAAAATTTTACAATTAGGAGACGAAATTTATGTGAAGGTTAAAAATGCAGATTTAGTTAAAAAACAACTGGATTTTCATTTTCTGAGAAGAGCAGGAGAATAATAAATTTAATTAAAGTGAATATGAAAAAGATACTAATTGGAATTGCAATTTTATTTGTTCAAGTTTCTTTTGCACAAGTTTCAAAAGAGTTAGGCGAGTTTAGTGAAATAAAGGTTTTTGATCAATTAAGTGTCCAACTAATTCAATCTTCAACTAATAAAATTGACATTACAGGCGATCGCAGTGATGAAGTAGAAGTAGTGAATAAAAATGGACAACTGAAAATTAGAATGCCGTTTCCAAAATTACTTTCAGGAAATAATATGAGCATCAAACTTTATTACAAGCGTATTGAAAGAATTGATGTGAATGAGGGAAGTATTGCACACTCGAAAGAAACGTTTAAACAAACCGCTTTTGAAGTTAGTGCACAAGAAGGCGCAAGGGTAGAAGTGAATTTAGAGGTGGATAAGGTAAAAGTAACAGCTGTTTCTGGCGGAATTGTCAATATTAGTGGTTCTGCTACCAATCAGTCGGCAAGTTTAGGCGCTGGTGGTATCTTAGAAGCTAAAAATTTGCTAACTTCTCAAACGGCTGTTAGTGTTTCGGCTGGCGGTCATGCCGAAGTTAACGCTTCCATTTTAGTTGATGCAAAAGTAAGTGCTGGTGGATCGATCTATATTTATGGCAAGCCAGAACAAATTAACAAGAAGACCGTTTTAGGTGGCCGAATTGAAGAAAAATAATAATTTTTTTGAATGATAAATGATATTTTAGCCGGAGTTCCATGGGGAATTTTCCTCAGTTTTATGATTGGTCCTGTCTTTTTTATATTACTTGAAACAAGTATTACAAAAGGGTTTAGGGCCGCTCTGGCTTTTGACTTGGGTGTGGTTTTAGGAGATGTGTTTTTTATAGCCATTGCATATTTAGGGAGTTATCGATTGATTAAAAGTTTAGAAGATAAACCTGCTTTATTTATTTTTGGAGGTATAATTATGTTAGCTTATGGTATCATTTCTTTTATGAAATTAAAAAAAGTGAAACCGATTAATCTTGAAGAAATTGACCGTGATATTTTAAAGCGCGACTACGCTTCACTATTTGCAAAAGGTTTTGTTTTAAATGTGATCAATGTTGGTGTGTTAGGCTTTTGGATGGCGATAATTATTTCGGTAGGGCCAAAATTAGAGATGCAAACATCAAGGATGATAACTTTCTTTACTGCGGTTATTGTGAGTTATTTGATTGTTGATTGCCTTAAAATACTACTGGCCAAACAATTAAAATCTAAAATGACGCCGACTAATATTCTTAAAATCAAAAAAGGAATTAGCGTAGTGTTAATGGTTTTCGGAGTAGTTTTAATTGTTCAAGGTTGGTTTCCAAAAGAAAAGGAAATGGTAAAAAATGCTTTTGAACACATTAAGAAAGAGTAATTCTTTAGATAATTATAAGGAGTAAGCCTTTCCATTGGAGAGGCTTTTTTTATGCGCTAGAGTGCAGTCAATTTTGTAGTTCTCACGAAGAAAAAATCGCTGTAAAATTTTTGTATAATAAGAATATCTTATTACCAATAAGACAAAAAAAAACCCTCAAATTGCTTTGAAGGTTTTAGAGGCATCGTCCGGATTCGAACCGGAGTAGGAGCTTTTGCAGAGCCCAGCCTAGCCACTCGGCCACGACGCCATTGTTATGGGTTGGCAAAAGTAACCAAAATCATCATAGTTAAAAAATATTTTCAAACTATTTTTTTAAAATTAAAGTTACTGCATTATTTTAGAATACCTATATTCTTTTAATTTTATGGTAACCGACTCAACATCACCACCAATAGGAGGATTAATCTTTGAAACTTCTACAATAGTTTTTTGTACCATTGGTAGTTCGGCTAATACTCTCGTATTTATTCTTTTGGCGACATGTTCCAGTAATTGAGATCGAATTGCCATTTCTTCCACTACAATACGGTTTAAATGCACATAATCGACTGTATCTCCCAAATGATCGGTTAGTGTTGATTCTTCTAAATTAGCATCTACAGTGAGATTAACTGCGTAATCAGAACCAATTTTACCTTCTTCTATTAAACAACCGTGATAAGAAAAGGTTCTAATATTTTTTAATTTGATGGTACTCATAATGAATTGAATTTTACGTTGAATTTTCAAAGGTTAACAAGCTAGTTTTAGCTTTAAAGCTTGCTGCTTTTTTTTATCTTTGCTAAAATTATACAAAATTATGGCAGCAGAAGAGAAATCACTTCATTTTATAGAACAAATCATTGAAGAGAATTTAAGCAATGGTTTTTCGCAAGATAAATTGCGTTTTCGTTTTCCACCAGAACCTAATGGATACTTGCATATTGGCCATGCAAAATCGATATGCTTGAATTTTGGATTGGGATTGCGTTACAATGCGCCTGTTAACTTGCGTTTTGATGACACCAATCCAGCCAAAGAGGAACAAGAGTATGTTGATGCTATTAAGGAAGATCTACAGTGGTTGGGCTTTAAATGGGCTGAAGAACGATATGCTTCTGATTACTTTCAGCAATTGTATGATTGGGCTGTGGTAATGATTAAAAATGGTAAAGCGTATGTCGACAGTCAATCTTCTGAAGACATGGCCATTCAAAAAGGAACACCAACGCAGCCAGGAGTGGATGGACCGTATAGAAACCGTTCTATTGAAGAAAATTTACAATTGTTTGAAGCAATGAAAAATGGTGATTTCCCAGAAGGAAGTCATGTTCTTCGTGCTAAAATAGATATGACATCAACAAATATGTTGATGCGCGATCCGTTAATGTACCGTGTTTTACACCGCCACCACCATCGTTCAGGAAATAAATGGTGCATTTATCCAATGTATGATTTTGCACATGGGGAAAGCGATTACATAGAAAGTGTTTCACATTCAATATGCACATTAGAATTTGTGATGCATCGCGAACTTTACAACTGGTTTTTAGATCAAATTTACGACGATACTAAAGTGCGTCCACATCAATATGAGTTTGCACGTTTGAATTTGAATTATACTGTAATGAGCAAACGAAAGTTGTTGCAATTGGTTCAAGACAATGTGGTTAATGGCTGGGATGATCCTAGAATGCCAACCATTTCAGGATTGAGAAGAAGAGGGTATACGGCCAATTCTATTCGTAAATTTTGTGAAACTATTGGTGTTGCGAAGCGCGAAAATATTATAAATGTTTCACTTTTAGATTTTTGCTTGAGAGAAGATTTAAACAAAACTGCACCTCGTGTAATGGCTGTTTTAGATCCGATAAAATTAACCATTACCAACTATCCGGCAGGAGCAGAGGAGTGGTTGGATGCCGAAAATAACCAAGAAGATGAAAGTGCTGGATTTAGAAAAGTACCTTTTTCAGGCGAATTGTACATTGAAAAAGAAGACTTTTTGGAAGAAGCGAGTGCTAAATTTTTTCGATTAACTATTGGAAAAGAAGTGCGTCTTAAAAATGGTTATTTGATTAAAGGTGAAAGCGTTGCCAAAGATGCAAGCGGAAACATAACTGAAATTTTTGCGACTTATGATCCTGATTCTAAAAGTGGAAGTGGGACAGAAGCAAGCCAAAGAAAAGTATCTGGAACTTTGCATTGGGTTTCTGTAAAACATGCTATTCCTGCTGAAGTTCGTTTGTACGATCGTTTGTTTTTAGATGAAGCGCCAGACAGTCACAAAGAGAAGAATTTCTTAGAATTTATCAATCCAAATTCACTAGAAGTTACAACAGGATTTGTAGAGCCAAGTTTGAAAGAAGCAAAAATTGGAACTCATTTTCAGTTTCAAAGAATGGGTTATTTTACTGTTGACAAGGATACCACTGATGGTAAATTAGTGTTTAATAAAACTGTTGGTTTAAAGGATGCTTGGGATGAGAAAGGTAAAAAAGAAGAAAATAGTATTAATAATTCGTTGAAAGATATCAACAAATATTTTAAAGTAGCAACCGAAGCAGAACGGTTGACTATTGAAGAAAGTATTGGTGGAAATATTAAAACGATTGCAAATTTTAGTTTGCTGCAAAATGCGTTCAAGAAAAACACCAACAATAATAAAAGTTCGCTGTTATTTAATCAATTTTTATTGAAATATACTTCTTTGCAAGTTTCGGATTTTGATGCGGAGGAATTGGAAAAATTATTTGCTTTATCATTTCGAAGTGAATCGTCGTTTGTTCGGTCTAAAGCAATGTTAAATTTAAGAGATTTGCAAATTCCGACAGCAATCAAAGTTGAAGTTATAAAGAATGTTAAAACTATTTACGAGAATCCTCCAAAAGGAGCGACGGAAGAAGAACTTCTAATCGTTGAAGAATTAATTTAGTAGTAAATAGATCGAATCTATCAAAAGTGCCTTTCGGGGCGCTTTTTTTTTATAATATGTTTTTCTTATCATAAAATAGATTTTAATAAACGTTATATATCATAAATGACCGTTCTATGTGAGTTTTAAGATCATTTTAAAAATACCTAAGCATAATTTGACGCCTATTGTTTTTCGATCAAATTAGCGCTTTTAAAATCAGTTTGGTGTTTATTTAAACGTAGATAGAAGGCCTTGTCCCTTTAAATTTTAGATATTTAGATTTCAAAGTAATTTTAGAATATTTCTTGAACAGTTTTCCAACAACTTGAACGAAAAATATTTTAAGGAGTTTTGAAAGTAACGAGGATCTAATTTAAATTTTAAGGAATTATTTTAAAAAAGTAATACGGCTTGTTAAAGTTGTACTAATGATTTTTCGTTCAAAATTTTGCAAATGAATTTTAGGTATCTTTATAAAGTACTTAAATTTTAAAATCATGTCAAAAGATAATACTATAGCACTATTGGCTATTGTTGCAGGCGCTGCAATTGGAGCTGGAATAGGAATTTTACTAGCGCCAGAGAAAGGATCTCTTACGAGGAAACGCGTAAAGGGAGGTGTAGACGATTCAATTCAGAAATTAAAAGAAAATTTACAAACGACCGCTCAAGCTTTACAAGAAAAATTAAATTATGCTAAACAGGATCCGAAAGCAAATTATAGCGAATTGCTATCCACGATGAATTACAAAACGGACGACGATACGTTATTTATATAAAACTAGATAATACTTGTTAAATTTTAGCTAACGATTGAGTAATCAACTTTTTCATGGTTATTTTTCCCTACCTTTATTAGGTACTTAAAACTTAAATATTATGTCAAAAAATACAGGAATAACAGTATTAGCGCTTGTTGCAGGTGCTGCAATAGGAGCAGCAGTAGGAATTTTATTAGCACCAGATAAGGGCACAGTAACGAGAAAACGTTTGAAAGAGGGTTATGATGATACTGCGCACAGTTTAAAAGATACTTTAGGAGCAACCGCTGAAGCATTGCGTGGAAAATTAAGTACTGCAAAAAAAGACGCAGAAGAAACTTATGAAGATTTACTTTCGAATATGAGTCATAAAACTGAGGATGTTATTTCTTTCTTAGAATCAAAACTCGCCGATTTAAAGGTTAAAAACGCAAAATTACAGCGTTAATACTTAAACTATAATTCAAAAGCACAAAGTTCGCTTGTTGTAGGTTTAATTTTCTTTGATTTATTAAGGAAACTGAACTACAATTAGCGAACTTTGTGCTTGTTTTGTTAATAACCTTAGAAAATGGATTTATGGCTTTTGAAGATTTAAAAGGGCATACAGATACTATTCAAGATCAAGCCAAAGTTTATTTTGAAAGTCATCTTGCCTATTACAAATTGTGGGGTTTTAAAGTTGCGATGAAATCAACTACTTTAATTTTTAAGTTTGTTTTAATTGGTTTGTGTCTTTCTATGGTCTTAGTATTTGCTTCGGTAGCTTTAGCATTTGCAATTAGCGCAGCCTTGGATAGTTACACCTTTGGATTTCTATCAGTAGGAGGGATGTATTTGGTAGTAGGTGTTTTATTATTTTTTATAAAAGATAAAATGGTGGAAGGACCAATTATTGAAAAATTCTCAGAAATCTTTTTTAATGATTAAGTTATGAACGTAAAAAAATATGCATCGTACGCAGAGATAGAAAATGAATTAGAAATTTTAAAACTTCAAAAAGAAATTAGTTATCAAAAGTTAATTCTTAGTTTGCAACAAACCAAACAGAGTTTGTCACCACAAAATGTAGTGTCAAATTTATTAAGTTCCTACACTGATTACTTTGCAAATAATTACAGCAAACTACTACAAATGGCAATACCATATGTTATAGGTGGGTTTATAAATAAAAAAAGAGGCTAAATTAATAGCCTCTTTTTTATTATTTTTTATGTTCCTCGTCTTCGTCTTTATCCGTTTCTGAAGTATCATAATCATAACCATGCTGAATTTCTCGAGGTTTTTCTTCGTGTTTATTTCTATTAGTTTTCTTCATCATTTCCCCCACTTGGTTGGATGCCGAAAACGATGCGACCATATTATTTAGCATTTCACTTCCTGCTTGTGGTGAATTTGGTAACAAAATTAAGTTAGAATTAGAGTCCGCACCAATTGCTTGCAACGTATCATAATGTTGCGTTACAACAATTAAAGCCGAAGCTTCCTGTGAATTGATGCCTACTTTATTTAAAACATCTACACTTTCTACTAATCCTCTTGCAATTTCACGACGTTGATCTGCAATACCTTGTCCTTGTAAACGTTTGCTTTCTGCTTCTGCTTTAGCCTTTGCAACGATTCTAATTCTCGATGCTTCTGCCTCAAATTCAGCTACCGTTTTTTCTCTATCAGCTGCATTAATTCTATTCATCGCATTTTTAACTTGAATGTCTGGATCAATATCCGTTACCAAGGTATTAATGATGTTGTAACCATACGTAGTCATTGCTTCGTTCAATTCTCTCTTTACTGCAACTGCAATATCATCTTTTCTCTCAAAAACATCATCTAATTTTAATTTTGGCACTTCTGCACGCACAACATCAAATACATAAGACGTAATTTGGTCGTGTGGATACTCTAATTTGTAAAATGCGTCATAAACGGTATCTTTTACCACCATAAATTGAACTGAAACTTTTAGTTTGACAAATACGTTATCCTTTGTTTTAGTTTCAATGACAACATCCAATTGTTGAATTTTTAAATTAACGCGTCCTGCAATTCTATCAATCATCGGAATTTTTAAATGCAATCCTGATTGTCTGGTGCTATGAAATTTTCCGAAACGTTCGACAATAATACTGGTTTGTTGCTTCACTGTAAAAAACGAAGACATCAAGATAAAGAAAGCAATAAATGCTATAATAATTAATGGAATCATAATTGTTTTTAATTAGGTTTTAGAAAAGGTCAAATTACGAAAATTCTTTCTTCTTTACGTATTAAATTCATTTTATAAAAAAAGCCAAGATTTCTTAATGTAAAGATTTCTTGGCTTTTGTATTTTTTTTTAACGGAGGTTATAAACTTGCTATTGCTTTCTTAATTCTTGAGGTAGTTTCTTCTTTTCCAATTATTTCAACAATGTCAAATAGGTGAGGACCTTTTAAAGCTCCGACTAAACTTAAACGAAATGGTTGCATCACTTTCCCCATTCCAATTTCGTTAGTAATCATCCATTCTTTTACTATTGTTTCGATATTTTGACTGGTAAAATCTTCGATTGTATGCAAGACAGAAATTAAATCGTGCATTAATTTTGGAGTTTCTTCTTTCCAATTTTTAGTTGCTTTTTCATCGTATGAAGTTGGAGCAAGGAAAAAGAAGTCACTTAGCTCCCAAAATTCAGAGACGAAATGAGCGCGTTCTTTAATTAAAGAAACGATGCGAGTTAATTCTATAAACGAATACGATTTTGTGTGCTCTTTTGTTTCTAAAATACCAGCAAAATTTTCTGCTAAATCAGTATCATTTTGCATCATCAAATGTTGATGGTTGAACCATTTGTTTTTTTCTGGATCAAATTTGGCTCCAGATTTATGTACTCTGTTTAAGTCGAAGGCGGCTACTAGTTCTTCTAAAGAAAATAATTCTTTATCTGTTCCATCGTTCCAACCCAATAAGGCCAAGAAGTTTATAACTGCTTCCGGAAAAAATCCTTTTTCTCTGTATCCTGATGATACTCCTTCTTCGGTTTTCCATTCTAAAGGAAACACAGGAAATCCTAGTTTGTCACCGTCTCTTTTTGAAAGTTTTCCGTTTCCGACAGGTTTTAATATTAAAGGTAAATGTGCAAATTCTGGAGCTTCCCAACCAAATGCTCTGTATAACAGAACGTGTAAGGGCATAGATGGCAACCATTCTTCACCGCGAATTACGTGCGAAGTTTCCATTAAATGATCATCAACAATATTTGCCAAATGATACGTTGGCATTCCGTCGCTTTTAAACAATACTTTATCGTCTAAAAGATTGGTATCAAATCTTACTTCTCCACGAATAATATCTTGCAGCACTAACGTTTCATTAACTGGAGTTTTAAAACGAATAACGTAATGTTCACCATTGGCAATTCTTTCGGCAGTTTCTTCTTTACTACCAACTAAAGAAGTATCTAATTTTTCACGATTGTGATGGTTGTAAATAAATGTTTTACCATCAGCTTCATGTTGTTTTCGGTGCGCATCTAAAGCGTCTGAAGTATCAAAAGCATAATAGGCCCAACCATTTTGAATCAAATCGTCGGCGTAATTTTGATAAATTGCCTTGCGATCACTTTGTCTATACGGACCAAATTTTTCGTTTTTACCAACTGTTTCATCAGGAGCAATTCCCAACCATTCCAACGCTTCCATAATATAAGCTTCAGCTCCAGGAACAAAACGGGTTTGATCAGTATCTTCGATTCTAAGGTAGAATACGCCATTATTTTTTTTGGCAAATAAATAATTGAATAGGGCAGTACGAACACCACCAATATGTAAAGGACCTGTTGGACTAGGTGCAAAACGCACACGAACTTGCTTAGACATTTTTTAGAATTTTGTTACAAAGATACAATTCTAATTAGAATAGGAGGGAAACGTTGGTACGAGATCATTAGTGGCTTGTTGTCTAATTAGTGCGTTTTGCAATGAATTTTTATAGAATTAAAATTATTACATTTAGGGGTTATAAATTTAAGTACAAATTATTTTGAATTCGACACATTCGATTTACCAAAAATTAGAAGACTTTATAAAAAAATATTATACCAATGAATTAATTCGAGGCATACTTTTGTTTATCGGCTTAGGATTGCTGTACTTAATATTGACTGTGTTCGTCGAGTATTTTTTATGGCTACAACCAGCGGCTCGTACTTTTTTATTTTGGATTTTTGTTGTAGTTGAAATTTTGCTGCTGGTACGATTTATAGTATTTCCAATTTTTAAGTTATTGAAACTAAAAAAAGGAATCGATTATAAGGAAGCTAGTATAATAATAGGAAATCATTTTAGTGAGGTAAATGACAAGTTAATTAATTTTTTACAGTTGTCTTCTGCTGAAAATAATTCAGATCAGTCCGAACTATTATTGGCTTCTATTGAGCAGAAGGCAAATTCATTACAATTAGTGCCGTTTAGTAATGCAGTAAATTTTAAAACGAATAAGAAATATTTACCGTTAGCTTTGATTCCGCTTTTGATTCTTTTTGCTTTTTACATTTCAGGAAACAGTGGTGTGGTTTCGCAAAGTCTGAATCGAGTAGTACATTTTAATGCTGTGTTTCTGCCGCCAGCTCCTTTTGAGTTCGTAGTTTTAAATAAAAATTTGCAAACAGAACAACACAAAGACTTTCTTATTGTGATGGAGACTAAAGGAAACATTGCTCCCGAAAATGTGAGCATTCGAATCGGTTCCGAGACCTATTTCATGGAAAATTCTAAACCAGGTCGGTTTGAATTTAAGATAGAGAAGCCGAAGGAGAATGTTGATTTTATTTTTGAGGCAAATTCAATTGCGTCGAATGGGTATGTGCTAAAAGTAGTAACAGTTCCTACCATTGCTAATTTTGATATGATTTTAAATTTCCCTTTGTACTTAGGTAGGAAATCTGAAATTGTAAAAGGATCTGGGAACGCCATTGTTCCTGAAGGAACCCGTGTGATTTGGAAAATGAATACGCAATCAACTCAAAGTATTGATTTAGAAATCGGTAAAGCTTCTTTTCCTTTCGCTAAATCTGATAATAGCTTTGTTTTAGCTAAAAATATCAGTCAAAACGCAGAATATCAAATTGTTACTTCCAATAACTCCATAAAAAACTATGAAAAGTTATCTTATCAGCTTTCGGTAGTAAAAGATCAGTTTCCTAGCATACAAATTAACGCCGCACCTGATAGTTTAAGGCTGGACAAAGGATATTTGTTGGGTCAGGTTTCTGATGATTATGGTGTATCAAAAGTACAAATTGTCTATTACGAAAGAAGCAAACCACAGACAGCGAAGCGTGGAAATTTAGCAATAAAGAATGCTGTTTATGATCAATTTGTATTTTCTTTTCCGAGTAACTTACCTGTACGAAGTGGTGTTTCGTATGATTATTATTTTGAGGTTTTTGACAATGATGCGCCACATAATTTTAAAAGTGCTAAGTCCGCTGTTTTTTCTGATCGTGTATCGACCGCAGATGAAGTACGTGAGCTTGATTTAGAACAACAAAATACAACGATTAAAGGTTTGGAGAAATCATTAGAAAATCAAAACAAACAGTTTTCTGAATTAGATAAACTAGAAAAACTTGGTAAAAAGAAAGACAATCTTGACTTTAAAGAGCAGCAGAAAGTAAATGAGTTTATTAAACGTCAGGAAAAGCAAGACGATATGATGAAGCAATTTGCGGAGAAGTTGAATCAGAATTTGGATAAAATGAAGGATTCAAAAAAAGATGAAAGGATTGAAAATTTGCAAAAGCGATTGGAAAATGCCGATAAAGACATTGAGAAAAATCAGAAATTATTGGAGGAACTTAAAAACTTAAATGAGAAGTTAGACAATCAAGACTTGTTTGAGAAGTTAGAAAAGTTCAAACAAGTGAGCAAAAACCAATCCCGAAATTTGGAACAATTGGTAGAGTTGACTAAACGTTATTATGTAAATAAAAAAGCAGAGCAGTTGGCTGATCAATTGAGTAAATTATCCAATAAGCAAGAACAACTTTCGAACAAAGACAAAGAGAATGTTGTTGAGAGGCAAAATGAAATTAATAAGGCCTTTGAGAAGATTCAAGAAGAATTAAAATCGCTTCAAAAGGAAAATGGTTCTTTAAAGGCGCCTTTAGATTTGCCTAAAGATGGAACGAAAGAAAAGGAAATAAATAGTGATTTACAAAAAGCATCTGCTGAATTAGAAAAGAAAAATACGGCTTCGGCAAAACAAAAACAAAAAAGTGCTGCAAAGAAGATGAAGGAAATGAGCAGTAAAATGGAAGAAAGCATGGCGGGTGGTGAACAAGAACAATTGCAAGAAGATATTGCGATGTTGCGTCAGGTGCTCGATAACCTATTGGCTTTTTCTTTATCTCAAGAATCGGTCATGTTACAGTTTAAAGGAATGAAACTGGGTTCGTCTGCTTACAATAGAAATATAAAAGTGCAGCAAAACCTCGAACAACAGTTCAGGCATGTGGATGATAGTTTGTTTGCTTTGTCTTTACGGAATCCTAAAGTTGCTGAAGAAGTGACGAAGGAAATAGGCTATGTGCAATATAATATTGATAACGCATTAGAGTCTTTAGTAGAGGTGCAAGTTCCTAAGGGAGTTTCGCACCAGCAATATGCAGTTTCTGCATCAAATAGACTTGCGGATTTTTTAAGTGATTTGTTAAGTAACATGCAAAATCAAATGTCAGGTTCAGTAGAGGGCAAACCAAAACCTGGGCAAGGCGATGGTGGTATGCAGTTGCCAGATATTATTAAGAAACAGAAAGGACTTGGAGAAAAACTCAAACAAGGGACACAAGAAGGCAAGGACGGTGCTGCAAATGGAGGAGAGAAAAACGGCAAGTCTAAAGATGGAAAGCAAAAAGGAGAAGGTGGAGATGGTGAAGGAGATGCAGAAGCAATCATGGAAATTTACAAACAGCAAGTTGAATTGAGAGAGGCATTGCAAAAGGAGTTGGCCAAGCAAGGCATTAATCCCAATGGGCAGAATGCGGTGGAGCAGATGAAACAGCTAGAGAAGCAATTATTAAACAAAGGTTTTAAGAATGAGAATTTGCACAGAGTATTAAATATTCAGCAAGAATTGTTAAAATTGGACAATGCTATACAGCAACAAGGAGAGGATTCAAAAAGGAATGCGAACACCAATAAATCTGAATTCAGAAATCCTGCTCAAGCTTTGCCTGCCTCACTTTTAGATTATTTAAATAGCGTAGAAATATTAAACAGACAATCACTACCTTTGCAGTCGAATTTTAATCAAAAAGTTCAAGAATATTTTAATAAAAAATGATCAATTTTAATTACGAAACCGACTTTACATTAAGCGATGAATCTGTTTATGAAAAATGGATCTCAGCTATTATAGCTTCGGAAAACAAGAAGGAAGGAGAGATTAGTTATGTTTTTTGCGATGACGAGTACTTGCACAAAATCAATCTTGAATATTTAAACCACGATACCTTAACGGATATTATCAGTTTTGATTATTCGGTAGGCAATGAGTTGAACGGAGATATATTTGTTTCGGTTGAAAGAGTACAAGATAACGCAACTGATTTTAATGTTTTGTTTGCAGAGGAATTACTGCGAGTTTTAGCACACGGAATTCTACATTATTGCGGCTACAAAGATAAATCAGAAGAAGAAGCTGTTTCAATGCGAAAGAAAGAAGACGAGAAAATAGCAATGTTCCACGTGGAACTGTAGTTAATTACCCCCTTTCCCTTTTACTGTTCCACGTGAAACATCATTTCAATATTGGTTTTATAAAAAGTTTTGTTTCACGTGGAACAATTTGTAAAGATTGACTTTGTAATAAATACTGTTCCACGTGGAACAAGTTAGTATTAATTTAATTTGAAGACTGTTTTTGCGACAGCGCTTCTATATAATAGAGAAAAACAATATGTTTTTAGAAGAATATGATGTAATTGTAGTTGGTGCAGGACACGCTGGATCGGAAGCTGCGGCGGCGGCGGCAAATTTAGGTTCTAAAACTTTATTGGTAACAATGAGCTTACAGAACATTGCGCAGATGTCGTGTAATCCTGCAATGGGTGGAATTGCCAAAGGACAAATAGTTAGAGAGATTGACGCCCTTGGCGGGTATTCCGGAATTGTTTCAGACCGCACAGCTATTCAATTTAAAATGTTGAACAAGTCCAAAGGTCCTGCAATGTGGTCGCCTCGTGTTCAAAGTGATCGCATGCGATTTGCCGAAGAGTGGCGCTTGATGTTGGAAGCAACGCCTAATTTGGATTTTTATCAAGAAATGGTAAAAGGTCTTATTATTGAAGGTGGAAAAATAAAAGGAATTCGAACTTCGTTGGGTTTAGAGATTCGGTCTAAATCGGTGGTCTTGACCAATGGTACTTTCTTAAATGGGTTGATTCATATTGGAGAAAAGCAATTTGGTGGAGGACGTGCTGGTGAAAGTGCAGCATACGGAATTACCGAAGATTTGGTTGAAGCTGGTTTTGAATCGGGTCGAATGAAAACGGGAACGCCGCCTCGAGTAGATGGTCGTTCTTTAGACTACTCAAAAATGAATGAAGAAAAAGGAGATGCT
The DNA here is from genome assembly GCF_001529295.1 of Flavobacterium sp. TAB 87. Lineage (GTDB taxonomy): Bacteria > Bacteroidota > Bacteroidia > Flavobacteriales > Flavobacteriaceae > Flavobacterium. The sequence goes on from NZ_LLWK01000038.1 coordinate 421,253, forward strand.
GTACCGCAAAAATTCTCTTATTCTGATTTGACCAAACCTTTGGAGCAACAAAGATCGTGTCACATGACCTATACGTCTTTAGATGTTCATGATATTTTAAGAAAAGGTTTTGACCGTTCGCCAATGTTCAACGGTCGTATCAAAAGTATTGGTCCAAGGTATTGCCCGTCGATTGAAGATAAGATAAATCGTTTTGCGGATAAAGAAAGGCATCAGTTGTTTGTGGAACCTGAAGGTTGGAAGACCTGCGAAGTATATGTGAATGGATTTTCGACTTCGCTGCCAGAAGACATTCAATTTAAAGCATTGAGCTCCGTGGTTGGTTTTGAGAAAGTAAAATTTCTAAGACCAGGATATGCGATCGAGTACGATTATTTTCCGCCGACGCAATTGAAACATACGTTGGAAACTAAATTAGTGGAAGGCTTGTATTTTGCAGGGCAAATTAATGGAACGACGGGATATGAAGAAGCCGCTTCTCAAGGTTTAATGGCAGGAATAAATGCACACTTGAAAATTAATGAAAAGGCTCCTTTTATATTAAAACGAGACGAAGCGTATATCGGAGTTTTAATTGATGATTTAATAACCAAAGGAACCGAAGAGCCGTATCGAATGTTTACTTCACGAGCAGAGTACAGAACATTGCTTCGTCAAGACAATGCCGATTTTAGATTGACGCCGATGTCTTATGAAATTGGCTTGGCTTCGGAAGCGCGATTGAGAAGAATGGAACACAAATTAAAACAATCTGAAAATATGGTTTCTTTCTTCAGAGAAACGAGTATTTCTGTTGCCGAAACCAATCCTATTTTGGAGGCCAAAGGTTCCGCTTTAATTTCACAAGGAGATAAGATGTTTAAAGTTTTTTCTCGTCCACAAATGGAATTGGAAGATATTTTGAAATTCGAAAAGGTTCAAGAATATGTGACAACTCACAATTTGGATCAGGAGATTTTAGAGCAAGCAGAAATTCAGGTGAAGTATTCGGGTTATATTGAAAAGGAAAGAAATAATGCGGATAAGTTAACTCGCCTTGAAGAAGTAAAGATTCCTGAGAATTTTGACTACGATAAAATTAAATCCATGTCCATTGAAGCAAAGCAAAAACTAAAAAAGATTCGTCCGGTAACTATTTCGCAAGCCTCGCGAATTAGTGGTGTTTCACCAAGTGATATTTCAGTGTTACTAATTTATATGGGAAGATAATTAAAGTCATCCGTTTTAAAAGTTTGGTTCTTTAGCGTTCATTTGCTACTTTTTTGAAGCTGTGAAATTAATTCTTTCAAAATTTTATTACTATTGGAACTGGTCGCGGTCATTATCAAAAACACTGATACTTATTAAAATTGTTCCACGTGAAACTATTTTTTAAAATAATAGCAACACCTGTGTAACATCAAAAAAACAAAGCCCTAAATGTGAATTTTCACGTTTAGGGTTTAATTGTACTTAACCTCAAAATGCTAATTTAGATCAATGAATCTATCTGATAAAAAAAAGTTCCTTACGGTAAAAGATCACTCGGTATCACAAGAGCTGTTCGATTTGCATTACGATGCGAATTTAGACATGCTGATTACCTCGCCACAACCAAACGAAAATGTCTTGAGTAAATATTACGAAAGTGAAGATTACATTTCGCACACCGATAACAAACGATCTCTTTTTGAAAAAGCATATCATTTGGTAAAGGGTATTGCGCTAAAAAATAAATTGAGTCTGATAAATACGGAGCAACCACAAAAAGGATTGCTTTTAGATATCGGTGCGGGCACGGGTGATTTTTTATTAGTTGCAAAAGAAAATGGTTGGCAAACGGTAGGAGTGGAGCCAAGCCCAAGAGCAAAGAAAATTGCTATTGGAAAAGGAATCACTTTCGTGGAACAGATAAAAAGCTTAGAAAATAATTCTTTTGATGTAATTACTATGTGGCATGTTTTAGAACATGTACCCGATTTAGATTTACAAATTCAAGAATTGAAACGGTTGTTAAAACCAAGCGGAACATTACTTATTGCTGTTCCAAATTTTAAATCCTACGATGCAAAACATTACAAAGAATATTGGGCAGCATACGATGTGCCAATTCATTTTTGGCATTTTTCAAAAACAGCCATTTCAAAACTTTTTTCTAAAGTAGAAATGAAATTAGAAAAAGTGTTGCCAATGAAATTTGATTCGTTTTATGTAAGCTTACTTTCAGAAAAATATAAAAGTGGCAAAATGAATTATTGGAATGCCGTAAAGATCGGATTGAAGTCGAATTGGAAAGCAAAAGAAAGTGGAGAGTATTCTTCGCACATTTATGTCTTGAAAAACCAGTAGAATCGATTTTGACGTTAATTTTAGGCTGTTTTTAGGGTTGTAATTAGAAAACACCTTGACCGTTTCTGAAAATAGCTTAAAACGAACGGGAACGCGTCAATATTAATAAATATTAATGATCAGATTACGAATTTCAATAGCAAAAACTAATAGCATAAAAATTGTAGCATTTTTCAAACTTTATGTTGAGGCTATCTATTTTTTTATATTTTTGTCATCAATACTATAAAAACAAGAAATTATCAAAATGAAAAAAGCATTAGTAATTATCGCACTTTCGATTTCAGTTATAGCGTGTAACAAACCAGCAGAAGTTAAGGAAGTAAAAACAGCTTACGTAGACACTTCGCTTTTAATGAAAGAATATACAGAAGCCAAAGATTTGGAATCAAAATACAAAACTCAAGCAGAAGAAAAAGGAAGACAATTACAAGCAGAAATAAATCGATTCAAACAAGATGCTGCAAGTTTTCAAAGTCAAGCACAAGCAAACGGTCAAGAGTGGGCTCAGAAAAGAGGAACTGAACTTCAAAAAAGAGAACAACAATTAGGATACGCGCAACAACAATTGGCGCAACAGTTGCAACAAGAAAGTGGTGCCGAAATGGATTCATTAGTAAGTGGTGTAAAAAAATTCATTAAAGGTTACGGTAAAAAAAATGGATATTCTTATATTTATGGAACTGGTGATGCAGCGACTGTTTTATATGCAGAAGATAAATACGACATTACAAAAGAAATTATTAAACAATTGAATGAGAATTATAAAGCGGGTGAAAAATTAGAATCAAAAGCGGACGATAAAGCAAAAGATTCTACTGCTACAAAAAAATAATTAAGTTCAAATAACTGTAAGCTAAAAAGCCTAAATCTGTAAAAGATTTAGGCTTTTTTTATTTAGATTTAGCCCAGCAGTCGATTGAAGCTATTTTTAAATGATGCTTTATTTAGTAACTTTCGGTTTTTAATTTACACGCCAAATGCAAGATCTCTCTCAAGCAGCTTCTTATACGTTGCAGTTTATCAATCAAACACAGCGCTCCATATTTCTTACTGGAAAAGCAGGAACCGGTAAAACGACGCTGCTGCGGGAAATTATAGCCACAACGCACAAGAACACAGTAGTGGTGGCTCCAACAGGAATTGCGGCCTTAAATGCTGGCGGAGTAACTATTCACTCGATGTTTCAGCTGCCTTTCTCTGGCTTTATTCCAACGGCGCAAGCAGAATCTCTTTTTACCGAAAACGTAAAATTTGAAAGTAAGGAAACTTTACGACGTCATTTTAAAATGAATAACGTAAAACGTGCAGTAATTCGAAACATGGAACTACTTGTCATAGACGAAGTGAGTATGTTGCGTGCTGATTTGTTAGACGCTATGAATTTTATGCTGCAAACCGTTCGAAAAAGTGCACGACCTTTTGGCGGAGTTCAAGTGTTATTTATTGGCGATTTACTACAATTACCACCCGTAATTAGGGACGAAGAATGGCGTACGCTGAGAAATTATTACAGAGGAAAATTCTTTTTTCATTCGCATGTTGTGCAACAATATCCGCCTTTATACATAGAATTGGATAAGATTTTTAGACAAACGGACGATCATTTTATTTCGATTTTAAATAATCTTCGAAATAATGAAATTACAGCTACTGATATTGCAGTGCTCAACAAGTATGTGCAACCTGATTTTGATTTAAAGAAAAACGAAGGATACATTACGCTTACCACGCACAATGCCAAGGCAGATGAGATCAATAAAAAATCATTAACCGACTTAAAAGGAAAGGCAACAGCTTATTTTGCAAGTATTGTAGACGAATTTCCGGAGAAAATATATCCAGTCGAAGGTACGTTGCAGCTAAAAGTAGGTGCTCAGGTAATGTTTGTAAAGAACGATACGTCGTTTGAGAAGAATTATTTTAATGGAAAAATGGGAATCGTAAAGTCGCTTTCTAGTGCCGAAATTATGGTTCATTTTCCAGAAGAAAATAAAACCATTGAGGTCGAAAGATACGAGTGGCAGAATATTAGGTACACGGTCAATGCGTTAACGAAGGAAGTAGAAGAGGAAGTCTTAGGAACGTATGTGCATTATCCAATTAAATTGGCGTGGGCAATTACGGTGCACAAAAGTCAAGGCTTAACTTTCGACAAAGCTGCGCTTGATGTATCGCAAGTTTTTTTACCTGGACAAGCGTATGTTGCTTTTTCACGTTTACGTTCTTTAGAAGGGCTTATTTTACTCTCTCCGTTGCGAATGAATGGAATTTCAAATGATCTAGATGTGATGGCTTACGCCGAACATAAAGCATCAACTGCAGTTTTAGAACATTCGTTGCATTTTGAAACTAAGAATTTTATTCATAACTATTTGGCAGTCAGTTTTGATTGGGCAAATTTGACGCAAGAATGGAGGAATCATTTATACAGCTATCAAGAAAAGTCTGAAAGTTCTGAAAAAGGCAAGCATGAAGATTGGGCGAAAAAGCAATTCCTAGTCATGGAGGGGCTGGTAGAACCTGCTCGAAAATTCATAGTGCAGTTGAATCGGGTGTTCAGCCAGGAGACTGTAGATTTAATTTACGTGGCTGATAGAATGACTGCAGCCTATGTTTATTTCTTCGATGCGCTAGATAATTTAGTATATGAGCTGTTGTATAAAATTGAAGAAATTCAAAGAAAGAAAAAAGTCAAAGCTTTTTATGATGAATTGGCTTTTCTAGAGGAGTTGCAAACCAAAGCTATCTTGCGTTTGATGAAAGCCAAATTGCTAATTGAGATTGTTGTTGCTGGTGAAACTATTTCGAAAGAGAACTTGACTTCTTCTGAAATTAAAAGCTATTTAGCTAGAAAAACAACTGCAATTCGAGAGAAATTCAAAATCGAAAATGCCGATTTATTGCAAGAAGATGAGCCAGTAATTCGTTATACTTCTGCTAAAGCTAAAGAAAAAACAGTTAAAAAATCCACGGTGGAAGAAACGTTCGATTTGTGGAAAGAGAAAATTTCAATTGAAGCAATCGCCGAAGCAAGAAAACTAACGATAGAAACAATAGAATTACATATAGTCAAACTAATTCAATCCAAATCAATTCAAATTTCCGAAATTTTGCCAGCAGCTAAGATTCTAGAGATAGGAGAAGCTTTTAAATTTTATCAAGAAGAATCGTTGGGTGGATTGAAAGAAAAACACGGAGATCAATTCAGTTGGTTTGAACTCAAGATGTTTAAAGCCAGTATGAATGCATAAAAAAATCCGATTCTTTCGAATCGGATTTTGTATTAAAAACGTTTAGCAATTTTCTCTAAATCATTCTGTTGTTCGAGTACTTTCAACTTTAATTTTTCAATTTCAAGTTCCGATTTCTTAGAGCTTATCTTAAGTTTTTGAATTTTTTCAAGATCAGAATTGGTACTAATTCTTAAAAGTAATTTCTCATTCTTTTTTTGCTCTTTTTCAATCTTTTTGTACGTTTTGTCGATACTTTTTTGTGCACTTTTTAAACTTTTTTCGTGCTTTTTAATTTCCTTTTCTCGCTTTGCAAAACCAGACTTTTCTGCTTTAAATTTATTCTGGTACGATTCCATTTTTTTTGCTTGCTCTCTTTTTTGATCAATCGCGGTATTTTCGGGATTAGCAGCATCAACCTTTTGAGCAGAAGAAGGAATCGAAATAACTAAAAAGCAAGCAACAATAAAAGCATTTAATTTTGCACACATAATTTTAGGTATTAAATGTTATTATAGATTTTCAATTAAAATCCAAGCCTCAGGATTTTCTGCTTTATGAATTTCACGTTGTGCACGTTCTGCTTCCTGCATTGTCGCGTAACTTGCGTACAAAACGGGATACAATCCGTACTTGTTCATTTCGATGCATTTGGCATTTTCAAAACCATTTTTAATCAAAATGGTGTATAATTTTTGAGCACCTCTTTCACTTCTAAAAGCACCTGCAACAATATGATACGACTTGCTTTCTTCTTTCTCTGCGACAGTTAAAGTAACTGCTGGCATTGGATTTTTAATAAAGAAAGTTGCTTCTTGAATCTTATTTTGAACTTGTTTTTGAACCGCATTTTCAACCACAACAGTTTGTGATGCAATTTGGTTTTGATACATTGGGTAACCAATACCTCCAGCAACGGCAAGACCTAAAACAAAAATGGCAGCGTATTTTAAGAAAGAGCCAGATCTACTAGTTTCTTCAGAAAAATATTCAATAACTTCAGTTTCTGTAATCGTTGGTTCTAAAGTAGCTATTCTTTGTTCAAAGACCTCTCTTTGCACCAAAGGGGAAACAAACGGACTCAAACCAAAAGAACTGGTCAAATAATTGTGTTGATCGCTTGGCGTAAAAATGATATTGTGATCTGCATTCAAACGCAATTCACCGATATTTTTTATAAATAAAGTTCCATTTTGTTCCAATTCTTTCTTCCAAGACAAAACCTCATGACCAATAGCGCTTACGGCGTAATCATAAGAAGTTTTTTCTGCCTGAGCAATGTGATTGGCTAACAATCCATCGTTATTTTTTAAGTAACCGTTAAACGAGATCGTCTTTTTTGGAGGAAAAAACGAATTCGAGCTTTCATTAAGCTGTGCCGATTGAATTTCGGTTAAAAAAGCGCCGAATCCAGGAACCGTTACGCACTGATAACGATATAATAACTGAGAGATGTATTGTTCAATTTTCATAGTAACAAAGTTAGGCAAGAAGAATAGTTATCAAAATTTTATTCACAATTTTTATTAACAATTCAGTTAATTTTATAGACAATTCAAGCTCAATAAGTTGAATATTTAGAAGTTGTTGAAAAGTAAAGATAAACAAGAGCATAATTAATATTTTTATAAGAATTTACGTAAATAATTGCCAATTTATTTGTTAGAAGATTTAATTTTGATTTAGTTTGACGGAATTTTTAAGTAAATAATAAGGCATAAAGTAAACTGATTTTTATGACAGAAGAAGAATTGTATTATACGTTGGCTTTACTTCGTGTAGATGGTATAGGCGACATAATGGCTAAAAAATTGTTGCAGCATTGTGGTACTGCTAAAGCTGTTTTCGAAACGAAAAGAAACCATCTTGCTGCTATTGATGGCGTAGGTTCTTTTTTAGTAAACAATTTAAAAGAGACTTCTGTTTTTGAAAAGGCTCAAAAAGAGCTTGATTATATTCGTAAAAATAATATTGCAGTTTCTTTTTTTAAAGAAGACAGCTATCCCGAACGACTGAAGCATTGCATTGATGCTCCTGTTTTGCTTTTTGCATCGGGCAATTTGGACTTTAGCAATCGTAAAATAATAAGTATTGTTGGCACCAGACAAATTACAAGTTATGGTACCGATTTTTGTAAAAAATTAATCGAAGATTTGGCACCATTGAATCCGATAATCGTAAGTGGATTTGCCTATGGAGTTGACATCGTCGCACACCAACTAGCGATGGAGTTCGGTTTGCAAACTATTGGGGTTTTAGCACACGGTCTCAATCAGGTTTATCCGAAAGTGCACAAAAGGTATGTAGCTAAGATGGAGGAAAATGGTGGATTTTTGACTGAATTTTGGAGTTCATCGAATCCCGATAAAGAAAATTTTGTGCGCCGCAACCGAATCGTAGCTGGAATCTCAGAAGCAACAGTAGTTATAGAATCGGCCGAAAAAGGAGGTTCGCTCATAACAGCCAATTTAGCCAACGATTACAACCGAGATGTGTTTGCCGTTCCAGGGCGTGTTACAGATAAATTCAGTTTGGGATGTAACAATTTAATTAAAACTCAAAAAGCCAATCTCTTAACTTCGGCAGCCGATTTGGTGTACATGCTCAATTGGGATATTCAAGAAAAGAGCAAACCTATTCAAAAACAGTTGTTTGTAGAATTGGAACCCGAAGAACAAAGAATTTATGATTACTTACTTCAAAAAGGCAAAGAATTGTTAGATGTCATTGCGTTACAATGCGAGTTGCCTGTTTATAAAATAGCGGGTATTTTAGTCAATATGGAACTCAAAGGTGTCATTCGACCGCTGCCAGGAAAATTATTTGAAGCAATTTAAGATTGGATGTTATTCATTTTTTGAATAATTGCGGAACTGTAAAAAAAAATCCCTTTTAAAGTTAGGACTCAAAAAGGGAAAATTATATACTATGTAATTATTCTTAGTTGGTTTCAAATCCTAATTTAACACGCACGCGGTGTAAAACGCCATTTGCTACAATCGCGGCTTTTTCAGCACCTCTTTTTAACAAAACATCAACTTCATCAAGGTTGTTCATGTAGTAGGTGTATTTTTCTCTTTCAGTTTTAAACTTTTCGCATATTAATTCAAACAAAGCTTGTTTAGCGTGACCGTAACCGTAATTTCCACCCAAATAATTCGCTCGCATTTCAGCAATTTGCGACGCTGTGGCTAGTAACGAATAAATAGCAAAAGCATTACAAGTATCCGGGTTTTTAGGATCTTCCAAAGGGGTACTGTCGGTTTCAATTCCCATTACTTGTTTGCGCAACGTCTTGTCATCCACAAATATATTGATGAAATTATTGGCCGATTTACTCATTTTTCCGCCGTTGGTTCCGGGAATCAACATGCTGTCTTCCTGAATTTTTGCTTCAGGAATGACAAAAGTTTCTCCCATTTGATGGTTGAAACGAGAAGCTACATCGCGTGTAATTTCTAAATGTTGCAATTGGTCTTTTCCAACGGGTACTAATTCGGCGTCGTACAACAAGATATCAGCAGCCATTAACATCGGATATGAAAACAAGCCTGCATTAACGTCGTCTAAGCGATCTGCTTTATCTTTGAAGGAATGAGCAAGCGTTAAACGTTGAAACGGAAAAAAACAGCTTAAATACCACGTTAATTCGGCCGTTTGAGGAACATCTGATTGTCTGTAGAAAGTTACTCGGTCAATATCCAAACCAAAAGCCAGCCAAGTTGCGGCTACGCTAAAGGTATTTTCACGCAGCGTTTTGCCGTCTTTTATTTGTGTAATGGAATGTAAATCAGCGATAAACAAAAAAGAAGTATTGTCTGGATTGTTCGATAATTCGATTGCCGGAATAATTGCTCCCAATAAGTTGCCTAAATGTGGCGTTCCCGTACTTTGTACGCCCGTAAGTATTTTTGCCATTATAATTTTTTCTGATCTGCGAAGTTCGCAAAGTTTTTTTCAAATTTCGTAAAAGTTTTTGGAAACTGAATTAATTTACTAAATACCACCGCTCTTTTATTACATTTGAGCCTTGTAAAATTGATCTTGGCTTACAGATTTTTTTTGTAAGTAACTTTAGAACAAGAAGTCAGAACGTATTTCAACATTAAAAACTATATTCCCCATAAATGAAATTTCTCAAAAAGCCTTTTTGGATTCTGTATCGCATTTGGTTTTACGTCTTAATGGCGATTCCAATTCTAATTATGTTTCCATTTTTAGTTCTTTCCATTTTAAAAGAAAGTGGCTATCCTTATTTTTTTAAAATGGCTCGAATTTGGGCTAAATTTATTTTATTCGGAATGGGGTTTTACTATAAAGTGGAGCGAGAACAACGGTTGCAAAAAGGTAAAAGTTATATGATCATTGCCAATCATACCTCAATGACCGATATTATGTTGACATTGGCTGTGGTTAAAAATCCATTTGTTTTTGTAGGTAAGAAAGAGTTGGTGAAGATTCCGCTTTTTGGATTTTTTTATAAACGGACCTGTATTTTGGTTGATAGAACGTCTTCGAAAAGTAAGATGGACGTTTTTGCTCGCGCTCAAAGTCGCTTAAACCAAGGACTTAGTATTTGCATTTTTCCGGAAGGTGGAGTACCAGACGACGAATCGATTGTATTGGACGAATTTAAAGATGGCGCTTTTAGATTAGCGATTGAACATCAAATTCCTATTGTACCCATTACGTATGCAGACAATAAAAAACGATTTTCGTATACCTTTTTTAGTGGGAGTCCTGGAAAAATGAGAGTAAAAATTCATGCCGAAATTGCTACGCAAGGGAAAACTGCAGAAGATCGCAAAGCTTTGCGGGATGAATGCCGCCAGCTAATTTACCAGCAATTATTAAAATTTCAGTTGCGAAAAAAAAAGAAAAGAGAAGTTGAATTAGTTCACAAGCAAAATGTTATCGATGAATAATTTTTTCGGATATAAAAGTAAATACACGACGAATTTTCACTCTGGTTTTTTTGCTGAAAAAAGGTTTGGTTAGTAGCATTTTACAAAAGATTAGTTAGAAAAGCAAATGACGTTACTTTTGTAAGAGTAGCTTTTATAAAAAAGGTTGCGTGAAAAATAAAAAAAGCCCGAAAATTTTTTCGGGCTTTTCAATTTTAAAAAATTATGCGTTCGCTAATTCTTTGATATGTGCTTTAATTTTTACTTCTAATTCATCGGCCATTTCAGGATTGTCTTTAATTAAAGACTTTACAGCATCACGGCCTTGTCCCAATTTAGTTTCGCCATAACTGAACCAAGAACCTGCTTTTTTAACGATTTCGAACTCAACGGCTAAATCTAAAATCTCTCCTGTTTTCGAAACTCCTTCTCCGTACATAATGTCGAATTCGGCAATTTTAAATGGTGGAGCTACTTTGTTTTTAACGACTTTTACTTTAGTTCTGTTTCCAATTACGTTGTCCCCATCTTTAATTTGAGACGAACGACGAATGTCCAAACGAATTGAAGCGTAGAATTTTAGTGCATTTCCACCCGTTGTCGTTTCAGGATTTCCGAACATAACACCAATTTTCTCTCTCAATTGGTTGATAAAGAATACTGTACAATTTGTTTTGCTAATGGTTCCTGTTAATTTACGCAGAGCTTGTGACATCAAACGTGCATGAAGACCCATTTTAGAATCTCCCATTTCGCCTTCAATTTCACTTTTTGGAGTTAAGGCAGCTACGGAGTCAATTACGACAATGTCAATCGCTCCCGAGCGAATTAAATTTTCAGCAATTTCCAAGGCTTGTTCTCCATTATCAGGTTGAGAGATAATTAAGTTTTCAATATCTACTCCTAATTTTTCGGCGTAATTTCTATCAAATGCATGTTCCGCATCAATAAATGCAGCAATTCCTCCTGCTTTTTGAGCTTCCGCAATTGCATGTAGTGTCAAGGTTGTTTTACCAGAAGATTCAGGTCCGTATATTTCGATAATTCTACCTCTTGGATATCCATTTACTCCTAAAGCCAAATCGATTCCAAGAGAACCAGAAGAAATAGTTTCCACTTCAACAATGGCCTTGTCGCCCATTTTCATCACGGTTCCTTTTCCGTATGTTTTATCTAATTTATCAAGCGTTAACTGTAACGCTTTTAATTTAGCATCTTTCTCCGAACTCACTTTTTCTTTTTCTTTCATCTAAATAATTATAAATCTGTTCTGTAGTATACAAATCAGTACCAATAAAAGTCTGATTTTGATTGTTTTCGCGTTCTAGTTTTCGTAAAAATAATTCTTTTTTTCGAACAAACAATGGCTTTATTTTTATGGCAAAAATAAGGCTCTTAATTCGGTTGCATCCGCAGGTTTTATTTTTCCAGCGAGCAATAAACTCAGTTGTTTGCGTCGCAAGGCAGCTTCAAACCTGCTCTTTTCTAAGTCAGTTTCTGGAACAACTGGTGGCACTTCAACAGGAACGCCGCTATCATCAACGGCTACAAAGGTATATATGGCTTCGTTGGCTTTGGTACGGTTACGCGATTCGCGGTCTTCTACCCAAACATCGATGTAAATTTCCATGGAACTTTTAAAAGCACGAGAAACTTTGGCTTCAATTGTTACCACCGCACCTAGTGGAATTGCTTTGTTGAAGGCTACGTGATTCACGGAAGCAGTTACAACAATACGGCGAGAGTGTCTTCGAGCAGCAATACTTGCGGCACGATCCATTCGGGCCAAAAGTTCACCACCAAAAAGGTTGTTTAAAGGGTTTGTTTCGCTTGGCAATACCAAGTCTGTTAATATTGTTAATGATTCTGAAGGATGTTTTGGACTCATTTGCATGTTTTAATGTAATAGTGTTGAAATTTAATTCAACCAGTAAACAGCCATTACAGCTGGAATAAAATAAATAGCGATGGTTCTTGCTCCATCATAATCTTTGGCCAATCGTTGACCGAAAAACAACATTAGTAATGTAATACACGAAAAAACTGCTCCATAAAAACCGTATTCGCGACCATCATTCATAAGCAGTTGAATGGCTCCGACAATACATAAGATACTCGAAATTAATTCAAGAATCAAAATATGCAAGAGCGCTAGTGGAACTTGGTTTTTAAGTTGGGTTTTAGCAAAGTGCTCTTTAAGCCAAGACACATTGTCTTTCCAATAAAAAAGTTTATCATAACCCGATTGTAAAAAGGTTATGGTTAAAAAAGCTAAGATTAAAATTGAAGCTACATTATTCATTAGGTTATTTTTTATGAATTAAACGGGTTAGTTTTATGGATAAATCGGTTAGTATAATTTTAGCATTTCCGTTGCGCTCAATGTGATACATGGCAGTGGATAATTCCTCAAAAATGGAGGTTATATTGTTACCGTTTACAAAAGGAGCAAAGTTTTCGAGTTTAAATTTCGCTACTTTAGGTTGCATATAAACCAATTTTGGCGTTTGGTAATTTAACAATAAAGCTTGACGGAACATTTCGATACAAAAGCCGATAAATTTTTTCTGACTTTCACGACCAAGACCAGCAATTTTTTCACTCCATTCAATTAAATCTTGAATCGCGGCTGCATTTCTCTTTGCTTTAAAAGCAGCACGAACCCAAACGACAAACCATTGTTCAAATGGATCCTCAGTAGTATCTTGGTTCAATAAAGACACGGCTTTATTATAATTTCCTTGTGCTTGATGCGCAATTTTAAGAGCCAAATTACCTTCTATTTTATGCTTTTCAATTAAGGCTTCAGCAACTACTGCTTCACTTAAGCCATTAAAATGAAGTACTTGACATCTGGATCGAATGGTTTGTATAATGTCTTCTTCGTTTTCAGAGATTAATATAAATAAGGTTTTATCATGAGGCTCTTCTAATAACTTCAAAAGTTTATTGGCTGCTGCAGTATTCATTTTGTCCGCCATCCAAATAATCATAACCTTAAAACCACCCTCATACGATTTTAAGGCGAAAGATTTTAGTACTTCTTGCGCATCTTCTACGCGAATTTCTCCTTGTTTGTTTTGTACGCCCAACAGGTTATACCAATCAAATAAACCGCCGTATGGATTTTCTAAAATAAATTTGCGCCAATCCTGAATAAAGTCTAAACTTTTAGGTTTCGTTTTTACGTCTTCGGTGGTTACCGTTGGGTAAATAAAATGCAAATCGGGATGTGAAACCGAATCGAATTTTAAGTTACAAGCTGCATTTCCATTTGAATTTTCGCCGTCGCTATTGCTACACAAGATATACTGCGCATAAGCTAGTGCAATAGCCAAAGTTCCGCTGCCTTCTGGGCCAATAAAAAGTTGCGCATGCGGAATGCGCCCCATAGATGCGCTCTTGGTTAAATGCGTTTTAATGTGATCTTGACCTAATATATCTGAAAATAGCATGCAGCAAAGATAACAGAAAATGATTTATGCAATAATTTAAGCGACTTAAACTTTCGACAGCTAATTTTTATAAAAATCGACGTTTCAGGAGGCTCGAAAAGCATTTCCTACCGCACTTTTTTATAAAAACTTTATTAACAGTATTTTGTTAATATTCTTTTGACGGACAGCAGCAATTGAAAATATTTTTTGTTAAATTAATGCTGTTATTAGTGCTAAAAAGATGTTAAATTTTAAGAATTTACCTATGTAGTTAAAATTTAACAAATAGCCTTCCAAGCTCGATTAAAGACACTTTTAGCCGTCAGAACGCTGTTTATTAACACTATTAGTAGTTGCTTCTGTTAAAATATTATCACAATAAAGTTGCAAATTAACTTAATTTATATATTTTTGTTTTTATTAATGAATATTTAAAATCGAATTTATGAAAGGGAAAATTATTTTTTTAAGCTTATTCTTATTATTAGCTACCGAGGTGATGTCATCTCAAAATAAAAATGCACCTCAAAGTATAATTAGTACAACTGCAATTATCCGTAAATACCATTCTCAAGATGAATTGAAAGGAATGCAAAAAGGAGAATTACTTGAACTGTATATTGAACGTATTAAAGTTTTAACTAAAACCCTACCGTACATTGCATTGGCGACCAAGCCAGGAGTAACTATGGCAGATTTAGGTATCCCTATGGATAACGAAAATAAAAAGGTTCAGGACAGCCAAGTAGCATCTACAGACTCGTACTTAAATGTAACCGTAGATTTTCAACGTAAAATGATGCCCTATTCTGATAAAGATAATTTGGTAGCAGCAATTTTATTTTACGAAAATACCATTAAGTCATTACACCTTTTCAATGAATACAATTAGTAACTCTTTTAAGTTTTACTTTCATAAATAATAGTGAGAACATTTTATTTGAAAGTAAATTACTAGTTTTTTATTCTATTTAAAACTAATAAGACTTCAAATGCGTATGTTCTTAGTATTAACATAAATACCTACAATATCATGAAAAAATCATTACATGTTATCTGGATTACACTTGTTATGGTTTGCACAGCAAATGCACAACAAGAAAAAGGAATTATTGGATACAACAATTGGTTAAACAATTGGACTGAATTCAAACCTAATAAAATTGAGTATGGAGAAGCAAATCAAATACTAGCTGGAAATATTTCGGTAAATACTAAGTTATTAAAAAGAAACATCTACGTTTTGCAAGGGCAAGTATATGTAACAAATAATGCAGTACTTACTATTGAACCAGGAACTGTTATTATAGGTGATGCGGATACTAAAGGAACATTAGTTATTTCTAAAGGTGCCAGTATTATTGCTGACGGATTAGAAACTGACCCTATCGTTTTTACTTCTAGTAAAGGTTTGAAAAAAGCAGGAGACTGGGGTGGAATCGTGATTTTAGGAGATGCACCGATCAATAAATTTGGAGGGATTTCTTCTATTACTTACGATTTAAATCCGGCCTTAACTATTTATGGCGGTCAAAATGTAGAAAGTAATTCAGGTATTTTGAGATATGTTCGTGTAGAATTTGCTGGTAAAAAAGTAAGAGGTTCTACTGCTATGAATGCGCTTACATTGGCTGGAGTAGGAAATAAAACTGTTCTAGAGAATGTAATGGTAAGTAATTCAGGTGGAGATTCATTTGCAATTATAGGTGGAGAATTAAGTCTTTCTAAATTTGTGTCATATCACTCTGTGAATGACGATTTTAAATTTACTCAAGGAACACAATGTAAAATATTTAATTCGCTTGCTGTACGTTCTTCTTATGTAACGAGCAACAAAGATGGATCTCGTTGTATGGAAGTAATTTCATATGATAAAAAAGAAGAAACAGATTTTAGTAAAAAACAAACTTTAGTTACGGCTTCAAACATTACGATGTTAAATGACAGTCAAAACATTAGTGCTGATATCCAGTCAGGATTGGTAAAAGAAGCCATTTACATCGGTAGTGACGCAGCTCTTGAAATCAAAAGAAGTGTAGTTTCAGGATTTAATCCAGCCGTTATTTTAAACAGCCAAATTGAGATCAACGATAAAAATTTAAAGAAAATCAAAATTGAAGAAATGTATTTCAACATGTGTAAAGGAAATATCTTTACAGAATACAATTCAAACAATGAAGATTTAGAAAACTGGTACGGTAACAGTATCTTTTTTAACGTCTACTCACAAACAGATAACAATGAAACTTTTATTGATATCATGAATCCTAAGAGACCAGATTTTAGAATCAAATTAGGAAAAATTACTGCTGCTTCCGGCAAGTTTTAATTTCAGTAAAAACATAAATAATAGGTAAGGAATTAGTGATTCGTCGCTAATTCCTTATCACTTTTGCCCAAAGTATCTTATAAAAGAATGATAGCCCCCAAATGTTAAAAAAAATTCTTTTTATTTTGTTTTTGGTAACCCCATTAGCAAATAAAGTAATCGCGCAAACACTAAAAATTGGAAAACCTAATTTCGATTTTAGTCAAGCTTGTGCCAACTCGGCCTTTAATTCATTTGAAGTGAGATTTAATTTCTCCACTTCTGCTCCATTAGATCCGAACAATCAGTTGATAGTAGAGTTGTCCGACCCCGAGGGCGACTTTGCTATACCTACTGTTCTATATCAGTCTAAAAAAGGTGAACTTACTAATAATGCGGTTTCGTTAATAGTGAGTCTTCCAATTACTGCATCTGGCGAAAATTATCAGATTAGAGTTAGAGCAACAGAGCCTGCTGTTACTAGTTCAAAGTCCAGTATTTTCCCCGCTTATTACAAAGCACACGACTCACAATTTACCATAAATAATACTATTCCCTCCGCGACTTATTGCGCAGGAGGTAGCTATGTTTTATCTATTGATTCAAATGGTAATGGAGTAACAAATTCTCCTTTGCAATACTCTTTTTTAAGCTACAACTGGTACCGAGACAATAGTACACCTTCATTATCGCTACCTCCCACTTTGCTTGCCACTGCAACATCAGGGTCTTACACGGTAAGCACACCAGGAGTATATTATGTAGAAACTAATTACGGTACTTGTACGTCAGATTCTTATTCTAATTACGTGACCGTTACAGAGGCTAATACCACTGCTGCTGCTACCGTGGTTTCAAGCTTGGGCAATCCTTTCTGTTCAACTTTAGGAGCTACAATTTTAAGCACTACAGCAGGTAAAAGTTACCAATGGTTAAAAGATGATGTCGCGATAAGTGGCGCAACAAATAAAACTTTTTCAGCAACTTCAGCTGGAAAATATTCTGTTAAAGTAGATTATGGTGGATGTCAAGCGAATGGCTCTATCGTCTTGCAAGAGTATCAAATGACTGCTAGTCTTAATGTACCTTTGAGTCCTGCAATAAAACAGATTGTTTCTGGCGAATCTTTTAATGTAGTTGTTGCGACAGATGCAAATAATCCTACATACAAATGGTACCTTAATGAGACTCTAATTGAAGGAGTTAATTTAAACAATTACTTGGTTGAGGTAAAAGGAAAGTATAAAGTAATAGTAACTGAAGAAGGAACTTGTAACTTAAGTAAAGAGCTTTCTTTTATTATTAACGATTCCAATCCTTTTGCGGATGTTCCAAATATTCCCAATTTAATTAGTCCGAATGGTGACTTTGTAAACGATACCTGGATTTTACCAAACGAATATGTTAACGGTAGCAATGCAGAAGTAATGATCATTAGCGGTAATGGGAATGTAATTTTGCAAACGACCAATTATCAAAATGATTGGCCTTCAAATGAAATCGAATTTAAAAATATAAATCCAGTTTATTACTATATTATTACAACACAAGATAATAAAGTTAGAAAAGGATCCATAACGGTTATAAAATAATATGAAGAAAATTTTACTATTCATAACTTTATTTTACGGTGTTACCTTTCCACTCTATTCACAGAAAACTGATTCTGGGGATGGAGTTGTTTCGTTTTCACTGCCGATAAGGAATTCTATAAAGTACAACCGTTTTGCCGTTAATCCAGCTTTTAGTTTTGTTAGAGAACAATCTACTATTGCAAGTTTTTATAACAAAAGACAATGGATAGCATTTGATGATGCGCCACAAACGTATGTATTTAGTTATTCGGGTCGTTTCAGAGAAAACGAAGGAATAGGTATAGGCGTTTTTCAACAAAATTATGGGTTGCTTACCACTTTTGGTGTTATTGCAAATTTTGCGCACAATTTAGTACTTCAAGAAGACAGCAATTTGACCTTCGGTTTAAATGTATCTGCTTATAAAAGCGGTTTAGATCAAGGAAAAGTAATTGTAAATACACCCGATCCATCTTTAAATGATATCCCTTCCAATACCATTTTAGCGGTTAATCCAGGAATCAATTACGGAAATGCATTTTGGGACGTAGGTCTAGCGGTTCATAATCTAGTGCTATACAATTTTGCTAGTTCAGAAATTGTAAAAGAAGACCCAGAGCAAAGTTTATTAGTGCATGGTATGTACACGGGATATTTAGATTCGTACGGCTTTTTAGACCGAAGCAAATTTTCTGCAATGGCTCGAACTGAATTCAAAAAGGATGAAATGGTTATTTCTGGCGTTGGTATGTTCATGATACCGCAAGGGGCATGGGCTCAAGTAGGCTACAATACTGTTTTTGGTTTTTCAGCAGGATTAGGAGTCAATGTTACTCCAAAAATATCTATTGAATATAATTACGAAAGAGGCACAGGAAATTTTTCAAATTTTGGTGCTTCGCATGAATTTTTAATAGCATATAAGTTCAAAAGTAAAAATTATTATTACGGTGACGATGAAGAAGAGGGTGCTTTAATTGCGCCAGCTTCGGCGCCTAAACCAGCGGCAACGACTGCAACTAAAGCACCTGTACAACGTGTGAATGCAGAGCAACGTGCTGCCGAGGCTAAACTTCTTGCTGCTGCAAAAGCTAAGGCCGATGCAGAAGCGCTTCAAGCTAGACTCGCAGCTACCAGCAAAGCTAAAGCGGATGCTGAGGCATTGCAAGCAAAATTAGCAGCGGACGCTAAGGCGAAAGCCGATGCAGAAGCCGTTCAAGCAAAATTATCTGCTAGTGATAAAGCTAAAGCGGATGCAGAAGCACTTCAAGCTAAGTTAGCTGCAGACACAAAGGCCAAAGCTGATGCAGCCGCAGTTCAAGCAAAGTTTGCAGCTGAGGCTAAACTTAGAGCTGAGGCTAGAGCTAAAGCTGATGCAGAATCACTTAAATTAAAAATTGCGGCTGATGAAAAAGCAAAAGCAGCAGCTGTAGCATATCAAGTTCGTTTAGCAGCAGATAATAAAGCTAAAGCAGAAGCAGAAGCGATCAAAGCAAGACTTGCCGCCGCCGCCAAGGCCAAAGCTGATGCTGAAGCACTTAAAAACAAACTAGCAGCTGATGCTAAAGCGAAAGCCGATGCAGCAGCTTTACAAACGAAACTAGCAGCAGATAATAAAGCGAAAGCGGATGCAGCAGCATTGCAAGCGAAACTAGCAGCTGATGCTAAAGCGAAAGCCGATGCAGCAGCATTGCAAGCGAAATTAGCAGCAGATAATAAAGCTAAAGCGGATGCAGCAGCTTTACAAGCGAAACTTGCTTCAGATGCGAAAGCTAAAGCGGATGCAGCAGCTTTACAAGCGAAACTTGCTGCAGATGCGAAAGCGAAAGCAGACGCCGAAGCTACACAAGCGAAAGTCGATGCAGCAGCATTACAAGCAAAACTAGCGGCGGATAGGAGAGCCAAGGTTGATGCCGAAGCTACACAAGCAAAATTAGCTGCCGATGCGAAAGCAAAATCTGATGCGGAAGCGTTGAAAGCCAAACTTGCTGCAGATGCGAAAGCGAAAGCAGACGCCGAAGCTGCAGCGAAATTAGCAGCTGATGCAAAAGCTAAATCTGATGCGGAAGCGTTGAAAGCCAAGATTGCAGCAGATGCGAAAGCGAAAGCAGACGCGGAAGCTGCACAAGCGAAAGTCGATGCAGCAGCATTGCAAGCGAAACTAGCAGCTGATGCTAAATCTAAAGCCGATGCGGAAGCGCTTCAAGCCAAGATTGCAGCAGATGCGAAAGCTAAAGCAGACGCCGAAGCTGCCCAAGCGAAAGCAGATGCAGCAGCATTACAAGCGAAATTAGCGGCGGATAGGAGAGCGAAAGTTGATGCCGAAGCTACACAAGCAAAATTAGCTGCCGATGCGAAAGCAAAATCTGATGCGGAAGCGTTGAAAGCGAAACTTGCTGCAGATGCGAAAGCTAAAGCAGACGCCGAAGCTGCCCAAGCGAAAGCCGATGCAGCAGCATTGCAAGCGAAATTAGCTGCAGATGCTAAATCTAAAGCCGATGCGGAAGCGCTTCAAGCGAAACTTGCTGCAGATGCGAAAGCGAAAGCAGACGCCGAAGCTGCACAAGCGAAAGTCGATGCAGCAGCATTACAAGCGAAATTAGCGGCGGATAGGAGAGCAAAAGTTGATGCCGAAGCTACACAAGCAAAATTAGCTGCCGATGCGAAAGCGAAATCGGATGCGGAAGCGCTTCAAGCGAAACTTGCAGCAGATGCGAAAGCGAAAGCAGACGCCGCCGAAGCTGCAGCGAAAGCCGATGCAGCGGCATTACAAGCGAAATTAGCGGCGGATATGAAGGCCAAGGTTGATGCGGAAGCTACGCAAGCGAAGATAGCTGCAGATGCAAAAGCGAAATCTGATGCCGAAGCCTTTAAAGCGAAACTAGCAGCTGATGCGAAAGCAAAAGCAGACGCGGAAGCTGCAGCTAAATTAGATGCAGCGGCATTACAAGCTAAATTAGCGGCGGATAGGAGAGCCAAGGTTGACGCAGAAGCTACGCAAGTGAAGTTAGCTGCAGATGCAAAAGCTAAATCGGACGCGGAAGCTCTAAAAGCAAAACTAGCTGCTGATGCACAAGCGAAATTAGATGCAGAAGAAGCTGCAAGAATAGCGGCTGCAAAATCAGTTCAGAAAGACGAAACGGCCAAAGCCATGGATAACTTGGCGGAGAATTTTGGGTCGACCTCAAAAACGCAGTCTGACTTAATTGCACAATTAAATGCTGCTGTTGCAAACAAACAAAAAGAATTGGATGACATGCGCGAAGAAAACGACTTGAGCGAAAAAGGCATTTACAGAGAGCAAAAAGAATTAGTGTTCAAAAGCGTTTCTGGAGAAGCAGCTCAGTTAGAGAGTTTGAAAAATCAAATTAGCGATGTCAATAGAAGTCAAAAAATCGCTTTAGATAACTTGACTAAATTATATAACGATAGACTTAAAAAAGTGCCGAATAAAAATGATGCACTCAACAAGTCGTACTTAGAAAAAATTGAAGCATTAAAGGCCGAGCAGTTGGCAGCCGAAAAATCGAATGCTGCACTCTTAGCTAGTTTAGAAAAAATTAAAGCAGAAACCGAAATCGAACGCAAGCGTCGTATTAAAAGAGCAGCTTTTGAAAACGATCAAGGAAAATATACCCAAGATCAAGTAGCCTTAAAACGAATTAAGGAAACGACCAAATTAAGTGCGACTCCTTTAAAAGCAGCAGATTTTGATTCTGGTGAAGAGCAATCGAACATGCAGATCATTAAAAATGTTAAGAACGAGCAAAGCGGTTATTATTTAATTATTGCCGTTCATAATAGCGTTGAGAAGAGAGATCAGTTTTTAACCAAAGCAGTGGCAGCGGGACGATCAGATATTAATTTCTTTTACAATGTAAATACGAGTAAGTATTACATCTATTACGAGAAATTTGACGGCTTAGAAGATGCTCAAAAAGCATTAGAAAATAAAGGGACAAAACCATACAATGAAAAAATGTCGGTGGTGAAACTCGAAAACGAATAAAAGTATAAAACAAAATTATAAAAGAATTGCAGTTGTTTTTTATCGCAAGAGAGCAACTGTAGTACAATAACATTTAAGGACGAGTTCGCTCTTTTTTAGAAACCCCTCTAAAAAGAGTAAACAGATCAAACCTCAAAATACCATGAAGAAACCTACTATTTTAAAAGCAGTTTTAGTTGTATTATTCCTAATACAGAGTTCTATTTCTGTAGCGCAGAATGTAGTGGCTTACAATTCAAATACGTCTTCGTACTTGAATACTGATCCTACTTTGTTAGGTCAATCAATTGCAAAGCATAACTTAAAAAGTTTTGTAAAGAGCGATAAGATATCAAAAAAAATAGTAGCTGCAGTCGACATAAATCCCGTGATAAAATACGCGCAACTGCCTTACGCAGGTCAGGTTGCTGTTTGCCCTAATAACAATAAATTGTTACCCAAATTGTTTTTATGTGGTGGAACTGATTCGAGGTTAATTAAGACAGGAATAAAAGATGCAAAATCTATTATTTGGGAACGTTTTATTTCTGGAGGAAGTTGTATAACGGTTTCTAATAGTGATTGTGCTAATGAATCTGCTGCAGTAACTTGTTGGGAAAAAGTGGCAATAGGGGAAGATTATTTAGCTAATTCGGCAGGACAATTTCGTGTTAAAATAATAGACAAAACAGATACACAATATGTTTATTTTTTTAATGTATATCAAAATACGTTAATACCTACAGCTACTACCAAAAGTGATATTGTAAAATACGACATAGCTTGTACAATTAACGGTAAAATTACTGTTGGAGGATTTGGTAGTGGGTATGAATATAGTTTTTCTACTACTGGTTCTCCTGGAACATGGCAAAACAGCAATATTTTTACAACGAGCACACCAGGTGTTTACACGGCATTTATTAGAATCAAAGAAATTGTAGGATCTTGCGAATTCAAAGTTTTAAATCTTGAGATTAAAAGTCTTGATTTTTCAGTAGCTACAGAAATTATTTCACCAAAATGCAGTGGTGCACTAGGAAGTATCAGAGTAATTTCTAGTGATGTTAAACAACAATACAAATACAAAATTACAAAACCAGATTTTACAGATTCATCTAACTTAACAGAAGCTTCGGAGTATATATTTACGGGTTTAGCTTCAGGTACTTATAATGTTGAGACCACTGTTGTAGGTTCAAACTGTATGGTAGATTCTAAAACTGTTATTATTGCTGCTGCTCCAAATGTTATCAAAGCTTCTGCGAGAATTTCAGAGGAGTTAACGGCTTGTAACGATACTGGTATTATACTGTTAGAAAATTTAAGTGGAGGAACTAAACCTTATACCTATTCGGTGAGTATTGATGGAGCTGCATTTGTCAATAATGGTACAAATAAAAGTATTATTACATCAAAATCGGGTATTTATACTATTCGTGTCACTGATGCAAATGGATGTTTCATTGACACAAAGGTTACAGTTCCTGTTGTTGACAAGCCTATTTATACCGTTACTAAATCCGAAGGTAGTTGCAGCAATCCGAACGGTACAATAAAAGTTACAATAATTGATGCTAAAGGTTATAATATTCAAACTAGAATTAATGACGAAAATTATATAACTGTTGATGGATACATTGAATATCCAAATCGTGCGCCAGAAAACTACATAATAAGGGTTCAGTACAGAAAGGGTGACAAGGGTAATTATTGCATTGATACAGACATTCCTATTTCAATAGGATTAACGACAGCCTTAACCGCGTCTGCTGGTGTAGCAGAATTATCGGGTTGTGGCCCAGCAGGAAAAGAACTTCAAGGTAAAGTTAGAATTACCAATGCTGAAGGTGGGGTTCCTATTGCCGGAGCCAATCCTTACTTATATAGTTATGATGGAATGAAAACGTGGACAACTTCAAAAGAAGCTTATGTTGATCCTGGAACACATGTTTTTTACGTCAAAGACGCTAATTGTGAGATTCCATTAGATAAAGTTATTCTAGCCGAAAAGCCGGGCGCTCCAACAATTAAAGTAGACAACCCTGCTTTTAATTGTGATGGGACGGCAACGACTACCGTAACAGTAACGAACGACGTAAATTCTCAATTTAAATATGAGTATTATTTAGATGGAGTTCTCAACACCAATATCCCTACTAATATTTTTAAAAACGTTAGTCAAGGAGATCATACGATTACAGTAAGTTATAATGTGGTAAGTGTTCCTACGGAGAGTGTTTTATTGAGAGAAACATTTGGCTCGGGACCCGATGTCAGTTCGCCGGGTATTAATGCTGCATTTTGCTGGGAGAGACAAGTAGAAGCAACAAAATGTAACGGAAATAAATTATTTGGAAATGGTGAATACACGGTAACGAATTCATTAAAAAACAATCCCTATAGTGGATGGCATAATCCTATAGATAATACAAGTAAGGGTAAAGATCCAAATGGAAGATATCTGGCTGTAGATGCTGGAGAAGCAATTCCTAATAATGCAGTGCTTTATAGAAAGACCATAAAAGACATTATTCCCAATCAACCTGTTAAAGTAACATTTGTAGCAACAAATTTATTGAAAATAGGAAATAATCAACCGGATGCATCACTTACTGTCGAATTGCAAGATGCGAATGGAGTAGTGCTGCCAGGGCCTCCTCAATCTACTGGAGGTATTCCCAAAACAAACGGTTGGGTAGAATATACAAAAACAGTAAACCCTGGCAATAATACAACATTGGATTTTGTATTGCGACTGGAACTTTCTCAAGTTAACGGTATTGATTTTGCAGTAGACGATATAGTAGTTACTCAAATGCCAAAATCATGTAATACCACTGCTAATTTTCCCCTAGTTATTGACGGTAGTAAAGCTTTCGCAGCTAGTATTACGGGTTACAAAAATGTACAGTGTAACGGTGAGCAAAATGGAGAAATAACTTTATCTGCTAAAAATTTTGATCCCGTAAAAGGTTTTCAATATCAAGTTGATGGTGGTAATTGGATAACGGTAATTCCTTCACCAGCGAAATCTCCAACTACTGGGAGTGTTACTTTGCAAAACTTAGGTAGTAAAGTATATGACATTAATATTCGTTATGACGATACAGGCGTGAGTTGTAATTTTCCTCTTAAACAAGAAATAAAAAACCCACCTGTTTTAACAATTAAAGCGGAGGTTACCACGAAAGCAACTTGTATTTTTGGAGCTACTATAACTGCTAAAGCAGAGGGAGGAACGCCAGGATATGCGTATGAATTGCGAGAAGCTAATGGTACAACATTAGTGCAGCCTTTTCAGGATTCTGGAATATTCACTAACGTAGCAGTAGGAGATTACACAGTTATTGCAAAAGATTTAAATTCATGTCAGTCTGCGGTTCTTGCAGAAGTAAAAGTGGTTGCTGCAGTTGCACCAGTTGCTGTATTTGAACCTTCAAATTTGTGTTTTGATTCTACAGCAGAATTTAAAATAAAAGTAACTGGAGGTGTAGGTCCTTATACTTATACCACAATATATAATGGTGGAACAAAAAGTAATCCAAGTGTTACTTTTGTTGGACCCATTCTTACGTATACTGTAAATAATGCAGGAAAGTACGAATTTGAAATTACCGATAGCTACGGTTGTAAAACGAATGTACTAACTGAAACAATTAGTGCTAAATTAGTTACGGTAACTCCGGTTACAACTCCTTTAGATTGTGATGTGGCACCAGCTAATGAAGCTGTTATTACAGGAACAATTACAGGCGGTAAAGCACCATTTACGGTAACGCTTACTTCCGGTTCAAATTTAGGGACATTAGTTCAGCCTACTGCTGTTACAACTACTGATGAAAGAATATTTACCTATTCTACTGCAGTTTCAGGTAATTACAAATTTAAGATTACTGATGCCAATAATTGTACAACAACAAGCGAAGCTACTATTGCGGCCTTAAATCCTATTACTTTAGGATCTACAGATATAAATCCTAAATGTAATGGTGATTCGAATGGATCTGTAACATTGATACCAGGTGGCGGATCAGGAGTTTATACGTATAGTAAAGATGGAGTTCTTTATGATAATACTATTCTTTATACTGGATTGAAAGCTGGAATAGAATATACTTTTTATGTTAAAGATGGTAATGGTTGTACTAAGAGTAAAAAAGTTACATTAGTAGATCCTGCAGTAATAGTAGCTTCTGCAAATCTTCCTGTACAAACCTGTACTAAATCTACGGTTGTTACTGCTTCTGGAAGTGGTGGTGCAGGATTAGTAACTACAGATTATACGTATAGTTTTGATGGTGGTGAATATAAAACCACAAATACTTACACAGCAACCAAAACAGCAACTGGTTACGATCTTACTTATTCTGTAAAAGATGCTAATGGCTGTACAAAAGATAATAAAATAACAATACCAGCTTACAATCCGCCAACTGGCATTACTTTTTCAACACCAGCAGCAATAAGTTGTAAAGCGGGTTCTACTACAACTAGTGTTACATTAACACCAAATAACGGCACTGGAGTTGCTCCATTTACTTATAAAATTGTTTCTGGACCAGGAACTGCAACTTCAAATGTGAGTGGATTAAATGATGGTACATTCACAGGTTTAGTATCGGGAGATTATACTTTTGAGATAAAAGATGCTAATGGTTGTCCCAAACAAGCGTCTAAAACTATTGCAGAAGGAATTAAAATTAAAGTTTCAGGAGTAAAAACAGACGAAAAATGTTTTAATGCTAAAAATGGTACTGCCACGTTTACCATTACGGAACCTAGTAGTTTAGGTAATTTTACTTATGTATTGAGTCCAACTGTTCCTGCGGGTCAAATTCTGCAGACAGATAATGAAGTTAAAGTTACAGGATTGGGAACTGGTAGCTATACCTTAACAGTTACGGATAAAACAACGGGTTGTTCTCAAACTTCAAATGCAGTAGTGGTTGCTGCTGCAACACAAATTCTCATTAACACCGTTACTGCAACAAATGTAAGTTGTAATAAGTCGGAGTCTACTATTGAGGTTACTGCCACTGGTGGAATAAAGAATTACAAATATGCGTATGTTGTAAAAGGAGCTTCAGAACCTTTAGCAGGAGATTTTGCAATTACAAATACTACTATTAATACGGGTGCTAATCAAACTAGTTTAGATTGGGATGTATATGTTATGGATCAGAATGGTTGTATTGCTGGACCTTTTAATAAAGTAATTACCAGAGATGCATCACCATCAACAAAAACACCGGCTCCAGCGGTACTATGTTTTGTTGCAGGACCACCAATGCCACTAGATGTATCTACATTATTTAATTTAGGTACAGGAACGCATAAGTACACTGTAAATGGTACAGGCATTACAGGAACTAACTATAATATTAAAGCAAGTGGAACTTATACCATAATAGCAACAGATGCTAACAATTGTTCGGCAACGGCAACCTATATCGTAAAACCAGAGGTGACTATTTTAGCTACTCGTGTTAAAGATTTAGATTGTATTAGTGATGGAATAATTAGTTTTGTAGTATCAGAAGGTTCTAAAACTTATAGTTCTTATGAAGTACAACTTAACGGAACAAGTCCTTGGACACCAGTAGACTCACCGTTTGATGTTGACGAAGCGGGTAATTACCAAATTAGAGTTACGGATAACGCAGGATGTACTGCGGTTTCCAATATTATTGAAATATCACCTGTAACAGCACCTACTTTTGTAAGTAAAAAAACTAATATTAGTTGTTCTGGAGGTTCTAATGGAGTGATTACAATCACGAATCCAACCGGATTAGCACCATTTACTTATTCCATCAAAAAAGGGGTAAGTGTAGTTGCTTTTTCTACTATTGCTAATGGTATAACGGCTACTGCCTTAACGGCAGGAACTTATGATGTTGTAATGAAAGACAGTAAAAATTGTACTTTTAGCGAGTCAATTACTTTATCTGAACCAACTCAATTAGTAACAACTGCTAAAGTAACTACACCGCTTTCTTGTGGTGCTCTTAATGCAACTCAAGATGCAATTATTACAGTTACTGTTCCTACTACAGGAACTGGTCCTTATAAATATAGTTTTAACGGAGGAGCATTCGATACCTCAAATACCTATGCTATTGGAGTTGCTGGAAATGTAACGGTACAAGTGCAAGATAGTAATATGTGTACTTTGGCAGCTGTCATCACTGTTCCTGTTGCTGCTCTTAACATCCCTAAGTTAGCATTAATTACAGGAACGACTCTTTACTGTGCACCTCTTACTAGTACCACAAGTACCGTTCAGGTTAGCACAATAGCAGGTACTGGAGTTGCACCACTTTCTTATACGTTAGTTTCTGGTCCATCAGCTGGAACCACTACGGCAACGATAGGTGAATTTAAGGATCTTATTGCGGGAACTTATGTGTTTAAAGTTACGGATGACAACGGTTGTACAGATACACAATCCTATACCGTAAAATCACTAGTTAACATAAATGCAGTTGTAGCATCGCAAATAGATGTAGAATGCAATGGAGACGCTACAGGTTCCGCAAAAATCACGGTTTCAGGATTTACAGGAACCTATACGGCTACTTTAATTTCTGGAACAGGAACAATAACTCCGATAGGAGCTACAACTAATACGACCATTGATGTAACGGGATTAGTACAAGGAGCGTATACTTTAAGAGTACTTGATAATGTTACGGGTTGTAGTAAAGATGTTACATTTACCATTGCTGAGCCAACGGCTGTAACATTAACATTAAAATCTAATAAAAATGCGAATTGTAATACTCCTTTAGCGACTGTAACCGTAACCGCTGCTGGTGGTACATCACCTTACAGTTATGCTTTTATAAACACTACAGGAAATCCTGCTGCGGGAGATTATATTTTAGATAAGAACAAAACAGATCTAGATCCGGCAATTCCTACTTGGTATGTATGGGTAAAAGACGCTAACGGATGCGAAAAGCAATTAGCAACACCAGTTACAATCGTAAAAGATCCTGCGGCTGCAATTAATGTTCCTGCACAACAATGTTTTAGTGGTAGTCCTTTTACGATTACACTTACAGGCACTGGTACTGGAACTTTAAAATATTCTGTAAATGGGATACCTATAACAGGAAACACCTACAGTATTACTGCAGCGGGTACCTATAAATTGGGAGTTGTAGACGCTAATAATTGTGATGATTTTGTAAACTATACGGTTGACAAACAAATTTTTGCTACTTCATTCCTAGATAAAGATATCACTTGTGTTGCACCAATTGATGCATCTATTACAGTAAATGTAACAAACGGAACAGGACCGTATTCGTACCAAATTTATAATGGTCTAGCAACTGTTGGATCAGTGGTAACGGGAATAGCGACTACTACTTTTACAAAAACTTTTGCAACTCCTGGAAATTATAGTTTCCTTGTTAGGGATAGCAAAGGATGTCCAGTACAAACGAATCCGCAATTGGTTACTGCTACGGTTATTCCTGTAATAACTTCTGTTGTTCAGCCAATCAACAAAATGATCTTATGTCACGATGAAGAAACGGCAGAGATTGTGGTTACGTACGATAATACAATCGGAACAGCTCCTTTCATTATTAATGTAAAAAATGATACAACGGGTAAAGATTATGGGGAACAAACAACTGGTCTAAAAGCAGGTGTTTACACGATAACCCTTACTGATGCTAGAGGATGTGCAACTACTAGCACAATTACTATTGGTGAACCTACAGCTATTGTAATAGATGCTGTTGCAGATCCAATCACTTGTAATGCATTAGGGGTTTCTAAAGGTTCAGTTACAATCAATGGTGTAACTGGAGGAACAGCTCCTTATGATTATTTTATTACAGGTAAATTTTATATTAATGAAGCATTAGGTGAAACGGGAGGAACTGTCGTATTTAATGTTGTAGATCCAGGGATTTACCAAGTTATCGTTAAGGATGCAAATGGTTGTACGGCAATTGTGGCAGATTTGAAAGTGGCTTCGGATGTAAAAGATCTTGATATATCGGTAGTATTGCCTCCGGCCAATTGTACAACTGGTGGTTCAGCCACTGTTGCGGTGGGAGCACTTTCAACTAATATTACGGGTAATGGACCTTTCTTTTTCCAGATTTATACGGGTCAACCACAAGTTTATCCTACAGATGGAGTTTGGTTGCCAGAATCGAGCACCGGAAGTAAAAATGCTACGTTTACCGATTTAACACCTGGAGTTTCCTATTCATTTGTGGTTTATGATAGTATAACGGGTTGCTATTTTACAAGTCCTTCTACAACACCAATTCCATCCAATTCTACACTAGTAGCAGCTGTTTCTGGGTTTAATAACGTGGCTTGTAAAGGAGATGCAAACGGGAATGTTGCTTTTAGTGTAACTAGTTCATATGCGGTTAGCACTCCAATTACTTACGAAATATTTGAGGCTACAACTAAAGCATCAACTTTAATAACTGGAATAGAAACTGTACCTGCAAACGGAAATATATCGTTTGTAAATATTGGTCCATTACCAATTGGTGCGTATTATATATTAATCAAAGAGGATCTAGGCGGCTCAAATGCAGGTTGTAGTGTTGCAACAGCTAACTTTAACATCACAGAATCTTTAGAATTACTAACCGTTACAGCTTCGAACACTAAAAAAGTTAACTGTAATGCTAATTCCGGAGTGATTACGGCTAGTGCCCAAAGAGGTACTGGACCATATAAGTACCAGTATTTATTGGCTACAGCGACTCCTCCTACAGGTTCAAGTTTATTATGGATTGATAGCACTACTTATAAAACAAGTGTAACAGGTAATTATATTGTATATGCTAAAGATGCTTATGGATGTATTCAAAGTACTCCAGTAACTGTTGATCCAGAAATAGCGCCTGCAATTGCAGCTATTACACCGGCTTCATTATGTTATACAGGAACAGCCATCGCTGTAACTGTTACAGCAGATGCTACAACAATTTTACCAGTTACGTACAGCGTAAATCAAGGTGCGATTATAGGTGGGTATTCAAATAATAATGTATTTAATCTGACACCAGGTACTTACACACTGAATATCAAAGACGGGTATGGCTGTATTGCTTCGGCGCCATTTACGGTTAAAGAGCAATTAACACTTAATCCTATTGCAATTAAGAAAGTAGATTGTAAGACAGCAGCTCCTAATGGTGGAATCACTGTGAAAGCGGATGGCGGTAATACCGTTCTTCCAGCGACTTATACTTATTCTATTACAGCTGGTCCTACTATAAATTCAACTGGAGCAGCAACAGGAATCTTTACTGATTTAGCAGATGGAAATTATACTTTTGAAGTATCTGATGGTACGTGTACGGCTACAACTACCGCTACAATTGATGCATTAGTACCAATTGTTCCTACAGCAGCAGCAGGTATTCCTTTATGTGTGGGTCAAGCCACAACTGTAGTAATTAATGCGACAGGAGGAACAGGAACTTATACTTATCAAAAAGGAGCTGCTCCTACATTACCAACTGAAACTAATAATGAATTTAATCAAACAGCAGCAGAAGGTGAAGTAACCTATTATATAAAAGATGCTAATGATTGTGTTGAAACAATTAAGGTTACTGTAACAGATCCAACGCCAATTGCGACACTAACAATTGTGGTAGATCAAATGAGGTGTGGAGGAGGAAATGATCCTATAGAGGCAACGATTACGGTTACTACATCAGGTGGTACAAATGATTTTCTTTATAGTTTTGATAATGGAGGCAGTTATTCCTCTAATAATATTCGTAAAACAACTGCAGCAGGAACTTATGAAATCATTGTAAAAGATAGTAATGGCTGTACAACAGCTATGATTCCTATAGTTATTGATGCATTAGATCCTCCAAAAATTACTGGATTTGTGCCTACTCAAATGACTTGTCCTGCATTGACAAGAGATGTCAAAATTAATTATTCTAACGGTATTGGTACCGTTACTTATACCTTGGTTTCTGGTCCATCTTTCCCTAATAACACGGGAGATACTACTGGAACTTATTTAGGATTGTTAGCAGGTGATTATATGTTTAGAGTTACCGACAGCAAAGGATGTAGTACTGATGAAGAATTATATACAGTACAAAAATTGCCAGCGCTTCAATTAGTGCCAAATGTTGTATCTAATGTAAAATGCAAAGGCGGAGCTACAGGAAAAGCTACTTTTACGGCAAGTTCAACAACCGCTCCAGGTGCTTTTACTTTTGCTGTAGCAACAAATCCAGTTGGGTTACCAGTAATATCAAGTAAATTGGGTGATGTAATTACTTTAGAGGATTTAGCGATTGGTACTTATGATGTTACTATAAGAGACAATACAACAACTTGTGAAATAACAAAATCGGTTACTATCACTCAACCAGATTTAGATTTGTCTATAAATGCTGTACCAAGTAATGTGAGTTGTGATAAACCTATTTCTCAAATTACGATGTCACCGTTAGGAGGTACTCCGAATTACAAATATGCTATTGTTCCACCAGGATTTTCTGGAGCTATAATTTTCTCTGATGTTACTACTATAGATACGTCAACATTAACAAATGGGATAGCAACACCTTTAGGAATGACTTGGGCTGTTGAGGTACACGTACAAGATGCAAATCTATGTACAGCAATGATACCTATTACGATTACTAAAGATGATACACCAACAGTTTCGGTTCCAACATTAGCCTCAAACCAATGTACTGCATCAGGAAATTATACTTTTGTAGCTACAGGAACGGGTGTTTTACCACTAAGTTTTAGCATCAACGGAACTGATTTCTTTACTAGTACAGGTACGACGTATACGTTTACAGTTCCTGCACCAACGGGAGCATCACAAGCTTATACGGTTACTGTTAAGGATGGCAATGGTTGTATTGCAACTAGCGCTACCACAATTACTGTATACAAACCGTTACAATTAGCGGTTACTCAAGTTAAGGATCTTACTTGCGCTCCTGCAGCAACAACTGCTGGTGAATTTACTTTTAGTGCTACTGATGGGAATAATGCAAGTTATACCTTTGCAGTAAGTATTAATAGTGCACCGTTTGCAACAATTACTTCGCCTTATACGAATAGCACTATTGGAACATATGTTTTCCAAGTTACCGATGCAAACAATTGTACGGTGCAAAGTGACCCATTTGAAGTTACTATTCCAATAAATCCAGCAATTGCTTCAACTGTTATTAGTTCACCAATAGAATGTTTTGGTGGAACGGCAACATTGACAGTAAATGTTGACTTGTCAAAAGGAGTGGCACCTTATACTTTTGTATTATCAGGAGCAACTAATAACACCGGTGATTCATCAGGAATTTATACTGGTTTAGTAGCAGGTTCTTATAGTGTGGTTGTTACCGATGCTAAAGGATGTAGTTCTGTGGCGGCAACGCAAGTAATTAATAATCCACCATTATTAACTACAACAGCAACACAGTCAATTAATACTACTTGTAGTAGTGAGACAGTAATTACCGTTGTTGGAGCTGGTGGAACACCTACGGGAGTTTTAACAGGTTATTATTACAACTTCAACTCAATAGGGTATGATAGTGATAATACATTTTCTGTCAATGACGATGGAGCAATCCAAACGATAATTTATACGGTAAAAGATGCTAATGGTTGTGAGACAGCGCCTAAAACAATAACTGTTGATCCTTTAAACAAACCAACAGATTTAGCTTTTGATGCTACACCAATTCTTTGTTCTCCAATTGTAGATCAAACGAGTACGGTTACAGTAACGGCTACAAACGGAGTTGGCGCGTTGAAATTTGAAATTATTGAAATTGATGGTGTACCGCTAGCGACTCCTACTGTAGTTAATACAACCGGAGCTGCTGACCCAGCGATTTTCGCAGGATTACTTGCTGGTGATTATACTTTTAAAGTAACAGATGCTAATGGTTGTTCGTACCAAGAACTTACCACTGTAGACGATGGTATTAAAATAGCCGTTAGTGGAGAAGTAGTAGGTGTTGCTTGTAAGGGTGAAGCGAACGGAAAAATTACTTTTAAAGTTTCTGATTTTGGAGCGACAGGATTTACTGCGACTTATACTGGACCAACAGGAGGTACCACAACTGTAGTAGGAACGGACACAATTGAATTAACCAATCTTATAGCAGGTACTTACGGAATAAAAGTGGTAGACAATACCACTCTATGTGAGGCTACTGTTAGTATAGAAGTAGAAGAACCTGTTGTTTTAGATGTTAATTATGTGACAATTAAAAATGCCAATTGTAATAGAGGTTTTGAAATAAAAGCAACGGCTTTTGATGGTACACCGGGATATACTTATGCTTTTGTAAAAGCTGGAGATACAAAAGTATATGATGTTTATGATACAGCGATTTTAGATCCTGCATTCACTTGGACACTTTGGGCAAAAGACGCTCACGGTTGTGAAGTTTCTATGCCAATAGTGATTGTTGAAGATCCAATGCCAACTGTAACTGCAACCACTAGCCAATGTGCTAGTCCTTATACAATCACTGCTGTAGGAGCATCGGGTGTAGCCCCATATGAATACTGTTTAGACGGTAATACATGGCAACTGAACAACAATATATTAACTGTTCAAACAACAGGAAATCATACTGTTTATGTTAGAGACGCCAACAAATGTGTGGTGACAGAAACGGTAACTATATTAGAACCGTTACAATTACTTTACGAACTTACTACTACTCCAACTTGTACAGACGCAGATGGCGTAGTAACCTTGACGGCTTCTGGAGGGACATTAGTGGCAAGTTATGAATACAGTATTGACGGAGCTCCTTATGTTTCATCAAATGTATTTACAAATTTAGCGCCAAACACTTATATTTTTACCGTTATAGATACAGGTACAAACTGTACAAAAGAGGTTGAAGTTATCATTGAAAATCCGAATCAAATTATCAATTTTAGTTTGGCTAAAACGGATGTAATTTGCAACGGAGATAGCAATGGAACTATTACGGTAAACATGGATACTGCAACAACAACAGTAAACAACAATCCGGTTTATACGTACGATATTAGCCCTAATGTAGGAACGTTAGTTGGAAACGTATTTAAAAATCTTCCGCAAGGAAATTATACGATAACAGTAACTTCAGGAAGAGGATGTTCAGAGTCTAAAAATGAAACAGTACTTGAACCAGCTCCACTAGTTGTTGTAGCACCAACTGTATCAGAGTACGGTTGTGCAACAGGAAACGGAACTAATGATGCGACCATTAGTGTACCATTGCCAACTGGAGGTTCAAACGTTTATACGGTATATGAATTTTTAAGAAATGGAAATCCTATCCCAGTTCAAAGAGGTGATAATCCTATTTATAGAGAAACTGATTTACTAGGAGGTACTTATCTAATCAATGTATACGATGATAAAGGATGTTTAGGTACTACTACCGCAACGATCAATGCATTTGTAGGAATTGATTTTGCTACAACAGAGAATATCACAGTAACCAAAGCAATTACATGTATTGATACCGAAGATATTCAGGTTAATGTTGTCTTTACAAGCGGTGCAGCAGTTCCTCTTGATTACACAATTGAAGGAACAGCAACTAATGCAATTGCATATCCAACGCAAACAAATACTAACGGTATATTCACAAATTTAACTGTTGGTAGTTATGCAATTACTGTTGCAAATCCTATCACAGGATGTAGCATAAAAGCGATTCATTATGTAAATGAACCCAACACATTTAATATTGTAGCAAGCAACGTTCAAAATGTTATTTGTTATGGTTCAGCTACCGGAAGTGCAGTATTGACTTTTGTTGACAATCAAACGGATCCTACTGATGATGCAGGACCTTTTGAATATACTATTACGGGACCAAATGGTAGTACTCCAGTACAAACAACAGCAGGAGTTTCAATTACGATTCCGAATTTACCAGCAGGAGTTTATAATGTAAAAGCTAAATTAGTAAATACTCCAAGTTGTGAGGTCGAAACAAACTTTACAATTGCAGGGCCTACAGCGGAATTGGAAATTTTTGTAACAGCTACGCCTATAACTTGCGATCCAGGCGATGATGGAACAATTTCAGTAACGGCAGATGGCGGATGGTCAGGTATTTACCAATACGAGTTGGTAGGTCCTGTAAGTGTTCCTTATTCTGATCAGTTCTATTTTGAAAACTTGATTCCAGGAACGTATACAGTAAATGTTAAAGATGCAGGTGGCTGTATTGATACAGAAACAGTTATTCTAAAAAATCCAGATCCAATTGTGGTTACGGCAAGTGCTACCGCAACTACGCTAGCTTGTAACGGATCTTTCGATGGAGAAATAGTTGTCGCTCTTCCAACGGGAGGTCAAGGGACAAATTATGCTTACATTTTAAATTATGTGTCAGCTAATCCGATGTTTTCTTCTACACCACAAAGTAGTCCTGTATTTTCAGGTTTAGGTGCTGGAACGTACAGCGTAACTGTTGTTGATGGTTTAAATTGTGTGTCACAACCTACAGCGAATATTGTAATTGGAGAACCAACTAAGGTAGAGCCAACATTATCTCTTGAAACTGGAGTGACTTGTCTGACACAGGCAACATTAACGTTAAGCGCTACTGGCGGAAAAGGACCATATGAATACAGTGAAGATCAAAATTTTGTAATAGTTTCAGGTTCTTTTGTTTCTGAAGTAACTTTTTCTGTGGGCTTAGGAGATCACCAGTATTATGTTAGAGATGCAAATAATTGTGTGAGTTTTATCTCAAACAATGTAACTATAAATGCATTAACGCCTTTAGATCTTAATTTAGATTTAAGTAATGCAGACGTTAAATGTACAGGTTCTGCGTCAGGAGTTATAGACGCGAGTGCTGTGGGTGGTTTAGGAAACTATTTGTACACTTTATTAGATGCTAGTAAAGTTGCAATTAGACCTACACAATCAACTGGTTATTTTGATTTGCTTCTTGCAGGCACGTACATCGTTCGTGTAGACAGTGGAGATTGTCAATTCGATAGCGGTGTAGTTACAATTGCTGAACCGTTGCTAGCATTGACTGTTACGCCGCTTATTACGAATGTTACGTGTAACTC
Organism: Flavobacterium sp. TAB 87; assembly: GCF_001529295.1. Classification (GTDB taxonomy): domain Bacteria; phylum Bacteroidota; class Bacteroidia; order Flavobacteriales; family Flavobacteriaceae; genus Flavobacterium. The sequence goes on from NZ_LLWK01000038.1 coordinate 458,118, forward strand.
AAACAAAGATGGTAAAATTACAATCGATGCTTCTGGAGGAACAGGTGCTATTTCGTACGCAATTTCTCCGAATTTAAATCAATTTTTTGAAGGCAATAGTGCTACTGGACATGTCTTTGATAATTTGAGAGCGGGCAACTATGAAGTATTAGTTACAGATGAGAACGGCTGTTTTGTTTCACTTAAAAACATCACAATCACAGAGCCAGACGACTTAATCGCTACAATTATACCTAATTCTATTAGAGAGGAAGTTTGTCAAGGTGATAACGATGGAGCATTTAGTATTGATATTGAAGGAGGAACTGCTCCATACCAAATTAGTTTGGATAATTTCAAAGGAGTGTATACAACAGTAACTACTCTTCCTTATGACTTTACCGGATTATCTGGGGGTAAACATACAGTTTATGTTAAAGATGCTTTAAACTGTACTACTGAAGTAGAAATTGAATTTGAGGCGGCAGTAATACTAAATCCTAAAGCAGTGGTTACATACGACTGTGTTAACAATGCGTCTGCAAATGTTGTAACGATTACAATTGATGATAGTAATGATCCAGCAGATGTAGATTATGATTTAGACGGTGCAGGCGTTTTCCAACCAAGTGGTATATTTACAAATGTTGCCCCAGGTAAACATTTTGTAATAGCAAGACACAGTAATGGTTGTGAAAAACGTACAATTGAATTTGAAGTGATTGCAGTTGCTCCATTAACGCTTACATTAAGTGATGGTCAATTAAACCAAATTGTGGCTACTGCTACAGGTGGAAGTGGAGAGTATGAGTACAGCTTTAATTCAGAGTCATTTACAAGCAGTTCAAATTACGTTTATTATAAATCAGACGTGTACACGGTAACTGTGAGAGACAAAAACGGATGTACTGCAACAGCTTCAAGACAATTTGATTATGTTGATGTGTGTATTCCTAATTATTTCACGCCAAATGGTGATGGAAACCAAGATACTTGGGGACCTGGATGCTCAATCAATTACACTGATTTAGTATATACGATTTTCGACCGTTACGGACGTGAAATTGCTAAATACCGTTTCGGACAAAAATGGGATGGAACGTACAAAGGAGCAGCATTACCAACAGGAGATTACTGGTATGTTGTTAAATTAAACAACCCAAAAGACGATCGCGAATTCGTAGGTCACTTTACATTATACAGATAACTTTTAATTCCCAAATCGACTGTTGTCTATTAAAAAGAATACCATGAAAAAAAGATTTTTAGCACTATTACTCTTGGCCGCTAGTTACGGTTACGGCCAAGAGTTAAATTTACCTACGTTTACGCAATATCTTGCAGACAATCCATTTGTGGTGTCGCCTGCTTATGCTGGTATTGGCGATAATCTTAGAATACGTGTAAATGGGTTGACGCAATGGGTTGGTGTCAAAGATGCACCCGAAAACCAGTCCGTTTTTGCCGATTTTAGAGTGTTAGATCGTTCGGGAGTTGGACTGTCCTTTTACAATGATAAAAACGGATACACCCGCCAAACGGGAGCCAAAGTTTCGTTTGCACATCACTTGGTTTTAGATTACTATTCCAAACAATATTTGTCGTTTGGTCTTTCGTATAACTTCAATAGTTTTAAGATTGATATTAATGAGTTTGATCCAAATTACGAAAATCCAGTACTTGATCCAGCAATTACCAACAACCGGTATACCTCAAACAATAACTTTGATGTGAGTGCTTTGTATCGTAATAAAGGATTTTATGCTGCCTTAACTGCCAGTAATATTTTAACTAAAGACATTGATAAGTTTTCGGGTATTGAACCAAATTTGCTTCAGAATTATCAATTGTATACGGGATTAATCATCAAAGGTCAAAATTATGATGAGTTCGAACCCTCTGCATACATTCAGTATTTTGCAAGCGACGGTCGTTCAAGTACTGACATCAACTTTAAGTACCGAAAGTTCAACCGCTACGATGATTATTATTGGATAGGGGCGTCGTATCGTTTCTTAAATGATCAACCCATGAAACCGCTTAATGTAGGTCCAATGGTTGGTTTTGCGAAATCTAAATTCTATTTTGGGTATTCGTATCAAGTAACGGTCAATGATTTTGTGTCGTACAATAGTGGTACGCACATGATTACATTAGGTTTTGATTTCTTACAGTCGATAAGTAACTGTCCGTGTACGCAAGGGCCAGTTCACGATTAATTTTAATAATTTGTAATAGTTTAAAAGCGGTTAAGAAATTAACCGCTTTTTTTTGTCTTAAAAAGAAGCACTAGAAAAAATCGTTTATTTAAAGTTTGGGACTCTACTACGAAGTGGATTTCAGCAGAATATTTATCCCGAAAAGAAGGAAATACATCTCTAAAAAAGCAAATTAGTACGGACGAGAACGGAGTTTAGGTTACTGCATAGCCAGTGTATGGATAAAGCATAGATAGTGCATGGATAGTGCATGAAAACAAAGTAGCAAAGAAGTCAGTATTTGCTAAAAAATTAGAGATGAGGCTACGGATGCGTTTTCGTACACTTACTTTCTCCCTTCAAACAATAATTCTTACTTTTTTACAACGTTTTCGTAAAATTTAGATGCTATTTTCTGAAAGTGTCCAATTTATAACTTGCTCTAAAATGCTATATTTGTGGTACTTTCAAAAAATATAAAAAACGATAAAGTATGAAAACGATAAACGATTTTAATTTTGCAGATAAAAAAGCCATTATCCGTGTTGATTTTAATGTGCCTTTGGATGATAATTTTAAGGTAACCGATACCACTCGTATCGATGCAGCTAAACCAACTATTGATAAAATCCTTGCCGATGGCGGAAGTGTAATTTTAATGTCGCACTTAGGACGTCCAAAAGGAGTAGAAGAAAAATATTCTTTACACCACATTTTAAAAACAACTAGCGATATTTTGGGAGTTCCTGTCCAATTTGCAGCGGATTGTATTGGTGAAGAAGCGAAAAATGCGGCAGCCAATTTAAAGCCAGGTGAAGTTTTATTGTTAGAAAATTTACGTTTTCATGCAGAGGAAGAAGCGGGAGATGTTGCTTTTGCAAAAGAGTTGGCTTCTTTGGGAGACATTTATGTAAATGATGCTTTTGGAACGGCACACAGAGCGCACGCTTCAACTACAATTATTGCACAATTCTTTCCAATAGCAAAATGTTTCGGATTGCTATTGGCCAAAGAAATTGAAAGCTTGAATAAAGTATTAAAAAACAGTCAAAAACCAGTAACGGCAGTTTTGGGAGGCTCGAAAGTTTCTTCTAAAATTACAGTGATCGAGAATATTTTAGACAAAGTAGACCACATGATTATTGGTGGTGGAATGACCTTTACCTTTGTAAAAGCACAAGGAGGAAAGGTAGGGAACTCGATTTGCGAAGATGACAAATTAGAACTAGCCTTGGAGATTTTACGTTTAGCGAAAGAAAAAGGAGTTCAAATTCACATTCCAGTTGATGTAGTTGCTGCAGATGATTTCTCAAACACAGCTAATAGTCAAATTGTAGATGTAATGGCGATTCCTGATGGTTGGGAAGGTTTAGATGCTGGACCAAAATCATTAGAAAATTTCAAGAAAGTACTATTAGAATCAAAAACTATTTTATGGAACGGTCCTTTGGGTGTTTTTGAAATGGAAAGTTTCGCAAAAGGTACTATTGCTTTAGGTGAATTTATTGCAGAAGCAACTGAAAACGGAGCCTTTTCTTTAGTAGGTGGGGGAGATTCTGTGGCCGCTGTAAAACAGTTTGGTTTTGAAGATAAAGTAAGTTATGTATCGACTGGTGGAGGTGCCATGTTAGAAATGTTAGAAGGAAAAGTGCTACCTGGCATTGCAGCAATTTTAGACTAACTAACTGATATTTAACATAGTTTAAACATTATTTTAATTTCAACAGGCTAAGTTTGTAAAAAAAGTTTATCTTGCTTTTTCAAAAGCCCCTGTTGAAATTAATCTATGTTAGTAAAAAATACCACACTTTCGTTTTTTTGTTTGTGTTCTTTTGCCTTATTTGCCCAAGATAATCAAACAAATACCCCTTCAAATCTTTCGTATTTAGAGCAAGTCAAAAACTCCTTTGTTACCGATAAAATGACGACTTGTGTCGATAGTTTATGGATCAATGAATTGACCAGTTCTGATTTATATGAAGAGAAAAATGTAAGCTTCGAAGAAGTTGTAATCGATACCGATCTGGATGTCGAATTACCAACCGCTTTACTCAAAGAACGGTTGCAAGTAATGAATCAAAAGTCGCCTTTCAATATCGAATACAATGAAAGCCTCGAAAAAACCATAAAATCATATTTAAAATACCGACGCAAGTCATTTGGCCGCTTGATGGCCTTGTCAGATTATTATTTTCCTTTATTTGAGGAAGCGTTTGCCAAACAAAATGTTCCTTTAGAAATAAAATATTTGGCCGTTGTCGAATCGGCGCTTAATCCGAAAGCGGTGTCAAAAATGGGAGCTACAGGATTGTGGCAATTCATGTACCACACCGGTAAGCAATACAATTTAAAAATAGATTCGTACATCGACGAACGTAGCGATCCGCTAAAATCCAGTCAAGCCGCAGCCGATTATATGGCAAAAATGTATAAAATTTTTGGCGATTGGGATCTGGTTCTAGCCTCATACAATTCAGGTCCAGGAAATGTTTCTAAAGCAATTCGTCGTTCGGGCGGAAAACAAAGTTATTGGGAAATTAAAAAACACTTGCCTAAAGAAACGCAAGGCTATGTACCCGCTTTTTTAGCAACGATGTATTTGTATGAGTTCCGCAAGGAGCACGGCATCGTTCCGCAGGAAGCAGTCGTACAACATTTTGAAACCGATACGGTTCAAGTACGTCAAAAAATGAGTTTTCAAGACGTAGCCGATTTACTAGATGTTCCGCAAAAGCAAATTGAATTATTAAACCCTTCGTATAAATTGAAAGTGATTCCATACTACGCAAACGAACCACACTTTCTTCGTTTGCCTTTGGATAAAATTGCAGTTTTTACGGCCAATGAACCAAAGATTTACGCGTATTTAGACCATAAAAATAATCCAGAATTTAACAACCAGCGAACAGCTATTGCCAAAGCTGAAATTAAAACCAGTACCAACGGTTCTATTAGTTATTATAAAATTAAAAGTGGCGATAATTTAGGAGCAATAGCAGATAAGTTTGATGTTTCTGTAGTAGAGCTAAAAAGTTGGAATAAATTAAATACGAATCGTATTGCTGCTGGTGCAACTTTAAAATTGTACAAAGAAGTTCCAGTTGAGGTTGTTCAGCCAAAAGAAGTGAAAGTAAAAAACGCTTCGAAAATTGATAAAAAACGTGTGGAAGAAGTAGTGGCCGAGGTTCAGGTAGATAAAAACAAATCGACAAAAGATCCAGTTTTATATACCATTCAAGTGGGCGACAATTTAGAAAGTATTGCTAAAACAAAGAATGTTGCAATTGCTGATTTGCAAGAATGGAATGCATTAAAAGATTCTAAAATCACGGCAGGAAAAAGTCTAATTGTTTCTTTAGCAGTTCCAGAAGAAATGGTGGTTGTAAAAACGAAAACTAGTATCGTTTCGAACAACGCTACCGTAAGTGAATTTAAAAGACATGCGACAAGTAGTAAAGAATCTACAATAAATTACCAAGTTCAAAAAGGAGATTCGTTGTACAGCATAGCTAAAAAATACCCTGGAATTTCGGTTTCAGATATTAAGCAGTTAAATGATGGCATCGAAGCCAAGGATTTAAAACCCGGAATGAAACTTAAGATTAGCAGTTAGTCCAAAAAAAATACATTAAATTTGGCTTTATTTCATAATAGTAAAAATGAATAAAGCCATTTTTTTTATCCTAATTTCGGCGGTCCTCTGTATTTCTTGTTTTAAAAAGAACGATAAAAATAAGAGTAAAGAAGCCAATAAAACCAATGCTATATCGGTTATCATTGACGACCAATTGTGGTACGGAGAAGTCGGAGATACGATTCGAAATAAATTTGCTTCGCCCGTTGTTGGCCTTACCAAAGAGGAACCTCTGTTTACCATCAATCAATATTCGGCAAAATTACTAGAAGGCTACATGACCGATGGCCGCAATGTGATTATTGTTAAAAAAGAAGATTTTAATAAATTTGAAGTCAAAAGAAATCAATATACCTCTCCTCAAAATGTATTTCGCATTAGCGGCAAATCTATTGCTGATATTATCCAGTCGATCGAAATTAACGCAGCAAGCATCATTCAACAAATTCATAAAACCGAACTCGAGGAATGCCAGCAACAAAATGCGAAGTCATTACTCGATCCGACGGTTATCAAAAACAAATTTCATATCGATTTAAAAATCCCAACAGGTTTTAAATATGCCTTGCATGAACGCAACTTTATTTGGCTTAAAAAAGAAGTAGTAGGCGGAAATATCAGTTTGTTGCTGTACCAAATTCCACTACATTCATTTGATCCTTCAAAGGATATTGCCAATCAAATTGTAAAAATTAGAGATTCTGTTGGCCTGCATGTAAAAGGAAAAGAGCCGGATACACCAATGGTAACAGACGATTCTTATGCTCCCTATTTTTCTACCATTCTTCTAGATGGTAAGAAAGCATTTGAAACCAAAGGAACATGGGAATTGCAAAACGATTTTATGATGGGACCTTTTATCAATTATGCTATTATAGATGAAACGTACAATCGAGTTTTGGTTGTTGAGGGTTTTTGTTATGCACCGTCTAATGAAGAACGAGATTTAATGTTGTATTTAGAATCTATTATCAAATCGGTGCAAGTGCAACCGCGACAAAAAGCAGAAGAATGAATCAAGTAGAATGGAAAATAAAGCCTTTTCAGGAGTTAACGGTATCCGAATTATATGACACGCTACAATTACGCAGTGAAGTCTTTGTGGTGGAGCAAAATTGCGTCTATCTTGACTTAGACGGTAAAGATAAAAAAGCGTTGCACCTAATTGGTGTTTGTGATAGTGAAATCGTGGCGCATGCCCGTTTGTTTGATGCCAAAATTAGTTTTGAAAATGCATCGATTGGTCGAGTAGTGGTTAGTCCAAAATACCGTCATAGAAAGTGGGGTCACGCGTTAATGCAGCAGGCTATTGATGGCATAAGACTGCATTATAATAAAACAGCAATAACCATCGGTGCACAATTGTATCTTAAAAAGTTTTACGAATCGCACGGCTTTATACAAACTAGCGAAATGTATTTAGAAGATGACATTCCGCATATTGAGATGCAATTGCTGCCAGTGCTAAAAAACAGTACAAATGAATAAGTACAAGATCGATAGCGGACGCTTAACGTTGAGGGCTATTGTCGAAAAAGATCTCCTGCAGGTACATTATCTGCATTCGTTAGAAGAGGTCGACCAATACAACACAGTAGGTATTCCTGAAAATTTACAAGAAACCGAATCAATTCTCCAAAGTTGGCTTAAAGAACATGATACTCAAAACACGCAGCGGTTTACCTTTGCGGTTGAGTTGAATACGGATCATCAATTCATTGGTTTAATTGGAATCTCGCTTGGAAAAGCCAAGTACAAAAATGCTGAAGTTTGGTTTAAATTTGATCCAAAGTTTTGGAACAAAGGCTACGCGACAGAAGCGTTGAAAGAACTATTGCTTTTTGGTTTTGAGGAGCTAAGACTCCACCGAATCGAAGCGGGCTGTGCTGTAGCGAATTTGGGTTCAATACAGGTTTTAGAGAAAGCAGGAATGCGTAGAGAAGCACATACCCGACAACTTTTGCCGTTAAAATCGGGATGGTCAGATAATTACGGATACGCAAAATTAGCATCCGATTGATGAAACGTATCGCGTTTCTGTAAGCAGAACTTAAAAATAAGCATAAAAAAAGTGGGTAGTTAGAATTCTAAATACCCACTTTTTTTTTAAGAGTTGAAGCGTATTATACTCCTATTTTTTTAGCAATATCTGCTGGAATTGCATTTTTGTTCACTAAGAAAGAAGTCGTCTTATATTTTACGAAATTCTTAGTTACAAAAAGATAACCTTTGTAATCATTGGTTGCGCCCCAAGAGTTCTTAACGATATAATAGTCTTTACCCGATTGATCTTTGGCCAAACCGATAATGTGCATTGCGTGATCGTCTGTAGTTTCATAATTGTCAAACGCTTCTTGACGCAATTCTGGAGTAATGTCTAGTTCTGTTTTTGGACCGTTAAACATTTCTTTTTTCTCCTCTTCGCTCATATCTTGGTATTTCTTGGTTGGCACATACGCTACACCATTTTTCCAGCTAAAGCTTTTTTCGCTCACATCTGTCGACCACGCTACTGTATACCCTTTTTTCAAAGCATTGTCAATTACGTCGGTCATCTCATTCATTTTTACGTTGTATACTTGATCAAACGACCAGTTATCAGGAACCATTAACATTGTTTTTTGATAGTAAGGTGCATTGGTAAACGAAGATAGTTCTACATATTCGTCTGGATTTATGCCTACTACTTCTTTTGCAAAAGTCTTTGGAGTGTATTCTTTACCTTTAAAATTAAATTTTTCTGGAACCTGACCCAAATACGAGTCAATTACTGCGGCGTATGCTTTTTGCCAGTTGGGAGTTAAACTTCCATTCGGATTTTTAACAACCGCATTTAAAACACCTTCTAGCATCGCAGACATTTCGCCCAGTTGGTTTTTATCTGTTCCATAATTTAGACCAGTGTAGACCTCTCTAGGTACGGCTCCGTATTTACGAAACATGTTTATTACGTCGTGCGTTTCTCCACCTTCTCCTAAAGAAACAGCTCCGTGCATTCTCACATAGTTTGCTCCTTTATCCACATAGACGTTGCGTGCAGAAAAAAGTTGAGACAATTCAACTGGTTGTTTGCCCATACGAATCATTTCCGACTCCAAATACGAATTGGTGGCGTAGCTCCAACAGGTTCCCGAAGATCCTTGGCTTTTTACAGCAGTAGTTCCTAAGTTAATTTGCTCGGTAAATTTGAAGCTGCTTTTGCTATTCTCGCTGGCATTTAACTTCAGTGAATTGACCAAAATGTCTTGGGCAGACACCACACTTAATCCCGCAAAAAACAAGGTGGCAACACCAAACGATTGGATTAGATTTTTTTTCATAGTAATAATTTAATAATAGTTGAGTTAGTAAGCATAAATGAATTAGTGTTGCAAAATAATCAAAAACAAACCAAAAAATTTAGTCTTTTAACAAATTATTGAATCACAAGCAGATTGCAATTGCGTAAAACAAAAAAATCCCTGCGTTCTGTCGCAGGGATTTTAAATATAAAGTTTAAACTGGAATGATTGACTATAATTATTTGGCTCCTAATAATTGCAAATCACTAATTAGGACTTCAGTGATATAGCGTTTTTCACCGTTTTTATCGTCATAACTTCGGTGGGTCAACTTACCTTCAACGGCAACTTCTTTGCCCTTGGTTACGTATTTCTCAATTAATTCGGCTGTTTTTCCCCAGGCAGTTAATCGGTGCCATTCGGTTTGTTCTACTTTTTCGCCTTTGTCATTGGTATATCGGTCGTTGGTTGCAACCGTAATGTTGGCTACTTTTCGACCGCCTTCTAATGTTTTTACTTCTGGATCTTGACCTACGTGACCAATCAACTGCACTCTGTTTCTTAAATTACTCATGGCGTATACTTTTTTAATGGTTTATATAATGTTGCAATCGTTACAGTGATTCAACTAGGCAAAGATGCAACAGTAGTCAAAAAGTATTCGGTTGTTAACTAGTTATAGTCGGCTGTAATTATTTGTTGTCGTTTGTAATTAACTTTTTACAGGTACAACATTGGTAATAAAAATGAAGCTAAAATCAATAAAACGATCGATAGTATTCCTCCAATAATTAAAAAATGTTTGAATTTGTAAATACCCAATCCGTAAATAATAGCATTGGTTTGGTAGCCCATTGGCGTGTAAAAACTAAAGTTAGCACCAAACATAACCGCATATAAAAGTGGCTTCGGATTTAAATTTAGTTTGGCGGCAACTGCAATCACAATTGGTGCTACGATAATTGCGGTAGCATTATTAGAGACAAAGCCACTCATTAACATTGTAAATGCAAAAATGATAGAAATGGTTACCGAGGTAGGAACTGATTTTAAAAGTCCGTACAAATGTTCGGCAAGATACACATCGGTTCCTGTATTTTTCATCGCTACTCCAAGTGGAATCATTCCTGCCAATAAGAAAATTACTTGCCAGTTAATTCCAGAGTACGCATCTTTTAACTGAATACAACCGGTAAACAAACACAAACCAACTCCCAAAAGACTGCTCTTTAATATGGAAAAGGTATTACTAGCCGATAAAATGATAACCAATAAAATAGCACCAAACGAAATTATTTTCTTATAATTCGGAATGTGTGGGTTGGTAATTACAGTGTTTGCAAACAACAAGTTATTAGAATTTGCTATCCTTTGAATTTCAGTTAAATTCCCTGTCAATAACACACGGTTTCCCGGAATTATAAATTTCTTTGAGAAAAACTTTTTAAAATAATTGCTGTTATTTGGACGAGTTCTGTCGCTACTTACTCCTTTCACATACACGTTCTCAGGCAAAGATTCGTTAAATTCTTCAATCGACATATTAATGTAACGCGAGTTAGGAAGAATAATAACTTCATGAAATTCATTGCTAAAATGCTCTTCAACCAAATCTTGATCAACTCCCAAAATATTTAAACCTAACCTTTCAGTTTGTGCCGTTAAATCTTCGATGGTTAAATCAAGCCAAAGTATGTCGTTTTCTTGCAGTATTTCCGATTTTAAATCGCTTTTTAAATGCCTTTTCCCACGCTGAATTTTAACGAGACGAATGTCATTTTCATTCCAAATTTCAGTATCGTAGGGTTCTTTGCCAATTAATTTAGAACCCGCTTTAATTTTTACTGCGGTGATGTACCCAAATTTATTATGCAAGTCGATGTTTTCTGGCTCTGGAGTTCGGGGTAAAAACTTTTTAGCAAGAAAAAATATAATCGGAATAGAAACTAAGATAAAAATGATTCCCGCTGTAGAAAATTCGAAGAAACCAAAACGCCCGATACCACTTTTTCGCGAAATATCCGAAACAATCAAGTTGGTACTTGTTCCCATTAAAGTACAGCTACCACCTAAAATTCCAGCAAATGAAATGGGTAATAAAACTCTAGCACGATCTACTTTGCCCAGTTTGTCTAATTCGTTGACTAATTTGATAAAAATAATAACAACGGCAGTTGTTGCAATAAAAGAAGAAAAAATCCCAACAGTAATCATTAATAAAGGTAAAAAGAACCAAATGGGCAATTTCATTATCGGAACAATCTTTTGCGCCATCCAAGAAACTACGCCATTTTTCTCTAAGCCAATGGCAATAATCATTAAACATAGTATGGTTAAGACCGCATTGTCAGAAAATCCAGAAACGGCTTCTTCGGGTGTTACCAGTCCACAGATTAGAAGACTTATCAAGATAAAAAAGGCAGTCTTGTCTACCGTAAATTTTTCGCTCACAAAGAGTGCGAAAGCCACCACTAAAATTCCGATTACGATAGCAATAGCTGTTGTCATAATTTCTTCAATTAAAAATTTAAAAGTATTGGCAAAACTACCGATTAAAGTTATATAATTTTTTAGAGATGTTATATTTTAAGTAATTTTGATTTATAATTGTAACCGTTTGTAAATGGAAATAGTTTTTGTATATTTGTTAGATTGCCGCGATTTATTTGCGAATTATTAAAAAAGGAAGTGTTTTATTCGTAAGTACCACTTTTTTAATACTTAAAAGGAGTTGTTAGTAGAAATCGGTTTTAAAGTTCGGACAGAAAAAATGATCATTCGGAAGTACAGCGAGGCAATAAAAAATAAGATTTAAAAAAATTAAAACAAGATTTGCAGACAGTAAAAGCAATAAAATCATTCGCGTTTAAAATGCTTTTAAGTAGAGATGAGGTGGAAATGGCGCTGTAAATTAAAATTCAAAAAAGGAAGAACAAACATGCAGAAAGAAATAAATAAAGTCGAGCTACGAAATTTGGCTTTTGAAGATTACAAACAATTAAAAAACTCTATGATCGAATCGTATCCAGAAATGGCCGATTCGTATTGGAAACCCGGAGAAATTGAATTATTACTAAAAATTTTCCCAGAAGGACAATTGGTTATTTTGGTTGATGATATCGTTGTAGGTTCGGCACTATCGTTAATTGTAGATGAAAAAAGAGTAGATAAAAAACATAATTATTTAGAGATTCTAGGCAACTATACCTTTTCTACACACAATCCTGAAGGTGATGTATTGTACGGAATAGATGTTTTTATTCATCCCGAATACCGCGGTTTGCGTTTGGGGAGACGTTTATATGATGCTAGAAAAGAACTATGCGAGCAACTAAACTTGCAGTCGATTGTATTTGCAGGTCGTATTCCTAATTATGGACAATACGCCAAGAAATATTCGCCAAAAAAATACATTGAAAAAGTAAAGGATAAAGAAATACACGATCCAGTGTTATCGTTTCAGTTGAGTAATGATTTTCACGTATTGCGTGTGATAAAAAATTACCTAGAAGGCGACCAAGATTCAATGGAATTTGCTGTTTTATTAGAATGGAATAATATTTATTACGATGAAAGTCCGAAGTTAATCAACCTCGATAAAAGCGTGATACGTCTGGGATTAATTCAGTGGCAAATGCGATCACTAAACAATATTGAAGCTTTATTTGAACAATCTGAGTTTTTTATTGATGTAGTTTCGGGTTACGGAAGTGATTTTGCTTTGTTTCCAGAATTGTTTGCAGCGCCTTTAATGGCCGATTACAATCATCTTACCGAAGCAGAAGCCATTCGCGAATTAGCCAGACATACCGATTCTATTCGCAAAAAATTTCAAGAATTTGCCATTTCATATAATATCAACATCATTACTGGAAGCATGCCTTACATGGATGGTGGCAATTTGTATAATGTTGGATTTTTATGCAAAAGAGACGGAACCTCAGAGATGTATACCAAAATTCACGTGACACCAAATGAAGTACAGCATTGGGGAATGAAAGGTGGATCTGAATTTAAAACGTACGATACCGATTGTGGTAAAATAGGAATCATGATTTGTTACGATGTTGAATTTCCCGAATTGTCTCGAATTATGGCCAACGAAGGAATGAACATTTTATTTGTTCCCTTTTTAACGGATACTCAAAATGCGTACACCAGAGTCAAACATTGTTCGCAAGCACGAGCTATAGAAAACGAATGCTATGTGGCCATTGCGGGTTGTGTCGGAAATTTACCCAAAGTAAACAACATGGACATTCAATATGCACAAGCGGCCGTTTTTACACCTTCAGATTTTGCTTTTCCGAGTAACGGAATCAAAGCAGAAGCTACGCCCAATACCGAAATGACTTTGATTGTCGATGTAGATTTAAATTTATTGAAAGAATTGCACGAACACGGAAGCGTTCGGATTTTAAAAGATAGAAGACATGATTTGTACGATATTAAAAAGATTGAGAAATGAAAACTTGTTTAGAGTGTAGCGAAAAAATTGTTGGTCGGGAAGACAAAAAGTTTTGTTCAGATAGTTGTAGGAATGCCTACAACAATAAAATGAACAAAGACAGTACTAACTTTATGCGAAATGTAAATAATAAACTACGAAAAAATTACCGTATTCTTGCAGAATTGAATACTGATGGAAAAAGTACGGTGACCCGAGACAAATTGTTGAGTAGAGGGTTTGACTTTGAGTTTTTTACCAATATTCTAGCCACTAAAACCGGAAACACCTATTATTTTTTATACGATCAAGGCTATCGAATTTTAGAAAAAGATTATTATATGCTTGTTAAAAAGGAAATCTAGTATTGCGCTCCATTATGAAAAAAAGTTTCTCCTCTATAATTGCCACGTTGTTTATTTTGATCGTATTGATACTGATGTATTTTACGATTATGCCGCGTTGGGATTCAAAAAGTCACGAAGCCTTGTCTGATTTCTCTACGGAGCGGGCGATGGATCAAATTAAAAACATTGCCAAAGAACCGCATTATGTTGGCTCGGCAAATCACGAAGTAGTAGCCACTTATCTGCAAGCCGAATTAGTTGAATTAGGTCTAGAAACGACTATTCAAGAAGGTTTTACTTTGAGTGATTGGGGCAATTTGGTCAAGTCCAAAAATATCATGGCTCGCATCAAAGGATCCAATAATTCTAAAGTCTTGGTTTTGCTTTCGCATTACGACAGTGCGCCACATTCAGCTTCAAAAGGGGCAAGTGATGATGCGTCGGGCGTTGCCACAATTTTAGAAGGTATGCGTGCTTTTATCTACGACAAGCAACCGCATAAAAATGACATCATTATTCTCTTTACTGATGCCGAAGAGTTGGGCTTAAATGGCGCCGCTCTTTTTGTAACCGAACACCAATGGGCAAAAGAAGTCGGAATGGTCATTAATTTTGAGGCCCGTGGTACGGGAGGCCCGAGTTATATGCTGATGGAGACCAACAAAGGAAATTCGGCTATGGTTGATGCTTTTGCAGCAGCAAAAGTTAAATATCCGGTGAGTAATTCACTAATGTATAGCATTTACAAAATGCTTCCTAACGATACCGATTTGACTGTTTTTAGAGAACAAGGTCAAATTCAAGGCTTTAATTTTGCTTTTATTGACGGACATTACAATTACCACACACAGCAAGATGATCTTCAGCACATAGATGAAAACTCGGTAACGCACCAAGGAACGTATTTGATGCCGTTGCTGCGCTATTTCGCAAATGCAGATCTTTCTAACTTGAATACTACTGAAGATCAAGTCTATTTTTCTCTTCCTTTTACCTTTCTTAAATATCCTTTTAGTTGGGTTTGGCCAATGACCTTAATTGCTTTTGGGCTGTTGATTGTCATTGTTATCTTGGGTTTCGCCAAACGAATTTTTATCGCCAAGGAAATAATTAAAGGATTTGTACCCTTTTTAGGTGCATTGCTAACTTCAGCTTTGTTGGCTTTTATTGGTTGGCATTTATTAAAACTATTATATCCACAGTACAATGATTTGCTCAACGGATTCACCTACAACGGTCATGCTTATATCGCTGTTTTTGTATTATTGAGTCTAGGTATTTGTTTTGCCTTTTACCATAATTTCTCAGAACGAAAATTCGCTATGAACCACAGCGTAGCGCCGTTAATTTTGTGGATTATCATTAATGGAGCAGTAGCAAACAGTCTTCCTGGGGCTGGATTTTTAATTATCCCAGTTTATTTCGGATTGCTATTGCTTGCTTTTCATGCGCTTTTTCAAAGTAATTCACTTTTTATAATGTTGCTTTTTAGTATTCCGACACTTTTAATAATTGTCCCTTTTATCGAAATGTTTCCAATTGGCTTAGGATTGAAAGTTTTATTTGGAAGTGCCATTTTAACAGTACTCACGTTCGGATTGCTTTTGCCGATATTCGGTAATTTTGAAAACAAAGTAGTGTGGACGATGTTCTTTTTTGCGGGAGCGATTGGTTGTTTAGTTTGGGCACATGTAGACTCTGGTTATGAGTACGGGAAAGCCAAGTCAAATAGTTTATTGTATGTATATAACGCCGATACAGGTCAAGCCAAATGGGTAACGTACGATAAAAATTTAGACGAGTGGACCAAGACTTATTTAGGAGAGAATCCAGAAAAAGCAACGGACTTAAATCTTCTTCCCTTGTTTAGCAAATACAATTCGGGCTTTACGTACGATAAAGTGGCCGAAAAGAAAATGCTAATTACACCTTCTGTTTTCTTCTTAAAAGATACCGCTCGTGGCAACCGCAGATTTTTAAAAATTAAAGTGGTGCCGAATAGAAAGGTAAATCGATATGATATTTTTGCCAATCCTAAAATGACTTTTTATAATTTTAAAGGAAATGGCGTGGCCTCTTTAGGTCAAAAAGGAGAAAAATTAGAACGCAAAGGCAAGAAAATACTAAGCTATTATGTGGTAAACAATGATCCATTAGAAATGGAATTTAGCATTGATAAAAGTGCCGTATTTGATATGGATCTTTTAGAAAGTTCTTTTGATTTATTGACTAATCCGTTATTTGATATGAAGCCAAGAGCAGATTGGATGATGCCTACTCCTTTTATTTTAAATGATGCGGTTGTAATTAAACAAAAAATAAAGCCGCGCGCTGTTACTACCGATCCTAGAATTATTTCTCCCTTGGGAGAAGTTGTTATTGATAGTACAGCCACGGATAGTATAGTTGTTAAACCTGTAAATATTGGACAATGAAACAAATTAGTATTTTAGGTTGTGGATGGTTGGGATTGCCTTTGGCTAAAGCCCTACTTGATAAAGAATTTGCTATTAAAGGCAGTACGACTTCTGATGAAAAACGGAGTATTCTTGAGAAAGCCAGCATAAAACCGTTTGTAATTGATTTAGGAACGGAGGCAATTCAGGGCGATGTGCATTCTTTCTTGGAAGGAAGTGAAATTTTAATCATCGATATTCCTCCTAAGTTGAGAAAAGAGAACTCGGAAAGTTTTATAGATAAAATTAAATTGTTCGTGCCTTTTATTGAAGAATCAGGTGTTACGAAAGTGATTTTTGTGAGTTCAACATCGGTTTATGGAAAATCTTCAGCTGAAGGAGAAGTTACAGAGAATACACTTTTAGAACCAGAAACAGAAAGTGGAAAGCAGTTAGTTGAAACGGAAGAATTTCTTCATAGTAATACTAAATTTAAAACCACTGTATTGCGTTTTGGCGGATTAATTGGCCCGGATAGACATCCAATTACGTCTTTGGTTAAAAAAGTAAATACAGATGCAAACGCACCTTTAAACTTAATCGATCAAAAAGATTGTATTGCCATCATATCCGAAATTATCAAGCAAGACTGTTGGGGGGAAACATTTAATGCGGCGTCTCCAATGCATCCTACCAAAAAAGAATATTATTCGAAAAAGGCAGTAGAATTTAATTTGCCTGAACCGCAGTTCACTTCTGAAAAAACAATGACCTATAAAATTGTTTCTAGCGCAAAACTAGAGCACATTCTTAACTATACTTTTCAAGTAGCGATTACATAAAAAAAGCGTCCCAATTGGGACGCTTTTTTGTATTACCAAATCTTAACTCGTTTAGCAGGTTCGATATACATACCATCTCCTGGTTTGATATCAAATGCTTTATAGAAGGCATCCATATTCTGAATCGGAATTACCGCGCGGTACATTCCTGGCGAATGCGGATCTGTTTTTACCTGACTTTTCAAGGCTTCATCACGGCTCTTAGTTCTCCAAACCGTAGCCCAAGAAATAAAGAAACGCTGTTCTGGCGTGTATCCGTCAATTAAGCCTGGGTTTCCATTTGCTTTCAAATACATTTGTAAGCCGTCATAAGCAGCATAAACACCACCTAAATCTCCAATGTTTTCACCCAAAGTAAATTTACCATCAACAAAAATTCCTGGTAAAGGTTCTAAAGCACTGTATTGGTCGGCTAAATTTGTTCCCAATGCTGTAAATTGTTTCAAATCTTCTGCAGTCCACCAGTCTACTAAATTGCCGTCTGCATTGTATCGAGAACCAGAATCATCAAAACCATGTGAGATTTCGTGACCAATTACAGCTCCAATTCCACCATAATTTACGGCTTCGTCAGCTTGATAATTGTAAAACGGCGGTTGTAGAATTGCTGCTGGAAATACAATTTCGTTATAAGAAGGATTAAAATAGGCGTTTACGGTTTGCGGAGACATTCCCCATCTGGTTTTGTCTACTGGTTTTTTAAGATCGGCTAATCCTTCCTCAAAACTCCATTTGGCTAAATTCATATTGTTTTCAAAATACGAACCGCCTTCGCTGATGCCTTTAATTTGTAATTGACTGTAGTCTTTCCATTTATCAGGGTAACCAATTTTTACCGTTAGTTTATTTAGTTTCTCAATGGCTTTCTCTTTGGTTGAAGCAGACATCCAAGGCAAATCGTTAATTCGAATTTCATAAGCAGCAATTACATTTTTAATCATGTTTTCTGCTTTGGTTTTTGCTTCTGCAGGAAAATACTTTTCAACGTACAATTTACCTAAAGCTTCACCAATTGATCGGTTCAATACTTGAAGGGCTCTTTCGTCGCGCGGACGTTGTTTTTCGGCACCTGTTAATGCCGTTCCGTAAAATTCGAAATTAGCATTTTCTATGTCAGTCGACAATTGGGAAGAAGATCTATTTAAAAGTGTCCATTTCAAATATTCTTTCCAAGCAGGTATATTTTTTTCTTTAAAGACTGTTTCCAAAACTTCCATGTAACGCGGCTGCGTCACGATTACTGTATCTACTTTAGTCATTCCTATCGCAGTAATAAATCCTTTCAAGTCTAAGGAAGGAGTCATTTTGCTCAAGTCATTTACAGCAGTTGGGTTGTATTGCTTGCGTCGGTCCCTGCGTTCTACACGATCCAATCTTGGTGCAGACATTTTAGTTTCTAAAGCTAAGATAGCCGCAGCATTGGTTTTTGCTTGTGCTGGAGTTTCACCAATAAACTGCATCATACGCGCTACGTGTGCTTCGTATTTCGCTCTTTTTTCTTTAGAATCTTTATCGTCAGAATTATAATAATCTTTGTCTGGTAACCCTAAGCTGCCTGGAACAAGAGAAACTACATTTCTAGTACTATTTTTGCTATCTGAGCTCACATAAAGTCCGAAAAATCCGAGTCCACCTTTTGGCTCCATTTCGACTAACAACTTTTGTAAATCGGATACGTTTTTAATCGCATCAATTTTTTTTAAGTAGGGCTGTAGTGGAGTGATTCCTCTTTTATTTCTACCCACCGTATCTAATATCGAATTGTAATAATTGATTGCTTTTCCTTGATCGGTAGTCGATTTGTAAGCGTTGCTTTTGGATGCTTCGTGCAAGAGTGACAAGGCGTTTTTGTCTGTTCGTAGACGCAATTCATTAAAAGAACCCCAGCTCGTTTGATCGCTCGGTATTACCGTTTCAGTAAGCCAAGCGCCGTTCACGAATTTAAAGAAATCATTGGCAGGTTTTACATTTTTGTCCATGTAAGCACTGTTGATTCCTGGTTCTTTTGGAACATTGTTTTGGGCTACTCCAGTGGCAAAAGTGACCATTGCAGGAATCGCAAAAAACAAAAGTTTCTTAGTTTGTTTTTTCATATTTGTTTACTGTTTTGTGGTTATATACAAACATATCGTTATTTTTTGAATAATTATGTTAAATTATTCTTTTCAAATAGAAGAATTTATCACAAAATTCTAGCTTGTTTTTGTGGTTTGTTTACCTAATGTTTCAAAGAAATTGCAGCAAGTTGGCGATGCGCTAATGTAACCATTAAACATTTTTAAAGTGAACTGAGACAGAGGAGTAAATAATCAGTTTTATTTCTTCTGCAATAAGCGTTAAAGTGCTATAAGTACGGCGGTGCTTTTTGAGATAAAAAAAGAACTGTAGTAAGAGTAATTATTTGATTGTCAAATAATTTATAATTGTAAATTAATAGTCGGAATACGATATTTATCATAAAATGGGTGATAAACTAATCTTACATTTAACTCATAAAAAAATGAATTCTAAAATATTTTAAGATGAGAGCATTAAAAATAAGTGTACTGGCTGCAATCGCTTTTCAAGCAGTGGGATACGCACAAGAAACAAAATCGCCATTTTCATTAGATGGAGAATTTAGACCTCGAACGGAATGGAGAGATAGTGGTTTTTCAAAAACTGCTTTAGAAGGTGCTGAAGGTTATTTTAGAACCGACGCTAGAGTGCGTTTGGGTGCGGGTTATAAAACAGAATCCATACATACGTATTTGCTTTTGCAGGAAGTTTTCGTTTTTGGCGATCGCGCACAAACCGCAACTAAAGGCAATGATAATTTTAGAGTGCAAGAAGCTTGGGCAGATATTAAATTGACCAGCAAATCTACTTTTAAAGTAGGACGTCAAACCTTGTCTTATGATGATCAACGTATTTTAGGTGCATTGGATTGGGCACAGCAATCGCGCACGCACGATGTTGGTGTTTTTAAATTGAATGAGAATGGGTATGTTTTTGATGCTGGATTTGCTGTTAATTCTGATGGGCAAGACAATTTGTACAATACTGCGGCCGGTTTCTCTTATAAGAACATGGTTTTTGCGCACTTAAATAAACAGTTCGGACAGTTTAATATGAGCCTTTTAGTTTTAGGAAATGAATTTCAAGATGCCACAGATCCTGATGCTTTAGGTCCTTTGTTGCCTTCAGACAATAAATCATTTTTAAAAACGGCTGGTGTTCATCTGGATTATACTTTTGATATTTTAAAATTAAGCGCCAACGGATATGTGCAAGACGGCTACCGATTAAATGATATTGCGGTTGATAATGCTTATTTAGTAAGTTTGGATGCAGCTTTTAAATTGAGTGAAGTTTTTGGAGCTACTCTTGGAGCCGAGATAATTTCTGGTAAAGACGATTCTTCTGTGGGATTTTTCCCGTTGTACGGAACCAATCATAAATTTAATGGTGGAATGGATCGCTTTTATGTGGGAAATTATGCGAATGCTAATGGTCTGGTAGATCTGCATGCAGGACTTTCGGCGAATTTAAAAAATGATTTTTCGGTAGGTTTAGATGTGTTGTACTTTACAGAGCAATCGCAAACTAAAGAATACATGGGAACCGAATTGGATTTTGTAATTGGTAAAAAATTCAACGGCTATGCTTTAAAAGGAGGTTACTCTCAGTTTTTTGAGCCGAGTCGAATTACAAATGATAAAGGCAATCAAAATTGGGCTTGGTTAATGTTGGTAGTAAAACCAAAGTTCTTGTAATAGCGTGCTACGGCAAAAGTAGTGTCAAATCGAGCGCATTGGAGTTATCTTGTAAATTAGCAAGAAAAGTCTCGACTGCGCTTGAGATGATAGCTGCAGGATTGTTGAGGTTTTGGCGTTTCGTCTGATTCGTGAGTTGAATAATAAAAAGAAGTGACTTAGCCCTGGTAGCAGCGGTATTCCCGCTTTTTGCGAGATATAGCGGATGACGGGAGTACACGTTATTATGAAAAGGAAAACTTCAGCTCCTTAAACTAGCGCAATTCAATTCTTAGCAGAAGGTTAAAACCGAAAGCTTTGCTGCAAAGAAGAAGTTGTTTTTGTATTTTTGAGGCCAATTCGTTTTAGAACCGATTTATTGGTAAAGAAGTTGTTTTTCAGACAGCAATTATCGTGAGATGGGTAATAATTCGAACGTTAAAAAACAAATCACACTGCTATGAAATCTTTATTGTACCGCTACCGAAAATTTTTAATTGCACTTTTTATTTTTTCGGCAGTGACCTTATCTCTAATCTACATACAACTTAAACCGGCTAAATCATTACCAATTTTTAACCCCGCTGATGTCAATCCAGAGTTGGTGGATAGCACCATGCAGTATAAAAGTAAATACCATACCATTGCAGATTTCTCTTTTGTGAACCAAAACGGCGATACGATTACTCAAAAAGATTACGAGGGTAAAATATATGTAGCCGACTTCTTTTTTACAACCTGCGGAACTATCTGCCCTAAAATGACGGCCAATTTATTTGACGTACAAGCGGCGACTTTAAACAATCCGAAAGTTATGTTGTTGTCGCACACGGTTTTCCCGGATACAGACAGTATTCCGGTGCTTAAATCGTACGCTATTAAACACGGCGTAGTGGATCGAAAATGGAATTTGGTCACTGGCGATAAAAAACAAATTTACGAAATGGCGCGTAAGTCGTATTTGGCTGTTAAACTTGGTAGTCCTGACCAATTGTACGATATGGTACATACTGAAAATTTTATTTTAGTCGATCAAAAAAGACGCGTTCGCGGTTTTTATGATGGAACTCAAAAAGAAGACGTAGCACGCTTGATCGAAGACATTGAATTTTTGAGCACACAATAAAAACACACTAATTTACAATTGTTAAAAGATTTTTCATAGCCTCCAAATGCCCTTAAATTCATATATATTTGCTACTTTTGCAATATTAATTCAATCTAAATAAGCTTGAGACATTCAATTCACACCATGAAAAAAGGGGACAAAGCAATCATCAAAGATTTTGATATTGACTTGGTTCCATTAAAGTTATTAGAAATGGGCTGTTTGCCAGGAAATAGTGTCGAGTTGCTTCAGATTGCTCCTTTCGGAGATCCGTTGTATTTGGATATTAATGGCTCTCATGTTGCCATTAGAATTGAAACTGCACGCGAAATAGAAGTTGAATTAATTGAAGTCCACTTATAATGAGCATAAAAAATATAAATGTTGCCTTAATTGGTAATCCCAATGTTGGTAAAACATCTGTTTTTAATCAATTAACTGGTCTGAATCAACAAGTTGGTAATTATCCCGGAATTACTGTCGAAAAAAAGATGGGATTCTGCAAATTAACCAACAACATCAAAGCCAATATTTTAGATCTACCAGGAACGTACAGCTTAAATGCGAGTTCTATGGACGAAAGTGTGGTGATTGAATTGTTGTTGAATAAAAACGACAAACTTTTTCCGGATGTTGCTTTGGTAGTGACTGATGTAGAAAATCTGAAACGAAATTTACTGCTTTTTACACAAATTAAAGATTTAGAAATTCCGACGATCTTAGTCATTAACATGGCAGATCGAATGAAGCAAAAAGGAATTACCTTAGAAATTGACATTCTTGAAGAGCGATTGAACACCAAAATTGCGTTGGTAAGTTCTCGTAAAGGACTGGGAATTGAAGCCCTAAAAGAGTTGATTGTTTCGTACAAAACCCTTCCGCACAAACCGTGTTTGAATGCTTCAAATATAGATCCCGAATATTTTGCAAAGTTACAAAAAACATTTCCCAACCAATTGTTGTACAAATTGTGGTTAGTAATAACGCAGGATGTGAATTTTTTAAAGCTAGAGCGTAACGAAATTCGCAGTACGTTTACGCGATCACACTCGGATTTAAAGCGTTTGCAACAAAAAGAAACCGTTAAAAGATACCAATTTATAAATGAAGTTTTAAAAGACGGAATGCAAGTTGACTCTAGTGCTGCAACCGATTTTAGATCTAAATTAGACCGTGTCCTCACGCACAAATTCTGGGGATATATTATTTTCTTTATGATTTTGGCGGTTATTTTTCAGTCCATTTTTGCTTGGTCTGCTATTCCGATGGATTTTATCGATGCGACTTTTGCTGATTTAAGTGCTTTTGCTGCAGATAAATTACCAACAGGTATTTTGACCGATTTAATTTCGCAAGGAATTATTCCAGGTATCGGCGGAATATTAATTTTTATTCCACAAATTGCCTGCTTGTTTTTATTTATCTCAGTACTCGAAGAAAGTGGTTACATGAGCCGTGTAGTCTTTTTGATGGATAAAGTGATGCGTAAATTCGGTTTGTCAGGTAAAAGTGTAGTGCCTTTAATTTCGGGAACAGCTTGTGCGATTCCGGCAATTATGGCAACGCGAAACATTGAAAATTGGAAAGAACGTTTGATAACAATTTTGGTCACGCCGTTCACGACTTGCTCCGCTAGATTACCTGTTTATGCGATTATAATCTCGTTGGTTATTCCAGACGAACGCGTACTCGGTATTTTAAATTTACAGGGATTAACCTTAATGTTGCTGTATTTACTAGGTTTCGGAATGGCAATTTTGTCCTCGTATCTCCTAAATATCATTCTTAAAATAGACGGTAAAACGTATTTTGTGGTAGAAATGCCCAATTACAAATTGCCTTTATTGAAGAACGTTCTTATTAATGTGGTCGAAAAAACCAAGGCGTTCGTTTATGGTGCAGGTAAAATTATATTAGCGATTTCGGTAATATTGTGGTTCTTGGCTTCATACGGCCCGGGAGCGTCATTTAATAATGCCGAGAACATCGTTAAAGAGCGTTTTCAAGGACAAAATCTCACTCAAGATGATATTGAACATGAAATTGCTTCGCAGAAAATAGAAAATTCTTATATCGGAATTATGGGGCACGCCATTGAACCAGCTATTGCACCGTTGGGTTACGACTGGAAAATTGGTATTGCCATCATCAGTTCTTTTGCAGCGCGTGAAGTATTTGTTGGAACTTTGGCCACTATTTATAGTGTAGGCGGAACCGATAATGAAGCTACAATTAAAAGCAAAATGCAAGAAGAAGTGAATCCGGTGACGGGCGAGAAGATCTTTAATTTTGCAAGCGGAATTTCGTTATTATTGTTCTATGCCTTTGCACTGCAATGTGCTAGTACGTTAGCTATTACCAAAAAAGAAACGAATTCATGGCGTTGGCCAATGATTCAGTTGGTATTAATGACTGGATTTGCATACATAACGGCATTAATTGCCTACCAACTTTTAAGCTAAAATTATGATTCAAGAAATTATAGCCTTTGTCATTCTAGCCTTCGCACTTCTTTTTTTGATTAAGAAATTCTTCTTTAAATCTAAAAAAAAGAAAAGCGGCGATTGTAATGATTGTCATTAGTACAAGCCAGTGTGGATAATACTTAGACTAACAAAACAATGTTTAGACACCGAGGAAAGACAAGAACATTAAACCACAATAAAAAAATTGCTTCTTTACTTTCGTGTGTGGCAGGAATTGTAAACGTTGTCGGGTTTTTATCGGTGCAGCGGTTAACTACAAATGTAACGGGACACTTTGCGTTTTTTGTAGATGAGGTTTTTAAGCTTAATTTTTCTGAAAGTTTTATTTACTTTTTTTACATCTTGTTCTTCTTCTTGGGTTCTTTTTTTTCCAGTCTATTAGTCGAAATTATTACCTTAAAAAACGAACGATTTATATTTGTTATTCCAACACTGATTGAAAGTGTTATTTTGTTTGCGATTGCATTTTTGGGTCACATTCTCATAAAAGACAACCCAAATTTAATAGCGTTTAGTTTGCTTTTTGCCATGGGATTACAAAACTCACTGGTCACACGAATTTCCAACGCAGTCGTGAGAACGACCCACTTGACAGGACTTTTTACCGATTTAGGAATCGAACTTTCTCAATTATTTTTCTACAAACAAAAAGAGCAACAAGTCAAGCTGATCTCTACTATTAAACTACGCTTGCGCATTATTCTCTTTTTCTTTTTCGGAGGTTTACTTGGCGGAATTTTATATCCTTATTTCAGTTTTTATGTTTTACTTATACCAGCGTTTATGTTAATTATGGGCTTGTATTATGATACTTTGCGATTTAAACTGTTGCATTGGAAACGAAATTACAATCTGAAAGACAAAAGATCGTACCATTAAATAATGGTTTCTTTATAACCAATCATACGCTGCAGTGCTAATCTTCGGTAAAAAATAGCGGTAAAAGTTGCTTTCTTTTGTGAGCGTAAAATCCATTTTATTTTAAAAAATGTATATATTGCTTCTCTAATTCTAACCTTCAATTATACTAAAATGAGAAACAGTAAATACACCAAATACGTAGCCATCGCGTTAATCGTTTTGTTCTTAGTTACTAGTTTAATGGTATAAACTATACTAGTATACAATAAATTTAAACACCTAGCTCGCGTTTTATAATGCGAGTTAGGTGTTTGTATTAGTAATGGAATACGTGGATCACTTAAAAAATGTACAATGAAAGTATTTGCAGAAACCGAAAGATTTATTTTAAGAGAATTACTTCCGAGCGATGTGGACGGAATGTTCGAATTGGATGCTGATCCTGAAGTTCATAAATATTTAGGAAATAAAACAGTTTCAATCAAAGACGAGTCTGCTGTAATTATTAGTACCATTAGACAGCAGTATTTGGATTACGGCATTGGAAGATGGGCTGTAGTGGATAAGAAAACAAAAGAATTTGTGGGTTGGTGCGGAATTAAATTTATAACTGAAGAAACGAACAATCATAAAGACTTTTACGATATCGGCTATCGATTACAGAAACGGTTTTGGGGAAAAGGAATTGCAACTGAAACGGCTTCGGCCTGTTTAAAATACGCTTTTGAAGAACTCGATTTTAAAGAAGTCTACGCTTTAGCTGCTGTTGATAATGCGGGATCGAATAAAATTCTAAAAAAAATTGGAATGCGATTTATCGAAAATTTCGATTACCACGGTGAAGATGAGAACTGGTACAGAATCGAAAGGAAAGATTTTTTAAAAAAAGAATAACCATTGATTTATAAGTGCAGCTTATAGTTAAGAGTGCAATCTAAACAATTGGTATTCATAAAACTTAACTGTTTTTATTTTAATAGTTTTGAATAGTGCGATAACATAAAACAGTGCCATTTCTATAGCTTTAGGCTTTCTAATTTGGTAATAATTTAGACTCATCCCATTGGTGAAAATCCGACCTAAGGAGCTTATTTTTTTTATATTTGTGAAAATTAAAAATAATGATAGATTTTATATACCAAGATCCGTATCCGATCTTAAAAGACGATACCGAATACCGAAAAATCACTTCTGATTTTATAAAAGTAGAACAATTGGGCGATCGCGAAATTGTAACCGTTGATCCCAAAGGTTTAGAGTTATTAGCCGAAGAAGCATTTACCGACGTTTCGTTTATGTTGCGTACGTCACACTTGCAAAAGCTGAGAAAAATTTTAGACGATCCCGAAGCAACAGATAACGATCGTTTTGTAGCCTATAATTTATTGCAAAATGCTAGTGTTGCTGCCGAAGGTCAATTGCCAAGCTGTCAAGATACAGGAACAGCGATTGTGATGGGTAAAAAAGGAGAAAACATATATACTGGAGTTGATGATGCTGAGTGGTTGAGTAAAGGTATTTTTAACACCTATCAAAAACGCAACTTACGCTATTCTCAAATTGTGCCGATCTCGATGTTCGAAGAAAAAAACTCGGGTTCTAATCTTCCGGCACAAGTTGATATTTATGCTAAAAAGGGAGCGTCTTACGAGTTTTTATTCATGGCAAAAGGAGGTGGTTCGGCCAACAAGACCTTTTTATATCAAAAAACAAAATCGTTATTAAACGATAAAGCAATGGACGAATTTGTCCGTGAAAAAATAAAGGATTTAGGAACGTCTGCTTGCCCACCCTATCATTTAGCCTTGGTAATTGGCGGAACTTCTGCTGAAGCGAATTTAGCGGCTGTTAAAAAGGCTTCTGCAGGTTATTTCGATCATTTGCCAACTTCAGGAAATATGGCCGGACAAGCTTTTCGCGATATCTTGTGGGAAGAGAAAGTACAGCAAATTTGCCAAGAAAGTGCCATTGGAGCACAATTTGGAGGAAAATACTTTACACACGACGTACGTGTCATTCGTTTACCGCGTCACGCTGCTTCTTGTCCAGTTGGTTTAGGCGTTTCTTGTTCGGCCGATCGAAACATTAAAGCAAAAATTAATAAAGACGGAATCTTCTTGGAACAATTAGAAGTGAATCCGAAACAATTTTTACCAGAGACCGCACCCCATTTAGAAGCGCCTGTTGAAATTGATTTGGATCAGCCGATGGCAGAAATACTGGCGAAATTGAAACAATACCCAATTAAAACACGTTTAAAATTGAATGGTACTGTGATCGTAGCACGTGATATTGCTCATGCAAAAATTCAAGAATTACTAGACGCTGGAAAACCAATGCCAGACTATTTTAAAAATCACCCTGTGTATTACGCAGGTCCAGCGAAGACACCAGAAGGAATGGCGTCTGGAAGTTTTGGACCAACTACTGCAGGGCGTATGGATGTATATGTAGATGAGTTTCAAAAGAATGGTGGAAGTATGATTATGCTAGCCAAAGGAAATCGCTCGACACAAGTAAAAGAAGCTTGTAATAAGTATGGTGGATTTTATTTGGGATCTATTGGCGGACCCGCAGCCATTCTAGCTCAAGACAACATTGTAAAAGTAGAAGTGGTTGATTTTGAAGAATTAGGAATGGAAGCCGTTCGTAAAATTACGGTAAAAAATTTCCCAGCATTTATTATCACAGATGATAAAGGAAATGACTTCTTTGAGAATTTATAAGAATATCGAATAGCTCATATAACAACGAAACCGCCTAAATTTTACTTTAGGCGGTTTTTTTATAATTCAATTATTTTTATTATTTCAAAGTACTCTGAAAATAAGCTTCAATTCCAGCTAATTCTGCATCAGTCATTGCTTTAGTAACCGGAAAGTTTGTTTTCATTACCTCATACTGACTTGGATCAACAATAGGTTCTCCTTTACCTAGTAAAAACGTTACCATATTAGCGTTTTTATCTTTGTAAATTTGAGCAATTTCTTTGATACTTGGTCCAATTACTTTTTTGTCTACTTGGTGACAAGTGTAACAATTCCCTTTTCCTTCCACAATAGATTTTCCTAAAGCTTCTGGAGTCATTACCTCAGCTGTTGCTTCTGGAGTTACTTCGGTTGTTGTTTCCGTTGGTGCTTCTGTTGCCGTTCCTGTACCGAACGATTCATTTGAAGATTCTTTTTTGCAAGAAACAATTGCAAAAAACGCTGCTGCTAAAATTATTTTTTTCATTTTTTTATAGTTTACCAACCTCATTTTTTCAAGGTTGAGTTTGACACTGGTTTAATAAAGATTATTAATCTTTGAATAAGACTTTCAGTAATTTACACTAAAATAATGTGCTGAAATTTTTATTTTCAATCCTCAAAAAAATCTACTTTATCAGATAAAGTTAATATTTTATTTGAAATAATCTTTGTTTTGGTATGATTAAGAGGTTTCTCTGTTTCGTTATTTTATTTAAATTTCGAATGAAATCGATTGTAAAAAACATTATTTTTTATTCAAAAGAATAGCAGCTTCTTTCGCAAAATAGGTCGAAATTAATGTTGCACCCGCTCTTTTAATACACATTAATTGCTCCATCATAATTTGATCGTTGTCTAACCAACCTCTTTCTGCTGCCGCTTTAATCATTGCATATTCTCCAGAAACATGAAAAACGGTTACTGGCACGTTTACGGCGTTTTTAACTTCTCTAACAATATCTAAATAAGCAATTCCAGGTTTTACCATTACCATGTCTGCTCCTTCTTCTACGTCCCAAATGGCTTCCTTAATGGCTTCTAGCCGGTTGGCGTAGTCCATTTGATATGTTTTTTTATCTTTAGGAACAATCACTTCTGATTTTTTAGGCGCACTGTCTAAAGCATCACGAAACGGACCGTAAAATGCCGAAGCGTATTTAGCCGAATAACTCATAATACCCACATTTATATATCCTGCAGCATCCAAACCTTCGCGTAAGCGCAATACACGACCATCCATCATGTCGCTTGGAGCTACGAAATCAGCGCCAGCTGCTGCATGAGAAACGGCCATTTGTACCAAAGCCGCAACGGTACTATCATTTTCTACATCCCCATCGGCAATTATGCCGTCGTGACCATAAACCGAATAAGGATCTAATGCAACGTCTGGCATTACGATCATTTCGGGACATGCTTTTTTAATAGCACGTATCGTGTTTTGCATTAATCCATCCGGATTCCAAGCTTCTTTTCCAGTATTGTCTTTTAAGTCCTCGCTTACTTTTACATAAATATTTACAGCACGAATTCCTACAGCGTATAATTCTTTTACTTCTTCTATAGTTAAATCCAACGAACGTCTAAAAATTCCAGGCATCGAAGCAACTTCTATTTTTACATTTTCTCCTTCTGCAACGAACATCGGAAACATAAAGTCAGACGGACTTAAACTGGTTTCGCGAACTAAACTTCGTATGGATTCATTGGTTCTTAATCTGCGACCTCTGTGTAATGGAAACATATTTTTGAATTTTATATTTTGAATTTATAAGATGAAAAGCTGCTATATTCCTGCTATATCTCGTTATAAATTTTATTGTTTTTAGGGTAATTTTATTTTGAATGTAAATTTTTACACTATTTTAGAATAACAAAGTTAGACAAAATTGAACTAATTGTAGCTGATAAAAATCATAATCAGACTTCAGTTTTAAAGATTTTGAAGGTTCAATTTGAAGTGACTTTTTTAAAGTAAAATTTTGTTTTGATTGATACTTATTTTTTGGAATCGCTTAAATTTCAAAGAAATAAGATAGTTTATGTACTAGCGGTAAAACGCAAATCCGTAGCGAGTTCTAAGGATTTGTTTATTTTAAATTACAACCAATCAATTGGATTTTCTAATAGTTGAATTAATTTTTCTTCGTGACTTCCCACTTCCGGATGATGATCATAAACCCATTGCACGTGCGGAGGCAAGGACATTAAAATACTCTCAATTCTTCCGTTAGTTTTTAAACCAAATAAAGTGCCTTTGTCATGAACTAAGTTAAACTCTACATAACGACCACGACGAATTTCTTGCCATGTTTTGTTTTCAGGAGTATAAGCTACTGCTTTTCTTTTTTCTACAATTGGCACATAAGCTTCTAGAAAACTATTTCCAACTTCCGAAACAAAGTTGAACCAATCTTCCATGCTAGTTTCTGGAGTTGCTTTGCAATAATCAAAGAATAAGCCTCCAATTCCGCGGGCTTCGTGACGATGTGCATTCCAGAAATAATCGTCACATTGCTTTTTATATTTAGGATAAAATTCGGGGTTGTGTTTGTCGCACGCCGTTTTACACGTTTGGTGAAAATGTTCGGCATCTTCTTCAAACAAATAATAGGGTGTTAAATCTTGTCCACCACCAAACCACGAGTTAATTACGGTTCCGTTGTCGTCGTACATCTCAAAATAGCGCCAATTGGCATGCACTGTGGGCACCATCGGACTTTTAGGATGAATCACTAAACTCAGTCCGCAAGCAAAGAAATCGGCTTCTCCAACGCCAAACATCTTTTGCATGGCTTCCGGTAATTTTCCGTGAACAGCAGATATATTCACTCCGCCTTTTTCAAAAACGTTTCCATTTTCGATGACACGTGTTCTTCCGCCTCCGCCTTCTGGGCGATCCCAAAGATCTTCGCGAAATTTAGCTTGACCCTCAACGGCTTCTAATCCTGCTACGATTTGGTCTTGTAAGTTTTGTATGTATGCGTAAAATTTATTTTTCATTGTAGTTTCACTTTAGCAGAAGTGATTTTAGTGTTAATTCCGAATGAAAACGTAGCACTTTCAGTTTGAATGTGTTCGTAAAGTGCCAATGCTTTTGCGGTAAATTGGAACTGATTTTCTTTCGATAGAAAAATCAAGACATCAGCAAACTGCTCTTTTTGATTCCAGTCGAGATGGCATCTTGAGAGTAAAGTGATCATTTCATTGGGTTCTGATTCAATAAGCGTTTCTAGACTTAAACCAAAATTTTTTAGTTGACCGTCAATTTCACTGAGATCTTCAAAAATCCAATATTTTGGCACAAATGTAAGTGAATGCAATATGCGTAGCGTGTTCTCAATTCGGGTGCTTTCTTCGTCTCTTAAACCTTTGTTTAGCATGGCTTTAATTTAAAAATTCCTGCAAGGCTTTTAAACTTTGCAGGAATATATTTTTCTTACTGTCCGTATTCTTTCACCGCATCAATAAATGCTTTGGCGTGATCAACTGGAATATGAGGTAAAATTCCGTGACCTAAGTTTACGATGTATTTGTCTTTTCCAAATTCGTCGATCATTTCGTGGACCATTTTTTTGATGGTTGGAATTGGAGAAAGTAATCTTGAAGGATCAAAATTTCCTTGCAAGGTGATTTTTCCACCAGATAAGTAACGTGCATTAGTTGGCGAACAAGTCCAGTCTACACCTAATGCCGAAGCTCTACTTTTACCCATTTCGCCTAGAGCGAACCAACATCCTTTTCCGAAAACAATAACGGGAGCATGATCAGCTAAAGCTTCAACGATTTGGTTGATGTATTTCCATGAAAATTCCTGATAATCAACCGGAGAAAGCATTCCGCCCCAAGAGTCAAAAATCTGAACGGCATCAACACCAGCTTTTACTTTTTCAATTAAATATAAAATAGTGGTATCTGTGATTTTTTGCAACAAGGTATGTGCTGCAGCCGGATTTGAGAAACAAAATCCTTTGGCTTTGTCAAAACTTTTAGAGCCTTGACCTTCGACAGCATAACATAAAATAGTCCATGGAGAACCAGCGAAACCAATCAAAGGCACTTCGTCGTTCAACATTTCTTTGGTCAGTTTAATGGCATCCATTACGTAACCTAAACTTTCTTGAATGTCTGGAACATATACGCGGTGTACATCTTCCATCGAACGAATCGGATTTGGAACAAACGGACCAAAATTTTCTTTCATCAATACTTCAATACCCATCGCTTGAGGAACTACCAAAATATCCGAGAATAAAATAGCAGCATCAGGAGCAATTCTACGAATCGGTTGAACCGTAATTTCAGAAGCAAGTTCTGGGGTTCTACAGCGTGTGAAAAAGTCGTATTTATCGCGTAAAGCAATAAATTCTGGCAAATATCTTCCGGCTTGACGCATCATCCAAACAGGTGGACGTTGCACAGTTTCTCCTTTTAATGCGCGTAAAAATAAGTCGTTCTTAATCATAATTTATTGTCTTAAAGCGTTTTCATTATTTTTTGTTGTTTAAAGAATCTTTAAACATAATTTATCTGTACTCTGCAATTACTTCTTCAATCACATCTTCAATTGTAGGTTGCGTAGCGACTATTACATTTTTAGTTATCCCCTCTAGAGCGCTTGAGGTTGTAGTTCCAATGCAAAAACAAGTTTCATTTGTAATCTTATTGTCTTTCAAATAGCTTTCGATTCCAGACGGACTAAAAAATAAAATAGCTTTTACTGGTGTTTTGATTTTTTGAGGAGTCAATGTAGTTTCATAAACTTGAATTTCATTAAATTTGATATTAGCGCCTTTTAATGCTTTTGGCAGGGTCTCTCTTCTTAAACTTCCACTAAAAAAAGTGAAGCTTTCACTATTGTAAATTAAAGTAATTATCTCTGCCAAATCGTCTGCGTAACCGGTGTAAGCGACCACATTATAACCACTTTCAGAAAGCATGATTTTAGTTTTTAAACCTACGCAAAACACATTCTTAGATTTTAGTTCTGCTGATTTTGGATCTAGCAAGAAACTTTGAACTGAGTTTTGGCTCGTAAAAATTAAATTATCATTAATTTCATTTAATGTAAACGGATTGCTTTGAGTCTTGATAAAATCGACTTCAATAACATTGAAATCAGCATTTACCAAGGCTTCTTTTTGATGGTGTAAAAGTGTTTTTGTGGATAGTATCTGAATCATGTTCTAGCTTCTTTTTTGGTATTCTTCTTGATCTAAACAGTAGGTTTCTATATCTTTATTGTAGCCGTAAACCACTAAAATGTCATCTTGTAAAATAACAGTAGAAGGAACGGGACGGCCAATTGATTCTTTTACAATCGATTTTTTACCTATTAAATTTTTCTTTTCTCTCTTTCGAATAATCGTGATCAAAGTTAAACGATATTTATCGATGGTGTCTAATTCTGCTAATGTTTTACCAAAGAATTCTGGCTTTGCTTTTACTTCGGATATCGTATAATTATCATCCAATTGATAATTTTCTAAAGTAGATTTAAAATTAATTTGCTTGGTCAATCGATCTGCTGATTCTTGTTCAGGATGAACAATACTATGAATTCCCATAGCCTCAAGAACCGTATCGTGAATAGGCGACAAAGCTCTACTTATAATTTTCACATCGCTCAATTTCTTAATAATTGCGGTTGTGATGATTGCGGCACCTTCATTTTCTCCAATAGCAACCACTACTTTATCAGTATCTTTTAGAGGGAGAGCTTCATAAGACAGTTCGTTTGTAGAGTCCATCGCAATGGCATGTGAAATTTTATCTTTTACAAGATTCACTTTCTCGATATTTTTGTCTACACCAATAACTTCATTTCCTGTTTCGGTAAGGCTTATAGCCAATGACATTCCGAAATTTCCTAAACCAAAAACGATTATTTTCATCTAAACAAGTTTAGTTAATTAATATATTTTCCCGCGGATATTCGTAAAACTGATGGTTCAATCTACGCAGTAATCCGACCATTAAATTCAGCATTCCTATACGACCAATAAACATAGTTAGAATGATCACAAACTTACTCGGCTCCGTAAGTGTCGGCGTAAAATTGATACTTGACCCTACAGTACTGTAAGCCGAAAAACACTCGAAAGCTACCGTTAATATTGACGTTCCTTCTGGTTCAAAAATCAGTACACCCATAATAGAAAGACCAATGGTGATTAACGATATGGATAAAATAGCAAAGGCGCGAGAAGTAGAATCTGCTGATATTCTTCGACCAAACAATTGGATTCTACTTTTTCCTCTGGCAACGGCAACAATATTCAATGTCGCTAATGCAAAAGTACTCGTTTTTATTCCACCGGCTGTTGAGGCTGGTGAACCACCAATCCACATTAAAAAAATTATAAAAAGAAGCGACGGTACGCCCATTTCTGCATAATCGGTTGCACTAAATCCTGCTGTTCTTGGCGAGACTGCATTAAAAGCTGCCGAAGTTATTTTTCCGAAAACGGTATCATGTTGCAATAGAGTATGATTGTATTCAGAAATATAAAGAAATATCGAACCTCCTACTAATAAAATCAGGGTAGTATAAAGTACAATTCTAGTATTTAAGGTGATAATTCTAACTTTTTTATGAATTATTTTTTTGTCAAAAAGTTCAAACACATACGTTTTCCAATAATGAAAAAAGTTAAAAACAATGTTATGGCCTAAACCACCCAGTATAATCATGAGCATCAGAATCCACTGCAGGTAATAATTAAACTTAACCGTTGTATTTAAAATACCTCCAGGTAAAGTAGAAAATCCTGCA
This sequence comes from Flavobacterium sp. TAB 87, assembly GCF_001529295.1. Classification (GTDB taxonomy): domain Bacteria; phylum Bacteroidota; class Bacteroidia; order Flavobacteriales; family Flavobacteriaceae; genus Flavobacterium. The sequence continues at coordinate 492,956 of NZ_LLWK01000038.1, forward strand.
TTACAAAAGGCAGAGATGGAGTGAAATATAGAAAAGTATAATTTATGTTCGATAATTGAATTTTCGATAATTGAAGAATAAATGAATATTGCTCCAATTAATTCAACTGCTACCGTAAAAACAACCACGTTGAGAGCCGCTCTAAAAACATCTCTTAGCCCTTCATTGGCAATAAAATCTCGTGTATTTAAGCCTTCTTTAAACGAAGAACTTCCTCTGAAGAAAAAAGCAAAAAAGGAGGTAAAAGTTAAAATACCAATTCCGCCGAGTTGAATTAAAACAATAATTATGGATTGTCCAACAATTGTAAAGTCTACTGCCGTATCTACTACCGTTAAACCCGTCACACAAACGGCGCTAGTAGCGGTAAAAAGCGCATTGGTAAAAGTGATTGAACCAGTAGTTGCGCTTGGAAGCATTAATAAAAACGCTCCAATTAGAACCAAAATCATAAAACTTCCCACAAATACAATAGCGGGATTAAAATAAATGTCATAAATATGACGAACTAAAACCATCAATCGAAGTAAGAAGTAAAAGATTAAACCGCCTTCAATAACGGGTTTAATTTTTTGTAAAGCGTAATAAGAGGGAAGCGAGTAATTAAGAAACCAAATTATAGCAGCTACTATTAAAAGAAAAGACAGAATAATCATGTTGATCAACACGACCCTTTTATTACTTTTAAATGTGTAATTGTAATATTTAAATGAATTAAAAGCCAATAATCCAACTGAAAGTAATATTAATGCAACGACATGAGGTGAGTTATAATTATCCTCAAAATCATACCCAAAATCAAAAACTATAAACAGCAATACGATAATATCGAAAAAGCGATACAAGTAATTGAGTAGGGATTCTTTTTTCATAATGAGATAAAATTACTTTTTTAAATCATTGCGAATGCTTATCATCAAACTAGTTCCGCCGTTACTCAAAACTTCTTGAGCCGAATGATAACCCAACTTTTTCCACTCTTCAATGGGAACCGTTTTGTCGATTTCGATTTTTTGTGCTCCATCTAAAGAGAATAGAACGCCTTGAAAATGAATGGTATCTTCATCTTCATTGTACGTTGCTAAAGCACCAATTGGAGCCGTACAACCGCCTTCTAAAGTTCGTAGAAATTGACGTTCAATATAGGTTAGAATTTCGGTTTCGATATCGTTTAATTGCGATAAAGCATCCAAAACATAATTATCACTTTCCATAGCAACAACAACCATCGCACCTTGAGCCGGGGCGGGAATCATCCAATCAAGATTGATAAAGTTGCCTGGTTTTAGGTTAATTCGTTCGAGACCAGCCGCTGCAAAAACAGCACCGTTCCAGTCGTTATCTTCTAATTTTTGCATTCTTGTATTTACGTTTCCACGCAAATCAACTACGCTATGTTCAGGGTATTTACTGAGCCATTGTGCTTGACGACGCAAACTTCCAGTTGCTATAGTTCCGCTTGCAGTTAAAAAATCAAGATTTCCTTTATGAACCAAAATGTCTAAAGTACTAGCTCGTTCTAGAACGGCAGCTTGTACAATGCCTTTTGGTAATGCAGTCGGCACATCTTTCATAGAGTGCACCGCAATATCAACGCTTCCGTTCAGCATTGCAATGTCTAGTGTTTTGGTAAAAATACCTGTAATGCCTAATTCGTATAAGGGTTTGTCTAAAATAATGTCTCCCGTCGATTTGACAGCGATAATTTCGGTGTCGTAACCCAAGGATTTTAATTTATTTGCAACAGTGTTGGCTTGCCATAATGCTAATTCGCTGTCACGCGTTCCTATACGTATTGTTTTCTTTGTCATTTTTAGGTTTTACAAATGCCGTTGAGCAGTTGGTTTTTATAATAAAACCATTAAGAAATTTAACTTCATTAATGGTTGTTTTAAATTGTATTTGATGGAATAAAATAAGTGCCAGACGAAATTGCTTTCGAAATTTAATATTTAATTACGGCTTCAATTTTAAATACTTTCTCAATCCATTCAATGCTTTCATCTACCGACGTATTTTCGTCTTTCAAATGATTAGCAAATTGAGTTGTTATTTTATGAATCAATCGGTTCGTGATGATCTCGGCTTGTTCTTCGTTGAAACCAGCAATTTTTCTGCTTTGAAAATCTAATTCTGAATTTTTAATTTCGTTTAGTTTGGCCTTCAGTGCATTAATAGTTGGAGCAAATTTTCGGCCCTTAGTCCAAGAATTGAACTCTTCTTTGATTTCTTCAATAATATCTTCAGCAGCAGGGATGTGTCTTTTTCTATTCTCTAAGGTTTCATCGGTCATTTGAGACAAATAATCCATGTGAATTAAAGTAACATGATCTAAATCGGTTACGTTTTCGTGCACGTTTTTAGGAATCGATAAATCTAATATCAACAACGGTTTCTTTAAATTTAAGATGGCTTTGTCAATCGTAGGGTTTTGAGCGCCAGTAGCCACTACAACTACGTCTGCTTTTTGCAATTCCAACTGTAAATCGGCATAATCTTTAACTACTAAGTCCAATTTTGCAGCTAATTTTTCAGCTTTATCCTTGGTTCTGTTAATTAAAGTTATTTGTTCGTGTTTGGTATGTTTAACTAAATTTTCGCAGGTATTTCTTCCAATTTTACCAGTTCCAAAAAGTAGAATATTTTTATTAGCAATATCAGGAACATTTCTAGTAATATATTGAACTGCAGCAAAGGAAACAGAAGTGGCTCCCGAGCTAATTTGAGTTTCGTTCTTTATCTTTTTACTCGCTTGTATTACCGAATTAACTAAGCGCTCCATAAAAGTATTGATCAAACCATTGGATTTACTTTGATTGAAGGCATTTTTAATTTGACTGATAATTTCAAAATCGCCCAAAATCTGACTGTCTAGTCCAGTTCCTACGCGAAACATATGACTGATAGCATCTTGGTTTTTATAAATATAAGCGACTTTTTGAAATTCTTCGACCGTACCGTTGCTGTTTTCACAAAGTAATTTGATGAGTTCGTAAGGGTGGTTCGCAAATCCGTAAATTTCGGTTCTATTACAAGTCGAAGTAACTATTAAAGCTTCAATCCCTTCGGCTTCGGCTTGCATCAGTAGTATGGATTGTGCTTTGGCATCTAAACTAAACTTTCCTCTAATTGTTGCATCTGCTTTTTTGTAGCTGAGGCCTAAAGCGTAAAAAGTGGTGTTTTTGGACATATTGAAATTTTCCATATTATACTTTCCTTAAAAAGTTCAACAAAATTATTACTAAGTATTTTATAAAAACAACGCTAGAGGGGCTTTTTGTATCGCTACGAGATTATTTGTTCCGAAATACTTCTAAAACACTGTTTTTAATAGATTTCGTAGTGATTTCGATAGCTAACAAATCAACTTATATAGATACATTCTAAATAACAAGACTAAAATTGAATACAATTGCAACGTCATTTATATCGCTTGAAGTTCATTTTAATTTAAAGAAGTGTGTAAATCAAAAAACCAATTGCTTGTTTTATAAAAACGCTATCGCTTACTGCAGATAGCGTTTTTAAATAAGCTACATTATTTTTGAATAATTGGTTTTCTTAATGATTCTAAAACTGCAACAATATCGGTGTACAATTCTGTATTTGCTGCTACACCGTTTTTATTGGCAGCTGCACCAACGTAACCTTCAAATTTAGTATAGGCTGCTGCATCAATTTTAGTTCCCATACGTGGATTTTGTGCTGGATCGTGTGTAGCGACCATGTTTAAACCAGTATACTTGTTTACAGCATTTGTACCGCCCGTATTAAAAGAAAAGAAATCAGTTAAATTGTCTGATAATTTTGCAATGTTTGTGGCTTGTGTTTGACCCGTTTCTGCTAGTAAAGGTGCAAAATGTTCTTGCAAGTTTCCAGAAGCGTTTGATTGCACATCGGCAACGATCAAACCAATGGTTGAGTTAATTACTTTGCGGAAACTCAATCGGCCAGCTTCGATCATTTGTCCAGCATTATCTGGATCTGCTATCATTTTTGTTCCGCCCAAGCGCTCGTATATGCTCGCTTTTTCTGCAGGAACAATTGGATCATCGTCGTTGTTGCAAGAAGTAAATGCAGCAGCGGATACTAGTAATACACCTAAAGTGATTTTTGAGAAATTTTTCATAATAGAATATTTAAAGATTAATTAAAAAAGTGATTTATTTGTTGCGAAAGTTTGTAGGTAAAACTGTTGGGGTCTATTGGGCAAACTTCTTTGTTGGCTAGGTTATCAGGTAGTATAAAACGTTGAGCATTATAAGAGCCTTTGCTCATGAGTTCAGCATAAACTTGTTTAGAGTCGGTCATTTTATTGTTATGAAAATAAACGACCACATTTCTTTTGATGATAATAGAGTCGGAAGTAATGCCATTAATAGTTCTTAAATCGTGATTGATTTTTTTTGCTTCTACCGAATCGATATCGGATTTAAAATCAATGCGGCTAACTTGTAGATTTGCATTTTCGTATACCGCTGGTTTTGCTGTGGCAATGTGGTAAATTAAAATAGCAACAAATAACACCGCGATTCCGGACACTACTTTAAGTCCAATTTTTAAATTTTTGTTCATTTTCATAATACGTGAGATTTAATTTTTAGCTTTTTTATTTTGTTTCTCGGCGTTACTTTTACAGATCTAGTGGCCGATTGCACTTTTATTTACGAGAGCCGGTTCGATCTGGTTTTAAAAATTCGTCAGAATTGTTTTATTTATAATTATTATAAATAATTAACATTTTTTTTTGAGACGCTTTTTAGTAAGAAATACAGTGAGAATCAAGCATGAGCTAAGTCAGCAGAATGTTAAACGACTAGTAAAAATTTTATAATTTTAGTGTCACTTATGTCTTTAATCATTAAAATGAAGTAATTTTGAGAACCATAAATGACTCTTTTTCGTTTATGATAAAAGAATAGTTGTTATCTTCATTTTTTAATGATTAATTGTATTGGATAGCGCACAATATTTGGTTTTAGATCAATGCTATTTAAATAAAAAACAAACGACCATGCAGGAAGAAATTAAAATTGATGATGATTTTATTTTAATTCGGTTTCAAAATAATTCAGATGAAGTAATGACTTTTCAACGCCCCGTACAGCTGGGATTGATTCAGTTTCATTTTGGTTTGAAAGGAAATGCCAATTACATTTTTAGTCAAGGCAATTACAACTTACAGCTTAAAGAAGAAAAAGTTTTGTTGTTTTACAATACCGAAAAAGAGTTGCCATTGCATGTGGAGGTTGCTCCAAAATCGTGGGTGATTTCTATTTTTGTTTCAATAAAAAAATTCCACGGATTGTTTAGTTCAGACACCGATAATATTCCGTTTTTAAGTCCGCAAAACAAAGAGAAAAAATATTACAATGAAAGCGATAGCAGTCCTTCGATGGCTATTGTGCTCAATCAGATGTTTCATTACAACTTACATCCTTCGATAAAAAACTTGTATTACAAAGGCAAGGGTTATGAATTGTTGAGTTTATATTTCAACCGCACTGAAGATCCAAACGCAGAACAATGTCCATTTTTGATTGACGAAGACAATGTGATGAAAATTAGAAAAGCCAAAGAAGTGATCATAGCCAATATGGCTGAACCACCTGGATTGCAAGAACTAGCCGATCAAGTGGGTTTGAATTTAAAGAAGCTCAAAATGGGTTTCAAACAAATTTATGGCGACACAGTTTATGGTTTTTTGTTTGATTATAAAATGGATTATGCTAGAAAATTGCTAGACAGCGGTTCGTATAATGTAAACGAAGTTGGACTGAAGATTGGCTATAGCACCGGAAGTCATTTTATCGCGGCTTTTAAAAAGAAATTTGCCACTACACCCAAAAAATATTTAATGTCAATAAATGCGAATGTGTAGCGCAAATCAGTAGTAGTTAAAGCAGCATAAGCAAAACATAATATTTATCATACTTAAAACAAGTAGATTAAAATACTTTTGAACAAAATTAAACCCAGTATATGAAAGGCGTATTATTAGTAAATCTTGGTTCACCAGAAAGTCCGACACCAAAGGATGTAAAACCGTATTTAGACGAATTTTTAATGGACAAATACGTCATTGACGTACCGTTTTTATTAAGAGCTTTATTAGTTCGTGGAATTATTTTGCAGGCAAGACCTAAAAAATCTGCTGCAGCGTACGCCAAAATTTGGTGGGACGAAGGTTCGCCATTAATTGTTCTCTCGGAACGTATGCATAAAAAAGTACAACCATTAGTTGAAGTTCCTGTAGTTTTGGCTATGCGTTACGGTACAATGAGTATCGAAAAGGGATTGCAAGAATTGCACGATAAAGGAGTGGACGAAGTAATGCTTTTTCCATTGTATCCGCAATATGCAATGGCATCAACGTTAACTATTTTAGTAAAAGCGGAGGAAATTCGTAAGAAGAAATTCCCCAACATGAAATTTACTGATGTACCAGCGTTTTATAACAAACCTGATTACATTAAAAATTTGGCCGATTCTATTAAAACCGGCTTAGTCGGTTTTGATTACGATCATTTACTGTTTTCGTACCACGGAATTCCGGAGCGTCATATTCGCAAAACAGATGTGACTAAATCGCATTGTAAAATTGACGGATCTTGTTGCAATACGCCTTCAGCGGCCCACGAATTTTGTTACCGCCATCAATGCTATGAGACAACAAAACAAGTGGTGAAATTATTAGGTATTCCAGAGGGAAAATACAGCCAAACTTTTCAATCGCGTTTAGCGGGAGACAAATGGTTGACGCCATACACGGATGTCGAAGTTAACAAAATGCCAGAAAAAGGAATTAAAAATCTAGCGGTGGTAACGCCTGCTTTCGTGGCAGACTGTTTAGAAACGTTAGAAGAAATTGCTATGGAAGCCAGCCATGAATTTAAAGTACATGGTGGTAAAGAATTTTTAGCCATTCCTTGTTTAAATGATAGTGATGATTGGTGCGCAACCGTAAGTAACTGGATAAACGACTGGGCAAAACAATAGCATATGGCAGTAACCTCCGAAGAATTAGGCACACAGACCATAAAAAAATTGCTACTCAAGCAAGCCGTTCCAGCCTCGGTTGGAATCTTGTTTATGTCACTTAATATTTTAATTGACACTATTTTTGTAGGGCAATGGATTGGTTCTTTGGCAATTGCGGCGGTTACTGTGGTTATGCCAATTTCATTTTTAGTATCTTCTCTAGGAATGGCTATTGGAGTAGGTGGAAGCTCGGTGCTCTCGAGAGCTTTGGGTGCTAAAGACCAAGATAAGGCACTGTTTACTTTCGGAAATCAAATTATGATGACGCTGCTGTTGTCGTCTTTTTTCGTTGCAGTAGGATTGTTTTTTGAAGAGGAAATGCTGCGTCTCTTTGGAGCAGAAGGAACTATTATGGCGCCTGCCAAAGAATTTTTTGTTCCTATTTTAATATCAGCACCATTTTTAGCACTGTGCATGATGGGCAACAGCGTAATTCGTGCTGAAGGGAAAGCTAAATTTGCCATGTTTGCCATGATCGTTCCTGCATTTGCCAACATTATATTTGATATTATTTTTATAAAATACCTCAATTTGGGAATGGCTGGAGCAGCTTATGCAACAGCGATTTCTTATTTTCTTTGTTTCTTATTTGTACTTTGGTTTTTTGTCTACAAAAGCGAGTTGCGACTACAATTGAAACATTTTGGTTTTAGAATTCCAATTGTTTCCGAAATTACCAAACTTAGTTTTGTAACCTTTGCGAGACAAGGTGTGGTGAGTATTTTGGCGATTATTTTAAATCATATTTTGTATAAACATGGTGGCGAACACTCCATTGCGGTATACGGAATTATAAGTCGAATGTTAATGTTTGCCTTATTTCCTGTTTTAGGAATTACTCAAGGATTTATACCCATCGCAGGATATAATTACGGTGCAGGCAATCACCATCGAGTAAAAGAAACCATTCAAGTTTCTATAAAATATGCAGCTATTTTTGCTACTGTAATTTTTGTTTTTATTCTAACTTTTGCCGAATCCATCGTTGCAATTTTTACTACTGATCCTATAGTGATTGCCGAGACCCCAAATGCGTTGCGTTGGGTTTTTGCGGCATCACCCATTATTGCAGTACAGCTTATCGGAGCGGCTTATTTTCAGGCAGCTGGTTTGGCCAAACAAGCTTTATTTTTGACATTAAGCAAGCAAGGGTTTTTCCTAATTCCTTTAGTGCTGATACTTCCTTATTTTTTTGGTATTTTTGGGGTGTGGATATCATTTCCTATAGCCGACGTTCTATCAACCATAATCACGGCTTATTTTTTAAGAAGAGCAACCAATATCGAATTCAAAAAAGATCCTGATGGAATATTATAATTACCTAAAATCATTGCACCTTATTTTTGTTATCACCTGGTTTGCAGGATTATTTTATATTGTTCGATTGTTCGTATATCAAATTGAAGCGAACGATAAACCCTCTCCAGAAAAAGAAATTTTGCAAGCGCAATACAAAATAATGACCTACCGTTTGTGGTATATTATTACGTGGCCAAGTGCAGTTTTGGCAAGTGTGTTCGCTTTTTGGATGTTGTTTTTTACCGATTTAGGTCAATCATGGCTCAAAATGCCTTGGATGCATGTTAAACTTTTTTTTGTGTTGTTATTATTTTTATATCATGGAAAATGCCATCAAATATTCAAACAACTGCAACGCGATGAGGTTAAATATTCCAACAATTTTATGCGTTTATGGAATGAAGGTGCTACGCTAATACTATTCGCAGTAGTTTTTCTAGTGATTTTAAAAAGTGCTGTAAACTGGATTTTTGGTGTAGTGGGAATATTTTCATTTTCAATACTAATCATGTTGGGTTTCAAGTTTTACAAACGAATTAGAGAGAAAAAAAGTAAGTAGTATAAGGACTGTTGCTAATTTTCTTCGTTTCTGCTACTCCTTAATTGCTATTTACTAGTCACCAAATTATGCTAAAAAACTTCAAATTATCGATGCTTTCTTTACGGGTCAGGATTTTCCTTTCTATGATAGTATTGATTATTGTAGCTTCGGTTTTATTAGCTTCTATCTCCATTATTCAGTTTAAAAATGAAGCCAAAGAATACCATCAAGAACGGTTGGAACGCAAGGAAAATGCTGTTAAAGAGCATATAAACTACGTTTTAGCAACTACCACTTATCCTTTAAAGACTACCAATTTAGATTTGATTTTCAAGGATAAAATTCACGAATTAGCCCAAATTCATAACATCGAAATTAATATTTACAGTCTAGAAGGAAAATTACTAAAGTCATCTAAAGAATCTTTTTCGGTGGATGCAGTGGCGCGACCAATTCCTGATTATATTTTAAAACTCGTTCGTTCGTCTATCGAAAAACGTTTTGTAGACATCAAGACTTTTGATGGTGTTAAAAATCGATCGTCTTATAGTTTAATTAAAGACGCAAAGTTTAAACCGCTTGGTATTTTGAACTTACCATATATTGAGGATGACGGCTATTACGATAACGAACTCAATACTTTTTTGATCCGTTTGGGACAAGTGTATTCGTTTATGATGCTGGTCGCTTTTGCATTAGCTTATTTTTTATCCACTTACATTACAAAATCTTTAAAAACGATATCGGATAAATTAAGTGAAACTAACCTGAATCAAAAAAACGAAATAATTGTACTAGAAGCCAGCAGTAAAGAAATCAATTTCTTGATCAAATCGTACAACAGCATGGTCGAAAAATTAGAAAAAAGTGCCATAAAATTAGCGCAGAGCGAAAGAGAAGGAGCGTGGCGCGAAATGGCGAAACAGGTGGCGCACGAAATTAAAAATCCACTGACGCCGCTGCGTTTAACGGTACAAAGTTTCCAGCGCAAATTCGATCCAAACGATGCGGAAGTGCGACAAAAAATGAATGACTACTCGGAAACCCTTATTCAACAAATTGATACAATGACAGCAGTGGCTTCGGCATTTTCTAACTTTGCATCAATGCCAGCACAGCAAAATGAAACGTTGAATGTAGTTGAAGTAGTCGAGCTCTCTTTGGATATTTTTAATGAAGAATTTTTAGTTTTTGAAAGTGAAGAAGAAGAGATTATCTCAAAAATGGATCGTACGCAACTCATTCGAATCATTACGAACTTAGTAAAAAATGCGACGCAAGCCATTCCAGACGAGCAGGAAGATAAATCGATTTTGGTTACGGTAAAACGAAAGTTAGATTCGGTTGAAATTGCAGTTAAAGATAATGGAATCGGTATTGAGCTCAACGATATTGACCGTGTTTTTGAACCAAAATTTACCACAAAAACGAGCGGAATGGGCTTGGGACTTGGAATTATTCGGAATATTATCGAAAATTATAAAGGAACAATTACCTTTGAAACAACGTATGGAGAAGGAACTACTTTTATAGTGACTTTACCGATTACAAACACTTAAAATATTGGTTATGAATTACGAAAATCTTTTAATTACAGTTGAAAATAGAATAGGTACAATTACAATCAATAGACCTACAAAACTCAATGCTTTAAATAAAACAACCATCTTAGATTTGCATCATGCAATTAAAGATCTAGGAAAAAATAAGGAGGTTCGTGTAATTATTTTAACAGGCAGTGGTGAAAAAGCATTTGTGGCGGGTGCCGATATTTCGGAGTTTTCAAATTATACGATTGCAGAAGGAACTAATTTAGCAGCAGAAGGACAAAGCAAATTGTTTGATTACATTGAAAATCTAAAAAAGCCGGTTATCGCAGCAATTAATGGTTTTGCTTTAGGTGGCGGTTTAGAGTTGGCCATGGCATGTCATTTTAGAATAGCTTCGGATAATGCCAAGATGGGATTACCCGAGACTTCTCTAGGATTAATTCCGGGCTACGGAGGAACGCAACGTTTGCCTCAATTAGTAGGTAAAGGTCGTGCGATGGAAATGATTATGACTGCGGGAATGATAACGGCAGAAGAAGCTTTGTCTTATGGCTTAGTGAATCGCGTCGTGCCTCAAGTAGAACTATTGTCAGTTTGTGCTGATATTGCTCAAAAGATCATTAAAAATGCTCCTATCGCGATCGCAAAAGCAATTAAGTCAGTTAATGCTAATTATGAAGATGGTAAAAATGGATTTGAGGTAGAAATTAAATCGTTTGGAAAATGTTTTGGAACAGTTGATTTTACCGAAGGTACCACTGCTTTTTTAGAAAAAAGAAAAGCGGAATTTACTGGGAAATAATTTGTTCTAGATAAACATGGTACTATAAAAAAAGACGGGCTTTTGAATATTCAAAAGCCCGTCTTTTTTGTTTAATTTTTAAACTAAAAACCATAGTTGACTCCCAAGCCAAACACTTCTCTTGTTTGAAAACCTTGAAAAGCATTGTCATCATAAATAGCTTGAAATTGCACATTTGTTGATAAATATTTGTTGATTTTTAATACGACATTCAAAGAATAGTCAATATCAACGTTCTGAGGATCTTCTAAATAATTAGAATATAAATTCAATGTGTTTTCAAAGCTAACATTGGTCATTAAGTTGAACTTGTAGTAAGCCGACGCATAAAAACCAAGTTCGTAACGCATACTTTTATTGGCGTCTACTCCAAAATAATCGCCATCGACATAGCCAGGAGTTGAGGTAAACGTATTATCTACAAATGTAAATTTAGAGGTTAATGGAGCAAAATTTATTCGTAAGTTTTCGTTTTTTTTCCAGTACATACCAGGACCTAAAGTTAAATAACCTGGTGATAAAAAGCTTGTGGTATGATTTCTAATCTCTGCTCCGTTCGCATCTTTACCGTATTGGTAGCCTTTGGTAAATTGCGTTCTAAAATTAAGAAAAAAGGAGTAATACCAGTTTTCGAAAGCTTGCTTTCCTAGAATAGAATTAAATTCGAGACGATCGTCTGTCTTTTTATTAAAACTGGAGTTTTCCGATTGTAGTAACCCATAGGATGCCAAGACTTTATTGTCCCAACTTACATCATTCTTTTTGTAGTTGAAATCATAGTTGATACCCAAATTTCCAGATAAGTTGTTTTCACCTCCAGCAGTCCAATTATTAAAGTTAGATTGATTGAACAGAAATGAAATATTTCCTTTTTTGATCCAACCATTCGGAATAGTATCGGCTAATTTCTTTGCTGCTTGTTCCGTGTTTTTAATTAATTCTTTCTCGGAGTTTTGCGCTTGTACAACAGTTGCGCTTGCTATTAGGGAAAGTACATAAAGGAACTTTTTCATAATGAACAAATTTAAATGTTAATGACCTGTATTTGTAGGACAAAGATACTAAAAAGTGATAAAGTAACAGTAAAGCTAAGCGTTTACTAGATTGTTTATTTCTTGCTTTCTTTATAAAGAGGTACTGCAGAGCAGGCTTCGCCGTACATGATGCTTTTTGCAAAAGGCTGCAAATAGTTCGCTGCTAGCACATAGGCACGCATGGGAACGGGCATTCGGGAGCATCCTTTAATGATCATTGATTTGCCTTTATAAGTACTGTAGTCTATTTTTGAAAGTAGTTCTTCGTACAAACTACCTTCTAGATCTTCAAGAGATCCATTGATGATTTTTTTTGCAAAAGGCACCAACTGTATCGTAACTAAAATCGCAGCCCAAGCCGGAATAATAGCATCGGTACTGCATTCAATTGCGACATAATGGCCTTGATAGCGTGACCAATCATGGTTTTTCAAGTCTTCTCTAAAATCTTTTTCTTTTAATAATAGGCCTTCAATCAGCCATTGCGAAATGTCAATTGTAGTCCTAATTCCTTTTGGATAGTAATCTTCTAAATCAAAAACTTCAAGAGAACTATTGGCAACTTTATTTATTATTTCGTCCATTTCTTAAAAAAATTATGGTTTAAAAAAACAGTCCTTTACTATTCAATAAAAATTGAATAGTAAAGGACTGTATAGCAAGGGCTCTTATCTAAAGCATTCCTAATTCTAATTTTGCTTCTTCGCTCATTAAATCTTTACTCCATGGCGGATCAAAGGTAATTTCGACATCAGCATCTTTTACATTTTCAATTTTCTTCACTTTCTCTTCTACTTCTCTTGGTAAGCTTTCTGCTACTGGGCAGTTTGGAGAGGTTAACGTCATTAAAATTTTTACTTCGTAATCGGTGTTAACCATGACGTCGTAAATTAATCCTAATTCGTAAATGTCAACAGGTATTTCTGGATCGTAAATCGTTTTTAATGTTTTTACAATTAATTCGCCTAATTCGTTAGTGTCTATTTCTGGTTCCATTTTCTTTAATTTTATTTGTTTGTTACCCTATAAATTTAGTTGAGACTAAACGGATGGGATTAAATCTTTAATTTTTGTTCTTTGAATCAAAAGCCAAAGCGTACATTTTAATGTTTTTAATCATAGAGACTAAGCCATTTGCACGAGTAGCCGATAAATGCTCTTTTAAGCCAATATCGTCGATAAATTTAAGATCGGCATTGACAATGTCAATCGCTTTCTGATTATTGAAAGCACGTATTAAAATGGCAATAATTCCTTTAGTTAAAATTGCGTCACTATCTGCTGTAAAAACCACTTTGTCGTCGTCTTGCTCGCCTTGCAGCCAAACCTTCGACTGACATCCTTTAATTAAGTTGACATCTGTTTTATATTCTTCTTTAATCATAGGAAGTGTTTTTCCTAATTCAATAATGTATTCGTAGCGTTGCATCCAATCTTCAAACATCGAAAATTCGTCTACAATTTCTTCTTGTATTTCTTTAATTGTCATTGTGTTGAATTTTATTCTTTCTAGTTTTTATTTAAAGCAACTAGTAAGTTTACTAATTTTTCTATTTCGGCTGGCGGAAAACCATGATCAAAAGCGGGAGTTTCATACGTTTTTCCCTCTTTTGTTATTTTTAAATTCGCAATTGCAGCCCCGTCGTAAAAACGTTTTTCGGTGGGCGCTTTTACATTGGCAATTGCTGGAACATTTATTTTTTCAAATTCACTAGCAATTGCTTTCCAGTCTTTATCGCTAATTTCGAGAACTAAAGGTTGTTCGGCTCTCGCGTTTAAAATTACTGCTGACTTATTTTCGACGCTAATGTTTTGGTACAAACCTCTAGAAACAGCCGAATATTCGATAGTTACATCTTTTAGTATGTCAGTTTTATGACTCGCACAGCCCAATTGCATCAAAAAGGTCAAAAATAATAAAGGTATAATTTTCATACTAGTGTTTTTTTAGCTTAACATCATTTGAGCTTTCTTGACCGCTTCTACCATCAAATCTATTTCTTCTTTGGTATTGTAAAATGAAAAAGAAGCACGTATGGTTCCCGGAATATTATAATAGTTCATGATTGGTTGTGTACAATGATGTCCAGTTCGTACGGCAATGCCCAGTTTGTCAATTATTGAACCAACATCGTACGGATGAATTCCTTCGATATTAAAGGAAATTACAGCGGTTTTTTGATCTGAAGTTCCGTAAATTTTCAGTCCTTCAATTTCTAATAAACGTTTGGTTCCGTAAGCTAAAAGTTCACTCTCTTGTTGCTGTATATTTTCAAAGCCTATTTTATTTAAATAATCAATAGCAGTTCCTAAAACAATTCCGCCTGCAATATTGGGTGTTCCTGCTTCAAATTTATGAGGCAATTCCGCATAAGTTGTTTTCTCGAAAGTAACTTCTTTGATCATTTCGCCACCACCTTGATACGGAGGTAATTTATTCAGCCAAGCTTCTTTCCCGTATAAAATACCAGTTCCAGTTGGCGCACACATTTTATGTCCAGAAAAAACATAAAAGTCACAATCTAAATCCTGAACATCGGGTATTAAATGCGGTACCGCTTGCGCACCATCTACTAGAACAGCTGCACCAACGGCATGTGCTTTACGGATCATTTCCTTTACAGGATTAATGGTCCCTAATGCATTTGAAATATGATTGAAGGTTACAATTTTTGTTTTGTCTGAAAGTAAGTTTTCATATTCGCTTTGAATCAATTCTCCTTTATCATTCATTGGAATAACCTTTAGAATTGCCCCTGTTTTTTCGCAAAGCAACTGCCAAGGCACAATATTACTGTGGTGTTCTAGGGCAGAAACTAAAATCTCATCACCCGATTTTAAAATCGAAGCAAATCCGCTGGAAACTAAATTGATTCCAAACGTAGTGCCCGAAGTAAACAACACTTCATGCAAATGTTCGGCGTTTATATGTTCTTTTACCGTAGCACGCGAAATTTCGTAAGCATCGGTTGCCAATTGACTCAATGTGTGAACTCCACGATGAATATTGGCATTTATTTCTTGATAATATTTTGAAATCGCGTCGATCACTACTTGCGGTTTTTGCGAGGTAGCACCGTTGTCGAAATATACTAAAGGTTTTCCGTTCACTTTTTCGTTCAAAATCGGAAAATCGGCTCTTATTTGTTGAATGTCTAGCATAGCTTATTTAGAAAAATTCTAATTACAAAAGTACAAAAAGTAAATTGTTTTCGACTTCATTTCAAGGTATAGATTAACGCCTTTTTATTTATAACGTAATAGTTTTTTTGCTTTTTACGGTTTTGTAGCTTCGAGGGCAGTTGAATATTGTTTTTCAAGGAGTTTGCTCGTCGATAAGTTTTTATATATTCGTTAAAACGAATCAAACCACATGAAGAAAATTTTTAAAATTCTAGTAGTAGCAGTGCTTGGGATATTAGCGTATTTCGTGATAGCAACGTATCCCAAACTCGATTTAATTTCGGGATTTTCAGCAAAGAGTATTGCCTCAGGACATTTTATTGATAAACGTACTATTGAAACAATTGAGAAGGGCGACAATGATATTCCGCTTTTAAATTTAGCCACGAATACAGTTGATGAATCTGAACAATCAGCGTCGTCTTCTGTTTATGGATTGAAGAAAAGAAAAGCGATTTATCGCGAAGGATTAGGAGCAACATTAATCAATGCTGATTTTGATGTTCATAAACCCTATTTGATTCCTAAGAGAAACAAATCAACTTCAACTTTACCTTTTCCATACGGAAATTCAGAACCGAAAGACACGATTTTTCAGGAAGTCGATTATAGAAAATTAAAAAGTGCAGTAAATTCTACTTTCGATGCATCAGATACTAAAGAGAAACGGACCAGAGCTGTTGTGGTTTTGTATAAAAACAAGTTGATAGCAGAGCAATACAGTACCGGATTTACTAAAAATAGCTCGATTTTAGGTTGGTCGATGACGAAAAGTATTACAAGTTCCGCTTTTGGAGTTTTGGTTAAACAAGGAAAATTTGATATTCATAAACCGGCGCCCATCAGTGAATGGCAAGATGATGATCGAAAATCTATTACCACTAACAATTTGTTGCAAATGAATTCGGGTTTAGAATGGGAAGAAAACTATAGTAGTATTTGTGATGCGACCAAAATGCTCTTTTTAGCGGAAGATATGGGTGCAGTGCAACTTGAAAAAGCGCCAAAATTTAAGCCGAATACACAGTGGAACTACTCGTCTGGAACGACCAATTTGTTGTCAAAAATTTTAAGAGGTCAATTTAGAACCCATCAAGAATATTTAGATTTTTGGTACAGTGCTGTTATCGATAAAATAGGAATGAATTCTATGCTGGTTGAAACAGATATGGTCGGAAATTTTGTTGGATCATCCTACGGATGGGCGACAGCGAGAGATTGGTCTAAGTTTGGTTTGTTGTATTTGAATAAAGGAAATTGGAACGGAGAACAAATTTTGGATGAAAGCTGGATAAATTATACCAAAAAGCCAACAGCAACATCAAACGGTGGTTATGGTGCACAATTTTGGTTAAATGCTGGAGGAAAATTCCCAGACGTTCCTCGTGACATGTATTATTGCAGTGGTTTTCAAGGACAAATGGTAGCTATTATTCCATCCTTAGAGATGGTAATTGTTCGAATGGGACTGAAAGAAAATCCAGATTTTGATTTTAATGGTTTTCTGAAAAAAGTAATCGAGAGTGTGAAGCAGTCAAAAGCTATGGTAGAATAGAGTTTTGCAATTCGTTTGATAGGAAGTCTAAAGCCTTCATAATAAAAGGTAAGTGCTATTTTTAGGATAGTGTTAGAGCTAACGCTAATTTTCATAACTTCGGCTTATCTTAGAGAAATAACTCACAAATCATATTGGATTAAGGTGTTGCGATTTAGGAAAGATCATCTTGTAAAGAAAACTCAGAACAGAAAAAGAAATTATCTAAATCACAACAAATGAAAAAAAACATCTTAACGGTGAGCATCGCAGCCGTCCTTCTTGCCTGTAATAGTGGAGTCAAAAAAGAAAATACCGCGAACGATAGTACGGACAGTATACAATATAAAGACACTATAATAATTGCAGATGCTAACGCAAATATGCCAGAATTTGATATAAACAGCATCAAAGAATCTACAGTTGAGCTTGGAGTTTTTCCTTATTTAAATGCGCCCCAAAGCTATACGTATAACTACGATAAAAAGATAAGTACCAATGATATAAGAGATTTTGACAGAGAATATTTTGCTGTGCATGGAAGATTAATTCCTGTTGAAGGGAAAAGTTTTAAAGTACGTTTGGAGAAAGACAGAAGTGACGGCAAGAGGTTTAATAGTTTAATTGTCGATAAAAGTTACGAAGAAGCAATTTTAGCTTTAGGAGGAGTTAAAGTTAATGATGTCAGTATACCAGATTCTGAAATTGTCAGAATTGGTGATAAAGAATTAATCGATAAGAAGTACGGGCACTCTTTGGATTATAATCTTTTGGACGATGTTAAAACGTACGTGATTAAAACAAAAGACAAAGAAATTTGGATTCAGTATTATTTACTAAACGACGAAAGCGGAGGAATAACCATATTAGAAAAAGGTAGGTTAAATACACTTGCAATAACAAAAATTACGGCTAGTCAAATGAAAAGTGATATTGAAAAGAATGGTAAGGCTATTTTGAATATTAATTTTGATACCGACAAAGCTTCTCTTAAGCCAGACGGACAAGAAGTAGTTAAAGAAATTACGGAGCTACTACAATCCAATCCTACACTTAAATTATCGATAGAAGGTCATACCGATAATTCAGGGGATGCCAAGAAAAACAAACTATTGTCATTAGATCGCGCTACTAATGTTTTAAATGTCTTAGTAGCTAGTGGTGTCAGTAAAGAAAATTTAAGAGCAGTTGGTTTTGGTGCAGAAAAACCTTTAGTCGCAAACGACACCGAAGAAAATAGAGCAAAAAATAGACGAGTAGAGTTAGTGAAGTTTTAAAGAGAAGCTTTTATGGATTAGATTTTATTTTGAAGAGCATTAAAAAAATAAAGAGCGCAAAGTTTATTTTAAACTTTGCGCTCTTTGCGTAAATACTACTGCATATTGCGAGTCAGTATGCTATAAATCGAAACCTAATTTCACTCCTAATTTAGTAGCAATAATTTTAGTAATTCGTTGTTTTAATTCTGGTATTTTAATGCTTTCGATAACAGCATTAGAGAATGCGTACATCAACAATGCTTTGGCTTCTTTTTTAGGAATACCACGCGATTGCATGTAAAACATAGCCGTTTCGTCTAATTGACCAATTGTACATCCGTGTGAGCATTTTACATCATCAGCAAAAATCTCCAATTGTGGTTTAGCGTTAATTGTAGCTTTGTCACTCAACAAAATATTATTACTTTTCTGGAATGCGTTGGTTTTTTGTGCTTCTTTATTAACAAATATTTTTCCGTTAAAAACACCAGTAGATCGATCAGAGAAAATCCCTTTGTAATCTTGAAAACTTTCGCAATTGGGTTGCGAGTGATTCACCAAAGTGTAATGGTCAACGTGTTGCTTTTCTCCAATAATAGTAATTCCGTTCATTGTACTTGTCAAACGCTCACCAAAATGATAAAAATTCAAGTTGTTACGAGTCAGGTTTCCTCCAAAAGAGAAGGTGTGCACATAAACATGACTTTCTTGTTGTTGTGAAACGAAAGTATTGTCTATTAAATTTGCATTTTCATTGTCATTCTGAATCTTATAATAATCGACAATAGCTCTTTTTTGCGCAAAAATCTCAGTAACCGAATTGGTTAAAACTGGATTTTCATTCAGACTTTGGTGGCGCTCAATAATTTGTACATGAGAGTTTTCTCCAACAATTACCAAGTTACGGGGCTGAACCATTAATGCAGCTTCATTTCCAGTAGAGAAATACATAATCTCAATAGGTTTGTCAACCACTTTTGATTTTGGAATATTGATGTAAGCTCCTTCACAAGCAAATGCCGTATTCAAAGACGTTAAACTATCGTCTTTGTTTGCAACTTGATTGAAATAGGCATCAATAATCATTTTGTATTTTGGTTTGGTCAATGCTGATGACATCAAACAAACATCAATTCCTTCGTGTGTTGTTGAAGATAGATGCGAACTAAAAACGCCATCGATAAAAACCACTTTATACGTGTCTATTTCATGAATGAAATACTTTTTAACGTGATTAAATTCAACCGCACTTTCTTGCTTTGGAAAAACCGTAAAGTCATTTTTTAAAATAGCATTTAGTGAGGTATATTTCCAGGCTTCGTCTTTTTTAGATGGGAATCCTTGGTCTTCAAACGTTTTTATCGCCTGAGTTCTGATGTCGTGTAGTTCTGTGTGAACATCAACACGCTCTTCAAAAGCCATAAAAGACGATACTAATTTTTCTTTTAAATCCATTTTAATTTAGGCTTAAAGCCGAAAGTAAAGAGTAAATAACTCCTATTTTTCAACTATGCTGTTATTATCAATCTTTAAGTGAAAAAGTAGAATAATTTACCATTTCACTTAAAGACGTTTGATTATTTTTTAAGCTTCTTGTTCTTGTTTGATCCAATCGTATCCTTTTTCTTCTAACTCGTGAGCTAGTTCTTTTCCGCCCGATTTTACGATTTTTCCATTGTATAATACGTGAACGAAATCAGGAACGATATAATCTAATAAACGCTGGTAGTGTGTAATTACAATGATTGCATTTTTGTCACTTTTAAGTTTGTTAACACCGTTAGCAACAATTCGCAAGGCATCAATATCCAAACCAGAGTCAGTTTCATCAAGAATAGCCAATTTTGGCTCTAACATTGCCATTTGAAAAATCTCATTACGTTTTTTTTCTCCACCCGAAAAACCTTCGTTTAAAGAACGAGATAAAAACTTACGATCAATTTCTAATAATTCTGATTTCTCACGAATGACTTTCAACATTTTATTGGCTGGCATTTCTTCTAAACCATTCGCTTTGCGCGTCTCGTTTATAGCTGTTTTCATAAAGTTAGTTACACTTACTCCAGGAATTTCAACAGGATATTGAAACGACAAGAAAACCCCTTTGTGTGCTCTTTCTTCTGGAGCAAGATCGGCAAGATCTTCTCCGTCTAAAAAAACGTCTCCTTGCGTCACCTCAAAGTTTTCATTTCCAGCAATTACTGCTGCAAGTGTACTTTTTCCAGAACCATTTGGTCCCATGATAGCATGAACTTCTCCCGCTTTAACTTCTATATTGATTCCTTTCAGGATTTCTTTATCGCCAATTGAGGCGTGAAGGTTTTTTATACTTAACATGTTTATTGTTTGTTTAAAATTTAAAAGCATCAAATTTCAATTAGTGGTGAAACCTGCCGCGTTTAAATCTTTCTTGTTTTAAATATGATATTTATTTAATCTCTTGAATTCTAACTTCTTTATCCTACTGAACCTTCCAATGAAATTTCTAATAATTTTTGAGCTTCGACAGCAAATTCCATTGGTAACTTGTTCAATACATCTTTACCAAAACCATTGACAATTAGCGCAATCGCTTTTTCTGTAGGAATACCACGTTGGTTGCAATAAAAAACTTGATCTTCTCCAATTTTACTTGTCGTTGCTTCGTGTTCTATTTTTGCAGTTGGGTTTTTACTTTCGATGTATGGAAACGTGTGTGCGCCACAATTGTTACCCATTAATAAAGAGTCACATTGTGAAAAGTTACGAGCATTTTCGGCTCTTGGACTAATTTGAACCAATCCACGGTAACTGTTTTGTGATTTTCCAGCAGAAATACCTTTTGAAATTATGGTCGACTTGGTATTTTTACCCAAGTGAATCATTTTAGTTCCAGTATCGGCTTGTTGGTAATTGTTGGTAACAGCAATTGAATAAAATTCTCCTACTGAATTGTCTCCTTTTAAGATACATGAAGGATATTTCCACGTTACTGCAGAACCTGTCTCTACTTGTGTCCAAGAAATTTTAGCGCTGGTTTCGCACAAACCTCTTTTGGTTACAAAATTATAAACACCACCTTTTCCTTCTTTGTTTCCTGGAAACCAGTTTTGAACGGTAGAGTATTTAATTTCTGCATTATCCATAGCGATTAGCTCTACTACGGCAGCATGCAATTGATTCTCGTCACGACTTGGTGCAGTACAACCTTCTAGGTAGGACACATACGAACCTTCATCGGCGATAAGCAACGTTCTTTCAAACTGACCAGTTCCTGCTTGATTGATACGGAAATAGGTCGACAATTCCATTGGGCAACGAACGCCTTTCGGAATGTAACAGAAACTTCCATCAGAGAAAACAGCCGAGTTTAATGCAGCGTAAAAATTGTCTTTTCTCGGGACAACTGTTCCTAAATACTTACGCACTAGTTCAGGATGTTCCTTAATAGCTTCAGAAATAGGACAAAATATAATTCCTTTTTCGGCCAACGTTTTCTTAAATGTAGTGGCAACAGAAACAGAGTCAACTACGATATCCATAGCGACATTATTCATCATTTTTTGCTCATCTACAGAAATTCCTAACTTTTTGTACATTTCTAAAAGTTCAGGATCCACGTCGTCCAATGTTTTGTTTGGATCTATTGCTTTTGGAGCAGAGTAGTAGGAAATGGCTTGAAAATCTGGTTTTTCATAATGAACATTCGCCCATTCTGGTTCTACCATTAGTTCCCAAGCACGAAAAGCTTCAATACGCCAATCGGTCATCCAACTTGGTTCTTCTTTTTTTAAAGAAATGGCACGAACAATATCTTCGTTAAGACCAATAGGAAACGTGTCTGATTCTATATCAGTATAAAACCCGTATTCGTATTCTTTGGTTTCGAGTTCGACTTTTAAATCGTCTTCAGTGTATTTGCTCATTGTTTTAATTTAAAGATTGAAAAATTTAAAATAATCTCTTAAAAAATTCTAATCATTTATTGAATTCGAGGTTTAGAATTGAAATTCTATCAAGGAATTTTGAAATTAATTTACTGACTTAGCTATTCAATAAATCCTTCAAAATGTAACTCTTTTAAATTGTTTTAGAGAGAAAAACTTTCTCCGCATCCGCAAGTTCTGCTTGCATTAGGATTGTTAAAAACAAATCCTTTTCCATTAATTCCGCCAGAATATTCTAAAATAGTTCCAGCAAGATATAAGAAAGATTTTTTTTCGACAGCAATTGTTATGTCGTTGTCTACAAATATTTTATCGTCGTCTGCTTTGTTGTGGTCAAATTTTAAATCATAAGACAAACCGGAGCATCCGCCACTTTTCACACCAACTCTTACGTAGTCTTGTGAGGCATCAAAACCATCATCTTGCATCAGATCAACGATTTTCTTTTTGGCTGTATCAGAAACCTTTATCATTGTTGTATTGATTTTGTCTAAATTAACGACAAAGATACTATATAAAAATCTTTTACCATAACGGTTCACATTATTATAACAAATGTTAAAATAGAGAAATGTTATTGTAGAAATAGATCTTCAGGTTGTAGTTGTATTTCAAATATTTTAAAGATTTGGAGAAAGAAATGGAATTAACCTCTTGTCTTTATTTACAGAATCGTTACTTATT
The DNA here is from genome assembly GCF_001529295.1 of Flavobacterium sp. TAB 87. Classification (GTDB taxonomy): domain Bacteria; phylum Bacteroidota; class Bacteroidia; order Flavobacteriales; family Flavobacteriaceae; genus Flavobacterium. The sequence continues at coordinate 515,809 of NZ_LLWK01000038.1, forward strand.
TTTTAGTTGAATCTCAATAAATCTAAATTTACTTTTATTCTAATATCGATTCATCATTTGTTTTTTAAGAGGGAACTATTTAAAATAATTCCGATTCAAATTTCATGAAATGCAACAGAGGTGGGATTTTTTATTATTTGTAATGAAGTTCGTTTATGGAAAGGTTAACTTTGTGTACAATCTTCAAAATAAATTCAAATGAAATTATATCCAATAGAAGCAGGTAATTTTAAGTTAGATGGTGGAGCAATGTTTGGCGTAGTTCCAAAAACCTTATGGAGCAAAACCAATCCTGCCGATTCTAATAATTTAATTGATATTGCTGCGAGATGTTTGTTGATTGAAGATGGTGAAAAACTAATTTTGATTGATACCGGAATGGGCAGTAAACAATCGGATAAGTTTTTTGGTTATTATTCGCTTTGGGGCAAGCACTCTTTGGATGCGTCATTGTCAAAATATGGTTTTCACCGTGATGATATAACCGATGTGTTTATGACTCACTTGCATTTTGATCATTGTGGCGGAAGTGTACAATGGAACGCTGCACGTACAGGCTACGAACCGGCTTTTAAAAATGCGAAATTTTGGAGTAACGAACAACATTGGAGCTGGGCTACCCAACCCAATCCTCGAGAGAAAGCTTCTTTTTTACCTGAAAATATTTTACCCATGCAAGAAAGTGGTCAATTAAATTTTATTAAGAGGCCCGTTAGTGACTTCTTGCCACAGTCGGAGCTCGGTTTTGGAATTTTCTTTGCTGATGGCCATACCGAAAAGCAAATGATTCCGCACATTCAATACAATGATAAAACGATCGTGTTCTGTGCTGACTTACTAGCAACGGCAGGACATATTCCTTTGCCTTATGTTATGGGGTACGATACGCGACCATTGTTGACATTAGATGAGAAAGAACATTTTTTAAATGCTGCAGCCAGTAATAATTATTATTTGTTTTTAGAACACGACGCGCACAACGAAATAATAACAGTAGAACAAACAGAGAAAGGTGTTCGCTTGAAAGAAGTATTTACGTGCGACGAAGTTTTTTAAGAAGACATTTCTAGTATTTAAAACCCCATTTTCAGATAGTTGAAAATGGGGTTTTTGGTTTTGAGCCCTTTGCATGCTGAATGGGATGCTGAATTTAAGTTACTTGCATTTGTTAAATTTTAACATTTAGTTAACCAGAGATCATATCGTACTGAAAACATGATGGTCATAGTTTTTTTTTTACTTAAAAACCAAATAACGTGCGCTTTGCATGGGTTAGTGCTTGTTTTTCCAAATTATTTTAATACGTTTGCACCTCATTTTATTAAACCTAAACCTATGAAAAAAATCTTTATTTTAACATTTTTTATTTCTTTTCTGAGCGCACAAGGGCAGAAAGTAGATCTTGATCACTTTTATTTTAAGGTCAATTATCAAGTGCTTCCAAAAGAGCCAGTTCCTTTTGATAAACGAACTTTTTCTTCGCGCGTAAAGCTTGGTGGAACTTTACAAACGTATGTAAATAGAGAAGATCTAAACGAAAAAATAAATATTGCAGGTTGGAAAAAAGTCGATGAAAATGGGACCGTTGATATTGAACTTAATTTAGAAGATTTTGTCGAAAAAGGAGCAAGCGCACAAACTAGGGTAGAAGAAACTAAGGATAAAGAAGGCAGAGTTACTAGTAGAAAAGAATATTATTATGTTCTTGCAAAATATGCTACGAGAGGTTATGCTAAAGTAAAAGGTCCAATAACTCCAATAGCACTGACAGAGAAAGAAATTGAAGCGGAAAAAGCAAAGCAAGCAGCGGTATCAACAAATAGGTTTTTGAAAAATGCAGTGGTAAAAAAAGATACGCTACCATCTAATGAAGGATTTTATATCGCTTTTAATGGTGATGTCGAATACAAGTCTAAGGAATATCAGGATGCTACTACTCCAATGAAGGATTTTTATTTAAATAGAAATGCAATACGTGATAAAACACTTAGAAGTTTTGCAGATAACTCTTTAAATCAGTTTCAAAATACTATAAACTATACGTATGGATATAAACCAAAGTCAGACAGCGAGATTCTTTGGATCTTAGATGCAAAAAGTGACGAAGGTGATGCGCAAATAGAGGCGATAAAAGCAGTTCGAAATTTATTTGAAACCATGAAAGCAGATGAACCGATAGATGATTTAAAAGCGAACATGCAACCTTTAATTGAATATTTTGATTCGTTAAAAGTTAAATATAACGGAGATAATAAACCATCGCGCAAAATGAGATACTCTGCTTATTTTAATTTAGCAGTGATCTACTTGATGTTGGATGAGCCAGATAAATCTATCGTTGAAGCAGAAAATTTAATTAAAAACGATTACGACAAATCAGACGGGAAAGCAATTATTATAAAGGCGAATGATTTAATTAAAAGCTTCAAGCGAGCACAAACAAATACTACACATAATAAACCATTTAATTAATTAACACATGAGAAAAATTACCAAAATACTTTTACTGTTACTGCTTACAAGTCTTAATCACGTTGTTTTTGCACAGAGTGAGGTTGACGAAACAAGATTAAATTTAAGAGGTCCAATACCTCCAATTGATACCCAATACGGAAAATATAAAACATACGAGATAATCTTAGACCTGTCTCCAGGTTTAGAAAGTAGTATGAATTTTAGAAAAATACCTTTCTCAATAGACAAATTTTATTCTAAGTTTAATATTTCGGGACTTAAAAAAGTAACTGAAGGGGAGTTTAAGGTAAAGTATAATCTGACGCGTTATGAGTCAGTACACGATGAAGATTACGTTCAAACCTATTTTCAAAAAGCTCCTGCTTTTTACATTGGCTTAGAGTCTAATTTAGAAATATTAGACAAAACAGGAAAGTTGATCTATAAAAGATACACCACTCCTAAAGTAAATATGTACGTGGTCAATCCGACGGATACGTACGAAGCTTTGGCGTATAAAATTTTAACAGATAACTTTTATTCAATGATTGAAGAGTTTGAAGGATTCTATTTATATGGGCCAAAAATTACTGGACTGCGTTATTTTGACATTGAAAAGAAGAAAAAATCAAAGTCTAGTTTCAATGCAGAAGAATACAATCAATCGGTTCAAGTTTTGCCAACGTTAGTAGATGTAGATAGAGAGGATTGGCCAACTCTTTTTGGAGAAGCTCAAAAATACTGGGAAGAATTTTTAACTTTTGAAGATAAAAGTGATGAAGATTTAGCTAAGAAAGTAAGATTTAGTTCTAACTACAATTTAGCGGCGACCTATATTCTTACAGGTCAAGTAGATCAAGCTTCGAAGTATTTTGAGGGAGTAAAAGAAAACGAGAAAAGCTTTTTAGGTATAAGAACTAACTATCCTTTTTTGAAGCAAGTGGTTACCGATATTGATAATTATAAAAAAGTTACAGAAAAAGCATCTACTATAGAAGCTATTCAAGAAGAACCCGTTTTAGCATCTTATAAAAAAGCGCCTACTGCATTTAGATGGGCAGAATTTGAAGGAGAAGTGTTAGATCAAGATGGTAAAGTGTTCAAAGGTAAAGTTAGAATTTTTAGTGATTATCCTGAAATGATAGATTACAGAACTGTAGAAACAGTATCAGGTTTAAGATCGATGATGGATGGAATTGGTTCAGAGAAAAGTGGCGTTAGAATCTTTATTGAAGGACAGAAAAAACCGGAAAGAACGAACTTGAAAAGAGTAGTTAATATGAAAGACAATGAAGGTAGAATTTACATTGTTGGTAAAACAGGTAAAGGAATTGGTCTTACGAATGGCGTGAGTTCAAAAAGATATTCATTGTTTGAAGAAATTAAGAACGGATCTAAGATTTCCTTGTTTCACGAATTTTTTCCTCAAGATGATTACGTATTGAAGAAACATACTGAAGATAATTTTTTCAGTCCATCAGTGCTAATTGGAAGAAAAAATGATTTGAGAGAATATTTTGCAGACTGTCCTAAAATGATCGAAAATATCAATAAAGGAAATTACGATTTCGAAAACAAAGAAACCTACGTAAAATTGTTTGATGATTATTCAAAACTTTGTGGTAACTAGAATTTTTATTTTTATTAGATTTATAAAAGAGCCGTCACCGCAAGTGGCGGCTCTTTCATATGAACCAATTTCTATTTAAATGTCTGTGTTGCAAACTGCAATTAATCACTATAGTTGTAGTGGCTAAGCAAAAAGCTTTTTTGTCATTGTCGATCTTTAGTGCACCGTAATGAAAGCTTCTTCGGTTCGTAGTGTTACAGTTAAACAACAATTAAAAAATCATAACAGCCTGTTAACTGTTAGTTTTTTGTAACAAAAAATCATAAATTCGTCTAATATTCCAAAATGTTTTAAAATTCTATTTATGTATACTATTAAACCCATTGTTGTATCTGCTTTTGCGATGTTAGTCTTAGCAGGTTGTGGTGCCGGAAAACAGGCGTCAAAAACAAACACACCAATTGCTGAAACAGCTCCAGTAGTACTGGTAAAAAAAGCACCCATTGCAGATAATGATTTAAAGCGATGGAGTCATTTAGATTTGATAAAAGATACCATTCCTGGTATGAGCGTTGATAAAGCGTACGCAGAAGTATTAAAAGATAAAAAAGGAGTCAAGGTAATCGTGGGTATTGTAGATTCGGGGGTAGATATTGAGCACGAAGATCTAAAAGATATGATTTGGATCAACGTAAACGAGATTCCAAATAACGGGATCGATGACGATAATAATGGGTACATCGATGACATGTACGGATGGAACTTTTTAGGTGATGCTGTGGATGAGAATCTAGAAATGACCCGCATTGTTAAAAAAGGGGATGACGGTTCTCAACAATATAAAGATGCCTTGGCTGCGTATAACGCAAAATATGAGAAAACGCTGGAAGACAAACAGCAGGTTGATTTCTTATTAGAAGTACATAAAACAATAAAAGACGCTTTGAAGAAAAAGGTCTATACATTGGAAGATTTAAATACGATTACTTCTGCAGACCCTAAAGTGATGCAAAGTAAAGCGATAATGACTCAGATTTTAACGAATTCAGGACCAACATTCAATCCAGAATCGGAATTAGAAGATTACCGCGAATCAGTTTATAATCAGTTGAACTTTAATCTGAACAAAAATTTTGACGGAAGAAAAATTGTTGGTGATAATCCCGAAGACATTACTGATACCAAATACGGTAATAATATCGTTTTTGGACCAGACAAAGAAAAAGCGTTGCACGGAACGCACGTTGCGGGAATCATTGCGCAAGTACGCAACAATAATTTAGGTGGCGATGGTGTCGCGAATCATGTTGAAATTTTAACAGTTCGTGCTGTGCCAGACGGGGATGAGTATGATAAAGACATTGCGTTAGCTATTCGTTATGCTGTTGACAACGGAGCCAAAGTAATTAACGGAAGTTTTGGAAAAGGATTTTCTCCGCACAAGCAATGGGTGTATGATGCTATAAAATATGCAGCGAAAAAAGACGTATTAATTGTTCATGCCGCTGGAAACGACGGAAATAACATTGATCTTACGGAGAACATTAATTATCCTAATGATGCAGAAGACAACATTAAGGAATTTTCAGATAATGTATTGACAATCGGCGCAATAAACAAAGTATATGGCGAATCGGTAATTGCACCGTTCTCTAATTACGGGACGTTAAATGTAGATGTATATGCCCCAGGACAAGAAATTTATGCAACGGTACCAAACAACAAATACAAGTATTTGCAAGGAACTTCAATGGCATCTCCAAATGCTGCGGGAGTTGCAACTTTAATTCGTTCGTATTATCCAAGTTTAACGGCTTCGCAAGTAAAACACATTTTAATGGATTCTGGAATTTTGCTTCCAGCAATGGTTAAAATTGGTGAAGATTCAAATGCTGAAGCGCAATCGGTTAATATGACATCAAAATCACGTAAAATGGTTAATGCTTACAATGCGTTAATCATGGCAGAAAAAATGTCAAAAAACTAAATTTTATTTATTTTAAATCCGACGGAAGGACGAAAATCCTTCCGTTTTTTATTTATATAACAATGCGAAAAATATTATTACTTACTTTTTTTAGTCTTGGTTTTGGTGCAGTGCAGGCACAAGGTTCAGGCTATTGGCAGCAGCAGGCTGACTACAAAATGGATGTTGCTGTAGATGCTAAAAACTTTCAGTTCAAAGGAACACAACAATTGGTATACACTAATAATTCATCGGATACTTTGAAGAAAGTGTATTATCATTTATTCTTAAATGCATTTCAACCCGGAAGTGAGATGGATGCAAGGCTGCACAGCATTAAAGATCCTGACGGAAGGATGGTAAAAAAAATTAAAGTAGATGGCAAAGAAAGCAAGCAAAGCCGAATTGAAACGTTGAAACCTAATGAGATTGGATTTTTAAAAATAGCTAATTTTAAGCAAGATGGAGCCACAGCTAAAACCAATATTGTTGGAACTATTATGGAGGTTACGTTAGAGAAACCAATTCTTCCAAATTCTAAGTCTACGTTTACTTTAAATTTTGACGGACAAATTCCTGTTCAAATTCGCAGAACTGGACGCAATAGTACCGAGGCGATTGAATTGTCTATGTCGCAATGGTATCCAAAATTAGCAGAATTTGATTTTGAAGGATGGCATGCTGACCCCTATATTGCTAGAGAGTTTCACGGAGTTTGGGGCAATTTTGATGTAAAAATTACTATAGATAAAGAATATACAATTGGCGGGACAGGCTACTTGCAAAATCCAAATGAAATTGGGCACGGGTATCAGGATACTGGTGTAACGGTTTCACACCCTAAAAAAATGAAAACGTTGACTTGGCATTTTATTGCGCCAAACGTACATGATTTTGCATGGGCGGCCGATAAAAATTATGCACACGATATTGTAAAAGGTCCGCACGATGTTGATTTGCATTTTTTATATAAAAATGATCCAAAAACTGCAGAAAAGTGGAAAAAGTTACCAGCTTACATGGTTAAAGTAATGGATTTCTTCAATCAAAAAGTAGGTCTTTATCCGTATAAGCAATATTCTTTTATTCAAGGTGGGGATGGCGGAATGGAATATGCGATGTGTACGTTAATGTTAGGAAGTGGAACTTTAGAAGGGATTTTAGGAACTGCTACGCATGAACTGGGGCATTCTTGGTTTCAGCATGTTTTGGCATCAAACGAATCAAAACATCCATGGATGGACGAGGGTTTTACCACTTACGTGGAAGACATGGCTATGAATGAACTAGTGGTAGAGAAAGCTGCCAATCCTTTCGAAGGAAATTACCGCGCTTATTACAATTTGGTAAATTCAGGTAAGGAGCAACCGCAAAGTACGCATGGAGATCGTTACAATGAAAATCGTCCGTATAGCACCGCATCGTATGTAAAAGGAAGTATCTTTTTGTCTCAATTAGAGTATGTGATCGGAAAGGAAAACGTAAATGCAACCTTAAAGAGATATTACAATGACTTTAAATTCAAGCATCCAACGCCAAACGATATCAAAAGAACGGCTGAACGTGTTTCTGGAGCTGAATTAGACTGGTATTTGACCGACTGGACTCAAACCACGAACACGATTGATTATGGTATTAAATCGGTGGATATGGACGGAAAATCGGTCAACATCAAGTTAGAGCGTATTGGACTAATGCCAATGCCTATAGATATTTTGGTTGAATATGCAGATGGCACTTCTGAAAGTTTTTATATCCCGTTGCGAATGATGCATTTCGTTAAAGAAAATCAGAGTCCTCAAATAAAGAGAACCGTTTTAGGAGATTGGGCTTGGGCAATGTCAAACTATGAGTTCCGTATCGCTAAAGATAAGAACAGCATCAAAAAGATTACAATTGATCCAAGCGGATTAATGGCAGATGTTAAACAGGCTGATAATGTTTACGAGGTAAAGTAAAAGTCTAACTTCAGTTTAAAATACAAAAGGCTCGAATTACTATAATTCGAGCCTTTTGTATTTTGTAAAGATAAAGTTTTCTTGATCCTTGGTTCTTTGTACGTAAATTAAAAATTTATAGGAATGCCTATATTTCCTGTTGATTGCTAACCTTCAGTTTGTTCCAATAAAAAAGGTGGATAAATCCACCCTTTTTGCCCCAAATCTACCATAAACTTAACCTACTAAAATTATGGTTTTATAAAATTAAACAAGATGTGTCTTAGCGCCAAGAAATGTAGATTAAAAGCAGATAAATCCGATTAAATGCATAATTTAACTTTTGTTTAATACGCTCTAGCGTCTTTTCCTTCGTAAAAATTCATGAATGCACGGTTTACCACTCGGTTCCCACCCGGAGTTGGGTAATCTCCTGTAAAGTACCAATCTCCTAGATTTTTAGGACAAGCGATGTGCAAATCATCAACGGTTTGAAATATAATTTTTACTTCAGCATTAATTTCTGGAGAGCTTAGCATTTCAGCAATCTTATCTGAAACTTCTTGCGGCTCAAATTGATCATATATAGCGGTTACATAATTTACGAAATCGGTATCTGCAAAGTTTTCTTGCGCTTTACATTTTGCGTACACTTCATCAACAATATGATAGAGATTGCGTTCTTTTAATAATTCTAATGCTGCTTTAAAAGCAACTAAACCTTCCATCTTGGCCATGTCAATACCGTAGCAATCAGGAAAACGAATTTGAGGAGCAGAAGAGACAATTACAATACGTTTTGGTTTCAAACGATCCATCATCTTAATAATGCTCATTTTAAGAGTTGTTCCTCTTACAATACTATCGTCTATAATAACCAAATTGTCTGTAGGCTTAATTACACCATAGGTAACATCGTAAACGTGCGCTACTAAATCATCTCGGCTACTATCTTCGGTGATAAAAGTGCGCAGCTTGGCGTCTTTTATTGCTATTTTTTCCGTTCTAATTTTTACCTCTAGTAATTCCTTTAACGATTGCTCTGTTAACGTATTTCGATTGGCTATGATGTGCGTGTTTTTACGCTGATTTAAAAAGTCTTGCGCTGCTTCAACCAATCCGTAAAATGAGGTTTCGGCAGTGTTAGGTATGTAAGAGAAAACCGTGTTGTCCGTATCATTATCAATAGCTTCTAAAACGGCAGGTAAAATCAATCTTCCCAAATGCTTGCGTTCTTGGTAAATTTCAGCATCACTTCCTCTCGAAAAATAGATGCGTTCAAATGAACACGATTTCTTAACGGTCGGAGTTAAAATTTCCTCCATTGTAACCGTACCATTTTTTTTAATGATTAGCGCATTACCTGGATCAATTTCTTGAACACTTTCAAAAGGAACATTAAAAACTGTTTGAATAACCGGACGTTCTGATGCAACAACTACAACTTCATCATCTTGATAATAATAGGCTGGGCGAATTCCTGCGGGATCTCTAAAAACAAAGGCATCTCCATGACCTAGTAATCCGGCCATCGCATATCCACCATCTAGATTCTTTGCAGATCGGGTTAAAATTTTACCAATATCCAAACGTTCAGCAATAATGGGTGAAGCATCTTGTTTCGAGTAGCCTTCTGTTTTACAATCTTGGTACAATTGCATCACTTCTTTATCTAAAAAGTGTCCAATTTTTTCCATGACAGTAACCGTATCGGCCATTTCTTTAGGATGCTGTCCTAATTCTATTAAATTAGCAAAGAGCTCTTTTACGTTAGTCATATTAAAGTTTCCTGCCAACATAAGGTTGCGGTGCATCCAATTGCTTTGACGTAAAAATGGATGAACACTTTCGATACTATTTTTTCCAAAAGTACCGTAACGTACATGTCCTAAAAACAATTCTCCTAAATACGGAATGTTTGCTTTTTGTGCGGCTACATCATCTGCATATTCGGGGTGTGCAGTCATTTCGTCATTAATGCGTGCATTAATTTGAGCAAAAACATCTTGAATAGCTTGGCTGTCGTTCGATCGTACTCTACTAATGTATCTTTGCCCTGGCTGAACGTCAAATTTGATGCTTGCAAAACCAGCTCCATCTTGTCCGCGGTTGTGCTGTTTTTCCATCATCAGGTACATTTTTTGTATCCCGTAAAATGCCGTTCCGTACTTTTCTTTATAAAATTCAAGCGGTTTAAGAAGTCTAACCAAAGCTATCCCACATTCGTGTTGTAAAGCGTCACTCATTAGTGTATGTGTTTGTGTGTTGTTGTGATTTTTAGTGGTAACAAATCAAAAAAGCCCCGTTAACCGAGGCTTTTAGGTATTATAATGATATATCAAATTGTGTTAGCGACTTAAATTCTTTCAAGCGCGTTATCACCTCGTCTTTTTCTAAGCTTTCCATTCGTTCTGTGCCAAATTTCTCTACACAGAAAGAAGCTAAATTGGATCCATAGATTACCGCATTCTTCATATTTTCAAACGAAATGTTTTCGCTTTGCGTAAGATATCCTGCAAATCCTCCTGCAAATGTATCTCCAGCTCCCGTTGGATCAAATACGTCTTCTAGAGGAAGCGCTGGTGCGAAGAACACTTCTTTTCCTTGGAACAACAATGCGCCGTGTTCTCCTTTTTTAATTACCACATACTTTGGTCCCATCGTATGTATTTTTGCTGCCGCTTTAACTAATGAATATTCGCCCGAAAGCTGTCTAGCCTCTTCATCATTAATGGTCAAAACATCTACGCGTTTGATCACTTCTAACAATTCAGGTAAAGCGCAATCCATCCAAAAATTCATAGTATCTAAAACTACTAATTTTGGTTTTTCAGTCAATTGATCTAACACACTGCTTTGTACTAAAGGATGTAAATTACCTAAAAGCACTATGTCAGAATTGGTGTAATTAGCCGGAACTTTAGGTTGAAAATCAGCTAAAACGTTTAATTGTGTGTCTAAGGTATCTCTTGAGTTCAAGTCATTATGGTAACGACCGCTCCAAAAAAAGGTTTTACCGCCTTTTACAATTTCTAAACCCGAAAGGTCAATGTTTCTAGACGCTAATAAGTCTAAATGTTCTTGCGGAAAATCATCTCCGACTACAGAAACTATGGCAGATTGCAAGTTGAAATAAGAGGCTGAAAGTCCAATATAAGTTGCAGCACCGCCTAAAATTTTATCTGTTTTTCCGAAAGGAGTTTCAATTGCGTCGAAAGCTACGGTTCCAACGATCAATAATTTATTCATTGTGTGAATTTGGAATTAAAGTGCAAAGATACTTCATAACAATGAAAGTTGCAAAGGTTGAGTCTCTCAAAGTTATCATAAAAAAATAGCGCTGCTGCAGTAAATTACACTATTGATAATCAGTAAATTATAAGTTTTTTATATGGTTAAATAAATTAATTGGTTTTCCAGATTTATTGCTAATTATTGAAGAATTAACAGTCGATTAAATCTACTTTCGTGTAATTATTTAATTTTTCCATTTTCTTTTTCGTAAAAAACGTCAATTGAAAGTTGTTTTTGCGTGGCTGCCATAACGGCTAGTTCGTCACATCGCTCATTTTGTGGGTGATTGTTATGTCCTTTAATCCATTTAAAGTCGACTTGATGCTTTTTATTAATAATTAAAAAACGTTTCCATAAGTCTGGATTTTTTTTACCAACAAAGCCTTTCTTTTCCCAACCAAAAACCCATTTTTTTAATACAGAGTCTACAACATACTTCGAATCAGAAATGACTAAAACTTTCATGTTTGGATTTTTAAGTTTTTCGAGGCCAACAATAACAGCCAGCAATTCCATCCGGTTGTTAGTAGTTAAGCGAAAACCTTCGTAGAATTCTTTTTTATGTGGCGTTCCCACCAATTCCATCACAACACCGTAACCGCCGTTCCCTGGATTTCCTTTAGCAGCGCCATCTGTGTAAATATGCACTTCGTGTTGATTCATTTTTAAAATATTGATCTATTTATCCAATTAAAATTTTCTCTAAAACGTGTGGAAAGTGCAATTGTTCTAAAACATGAATTCTTTCTGCCACTGTTTCTGGCGTGTCAAGTTCGGATAAGGCCATTTTTTCTTGAAATATAACAGCGCCTTCATCGTAGTTTTCGTTTACGTAATGAATGGTGATTCCGGTTTCTTTTTCTTTGTTTTCAATTATAGCTTTGTGAATGTGCATGCCGTACATTCCTTTTCCGCCATAATTTGGTAAAAGTGCCGGGTGAATATTTACAATACTATGGGGATAAACGTCAATTATGTTTTTTGGAAATTGTAATAAAAAACCAGCTAAAACGATCAAGTCTGGACCGATCTTGTTTATGATTTGAAGTACTTTTCCTTCCGTTAGATCAGTTTTGGAGAAAACTTGGGTAGGAATTTGATGATTATGTGCTCTTTCGATAACTTTTGCTAAAGCATTATTTGTTAGCACCAAAACGACTTTTGCATTTTTTGTTTTTTCAAAATATTTAATTATATTTTCGGCATTAGTACCTGATCCTGAAGCAAAAACGATTATTTTTTTCATTGTAAGGGCATATTTTTTTATGCAAAAAACGGAATAAAAAACGTAATTAAATAGCATTATCACTGCTTTGTTAAAATATATTTTATAAATTAGTGTTACATTTATTAACTAAAGTGCGGTTTTAAAATAAAGTTTTTTATTTTTGCCATCAAATTAAATTCTAAAATTAAAGATTATGTCAGACATTGCATCAAGAGTAAAAGCGATTATCGTAGACAAATTAGGCGTTGACGAAAACGAAGTTGTAACAGAAGCAAGCTTCACTAATGATTTAGGAGCTGACTCATTAGACACTGTTGAGCTTATCATGGAATTCGAAAAAGAATTCGACATTCAGATTCCGGACGATCAAGCAGAAAACATTGCTACTGTAGGTCAAGCTATTTCTTATATCGAAGAAGCTAAAAAATAATACATCAAACACCCGAGTTTTTTATGGTAATAGAAAATCGGGTGTTGTTGTTTTTATTCAAAGACTAAATTTTGGGTTGAATTTCAATCAAAAAGATATATTCCTATTGTAATACCCATGGCTCTTAAGTTTTATACTGGTAAGAAAGCGTGGGTTTTATTTGTTTAAGTTAACAAAAGATATTTTTATGACATTAAAGCGAGTGGTTGTAACAGGATTAGGTGCTCTTACTCCTATTGGAAACAATATCCAAGAGTATTGGGACAGTTTGATCAATGGAGTTAGCGGAGCTGCTCCTATAACGTATTACGATACTGAAAAGCATAAAACAAAATTTGCATGTGAAGTTAAAAACTTCAACATCGAAGATTACATGGACCGTAAAGAATCTCGCCGATTAGATAAGTTTGCTCAGTACGCTGTAGCTGCAAGTGACGAGGCGATTAAAGATGCTGGTTTAAACGACAGCAATGTTAACAAAGAACGTGTTGGTGTTATTTGGGGTGCAGGAATTGGTGGTTTACAAACGTTTCAGGATGAAGTAATGTACTACGCAAAAGGCGATGGTACACCAAAATTCAATCCGTTTTTTATTCCTAAAATGATTGCAGATATTGCTCCGGCGCATATTTCTATGCGTAACGGATATATGGGTCCAAATTACACAACTGTTTCAGCCTGTGCATCATCTGCCAATGCTTTAATAGATGCTTTTAACTACATTCGTTTAGGGATGTGTGATGTTATTGTGTCGGGAGGTTCAGAAGCAGCGATTACTATTGCAGGTATGGGAGGTTTTAACTCTATGCATGCTTTATCAACAAGAAACGACAGTCCAGAAACGGCATCAAGACCATTTGATGCAACTCGTGATGGTTTTGTTTTAGGTGAAGGAGCTGGAGCGTTAGTGTTGGAAGAATACGAACATGCTAAAGCAAGAGGTGCAAAAATCTATTGCGAAGTTGGTGGTGGCGGAATGTCTTCGGATGCGTACCATTTGACGGCTCCACATCCAGAAGGAATTGGGGTAATTGCAGTAATGAACAGTACGCTTCGTGATGCTGGACTAAAACCAGAAGACGTTGATCATATCAATACGCACGGTACATCAACTCCATTAGGAGACGTGGCCGAGCTTAAAGCCATCAGTCATGTTTTTGGTGAACATGCCAAAACAATCAACATCAACTCTACAAAATCAATGACTGGTCATCTACTAGGAGCTGCTGGAGCTGTAGAAGCAATTGCTTCTATTTTAGCTATGCAACATAGTATTGTTCCACCAACGATTAACCATACCGTTGCAGACGAAAATATCGATCCTTCACTAAACTTGACATTAAATAAAGCGCAAAAAAGAGAGATTAATGTTGCTATGAGTAACACTTTTGGATTTGGTGGACATAATGCTTGTGTGTTGTTTAAAAAATTAGTTGACTAATTTAAGTATATGAGTATTTTCAAAAAAATATTTTCAAAATCCCGTTCTCAAGAAGGCGGGATTTTTTTTGACTCTATTCAAAAAATTGTTGGTTTTGCGCCAGCATCTATTGAGCCATATAAAAAAGCATTTACCCATCGGTCTTCTAATAAGTTAGATGAGAACGGACATGCTATTAATTATGAAAGACTAGAGTTTTTAGGAGACGCCATGTTAAGCTCTGTTATTGCAGCGCATCTCTTTAATGAAGTTCCTACAGGCGATGAAGGGTATTTGACTAAAATGCGGTCTAAAATCGTAAGTAGAGAGCATTTGAATGAACTAGGAAAAGATCTAAACTTAATTAGATTTATCGAAAGCAAAGTGCCTGTGCAGCATTTTGGAGAAAACATTCACGGTAACATTTTTGAGTCTTTAGTCGGTGCCATTTATTTAGATAAAGGATACCATTTTTGCGAAAAATTTATTCAGCAAAAAGTAATTGCACCGTATGTTAATATTTCGCGATTAGAAGGCAAAGTGATTAGTTATAAAAGTTTAGTTATTGAATGGTGTCAGAAAGAAAAACACAGCTTTCATTATGATATTTTTGAGGATAATGGCATTGGTGGCGAACGTCTCTTTGGTGTCAAATTAAGTATTGATGACAAAGTAATAGCTAAGGCAAGAGCAACATCCAAAAAGAAAGCAGAAGAAAAAGCATCGCAGCGCGCCTATTTTGCTTTTCAGGAAAAAATGGATAAAAAATAAAAAAATCGCAGAAATTATTTAATACTACAACGTTATCGTTTATAAATTAACAAAAACATCCTCTCGGAGATTATTTAACCTCCGTTAGAAATGTTATATTTACAACTTTAATTGACAAGACATGGCAATTCATAAATTGGATCTTGGCGAATTTGATGAAATCGATTACGATCTGATAGCAATTCATACTTCTTTAGAAAGTTATCGGCTGGCTTATTTTATCAATCAGAAACTACCGATCAATTTAAGTAAAAGCAAAAACGAAATTGAAATTAGTCTCAAAGAGGGAGACACCTATTTTTCAAGGTTTTACTTCTACAATGAAGAGAAATCCATTTCTTGGAATTTAATTCAAAATAAGAACGAAATAAATGTGGGTAGTAAACCCGATCAACACGATTTATTTTCAAATACAATGACAGAAGTAAATACCAATGTGTACTTGCTTCCTGATTTTAAAAAGGTTGACTATTTTTTAAAAGTTGAAAAGAGTGAGGAAGCTTTCGATATATTAAAAATACTGCAACTATTAAACACCATTGATACCATATCAGCGGTTTATGAAGTTGATACTAGTAAAATAAAATCAAAAAACAATTTAATTTTTTAATAGAAATGCTTACAAACAAAAAAACAAAAATTGTGGCCACACTTGGGCCTGCAACCAGTACACGAGAAATCATCAAAAAAATGGTTGACGCAGGTGTAAATGTGTTTAGAATTAATTTTTCGCATGCAGATTACGAAGGAGTTAAAGAGAAAATAGATATTATTCGTGGATTAAACGAAGAATTAGGACAGACTACTGCCATTTTAGGAGACTTACAAGGGCCTAAATTACGTGTTGGAGTGATGGAAGAAGGAGTTGTAGTTAATGACGGAGACCTGATTACGTTTACAACTGCAGATGAAATCATAGGAACTGCAGAAAGAGTGTTTATGAAATACAAAAACTTTCCAAATGATGTAAATCAAGGAGAACGTATTTTATTAGACGATGGTAAACTTATTTTCGAAATTATTTCGACAGATAAAAAAACCGAAGTAGTTGCCAAAGTAATTCAAGGTGGTGAATTGAAATCTAAAAAAGGAGTTAATCTTCCGAATACTAAAATTTCATTACCAGCTTTAACAGAGAAAGACATTGCAGATGCTATTTTTGCGATTGAGCAAAAGGTAGACTGGATCGCTCTTTCTTTTGTAAAAACACCAAGAGACTTACAGGATCTTCAGGAATTGATAGACAAGCATTCAGAATTTAAAATTCCGATTATTGCTAAGATAGAAATGCCAGAAGCATTAGAAAACATAGACAAAATTATTGCTTATTGTGATGGATTAATGGTTGCTCGTGGTGATTTAGGAGTTGAACTTCCTGCACACGAAGTGCCGTTGGTGCAAAAAGATTTGATCCGTAGAGCAAAAATTGCTAGAATTCCAGTAATTGTTGCCACTCAAATGATGGAAACGATGATTTCTAGCTTGACTCCAACTCGTGCAGAAGTTAATGACGTTGCCAACTCGGTAATGGATGGAGCTGATGCAGTAATGTTGTCAGCAGAAACAGCTGCAGGAAATTATCCGGTACAAGTGATTCAGAAAATGACTCAAATTTTAGAAGCAGTAGAAGATTCACCTCTTATTCAAGTGCCACAAAATACACCGCAAGTTAAAACAAAACGTTTCATTACTAAAACAATTTGTCAGCAAGCAGCAGTGATGGCTAACACGATTGGTGCTAAAGCAATTTGTACCTTAACGAATAGTGGATATACGGCTTTTCAGGTTTCGGCTTGGAGACCTAATGCACACATTTTAGTGTTTACTTCAAATCGCAGAATCATTACACAATTGAATTTGTTATGGGGAGTAAAATCATATTACTATGACAAAATTGTTAGCACAGATGACACCGTAACTGATGTGAACATCCTAGCAAAAGAAAAAGGATATGTTGTAAAAGGAGATTACCTAATTAACCTTGCAGCAATGCCGATTAAAGAAAAAGGAATGGTAAATACCATGAGAGTTTCTGAAATAGAATAATCTTATTTCGTTTGATATACAAAAAACCGTTGAGAACTTTCTTAACGGTTTTTTTATTTTTAGATGGCTTGAGTGCTAAAAATGGTTTACAATTCTGGGTTTACTTTGCGCTACAATTGTGTGATACGAACATGCCGAAAGTATAGTACCCACAAAAATGGATGATTCGTTATCGTCTTTTGTTTGAAAAACAACCTTAATAAAAGCATGAAAAATTATGGTATTGCTTTACGTGAAGTTTTTTCAGAGTTATCGGTAAAAAAAGTAATTTAAAGCACATCACAACTTGGGAAATGTGCAATCGGAAAATTACACGAATTAGCGATAAAACATAATTTTCTAGCTTCGGTATGTAAAGCAAGAGCCAATTCTTTTTGATGTGGATTGGCAATTTGAACTTTTGGATAAAGCCTTGCTTCTGTAAAGCGACCACTTCCATCTGCAGCTACTTCAAGAGAAGCTTGGGCAGTATCCGAATAATTTAAGACTACAATATTATTCTTTTTGCAAACATATAAGTAAGACATCATATGGCAAGAGATAAGGCTGCTCAGCAATAAATCCTCTGGATTGTATAAATGTGGATTTCCTTTAAAAGCTTTAGCCGCAGAAACGTTTAAAACAGGTTTATCTGCAATCGTGATGGTATGCGATTTAGTATAAAATCTAGCTTGTTCGGATTCTAAATTTTTTTCTAACTTCCAATTTAAAGCGGCTTTGAAGATATGTTTGAAAGTCATTTTTCTATAAATTTTTCAAGTACTGAGAATAGGTATTACAACGAATTTCGTAAAATTAGTGCCGACTTATTTTCAATATTTTCTTTTTGATTTTTTAAAACCATATGCGCTAGAATTTTGCCCATAGCTTGAAAATCAGTAGAAATGGTAGTAATGCCATTTTCAACTACTTTTTTAAGTGGTGATTCGTTGTACGAAATGATTCCGTAATCTTTTCCTAATTTAAACTCTTGCTGCTTTCCTTTTTCAATTACACTTACCAAATCTCTGTCATTGGGAATCACATATACTTCTCCATCTGTGATGGTTCGGTCTTTAAATTCGGTGATCACCTCATTGTCAAAAGAATAGTCATTGCAAAATTTTAGAAATCCATCTCGCATGCCTAGAGGTTCTCTAAAGCCTGGAAAAATTAAAATTAATTTTTTATATTTTTCGATCATCTTTTTACCCTTGACAAGACCCTCATAAATATCCTTTTTGTGATTTTGATAAACTGCTGGGAACATCATAAGGTCTTCGTTGGTCTGGTCTAGAATATAGACTTCATTTGGCGGAAGTGTTGCTATTGTTGCCGTAACATCTTTTAAGTTGGTGGGCATAACAATGTATTTCGTGTAATTTCCGTTGCTGTCGTTAATTAATTTATTAAAAACGGAACTATTAAAGTGATGAAAGAAAATATCGACTTGTACGTCTTCGCCAATACTGTCTAAGAAAGAGTTAAATAGATCTTCCTTAAAAACATTTAGTTCATCAAAAAGTAAGAAAACACGGTTCTTAATAAGGATCTGTGTACTTTTGATATAATAACCTTTGCCAGGAATGGCATAAATAATACCTCTTTTTTTTAGCTCATCGTACGCTTGTAAAACCGTATCACGCGATAGACTGTTTGCTAAACAAACTTTATTTACAGAAGGTAACTTATCTTCTTTAAACAGCAGCTCGTCAACTAAAGCGCGCTCTATTTGGGATATAATTTGCTTATACTTAGGAATTCCACAGTTATTTTGGATTATGCTTATTTTCACTGCTTTTTCTTTGCAATATACATAAAAACTGGTAGGAGGCGGTATGATAAATAATTGTTATTGCTTATTTTTATTTTTTTAACAAAATTATTCAAAAGAGATAAATAATTGATTTACAAAAATAACCTCAAAGTAATTTTCGCTTCAAACTAAATTTTTAGTTGAATGCTCATTTCGGTCAAAAATACAAATAAAGTAAAAGTTTATCCGCTTTTGATAGTGTTCAAAACTAGCCCAAAAAAAAGGGAAAATCATACTAGTTCTCCCTTTTTTTGTTATTAGTTCTATCGAATATTTATTCGATTTCTTCCTCGTCTTTATCTTCCTTTTCGATAGCATCTTTATAATCTGGGTATAAAAATTTATTATACGGAAAACGAGTAATGTGAATGTGGCGAACTGCTTCGTATACACGTTCTCTAAATTCCTCAAAATTTTCCTTGTTGGTTGCAGAAATAAATAAAGCATTTTCTTCACCAACACGACTCATCCAAGTAGATTTCCATTCTTCTAATGTATAATGTCTTGGAGTGCGTTCGGTCATTAAATCATCTTCGTCAATTGTTAAATGCTTGAAGGAATCGATTTTATTAAAGACCATAATAACAGGTTTGTCATTGGCTTTAATGTCCTGCAAAATTTGATTGACAGATGCTATGTGGTCTTCAAAATCAGGATGCGAAATATCTACAATGTGTAGTAATAAATCAGCTTCACGAACCTCATCTAACGTACTTTTAAACGAATCTACCAATTGTGTTGGTAATTTTCGAATGAATCCAACAGTATCAGAAAGTAAAAATGGTAAATTCTTAATAACAACTTTTCGAACCGTTGTGTCAAGAGTAGCAAACAATTTATTTTCGACAAAAACATCACTCTTACCTACGGCATTCATTAGTGTCGATTTTCCAACATTGGTATAACCCACCAAAGCAACACGAACCATAGCGCCTCGATTGCTACGCTGAACGCCCATTTGTCTGTCGATGCTTTTAATTTTTTCTTTCAATAATGAAATTCGATCGCGAACAATACGTCTGTCCGTTTCGATTTCTGTTTCACCAGGTCCACGCATTCCAATACCACCTTTTTGGCGTTCTAAGTGCGTCCATAGACCAGAAAGTCTAGGTAATAAATAGATACATTGAGCCAATTCTACTTGCGTTCTTGCGTATGAAGTTTCTGCTCTTTGCGCAAAAATATCCAAAATCAAATTGGTGCGATCTAAGATTTTACAATCTATAATTTTTGAAATATTTTTTTGTTGGGAAGGCGATAGTTCATCATCAAATATTAAAGTTGAAATCTCATTTTCTTTCACAAAAAGATTTATTTCTTCTATTTTTCCAGTACCCAGAAAAGTTTTAGGATTGGGCTTGTCCATTTTTTGCCAAAATCGTTTAATCACTTCACCACCAGCAGTAAAGGTCAAGAATTCTAGTTCGTCCAGATATTCGTTAAGTTTTTCTTCGCTTTGACTTTGAGTAACAACACCAACAACGGCTGTTCTTTCAAAATTTAATATTTCTTTTTCTAACATATCATATAATAAGCTACAAATTTAAGGAATTTCGACGACTAATGATTATAGAATTACCATTTTAGAAAAGGCAAAAAAAGTTCCAATTGAAAGTTGTTTTATCAACCTCAATTGGAACTCTATATTTAGCGTGACATACCGTCTATTCGTAAAAAAAAGCAGATTCAGTTGCTATTAATCCATCGCCATCTACTCTGGAACTGGAAATAGGATAATTGATTGCGTTGTATTTGAATTTTTCGATCATTGGCTCGAACTTTTCAGAAGTCGCTTTAAACGTTAATCCATTATTTTTTGATATTGATTGGAATTCGAATTCATCATCATAAAAAGAAATTAATGGCGTGATTACTTTGTAATTTATACCAAATAATTTTTCTACAATCAATTGACTTACCGAATTTTTATCATCGTAAGTAAACATTTTGATCGTTTTATCTCCAACTAAACCAGTGTGGCGCGTAACATTGGCATCACCATACGAATACTCTGCTTTACCAATAATTTGCTTGTTGCGATTGCGAGAAACGCGTCTTACAATTAAACCTTCTTCCACAATATACTCAATGTCTTCCACCAATTGTTGGTGGCTATTGCTGCGTTTGGCTTCTGCTTTTATGCGCGCGCCTTCATAACTAAATTTCACTGTCTTGGTTACATATTCGTTACCATCTTGATACTTTTTAGAAAAAAATGTCAGTCTGCTAGTAGCATCATAATTGTACGTTGCAACCTCTTTCCAGTTACTTCCAACACGTTCTTTAGTCGTTTTATTTAAAAGACCTTTCTCATCGTAAAAAAAATTCTGAATAACATCAGACGTTTTTATAGTGAATAATTTGCCATCCGTAAAGGCAATGTCTTTGTTTATGATTTCGCCGTCTTTTGAATTTTTATAGAATTTCTGAACAACTTTAATATTCTTCAATACAGGTTTGTCTTCCATCAATTGTGCAGTCGAAATAAGTGGAAATGCCATCATACATATGGCCATAAAGTAGTTTTTCATCATAATTTTAAATTGATTTGGGGCTGCCAAAGTACAAAATTCAATTTAATAGAAGAATTATAAAAGCTAAAAAGGACTTTTTTAATGAATGAAAATAATCCAATAAAGTGGAGTACAAAACTTTATTTAATTTTTGCTCGCATCCACTGAGTTATATATTCCAAGGCAATAGGAGAAAATGTTTGTTCGATAGTTGCATATTCGCTTGGTAAACCGGTAGTGGATTCTTGAAAAAGATGGTTCATATTTGGAAATTCCTTTGTGATAAAATCTTTGTTTCCACCTTTTTTTAGAGCATTACTTATCGCAATAAGGTTTTCTTTTGCTGGAACCTGTAAATCATTTTCGCCATTAACGGCCAGTACAGAGCATTGTACTTTTTCTAATGTCAAAGCGGGGTTGTACTTTAAAAAATACTTCATCCAAGGATTTAATATCTTATTGGACTGCATAGCGACATATTCTTCTTTCGTTACTCCGTTCGGAATCTCAGTTGTAGCTGCGTCAATAAATTGTCTTACATCAGCTTGCAACTTTTCTTCATTTTTGGATTGAACCACCATCTCAAAGATTTTGCTATTTAGCTCGAAAGTTTTTTTCATATCACTTTCAGAAAACCCAGCTGCTTTTGCAAGAGCTCTTTGCTGCAATAATAATAATTGGTCTCCAGAAATTCCTGGGCACGCCAGCAAAACAATAAAAAGAATGTCTTTGGATTGCGTTGCAACCATTGGAGCAATCAGTCCACCTTCGCTATGACCTATTAAACCAATTGCTTTTTTATCAATTTCCTTTCTAGTTTTCAAATAGGTAAGAGCACTTTCTACATCTGTAGCAAAATCTTGCGAGTTTGCAGATGCAAAGTCACCGGTAGATTGTCCTACGCCACGGTCATCAAAGCGTAAAACCGCAAATCCATTTCTAGTTAAATAATCAGAAATAACTAAAAAAGGTTTGTGCCCAAGTATGTCTTCATCTCTTTTTTGAGGTCCACTTCCCGTGATTAAGATAACAGCAGGATAAATTCCTTCTTGTTTGGGTAAAGACAATGTTCCTGCCAACGAAATAGATGCTTTGCTATTTGGAAAAGTAACTTCTTCTGTATGATAAGGATATGGCTTTTTAGGATCTTGTGTCTTAGCGATCTCTACTTTTTCTACAGCTTTTTTTGATAAATTTAGCGGAAATTCTTGTCCACCTTGTTTAAAAGTTCCGATAATTTCGTTTCCTTTCAATTCACCGGTATATTCAATTCTAGCATTGGTAACTTCAAATTTCACTAGAGAATTTTCAAATGTTGTCTGGGTAACTGGAATTCCATTTGCGCCTTGATCGGGACTGTCCATCGTTGTCGTAAATCCGTCTGCTGTTTTACTTACATTAAAAACGACTTTCAATTGAGTTTTCTGTACCGTTAGCACACCATTCCATTTCCCCTCAATTTCTTGAGCGTAAAGCGAATTTAAGAAGGTCAGCACGGTAACAATGAAAAAAAATAGAAATGATCTCATAAGTTTAATTTTAATATAAAGTTGCTCGCTTTCAGACGATAAATATAGTTTTTTTCTTGGTAAAATTATTTATTTCCGAAAATTTGTATGTCATCCAATTGAAATGTTCCGTCTAACGCTAAATTTTTTCCAGAACCATTGTATTTGAATGCGATATTAATTTTTCCGGTATATGACGACAAATCTATAGCGCCGCTTCCTACAAATTGATACCATGGAGTAGCTTGATTTGGTAGCTTAACTTGTAGCGGAATCCAGGTTGCTTTTGTTACATTTAAACCATCAAAATTGGTGGATATTAAAACTTCTAATGAATTTAACGGAGAGTCGACATCGAGATGATGCTGTGCCGTTCTAAAAGTCAACGTCTCATTTTGGTGTGTATCCATATCAATTTTTGGAGTGATTAACCACGCAGCATTCAGTACGTTTTTGGTTGAAGCGATATTAAACTCAGTACAACCATTGCCCGATTTTATAACGCCTTTCCAAAACTTGGTTCCGGTTTGTGCGATGTTCGCCCAACCTGCTAATTTTAGCGTTACATTGTGTTCTACTGTCTGAAAATCTTCGGTAAAATAGGCAACTCTTCTGCCTTGAGTTAATTTCACATCTTTTTCAGAACGCGCTATTAGCTGGTAATCGGTACCATATTTTGTTAAAACACCGCGTACGCTTCCGCTGCCATCAGGTATTTTATTAGAGGCAAACTTGGCGTAACTACTGGTTCTAAAAATCAAGTGATTTCCGGTCTGATCTAGTAAATACCAATTGGATGCGCCACCAACATCATTAAGTTCTTCATAATATTGTCTGCCCAAAGCCACTTCAGCAAACTGTACATTTTCTAATTCGACCAAAGTATTTAGATTGGCATCAATAGCCACGTCCTCGATTGAAAATTTGCGTACGAGTTCTTCTTCGGAAATAGTAGTGCAGCTCGCATTTAATACTTTTTTAATATCATTTTGAGAAACTCTTCCAACAGTTGCTTCTCCGAAAGTATTGACATATAAACTGCCAATGCGTAAACCTCCGAAGTAAACATCACTAAATTGATTTTGCATTTTTACATATACTTTGTTGCCGACACGGTAATCGATATACGTATTACTGGCATCAACACCAACACTAAAGCCCTCTACGTCACCTCGTTCAGTAAGAGAAGTTTGCAGTGAAATGGTCTTAAAAAAGTTACCCGATTCATCTGTAGAAACAACAAATGCTTCAATCACATCTTCATATAAATATTTCATTGGGTTGGCAGCGCTTACGGCTCGGATGTCGGCGACTGATTTAGTGCTAGTAAAATCAGGTTGAGCGCAAATTAATTCTGGAATTTCTGGCTCTTTCGAATCACAGCCGCTTAGCATAGTAATAAGTAAAAGAGAACATAGTGCGTGTAGATGATGTGTTTTCATAGCGGTAGATTTTTTAAAAACTCAAAGTAAGGTTTGCAAAATAGGTTCTTCCAAAACCGTAATAATATTTGGATCCGAATGAAGGCGTTTCGCTCGATACATCTTGATTTAGTTCTCTAAAATTGGCATTTCGAGATTGTTCAAATCCGCCTGTTTTGTATTTGGAATTCAGAATATTATTGACGCTAGCAAATAAACCAATGTATTTTGACTTTAGTCGCCACGATTTTCCTGCAGAAAAATTAACTAAAGTAACTGCTGGCAGTTTTTCTTGACTAAGCAATTTATGAGCGCGTTCTTGGGTTGCTTCGGGAAAAGTGTAGCCGTTGGCAGGATTTTTAAAGAAAGCGTTCGTTCGAGAAATCGGAGCTATGTCAATGTACATATCATCTAGATAATTAATATTTGCGCCAATCCACCAATAATGTGGGTCACGATATTCGATCCCGAGAGAATATGCTTGCTGCGGAGTTCCCGGAAGTTTATAATTTTTTAAGGCTGAGTTACCGAAATCAAAAACCGGATTTGCATCAGTAATAGTTGCTTGGGCATCATTGGTTAGCTTTACGTTTGGATTACTATCGTAAATGTACTTACCGTAATTTGCCGCAACAGTTGTTTTAAGCGTTGCTGTAAGTTGATAGTCAAAGCTCAGTTCAATTCCTTTATTCGTTTTGTTTAAACCTGTTAGTGCTTGGCCTACAAAAGCATCAGTGTTGTTATATGAGAATCCTTTGTCAAAGATTCCTTCGGCATAAAAAAAGGAAATTTGAGTGGCATTTTTAATTTCAGAATAAAAAGCGGTTAGGCGTGTTTTGAGCTTTGGTGCATGAAAAACATAATTCAATTCGGCACTATTAAGCGTTTCGTTGTTGATCGCTGCAACCACTGAATTATTTAAACGGGAATTCTGAAAGGTGTTTCGTAGAGCCGGTGCCTTTGTTTGATGTGAAGCATTTGCAAAGAGCCATTGCTTGCCCGAAATTTTATAAGTAAAACCACCTTTAAAACCAAAGTTCTCAAAAATTAAGGAATTACTTTTCCCCAATGAATTAGTGGGATATAGCCCATTTTGGTAGAATCCTTCGCGTTGGTATTGCGTCGAAGAAAAAGTTTGAGCCAAATAAAAATCGATATTTTTGTAATCAAAACGAAATTGCGTAAAAGCATCAAAAACGATGGCGTTTAAATTGTAATTGTACCCGTAGCGGTCACCAACTTTAACTTGTAGGTTTGGATTTTGTAAATCAGATTGCGATTGAGTTCCGGTATAAAAAGCATCAATATCTTCAAAATAACTACCGCCCAATAGATCGGTCAAGTACTGAAAATTATGCGATTGCAATTTTCTAAAATTTAGACCTCCGTTAAATGTGCAGTTGTCTGAAAAACGCGAATATAAAGTGCTATTTGCAGTAAACAATTGGTCTTCGACTCGGTCTTCATATAAGACATAATGACTTTTATTGGGGTGATAAGTTGTAATTTGCCCGTTGGAATCAACAGTAGCATTTTGATTGGCACGATACATCGCTGCCCAATCTATTTGAGAATTGGCTAAGTAGGTGTTTTTACTTTTTTCCGCTTCTTCATAATTGGGTAGATAATCGCCAGAATATTCACCCTGATCACTTCCATAAATTGAGGTGTAATAGCTTGGTAATTTGCGATAATACGTAGGATCCGGACTGTTGGCATTTTGATAATCAATATTGCTGTTGGCAATTTTCCCAAATTGATACGCCACTGCCGAATTAAGTTGAGTCTTTTCGTTTATTTTGAAATAGTGGTTCAGCATCAAAACGGGTTCAGCAACGGTTTTTACCCTAGCGTTTCGCTTTTCTCCATTTTGCCATCCCCAGTATGAATTGTATTTCTCCGTCGACAATTCGGTCACTTCATTCGTATTGGGTGAATTCTTTCCACGTTGATTTGGTGTAAAAAAGCCGGTAAAATTAAGTGAGTGCTGGGTCGAGATTTTCTTTTCGATACTCATAAAAAAAGATTCGGCGTCGTAGGTAGTTCCATCAAAATAAGCTTCTTTAGCATAGCGTTTTCCAGCAGCAACGACAAAAGCCCAGCCTGAACTACTCATACCAGATGCATAAGACACCATGCTTCGCGCACTGTAATTTGTATTGCTTGCCGAAAAAGACAAACGTGTTCCTTTGCGATACATTGAGGCCCGTGTAAAAATTGCTTGAGTACCTAAAATACCTCCAAAAGAATAAGGAGAAGGCGCCGTTCCTATCGTGAATTCTTGATTGCGCAACACATCGTTCAATCCTCCCCAATTACTCCACTGCGGTCTGCCGTCGTAAATTTTGTTCATCACTAACCCGTTAATGAGCATGTTGGCGTTTTCGTTATCCAATCCCCGTACGCGAAAGCGGGCTTGACCCCAATTAAATGCTGCGGCTTGTAAAAATGCGTCCCGAGAAGATTGCAGTAAACTCGAGGTATTTTCGGAAGTAGAATTGTCGTCGCTCAGATCACTCTCTTGTAAGCTGATCCAACTGTTTTGAGCTTCAGCAACTAGATTTTCTTCCAGCGATAAAACGCCTAAATTTATGTTTTTGGTTGTAGCTAACGCAAGTGGTATTAATAAATCTTTGAAGCCTTGACTGCGCAGTAGCAATAGTTGATTGCCATTAAAAGGAACTTCTATTTCAAATTTACCATCGGTAGTTGTAAGTTGTGTAAGAGTTGAATTCTGAAGAGTGACCACCACATAAGAAAGGGGCTTTTGTGTCGCATGGTGAATCACTTTCCCAGAAATGAGGTAGTGATTTTGCGACCAAATAGCCGTACATATTAAAAGAGTAAATAATAAAAGTAGTTTTTTAATCATATCGCCTAAAACTGTTTGAGTTGAAAAAAAATAAATGTGTCCTCTTTCTGTACATGAAAAAAGACAATTGTAGTTCAAAAAAAATCAGTTTTGGAAAAATTTTAGATCAGACCTACTTTTTGAGAAGCAGGATTTATGTAACAGAGGCAAATATAATTAAAAAACAATATAAAAGTATTTTTCTTACAAATTAAATTATTGGATTGCTTTTACTCGGGTCACCATAAAAGCAATTAGAAAACCAAAAATACCGATGAAAGCAAACGAAAATTGCAAACCAAAGGCTTCAGCAATGTGACCAATAACGGGTGGACCCATTAAGAAACCCAGAAAACTTACGCTAGAAACAATAGTCAACGCATCGCCAGGAGCGACCGTCGGGCTTTTGCCCGCGACACTGTATAAAGTAGGCACGATCGTAGAAACTCCCAAGCCGACTAACATAAAAGCTAAGACACACGGGATAATATACGGAAAAATTACGGCGGTTAAAAGTCCAGTAGAAACCATTATTCCACTAATTTGAAGCACTTGTTTTCGGCCAAATCTTGTCGTCATTTTATCGCCTAAAAAACGCCCGCCTGCCATCATTATCATAAACGAGGTGTAGCCCAAAATAACTAGAGAATCGGGTGCTTTTACAATTTCTTTAAAATAAACGCCGCTCCAATCGAACATAACGCCTTCGCTGGCCATAGAGCAAAAGCCTATTACGCCCAGCCAAATTAAGGAAGCATCGGGTTTGGAAAAGAACTTTCCTTTTTTGGTCAGCTTTCGATCCTTTGCTTTTATTAAGTAGCTGTAATTAAACCCAACTAATACTAAAACGAAACTAGCTATTAGTGCAAAATGTGTAAATGGATTGAGTTGTAAAACAGCAATTCCTAAACCAATAAGAGCACCAATGAAACCCGCAAAACTCCAGGTTCCATGAAAAACGCCCATGATGTTTTTCTTTAATAACTTCTCGGCATAAATACCTTGGGTGTTAACAGCAATATTTGAAACATTGGCAAAAACACCAAACAAGAATAGGGCAGCTGCGAGCTGAAAAGCAGAGCTGGCTAAACCTATATTAACCAAGCAAATTAAGTAAATTAACACCGAATAGAGTAGGACTTTATGACTGCCATATTTTGTTACAAGTTTGCCTGAGAAAGGCATAATAGCCAATTGGCCAAGTGGAATTGCAAAAAGAATACTACCTAATTGACCTTCGCTTAAGTCCAAATAACTTTTAATGTCTGGAATTCGACTTGCCCAAGAAGCAAAACACAAACCTTTGCTGAAATAAAACATAGAAATTGCCCACCGAATTCGATTTAGATAGGATGTTTTCGAATTTGCATAACTCTTTTTTATTTTCCCTTTGGGAGTAAATCTTCCAACAAAATTCAAATAAAACATGGATTGCTCTTTTAGAATAAGAGCACAAAATTAATCAAATTATAACTTTTGACTGAATTTAATTCCGCTAAAACATAATTTTCTCGGACTCAATTTTACAAGAAGACGATTTTTTTGACTGCATTACTTTCGATAGCTGCTCCAATAATCTTCATAACATCAGCTCCATCTTGAGCTGTGACTGGTTCATCAGTATTTTTTAAAATAGAGTGGTAAAGGGAGTCAAATAAATCATAGTAATTGCCTTGAAGCGTTGGTGTTTTCGCTCGAATGATTTTTCCATTTTTTTCAGTATGCAGTAAACCTTGTAAAGATTCGGGTTCTGTTCCCCAATCGGTTCGGTTTGGTTTTTTACCTAATTTTAAATCATCTTCTTGCACGTCGCCACGTGGTTTTAAAAAGGATCCTTTTTTACCATGAACAGTAAAAGCAGGATGTGCTTCTCTTACAAAAAAGCCAGCTTTTAATCGCATTCTAAAATTCTCGTAATATAAGGTTAAATCAATCCAATCGTCTACCAACGAATTTTCTCGGGTAATTCGAATGTCGCCAGAAACGGCTTTGGGCAATCCAAACAAACACAAGGCTTGGTCAATTAAATGCGGTCCTAAATCTTTTAGAATTCCGGAGCCGTTGTTGGCAGTCTCTTTGTGTTTCTTTGGACTCAACAGCGGATTGTATCGATCAAAATGAAATTCGGCTTCAACCAATTCTCCTAAAAGGCCTTCCTTAATTATTTTCTGAACGGTTTTAAAATCACTATCCCAACGGCGATTCTGAAAAACGCATAATTTCAATCCTTTCGCTTTCGCTAACTCAGCTAATTCTCGCGCTTCTTCAACGGTTGTTGTAAATGCTTTTTCGACCAAAGCATGTTTCCCTGCGTTGAGTACTTTTTTGGCATACTCAAAATGCGTTGCCACAGGAGTATTGACAATTACCAATTCGATTGAATCGTCGTTCAAAATAGATTCTATGGACTCAAAGCTTTTTACATTAGGATAATCATTGTGAATTAATTTTTTAGAGCGTTCCCAAGAACCGACCAAGTCGAAACCAGAATGCAGTTGAAGGAAAGGAGCGTGAAACACTTTTCCGGACATTCCGTATGATAATAAGGCAGTTTTTATTTGTTGCATGAATGCTGTTGTTAAGAATACTGATTATTGTGAATTTATAAATTTATTATTTCAAGCAGATTTACAGATTGTCCAAATTTTTAAAATGCTTTATGATTTGTTTAGATTTCTCCTTTGTTTCAATAAAGAAAATATCAATCTTTACAATTGAGCGGCATCTTTTTATTCCGACGAAGGAGAAATCTCCACAAGAAAATTCATCATAAAAATCAGCTAAAATTATTATATTTTCGCTCTTTCGTATTGCTTTGGCCAAGTCAAATCAACATTTAATTCTTTTGCAAAGTCCAATGCTAAATACGGACTTCTCAATGATTCTCTGGCAAATAAAACTAAATCGGCCTGATTGGTATTTAAAATGGCTTCAGCTTGAGCCGCTTCGGTAATTAATCCAACCGCTCCAGTTAAAATCTTAGCTTCATTTTTGATGCGTTCTGCAAAGGGAACTTGATAATTTGGACCCAACGGAATTTGTTGGTGCGAAACCAAACCTCCCGAAGAAACATCAATTAAATCAACTCCTTTTTCTTTTAAAATTTTAGATAATTGTATTGACTCATCGATATTCCAGCCGCCATCTGCCCAATCGCTTGCGGAAATGCGCACAAATAAAGGTAAGTTTTTTGGCCATTCCGATTGAACTGCTTCTACAATTTCTAATGTAAATCGGATTCTATTTTCGAAACTTCCACCGTATTCGTCGGTTCTACGATTGGATAGTGGTGATAAAAATTGATGCAATAAATAACCGTGAGCTGCATGAATTTCTAAAACTTGATATCCCGCTTCTACTGATCGTTTAGTTGCTTTTTTAAAATCTGAAATTGTTTTCTGAATTCCGTTTTTATCTAAAGCAGTAGTTTTTTCGTCATCATGATAGCCAATGTCGCTTGGTGAAACAGTTTCCCATCCACCTTGAGTGGGGTCTAATTTTTTACTGCCCTTCCAAGACGAAGAAACGCTGGCTTTCCGCCCCGCATGTGCAATTTGTATTCCCGGTATCGAATTTTGAGAAATAATAAACTCGTTGATTTCTTTTAGTTTTTGAATGTGTTCGTCTTTCCAAATTCCTAAGTCGTCTGGAGAAATTCTGGCTTCGGGCGAAACTGCCGTAGCTTCTTGAACAATCAGTCCGGCGCCACCGGTAGCACGGCTACCCAAGTGAACCAAATGCCAGTTGTTTGCAAAACCATCTGCCGATGAATATTGACACATAGGAGAAATGGCAATTCTATTTTTAAAAGTGATACTTTTTATAGTTAATGGAGAGAATAATTGTATGGGCATAGTTGTACTATTTAGCAGTTTTAGGCTACTTATTAAATTCAGTAGCTAAAAGCAAAGTTACAGCATCTGCTCAAAAGGAGAATTTTAAATGTTTATTAATTAACAAACATTTAAAACGTATAAAATACGATATTAGATTTTACTGTAAAATCTGTTTATTCCACAAATCATGATATTGTCCTTTTTGCTCTAATAGCTTTTTATGATTTCGTGATTCTATAATTACACCCTCTTTCATGACTATAATTGTATCTGCATTCGCAATAGTACTTAATCTGTGCGCAATTACAATAACTGTTTTTCCTTATGCCTTAAAATTGTCGATAACCTCTTTTACAATTCTTTCTGAGTTTGTATCTAATGAAGAAGTAGCTTCGTCCATCAATAAAATTTCGGGATTCTTGTATAATGCTCTTGCAATAGCAATTCTCTGTTTTTGACCACCAGAGAGCATGGTTCCGTTTTCTACTATTTGAGATTGAAAACCATTTGGTAGTTTCTCAACAAACTCCGAAATCCCTAATTGTTTCGCTAAATCTATAACGCGTTGTATATTGGGAAACGAATCCCCCAAAGCGATATTCTCAATAATATCTCCCGACAACAGATTAAGTTGTTGCGGAATAACACCTACACAATTTCTTAAACTATGATAATGAACAAATTGAGTGTCATAATTCCCAATATATATATATATCCTTCTTTTATAGGATACAAATTTTGTAGTAAAGAAATCAATGTCGTTTTTCCACTACCACTTTCTCCAACTATTGCAGTAGTTTCATTTTGCTTAAATACGGCATTAAAGTTTTTAAAGACTTCTGCCCTTGAACCATAACGAAAAGATACGTTCTCGAATTTTATATCTCCAAGATTCTCTTTAAGTAAAACGATTTTATTTTCTGTTTCTTCTCGTTCCAAATCCATTATTTCAAAAAGTCTATCAGCTGCAATTAATGCATTTTGAGCCGTTTTGTTCATCCCGATTAAAGATGCAACTGGCGATGTAAAATAACCAATTAAAGCATAAAAAGAAAACAATTCTCCAGGAGTAATAGACCTATTAATCACGTAACCAGATCCGATCCAAATTAAAACAACCGTAAATATAGAGGCTAAAAATTGCGTAGATGTACCCGCAAAAATTCCATTTAATCCTGATTTATAAGTGGTAAACAAAAGCTTTACAAATTTGTTTTCTGTTTTTAGATTTGAAAAATCCTCAATACCAAATTCTTTGACAGTTCGTATATGTGTAACACTCTCTACAAGCTGTGTTTGTAGCTCGGCGGCATTTTCCATGATATTTCGCTCTACTTTCTTGTTGAATTTATTTAGAATAAAATAAATCACCACATATAAAGGAATAACCAGTACTATTACCAAAGCTAGTTTCCAATAATAGGTAAACATTAAGATAAAGGAGAAAATTACGACAAAAACATTAACAATCATTTCTATAGCGACTTCATTTATAAAGGAACGAATTTTAACCGCATCGTTTATACGAGATGTAATTTCGCCAATCTGCATCGTATCAAAAAAACGTTGAGGTAAATGCAAAAGATGTTTGTAATACCCCAGAATTAATTTAGCATCAATTAACTGCCCCCGTCTTCATTACAAATACACTCTTCTTAGAACTTAAATAGGCTTGGAGTAAAATAATCAAAATCATTGATATGCTTAATAAATTCAATAGCTTTTTATTACCATCTACCAGAACATAATCGGTAATTTTCTGTATATAAATTGACATTGCCAATCCTAAGACAGTAAACAATATTGCACCAATTAAGGCTTGAATTAGGATAGTTTTGTGTGGCTGTATAAGGTGCAAAAATCGTTTTACAGGCGAAACTTTTTCATTTCTAATTTTAAAATCATCATTGGGGGCAAAAAGAATTAGCACACCCGACCATATTTTTTGAAAGTCATCAATAGTATAGGTTTCCATTTTACCAAAACCCGGATCCATAACCGTGATTTTAGATTTTTCTACCTTGTAAATTACCACATAATGGTGTAATTGCTCTTTTGTAATAATGTGAGCAATGGCAGGAAGCGGAATCTTATCCAGAGAATCCAGCCCGCCTTTTACTCCCTTTGCAATAAATCCCATCTTTTGGGCTCCCTCAATAATCCCTAATACATTTGTACCTCTTTTATCTGTATTGGCATATTGTCTAATTCTTGCTATGGGCAAGTTAACGTTGAAATGGTTTCCAATAGATGCCAAACAAGCAGCACCACAATCTTGAATATCATGTTGTTTTATTTGTATTGAAGCCATTATGTTGTTATTTGCTTTGGATTTAACCAATCATCTACTTTATCAAACAATAAATCGAACAAACTTCTACGTGCTATGGTATATCTTGTTGTCAATGTCATTCCTTTGGAAACATTTGTTTTGTAACCTGATTTAACCTGTAACTCTTTTGAGTCAAGTGCACAGCGTACTTTAAAGAAAGCCTGCTCTCCCTGAATGGTTATATTATGATCTATATCGATAACTTTTCCTTCTAATAATCCCCATTGATTGTAGTTGAATGCATCCAATTGAAATTTTACTTTTTGACTTTTTTGTATAAGCCCAATATCCTTGGGGGAAACATTATTCTCGACAATAAGATAATCTGCTGCCGAAAGTGTAGCGATTGGTTGCGAAGCATTTATAAAAGAACCTATCTGAACTCCTGAAAAATTTTCGATTGTTCCCGAAATGGGAGCTAGTACTACATAATTAACTGATTCGGCTTTAATTTTAGCTACTGCACCATTCAGACTTTTTAATCGTTCTTCTAAATCTCTTTTTTGATTTTCCCAAGTCGACTTTTGTTGTCTTACATAACTTTGTAAAGCATGTTTTGTAAAGCGACATTCATAATCATATTTCTCATATTCTGCTTTTGCAATAATATCTTTATCGTACAATTTTTTATTTCTGTCGTAATTTAGTTGAGACTGAGTAACTTTACTTTCTAATTCACTCTTATGTGCTTGAAATTTAAAAAAAATCCTCCCGAGCAGTCGAAGTAGCTAAATGAGAGACTCTATTAAGCAATAGATTATTGATGTCTTTTAGCAAAGACGAAACGGAACGAGACAAAGTATCCTGAGTTTTTTTGTCTGCATCAAGGCTCAATTTAGAAATTTTTATGAGCGTATCTCCCTTTTTAACAATAGCATTATTCCTTAAAAAAAGCCAAGTAACCCTGCCGCTAACTATGGAGGTAACAGGAACATTATCGGTTTTACTGCGAATAACACCACGGCTCTGACTGCTGATATCTACTTTAATAATGGGTAATAACGTTAAGAAAATAATAAGCGCAAGAACTATTACCATATATATAGAGAGAGGCTTTTGGTTTTGTTTTTTGCGATAAGATTTTCGAGAGTGTTTATTGGGTCTGAACTAAAATTCATTTTTTTTAAATAAAAATTGAAAAAATACTTACAACCACGCTTAAAACAATGATCTGAAATGAAGTTTTTATATCTTTTAAACTCTTTGCCAAATCCTCATCCCACATAAAATGCAAACTCAATAAAAAAGAAAAACAATTGGAATATGGATTAATATTCCTAAAAACCGCACCTTCTTTGAATCGATAGAAATTTCTTTCATTTTATACTAATCTTTTAGTTTATAATTTCTAATAATTCTTGTGCAATTTTAATTTTATTAATAGTTGTCAATTCTGTTTCAATTTTTAGTTTCTTATGTCTGTTTTATTGTAAGTTAGAATTTCATTTATAAGTGTTTTTATTTAATTCTATTAAGTTTACTTAATGGCTGATATAAAATAAAGTCTTACCTAATATTTCTCCTAAAAGATAAAAGCAAAAGATGAAAAATAATGACGTATATAAGATTGTTAGTGCTTTTTTGTACTTTTTACCTAAAAAAATTTTTTCAAGTATACTTTGTTGTTCCATAATTTTTTTTTAAATGAATTAGCTAATTGTCCTTGTCAAAATAAATCTAGGTGAAAATAATTGAAATTACTTGCTCTAGATTTCAATAACGTTACCTAGCATTAATATACTGATTGCAAGAAAAAAACCTTCTTGCAATCAGTATAAAAGTTTTTTTTAACATGATAAGGAACAATATAGTTCTTATTGTTTTCCTGCACATAAAATAAAAAAACTAATTTTAAATTACTTTAGAAAATAATATCATAAATAGCTTTCTACTTACAAGCATGCCCAGCTTCCGCATCTTTGTACCCAATATAGATTCCGAGAGCTATCGCAAATAACAATAATCCTCCACCATTAGTTTCTTTTTGTTCTTCTAGAGTTAATTCTTTTAAATTTTCCATAATTTTCAAATTAATTAGTTGCATAATATAAGGCTCTTCCTATTTTTTCTCCTGCATAATAACCAGCTCCCACGATAGAAATGCATCCTAAAATTATTGGAAGAATTCCCCCTTCAACTTCTTGTACTTCCTGAGGATTAAGCTCCACTAAATTCAAATCTTCTAAATTCACTAATGATAATTCCATAGTTTATTTTTTTAATTGTTAAATAATAATTTCAACAAAATCTTTTTCTCGAGAACTTTTTTGTTGAAGCAAACATATCATAGTTCTGTCTAGTAAAATTGTACGGAAGTTAAAACCTCCAAAAATTTCTTTTGCTTCGTTGTCTATTATCGTTTTAAGGGAATAATTTAATTCTAAGTCAAATGAAGTTTCGTAAAAAAAACTTTCTCGTTTTTTACAATATTTTATAGGAGCTTCTAGATCTTTAATAACATCAATTATGTTGTACAACTGGCTACGGCTTAGAGACATTTTTCTAGCAAAATTATCGGGTGTGCCTGTTTTTTCGGCGCCAATTAATTGATGCATCTTTTTTATCCGCTCTATTTGTTTGATAAAATTCATAAGACTGTATTATAAAAATTAATAAAAAACGATTCAAGTTTTTTTAGATTCTTGTTCTTCTCCGTAATCATTCGATTCAAGAAATAAAAGGTAATTTGAAACTTGTATTTAAATCTTAAACATTTAAATTTTATCCGTCTTTATCAGCGTTGCTTGCATCCGTTGCATCCGTTGCATCCGTGTATCTTGTAATTCAACATTTTTTCACCAAAGACAACCAATTTATCTAGTACGTATTTTAAAGAAGAAAGAAGAACCTTCACTTTTACAAAATTGGTGTAAAACTAAATAATTTTATCGTAATTTTTTATTTTTAACAAGATAATATTCGCAATTTTAAATCAGTGCAAAGATTCGCAAATTAATTCATACCAGAAAATTAACCGCAAAATCGCTGTAAAAAAGTTCGCTGTATTTATTAACAAACATTTAAAGAGCAATGAATAGTTATTTCGCTTGAGATACGATAGAAAACATTACTTTTGTGCGTCACAAAAAGAACTAAAATTAACAAATGGATATAGTTATTAAGCTTTCTCAATTTTTATTGAGCTTATCATTACTGATTGTTTTACACGAATTAGGACATTTTATCCCTGCAAAATTATTTAAAACTAGAGTCGAAAAATTCTACTTATTTTTTGATGTTAAATATTCTCTTTTAAAGAAAAAAATTGGAGATACGGAGTACGGAATTGGATGGCTGCCGCTTGGTGGTTACGTGAAAATTTCGGGAATGATTGACGAAAGCATGGACAAGGAGCAAATGGCTTTGCCGCCACAACCTTGGGAATTTCGTTCGAAACCAGCTTGGCAACGTTTGATTATTATGTTGGGGGGAGTTACCGTAAACTTTATTTTGGCGTTTATTATTTACATTGGAATGGCGTATGCATATGGCGATACTTTTGTGAAAAATGAAGACATTAAAGATGGTTATTTGATTGAAAACCCAGCGATGGTCAAAGCAGGTTTTAAAACAGGTGACAAAATTATCTCGATTGATGGTAAAAAAGTTCAAAATTTTGACAACGACATGAACATGAATGTGGTAATGGCGAGTACTGTGACTATTGAAAGAAATGGTGTGCAACAGACTTTACAGATGCCTAAAGATTTTGTAGATCAATTGTCTAAACATGAAAAAGGGTTATTGGTAAGTGTGCGTCAGCCGTTTGCTATTGGTGCTGTTGCTGATGATTCTCCAAACAAAGAATTACAAGCAAAAGATCTAGTTTTGAGTTTAAACGGTCAAGCAGTTAAATATTTTGACGAAGCAAAAGTTATTTTGGACCAAAACAAAGGGAAAACAATTCCTGCGAAAGTATTGCGCGACCAAAAAGAAGTAGATGTTAATGTTGTTGTGAGCAAAGACGCTAAACTGGGAGTTAATGTTGGTATCTTAGGTTTGACTTCGCTGCAAAAATTAGGGTATTACAAAATAAGTACTAAAAATTACAGTTTATTAGAATCGATTCCGGTTGGAATTGAGAAAGGTAAAGATCAGTTGTTAGGTTATGGAAAGCAATTGAAGATGATCTTTAATCCAGAAACCAAAGCGTACAAGCAAGTAGGTGGTTTTAAAGCGATCTTCGACATTTTTCCAAGTACATGGAGCTGGGAAGTTTTTTGGAGCATTACAGCTTTGCTATCGATTATGTTGGGAGTTATGAATTTATTGCCAATTCCGGCCCTAGATGGCGGACATGTAATGTTTTTATTATACGAAATTATTAGCGGTAAAAAACCGAGTGATAAGTTCCTAGAAAATGCTCAAATGGTTGGTTTTGTATTGCTTATCACTTTGCTATTGTTTGCAAATGGCAACGATATTTACAAAGCAGTTTTTGGGAAATAAAATATTTTTGTAAAAAGAGCTCAAATACTTTTGAAACATTAAAAATTCTCCTATATTTGCACTCGCTAAAAAGAACAGCAATTTCCTCCTTAGCTCAGTTGGTTAGAGCATCTGACTGTTAATCAGAGGGTCCTTGGTTCGAGCCCAAGAGGGGGAGCAACTTTTTAGCAAAACATAAGACCTTTAGGTCATTCCTTCTTAGCTCAGTTGGTTAGAGCATCTGACTGTTAATCAGAGGGTCCTTGGTTCGAGCCCAAGAGAGGGAGCAAAAAAGACTATCAGCAATGATGGTCTTTTTTTTGTTTACAACAATCCTAGTATTAGCAGTACTTCACGTTATTTTGTATTAATCAGGAATTTGTTGTTTGACAGGTTTGACAAGTTATTTTAGTAAAAAAAGGTACCCATTGCGGTACCCATCTAAAATCTCGAGGTACCCATTTTAAAATTCCGAGTTGTTATGCCAATTGTTTAACTCAAAATCAATTGGAAACATGCACCAAGAAAAAATCACAATTCTGTTTGTTATAAGTGCAGACAAAACTAATCAAAAAGGATTATGTCCTCTTAATTGCAGAATTACTCTTAACAAAGAGCGTAAACAATTCTCTACTGGACTATTCGTAAACTCAAACTACTGGGAAAACAAGCTTCAAAAAGTAAGCGTACAAGATCCCAACCACAAATTCATTAATACTCAAATAGAGCAAATTCAGATCAAGATAAATAACATTGCCTTAGTATTCCAACTTCAAGGAGGAGATTGCACTCTTGATAACATCTATAATAAATACTTAGGCAAAGAGCTAAAGAAAAGTGAATTTGTCCTTTCCTATTACAAACAGTATTTGTGCAAAATTAAAAAACTAGTAGGTCTAGAAATAAAAGACAACGCGTATAAAAAATTCGTTTATGTTGGCAACCATTTGGAAGCGTTCTTGAAATGGAAATTTAAAAAAACAGATTATCCATTAGAAGAATTAACTCTACAGTTTCTCCATGATTTTGACTACTATTTAAAGACCGAGAAGAAGCAAGGACAAATTACCATCAACAAAACCATTCAAAGACTTAGAACACCTATAAAACAAGCAATTTCAGAGGGGTACTTAGACAGAGATCCTTTTATACTTCACAAGTCTAAAACAGTCCGTAAAACCGTAATATTTCTTACTACAGAAGAACTCAAAATCCTTGAGGAAGCAGTGTTACAACAAAAAAGATTGTGCATCATTCAAGACTTGTTTATATTTTGTTGTTACACAGGACTAGCCTACAGTGAAATGGCAAATCTTGAGAAGCAAAATATACAGATAGGTTTTGACGTCATGAACTGGATTCAGATGAAGAGAGAGAAAACACAGCGTCAAATCTCAATTCCAATTCTACCAAAAGCACAAGAAATCATTGAGAAATACTCAATCGACAGTAATCGCATATTTCCTCCGAAAAAGTAGCATTTGTCATTTGACAAGTTTTTTCATAAAAAAACGTATCCTATTCAGTACCCCTAAAAAAAATTGCGGTTTCTATTTTTGAAGACCAGTAAGCACAAAAAAAAGAGCTTCACAATGACATCATTGTTATTTAAATCTTGGTAATCTTAAAATCAACTCTACGATCTCTATCGTCGCCTATTTCTAACGGAAATTGGTTTCCGAATCCTTGATACGTCATACGACTGCGGGATACTTTTTTCGAAATTAAATACAAGTAAACCGATTTGGCCCGGTTCCATGACAAGCGTCTTTCTTTGGTTTCTCGGTCGATCCCGTCCTCATATCGCTCAGGAGTGCAACACACGTGACCTTGTATTTCAAAATTCAGTGTTTTCTTTTCATTTAATATATCAGCAACATTGTCTAAAACCTTGGCAGCTTCTCTCGTCAATCGGCTGCTGCCTATTTTAAATTGTACACTCGCCAAGCTTACATAAGTACCAATTTGTAATTCATCTCTAAAAGAATTTCGAACACCTTGACCGTAATTGTTTTTTTTAACCAGCAGCATGTCAACTCGGCGATTTTTAGATCTCGTTTCTTGCAAATCTTCTACACTGTCCTTTTGTACGATTATGCGGCCTTTGCCTTCTAGTACGATTATTTTGCTTTTGTTGAAGCCATGGGCCTCTAAAGCTTCTTGAACCGTTTGGACACGATAAGTAGACAGCCGATAATTGTATTCATCGTTGCCTCTGTCATCACAATAACCATAAATTTGAATGGATTCGATTTTAGAAGTATCGATGTCTTGAATAAAAGTACTAATTATGGTTGTTTGTTCATGTGATAGCGTGTATTTGTCAAAATCAAAATACACGGTTTCGACAGATTTTTTTTGAGCAGAAAGAGAACTTGCAAACAATATAAAAACCAGTACTTTTCTAACCATGCTACATTTTTAAAATGGACTTATATTGCGATTGGTTGTTTAAAAGTTCAACCGATTTTTTAATTTCAGAATTATCTTTAATGTAAAATTGATACAATCCTTCTTGGTATTGGTACCGCTTAATAAGTTCTTCCTGAATTAAACTGCTAATTTCTTTTTTATTTTTATCCAACAAAGTGGTTTCGCTTTTTTCGATAGCGGTTACTAATTGTTGGTATTCTGCGGTGATGGCACTATCGATCTGATCTTTCTTAGCCGCTTCCAAGGTTTTTTTTAGTGCTAGTTCGGTCTCTGTATCCAGCGTGATTTTATTAGTTTTTAGAAAGTTTTTAAAATCCGAATAGTCACTATCTGAAAGAGTCGGAATCTTCGTTCCTAAACTTGGATTCTTATAATAGTAGGTAGTTGCGTAATC
Source organism: Flavobacterium sp. TAB 87 (assembly GCF_001529295.1). Classification (GTDB taxonomy): domain Bacteria; phylum Bacteroidota; class Bacteroidia; order Flavobacteriales; family Flavobacteriaceae; genus Flavobacterium. The sequence goes on from NZ_LLWK01000038.1 coordinate 556,436, forward strand.
AAAAATACCATCATTTTTTAAAAGTGCCGTCGCAATTGGACTCATTTTAGATTCGTCTAATTCTACATCTGGTAAAACACCACCGCCGTCAAAAACCAGCCTTCCTTTTCGGGTTTTAAACGCATTGTAATTTTTTGCATCTGTTTTACTTGCAACACCATTTTTATCTTTATGCGTATAGTCTAATGACTGAATGCAACGACCAGAAGGCGTATAATATCTAGAAATAGTTACTTTCAGTTGCGTTCCATAGGTCAAATCAACGGAACGTTGCACGAGACCTTTTCCAAAACTACGACTTCCTAAAACTACCGCTCGGTCTAAATCTTGCAAAGCACCCGACACAATTTCAGAAGCCGAAGCACTTCTTCCGTTTACGATAATGGCTAATGGAATTTGAGTATCTACCGGCTCTTGAGTCGTTTTATAGGTAGTATTGTTTTTTTCGATTCGTGACTTAGTCGTTACAATTACTTCGTTTTTAGCAACAAACAAATTGCAAATACTAACCGCTTCATTTAATAAACCACCGGGATTGCCGCGCATGTCCAAAACAATTTGAGTGGCTCCGTCTTTTTTAAGTTTTTCTAATGCTTCTTTGGTTTCGTTGGATGCTTTTCGATTGAAATGTGATAAAACAATGTATCCTGTTTTAGAATCAATCATTCCAAAAAAGGAAACCGATTTAATATCGACTTCATCCAAAACAAGCGTAGTTGCATTTGTTTTTCCTTGTCGTAAATATTTAACTGGAATTTTAGTGTTTTTAGTTCCTTTGAGCAACTGCGAAGCATCTTCTTTAAAATCGGCTACCAGAACGTCTCCAATTTGAATAATTTCATCTCCTGCTTTTAAACCTGCTTTGTCAGCAGGATAATTTTTGTACGGTTCGCGAATTAATAATCGGTCTTTTTTTCTAGTAATTAATGCGCCAATTCCAGTGTATTCGCCCGTGTTGTTAATTTTAAATTGTACAACGTCTTGCTCGTTAAAATAAACGGTATACGGATCTAAACTTCCCAGCATGCTTTTTATGGCCTTGTCCATCAAATCAGCGGGATTGGTTTCGTCTACATAGTTGGTATTAACGGCTTTAAATAAAGTCGTAAAAATTTCTATTTGCTTGGCAATTTCAAAAAAGTCGTCTTTGAAACTTGTTCCAATCAATAAAAATGCTGAAGCAACTACAGGAATAAGAACTTTTTTTGGTAATGAAAATAACATTGGTTTTATTTTTTCTTTTAAAAATCTAGAAAGGACTGATTTAGAGCTAAAACTACGATAATTTTGAGAATGAAGATGCAATAGACTTCACAAAATAAAAGCAGAAACAATTTATTCGGATGGGGGAGCGATCTGAATTCTAAACTTCTCAAATAACTGAATTGTTTTTTTATTGATTTCTTCAAACGACAATCTGTCTTTGGTTTGGTAAAAAATCATAATCGAGTAGGATGAGGTTAAGCCATCGTGCAACATATTTTTATTCAAACGATAGGTTTCTCGCAGTACTCTCTTAAAATAATTGCGATCAACTGCCTTTTTAAAATGTTTTTTAGAGACAGAAACGCCAATTTTTGAGTCCGCAATTTCAGTGTCCGAATTTTGGCGATATACCAAGCGCAACGGGTATTTAGAAACCGATTTTCCGTCGGTAAACAAAAGACCGATGGTGGTTTTACTTTTTAAACGTTCGCTTTTTGGGTATTTAAAATTCATTTTTTAACTGAAGAAATAGAGATTCGTAGGCCGCAAAGGTACACTTTAACCCTAAATCTATTAATGATTTTTTAAATTAGTCAAAAATATATTTATTACTTTTGTGCTTAATTCTTAAGCATGCAAAAAATAATTTCGTATCCCTTATCCGTAATTTACTATTTGTGTTTCGGTCTGTGTTTGGTGATTTTTCATCCCATTCAATGGATTTGTTTCAATATTTTCGGGTATCAGGCCCACAAAAAAAGCGTTGATTACCTTAATTTATTTCTGTTAAGATGTACCAATTTAGTTGGAACCAGCTATACATTTACTAATATGGAGAGCATTCCGAAAGGAGTTCCTATTATTTTTGTGTCCAATCATCAAAGTATGTACGATATTATTACAATGCTTTGGTATTTACGTAGTTTTCATTGTAAATTTGTGAGTAAGAAAGAGTTAGGGTCTGGAATTCCAAGTGTTTCTTATAATTTACGTCATGGAGGCTCTGTTCTCATTGACAGGAAAGACCCTAAACAGGCCATTCCTACTATAAAAGGATTGTCTGAATATATCGAAAAAAACAATCGTTCGGCAGTGATTTTTCCCGAAGGAACGCGAAGTAAAGACGGAAAACCCAAAGAATTTGCACAGAGTGGATTGAAAATTCTCTGCAAATACGCACCGTCAGCATATGTTGTTCCGATAACAATTAATAATTCTTGGAAAATGGTAAAATTTGGATTTTTCCCTGTAGGTTTGGGAAATCATCTTACCTTTACCATTCATAAAGCCCTTGCTGTCAAAGAGCATGATTTTGAAACCATAGCTATAGAAGCTCAAAAAGCAGTTGTAAGTGCAATCAAACTTTAAAACAAATACCATGTCAATAAAAAACATAAGATTAGAAGTAATGCAGTTTTTAGAGAAAAACGTAGATACTTTTGTAGATCAATTTTTAATACCTGTCGAGAAAATCTGGCAGCCAACCGACTTTTTACCTAATTCTCAAGAAGATACTTTTTTTGAAGAAGTAAGAGAATTGCGTGAAATTGCTAAAGATTTACCATACGATTTTTGGGTTACTCTTGTAGGTGATACTATTACTGAAGAAGCGTTGCCAACTTACGAATCGTGGTTGATGGATGTCGAAGGAATTAATCAGATAGAAAACGGAGGCAATGGATGGTCAAAATGGATCAGACAATGGACCGGAGAAGAAAATCGCCACGGAGATTTGTTGAACAAATATTTGTATTTGTCAGGTCGTGTAAACATGCGTGAAGTTGAAATTACTACCCAACATTTAATTAATGATGGTTTTGATATCGGAACGGGATCAGACCCGTACAAAAACTTTGTATACACTAGTTTTCAAGAATTAGCTACTTATGTTTCTCACAACCGTGTGTCGCAAATTGCCAAAAATTATGGCGATAAAAAATTAGCGAAAATGTGTAAAATGATTGCTGGAGACGAAATGCGTCATCATCATGCTTACAGTGAATTTGTAACTCGTATTTTTCAAGTAGATCCTAGCGAAATGATGTTGGCTTTTCAATACATGATGAAACAAAAAATCGTTATGCCTGCTCACTTTTTAAGAGAATCGGGTCAAAAAATAAGCACGGCTTTCGAGCAATTTTCTGATTCAGCACAGCGAATTGGTGTGTATACTGCTGCAGATTATGTGGATATTATGCAGAAATTAATTGACAAATGGCAAATTGATAAAATAACAGGTTTAACTGATGAAGCCGAAAAAGCACGTGATTACTTGATGAAGTTGCCAGCTAGAATGACGAGAATTTCAGAAAGAATTGTTATTCCGCAAGAAGGACATATTTTTAAATGGGTGGAGCCAGCACGACTGTAAATCTTTGAGTTTATAAGATGCGCTAGTGCAACTCATTGCAGATTAAATTCCACTTAAAATAATATAAAAGCATTCGTTGATTGTCGAAGTTCGAAACACTTTGACAATCAACTTTTTTTTAAAATGAAAACCAATGGATACAACAAGATTAATTACCAAAACGATCGCTTTTGTAAAAGAACAATTAAAAGGAGCTGAAGGCGGACACGATTGGTTTCACATACAACGAGTGTATAAAAACGCACTAGTAATCGCTTCCAGTGAAGATTGTAATAAAATGATTGTACAATTGGGCGCTTTGTTGCACGATATTGCGGATAGTAAATTTCATGACGGAGACGAAACGATTGGGCCCAAAAAGGCACGTTTGTTTTTAGAATCGGAAGGTGTAAACGAGGAAACAATTACTCACGTCATTCAAATCATTGAAAACATCTCGTTTAAAGGCGGGAATTTCGAAAGAAAATTTAATTCTATCGAATTGGCCGTAGTACAAGATGCCGATCGCTTAGACGCCATTGGAGCCATCGGAATTGCAAGAGCATTCAATTATGGTGGATTTAAAAATAGAGTGCTACACGATCCCGAAATCGCACCAAATACTGCGATGAGTAAAGAAGAATATAAAAAAGCAAGTTCACCAACAATTAATCATTTTTATGAAAAGTTACTGCTATTGAAAGACCAAATGAATACCGAAAAAGGTAAAGAAATCGCTGCCGAAAGACATCGTTTCATGGAAAGCTTTCTTTCGCAATTTTATGCGGAGTGGGATGGAGCGAAATAAGATCAATTTAAGTGTTTGGATCTACTACATGAAGTAATCACTAAAGGAAGGCCTATTTGTGGAGTACTTACAAAGTGAATGGAACACTATTATCTAAACTATTCCTTTCTCAATCATTTCCAGCATTACGGGAGAAGCGTTTTTAAAAGTAGGTGCTTGGTCAATAATGCTTCCGGCGTTTTTCTTATTTACCTTAAAGGTCAAATCGTTTTGGGTCGTAAATAATAAAGCGGTTAAAAACGGGTTTTTGACATACGAGCTTAAGATGATAAAAGCTTCATCAATCGTATGAAAGCTCTCGATTTCTTCCATTTTATATTTAGATGTAAAAGCCAAATTATAAGTCTTATCGTCTACAATATTCAGTCGAACGTAAATGTTTTTTAAGTCAGTATCGCCAATAGTTTTGGCAAATGTTAGTTTAGCAAAAGTTCCTGCTAGAATACTTTCTTTTACTTTTTCGTAGAATTCAACAAATATCGGTTGGTATAACATAGTGAGTAAGATTTTAAAGGGGTAAAATTACGGTTTGTAAATTAAAAATGTGGAGCATTACTTCAATTTGATCGCATATTTTTCAAAATAAAATAATTTGTTTCTCGTAAAATCACTTTTCGAAATATTTCAGAAATATATAAAATTAAAAAGTCCGTCAGAATTATTTTCTCGACGGACTTTTTATTTGGACAGCTACTAAAATTTCGAAAAAGAAATTTAGAGCGCGTCTCTAATTTTATTTTAAATGATCAAGCATGTCTTTGGTCATTGCTGCTAAATCGTATTTGTGTTCCCAGTTCCAGTCTGCTCTCGCTTCGCGATCGTCAATGCTCGCTGGCCAACTATCTGCAATTTTCTGACGGAAATCAGGCTCATAAGTAATGGTAAATTCTGGAATGTGTTTTTTAATTTCATTTGCAATTTCGGTCGGCGTAAAACTCATTGCGGCCAAATTGTAGGATGAATGAATTTTAATCTGATCTTTAGGCGCTTTCATAATGTTAATGGTTGCATTGATCGCATCTTCCATATACATCATTGGCATTTTTGTTTCTGAAGAAAGAAAACATTCGTAGGTTTTGTCTTCGATCGCTTTATGAAAAATGTCTACTGCATAATCGGTTGTTCCTCCTCCAGGAGGACTAGACCAGCTAATTAATCCAGGATAGCGAATGCTTCTCACATCGACACCATAAATGTTATGGTAGTATTCGCACCATCTTTCGCCAGCCTGTTTGCTGATTCCGTAAACGGTGGATGGCTCCATAATAGTATATTGCGGGGTGTTTTCTTTTGGAGTTGTCGGACCAAAAACAGCGATACTCGAAGGCCAAAATACTTTTTTTATTTTTCCTGCTTTGGCTAAATTCAAAACATGAAAAAGCGAATTCATATTTAAATCCCATGCAAATGCTGGATTTTTTTCAGCGGTTGCAGACAATAAAGCGGCCATTAAATACACATCAGTAATTTGATGCTCTTCCACTAAATGTTCAATTTGGTTAAAATCTAAGGCATTAACAACTTCAAATGGTCCAGAATTTACTACATCAACATTCAGTTTCCGCATATCAGATGCAATTACATTGTCCGTTCCGTAAATTTTACGTAATTTTTGAGTAAGCTCAGTGCCAATTTGGCCGCAGGCGCCTATGATTAATATCTTCGGATTCATTTGAATGAAATTTAAGCAGCAAATATAACGATTACGTAAACATATTGGTTTTTTATGACACATAATTTATTTATCACCTAAAAAAAGTAAGTGTTTTTGTGAATTTTGTATTTTAAAAGTAAATATTTTCTGCAAAAAGACAATTTAGAACAGCTTATTAAAAATGTAAAATTACTTCGTAACTTTGTGGCTTAATGTCGAAACCTATGAATTATAGAGGAGTCTGTCTGCTTGCTTTACTTTTGGTGCTAAATTCTTGTCAAAATCAAGATGAAAAGCGTGCAGCCGAAAATAAAAAAGAAGCCAAGCGCAAAGAAGTTATTTTTGATAATATCAATAAAAGCTGGACTTTTTATAACGAGCCAATCAATGAAGTTGCAGAAGAAAATGCTTCGTCTTGGTCCGAATGGCGTTTGTTTTTGAATGAATTGGGCGGAAAACCTCAAAAGACAATTGGAGCTTTTCAAAAAAAATCAACAGCAATTGCAAAAAAAGCAGATGCGTTGACCGAAAACATTCCAGAGCAATTTAATATTCCCGCCATAAAAAGCCGTATTTCTGTTTTGGTAACCAAAATAAAAATGATGGATTTATTCATCCATTTAGATAAAATTCCAGATGAAAAAGTAACATTCTTAATTGGTGACATCAATAAAGAATTGGTTTCGCTGCAACGACAAATGGATAAAATTGTAATAGTCAATACAATTCCGCAAGAAGAAGGAGAATCCGAGTTAATGAAAATGCTAAAAGACACTGTTCGTGCCATTCCAAATGATCCACTAATAGACCAAAATAGACCGAGAATTGAGTAAATCTGCCTTATATACCACCTACGATAAAGCCCCGAAAACGGCGCAAATAGCTACTTTGTTAAAAGAGCAGCCGGAACTAAAATTGCATTTGAATGGCTTGCTGGGTTCTGCATTGTCTTTACAGATTCGATCGTTGTTTCTTAAAACGGAACTGCCTTTTCTAATTGTTCTTCAAAATAAAGAAGAAGCAGCTTATTACTTAAATGATCTCGAGCAAATTATAGGCGAAGATAATGTGTTGTTTTATCCCGCATCGTATCGACGTCCGTACCAAATTGAAGAAACAGACAATGCCAATGTATTACTACGAGCTGAAGTTTTAAACCGAATCAATTCGCGTAAAAAACCAGCTGTAATTGTAACCTATCCCGAAGCGCTTTCTGAAAAAGTAGTGACCCGCAAGGAATTGGATAAAAACACACTGAAAGTTTCGGTGGGTGATAAAATTTCGATCGACTTTATTAATGAAGTGTTGTTTGAATACGAATTTAAAAGGGTTGATTTTATAACCGAACCTGGAGAATTTTCAGTACGAGGTGGAATTGTCGATGTTTTTTCTTTTTCGAATGATAATCCGTACCGAATCGAATTTTTCGGAAATGAGGTAGAGTCGATCCGTGCTTTTGATGTAGAAACGCAATTGTCGGTTGAAACAAAAAAGAAGATTGCGATTATTCCGAATGTTGAGAATAAATTACTGCAAGAAAGCAGAGAAAGTTTTTTGAATTACATTTCGGCTCAAACGGTTATTTTTATTCAAAATACGGATGATTTTTTATCGCAACTGGACCGATTGTTTGTTCGTGCCGAAGAAGCTTTTTCGAAATTAAATGGCGAAATCAAGCAAGCAAGTCCAGAGCAATTGTTTATCAATCAATCTGCGTTTATTAAAAAAGCATTGGATTTTTCGGTAGTCGAGTTGGCCGTGAAACCAATTTTCAGAACGACCAAAACGTTCGAATTTCATTTTCAACCACAACCTTCGTTTAATAAGCAATTTGATTTGTTACTCAATAATTTGAGCGACAATCATTTTAATGGATACAAAAATTATTTGTTGTGTTCCAATGAAAATCAGGCCAAGCGCTTTCATGATATTTTTGCCACTTTGGATGAAGCCAATTCTGAAAACATCAGAAAACAGTACCACACCGTCGTTTTGCCTTTGTATCAAGGATTTATTGACGAAGAAAATCAGATTACGTGTTATACGGACCATCAAATTTTTGAGCGATATCATAAATTCAACATTAAAAACGGCTATTCAAAAAAGCAAAATATTACTTTAAAGGAACTGACTTCGTTAGCTGTTGGTGATTATGTAACGCACATTGATCACGGAATTGGGCGATTTGGTGGTTTGCAAAAAATACAAGTCGAAGGCAAAACACAAGAAGCGATCAAATTGGTTTATGCCGATAATGATATCGTTTATGTAAGTATTCATTCCCTTCATAAAATATCCAAATACAACGGAAAAGACGGAACGCCACCTAAAATTTATAAACTAGGTTCAAATGCTTGGAAGGTTTTAAAACAAAAAACCAAGGCGAGAGTCAAACATATTGCGTTCAATTTAATACAATTGTACGCCAAACGCAGATTAGACAAAGGATTTCAATTTGCACCAGACAGTTACTTGCAAAATGAGTTAGAAAGTTCCTTTATTTATGAAGATACGCCCGACCAGACCAAATCGACTGCCGAAGTAAAAGCCGATATGGAAAGCGATCGACCAATGGACCGTTTGGTTTGTGGTGACGTTGGTTTTGGTAAAACCGAAGTGGCGATTCGTGCTGCCTTTAAAGCAGTGGATAACAGCAAACAAGTAGCAGTTTTGGTACCAACTACGATTTTGGCGTACCAACATTTTAGAACATTTTCAGAACGGTTGAAAGATATGCCAGTGACTATTGGTTATTTGAATCGTTTTAGAACTGCCAAACAAAAAGCTGAAACGCTGAAAGATTTAGCTGATGGTAAATTAGATATTTTGATAGGAACCCATCAATTAGTGAGTAAGAATGTAGTCTTTAAAGATTTAGGACTGTTGATTGTCGATGAAGAACAAAAATTTGGAGTCAACGTTAAAGACAAACTGAAAACGATAGCTGCCAATGTGGATACGTTAACGTTAACGGCAACTCCAATTCCGAGAACATTGCAATTTTCATTGATGGCCGCGCGCGATTTATCGGTAATTACAACGCCGCCACCCAATCGTTATCCGATAGAGACGAATGTGGTTGGTTTTAGTGAAGAAGTAATTCGCGATGCGATTTCGTATGAAATACAAAGAAACGGTCAAGTGTATTTCATTAATAATCGAATCGAAAATATTAAAGAGGTGGCTGGAATGATTCAGCGTTTGGTTCCCGATGCCAAAGTCGGAATTGGTCACGGACAGATGGACGGTAAAAAACTCGAAGAATTAATGTTGGCTTTTATGAATGGTGAATTTGATGTTCTGGTAGCTACAACTATTATCGAAAGTGGTTTAGATGTACCAAATGCGAATACGATTTTCATTAACAATGCCAATAATTTCGGATTGTCTGACTTGCACCAAATGCGTGGTCGAGTAGGAAGAAGTAATAAAAAAGCATTTTGTTATTTTATTTGTCCGCCGTATTCGGTTATGACCGAAGAAGCACGAAAACGTATTCAGGCATTAGAGCAATTTAGCGAATTGGGAAGCGGATTTAATATTGCCATGAAAGATTTAGAAATTCGTGGTGCGGGTGATTTGTTGGGTGGTGAACAAAGTGGCTTTATTAATGAAATTGGTTTTGATACCTACCAAAAAATCATGAATGAAGCTTTAGACGAATTAAAAGAAAACGAGTTTAAAGATTTGTATCCGGAAGAGAATAATATTGACACCAAAAAATACGTCAAAGACCTGCAATTTGATACTGATTTTGAACTGCTTTTTCCAGATGAATATATCAATAGTGTGACTGAGCGTTTGATGTTGTACAATGAATTAGGTGCTATTAAAGACGAAGTAGGACTGAAAGCATATGAACAAAAACTAATAGACCGTTTTGGTCCGCTACCCAAAGAAGCGGTTTCTTTACTGAATAGTATTCGCATCAAATGGATTGCCATCCGAATGGGAATCGAAAAAGTAGTGATGAAGCAAGGCAAATTGATTTGCTATTTTGTCTCCGATCAGCAATCGGCTTATTATCAATCGGCTCGATTTAAAGAGGTCCTTGCTTTTATTCAAAAACATGCCAATATTTGTAAAATGAAAGAAAAACAAACGGTAAATGGTTTGCGCTTGTTATTGACTTTTGATCATGTAAAATCGATTAATAAAGCGTTGCAGCAAATGCAGTTGTTTGAAGAATAATACAACTGAGAAAAGCCCAACTTTAGAGTTAAAGTTGGGCTTTTTTTATGATGTGGAATTCAGCTTTTACAAATCAAATTTAATTCCTTGTGCCAAAGGCAAACTCGTGGTGTAATTAATTGTATTGGTTTGACGACGCATGTATACTTTCCAGGCATCAGAACCGGATTCTCTACCACCGCCGGTTTCTTTTTCGCCTCCAAAAGCACCACCAATTTCTGCGCCCGACGTTCCGATGTTTACATTCGCAATTCCACAATCTGAACCAACTACTGAAAGGAAATGCTCTGCGTCACGTAAATTGTTGGTCATGATTGCCGAAGATAAACCTTGACCGACTCCATTTTGAATTGCAATCGCATTGTCAATCTCTCCAGTATATTTTAAAAGGTATAAGATAGGAGCAAATGTTTCGTGTTGCACAATAGCAAAAGAGTTGTCAGCTTCTGCAATCGCTGGCTTTACATAACAACCGCTTTCAAAACCTTTACCGGTAAGTAAACCGCCTTCCACGACTAACTTTCCGCCTTCTGCTACTACTTTTGAAAGTGCTATGGCATACATTTCTACGGCATGTTTGTCGATAACGGGTCCAACGTGATTGTTTTCGTCTAAAGGATTTCCGATGCGGAGTTGTTTGTAAGCGGTAACCAAAGCTTCTTTTACTTTGTCATACATGCTTTCGTGAATGATTAAGCGGCGTGTTGAGGTACAACGTTGTCCTGCAGTTCCCACAGCGCCGAAAACAGCACCAATTACAGTCATTTTAATATCGGCATCGGGTGTTACAATTATGGCATTGTTTCCGCCTAATTCTAATAAAGATCTTCCCAAACGTCCCGCAACAGCTTGCGCTACAATTTTACCCATTCGAGTAGATCCTGTAGCCGAAATTAACGGAATTCGGGTGTCGTTGGTCAGTAATTCTCCAATTTTGTGGTCGCCCGTAAGTAATCCTGAAATTCCTTCGGGTAAATTATTTTCTTTTAAAACTTGGGCAATAATATTTTGACAGGCGATGCCGCACAACGGTGTTTTTTCAGAGGGTTTCCAGACACATACGTCACCACAGATCCAAGCCAATGTTGTGTTCCATGCCCAAACTGCAACGGGGAAGTTAAAAGCTGAAATAATACCAACAATGCCTAGCGAATGGTATTGTTCGTACATGCGGTGACCCGGACGTTCTGAGTGCATGGTCAGACCGTGCAACTGTCGCGACAATCCAACGGCAAAATCGCAAATGTCGATCATCTCTTGAACTTCGCCATAGCCTTCTTGCAACGATTTTCCCATTTCATACGAAACGAGTTTGCCTAATGCTTGTTTGTTTTGACGTAATTTTTCGCCAAACTGACGTACAATTTCGCCACGCTGTGGTGCGGGCATCAATCGGAACGTTTGAAAAGCGTCGGTCGCTGCCGCTAACACTTTTTGATAATCGGCCTCGGTGCTGGTTTTTACCGAAGCAATAAGCTGCCCATCTACAGGAGAATAACTAGGAAGAATTGCTCCGGAAGAGAAATGGTGGTTTCCTGTTGAAGTTCCTTCGTTTATAGGTTGAATGCCCAATTGATCGAGCGCTTCTTTAATTCCGAATTGTTCTGAGATTGTTGTCATTGTAACTTTTTTTGGTTAAAATGTTATATTTTATGTAAATATACAATTCCAAGTTGAATTGCAAAAGGTGCTTATTTGAGGATTGTTTTGTAAAGTTAGTGCAATTCAAACGAAGACGTTATTTTTGTACTCTCGAATTATTTTAAAAGAAGTTCTTATGAAAAATATACTACGTTTGGTTTTGGTGTTTTGTGTAACGACTACTTTTTGTTGGTCGCAAGAAAGTCAAAAACCCGCATTTCAATTGGTTCCGTTGGGCGTACGAGGAGGTATTGACGAATCTAATTTGTCGTCGTATTTACTGGCGCCAATTAATAGTAGTGATTTTATTTGTTTGGATGCCGGAACGGTTTATGCCGGAATTGAAAAAGCGATAGCCAACAAAGTTTTTGATGTTCCTGCTTTTGAAGTATTGCAAAATTACATTAAAGGCTATTTGATTTCGCACGCGCATTTGGATCATGTTTCGGGATTAATTATTACGTCTCCCGCAGATGCTTCCAAAACAGTATATGCTACAAAAGACTGTATGCAAATGATGCAAAAGCATTATTTTAATGGAGAAACGTGGGCTAATTTTGGCGATGAAGGGCCGGGGTTTCAGCTAAAGAAATACCATTTTCAAACTTTACCTTTGCAGAAGGAAATAGAATTGACTAATACCACGATGACCGTACAAGCGTTTAAACTGAGTCACGTAAATCCGTTTGAAAGTAGCGCCTTTTTAGTGCGAAATGATCAGGATTATGTGTTGTATTTGGGCGATACAGGACCAGATTTAGTTGAGAAAAGTACCGATCTGAAGGAATTGTGGCAAGCGGTTGCACCTTTGATAAAAACTAAGCAACTGCGAGCGATTTGTATCGAAACGTCTTTTCCGAATGAGCAATCAGATCAATCGTTGTTTGGGCATTTAACCCCAAAATGGCTGATGTACGAAATGAATGAATTGCGCAAACTAACAAGCAAAAAAGACATGAAAGGACTCAAGTTAATTATCACGCACTTGAAGCCACCAACAGAATCTATGGAAAAGATAAAAGAACAATTGAAAGCGGAAAATGTGTTGGAGCTTGATTTGATTTTTCCGGAGCAAGGAAAGAGAATGGAGTTATAAAAAAAACATCAGATTGCAACCGAATCCCTAGCCCTGATAGCAGCGGCATCCTTTTGTCCCGATTTTTTTCGGGACAAAAGATATAGCGGATAGCAGGAACAGCTTCTAATTAAACTATTTTTTGGCTACGAATCTTGGATCAGTTTCCATAACTGTTCCGCATTTATCGCACGTTCGCAGCTGTTCTGAATTGTAAAAATGTTCAAAATGAGGCAAGAAATCTTTTTCGATGTCTTTGGGTTCAAAAAACACTTCGTATAATTTATGATTGCAATGGTCGCAGTGCCAAAGTAAACCGTCGGTATGTCCTTTTCCGGCACGTTTGCGCTCGATTACTAAACCGATGGAACCTGCGGAACGAACGGGAGAATGCGGAATTTTGGCGGGATGCAAATACATGTCGCCAGCATTCAGTTGCATTTCTTTGCGCTCCCCATTTTCTTGAATAATTACCGTAATACTACCTTCAAGCTGGTAAAATAATTCTTCGGTTTCATTGTAGTGGTAGTCTTTGCGGGCATTTGGACCGGCAACAACCATGACAATAAAATCATCCGATTCGGTATATAAGTTTTTATTGCCAACGGGTGGTTTTAATAGATCACGATTTTCATCTAACCAGTTGTTGAGGTTGAAGGGTTTTGCAATTGCCATTTTTGTAGTAGTTAGTTAATGTGGCTAATTTAGCGAAAAGTTTTTGTTTGGGTTGTGGTTTGTCGCGTTAACTGAAAAGGAAAAATAGGACTATTTTATTTCTTTAATCAAATAAATATATACGGCAAAGTGATCGCTAAAACCAACTTCAGTGGCCGAATGCCGCAGCGGATATCCTTTGTACGCACCATTTTGTTGAATCAAATAAGTGGGGCTGTAAATGCCAGCTTTCCAGAATTGGTACGAAGAGAATTCTTTTTGTAACAAGGATTCCGTAAATATAATTTGATCAAAAATATCCCATGAATCCCGAAAAGCGATGGTTCCTAAACCTTTATTGGCTTTATTTTCGAAAGGATTGAAGAGCCCAAATTCGGGAACTTCTTGTTTGTTTGCTTTGGCTTGCAGCGCATTTTTGATGCTTTTGTTAAATGGAGAATCGTTCATGTCACCCATGGTTATTATTTTGGCTTTGGGATTAATACCTTGTAAGGAATCGATTATTTTTCGGTTTAAAAGACCTGCGGCTTCGCGATACGGACTGGATCTTTTTTCGCCGCCAGAGCGCGAAGGCCAATGATTGACGATGAGGTGAATTTCTTCGTTTTCTAAAAAACCACTAATTAGCAATTGATCTCGTGTGAAAACTCGGTTTGCTTTTTCAGTTATAACTTCAGTTAGATCTTCGTCTGATTCTTTATCTTTTTCTATTGCTTTTAGAGGTTGCTCTTTTTTATAGAGAAGCAATGGAATTGCGCTAAAAGTAATAGGACGAAAGGATTTTTTTTGATACAACAGCGCAACATCAATACCACGGTTATCAGGAGAATCAAAGTGGATGATGCCGTAATCGAATTTTTTTAATTTGGGTTGTCGAATGAGATCTTCCAGAACCATTCTGTTTTCTATTTCTGCTCCGCCAATAAATGTGGGCGCATTGGGATTGTCGGAATTCCCGATTTCGGATAGTACGCGAGCTAGATTGATCAATTTTTGATTGTACTTTTCAGAGGTCCAATTTTGCGCTCCTTTTGGAGTCCATTCGTCATCAAATTTTGTGGGATCATTAATGGTGTCAAAAAGGTTTTCGAAATTGTAAAACGCAACGGTGTGAATGTTGAATTTTTTTTCTTGTGCCTGCAAACAAGAGGAAAGCAAAAGCAGTACTATTTTAATTCTTATTGGGATACGCATAACTTTAAATTAAGAAACTTCTTATAAAATCAAAAGTAGTAAAATCTGTTTTGGCAACAGCGTTTATTTTTGAAATTGCTATCTTTGTTACCATTACGTACTCAAACTATTTATATAGAATTTTAATTCAGTGAAAAACTCTCTTAATTTATCGGCATTTACTTTAAATCAAAACAAACTATTTTTTGGTTTTTGTCTGTTTATAATAGGTGCTGCCATTCAAGCTCAAACCCAACATATTATGATTACACCTGCTTATTTACAAAAAGGCGATACAGTTGCTTTGGTTGCAACCGCGAGGAAAAATATAGATAATAATTTGCAACCCACTCGCGATTTATTACACAGTTGGGGATTGGAAGTTGTGATTGGTTCGACCATTGGTTTAGATAAAAATCAGTTGGCAGGAACCGATGAGCAACGCGCTGATGATTTTCAGAAGCAAATGGACAATCCAAATATTAAAGCTATTTGGTGCGTCCGTGGAGGTTACGGAACAGTTAAGATGTTAGAATTATTAGATTTCAGCAAATTCAAGCAATCGCCAAAATGGGTCGTTGGATTTAGTGATGTGACGGTTTTGCACAATCATTTGAATACCATGGGCTATAAATCGATTCATGGTATTATGCCAGTTACTATTCCGAGAGCTACTCCAGATGCGGTGAGTTCAATGCACAAGGCACTTTTTGGTGAGCCGTTGTCATACAAAATTGGACCAGATCCTAAAAATCGTATGGGTAAAGGTAGTGGTGAAATTGTAGGTGGTAATTTGTCTATTCTATATAGTTTATTAGGCTCTCCGTCTGCAATTGACTGTCACGATAAAATTTTGTTTATCGAAGATCTAGATGAGTATTTGTATCACATTGATCGAATGATGATGAATTTGAAGCGAAACGGTTGCCTCGAAAATTTGAAAGGAATTGTAGTAGGATCAATGACGCGTATGAATGACAATGACATTCCGTGGGGCAAAGATGCTTTGCAGATTGTCGAAGAAATAACAAAGCCTTATAATATTCCGATTATTTTTAATTTTCCAGCGGGACATATCCGCGATAATCGTGCATTAATTATGGGAAATAAAGCAACTATCGAGGTAACACCGCAAGGAAGTACGTTGATTTTTGAATAATTGAGTTACTGATGGCTGATCATAACGAATTAGGAAAACTAGGAGAGCAAATTGCGGTCGATTTTCTGCTTGAAAATGACTATACCATTTTAGAACGCAATTGGCGTTTTCAGAAAGCGGAGATTGATGTTTTGGCAGTCAAAGAAAATATTTTGGCGGTTGTAGAAGTAAAGACGCGCTCGACGCTTGATTATGGTTTGCCTCAAGATTTTGTCAATTCTAAAAAGATACAGTTGCTTGTTCGAGCTGTAAATTCCTACATATCCGATAGGGAAATAGATTATGAAATTCGTTTTGATATTATTGCGATTCATAAAACCCTTGAATCTACTGTGATTGAACACCTTGAAGACGCCTTCTTTTACTTTTAACAATTTTTCTCATTGTTATATTTGTAACAAATTGTTTTTTATTTTATATTTGTAAAGATTTATAACAAATCAATGCTGCTTAGCCAAGCCATTACACAACCTAAAAAAGTAAAAAATCATGAAAACTGTTTCTTCAATTGTAGAAAACTACATTAAAACTAAACCCTTTTTATTGAATGCCTTATCACTTGGAATTATTAATTTGACTTCGTTGTCACGGAATATTATGACCGAGTTAGAAAGTGAATTTGGTAAAGAAGTAAAGCAAGGTGCTGTCGTAATGTCTTTGAAAAGATTAACAGAAGAATTGGATTTTAAACTGAATCACAAGATTAATAAAGTGATTAAAAATATTGGCGAAATCACCGTTCGATCTGAACTGACCGATTATACTTTTGCAGCATCAGAAACAGTATTAAACAAACAAGCCGATTTGATTTCAGACATCAATGTATTATCTGATATTTTTTATACGTCCTCTCGCGGGGTAAACGAAACCAATATTGTAGTCAGTAGCAGTATCAACAATTTGGTAGAGAAACATTTTTCGAGTGAAAAACTAATTCAGAAATTGGATAATTTGGCGTCGATTACGGTTAAGTTGCCAAAAGAAAATATCGTAGTGCCTGGAATTTATTATTTCATTTTTCAGCGTTTGGCTTGGGAAGGAATAATCATTAACGAGGTAATTTCGACTTCAAATGAATTTACTATTTTAGTGAGCGAAGGGCAAGTAGATGTTGCTTTTAAAGTGATCAAAGACTTAAAAAACTAAAAGAAGATTATTTTTTGATTTGAAGAATAATAAAAATCTCAAGTATGTAAATTAAAGTAATAAATATTTATTTGCGAAGTCTAAATTTGAAAGCAATAAAGACTTTTAAGATCATAAAAAAGCCTGTTCAAACTAATGAACAGGCTTTTTTTATATCAGATTAAGAACCGTCTTAAACCGTATGCTTCGGATTGAAACCATCTTCGCTTAATTCGGTGTGCTCATAATCGGCAACCATTTCAGCTTCGTAATCAACTTTTTCTCCTTTAGAGAATTTGTGAATGATCTTCTCCATAATTTCATAAATTACAGGAACGATGATTAACGTTAAGAACAATGACGAAATTAATCCACCAATAATTACCCAAGCCAAACCATTTTTCCATTCTGCTCCAGCTCCAGAGGCTAAGGCAATTGGTAACATACCAAATACCATGGCAATTGTAGTCATTAAAATTGGACGCAAACGAGCGTGATTCGCTTGAATTAGCGCTGTTCTAATAGATTCTCCTTCTGCTCTTCGTTGGTTGGTGTAATCGACCAGCATGATCGCATTCTTACACACCAGACCAATTAACATGATGATACCAAGAATTGTAAATATATTTAATGTATTGTTAGTCAAAGCTAAGGCCAATAATGCGCCAATAAATGAAAGCGGAATAGCAAACAATACTACAAACGGGTGTACAAAACTATCGTATAAACCAACCATTACTAGATAAACCAAGATAATTGCAGCCAACAAAGCAATTCCTAAAGTACCAAAACCTTCACTTTGGTTTTCTTGATCACCACCCCAGATGTAATTTACTCCAACTGGTTTGTCTAGTTTGTCTATTTTTTCTTGCCATTGAGAAACAACGGTACCAGTAGCAACCCCTACGTTTTGCCCTTTTACAGTTACCGAAGCCGATTTGTCTCTACGCTCTAATTGGCTAGGACCTGAACCTTCAGTAATTGTCGCGAATTGAGATAATTTGATTTGTTGTCCAGCATTATTAATGAAAACTAAATTATTTACATCGTCGATACTTTTTCTATCAAAAGCGTTGTACTTGATGTTGATGTCATACTCGTATTCACCTGCTCTAAACTTTCCATCAGTGTTACCACTATAGGCCGTTTGCATAGTCATACCTACTGTTTGGAGACTCAAACCTAACGCAGCCATTTTATCTCGGTCTACTTGTACGTTTACTTCTGGGTTTCCATCTTCTACCGTAAGTTTAATTTCTGTTGTACCTGGAATAGAACGCAACTCAGCTTCTGCTAGTTTAGCAAATTTCATGGCTTCTGCAGTAGAAGGTCCCGTTACAATTAACCCAAGAGTAGCATCTTCGGCCGTTCCTAAAATACCAACAGGAACCGTTTTTACTTTGGCACCTACCAACTCTTTTTCTAGTTCACGCTTTATTTTTGCAGCATAAACCGAAGCATCGTCCGTACGTTCAGATTGGTCAATCATTTTTACATTGATTTCTGCTTTGTAGGCAGTCGCTTGTGCAGCTCCCATACCTTCAGAAGTTTGACCTACAATTGTAATTTGACTTTGCACGTATTCTTGTGCTTTCAAAAAGGCTTCTGCTTTTTGAGTCATAAAGTTGGTTTGTTCTAGAGAAGCATCTTTGGGTAGTTCTATTTGAACTAAAAACTCTCCACTATCTGATTTTGCAAAAAACTCTCCACCAATAAAGCCACCACCTAACAAACTAAAAATTGTTCCGAAGAATAATACAAGGACAACTAATATCGTTTTGATGTAGTGATCTAAACACCAAGTTAACAAGTTAGAAACCCAGTTGGTAAAACGAGTTAATTGCTTTTCAAAACCAAGAATTATTCTTCCAAAAAGATTTTTACCTTCAATATGTTCTAGTTTTCCAAAACGAGAAGACAACCAAGGGATAATGGTAAAAGACACTAATAAAGAAAGTAATGTAGAGATAATTACTACGACGCAAAACTGTGTAATAATGTTGGATACCAAACCAGAGCTCATTGCAATTGGTAAAAATACCACGACAATTACTAAGGTAATAGACGTTACTGTTCCTCCAATTTCTGCAGCACCATCATAGGCGGCACGAACACGGCTTTTACCCATTTCCATGTGCCTGTAAATGTTTTCTAAAACCACAATCGCATCATCGACCAAAATACCTACCACTAATGACAATCCTAATAAACTCATTAAGTTTAAGGTGTACCCTAAAAGATAAATTCCGATAAAAGTAGCTACAAGAGAAGCGGGAATCGAAACCATTACAATCAACGAGTTACGAATACTGTGCAAGAAAAATAGCATCACAAAAGCAACTAAGATTACAGCGATTAGTAAATCGTGAATTACAGAGTCAGCGGCTTCTAACGTATATATTGTACTGTCTTTTGCAATTTTTAAGTGCAAGCCACTAGTCGCATAATCGGTCTCTAAACTTTTGATACTTTTAATCAATTCTTCACTTACGGCTACCGCATTGGCATCCGATTGTTTAATGACTTGCAAGATAATCGCACTTTTTTGATCTACTCTCGAAATTTTCTCGGCAATTTTTTCCGAGTCTTGCACGTCTGCAATGTCGCCCAAACGAATTTGTACGCCTCCTTTTGAAGAAACTACTAAATTTCTTAATTCAGCTACATTTTTGTATTTTCCAGCCAAACGAATCAAGATTTTTTGATCACGAGTTTGAATGTTTCCTGTTGGAAAATCTAAGTTTGAGCTTAAAATATTTTGTTGTACTTCTGGAATAGAGAGTCCGTATCCTTGCATTTTTACGGCATCAAGATTAACCTGAATTTCACGTTCTTGACCACCAATAATATCAATTTGTGCCACACCAGAAACACGCGATAAAACGGGAGCTACTTTTTTGTCGATCAAATCGTAAAAAGTCGCTTCGTCCATTTTTGCATTTGCTCCAATAGTCATAATTGGTAAATCACTCAGCGAGAATTTACTCAATGAAGGCGTTTTGGCATCATCGGGTAAGTCGCTAATAATGGCATTTATTTTACGCTGCGCATCGTTCATCGACACATCAACGTTGGCATTAGAAGTTAAAGAAATGGACACAACCGATAAACTTTCGTACGATTTAGAATCAATTTTTTTAATGTTCTCTAGAGATGCAATCGCATCTTCCATTTTTTTGGTAATTGTATTTTCAACCTCACTTGGAGAAGCTCCAGGATAAATGGTCGAAATTGTAATTACGTTTTGTTCAAATTTCGGAATCAGTTCATAGCCAAGTTGGCTATAACTAAAGAGTCCACCAAGTGTCAAAATTGTAAATAATACAATTATAATCGACGGACGTTTTATGGATATTTCGGCTAATTTCATTTTTTTCTTTTAAATAGTGATGAGCGAGTATGGAATAGTACGTAGTAATTAGCGTATGGTATTCAACAGAAGTTTAGTCTGTAGCGAATTACTAAGATTTAATTACTAGGCACTTGAATTGCTTTTATTTAATAATCTCTACTGCGTTACCATCTTGCAAGTTAATTTGTCCAGTAACAATCACGATGTCACCATCAGACAATCCATCGACAATTTCGACTTGATCTCCTAAGATTCTTCCAGCGGTTACTTTTTTCAATTTAGCAATACCATTTTCTACCACAAAAATTTGATTGCTGCTCACACTACCTACAAAAGCATTTCTAGGTACAACTTTTAATTCTTGTTTTTGGTGTGAACCAAAACTAGCTGTTCCGTACATTCCTGCTTTTAAACTGTTGTCAGAGTTGTTTGCAATTTCGATTTCCACTGGAAAATTTAATGTTTCATCTGCTTTAGAAGCAATAAATGTGATAGTACCCGAAAATGTTTTGTCAGGGAACACACTTGATGAAACCGTTACTTTATTTCCTTTTTTCAAACTAGCTACTTGGTTTTCATTTACATTCACGTTCAGTTTTAATTTTGAAACATTTACAATGTCGAATAAAGGTGTAGCAGGCATACCTGTCAAAATAGAACCAGGTTCAATGTATTTTTTGTTGATGAATCCTTTAATAGGCGCTTTTAAATGCGTATCACCTACATTGATGTTGGCCTGTGTAAGATTGGCTTGTGCATTCGTTAGGCCTAATTTTGCTTGATCCAGTTGTTGTTTGGTTACACCGCCTGTTTTAAAAGCATTTTCGTAGCGAGAATAATCAGATTTTGCATTGTCGTATGCTGCTTTAGCAGTTTGTGCGTTTACATTAATCACGTCACTTCGAACAATTACTAACGTTTGTCCTACGTTTACGTAATCACCTTCTTTTGCCAAAACGCGAATTACTTTTCCTGATTTTTCTGCAGAGAAAGTCAGTTCTTGAATCGGTTCAAAATTTCCGTTGGCTACAAAATCTAATGAAACGCCTTCGGTTTTAACTGTAGCAGTTTTTACAGAAACCGATGCGTTTTTTATGGCTACAATATCTGTTTTTGCTTTATTCTCTGCTTTGTTTTTCGTAAGTACGTAACCAATTACACCTAAGGAAGCAACGATTGCGATTATTATAAGTATTGTCTTTTTCATTTTAGTTATTTATTAATGTTTTAAGTTCTCCTTGTGATTTAATTAGCGCAATTTCAGCTAGTTTGTATTCTAATAAAGCAGTAGTATAATTATTTTGAGCCGCTATCAATTCGTTTTCGGCATCCAATAGATCAGTTAATGAAGCCAATCCTTGAACGTAATTGTTGTTGGTGTTGGTCAAAACTTCTTGTGCTAATTGTGCATTTTCTTTTTGATTATTAATCGAAATTAAACTGTTTTCGATTTGAGTTTTAGCATTGTCGTATTCAAAATCCAAAGCCAATTTGGTATCTTCCAAATCTACTTTTATAGATTCCAATTTATTTTCAGCCTGACGAACTCTGGCACGAGTTCCAAATCCGGTAAAAATAGGAACGTGTAAATTTAATCCAATAGCCGCGAAATCAGACCAGTAAACGCCGTGTGAAGGTTTTTTAAACCAAGGCATTTCTGGACCTTGTCCAATATAGTTGTAGCTTCCAGATAAGGAAAGTGTTGGGTAGTAAGCCGCTTCCACTGATTTTTTCTGGAATTCTAAAAGTTGCTCGTTCTTTTTCATCAACAAATATTCTGATCGATTAGCTGTGTTGGGTCTTTCTGAAAGTACGTTGGCACTCACTTCGAACTCGGTTTCGGGAATCGTAATTTCAGTTTCAATTGGCATTCCCATCAAAAACTTCAACGCGTTTTCCTGTAGCGCAACTGCATTTAAAGTTTGCTGGCGCTGCGTAGTAATGTTTGAAAGACGAACGCTAGTACGGTCTAAATCAATTTTTTTAGCCAATCCATTATCAAATTGTCCTTGAATAATGTCTTTTATTTTGTTGGTGTTTTTTAAATTATTATCTAAAACACTCAATTTTTCACGGGTAACATACACTTGGTAATACGCATTAGCTACTTTTTCAATCACTTGCTCTTCCGTTAATTGCGCATTGATCTGATAAAATTCTTTGGTAGATTTTGCAGCTTTCAATCCGATAAAAACCGATTGGTCATACAGTGCTTGATTAAGAGAAAGACCTGCGACAGAACTCCATTTTTGACCAAAAGCAGCTTGAATTGTAGTTCCTGGAGCACCAAAACCTGAACCATCAATAACCGTGGTTTGAATGACAGGATTGTAAGTTAAACTTCCGTTGGCTGAAATTTGTGGTAAAGCGCGAGCACGAATTTCCTGAATTTGATAGTCGCTATTTTCTACTTGTAATTTTGCTTTTTTAGCGTCGGATTTATTTTCTAACGCATAATTTATCGCTTCTTTAAGCGTTAGCGTTTTAGGGTTTTGTGCTTGCAGCGTAAAGGCAAACGCAAAGACCAAAAGAGACATTATTGTTTTCATAAATTGATTTGTTGAAATATATTGTGTAATTGTTTTTCTAATTCTTCGACTCCTTTAGTCGTGGCCATAGCTCTTGTGTGATATTCTAATGCTTCGAGTTCTATTTTACGAGCTTCAATTTCAGAACTGGTGTTTTCATTGATGTTAAAAATTAAGATGTAATAAAAACGAACGTAATAGTCAATGTTGATGTCTGAGCGGTATAATCCTTGATTTATTCCTTTAGTAATATTTTCATAAAAGCAGGATTTACATTCGTCAATTTCTACCCTTAAAACGTTTTGATAAATCTCTGGATAAT
Source organism: Flavobacterium sp. TAB 87 (assembly GCF_001529295.1). Taxonomy (GTDB): domain Bacteria; phylum Bacteroidota; class Bacteroidia; order Flavobacteriales; family Flavobacteriaceae; genus Flavobacterium. The sequence continues at coordinate 579,695 of NZ_LLWK01000038.1, forward strand.
GCTTCTTTAGCTGATAAATTGGAGAACTATCTGACGATTTAAACATTTCTTTAAACATCTTTCTAATCTCAAAATTTTCCCTAATCGCATTATGATTGTTGGAAACAATGGTGTCAATTACAAAGTGAACCTGTTCGTGAACCAGTGCGGTACTTTGCTCGATCAATTTTTCTTTGTTGCAGAAATACTTGTATATCGTCTTCTTTGAAATACACATTTCTCCTGCAATATCATCCATAGTGACACTTTTGAATCCTAATTTTAAAAATAGTTCACTAGCTTTTTCTATGATTTTTTCTTTCATACAGATAGAGTTTATTTTTTTTCTCGGTGTTGTTTGTAACCTTTTATGTCTAGCAAATCGATTGTCTATTAATAGGCCATTTTTTTATAAGACCCTTAAAACTAAAGAAGGAAACTATTTTAGTTTACCTAGTTTTCTGTTTTTTCATGAATTAGATACTAAATTCGAAATTGGCAATGAATTGAATGTCTTTTCCAATCGCAAATCCGTTATTGGTGCTCATGTTACTATTCATTAGACCAAAGTCTTGACGATTGATGTTTCCTGTAATTTCAAAAGCAACTTTTTTATTGCCATTGTAGGTATCCGAATCAATGTACTCTGCTTGTAATTCTACTACTCGCGTCACATCTTTGATAGTAAGGTTCCCCTTAAAGAAGTTGATATTTTTATTTATTTTTTGAAAAGAAGTCGATTCAAAACTCAATACAGGCACTTCGTCATTGTTGAATAGATCCAACAATTGCATGTAGTTTTTAGCCGATTCTCTACGATTTGTCTTTAGACTATTGCCCATTGAAAAGGCAACAGAAGCATCTTCGACTTCATTACCGTCAAAATCTACATAACCTGCAAAAGTATTCGAGTTTCCAGCCAAATAACCAATCGTGTTGTGTCTACTTTGTAGTAAAACGTCTGATTGTGCTGGGTTTATTTTCCATTTGGTCTTCATAAACAACTAATTTAGTATTGGTATCTAGTAGTTTGTGCGTTTATTCACAAAAAACAACGGTGCAAAGATAGAAAGGAAACTCTAAACACCAATAAAGTTTCCAATGTTTTTTCTAAATTTTTTTATTTTGTTGTTATTGCCTTTTTTCAATACTTGATCTTCATTCGAAGAAGAGTGCTAAACAGCAACATTTGATGTCGTTTTATTGTGATGGTAGTTGTATATTTGAATCCAAAAAAATCTCCAGTTTAATTATGTACGCAATTACGGACTATCAATCCTTTTTTATAGAATATTTAAAAAAGCAATCCATTACCAAAGAGCCTCAAAACTTATACATGCCAATTGATTATATTTTACATCTTGGCGGAAAACGCATGCGTCCTGTTTTGACGTTAATGGCCGCAGAAATTTTCGATATTTCTTATGTAGAAGCACTTCCAGCAGCGATGGCAGTAGAGGTTTTTCATAATTTTTCTTTAGTGCATGATGACATTATGGATGCCGCTCCGTTGCGACGTGGACAAGTAACGGTTCATGAAAAATGGGATTTAAACACCGGTATTCTTTCTGGAGATGCCATGCTAATCTTGGCTTACCAGTACTTTGAACAATACGAACCGGTAATCTTTAGAGATCTTGCAAAACTATTTAGTAAAACGGCATTAGAGGTTTGCGAAGGACAACAATTAGACGTTGACTTTGAAGTTCGTGATGATGTTACGATCCCCGAGTATTTACAGATGATTCAATATAAAACGGCTGTTTTAGTGGCAGCAGCTTTAAAAATGGGAGCAATTGTAGCAGATACTACTAAGGAAAACGCTGATTTAATTTATGAATTCGGTCTGAATTTAGGTTTAGCTTTTCAGTTGCAAGACGATTATTTAGATGCATTTGGTGATCCAGAAACTTTTGGCAAGCAAGTGGGAGGAGATATTATTGAAAATAAAAAGACCTATTTGTATCTTAAAGCCATGCAGTTTTCTAGCGAGAGTCAAAAAGTGCAATTGAAAGGATTTTTTGGAGTACAATTGGACAATAGTGAGGAAAAGATAGAAGCCGTAAAAGAAATTTTTAATGAATCTGGTGCTTCAAAAATGACTCAGGAAGCTATTGAAGAATATACTTTGAAAGCTTTTGAAACATTGAAAAAAATGACAATCGCCGAAGAAAAGAAATCCATTTTGGTGACTTTTGGAAAAAATTTAATGAAACGTAAAGTGTAACGCTGAAGGTATGATGTTTGTAGCGCCCCAAAATACCGATCTTTTATTGCAAGAAGCCGAAAAGCTTGCTTTGTATTTAAGCTTAGTAGAACAACTCAACAAGGATTTTAATTTAGCTAACGAGGGAATTGATTTTCCGTTGAGTATAGCTCCAGACGAATTAAAAATTCAGTTGCACGAAAAGGTGTATCGAATGATTCAGTATAAATTTGCCGAATACTTAAATTTGCTCTACATTATAGATGTTTCCGAAGCTGAAATTAAAAAACTGGACGGTTCAGACTTAGTTTTGCTTGCTGAGCAAGTTGCTTTTTTAATTTTAAAAAGAGAATGGCAAAAAGTGTGGTTTAGAAATCATTATAAGTAGGTTTTTTTTGAGAAAGACTCGAATTTTTTGAGTTGTAGTTTTTGATTCAAATGATTTCTGCTTCGCAATATTTTCTAAGATACTTTGACTCGAAGAAAAATACAGTTTAAATCTTCCACGCTTTCGATCTTTTAAGTTCTATGTTTTACTTAAAAATATACCCTAACAAAAGGCATAAAAGGTTCGGCGTAAATGCTTTTGTCTTTATTGTATAGAACGTCGTAACGAACGCCTACAGTTATGTTTTGAGTTCTATAACCTGCTCCTAAATATAAAGCGGTGTTCCAATATTTGTCAGATAAATTTCCGCCCTCCAACTCGTAAGTAGTATTAAATCTAGTTTCTTCTAATTCAGCAGAAAGTTGCACTTGTGGTATCGGATTAACTAATCCGATAATACTTCCTCCATAATAAAAAGAGTTATAGTAATCAGTATTTACATAGCCGAACAATAAACTAGCTCCCGCCGATACAATTGGATTGATATTGTAAATCGCACTGGGTGAGACCGTAATGTCGGTGTATCCAGAGCCGATATTAAGGCCGAGGCCACCTCCAAATTGCACTTTATCCCAAAAATTAGGACCTTGATTTATGGCCGGATTGTTTTGTTGCGCAATCGTTGTATCTGAAAATAATAGAAAAACGATGCAAAAAAGATTTATGAAAACGATTGAGCTTTGAGTATTCTTCATAACAAGATGGTTTTTAACAAATTTTTACGTAAAAGTAAGTAAAAAAGAGATTTAAATAATTTGTATTGTCGTACTTTTGTCGAACTATTTAACAAAAAGTATATTCACTAAATATTATGGATAGGTTTTCATTTTTAAATGCAGCACACACGGAGTTTTTCGCTCAATTGTACGATCAATATATAGAGAATCCAGACAGCGTCGAGCCAAGTTGGAGAAGTTTTTTCCAAGGTTTCGATTTTGGAATGACCACTTACGGTGAAGAGAATCAAACTCAAGCACCGGTACAACAAATGGCCGATTATGCTGCTAATGCACCAGCAGATTGCAGTTTGGTTTCTGAAAAATTACAAAAAGAATTTAATGTTCTTAAATTGATAGAGGGCTACAGAGTTCGTGGTCACTTGTTTACAATGACCAATCCTGTTCGTGATCGTCGAAAGTCGTCACCTTCTTTAGAAATTGAAACTTTTGATTTATCAAGTTCCGATTTAAACACCGTTTTCGACGCCGCAAAAATATTAGGGTTACAAAGTGCGACACTGCAAGAAATCGTTAATCATCTAAAATCAGTTTATTGTCAACACATTGGAATCGAATACATGTACATTCGAAATCCTGGTGTAGTGCAATGGATTCAAGATAAATTAAGTGTAAATGCGAATCAGCCAAGTTTTAATTCTTCAGAGAAAAAGAACATTTTAAATAAATTAAATGAAGCGGTTTCTTTTGAGAATTTCTTACATACTAAATACGTAGGTCAAAAACGTTTCTCGCTTGAAGGAGGAGAAACAATTATTCCGGCTTTGGATGCTTTAATAGAAAAAGCTGCCGAAAAAGGAGTAGAGCAATTCGTTATGGGAATGGCACACCGTGGTCGTTTGAACGTTTTAGCGAACATATTTGGAAAATCAACACAAGATATATTTGGAGAGTTTGATGGTAAAGATTACGATCAAGAATACTTTGATGGTGACGTAAAATACCACTTAGGGCTTACTGCTGATAAGGTTACTGCTTCAGGTAAAAAAATAAACATCAATTTAGCGCCAAATCCTTCGCATTTAGAAACAGTAGGTGCGGTTATCGAAGGAATCACTCGTGCCAAACAAGACCGTCATTATGCGGATGATTTCTCAAAAGTTTTGCCAATTGCCGTTCACGGTGATGCTGCGATTGCGGGTCAAGGTCTTTTGTATGAAATTATTCAAATGGCACTTTTGGATGGATACAAAACTGGTGGAACAATTCATATTGTAATTAACAATCAAGTTGGTTTTACGACTAATTATTTGGACGCTCGTTCATCTACCTATTGTACAGATATTGCCAAAGTTACTTTGTCGCCAGTATTGCACGTAAATGCCGATGATGCGGAAGCAGTTGTTCATGCAGTTTCGTTTGCTTTGGACTACAGAATGAAATATGGTCGTGACGTATTTATCGATTTATTAGGATATAGAAAATACGGTCATAACGAAGGTGATGAGCCTCGTTTTACACAACCGGTTTTATATAAATTAATTGCAAAACATAAAAATCCACGTGACATATATGCTGATAAATTGTTAACAGAAGGAGTTATTGATGCTACCTACGTAAATGGTTTAGAAGAAGCGTATAAGGCGAAAATGGAAGAAAATCTGGAAGCATCTAGAAAGAAAGAGCTTACCGTAATTACACCATTTATGCAAAATGAATGGCAAGGTTTCGCCCAAGTAAGTGATGATGTAATGCTTCAAAATGTAGATACTTCTTATTCAAAAGAAGAATTAAAAAAAGTGGCTACTGCAGTTTCTAATTTGCCTGCAGATAAAAAGTTCATTAAGAAAATTGAAAAATTAATTAATGCTCGTAAAACAATGTTTTTTGAAACAGACAAACTGGATTGGGGAATGGCAGAGCACTTAGCTTACGGTTCACTTTTGCAAGAAGGTTTTGATGTTCGTATTTCTGGTCAAGATGTCGAGAGAGGAACTTTCTCACACCGTCATGCTGTTGTTAAAGTGGAGGATTCTGAGGAAGAAGTAATTCTAATTAATAATTTAGAGAATAAAAAAGGACAGTTTCAAATTTACAACTCATTGCTTTCAGAATATGGAGTATTAGGTTTTGATTATGGATACGCTTTAGCAAGTCCTAAAACACTGACAATTTGGGAAGCACAATTTGGAGATTTCTCTAACGGTGCTCAAATTATCATCGATCAATATATTTCTTGTGGAGAAGACAAATGGAACAATCAAAACGGTATTGTTTTATTATTGCCCCATGGATATGAAGGCCAAGGTGCAGAGCATTCTTCGGCTAGAATGGAACGTTACTTGCAATTGTGTGCGAGACAAAACATGTACGTTGCCGATTGTACTACTCCAGCAAACTTCTTTCACTTGTTAAGAAGACAAATGAAGACCAATTTCCGTAAACCATTAATTGTGTTTACACCAAAGAGTTTGTTGCGTGACCCACGTTGTGTTTCTTCAATTGAAGAGTTAGCAACTGGAAGCTTTCAAGAAACAATTGATGACGTTACTGTAGATAAAAATGAAGTTAAGACATTGGTTTTCTGTACAGGTAAATTCTATTACGACATTACAGCTGAGAGAGAAACTAATGGACGTACTGATGTAGCAGTAGTTCGTATCGAACAATTGTTTCCATTTCCTGCAGATCAAATCAAAGCGATTATTGCAAAATATCCAAACGCAGACGATTATGTTTGGGCACAAGAAGAGCCTAAAAATATGGGAGCGTACAGCTTTATGTTAATGAACTTCGACTTCATAAAATGGAGATTGGCTTCATTAAAAGCATATTCAGCACCAGCAGCGGGAAGTTACACTCGTGCAAAACGCCGTCATGCAGATGCAATACGAATGGTATTTGATAAAAATTTATTTAGATAATTAAAAATTGTTTCAAGTTTAAAGTTTCAGATTTTATTTCGAATCTGAAACTTTAAACCAATTAAACTTTAAACGAAAAACAAGATGATTTTAGAAATGAAAGTCCCATCACCAGGGGAATCAATTAAAGAAGTTGAAATTGCAACTTGGTTAGTAAAAGATGGCGATTATGTAGAAAAAGATCAAGCTATTGCAGAGGTTGACTCAGATAAAGCAACACTTGAACTGCCTGCTGAAGCAAGTGGAATTATCACACTAAAAGCGGAAGAAGGTGATGCGGTAGCAGTAGGTGCAGTCGTTTGTTTAATTGATACAGAAGGTGTAAAACCATCTGGAGCAACTACCGAATCAAAAAGCGAAGCTCCTAAAGAGGAGACTCCAAAAGAAGAAGCTCCAAAGGCTGAGGTTAAAGCTGAAGCACCAAAAGCAGCTCCAGCAGTAACTTCTCATGCAGCGGGAAGTCCTTCGCCAGCAGCAAGAAAAATCTTAGATGAAAAAAATATAGCTCCAGCTACTGTTTCAGGAACAGGAAAAGGAGGAAGAATCACTAAAGACGATGCTGTAAACGCAATGCCTTCAATGGGAACTCCAACAGGAGGAAATCGTGGTTCTGAGCGTTCAAAATTATCAATGTTGCGTCGTAAAGTAGCGGAAAGATTAGTTTCTGCTAAAAATGAAACAGCAATGTTAACTACTTTTAACGAAGTGAACATGTCTCCAATTAATGCGATTCGTAATGAATACAAAGATGCTTTTAAAGCAAAGCACGCTGGGGTTGGTTTAGGATACATGTCTTTCTTTACCAAAGCAGTTACTAGAGCATTAGAGTTGTATCCAGATGTAAACTCTATGATGGATGGTGATTATAAAGTAGCTTACGATTTTGCTGATATTTCGATTGCAGTTTCAGGTCCAAAAGGTTTGATGGTTCCTGTAGTTCGCAATGCTGAGAATTTATCTTTCCGTGGTGTTGAAGCAGAAATTAAAAGATTAGCGATTAAAGCGCGTGACGGTCAAATAACGGTTGACGACATGACTGGTGGTACTTTTACAATTACCAACGGAGGTGTTTTCGGAAGTATGTTGTCTACGCCAATTATCAATCCGCCACAATCAGGAATTTTAGGAATGCACAATATTATTGAGCGCCCAATTGCGGTGAATGGTAAAGTTGAAATTCACCCAATGATGTACGTGGCATTATCATATGACCACAGAATTATTGACGGTCGTGAGTCTGTTGGCTTCTTAGTAGCAGTTAAAGAGGCGTTAGAGAATCCAATGGAGTTATTGATGGATAACAATCCTAAAAAAGCATTAGAGTTGTAATAACAACGTATTTAGCTATAAAAAAATCCCAGATTCGTTAAGAGTCTGGGATTTTTTGGTTTATTGGTTTGGTTGTAATGCTATTTTTTAAAATAAGATATCCTATTTGCAGTTTTTAACGTTTGCAATTCGGCTGTCCGAATAATCTACTTCGGTAAGACAGCTGTCGTTCCAGAAAAACCACTTTCCTATTTTGTTTCCGTTTCGGTATTCAGCAATAGCTTTTTTATGCCCCGCTTCATCATAGGCGATCCAAGTACCATCGAGTTTTCCATTTTTAAAAAAACCTTGTTGCTGCACGGTGCCATTCTCAAAATAATACGTGGCTTTTACTTTGCTATCGACAACTTCTAACTCCGGCTTTGTCTGTTGTGAAGATACAACTGCCGAAATCAATATTGCTACTAAACTTAAAGAATTTTTCATGTTTTAGTTTTAAATGTTAGCCAGTTCTCCATCAAATATAAAAAATAGTTTACATTAAATAAACTTTTAGTTAACAATTTAATAACACAACAGAAAACCTTAACATTAGAATTTTCTGATAAATAAAAAAGCCAGCACATTTGTGCTGGCTTTTTCTATCTAAAATTGGTTTGCTTCTTACTTCAATAAAGCATTTAATTGACCTTCTAAGTCTCCTGAAGATGGGCGAGAAGCATTAGCATCAACTACGTTTCCGTTTGGGTCTATTAATATAAAACGTGGAATTCCGGTAATGTTATAGCTGGTTACAAACTCTGAGTTCCAGTCTTTATCAGCGATAAGCTGAATGCCTCCTAATTGTTTGTCAGTAACAAATTTTTTCCATTTGTCATGGTCTTTTGCTGCATCTATAGAAATACTAACGAAAACAACATTTTTACCATGAAATTCTTTTTCTATTTTTTGAAGATATGGAATTTCCATACGGCACGGTGCACACCACGTGGCCCACATATCAAGATAAACATATTTGCCTTTTAAGTCAGATAACTTGGTTTTTCCACCTGCGTGGTTTTCATAATCAAACGTTGGTGAAGGTTTGCCACCCAAAGAATTCATTTTTTGGTTGTTGTCGTATTCCATTTTTGCATATTCATTGGATTTTAGCATCGACTTTTTGTACGCTTCTTTAAAATCCTTGTCGTAAAGTCCATTTTCTATCGCTTCACTTTCAAATTTTTGCTTGGCTGCTAATAATTTTTCAAATTCTTCAGGCCCTTTTGTAAAAGCTTCATTTTGGAAAGTTTCGTCACGCAAAGCAGATTGAGCCAAAAAATTATTTTCGTCAGCACCTTTACCAGTATAAACGATTGTCTCGTCAAATTGAGCTGCATCCATGGTCAACTTAATGTCGTCGCCCGGTTTTAAAAATAAATTGGAAACTTCTTGTTTGTCTGAAAATTGATAAAAGCCTTTTGGCCCTTCAAAGCTGGTGCTAAATGTGCCTTTTTTGTCAAGTATAATAATTTTGTTGAATTTGTTAGCTCCTCTAATCATTAGAGTGTCACTATTTCTATTGGCAATTTTTGCTGTAAAGTCAATACGGCCTACAGAAGTTTGTGCGTAAGAGCAGCTCATTGCAAGTAACAGTAACCAGGTAAGTTTTTTCATTGTAATTTATTTAGTTATAGCAAAAATAATCTAATTTTTGTTTAAAGGTATAAAAAAAACTAGCACTGATTATCGATAATATTTTAGAATATACAGGTTTTCTAGTTTTTGTGTTTACTTTTGCAAACTAAAATAGGAATCATGTATAGAAGTCATAATTGTGGCGAATTAAACGCCTCTCACATTAATACAGAAGTTACACTTGCTGGTTGGGTACAAAAATCTCGTGATAAAGGATTTATGAATTGGATTGACTTGCGTGATCGGTACGGGATCACGCAGCTTATTTTTGACGAAGGTCGTACCGATAAAACTGTTTTTGAATTAGCAAAAACACTAGGTCGTGAATTTGTAGTTCAGGTAAAAGGTATCGTAATTGAACGTGAAGCAAAAAATAAAAATATAGCCACAGGTGAAATAGAGATCTTAGTTTCTGAACTAACTATTTTAAATAGCGCATTAACTCCTCCGTTTACGATTGAAGATGAAACGGATGGCGGTGAAGATATTCGTATGAAATACCGTTACTTGGATATTCGAAGAAATCCCGTAAAAAACAGTTTACTGTTTCGTCATAAAGTAGCTATGGAAGTGCGTAAGTATTTATCGGACCTAGATTTCTGTGAAGTAGAAACTCCATATCTGATCAAATCTACTCCAGAAGGAGCTAGAGATTTTGTGGTGCCAAGCCGCATGAACGAAGGGCAATTTTATGCCTTGCCGCAATCGCCACAAACTTTTAAGCAATTACTAATGGTGGGCGGAATGGATAAATATTTTCAAATTGTAAAATGTTTTCGCGACGAAGATTTACGTGCCGATCGTCAACCTGAGTTTACTCAAATTGACTGCGAGATGGCCTTTGTAGAGCAAGAAGATATTTTGAATGTATTTGAAGGGCTAACAAGACATTTATTGCAAGAAATAAAAGGAGTTACAGTAGAAAAATTTCCTAGAATGACATACGAGCATGCTATGAAAACCTATGGTAACGACAAGCCAGACATTCGTTTTGGGATGGAGTTCGGTGAATTGAACGAATTTGCACAACATAAAGAATTTCCTGTATTTAATGCTGCTGAATTGGTAGTTGGAATTGCAGTTCCTAATGCGGGAAACTATACGCGTAAAGAAATTGATGCTTTAATTGACTGGGTTAAAAGGCCTCAAGTTGGTGCAAGCGGAATGGTGTATGCAAAGTGCAATGAAGATGGTACTTACAAATCATCAGTTGATAAATTTTACGCTCAGGAAGATTTAGCGCAGTGGGCAAAAATAACTGGTGCAACAGCGGGGGATATGATTTTTGTTCTTTCTGGTCCTGCCAACAAAACGCGTACACAATTGAGTGCTTTGCGTATGGAATTGGCGACACGTTTGGGCTTAAGAAAGCCAGAAGAATTTGCTCCACTGTGGGTAGTTGATTTTCCTTTATTAGAGTTTGATGAAGAAAGTGGTCGTTACCATGCCATGCATCATCCATTTACATCTCCAAAACCAGAAGACTTACATTTATTACCAACCGACCCAGGCAAAGTTCGTGCAAATGCGTACGACATGGTTTTAAATGGAAATGAAATAGGTGGTGGTTCTATTCGTATTCACGATAAAGCGACGCAACAAATGATGTTCAAGTATTTGGGTTTCACAGATGAAGAAGCCAAAGCGCAATTTGGATTTTTAATGGATGCTTTTCAATTTGGGGCACCTCCACATGGTGGCTTAGCCTTTGGTTTAGACCGATTGGTTGCGATTTTAGGTGGTCAAGAAACGATTAGAGACTTTATCGCATTTCCAAAAAATAATTCGGGAAGAGATGTAATGATCGATGCGCCAGCTGCGATTGATGAGAAACAATTAAAGGAATTGAATATTAAATTAAGATAAAGAGCATTAATACGAATGCAAAAGCCTCGAACTTTTCGAGGCTTTTTTGGTTTGTAACTTTGATACAATTCCTTGTAAAGAGATTATGATTTCTCATAAAAAAACGGCATTTTCGTTGTGGTTTTTTAAGAAACAAATACAGGTTAAGTAGCCTTTTTGAAAAACAAAAAAGGAGTGAAAATCATTTTGATTTTCACTCCTTTACTTTGGTTAATTTCAATTACAAAACTTGCAATTGAAGAAGCTCAGTTGTAAAGATATACATTACTTTATTTAGCTGGAATGATATCAATGATTACGGTTCGATTGTAAAAACGCTCTTCGGGAAACTTGTTATCAAAAGGGGCATCGTTTGGATTTTCTCCAAAACCGTTAACTACAAACTTAACATCGTTACGACCTGCTTTTGATAGGCTGCTTTCAATAATAGTTTTTGTGTCATTAGCACGTGCTAGTGACAACTCTTGATTGTAAGTTTCTTCTCCAATGATATCCGTATAACCTTTAATTAATACTGTTGCACCTATTGGAATTTGAGTTGTAACAATATCAGAAAGATATCTTTCGTAAATGTTAGTAGCCTTAGATTCGTTAAAATCATAAATAATACTGTAACGAATTCCTTGCTCAAATGTAGCAGGAGTCCACAAGGTAACGTGCGTTTTGACTTCTTTTTCAGATAATTTTCCACTTTTAGTTGTACCGATCATTTTTGCAGTATAGTCACCTTGTGATCGACTTCCCAAAATGGTAGCGGTGGGTAGGCTAACAGTATCTTCTGTATATGGTCCGAAGTTTTTAATTTTTCCATTCTCATCCTTTAGTTCCATGTTCCATGAACTGAATGCTTCTGTAGCTCCCGCATTCTGAAATACGACATAACTTTCAAGCGGCGCTTCTTGCGGCGCATTTATTACTACTGGTTTCAAAGGAGCATTTGGCCCATTTTGAAATTCCATTAACAGTACTGGCGAATTACTTTCTATTGAAACCCTGCGGTCTCCCTCTCGTAATAATTCTAGCTCACGTGTTCCTCCAGGTTGTTCTGACGGATTTTTTGGCTTTTCACGCCCTTCAACTAAAATTCTTTCTGAAGAAATTTCAAATACATTTACTAAATAGGATTGAATGGCAGTTGCCATTTCTAAACCGTTTGCCTGTCCCTTGTCAGAAGAGCCTACCAAAGTTATTTTTGCTGAAGGGTTTTTTTGCATGCGATCGCCTAAAATGTTTAAAACATTATAGTACACAATCATTTGGCGTTTTGATCGTTCTGAAAGATTTTCTGAATTTGAAACTTTCAATTGATCTTCCTTGAAATCTTTGACTTGCTCTTTTCGTAACAATTCATATCGTGCCGGAATCTGGCTAGAACCTTCGTCGAAAAAGACATAATTACGAAGCGGAAAAATTTCACTAGCGGGTCTTCTTTCCGAATAATTACTCGGGGAATTGATTGAAAATTGTGATTCGCTGTCGATTACTTCAAGGGTCTCACTTCTAGTTCCTGTTCCAAATTTTAGTGCCACACCAGCTCGTACTGTAGTTATATTCCACGTTTCTACTGAACGAGGATGCTGACCAAAATAGGGCTGAAAGGCTACAAAAGGAGAAAGTACAAATTGTGTTTTCTTGCCTGATGCAGTAAGTGGAATGTCGTAACCGGCTCCAATTTGAATTGAAAGTATGGTTTTTTCAACATCACTAAAATCGCCTTTTATCGCTTCTCCTTCTATTTGGTTTGGAAATGCGGGATTAGCGTGCAATTGGTATGTGAATGATTTATCGACATTGAAAGCTAATCTTGGTCCACCGTATAAATAAAACCCAGATTTGAATGGTGCAAAACGCACGCTTGGCTCTAGTGTTATATAGCTAAGATCTGTCTTTAAATCAGCTGGACAGTTGCAGTCACTAAGTACTTGATCAAAAGAGCCTTTACGACTGTCGTAACCTGCTTGAAACATTATTCCCCATTTTGAATTTGCGGGACGGTATTCAATAAGTGGTGCTGCAAATAGTCCAATCCCATCACCATCATGAAATGCAACTGGCGGAGTAAAGGCAGCATTCATTTTTTGGGTCGAACCTTCAAAGAAATTAAAGTTAGCTCCGGCGACTGCTCCAAAGTACCAAGAAGGTTTGCTGTAATCTGTGTCTTGTGCTTGTAAGGATGTTAGCGAACTAACTAAAACCAGAACAGCTACCATAAAATGTCTAAGAACTAGACTATGGCTGCAGAAAAGTATTGGATACGGTTCCTTTTTATATTTATATATATTGATCATAAAGTGATGAATTAAGGTTTAGTTATCGTATTTGTATCAGTCATTACTACGGCACCGTTACTGGCTAGCATTCTGCCTACAGCAGTTGCGTGAGATCCCATAGTTATAGATGTTAATGCTAAAACGTTTCCTTTGAAACTGGTGTAGTCTCCTATTGTTGCAGAACTACCTGTTTGCCAATAAATATTTTTAGCTTGAGCTCCATTCGTTAAGATTACGTTTCCACCAGCACCCCCAACTGTTGTAAAAGCAGCAGCAATTTGAAATACAAAAATAGCATTCGGGTCTCCTTGTGCGTCAAGCGTAAGGTCGCCAGACTGAATAAGCAGTGTTGAAGTCGATTTATAAACTCCTGGTGCTAGCGTTAATCCACCTTGGTCACCAGAAACGGTTGTAGTTGCTGGCATACCTTCGATTTGTAAATAAGCGTCAGACAAATCTTGTTTTGCTTGTTGCAGTACAGCTGCTATCCCTGCTGGAGCAATATCGTCGGAAGCATAGATAGCTCCATTAACAACTATTGCAGGAGGAAATCCGGTAATTGATGAGCGAACTCCGGGACTAATACCAACATTCATATTGTTAATTACACTAAAACCAGCATTATTACTAACGCCAACTCCTGCTAATATTCCAAAATTACCTGCAGACTTAAGATAATTAGTAAGTGCTGTTCCAGTTGTAAACTTCCAAACAAAGTCTGCTGTAAGTGCCTTACCTTGATCGCTTTTAGCCCCTGTTGTTACAGTCGCAGTGTACTCTTTGTTAGTTTCGAGCGCAATACTAGGAGTAAACTGAACTGTAGTTCCATTATAAGAAATAGTCCCAGTAAGTGCTGTAGTGCCTTGTTTTACACTAAACGTACTGTTGTTTAATGTTGTCGGATCCATAGCCATGTCAAACTGAGCGCTAATTATTTTGCTAACAGCTACATTTGTAGCAAGATTTTGAGGATCAGTAGTTAGTATTTTGGGTGCAACAGCTGTTTGTGTAGTGAACTTCCAGACGTGATTATTAGCAATAGCATTGCCTTGTGTGTTTTTTGCACCTGTGGTTATAGTGGCGGTATATTCTAAATTACTATTTAAAACAGTTGTTGGTACAAATTGAGCCGTTGTTCCACTATAGGAAACGGTTCCAGCGATTTGAGTTGTGCCTTGGTTTAGAGTGAAAGTTGTATTATTTAGCGTCATTGGATCCATCGCTGTGTCAAATTTCGCTGTAATTACTTTATTTAAAGGTACGGCGGTGGCCAAATCTAGTGGATCTGTCAAAATAATTTGTGGTGCGGTAAGTATACCCGTCGTGAACTTCCAAACATAATTTAAAGCAATGGGCGTTCCATCTAAATTTTTTGCACCAGTCGTGATTGTAGCAGTATATTCTGTATTAGCTGTTAAAGCAACTGTTGGTGTAAAGAACGCTTTGCTTTGATCGATAGTTACGGTACCAGCAATGGTAGTTGTTCCTTGTTTTAGAGTAAACGTTGCTGCATTTATAGATGCTATATCCATAGGCATGTTAAAGGTAGCGTTTACGATTTTGTTCAAAGGAATATCGATCGCATTGGCTAAAGGATCTGTAAGCACAATGGTTGGTGTAAGTAATTTACCAGTGCTAAAAGCCCAAATGTAATCTTCTTGCAAAGCATTTCCTTTTAAATCTTTTACGGTAGTCTTGATTACTGCAGTGTAAGTAGTATTGATTGCCAAGGGTACTGAAGGAGTAAACGACGCAGTTTGCCCTGTATACGAAATTGTACCATCAACGGGCGTGTTGTCTTGTAAAATGAAAGAGGCTTCTGTAAAAGTGTCAGAATCCATCTCCTCATTGAATGTAACTGTAATTATTTGATCAAGAGGTACATCTATAGCGCCATTAGCAGGTGCTGTTGCGACTACAACAGGGCAAACCCCAATGGTTTCTACGAAATCATCTTTCTCACATCCGGCTAGAACAGCAACGAATGCCAATAAAGAGAGTGTTAACGTTTGTTTAATTTTCATTTTTTAGAATTAAGCGTGAAATAGTTTTCACGTGGTAAAGATAAATTACATGCGACTGGAATGTTATACAATTAAGCCTTTTATTTGTATAATTTTTAGAATTTAATTTTTATCAGTTTTTACGTATTTAAGTTGAAAAATATTACTCTTAGTATTTATTTGTTGAATATTATTAAGCATTATAGTGCATTAAGTAAGAAATGGTTAAATAGTAGTTAATGATAAATGGTAGTATTTGTCCAAACAAAAGAAAATACGCTTGTTCTGCAGATGTTAATTCTGTACATAGTTGAAAATAAACTGCTACGTATAAAGATTAAACAATATTTAAAAAAATAGTAAAATATAGAAGGTTTATTGATAGTTGATTAAAGTAGTAGTGTTTGATGTTCAAATAGATGCGTTGTTTTTTAATTAAGTTAATTCTTGTTAAAATTTTATAAATATTGATTTTCTCTAGATTGTAAATCCCTGAATCTGCTTACCGATCTCTGAACATGAAAGTAAGTTCACAACTAAAAAAATATTATTTGTAAAATATTTTAACATAACATGTTGGTAGTATGATATTAAACGTTACATTTGCTTCATTATAAATTATTATTATTATTACAATGCGTACAGGTACAGTAAAATTTTTCAATGAGTCAAAAGGTTACGGATTCATTACAGACGAAGAAACAGGAAAAGATATCTTCGTTCATGCTTCAGGAATCAACGCGGAAGAATTGCGCGAAGGTGACCGTGTAAGTTACGAAGAAGAAGAAGGAAGAAAAGGTAAAGTTGCTGCTAAAGTTGCAGTAATCTAAGCAATAAATATAGCATTCTATTTTTTTTTGCCTACGAAAGGTAAAACGTTCCGATATATCGGAACGTTTTTTTTTATACCTAACTCAAAAAACTTACAAAAGAAGGCTGCTATTTATAATCAATAAAAATTATAACTAATGCCCGATTCAGTGGACACTTAAATCCGCTTTTGTCTTGTGATTTACATACATGCGAACTATCTTTGTGACTCATTTTTTATATATAATTCAAGGATTATGCAAGCCGATCAAATTAATTATATTCCAATCTTCATGCAGGCTGTTCTAGCTGTAGGATTTGTGGTAGGTACCATCATTATTTCTGGAAAATTAGGACCAAGTAGAAAGTCACAGAAGAAAGATAAAAGTTTTGAATGTGGAATAGAATCTGTGGGTAATGCCCGTATTCCTTTTTCAGTAAAATATTTCCTAGTAGCGATCTTGTTTGTGCTTTTTGATGTTGAAGTTATCTTCTTGTATCCTTGGGCAATTAATTTCCAAGAACTAGGATTAGAAGGAATGGTGAAAATGGTTATTTTCATGATGTTGCTTTTAGTTGGGTTCTTTTACATAATCAAAAAGAAGGCTTTAGAATGGGAATAAAGTACTGTTTGAAAATCAGTTTTGTAAAAGTTGATATTAGTGCTACTACCTTCTAAATGCTGTTTATTTTTATACAAAATAGTTTTACTTCTTCAAGAAGTTTTCTTGAAAATTAGAACTCAAAATCTAAAACGAATATGAGTAATTCAGATGTAAAAATCGTTGCTCCGCCAGAAGGTGTTTCTGGTGAGGGTTTTTTTGCTACAAAATTAAATGATGTAGTAGGATTGGCTCGTGCAAACTCCCTTTGGCCTTTGCCATTTGCAACTTCTTGTTGCGGGATTGAATTTATGGCTACCATGGCCTCGCATTATGATTTAGCGCGATTTGGATCAGAGCGTGTTAGCTTTTCTCCTCGTCAAGCAGATATGTTGTTGGTAATGGGAACTATTTCAAAAAAAATGGGACCTATTCTACGTCAAGTATATGAGCAAATGGCTGAACCTCGTTGGGTTATTGCTGTTGGTGCGTGTGCAACTTCAGGTGGTATTTTTGATACCTATTCTGTTTTGCAAGGTATTGATAAGGTAATTCCTGTTGATGTTTATGTGCCGGGATGTCCGCCAAGGCCAGAGCAAATTCTAGACGGCGTAATGAAATTGCAAGAGTTGGTACGAAGCGAGTCTGTTAGACGCAGAAGTTCGCCAGAATACCAAGAATTATTAGCATCGTATAATATTCAATAAAATGGCATTAGAGACTCAAAAAATACAAGAGAAACTTGTAGAAGCATTTGGAACTGATGTGTTTAACTTCGTTCAAGATAAAGATATTTTTACATTAGAAGTTTCTGCGGATGTAATTACTTCTGTGGTTTTATTTT
Organism: Flavobacterium sp. TAB 87; assembly: GCF_001529295.1. GTDB lineage: Bacteria > Bacteroidota > Bacteroidia > Flavobacteriales > Flavobacteriaceae > Flavobacterium. The sequence continues at coordinate 597,210 of NZ_LLWK01000038.1, forward strand.
TAAAGAACGATCCAGAATTGCGTTTTCACTTTCTTACCGATTTGTGTGGCGTACATTATCCTGATAATGAATTAGAGCGTCAATTTACCATTGTGTATCACATGCATAACTGGTACGAAAATGTACGACTGAAAGTTAAAGTTTTTATCAACGGTGAAAAGCCAGAGATAAAGACTGTGTCTAATATTTTTCTTTGTGCCAATTGGATGGAAAGAGAAACTTATGATTTTTACGGTGTAAATTTCATTGGTCATCCACAATTGAAACGAATTTTAAATATGGATGAAATGATTTCGTTTCCGATGAGAAAAGAATTCCCGATGGAAGATTCAGGAAGAACCGATAAAGACGATCGTTTCTTTGGAAGAACCACCACAAATTGTTAAAAGACAAACGTATAATTTTTCACATTAAATAAATGTCAGAACTATTATTATCACCAGAGCAGCGTTATGCTAAAATAATCAAGGAGAACCTAAATGAAGACGGAAGTGAACTTTCAATTCTGAATTTAGGACCTACTCACCCAGCGACACACGGTATTTTTCAAAACGTATGTTTAATGGATGGAGAGCGTATTCTTGATGCAGAACCAACGATTGGATATATTCACCGTGCTTTCGAAAAAATCGCCGAAAATAGACCGTTTTACCAAATTACTCCGCTAACTGACCGAATGAATTATTGTTCGTCTCCTATAAACAATATGGGATGGTGGATGACTGTGGAGAAAGCATTGGGTATTGAGGTGCCAAAGCGGGCACAATACCTTCGGGTAATTGCAATGGAGTTGGCTAGAATTACCGATCACTTAATTTGTAATTCAATTTTAGGTGTAGATACTGGTGCTTACACTGGGTTCTTGTACGTATTTCAATTTAGAGAAAAAGTATACGAAATTTACGAAGAAATTTGTGGCGCTCGTTTGACTACCAACATGGGTAGAATGGGTGGTTTCGAAAGAGATTGGTCTCCGGAAGCTTTTAGAAAACTAGATGTTTTTTTAGAAGAATTTCCAGCGGCTTGGAAAGAATTTGAAAATCTATTTGTTAGAAATAGAATTTTTATGGATAGAACAGTAAATGTTGGAACAATTGATGCCGAAAAAGCTATGGCTTATGGTTTTACTGGTCCAAATTTACGTGCTTCAGGTGTTGATTATGACGTGCGTGTAGCGCATCCATATTCTTCTTATGAAGATTTTGACTTTATTGTTCCAGTAGGAAAATCAGGAGATACGTACGATCGTTGGTGTGTAAGAAATGCTGAAGTCTGGGAGAGTTTAAGTATTATTCGTCAAGCCTTGGATAAAATGCCAGAAGGTCCTTACCATGCAGATGTACCCGATTATTACTTGCCTCCAAAAGAAGATGTGTATACGTCAATGGAAGCGTTGATATATCACTTTAAAATTGTAATGGGAGAAATTCCTGTTCCTGTAGGAGAAACGTATCATGCTGTTGAAGGAGGAAATGGAGAACTTGGTTTTTACTTAATAACTGATGGAAGTAGAACGCCTTACAGGTTGCACTTTAGAAGACCTTGCTTCATATATTATCAAGCGTATACGGAAATGATAAAAGGTTCAATGCTTTCTGACGCCATTGTAATTTTATCAAGTTTAAATGTTATTGCTGGAGAGTTGGATGCCTAATATTTTGGTTGGATTACAAACGATTTGATATTTCAGATTTAAAGAAGCGAAATGGAACACAAAAGATACGAACAAGAATTAAAAATGACCGAAACATTGATGAATCGCATCAATGAATTGATTAGTCATTACCCTGCAGACAAAAAAAAATCAGCACTATTGCCAGTTTTACATGAGGTACAAGATGCACATGACAATTGGTTGGGTTATGATTTGATGGATAAAGTGGCGGAGATGTTAGAGATTTTGCCTATTGAAGTATATGAAGTAGTCTCTTTTTATACGATGTTCAATCAAAAACCAATGGGAAAATATATGTTTGAGTTCTGTCAAACTTCTTGTTGTTGTTTAAATGGTGCCGAAAATTTGATTGAATATACAGCAGATAAATTGGGTATTAAAGTAGGCGAAACTACTGCAGACGGAATGTTTACTGTGGCAGGTGTACAGTGCTTAGGTGCTTGCGGTTATGCTCCAATGATGCAGGTGGGTGATTTTTATAAAGAACACCTTAATGAAGAAAAAATCGATCAGTTAATTGCTGATTGTAGAGATAATAAAATAATATTACACGATAAATAAGATGTCAAAAAAAATATTATTAGATAAAATTAATGTTCCAGGCATAAAAACCTATGACGTATACCGCCAAAATGGAGGTTATGCATCTGTAGAAAAAGCATTAAAAACGTTAACTCCTGATGAAGTAGTTGAAGAAGTTAAAAAATCGGGTCTTCGTGGACGCGGTGGCGCAGGTTTCCCTGCGGGAATGAAATGGAGTTTTATTGACAAAAAGTCGGGCAAACCAAGACATTTGGTGTGCAACGCGGATGAGTCAGAGCCCGGAACGTTCAAAGACCGTTATTTGATGGAGCACATTCCGCATTTACTAATCGAAGGAATGATCACGTCAAGTTATGCTTTAGGGGCTAATTTATCGTACATCTACATTCGTGGAGAGTACATGTGGATCTATAAAATATTAGAAAGAGCCATTAACGAAGCGAAAGCAGCAGGTTGGTTAGGAAAAAACATACAAGGATCTGGTTACGATTTAGAATTGTATGTGCACTGCGGAGCAGGAGCATACATTTGTGGAGAAGAAACCGCTTTAATAGAATCTTTGGAAGGAAAAAGAGGAAATCCGCGTATCAAACCGCCGTTTCCAGCTGTTTCTGGACTTTGGGCTAATCCTACAGTGGTAAATAACGTAGAAACGATTTCAGCAGTGCCTTGGATTGTAAACAATTCTGGCGATGAATATGCTAAAATTGGAATCGGAAGATCTACAGGGACTAAATTAATTTCTGCTTCAGGACACGTTAAAAACCAAGGAGTTTACGAAATCGAAATGGGATTGAGCGTGTATGAATTTATGAATTCTGATGAGTATTTGGGAGGAATGAGTTCTGATCGGCCATTAAAAGCGTTAGTTCCCGGAGGTTCATCGGTACCTATCTTGCCAGTTGATTTAATTTACAAAACAGCGAACGGCGAAGACCGATTGATGAGTTACGAATCGTTGAGCGACGGTGGTTTTGCTACTGGTTCAATGTTAGGTTCAGGTGGTTTTATTGTATATAATGACACGTCTTGCGTGGTTCGAAATACATGGAATTTCTCTCGTTTTTACCACCACGAAAGTTGTGGGCAATGTACACCGTGTCGTGAAGGGACAGGTTGGTTAGAGAAAGTTTTATTCCGTATTGAAAACGGTCAAGGTCGCGAAGAGGATATCGAGTTATTGTGGAGTATTCAAAGTAAAATTGAAGGAAACACAATTTGTCCATTAGGAGATGCTGCGGCTTGGCCGGTAGCAGCTGCTATTCGTCATTTTAGAGATGAATTTGAGTACCACGTTCGTTTTCCAGAAAAAATAAAAAATCGTGAACACTTTGTAGTAGAGCCTTTTGAAAAGGTGAAGCACCTTGTTGGTAAACTAACAGTATAGTTAAAAGTTAAAAAGTTATAAAGTTTAAAGATGAAAGACGCTGTTCTTTCTACTGGCAGCTTTTGACATCAAGACACAATTATGAAAGTAACAATAGACGGTCAAAGTATTGATGTAGAACCAGGAACAACGATCCTGCAGGCTGCACGTATGATAGGAGGAGATTTAGTTCCACCTGCAATGTGTTATTATTCTTCACTGAAAGGAAGTGGAGGAAAATGCCGTTGTTGCTTGGTTGAAGTTTCTAAAGGAAGTGAAGCGGATCCAAGACCAATGCCAAAATTAATGGCCTCTTGCGTAACAGGCTGTATGGATGGAATGGAAGTGAATAGTAAACAATCGGAAAGAGTAACAGAAGCACGTAAAGCGGTTACCGAATTTCTTTTGATTAACCACCCATTAGATTGTCCAGTTTGTGATCAAGCAGGTGAATGTGATTTGCAAAACCTTAGCTTTGAACACGGTAAAGCGCAAAGTCGTTTTATTGAAGAAAAAAGAGTTTTTGAACCAGAAAATATCGGTCCGTACATACAGTTGCATATGAATCGTTGTATTTTATGCCAGCGTTGTGTGCAAGTTGCAGATCAGTTGACTGACAAAAGAGTTCACGGTGTTGTAGATAGAGGTGATCATGCTAATATTTCAACTTGTATTTCAAAAGCAATTGATAATGAGTTTTCTGGAAATATGATTGATGTGTGTCCAGTAGGGGCTTTAACCGATAAAACATTTAGATTCAAGTCTAGAGTTTGGTTCAATAAACCATTTAATGCACACAGAGATTGCGATACCTGTTGCGGAAAAACAACCGTTTGGATGTTTGGAGATGAAATACAGCGCGTTACAGGTCGTAAAGATGAATACCACGAAGTAGAAGAGTTTATCTGTAATGGTTGTCGATTCGATCATAAAAATGTAGAAGACTGGGTTATTGAAGGACCAAGAGAATTTGAAAAAGATTCGGTTATCAATCAGAACAACTACATTCGTCCGTTGCAAAAAGTAGAAATTGCTACTGAAAAAACTATTTTGATGGGAAGAGACCAAGATCGTAAAAAGATCAGTATGTCTGCTATTCCTTTAGATGATAATACAGAAAATTGTTAAAGAATGGATAGTACATTTATCATAGAAAAAAGCGTTGTCATTGTTATCGTTTTTGCGGTAACCATGTTAATGGCGATGTATTCTACTTGGGCAGAACGTAAAGTAGCTGCTTATTTGCAAGACCGTGTAGGACCAAACCGTGCCGGTTGGGGTGGTTTGATGCAACCACTTGCAGATGGTTTAAAATTATTTTCGAAAGAAGAGTTTTTCCCAAATACACCCAATAGATTTCTATTTATTGTGGGACCTGCAATTGCAATGAGTACGGCATTAATGACAAGTGCTGTTATCCCTTGGGGTGATCGCTTGCATTTGTTTGGGCGTGATATTTTATTGCAAGCAACGGATATCAATATCGGATTACTGTATTTTATTGGAGTAGTTTCGATTGGTATTTACGGTATTATGATTGGTGGTTGGGCATCTAACAATAAGTTCTCTTTGATGGGAGCTGTTCGTGCTGCATCTCAGATGGTATCGTATGAAGTAGCCATGGGCTTGTCTATTATCGCTTTATTGATGATGACAGGAACACTTTCTTTAAAAGAAATTACCATGCAACAATCTGGAATGAACTGGAACGTTTTTTATCAACCGTTGTCGTTCTTGATTTTCTTAATTTGTGCATTTGCAGAAACCAACAGAACTCCTTTTGACCTACCAGAGTGTGAGACCGAACTAGTGGGTGGATACCATACTGAATACTCGTCTATGAAAATGGGATTCTATTTGTTTGCGGAGTATGCTAATATGTTTATCTCTTCTACTATTATTGCTATTTTGTTTTTTGGAGGATATAATTATCCAGGAATGCAATGGATGGTGGATAATGTAGGCGTAAATATTGCAAATCTATTAGGAATGTTAGCCTTGTTTATTAAACTTTGCTTCTTTATCTTTTTCTACATGTGGGTGCGTTGGACGTTGCCAAGATTTAGATACGATCAACTGATGAATTTAGGTTGGAAAATTTTAATTCCATTATCAATTATCAATATTATTGTTACTGGAATAGTAATTTTAAGAGCAGATATTATTGCATATTTAGGGTTTTAATACAAGCAATTAGCCCTAGCCCTGATAGCAGCGAAATCCTTTTTGACCGCCCTAGCGGATAAAAAGATTGGAGTGAATAGCAGGAATAGCTTCAAATAAATATAATTAAAGTTAGTTTTGGATTGGAATCTGAAATTGCAAATCATACATTAAAATGAGTATAGATACGATATCATTATCGGGTAGAAAAAAGGTAGTCTCTAATAAAGAGATGACTTTTTGGGAAAGCCTTTATTTGGTTGCCATTTTTAAAGGGTTGTGGATTACGATCCAACACCTTTTTACGCGCAAAGTTACCATACATTATCCGGAGCAAATTCGCGAGCGTAGTCCTGTTTATCGTGGACAACACATGTTGAAACGTGACGAATTGGGTCGTGAAAACTGTACGGCTTGTGGACTTTGTGCCTTGTCGTGTCCTGCAGAAGCGATTACGATGAAAGCTGAAGAGCGCAAACCAGATGAAAAACATTTGTACCGCGAAGAAAAATATGCGTCAATCTATGAGATTAATATGTTGCGTTGTATTTTCTGTGGTTTGTGTGAAGAAGCTTGTCCAAAAGATGCCATTTATATGACTATTTCTAAAGAATTGGTGCCTTCGAGTTATGACCGTGAAGATTTTATTTTCGGTAAAGACCGTTTGGTTATGCCTCTAGAAATGGCGATAAAAAATGCTCAACTTAAAAAAGAATAATTAATGTCAACAGAACTTATTATATTTTGTGTTTTAGCGTTCATTACCGTATTGACCGCTTTTTTGACTGTATTTAGTCGAAATCCAATTCACAGTGCCATTTATCTTGTGATCAGTTTCTTTTCGATTGCAGGACATTACTTTTTGCTGAATTCCCAATTTTTGGCTGTGGTTCACATCATCGTATACTCGGGAGCCATTATGATTTTGTTTTTGTTTACCATCATGTTGATGAACTTAAATGAAAGACATGAAGTGCACCGCCCTAGAATTACGCGTTTGGGAGCAATTGTTTCCTTCATTTTGGTATGTGCTGTCTTAATCGCACTCTTCATCAATTCAAAACCAATTGAAGGGGGATATGATTCTACAGGAGAAGATTTTCAATCAATAAAAGTGTTGGGTAAAATATTATTGAACGAATACATGGTTCCGTTTGAGTTTGTTTCTATCTTATTGTTAGTGGCAATGATTGGTACAGTATTATTGTCTAAAAAAGAAAAATTGAAAAAATAATGGAGAATGTTTTAAATCATATTGGTATTGAAAACTACATTTTTTTAAGTGTCGTGCTTTTTTGCGTGGGTATCTTTGGAGTGTTGTACCGTCGTAATGCCATCATCGTTTTTATGTCAATCGAAATTATGTTGAATGCAGTCAACTTATTATTTGTAGCGTTTTCGACCTATCATCAAGATGCGCAAGGACAAGTTTTTGTATTCTTTTCAATGGCAGTAGCTGCCGCGGAAGTAGCAGTTGGATTGGCAATTTTAGTTTCGATATTTAGAAACTTAGGTTCAATTAGTATCGATAATTTAAAAAATTTAAAAGGATAAATGGAAATGGATACCAACTTAGCTTTAGTCTTAGTTTTAGCTCCCCTTTTGGGATTTTTAATTAATGTTTTCTTCGGAAAAGCATTGGGTAAAACCGTTTCAGGAATTGTAGGAACACTAGCAGTAGTGGTTTCTTTTGCTGCAACATTAATGTTTTTTTCTCAGATTAGTCAAAATCAACAAGCCATTCAAATTTCATTATTTGACTGGATTCAAATTAGTACTATAAAAATCGACTTAGGATTTTTATTGGATCAACTGTCTATTTTGTGGTTATTATTTGTAACCGGAATTGGCGCACTGATTCACATATACTCGATCAGCTACATGCATGACGATGATAATATGCACAAGTATTTTGCATACTTAAACCTATTTATCTTCTTTATGATTATGTTGGTTGTGGGTAGCAACTTATTAGTATTATTTATTGGTTGGGAAGGTGTTGGACTTTGTTCGTACTTGTTAATCGGATTTTGGTATAAAAACCAAGAGTTTAATGATGCGGCTAAGAAAGCTTTCATCATGAACCGTATTGGAGATTTAGGCTTGTTAGTCGGGATTTTTATTATTGGTTCGATGTTCTCTACTTTAGATTATGGGACTTTAAAAACAGCAATAGCTACTGAAACAGATTTGGACCTTCCGATGTTGTCGATTGCTGCATTATGTTTGTTTATTGGTGCTTGTGGTAAATCGGCCCAAATTCCGTTATATACGTGGTTGCCAGATGCAATGGCAGGACCAACGCCAGTGTCGGCTTTGATTCACGCTGCTACGATGGTAACAGCGGGTATCTTTATGATCACGCGTTTAAATTTTGTTTTTGACTTAACACCAGAAATTCAAAATATAATTGCCATTGTTGGTGGTGCAACAGCAATTTTTGCTGCAACTATTGGTTTGGTTCAAAATGACATTAAAAAAGTGTTGGCTTATTCAACCGTTTCGCAATTAGGATTTATGTTTATTGCTTTGGGTCTTGGTGCTTATGAAGTTGCAGTTTTTCACGTAATTACACATGCTTTCTTTAAAGCTTGTTTGTTCTTAGGATCAGGTTCTGTAATTCATGCATTGAATGGTGAACAAGACATGCGTAAAATGGGTGGGTTACGTAAAGTGATGCCCATTACATTTTATACTTTCTTAGCTTCTTCATTAGCAATTTCTGGAATGCCATTGTTTTCTGGTTTTTTCTCTAAAGATGAAATTTTATTAACTGCTTTCGAACACAATAAAGTGCTTTGGGTTGTTGCATCGGTAGCGTCTGTTTTAACTGCGTTTTATATGTTTAGATTGTTATTCTTGACTTTCTTCAATGACTTTAGAGGAACAACAGAGCAAAAAAATCATTTGCATGAAAGTCCGGCTTTAATTACTATTCCACTAGTTGTTTTAGGTTTGTTAGCCACTTTTGGAGGATTAATTAGCTTGCCAGGAAATAGCTGGTTGAATCATTATTTAGCACCGTTGTTTTCAAAGGCAGAACATGCAGCGCACCAATTGGGTTATATTGAGTATTCGCTAATGGCTTTAGCAGTAGCAGGTGGATTATTAGGAATTATGATAGCCTTTGTAAAATATATCAAACGCCAAGAAGTACCTGTCGCTGATGAACATCAAGAAGGGTTTGGTAAGGTGTTGTACAATAAATATTATATTGATGAATTGTATGATACGTTGTTTGTTACTTCAACTAATTCTATCTCTAAGTTTTTCAAAAATAAAGTAGAAACTAATTTGTCTGAAGCTTTCTTCGGATTTGGAAGTATAATTGAAGAAATCGCTTTTCAAGGTAAAAAGATACAAAACGGAAGTATTGGTTTGTATTTGTTTGCTTTTGTACTTGGACTTTGTGCCATCGTTTCTTATTTATTTTTAGCTCAATAATTTACTAACTATGAACGTTTCCCTTATATTAATTATTCTTTTAATCGGCGCTTTTGCTACTTTTTTAGTAGGTAACAAACTCGCATCAAAAGTGGCGTTGTTATTCAGTTTAGCTGCTTTATGTGGTTCAATTCTTTTATTAAATCAGTTCAACCTAGGCGAAAACATTAACTATATCAGCCAATGGATTGCGCAACCTCAAATTAGCTTTGCTTTGCAAGGTGACGGTTTAGGTTTGGCGATGGTTTTATTGACGACTGCTTTAACGCCAATTATTATTTTTTCTTCCTTTGGAAATAATGTAGAAAATGCCAAAAGCTTTTACGCTTTAGTACTTTTTATGTCTTTTGCAATGGTTGGAACCTTTTTGGCTGCGGATGGTTTATTATACTACATTTTTTGGGAATTGGCATTAATTCCAATTTACTTCATCGCTCTAATTTGGGGTAATGGTGATACCGAAGAACGCAAGCGAGCAGTAGTAAAATTCTTTATTGTTACCTTGGCAGGATCTTTATTTATGTTGGTAGCATTTATCTACTTGTATTCAAAAGCTGGATCATTTATGATCACTGATTTGTATCAATTAGAACTTACAAGCAAAGAGCAAATGTGGATCTTTGGTGCTTTCTTCTTGGCTTACGCAATTAAGATTCCATTAATTCCTTTTCACTCTTGGCAAGCAAGTGTATACCAAAAATCACCAACTGTTGGAACCATGCTTTTGTCTGGTATCATGTTAAAAATGGGATTGTACAGCATCATTCGTTGGCAATTGCCAATTGCTCCACAAGCAGCTCAAGAGTACATGCCAATTGTTATTGGTTTAGGGATTGCTGGTGTAATTTACGGTTCTATTGTAGCGATGAATCAAAAAGATTTAAAAAGATTATTAGCATACTCTTCATTGGCACACGTTGGATTAATTGCCGCGGGAACGTATACTTTAACTTTAGATGGTTTTAGAGGAGCTGTAATGCAAATGATTGCTCATGGATTTGTGGTAGTTGGATTGTTCTTGGCTTCTGAAGTTATCTTCAGACGTTACGAAACAAGAACCATTGCAGATTTAGGAGGAATTCGCACACAATCTCCCAAGTTCTCTTCTATGTTTTTAATTTTGGTAATGGCTTCAATTTCACTACCGTCAACTTTTAACTTTGTTGGTGAGTTTACAGTGTTATATAGCTTAGCACAAATCAATATATGGTACGCAGCTTTAGGTGGTACAACAATCATTTTAGGTGCATACTACATGTTAAAAATGTACCAAGGAGTTATGTTGGGTGAAACGAATTCTAAAATGTTTAGAGACGTAACCTTAAATGAAGGAATATCCTTTGGAGTTATAATTGCTGTGTTGTTGTTCTTTGGTTTTTATCCAAAGCCAATTATTGAGTTGATAACGCCCAGTTTAGAAATCATCTTAAAAACGATTCACAATTCATAATTGAACGGTCAATAAGAATTTAAATAAAAATATAGAATAGCAATTAGAAGATACGAATAAACGTAGAGTCTAAATCTCAAGAAAAAAAATGAATACATTAATAGCTATAGTAGGATTAGGGGTTTTATGCCTTGTATTTGAAATTTTCAATTTAAGAAAAGGCATTGTTCCAGTTACAATAATTGGATTGTTGGCAGTCTTAGCTTTAACCATTTCAGAGTTTGGTACTTCTGAAAGTTATTATAATAATATGATTGCGACCTCTCAGTTTTCGTTGGGATTCTCCGCTTTATTTATTGTTTTGACTATCTTTTTAGTAGCCTTAAGTTTTAATTTTTACGAAGATCATCCGACTAAGATCTCCGACTTCGTTGCAATCAAAGTATTTTTATTAGCAGGTGCGGTTGCAATGGTTTCCTTTGGAAATTTAGCTATGTTCTTTCTAGGTATCGAAGTGTTGTCGATCGCGCTTTATATTTTAGCTGCTAGTGACCGTTTGAGTCTTAAAAGTAACGAAGCAGGTATGAAGTATTTCTTGATGGGCTCATTCGCCTCAGGAATTATCCTTTTTGGTATTTGTTTGATCTACGGAGCAATGGGAAGCTTTGATGTTGTTGAAATTAGCGAGTTGTCACAATCAGCAGAATTGCCTATTTGGTTTCCAATCGGAATTGTATTGTTGACTGTTGGTATGTTTTTTAAAATTGCGGCTGTACCCTTTCACTTTTGGGCTCCAGATGTATATGAAGGCTCTCCAGCTTTAACAACCACGTTAATGTCAACTTTGGCTAAAGTAGTTGCTATTGCGTCTTTATTTAAATTACTAGAAGTATTAAATGCTGATTTATCAGATAATTTTAAAATAGTTATTGTTGTCATTTCAATGGCTTCTATGACTGTAGGTAACGTAATGGCATTGCGTCAAGTAAACGTAAAACGTATGTTGGCTTACTCTGGTATTTCACACGCAGGTTTTATGTTGATGACTTTATTAACGATTCCAGAATCTGCAGGAACATTGTTGTATTATACTGCGGCTTACAGCTTAGCGGGAATTGCTGCTTTTACAGTGCTTTTGTATGTATGTAAAAACACACCGTACAACGAAGACATGACCAACTTTCATGGTTTAGGAAAATCGAATCCTTTACTGGCAGCGATCTTAACAGCAGCAATGTTGTCTATGGCTGGTATACCGATTTTCTCTGGATTCTTTGCTAAGTTGTTTTTGTTCAACCAAACTATTCAAGCAGGTTATATTGCTTTAGTGATCGTAGCGGTAATCAACTCTATTATTAGTGTGGGGTATTACTTTAAATTACTATTGGTTATGTATACAAAAGAACCTAATGAGAAAAGAACAGCCACTCCAATTTTAATTTACGGTGTAGCAATAGTTTCTATTCTTTTAAATATTATTATCGGATTAAATCCATCTTTAGTTTTGGATATTATTAAATAGTAAACAAAGTCAAATTATAAAAAAGCCATCACTTGTTGATGGCTTTTTTTATGCGATGAAAGGCAAAGTGAATGAAGATGTTAAATATAATATAGCAGTTTGAGGACATCAGAGAAATAATATTATATTTGATGAAAAATTAATTAAACTACAATGGAATTTAAATCTAATAACCCTTTTTTAAGTAATAAGCGTTTTTCAAATACAGCGGTACAAGAAAAAGTACACCACGCTGAAATTATTGATTACGGACAAGAAATGTCATTGTCTGGAACAATTAATAAAACAGCATTATTATTTATGATTTTGGTTGCTTCTGCTATGGTAACGTGGTGGATGTCATTTAACGGAATGAATGTAATGTTGCCCGCTATTGGAGGTGCAGTAGTTGGATTGATTTTAGTAGTGATCGCGGCTTTTAAACCACAATATTCGGGTTATTTAGCACCTGGTTACGCTTTATTTGAAGGATTATTTATTGGTGGAATTTCTGCCATCTTCGAAGCAATGTATCCTGGAATTGTAATGCAAGCAGTTGGATGTACGTTAGTGACATTTATGGTTTGTTTGGGGTTGTATAAATTTAAGATAGTAAAAGTAACAGAGCGTTTTAAATCGGTGGTAATTGCGGCAACTTTAGCAATTGCGACATATTATTTAATTTCGTGGTTGTTCTCGATGTTTACGAGTTTCGTTCCCGTTCATTACGGAAATTCAATGATGAGTATCGGAATAAGTGTGTTCGTAATTATAATAGCTGCTTTAAACTTATTTTTAGATTTTGATCAAATAGAAAAAGGAGTGCAACAACGCATGCCAAAATTCATGGAATGGTTTGGTGCTATGGGCTTAATGATTACCTTGGTTTGGTTGTATATAGAATTCTTGCGTTTGCTATCTAAATTGGCTAGTAAAGACTAAGTAAAATATAGATATATATAAAAAAAAGCTTTCTGAATTTCAGAAAGCTTTTTTTTATACTGTTTTTTCAAAGGCTACAAAATGAGTTAAATTACCTTTATTGTTAAAGATAGGAACTCCCATAATTTCACATTTATAAGTTGATCCATCTTTTTTGTAGTTCACAACTGTTTGCTCAAAAGGTTCTTGTGCGTTTATAGAAGCTCTAATTTGCTTAGAAATTAAAGGAGAGGTTTCTTTTCCTTGAAACATTTTGGGAGTTTGACCTAAAACCTCAACCTCCGTATACCCATTCATTTGATGCATTCTATTCGAAGCAAATATTATTTCGAGTTTCGGAGTAGTCACAATGATGACTACTTGTTGTAATTTGTCTAATAAATTATAATTGAAATTTTGCCAAGAGTTTTTTAAAGCTAAATTCTTCAATCGAATGTTATCGATGCAAGAGCGCTTAACACTTACAAATGCATCCGAATAATACTCTACCGAAACGATCGGGAAAGACGAATTTTGTCTGGATTGATGGTGAGCTACAATGGCATCTTCGTAAGCATTCATTAGATTATAACTTTAAGATTTGATCAAAGATAATTCTAAATGACGAAACAACTTACGTTTTAAGATGTTTTAACGCTTGTTTAATAGCTTTAGAAATCAAACTTAAGCTGAACGACAACTGCTTTCTTTTGTTCAGTATTAAGGTTACTTAAAGAAATACCTAGTAATCGTACCGAGTCTTTCATTCGTTCTTGGTATAATAGGTCTTTGACAGTTTCTACAATCAAATGTTTATCTGCTATAAAATAAGGCAACGTTTTACTTCTTGTTTGGGTTGTAAAATCGCTGTATTTAATTTTTAAAGTCACAGTCTTGCCCGAAACTTTATGTTTTAAAATGCGTTTTTCTAAAGATGCAGCTATTTTTTCGAGTTGTTCCAACATGAATATTTCCGAAGACAAATTCACATCAAACGTATGCTCTGCCGCTACCGATTTGGCAATTCGATGCGATTTTACTTCACTATTATGCACGCCGCGAACCACATTGTAATAAAATTTACCTGACTTCCCAAAGTGTTTTTCTAAAAATTCTTCCGATTTTGTTTTTAAATCCGCACCAGTAAAAATACCAAGTTGATACATTTTTTCAGTAGTAACCTTTCCAACTCCATAGAATTTCCGAATGGCCAGTTCTTCTAAAAACGGAATCACTTCATGTGGATTTACAGTTTTTTGGCCGTTGGGCTTATGGTAATCGGAGGCGATTTTGGCAACAAATTTATTTATCGAAATTCCTGCAGAAGCCGTTATTCCCACTTCGTTAAAGATTCGTAATCTTATTTCTTGTGCCAGTAAGCTTGCACTTGGATTTCCTTTTTTGTTTTGAGTCACATCCAAATACGCTTCATCTAATGATAGTGGTTCTACTAAGTCAGTGTAGTCGTAAAATATTTTATGTATTTGCTGAGAAATTTCTTTATACCGATCAAAACGCGGACTAACAAAAATAAGATCAGGGCAATTGCGTTTAGCTTGTGCGCCCGAAAGCGCGCTTCGAACACCAAATTTGCGAGCTTCATAATTTGCTGCCGCTACGACACCTCGGTTTTCCGATCCACCAACGGCAATGGGTTTCCCTAGTAATTCAGGATTGTCCATCTGTTCGACTGACGCATAAAAAGCATCCATATCAATATGAATAATTTTGCGATAAGTTCCTTCTTCAGCCATTATGCAAATTTAGAAAGGAAAGCGGCAATAGAAGTACGAAAAAGATAAAAAAACGATGCTAAAATTTGCTTAAAATACGAATAAGCAAAACAATTTCTCTTATTTTTGTAAAAAGCACCTCAAAAAACACAAGATGAGAACATTTGTTATAGGCGATATTCATGGGGGACTTTTAGCATTGGAACAAGTGCTTGAAAGAGCAGCCGTGACTACCGATGATAAATTAATATTTTTAGGCGATTATGTAGATGGTTGGAGTCAATCGCCGCAGGTGATCGACAAATTAATAGGATTGCAACAGCAACAAAATTGTATTTGCATTCGTGGTAATCATGACGATTTGGTCTTGCAATGGCTTAAAGACGGCAAAGACAATGAGCAATGGTACGATCACGGTGGCGAAGCTACTGTTTTAGCCTACGAAGAATTAACAAGAACGCATAAAGATATTCATGTTTTGTTTTTAGAATCCTTAGAAGATTACCATTTGGATGCTGAAAACAGATTGTTTGTGCACGCCGGATTTAGCAATATGAATGGTGTGGAGTACGAATATTTTTCGAAAACGTTTTATTGGGACAGAACCTTGTGGGAAACAGCGTTAGCTCTTGATCCCTCAATGCACATTAGTGATAAGTTGTATCCAAAGCGATTAACTTTATATCCAGAAGTGTATATCGGTCACACACCAGTTTCTAGAATTAATGAAACGGTTCCCGTACAAAAAGCAAATGTTTGGAATGTTGATACCGCTGCCGCATTTAAAGGTCCGCTGACCATTATGAATGTAGATACCAAACAAATTTGGCAAAGTGATCCCGTTTACAAATTGTATCCCGAAGAAAGAGGAAGGAATTAGAATAAAAATCTTATTTTTGCAGTACTATTAAAATCTTTAAAATGAAAAAAATCTTTACTTTATTAGTTGTACTAGCAACTACTTTCGCTAGCGCACAAACTGCTTTTTCAGGAAAAGGCGATACCAAACTTAATATTGGAGCCAATATTCAGGATGGTGGTACAGGAGTTCAAGCTTCTGTTGATTTTGGACTAGGAGAGAACTTCTCTTTTGGTGTAGTTACCGGTTACTTATTAGGTGTGGACGAAGTTTTAGGAGATAAACCAAAATTTGGAGATCGTTTTGATGCTAAAGTAAGAGTGAATGCGAATTTGGGTTCAGTTTTAAATATTTCAGAAGCGTTTGACTTGTATCCAGGTTTAAATTTAAGTTTGAAAAATTTTGGAGGACACGTTGGTGCTCGTTATTTCTTCTCAGATGGATTTGGTCTTTTTACTGAAATTGCTTTCCCTATTGCGAAGTATGACAGTAATGTGCAAGGTTTTGAACACTTGAACAATCAATTTACTTTTAATATTGGAGCCGCTTTTAATTTGAACTAATTGCACCACTTATAAAATAAAAAAAATCCCGAACATCAACTTTATGAGGTTTGGGATTTTTTATTATTTGTCTTTAAAATTCGTTATTTTAAATACAAATAATGATTGTAGTAATCTATTATTCCTTTTCCAGTCATTAGCACATCTGCACCAATAATACCGTGAACTGGCTTTGCCTTGTGATCCCGCAAAGCTTCATTTACGTGCGACATATCAAAAACGATTACAGTATATTCTTTTTGTTTCCAACGGCCAATTTGCAGTATGTTGTTTTTGGATACTTGCGTGTCCATGCCTGTGCCTCCTGCGCCAGCGGCTTTATCGTCTGAGTCTACTACGTCGAGCTGGTATCTCTCAATAGCCTCGTAGCCGACACAAGTATTAGAAGCCCCAGTATCTAATATGAAATTCCCATGAATTCCGTTTAATTTAATTTTAACAACTAAATGATTGGTGGCAATAAACTTAAATTTTATTTTTTGATACTTTGCTTTTTTGAGGACTTTTTGAAGTTCTTCCATTTTTGATAACGATTGAAAATCAAAAATAAACCAATTGCACCCAATATACTAATGATGTAAACGATAAAATCAGCTGACTTTTCGTGTGGAGTAACATTGCCATAATACACAAAAGCGCTCCAATAATACGGTGATTTTTTTGCGTTTGAAATAGTAGCATCCTTTAGGAAATCGCGTTTTGCGTTGGCGTTGGCCCTAAAATAAGATTGTTTGTTTTTAATGTTTTTATAAAAATGCTGCATAATAACAGAAGTGGTAAAATCGTTCACTTTCCATAATGAAAACAATAAATTTTGTGCACCAGCCATTTGAAAACCTCTTGCAATACTCATAGGACCTTCTGCTTTATATAGCTTTCCAAGACCAGTTTCACAAGCACTCAAAACAACTAAATCTGGATGTAGACTCAGATCATATAATTCAGAATACAAAACCTCTTCATCAAAAAATTTAATGCTCGCTGGAGTTTCGGTATCACCCGATGAGGCGTGTGTGCTTAAATGTAAGATGGAATAATTGGCAGCATTAGTTTTAAAATTGGAAAATGTTGCAGTATTATTTTCGAAAAATTGCCCCTTAAAATTTTCTTTTATAGATTGCAATTCATTTTTAGAAAACGTTAAAGCATCAGGCGTATTATCGAAGATTGGAAAAATTCCCAACACCGTTTTTTTAGTTTTAGAAAACGGAACTGCATTCAGATAAAATGAAGCAGAATTACTGTACGCTACATTAAATTCATTCAGCAGATACGGCATTTGGGCAAAGTTTGTTGTTTTTGATGCCTGAGTCAGTAAAGATTCAAACGGTAAAAAACTTAAAACACCGTCGGGAATAATAATCAGATTTTGCAACTTTGTATCTGACGGGAGTTTGAGTAATTCGTAAGTAGTATTGCCTAACCTATTGTAGTCTTGAGGATTTTCGGTAATAGTATTGGCGTTGTTAAACAGAGCAATAAAATCGAATAAAGTTTTACGATTGGGATCTTTAAGGACAATTTCGTGAAGTGCTATTTTCTTTTTTGCAACCGTGAAGTTATAGATTGTCTTCTCACCAAAAAAGTACGAAACTAAGGTTGCTTCGTCTTGCTCTAATTTGTTGTAGAATTGCTGTAAATTAAACTCAGTAGTATTATTGTTAGTCGTTTTTGTTGGTTTAGACTTTAGCAAAAGCATCAATTCGTTCTGTTTCTTGATGGCTTCGTTAATTTTAGAAATATTAGCTAATTCTAGTTTTTGCTGCTCTTTTACAATAAGCGTATTCCATTTTTGTAGTTGTTGTCGAATGAGCTTTTCTTCTCGTGTTCTTGTTGCATTTGTCTGAGAATGCGCTTTTAAAACAATAGATTTCGTTTGTTCAGCCAGTAAAAAAGCACTTTCAATATAGGATTGCTTTTTCTCTTTTGCATACAGCGAATAGTAAATCGAAAGACATTTTTCGGTTCGAATTCGGTTTCTAATTTGTGTGACAATCTTAGAATTATCGTAAACCAAAAGTGATTGAAACAATTCTTCGATATGAAAAGAAAGCGCATAGCTTTTTAACGCACTTTTTAGCTGGTTCTGTGACACATATATACTCGCTTGTAAATCTAAAGCATCCAATAAAACAGTCTCTGCATAAAGCGAATTTTTGTCGGGTAATGAATTTTTTAAAGTAGAGTAATTCGGAATCAATGTTTTGAAAATAGCCGTGTTGTTTTGATTAGCGTCTGCTATTTTTCCTTGTTTAAAAGCAAGATAAGCCGCCTGATAATAGAGCTTGGCTATTTTTCGCGGTTCATGATTGGTTGTTTTATAAAATTCAGTCTTGGCTTTTTCAAAATAGTTTGCTGCTTTGCCTAGATCATTGCGCTCGATATTTAGCTTTGCTAAATTTTGATAGGCGTTAGAAAGTGTTTCGTTTTGCGATTTGTCCTTTTTTAAAAACACAATAGCATTTAATAACGTTTTTTCGGCTTCCTCGTAGCTGTTTTGTTTGCTTGAAGATTGAGGTGCTGTTACAATGTAATTGGCGCCTAAGTTATTGAGTAAAATTCCTTTTTGAGTGGCAGTTAATTTTTCGGTTTGAATCGTTTTTTCGATTAAATCAATTGCTTTAATTGCACTTCCTGTGTTTTGATATACGTTGGATAAGTTAAGAATTGCGGCCACTTTTTGAGCTTCATTTTTATCTTGATTGGCAATGAAATAATATTGTTTGATCGTATTTTCTGCATTTTCGTAATCGCCTAAAAGAGTGTATAAGTTTCCTAGCGGTTTCAAGCAATATTCAATAATGTCGTAATTTTTTAGTTTGTTTTTTTGATACGTCTGCCACCCTTTTTCATAACTTTTTATCGCATTTTGAGAGTGTCCAAACTGGTTTTCATAATAGGCTTTGTTGCAAATTAAAATGACGATAGCAAGTAATTCATCTTCGGATTTTAGTTGCGTATTTTTCCAGAAATCAGTTTCAGTTTTGGTCAGTGTTTTTAGATTTTGAGCCGTAGGTTTGGCTACAAAAACATCAATAGCTTCGTATATCTTATTTTCTGAACCAGCCAGCTTCTGACTCCAAACGTTCAGGTTTATAAATAAAAAAATTAAGACATATAAGTAATTTAAGTTCATGTACGATTTATTAGGATGTTGGTAATTATCAAACGAAAGATAACAACTTATAAACTTAGCAAATCTTCTTTTGTTTTGCGATTTTCTGTAAGACAATTAAAACTTCCAAATGCCATAGAACTGAAAGTAATTGAAATTTTGTTCGAAATTGATGACGTATCTCGCACCTAGACTGGGTCCAATTCGCGCTGCTCCAATGGTTAGGTCAATTAACAACCCTGCTTTTACATCGGCAAAAGAGTTTTTTAAAGTTTGATCAGCGACTTGAGTACTCATAATGTATTTATCCGAATCTCCTTCGAAGGTTTCTATTTTGATGCTTTGATTTTGTTCTTTCAAAATATCTAAGTTGGCTTGCAATCCCGCGCCAATTCCAATGTAATTGTTGATGTTGTATCGAATAAGAACGGGAATTTCCCAATTAACAGTTTTGTTTTCTGAGTTGATCGTCGTGCGTTGTCGCTGTTTGTTTCCTTTTGGATCAACAACAACTTCATCTGTTATCTTGGTCGCGCTTTCGTAATTATTCAAACTATTTATCCATTCGGCTTGCCAGTAAAAGCGGTAAGATTTGAACGGAGAAATGGTCGCACCGACAAAATAACTCGTGGCATCGTTAAGGTCTGCATATAAGTTATAACCCGCTTTTGCACCAATTGAAATGCCAGGTAAAAATCGGGTGGTGGCATAGTTGGTAATTATGGGATCGTTTTTATCGAAAATAATAGCAGTGCGACTTTTGGTTTTTACTTTATGAAAGTCTTCGTTAAACTTCATCGAATATTTTACAAAGCCTTTGGTGCTGTCTTTTTCTCGTACATTTTTTTGTTCGGTTCCGGGCAAATAAATATTTTTGAACGTAAATATAATTTGTTTTTGTTTAATTATGGTGTCCAGACAACTTACGGTTGGCTCTTCTTCTTTTGGACAAATGGGGCACTCGGGATACATGCCTTCAATTTTAAAGGTTTTTTTATCAAACATATCTGGGATATCGGTTTCTAACCGAATCATTCGTGCTGGGCCTTCGCCATTATTTTGGAAACGGGTTTTAAATTGTACTCTTCTATAACGCACCAATCTGTAATTGATAAAACTTCCGTTGGAACCCATTTTGTTGGGATCATGAGACGTTACAATTTCCATTTCAAGATTTTTTGTCTTGTGATTTTTGTAATTTCGATTCGGAACATAAATACCGCGCATGGTCACAGTTGCGCTGGTATCTTTGATCATTTCAGGCGTTGTTTTAAACGTATAAAAAACATTAAGTGTTGCGCCGGGATCCGATTCGTCCATTTCTAAAATAGATACATTATTGTACAATTGATGCGCTTCGGATAGACTGGCATCCAAATCTTCTTCGGTGGTTGTGTTTTTGTGTTTTTTGGTTTTGAAATTACTGTCGGCTGAAGCCAAATAGTTGTGCGTGTCATCTAAATCACGTATAGCAGCGATAGTGTTTTCTTGCACTTCGCGTTCGTTGGCATGTGTTCTATAATCAAGTAATTCGAAGTTGTCGTTTTTGAATTGCTTTTCGTTGTAAAATAAGTATAGCTTTCCGTTTGTTACATAATTTTCCATATTTTCGTAACTAACTACAACGATCATTTCTTGATCAGGAATGGGATCACAATTTTTTAGAATTGCAAATCCGTTTTGATCTGCAATTGATGCAATGTCTTTGTAATCTGGATCTGGGACATCATTGATAACTACTTTTTTAGGTCTAGTAGCGGGTGGTTTTCCGTTGTCGTAATTGTTGGTTACAGAAAGTTTGGTGGTGTATGTTCCTTTATTTTTATAAACGTGTTTTGGTTCAGCTTGCTTGCTGTAGTGGCCATCGCCAAATTCCCATAAATAAGAATAGCTGGGTTTTGGTGCGCCAGAGATAGGAATTAACGGCGGTGTTTCGGGTTTAAAAGAAACCTGATTTCCGCTTTGATCGTAAGTGATTTTTGCTCTTCGGGTTAGCGTGTCTTTTACTTTGGTTTGTGCCAGAACCATCACTGATGATAGAATTAGGAAACAGTATAAAAGTTTTTTCATGGACGAGGAGTTTTTTAGCCCTGATGGAAGCGGCATCCTTTTGTCCCGATTCTTTTTCGGGATAAAAGATACAGTGGACAGCAGGATTAGCTTCTGAAAATCAGTATCATTAAGTTGAAAACCGACTAAATGTAAAAAAAAGTGATGAGCAAATCACCACTTTTCCTTAAAAAAGAGTTTTGTAAGTTATTGTATGCCATTGATTGCAGTTACCATTTGTGCTTCTGAAGCGAGTGCCGTTTCATTTAAAGTAAAAGTATAAACATCTCCAGCGGCAACGGTAACGGCTTTGATCGCATAGCGCCATTGACCTTGATCTTCGGTTGCGAAAATAATGTGACATTTTAACCCAATAGGAATTTGACCGTAGTGTTCGCTAAATAATCCTTGAGCTGTGTACGTATCTAATTTGGCAAGCGCATTAGTTCCTTCTCCATCGTACGACAAATAAATGGCGCTATTGGTATTATTGTAACCTGTTGGAGCGGCTACTAAAAGTGACGTTTTAGGTCTTGGATCGCTGTAAAAACGATCGACGTTTGTCCAGCCGAAATTACCAAAGCTTACATAATAATTATCTGTTTCGCCTTTCACGCCACCTTGGCCGTTGGCACCATCACCATTTGCTTCTCTCCATGCTAATTCGCCATCTTCGTCGATTTCACCATTCCATAAAATCATAGCGGTGTCTAAACCATTGGTCAAAGCAGTCGGAACAATCATGTTGATATTGCAGGTGGTTGCCAATGGTACGCCGCCCTGAGTGGCTTTGATGAAGAATTCACCGCCAGATAAAAGTAGTTTTTTCTTTCCGTCAGGCAAAAAACCCATAGTTGGTTTGTTGGTAATTAGCATGTTTCCTTTGTCAAAAAGCTCAATGTATTCAATGACTACGGCGCCGGTTGCTGGACTTCCGTTTTTGGTCAAGCAGTCTCCATTGATGCTTACTTTTACACCATTCTTAGTAGTAAAGGACACCATTCCTTCGCCTGCATTGATTGTAAAGTTTTGCGTATTTTTTTTAATGCCGTTTTCCTGAATTCCTTTGAATGCTGCTGCAGTTGGCGGAAGAATTAGCGTGTTATCGTCAGTGTCGCTGTTGTCACAGCTAACGAAAGTTGCTACGAGCAAAAATAATAATCCGATTGTTTTAAAGTTGGTTTTCATGATTTCTAATTTTTGTAAATCTGAACTGAAAGTCTTCAGCTGGTTTTCAGATTCTGGTTGTTAATTTATTTTATATCAGTATATCAATTGGGATTTAAAATTGTTACCCCTTTTTTTAATTTACTTTGAAACCTAGTGGAATATACGGTTGGCCAAAATTTACGTTTGGACCACCCGTTCCGTAAAAAGTAGAGCCTAAAAAAACTACATTTCCTTCTGTAATTGGATAAGCAATGTTAGAATAAGTGGCGGTTGTAAACATACGACCTATGGTTTGGTCGCTTGTAAAACCAGGAAGAATGGTTCTTTTTACATTTATAATGTCGCCTGCTTGTACGATTACAGGTGTAATTGATTGGTAATCCAGCGCAGCTTGAGAGAAGGTATGTACGCCAGAATAGCTTGTATTTGCAGTGGTATTAATCACTTCCATAGTGTAGCCGCCGGTGTAGGAGCTAGGATTTTGATAGCCAATAGTGCAAATTTCACCATCCGCATTAATCTGAATCGAATACTCATGTGTTGCCAAATCCATCGTTACTTGATCGACGTAGCCATTCGCTGTAGAAAATGCGCTGTTGATTAATGTAGCAGTGTAAGCAGTATCACAAACATTATTGGTTGGGTCGTTGTCATCGTCGCAGCTAATTATCGAAATAGCTGCCAGACATAATACAAGAGTTTTAAGTGTTTTCATGATTTGTAATTTAAGGTTGTACTAACAGATGGGATGAGTAATGTAATTGTTACCCCATTTTTTAATTTATTTTGAAAAACATTTTTCTTCAAAGACATTTCCGTCTTCGTCGACGGCTACTAAAATGTCTTTTTTTTGATGTGCCGTGATAATTTCGTAAAACCAAACCACAGACCAAAACCCCAAAGTGGATAAAGTCATTAGTATATGAAAGGTGTAATCAATTTGCTTTTTCTTTCGAGATAAAACCACATAAGGTAATTTGTCATTTTGCTCTATGATCACAAATCCGTTTCTAATTTTACTAGAAAGTGCTTGTTGAAATTTGTCAAAACTGCTGATCGAGGTAAATTGGTAGCTTTCCATTTTTTTGTAATTTTAAATTGATAATCAGATGGTTGTACCAGTATATCAATTCGGTTCAGAAATTGTTACCCTTTAAGAATGAATTAAGTGTAGATTCTTTTTTTTACATTCGTATATAATTTTTAATATGGCAAATAGCACAATTCATCCCGACCAAATGTATATTGAAGGACTTGCAGAGAATAATTCGGCAATTATTCAATCTATTTATAAAAAGTTTGTTCCTAAAGTGGTGTCATACATCAGGAATAATTCGGGAGATGAAAATCAGGCGCAAGATGTGGTGCAAGAAATTATGATGTTGATGTTTAATCAGGCTAAAGCAAAAACGTTGCAGCTGACTTGCCCCTTTGATGCGTACTTTTTTTTGTTGTGCAAAAGAAAATGGCTTAATGAATTGAAAAAGACAGGGAATAAAGGGGTAACAATTAATGAAGAAGTTGCATCTATAAATGAATCTGCATCCCTATTGGTCGAACAAGCAGAAGCATTTGACGAAAAACAGCAACTTTTTGATGCCATGTTTCAAAAGTTAGGAGATAAATGCCAAGAGTTGTTGAAGTTAAGTTTCACTATGAAATCAATGGAGGAAGTAGCTGAGAAGTTACATGTCACTTACGGCTATGTCCGTAAGAAAAAATCGCTGTGTATCGGTCAATTAACACAATGGATTCGGGAATCTAAAAACTTTAAATCGCTAAAAAACAACTAGTCATGAACGAAGAGAAATACACACAGTTTGATCATTACCTTCAAAATGAAATGACGGTTGAAGAACGCATTCGCTTTGAAGGTGAAGTAGCGACGAATGAAGTTTTAGCATCCGAATTGGAAAGTTTTAAAGAAATGAATGTTCAGTTAAAACATAAATTTGGAATAGCAGAAGAACGCGAAGCGTTTAAAGAAAACGTAAAATGCATAGCTGAAAGTCATTTTAATTCTAAAAAACCAAAAGTGATTAGCATTAAACCTTGGTTGTATGCCGCTGCGGCTTCGGTAGTTGTTGTATTTGGACTGTTTTTTTTCAATCAAAATGCGAATCCAAATTTTGACGATTTTAATCGGCACGAACAGGCTTCCTTTACAGAAAGAAGTGAGAGCAGTGCCAAATTAAAACAAGCCGAACAAGCTTTTAATACGAAAGATTACAAGAAGGCAATTCCTGTTTTTGAAACAATATTAAAAGAGAAAAGCTCTGCTGAGATTCAATATTTTTATGGCGTTGCATTGTTGCAAGAAAATGAGTTTATCAAAGCCGAAGCTGTTTTTACAGCATTGCAATCGGGAACTTCTGTGTATAAAAATAAAGCAACTTGGCAGTTAGCTTTATCCAAATTAAAACAAAAAGACTATCAAACGTGCAAAGAAATTTTGGTTACAATACCACGCGATTATGAAAACCAAAAGCAAGTTCAGCACTTGCTAAAGGAATTAAACTAAGAAAGTTCTCACAGAATTTAAATTTTTATTTGAATACAGATTCGCAACATTTTAGTATGTTACGAATCTTTTCTGTTTGGAGAACTTTTATAAAATTTTCTTTTTAACAATATTGTGGTAATTTTGCTTTTTTTAAAACAATACGTTTGAATTCAACTACAATTATTACCGATACACATACACATTTATATTCAGAGGAATTTGCTGAAGATCGAAACGAAATGATTCAGCGCGCTATAAACGCGGGTGTTTCTCGTTTTTTTATACCGGCAATTGACTCTGCAACTACGCAAGCCATGTACAATTTGGAGCAAGATTTTCCAGAAAACATTTTTTTAATGATCGGATTACATCCAACTCATGTAAAAGAAAATTTTGAAGAAGAATTAAATCATGTGACAAAAGAACTTGCAAGACGAAAATTTTACGGTATTGGCGAAATTGGTATCGATTTATACTGGGACAAAACGACTTTAGACATTCAGAAAGCAGCTTTTAAAACGCAAATTCAATTGGCGAAGCACTATAAATTACCAATCGTAATTCATTGTCGTGATGCTTTTGATGAAGTTTTTGAAGTGTTGGAATCTGAAAAATCGACAGACTTATTCGGAATTTTTCATTGCTTTTCAGGAACGTACGAACAAGCGTTGCAAGCGATTTCGTACAACATGAAACTAGGAATAGGTGGCGTTGTTACCTTTAAAAATGGTAAAATAGATCAGTTTTTAAAGCAAATTGATTTATGTCATATTGTGTTAGAAACAGATTCACCATATTTGGCACCAGTTCCCTTTCGCGGTAAGCGAAATGAGAGTAGTTATATTGTTAATGTCGTTGCGAAATTAGCCGAAATTTATGGCCTTTCAGAAATGGAGATTAGCGCTGCGACCACTCAGAACTCTAAAGACGTTTTTGGGATTTAATACTCAAACATTAGTTTTTTGGTTTTTTTTTTGTTCATTTGTCCACTTTAAATAAAATTTAGTAATGCATAGATTTGACGCCATTCGGCCTTTTCACGATTCAGAAATAAACGAGGTGCTCCAAAAAGCCGCGAATCATCCCATCTTAAAAGCGATGATGAATTTCTCTTTTCCAGAATTGAAAGACGACGAATGGAAAGAGCAATTGAAAAGAACCCATTCGATACGTGATTTTCAATGCAATTTCATATACCAAACCATTCAAAAAATATTAGATAAAAGTTCGGAAGGACTAACGACTTCAGGTTTTGAAAAGTTAGAAAAAGACGAATCATACCTATTTATTTCGAACCATCGTGATATTTTATTAGACACGACTTTATTAAACGTATGTCTATATGAGCATAAATTGGTAATGACGGCGTCGGCAATAGGGGATAATTTGGTCAAAAAGCCATTTTTGAACACGTTGGCAAAACTAAATCGTAACTTTTTAGTTTTAAGAGGTTTGTCTCCGAGAGAGATGTTGCAAAGCTCTAAACTACTATCTGAATATATAGGACATTTATTGTTTCATGAAAATCGTTCGGTTTGGATCGCTCAACGCGAAGGGAGAACGAAAGACGGAAATGACGAAACTAATCCAGGTGTTTTAAAAATGATCGGAATGGGTTCTGACGAAGCTAATTTAATGGATTATTTTAAGAAATTAAAAATTGTTCCTGTATCAATTTCATACGAATACGACCCAACCGATGCCATGAAAATGCCGCAATTAATGGCAGAAGCCAATAATGAGGTGTATATAAAAGATAAAAATGAAGACTTCATGAATATCATGAGTGGTATGATGGGGCCTAAAAAGAGAATTCACATGCAAGTGGGTTCGATTCTGGATGCCGAAATTGATAAAATTGGTAAAGCCAACGATAATGTGAACAAGCAAATTCAAGCTTTGGCGCAAGTAATTGATGATTCAATTATTAAGAACTATCAATTGTGGCCAACCAACTTTATTGCCTACGACATTAAATTTAAGACCAATAAGTTTGCTCATAAATATCAAGAAAAGGAACGCTCGCTTTTTGAACGTCGTATGGAAATGAGAATTGATACGGCAAATGAGGTGGCTATACAAGGATTTTTGGCGATGTATGCCAATCCTGTGGTCAATAAATTAAAATACTACGATGAGCTGTAAGTCCAAAATTCTTTTACTATATACTGGTGGTACCATCGGTATGAGCAAAGATTTTGAAACAGGTGCCTTGAAGGCTTTCAACTTCAATAAGTTACTTAAAAGTATTCCTGAACTCAAGCAATTGGATTGCGAAATTGAAACAGTTTCGTTTGACGAACCAATTGACTCGTCGAATATGGATCCCGAAAAATGGATTCGAATTGCAACCAGTATTCAAGATAATTATCAAGACTTTGATGGTTTTGTAGTATTGCACGGTTCAGATACCATGTCTTATTCGGCCTCGGCATTGAGTTTTATGTTAGAAAATTTAAACAAGCCAGTTATTTTTACGGGTTCACAATTGCCTATTGGAGATTTGCGCACCGACGCTAAAGAAAACTTGATAACAGCCATTCAAATTGCCTCTTTGCAAGAAAATGGAGAACCACTTTTGCGTGAAGTATGTTTGTATTTTGAATATAAATTATACCGCGGCAATCGAACTACTAAGACAAATGCAGAACATTTTCAGGCGTTTGCTTCACCAAATTATCCGCATTTGGTCGAATCTGGAGTAAATCTGACTTTAAACAAAAACTTATTTTTAAAAGGAAGCGGTCAGTCAGAGTTGCTTGTGCACACGGCCTTAGACAATCGTGTTGTGATTATTAAAATGTTTCCAGGAATAAGCGAAACGGTGTTAGCTGCAATTTTGGCTATTCCAGATTTAAAAGGAATTGTTTTAGAAACCTATGGAGCAGGAAATGCACCAACCGAAAATTGGTTTTTAGCTTTAATAAAAAAAGCGATCGACAGCGGCTTGCCTGTTGTCAACGTAACCCAATGTTCGGGCGGAAGTGTTGATATGGGTAAATACGAAACCAGTACGGGTTTAAAGAATTTAGGTGTTATTTCGGGAAAAGACATTACAACAGAAGCTGCAATTACAAAACTAATGTATTTGTTGGGTCATAAAATAGAAGTAGAAAATTTTAAAACTGTCTTTGAAACTGCACTTCGAGGCGAAATTTCTCTTTAGCTCATTTTGTGTAAATTGTTATAAGCACTTAACCTTAAAAGATTTTTGAATGTATTTCAGTATTCAATCTCTTTCGTTTACTTCTGTGTCAAAATCCATAATTTCGTCACTCCGACAAAGGATTGATTTTTCATAAATTGTT
Organism: Flavobacterium sp. TAB 87; assembly: GCF_001529295.1. Lineage (GTDB taxonomy): Bacteria > Bacteroidota > Bacteroidia > Flavobacteriales > Flavobacteriaceae > Flavobacterium. The sequence continues at coordinate 625,513 of NZ_LLWK01000038.1, forward strand.
CGTAATCTAAAATTAATTTTTATAGGTAATTGGACACATCGTTACTTTTTCTACTTTTTTATGACTCTTGTAATACACATAAAAAGCAACAGAAATTAGACAGATAATCCCTTGCGAAGCTACTGTAGTTCTTGTTTCTATAAAATGTGAAATATAACCAATAACTAGACTTCCCACCGGAATCATTCCTTGATATGCCATCATATAATAACTAATACTTCGGGAACGCATGCGAGGCGAACTGCTGGTTTGCACATAAATATAGATAAGACGTTTGCCCCATCATTCCAATTCCGCTTAAAACCATACAGATAAGAGCTAAAACGAGACTGTCGGATAAAGCAAGCACCAAAATACTTATACCAAGTAAAATACTAGCACCAATCATGATTTTATCGATGTTTGCAGATGATTTTAGATTGGCTAGATAAATGGCTGAAACAATGGAGCCAATTCCAGCAGCGCTTTCAAACCAACTAAAAGTTTGCGCATTGCCGTTAAAAATATCCTTCGCAAAAACCGGCATTAAGGTGTTAAAAGAAATTACAAATAAGCTACTGCAGGTCAACATCAGCAGCATTTTTGCCATCTGACTTTCGTTTTTAACGTAGTCGATACCTTCCATAAAATCATCCATCATATTTAACTTATCCGTTGGCTTAGTGAACGGTTTAATTTTCATTAAAATCAACGAAGTAAGGACCGGAATATAACTCAAGAAATTCCCTATAAAACAAATATCTTCCCCGTATTGATGCAAAATTATACCCGCCAAAGCGGGACCTGCGATTCGAGCAAAGTTGGTCAATGTTGAGTTTAAGGCTACTGCATTGTGCAAATCTTCGGCATTGTCAACTAAATCTACCATCATGGTTTGGCGACACGTCATGTCAAAGGCATTAATGATTCCTTGTATAAGACTTAATGCTAAAATAAAGGTGATGTTGTAAATTTTGAGATAGATTAAAACGGCTAGAACTCCAGCTTGCAACATGGCTAAGGATTGTAAAATAATCATGCTACGGTGTCTGTTGTAACGACCAATAATGCTTCCGGCTAATGGTGCTAAAAATAAAGAAGGAATCATGCTCAAAAATGTTGCCAGCCCCAACAGAAATACCGAACCCGTAATGCTGTAAACCATCCAACTTACTGCCGTTTTTTGCAGCCATGTACCCACTACTGATACAGATTGTCCATAGAAAAAGAGTTTGAAATTTGGAGAGCGTAGCGCTTTAAACATAGCTATTTTTGTTTGATACAAAGTTCGGAATTATAATATCATTACAAAAATTACTAATTTTACTGATAATGATTATCCAAACTTATTAATATGGAATTGTTTCAATTGCGCTATTTTGTGGCTTTGGCAGATGTGTTGCATTTTACAAAAGCGGCAGAGGCCTGTTTTGTTACACAATCTGGGCTCTCGCAACAAATAAAAAAACTAGAAGAAGAATTGGCCATGTCTCTATTTTTGAGAATTGGTAAAAAAGTACAGCTGACCGAAGCAGGTTCTGTTTTCTTAAAACATGCCAAACGTATTCTGGAAGATGTAGAATCGGGTAAGCAAGCTATCGATGACTTGAGTAATTTAATTGGTGGTGAATTGCGTATAGGAGTGACCTATATTTTTGGTTTACTAGTACTGCCTGTCGTGGAATTATTTGCAAATAAATATCCCGATTTAAAAATTATTGTGGAGTATGGAGCTACCGAACCGTTGCAAGAGAAATTGCTTAAAAATGAACTCGATTTGGTTTTGGTAATTTCTAATTATGAGATTGAATTGCCCATGCAAAAAATCCCACTATTTACTTCAAAGTTGGTAATGGCCGTTTCTAAAACGAATGATATGGCTAAGATGAAAAGCATTTCGTTTAAAAAATTACAAGACATTCCGTTAATTTTGCCTTCTAAAGGATTTAATTCGAGGGAGTTTTTGGATGTTTTATTTGCAAAGAATAAAATCAGCCCGAAAATTCCGATTGAATTAAATGCCATTCATGCCTTGTTGCAAATTATAGAGAATAGTGATTGGGCGACAATTGTAACCGAAAAAGCATTAAAGGGTTGGCACGGACTTCAAGCCATTGAATTGACAGGAGTTAAAACCGAACGGAAGTCGTATATCATTACTATTAAAAATGACTATCAAAAAAAAGCCATTGGTCTTTTTATCGATGCTTTTAGGAAATTGGTAGAAGCATAAATATGCGCAGAATTTGTTTTTTTAATCGTTTTTTTTTGTGTTCTTTGCAGCCCATTAAAGAGAGGTGGCCGAGTGGCTGAAGGCGCACGCTTGGAAAGCGTGTATATGGCAACATATCGAGGGTTCGAATCCCTTTCTCTCTGCGGTCAATTCTATAAAAAACCTGTAAGTCATTTGATTTACAGGTTTTTTTGATTTAGAGAGATTCTCTTTTTTATATTAAACAGCTTGCTTCTTCTCATTAGCAATTGCAATATCATCGGCATCAGGTTGCATTGGTTCCTGTTCCAATTTTGCTTTTTTTTCATATTGCAGACTAATAAACATTGGAAAATGGTCAGAATCAAAATTTTGAAGGCGCTTTATTTTTTTTAGTTTCATGTCTGCCGAGATAAAGGCATGATCTAGAGGGAATCTTAAAAATGGATAATGGGCGTGAAATGTATTAAAAAATCCTCTGCCTCTTCTTGGGTCCAACAAACCGCTCATTTTTAAAAAAAGAGTAGTCGTGTAACTCCAAGCAACATCATTTAAATCGCCTATTACGATTACAGGAAGATCTGTTTTTTGGGCACGTTCTGCAACTAATAATAGTTCTTTATCTCTTTCGGCAGAAGTAGGATTTTCGGTAGGAACCGGCGGCGTAGGATGAACGGCAAATAATTGAACTCTTTGTTGGTTTGGAAGTACAACTTTAGTATGAATAGACGGAATGTCTGCTTCGACCAAATGCTTTATTTCTGCTTCTTCCAGAGGTAATTTCGAATAGAGCAGCATGCCATAGGTATTCTCTAGTGGCACTTTTATACTAAAAGGAAAAGCTTCATCGAGCGCTACAGTTCCTAATTCCCATTTATGATCAGTTTCCAAAAGGAGTACGACATCGGGATTTGCTTTTTCTATTTCGCTTAAGCAACCTTTATAATTGGTATTGTACTGAAAGACATTTGCAACCATCAAACTTATTCCATTCTCAGGAATTTCTTTAGTAATGGCTAGCACTTGAATTGGACTCAATTTGGTAAAAGGAAGAATAAGATATAAAAGGTAAGATGCATTAAGAATCATTAAAACTAGAAATACCAAATGCAAAATAAGATTTGATTTAAAAAAGATAATCCAAAAGAGGATGCACAGACAGTTTAATACAAATTTTTGAAGACGTGGATATTCAAAAACTCTAAATATCCAATACTCATTTTTCACTAAAGGAATTAGAGTTGCTATTAATAATAAAGAAGAAAAACAGATCAATAGTGTTTGCATGAAATAAAATAAGTTTAGTAGCGTCGAGACTAGTGCGTAATTAGGTTTACACTTTACCTCAAACGTTTTACAATATAGTATTATATTTTAAATCGTTGGTAGAATTTTTATTTCAGATTTTATTGTAAAAGACAATACTTTCGCTGTTAGATAGTTCCGTAATTAACATAATTTTAATTGGTATTCAATTTTATTGATAAATAAAAATGAATAAAAAAAATTACTTTTACATTTATAAATAAGAAAAATATGGCTTCAGGTATTTTTGCAATTCTAGATGATATTGCTGCGTTAATGGACGATGTCGCTGTCGCAAGTAAAATTGCAACGCAAAAAACAGCGGCAATTTTAGGCGATGATTTGGCCGTTAATGCTGAAAAAGCGACTGGCTTTTTGTCAAGCAGAGAGCTGCCCGTTCTTTGGGCGATTACCAAAGGATCCTTTATCAATAAACTAATAATAATTCCGATTGCCCTGTTGCTGAATGTGTTTTTTCCAGCCGCCATAAACGGCGCACTGGTTATTGGAGGTTTTTACTTGGCTTATGAAGGTGTAGAAAAAATTATTGAATATTTTTTTCACCACGCACCCGAAGTTTTAGAAACGGTAGAGATAACAGAGGAAGATGCCGCTGTCGCTGAGAAATCAAAAATTAAAGCCGCTATAGTAACCGACTTTATTTTGTCGGTCGAAATTGTAATTATCGCTTTAGGAAGCGTTGCAGAAAAAATATTATCCATTCAAATTATGACTGTCTTTGTGGTTGCAATTATCGCTACCATTGGTGTTTATGGCATCGTAGCTCTTATTGTGCGTATGGATGACACTGGCTATAAATTGATTAAACATTCAAATAATAAAGGAATCTTAGCAAAAGTAGGCACTTTATTAGTTAAGCTTTTGCCGATGATTATTAAATTTTTATCCGTTGTTGGAACTCTTGCTTTGATTTTAGTTTCAGGGGGAATATTTGTACATAATATTGAATATGTGCATCATCTCATGCCGCAGTTGCCAATTGTTGCGCAGGAAACGTTCTTTGGTCTAGTTGCTGGTTTATTGGTGTTTGCGGTAGTAGCAATTTTTAAAAAATTGTTTACGCTATTCAAATTAAAAATATAGTTAGAGTCATTTTAAAAAGCCCAGTTCAACTTCTGGGCTTTTTTGATTTTCAATCTTTAATTAGCGAAAAAGCGTTGCGATTTTTTAGAGTTATTTACTAGTTTGATGCAGTTAAAAAAGAACTTTAATTTTGCAAATTGTTAAACATGAATTTATTAACTTTAATTATTAATATTAAAAAAAGATAATTATGAAAATTAAATCAATTTTATTGAGTTTAAGTATGGCCATTTTGCTGGTTGCCTGTGCTCCAAAAGATGCAGATATTGAAAAAGAAATTGCAGCAAAAATGACTGATATGCCAGGAATGCAAGTAAGCGTAAAAGATGGAGTTGCCACTATTTCTGGAGTTTGTAAAGATGCAAGTTGTAAAGAAAGCTGTGAGAAAATTGCTAAAGACGTAAAAGGAGTAAAATCGGTAGTAAATAACTGCGAAATTGCATCAGAACCAGTTGTGGTTGCACCTGTAGAAATCAGTAGCGATGGTACCTTAAGTTCTTCTGCCAATACTGTCGTGCAATCTTATTCTGGAGTAACGGCTACCGTATTGGATGGAGTAATTACCTTAAAAGGAGATATTAACAGAGACCAATTGGCTGGATTAATTCAGAGTATGCAAGAATTGCATCCTAAAAAAGTTGAAAATCAATTAACAATTAATTAAAGAAGGCATGAGTGTACAAAATAAATATGCCGATTTAGTGGCAGAAGCACACAGACTAGAAGTTGCAGATTTACAAGTGAGAGAAAAAGACAATGTGTTGTATATCGATGGCACAACCAAATCAACAAGCGATAAAGACAAATTGTGGGAGACCTATAGTAAAATTGATCCTGATTTTCGCTCTGCAGATGTTGTACTGAATCTTGCAGTGGCAGAAGGCGCATCGACTGAGTATACAGTAGCTAGTGGAGATTCTCTATCTAAAATAGGAAAGGCACACGGCGTTTCGTGGCAAGCTATTTATGAGGCAAATAAAGATATTATCAAAAATCCAGATCTTATTCAAGCCGGCTGGAAGTTAAAAATACCAGCAAAGTAATGTATTTAGGTTCATTGCCACAAAAAGTCTGTCTGTAATTAGACAGACTTTTTTTTTGCCTTTTACTTTCGATATAAAATCTAGTATCGCTGTTGTGATGCGTTGGCAATAACTATATTTGTATCTTCGTTTTGTACTATGTAAGTACCATTATTTAGAATCTTCTAACCCAAAATAATATGCGATTTGCCGTAAATTTTTGTTTTTTTATACTCACTTTGTCTGCTTTTGCGCAAGAAGAAATCAGCAAGAAAGATTCTACTGTGGTAAAAATTGACTCTTTGTATCGCGAAGATCAATTTTATTTAAGTTTGACTTATAACAGACTTCTTGAAGCGCCTGAAGGATTTAAACAGCAACGATTTTCTGCAGGAATATCAGGCGGATTCGTTCGAGATATGCCAATTAATAAACGCCGTAATATTGCTTTTGCAACTGGTGTAGGATTTACATATAATAATTACTTTCAAAACTTGGGGATCACAGGTGATAAAAAAAATGCTATTTATACGGTACTAGATCCCAAAGATTTTAGTCGAAATAAATTTTCGCAATTTTTAATAGATGTGCCATTGGAATTTCGTTGGAGAACTTCGACACCCGAAACGTATCGTTTTTGGCGTGTTTATGGAGGAGTCAAATTGAGTTATTTGCTCTACGATACGTCTGTATTAAAAAATGCGACTGGAAAATTAAAAATAACCAATAACGACGACTTTACTAAATTTCAATACGGCGTTTACTTGGCAACAGGTTTTAATACTTGGAATATTTATGGGTATTATGGTTTGAATGATTTGTTTAAATCAGCTAATACGGCGACAGAAAAAGTGAACTTAAACACCTTGAATTTTGGGATAATCTTTTATATTCTTTAAATTAAAATACTGGGAATTTAAAAATCGATATTTGCACTGATTCCTTTAATTCCTTTACATCCATAAATATAAAAACAACAACTGCGGAAATACTCCAAAGGCGCAACCTAGCGTGAGTTCAAAAGGCGAATGTGCTTTCATTACCAAACGGGATGAGGCTACAATTCCATTCAATAAAATGAGTAGCGCAATTACGATGGGCATTTTAATTTGTAAATGGATGCTTAAGCCCACAATAAAAACGGTTAAAGCACTAATCCCGAGCATGTGTAAACTAATTTTTATTTTAAAGAAAAGTAAGATAGTAGCACCCAACGTTCCAAATAAAGCAGCTAATAAAAAAAAGTGTAGTTCTGGATACCGTGTCACTAAAATGGTTCTCTTGACCAATAAAATAAAAAGCAAACACTGCAAAGCCATCGGTATTTTACGCTGTGCAGTTTCGTTAATCATGACCGAATCAACTTTGCCCGTAGTTCGTAATAGTAGAAAAAATAGCAACGGAATGATCACTGTTATGAGAAAGACTTGTAACAATACGTACATTTTTTCTTGATCAGAAAAAGTCTCTTCCTTCATAAAAAAATAGAACAGCGCCGAAAACATCGAGATGAATATTGGATGAAATAAATACGAAAATAACGGTAGTAACTTTTTCACTATTTTTCTTTTAGATGATGTAACAAATATAAAAATTATGTCCAATATCAACTCGCGATTTCAAGTTAAAACGCGAAAGAGCACGACTTTCTAATTTAGAAACTTTAAATTTGAATGTTTAAATTAGATTAAAATTATAAGGAATGAGTATACTTTTACAAAAAGCAATAACAATTTTACAGGCCGAATTTGTTGGAATAGGAGCTAATTTAACTTTCGATCACGTTTCTATTGATAGCCGATCGTTGCAAAATGGAGAACAGACCTTGTTCTTTGCTTTGGTTGGTTCTAATCATGATGGCCACGATTATGTTGCTGATTTGGTTGCCAATGGCGTTAAGAATTTTGTAGTCGAAAAAATACCAGAAAACAAACCATCACATTGCAATTTTTTAATTGTACCTGATTCTTTAAAAGCATTTCAAAATTTTGCAGCATATTATCGCGACACTTTTAATTTTCCTGTTATTGGGTTGACTGGTAGCAATGGGAAAACGATTGTAAAAGAATGGCTAAATTTTTTATTAAGTCCCGATTTTAATGTAATACGTAGCCCCAAAAGTTACAATTCGCAAGTGGGAGTTCCGCTGTCGGTTATGGCAATAAATGAAAAACACAATCTAGGTATTTTTGAAGCGGGAATTTCAACTGTTGGAGAAATGGCCAATTTGCAGCGAATCATGAAGCCTACAATTGGAGTACTTACAAATATTGGTTCTGCGCACGACGAAGGTTTTGCGAATACAAAGCAAAAGATAAATGAGAAATTACTCTTATTTAAAGATGCAACAACAATTATTTATCAAAAATCAGCACTTGTTGATGCGTGTTTAAGTGATTTAGTAAATAACACTGTTTCGTGCACGCTTTTATCATGGAGTTTTACGGATGAAACAGCTTCAGTTTTAATTGAAAGAATCGATAAGCAAAGCAACTCGACTATTATTCATTTTCAACATCAAAATACGTCTAGTTTGTTTGCAGTGCCGTTCCAAGACGATGCCTCGATAGAAAACGCCATTTCGTGTTTATTGATATTACTGCATTTTCAATATGACATTTCAACCATTCAAAATCGAATGACACTTTTGTACCCAGTACAGATGCGTTTGGAAGTAAAAAACGGAATTCACAATTGCAGTATAATTGATGACAGTTATAGTTCCGATTTTCAGTCGTTAAAAATTGCATTGGATTTTCTAGAAAGTCAAAAGCAAAACCCGATGAAAACGGTTATTTTGTCGGATATTTTTCAAAGTGGTTTTTCTAATGACGAACTATATACAAAGGTTGCTCAATTAATTACAGACAATAAAATTGCGCGTGTTATCGGAATCGGTAAGACTATAGCTTCCTTCAAAAATAAATTCGGAAATTGCATTACTTTTGAATCGACAGCCGATTTTATTGCCGCAATCGAAACGGTTGGTTTTGACAATGAAACCATTTTAATTAAAGGAGCGCGTTCCTTTGAATTTGAAAGGATTGTGGCGCGCTTGGTAGAGAAAACTCACGAAACAGTGTTAGAAATTGATTTGAATGCCATTGGACATAATTTGAACTTTTTTAAATCTAAATTGGATTCGGATGTAAAAATTATGGTCATGGTCAAAGCCTTCGGTTACGGAAATGGAGGACTAGAAATTGCCAAATTGCTCGAGCACCATCAAGTGGATTATTTAGGAGTGGCCTTTGCCGATGAAGGAATTTCGTTAAAAAACGGTGGTGTACAATTGCCTATTATGGTTCTTAATCCAGAATCAACCAGCTATAATGCTATCATTCAGCATGAGTTAGAGCCCGAAATTTATAGTTTAAAAGGACTTACTTCTTTTTTAAAAATTGCGAGAGATCAAAATTTAAACCAGTTTCCAATCCATATAAAAATAGATACGGGAATGCACCGCTTGGGTTTTGAAGAAAACACCTTGCAAGAATTAATTGGGACTTTAAAAGGAAACACTTCGGTAAAAGTTAAAAGTATATTGTCGCATTTAGCAACTAGTGACGATCCCAAGCATCATGAATTTGCAAAGGCTCAAATTCATTTGTTCGAAAGATTGTCTTCTGAATTAATTCGAGAATTACAAATTAACCCTATTCGACATATTTTAAATACTTCAGGAATCAGTAATTTTCCGAATTCTCAATTTGACATGGTTCGATTAGGAATTGGATTATACGGAGTTTCAAACGACACTTCTGAACAGAAATATTTAGAAAACGTGGGGACTTTAAAATCGCTTATTTCTCAAATAAGAACCATTCCTGCAGGAGATAGCGTCGGTTATGGCCGTCGTTTTATGGCTGACGAAACCACTAAAATTGCGACCATACCAATTGGTTATGCAGACGGTATTTCGAGAACTTGGGGAAATGGAGCAGGTTATGTACGAATTAAAAATAAAAAAGCACGAATTGTCGGAAGCATTTGCATGGACATGCTTATGGTTGACGTTTCAAAAATTGATTGTGAAGAAGGTGACGATGTTATTATTTTTGGAGAAAGCCCAACAGTGGTCGAAATGGCTCAGGTTTTACAAACTATTCCGTATGAAATTTTGACCAGTATTTCTCAACGTGTAAAGAGAGTATTTTTTAGGTAAATGATTTTGTAGTGGTCTTTTTAGTTAAAATTGTCAAAAATTATATACTTTTAAATTTCGAAACATTTTAACTTAAAACAGGAAAATTATGGGATTTTTTGCAGATTTTAAAGCGTCACTTCTTAAAGGAGATGTACTAAGCTTAGCTACTGCGGTAGTGATTGGAGCAGCATTTGGCAAAATCGTTTCATCTGCGGTAGATGATGTGATCATGCCAATTATCGGAGTTATAACTGGAGGAATTGACTTTACAAAGAAGTTTATTTCGCTTGATGGCGTTCATTATGAAACACTAGAAGCTGCAAAAGTAGCCAATGCAGCAGTTATTACCTATGGAAATTTAGTCCAAGCGGCGATCAATTTTGTTATCATTGCGTTTTTTGTATTTATCGTTTTAAGAGCTGCTGAGAAAATGAAAAAGAAGCAAGAAGTTGTAGTTGCTGCTGTTGCAGGACCTACTCAAGAAGAATTATTGATGCAAATTAGAGATTTGTTGAAAAATAAATAAAGGTATAGACCAAATAGTAAACCGCTCCATATCAGGGCGGTTTTTTTAATTGTTGTAATTGTAACAATTTGTTATTTTTTGTGAATACGCTTGTGTGCACTTTTATTATACTTACTTTTGTTGCTTAAAGTTAAAGAATAATCTCAAAAAAATATACAAATGAGAATAGCGGTTGTAGGTGCCACCGGTATGGTTGGTGAAGTAGTATTGCAAGTTCTAGCAGAACGTAATTTTCCTGTTACAGAATTAATTCCAGTAGCATCAGAGCGATCAGTTGGAAAGCAAATTGAATATAAAGGTCAAAAGTATACCGTTGTCGGACTGCAAACTGCAGTAGATATGAAGGCAGATATTGCTGTTTTTTCTGCTGGTGGCGAAACTTCATTAGAGTGGGCTCCAAAATTTGCAGCAGCAGGAACTACTGTTATTGATAATTCTTCGGCTTGGAGAATGGATCCAACCAAAAAATTGATTGTTCCAGAAATCAACGCGAACGAATTAACCAAAGAAGATAAAATTATTGCAAATCCAAATTGCTCCACTATTCAAATGGTTTTGGCTTTGGCACCTTTGCATAAAAAATATAATATTAAGAGAGTGGTTGTTTCAACCTATCAATCAATTACAGGAACAGGAGTAAAAGCGGTTCGTCAGTTAGAAAATGAATACGCAGGAGTTGATGGTGAGTTGGCTTACAAATATCAAATTCACAGAAACGCAATTCCACAATGTGATTCTTTTGAAGAAAATGGATACACAAAAGAAGAGATGAAATTAGTTAATGAAACTAAAAAAATCTTAAGCGACAATACAATTGCAGTTACAGCAACTGCAGTTCGTGTGCCTATTGTAGGTGGGCACAGTGAAGCCATCAATGTAGAATTTTCGACTGCGTTTGAGGTAGACGAAGTGCGAACTATTCTCGAAAATACGGAAGGTATCGTTGTTCAAGATAATTTGAAAGAATTTGAATATCCGATGCCGCTTTATGCACACGGTAAAAACGACGTTTTTGTAGGTAGAATTAGAAGAGATGAGTCACAGCCAAACACATTGAATATGTGGGTTGTAGCTGACAACTTGCGAAAAGGAGCTGCCACCAATACCATTCAAATTGCAGAATACTTAGTGGCAAATGCTTTAGTATAGTTTCACTAACAAAATGGTAGGACAACCACTTGAGTTAATAAATCGTTATGATTTACTGGTTCAGGTGGTTTTCGTTTTAATGTTTGTCTATCTTTGTCGGCAATGAAAAGAAGGCAGCTCCTACTAAGTTTTACTTTGGCGATGACCGTATTGTTCTCAATACTGTTTCAATCGATACATAGTTATGAGCATTTGGTAACACAGCTTACCGAAAAAGAATGCCGCCATCAATACAACAATAACAATCATACCGAAGTAACCCATCACCACCATTCTTTAGAGGTGTGTTATGTGTGTCATTTTGCATTTAGTAGTTATATTAATCCTGCAGAATTTGTATTTCAGACACTTTCTTTTCAAAATGTAACTCCTTATTTTTTCACTTCTTCCGAAACTATTTTTTCGTTTTCAGGAAGTATGTATGCGTATCGCGGACCACCTGCAGTAGTTTAAATTCTTTTTTTGTTAAATCAGTTGATTTCAATTGTCGTTCTGCGCCGTTTTTTAAAGCTTGGCGAAGGAAACTTTTTTATTCTTATACTTTTTTATCAAAAAAATTCGCTCGCAGAGATTTAGAAGATTCAAAAGGTTACAGATCCGAGAAATCTAAAGATTCTTTGTAAAAATTATCAATCAAGTATAACCTCAAGTTTTACTTGATTGTCATTCACTATTTACACGATACCATTCACAAGATGAAAAAATATATTATAGCCTTATTTCTAGGGTTCTCAGCATTGGTTAATGCGCAAAATTCGGTTTCAGGAACCGTTACCAATAATCATAAACAAGCACTACCCGGAGTCTCGGTTTATATTCCCGAATTGCACAAAGGAACCACGACTGACGGCGACGGAACGTACAGTTTTATAAATTTACCCAATGGAAATTTCAGAATTGCTTTTACGTATGTAGGCTACAAAACCATCAATAAAGTCATCGAAAGATTAGAAAAAGATACGATTTTAAACATTGAAATGGAAGAAGCTGTGCTAGAAATGGATGAGGTTATTGTGTCGACTCCTTTCAATAAAATGCAATCTCAGAATGTTATGAAAGTGGAACACGAAAGTGTGAAGTCGTTGCAACAAAAGGGAACAGCTACATTAATCGAAGGATTGGCTACAATACCAGGAGTTTCGCAAGTGTCGACCGGAACTTCAATTGGTAAACCGGTAATTCGTGGCTTGAGCGGCAACCGAGTTTTGGTCTATTCGCAAGGTGTTCGAATCGAAAATCAACAATTTGGCGACGAGCATGGTTTGGGTTTAAACGATGCTGGAGTAGAAAGTGTTGAGGTTATTAAAGGACCAGCTTCTTTGTTATACGGATCTGATGCTTTAGGAGGTGTCTTGTATTTTAATCCCGAAAAATTTGCGGATGCTGGTATTTTTGCCGCAAATTTCAGCCAAAAATATTTCAGTAATACCTTAGGAAGTAATTCTTCGTTAGGATTAAAAACATCTACCGATAATTGGAGATTTTTAGCACGAGGAACTTACAACACGCATTCTGATTATAAAATTGGAAATGGCGATCGAGTGACTAACACGCGCTACAATGAAACCGATTTTAAAACAGGAATTGGATACAGCAACACCAAATTTTCTACGGTTCTGCGGTACAATTTCAATGCTTTAAATTTAGGAATTCCAGAAGAGGGAGTTGCAGAACAATCGCATAGTAAAAGTCCAGAGTTTCCACGTCAAGGAGTTTTTAACCATTTGTTGAGCTTGAACAACGTAATCTATTTTGGAAGTTCAAAACTAGATCTCGATTTGGGATATATTGCAAACGATCGAAGCGAATTTGAAGACAGTAATGAAGCTGCATTGCACATGAAGTTGAATACGTTGAACTATAACGCAAAATATCATTTACCAAAGCTAGGAAATTTTGAAACTATCGTTGGAGTGCAAGGAATGCATCAAACCAATGTTAATTTGGGAGAAGAGTTTTTAATTCCAAATGCCACAACCAATGATTTTGGTGCTTTTGGTACTGTGAACTACGAATGGAATTCACATGTTTTACAAGCGGGATTGCGTTTTGACAATCGAAAATTGACCGCTACAGAACATAGAATAGTTGGGGAGGAAGGTTATTTTGAAGCTTTAGACAAATCTTTTGATAGTTTTAATGCATCTTTAGGTTACAAAACTAATTTAGCAGACGCATTGACGATGCGACTGAATGTCGCCACTGGATTTAGAGCTCCGAATTTAGCGGAGTTAACATCAAACGGCGTACACGAAGGAACAAATCGGTATGAGGTCGGTAACAGCGCGCTAAAGACTGAACAAAATGTACAAACCGATTTGAATTTGGAGTACAAAAACACGCACATTGAGTTTTTTGTAAACGGATTTTACAATCACATCAATAATTATATCTATGCCGCTGCAACTGGTGCTGTTAAAGACGCTACCGACGTTTTTGCATACACACAAAATAATGCCCAATTGTATGGAGGTGAAGTAGGCTTGCATTTGCACCCGCATCCGTTAGATTGGTTGCATTTTGAAACTAGTTTTGAAACGGTTACAGCCAAACAGCAAGACGGTTCTTATTTACCTTTAATACCGGCAAACAACTGGAACAATACGATTCGAACTGAATTCGAAATAAAAAATTGGCTGAATGAAGGATTTGCTACTTTTAATGTAAATACGACACTAAAGCAAAATAATGTTTCTGGTTTTGAAACAGCATCACCAGATTATACTCTAATTAATCTTGGTTTAGGAGGAACGGTACAATTGGGTAAGATGAATTTCGATGTCTTGTTAAACGCCAATAATGTATTCGACAAACAATATGTAGCGCATCTTTCTCGACTTAAAACGGATGGTATTCCTAATATTGGAAGAAATATTGTTTTAGGACTAAATTTTACTTTATAATTTTCTGGAAGGAAAGTTTATAAAAAATAGTGTTCAAAATAATTTAAAACTTCAATTAAGCTGAGGATTTAAGTGTTACTCTGTTCTTCAAAGATGAACTTTGGGGTTTAAAACTTTTATTCTAACATAAATTCTTATTTTTGTTATAACTCATAAAATCAAACTAATGAACAAATTACTAATTGCTATGGCTGTAACAGCAACCACTGCTGCTTTTGGACAGAATCAAAAAGGCGGCTCAATTTCTTATCCTGAAAGTAAAAAAGGAACAACGGTTGATACTTATTTTGACGTAAAAGTTGCCGATCCGTACCGTTGGCTTGAAGACGATCGATCGGTAGAAACAGAAGCTTGGGTAAAAGCACAGAACAAAGTTACATACGATTATTTAGATCAAATTCCGTTTCGTGATGCATTGAAAAAGCGAATGGAGCAATTGTGGAATTACGAAAAAATTGGTGCGCCATCAATCGAGGGCAAAGCAACGTATTATTATAAAAATAACGGTTTACAAAATCAGTCGGTTTTGTATAAGAAAGGAAAAGACGGTAAAGATGTGGTTTTTTTAGATGCCAATACTTTTTCTAAAGATGGAACTACTTCTTTAGGCGGTGTTGATTTCTCTAAAGACGGATCCAAAGTAGCTTACGCAATTTCTGAAGGCGGTAGCGACTGGAGAAAAGTAATTATTATGGATGCCGTTTCTCATAAAATATTAGAAGATACTATTACAGATGTAAAATTTAGTGGTGTTTCGTGGAAAGGGAATGAAGGATTTTACTATTCTAGTTATGATAAGCCAGAGGGAAGTCAGCTGTCTGCTAAAACAGACCAACACAAATTGTATTTTCATAAATTAGGAACCGCTCAGAAAGACGATACTCTTATTTTTGGGTTGAAAGAAAAAAGAAGATATGTAGGCGGCTATGTTACCGAAGACGATCGTTATTTAGTCATTTCTGCAGCAAACGCTACTTATGGTAATGAATTGTATATTCAAGATTTAAAGACACCAAATAGCCCTATTGTAACGATAGTTGATAATTTTAATAGTAGCAGTAGAATTATTGATAACGTAGGAACTAAATTGTTTATTGAAACGGATTTGAACGCTCCTAACCAAAAAATTGTAACAGTTGATGTTCAAAATCCAAAACCAGAAAACTGGAAAGAGTTTATTAAAGAAACCGAAAATGTATTGACTCCAACTACGGGTGGTGGCTATATTTTTGCTAATTACATGAAAGATGCTGTTTCGTTTGTGCAACAATACGATTATAGCGGGAAACTAGTTCGCGAGATTAAGTTGCCAGCACTAGGAACTGCAGGTGGTTTTGGAGGTAAAAAAGAAGAGAAATTATTGTATTACTCTTTCGCAAATTATATAACTCCAGGGACTATTTATTCATTCGATCCAAAATCGGGTAAGTCAAGTATTTATCAACAACCAAAAGTCGATTTCAAGAGTGAAAATTACGAGTCTAAACAAGTTTTTTATACCTCAAAAGACGGAACGAAAGTACCGATGATGATTACTTATAAAAAAGGATTAAAATTAAATGGTCAAAACCCAACTATTTTATACGGTTACGGAGGATTCAACATCAGTTTAACACCGAGTTTTAGTATTGCAAATGCGGTTTGGTTAGAAAATGGAGGTGTATATGCGGTGCCAAATTTACGTGGTGGTGGTGAATATGGTAAAAAATGGCACGATGCTGGAACAAAAATGGAAAAACAAAATGTATTTGATGATTTCATCGCTGCAGGAGAATATTTAATTGCACAAAAATACACGTCAAGTGATTTTTTAGCGGTTAGAGGTGGTTCAAACGGAGGCTTGTTAGTAGGGGCAACCATGACACAGCGTCCTGATTTGATGAAAGTTGCGTTGCCAGCGGTAGGAGTTTTAGACATGTTGCGTTACCATACCTTTACAGCAGGTGCAGGTTGGGCGTACGATTATGGAACAGCACAAGACAGTAAAGAAATGTTTGATTATCTAAAAGCCTATTCGCCTGTGCAAAATGTAAAAGCAGGAGTGCAGTATCCCGCAACAATGGTTACAACGGGAGATCATGATGATAGAGTGGTGCCAGCGCATAGTTTTAAATTTGCCGCAGAATTGCAGGACAAACAAACAGGAACTAATCCAGTTCTTATTCGCATTGATGTGAAAGCAGGACATGGTGCAGGAAAATCTGTTGCGGCTACCATTCAAGAAAATGTAGATGTGCAAGCCTTTACTTTATTTAATATGGGAGTAAAAGAATTGCCTAAAAACTAAAAAAGCGGTTGATCTAAAGGGATTATTGTGATTAAAATTACGATTGTGGAGAAGGATTCGTTATTTCATAAAATTGTATTAATTAAGCTGCTTTAGAACGAAAATTAAGTAACTTTGAGAGACAATCAATTAAAAACTATTTTTATGAAAGTACAAATTAACACAGACAAACATATAGAAGGACACGCGCGTTTAGAAGCTTATTTTTCTACAGAAATTGAAAAATCATTGTCTCGTTTCGAATCTAAAATTACTAGAATAGAAGTGCATTTAGGTGATGTAAACGGAGATAAGGCTGGAGGAAATGATAAACGTTGTCTAATTGAAGCGAGACCCGTAAATATGCAACCAATTGTTGTTACCGATACTGCAGACTCTGTAGAGAAAGCGTTTCATGTAGCAATTGATAAAATGAGAAAAACGTTAACTACAACTTTCGAAAAACAAAAAACACATTAATATCGATTCGATTTATAACAATTGAAATGGCGCTATCTTATAGCGCCATTTTGTTTTAGAGAAAGACCTCAGAAAAGGATATACTTTTTGATTAACTAAAATATTATGCCGATGAAAATTAAAATATTTACAGTTTTTACACTGCTATTTTTTGTCTCGATTACTGCTACGGCTCATAATCAAACAGCTAAGCAGCAAATTAACGAAACCATTGATGCTTGGCATAAAGCGGCTGCCGAAGCTAATTTTGATCTTTATTTTAAAATGATGACTGCTGACGCTATTTTTATTGGGACAGATGCGACCGAATACTGGAGTGTCGCTGCATTTAAAACGTTTGCGAAACCATTTTTTGATCTCGGTAAAACCTGGAGATTTACTTCGCTAGAGCGAAATGTGTATGTTTCGAAATCAGGAGAGACGGCTTGGTTTGATGAATTATTAGATACGCAAATGAAAATTTGTCGAGGTTCTGGTGTTCTTGTAAAAGTGGGTGAGCTATGGAAAATTCAGCATTATGTTTTGTCAATGACTATTCCTAACGATAATGTGAAAGCTGTTGTGGCTATAAAAACGACTCTAGAGAATTTAGTTACAGAAAGCATTAAGTCTCAAAAATAAAATAAAACCTGTAATATTAGTGATGATTAAATAGCAGGATTCAATTTGTTTTCTTTGTTTTTAAGCTCCCTTTTTCTCATTTTTAAATTCGCGTGACGTCGGTTCGTTTATATTGCTTAATTTTGCGCAAATATTTGTAAAAAGTGGGGAGTAAAAATAAATTAAAGCGATTCAGAGAAAACGAGACATTTACTAACGTTTTTCAGCCAAGTAGAGAAGAAGTTGTTGGTAATGAATTTTCACTTCGAGGAAAATGGAATTCAGATTTTTTTAAAAATGACAATCCAATTATAATTGAATTGGGCTGTGGAAAAGGAGAATATTCGGTAGGATTGGCTGAACGTTATCCAAATAAAAATTTCGTAGGTATTGACATTAAAGGCGCGCGTTTTTGGCGTGGTGCAAAAACTGCTGTTGATACAGGTTTGAATAATGTTGCTTTTGTTCGAACTCAAATCGAACTCATCAATCATATTTTTGCAGAAAATGAAGTGGATGAAATTTGGATTACTTTTCCAGATCCACAAATCAAATACAAACGTACCAAACACCGTATGACCAATTCGGAGTTTTTAAAATTATATACAAAAATCCTTAAAAAAGACGGAGTTGTAAACTTAAAGACGGATAGTGAATTCATGCACGGATACACACTTGGTCTTTTGCACGGCGAAGGTCATGAGGTTTTATACGCCAATCACAATGTATACGTAAACGAAGGAAGTCCAGAGGAAGTTACTGCTTTTCAGACGTTTTACGAAAAACAATATTTAGAAATAAACAAAGCGATTACGTATATTCGTTTTAAAATCAAGATGTAACTCTTTCAATTAATCTGCGAAACGGCTTCTATGACGCTTTTAGTTCCTTTGTTTTTAGGTTTTATAACTGCTTTTATTGGTATTATTCCGCCGGGATTAATCAATATGACAGCAGCGAAAGTGAATTTAAAAGAAGGTAATAAAAATGCTGTTTCTTTTGTTTTAGGAGCGGTTTTAGTCATTACTTTTCAAGTGTCGCTTGCTATTTTTTTTGCTAGATCTATTAATGCTAGACCAGATTTGGTAATTTTATTGCGCGAAATCGGATTTGTTATTTTTACTATGTTAACGATTTACTTTCTGGGAATCGCAAAAAAGCCGAAATTAAAAGAATCTAAAAACAATCATCGATCTAAAAAAAGACGTTTCTTCTTAGGAATGCTGCTTTCAGCGCTAAATTTCTTTCCAATACCTTATTATGTGTTTGTTAGTATCACCTTAGCTTCTTACCATCTTATTTCTTTCGAAACCAATTACATTACTATTTTTGTTAGCGGTGCCGTTTTAGGTTCGTTTGTAGCTTTTTATACTTATATTTTTTTGTTTCGCAAAATTGAAAAAAAAACAGACTCTATTTTAGAAAACATGAACATTATCATCGGCACAATAACTGGAGTGGTGGCATTTTTGACCTTAATCAATATTGCGAAATACTATTTCGAATAAGTCTAAAATTGTAGCAATGGAAAGCGAAAGTTTTTTTGAACGTGTGTATACCATCACCAAATTAATTCCGTACGGGAGAGTGAGTTCTTTTGGTGCGATTGCCAAAGCATTAGGAACAGCACGATCTGCACGAATGGTCGGTTGGGCGCTTAATGCATCGCACAACCGCGAAGACGTGCCTGCGCACCGTGTGGTGAATAGGAACGGACTACTCACCGGAAAAATGCACTTTGATGGAACCAATTTAATGCAACAATTATTAGAAAGTGAAGGAGTGGAAGTTACCGATAATCAAGTGGTGGACTTTAAATTACTTTTCTGGCAACCAGAAATAAAATCGGACTACTAAATAATTAGTAATCCGATTTTGTTAAGAACTGGAGGTCTTCTAAATTTCTTCCTCGTTATATAATAATTTGTACAAACGCTGATCGCGGTCGTAAATATCTGAGAAAAAATTAATTTCACCATTGTCGCTTACCCAAGAGGTAAAGTATCCAATATAAATTGGTACTGTTTTTTCCATTATATACGGTATTTCCTCTATACCGCCCATCGCTTCATTTACTTTTTCAACCGACCATTTTGGATCATTTTCCAACATTTTTTCAGCCAGTTCTTTTGCTTTTTCAACATTAATGCACCCGTGGCTAAAAGTTCTACTTTCCAAAGCAAACAAGCTCTTTTTAGGGGTGTCGTGCATGTAAATATCATTTGGATTAGGGAATAAAAACTTGACTAATCCTAGAGAATTATCAGGTCCAGGTTTCTGTCTGTAGATTCCTTTTTTTACCTCAATATTTTGTTTTTCTAAATATTCGGGATCTTGTGATGCTTTAAACTTCAGTTCATTTTCTATAATACTTTTCGGAATGTACCAATACGGACTAAAGACAATTCGATCGATGTTTCCACTAAAAATAACAGTTTCATTCATTCTAGTTCCAACAAAAACATTCGATTCGAGCTCGCGTTTTCCATCTTTTATATAACTCAATTTGAATGACGGAATATTGATCATTACATATTGTTCTTGTTTCTCTAAAGTAGGCGGAATCCATCTGCAACGTTCCATGTTGATCATTATGGTCTCAATCAATTTTTCAATTGGAGTATTTAATAATCGAATATGTTCCGGTGTAATTTTGTAATTCAAGGTGAGTCCGTTTCTTTTTTTATAATTTAAAACGCCAGCCATCATTTCTTCATCGTATAAATTCTTTTTAGAATCTTCTTTTAAATCGCCAAGAATATACAAGCGGTGGCGAACTTGTGCAAGTGTAGTAGCACTGTCAAAAGGTTTATAGTCTTTGTAAATGCTATCGGTATGTATGGGCTGCCAGTCTTTCTTCTTTTCAATGGCTTTATATTTTTTTAAAGCTTCTTCTAGTTTGTAATATTGACTGAATAAAACATTGTTATTTTCATTAAGTAAGTTAGGCTGAACTAATAACGAATCTAGTATTTTCTCATAAGAAATCTCTTTTTTTGGTAAGTACCAACCCAACTCTTTTACCTTTTTTTCATCAAGACCGTCGTACACTTTGTCGGCATAGTAAATGTACATGCACGTCAACAAAATTTCAGCATTCATTTTGGATGGTTTCTGTGCAGCGGTTTCATTAAAAATTTGATCAATTTCTTCTTTATACGGAATCTTAGATTTTAATCCAAATTCATTCTGCATCGACTGAAATTTGGCATATAGTAAATGGCCCAATTCGTCAATACTTCTATCATCGTACCAAATGGTGCTGTAATTTCTGGCCGTGTACAAATTCTCGGTAATACTTCTGTATTTTTTAAATTTTGGATATTTTTTAAAAAATGTATCAAAACCAGTAACTGTGACATAAAATACAGAATCTCTTTTGATTTTGTTCTCAGTAGAGAATTCATTAAGTAAATAACTCGTATTTCTATTCTCGGCTTTAATAGGTGTCAATAAGAATAATGACAGTACAAATGCCATTGCAAAAGTAATATTTTTCATGTTTTTCATTTTAGAGTTAGACTGTAGGTTCTGTGTTAATTTGGGGCT
Source organism: Flavobacterium sp. TAB 87 (assembly GCF_001529295.1). Classification (GTDB taxonomy): domain Bacteria; phylum Bacteroidota; class Bacteroidia; order Flavobacteriales; family Flavobacteriaceae; genus Flavobacterium. Next base: position 646,755 of record NZ_LLWK01000038.1, read on the forward strand.
CTAAAAATCTTTCCTGCAATATTTAAATAAAAGTACTACTATATTGCTTTATAAGCAATAATTTAAGGTGTTTTAATTGCTTAATTTTCAAGTAATTGAATGTTTTTGTTTCGGCATTTTAATTGTGTAAACCAGCGCTGAAATTGTATAAAAAGAGTAAAGAATTTTCGTTATTTTATAGTGAGTCATTTTTAACTATGCATTTTTCGTGCCTAAAACGACTTTAAAAGAGGATGATTTGGTCTTTTATTTCTTTTCTAATGTATAAATCCAACTTAAAAGCAATATAAATAACAACGGAAAACCGTATCTTTACAATCTTAAAATAATTCAATTAAATATAATTTGAGTGTTAGAGCTCAATCCAAAAATGTATCTGAAATGAAATTAGATAGAAAAGAAATCCTTAAAGCTTTAGAGCGTATTACAGTTGCAGGCGAAGGTAAAAATATGGTCGAAAGTGGCGCCGTTACTAATGTGGTCACTTTTGGAGATGAGGTTGTTGTAGATTTGCTTTTGCATACTCCAGCGATGCACATTAAAAAACGTGCAGAAGACGACATAAAGAAAACAATTGCTGAGTTTATTAACGCTGATGCGAAAGTAAAAGTGAATATTAAAATTGAAGCTTCAGATAAACCAGAAATTAAAGGAAAAGCAATTCCAGGGATAAAAAATATTATTGCTGTTGCTTCTGGTAAAGGTGGAGTAGGAAAATCTACTGTAACAGCAAATTTAGCGGTTACATTGGCTAAAATGGGTTTTGCAGTTGGAGTTTTAGACGCGGATATTTATGGGCCATCCATGCCAATGATGTTCGACGTGGAGAGTGAAAAACCGATTTCTATTCAAATAGACGGCAGATCAAAAATGAAGCCTATTGAGAGCTTTGAAGTTAAAATACTTTCTATTGGATTCTTTACGTCGCCAAGTCAAGCGGTAATCTGGAGAGGACCGATGGCTTCTAAAGCACTAAATCAAATGATATTTGATGCAGATTGGGGAGAATTAGATTTCATGCTAATCGATTTACCTCCAGGTACAGGAGACATTCATCTGTCAATCATGCAATCTTTGCCTATTACTGGTGCTGTAGTGGTTAGTACACCTCAAGCTGTTGCCTTGGCAGATGCTAAAAAAGGAGTAGCAATGTTTATGCAAGATACCATCAATGTTCCTGTTTTAGGAATCATCGAAAATATGGCTTACTTTACACCTGAAGAATTACCAGAAAATAAATATTATATTTTTGGAAAAGAAGGAGCTAGAAATTTAGCTGCAGATTTAGAGGTTCCGTTTTTGGGTGAAGTTCCTATTGTACAATCTATTCGTGAAGCGGGCGATTACGGTCGACCAGCAGCTTTACAAACGGGTTCAGTAATTGAAACGGTGTTTGAAAATATTACGCGTAATGTGGTGCAAGAGGTGGTGAGCAGAAACGAAAGTCTTCCTGCAACCGAGGCGATTAAAATAACTACAATGGCAGGTTGTTCTGCAGTAAAAAAATAATAGGTTGATGCGCAACTCGTATTAAAATCTTTTTAAGAGTTGCGTTTAATAGAAATGATAAATTATGACAACAGAAGAAATAACTGCTAATGTTTTAAAGGCACTCGAAGAAATTAGACCATTTCTGAATTCAGATGGAGGTGATATTTCGTTTGTTTCAATTGAAGATGATAAGCACGTAAAAGTGCGTTTGGAAGGCGCTTGCATTAGTTGCAGTGTCAACCAAATGACTTTGAAAGCAGGTGTGGAAACTACCATTAAAAAATATGCACCGCAGGTAGAAACCGTGGTTAATGTTTTTTAAATTGAATTAAATTAGTACAGAGGTATATTGTTTTTCTTCAAAAGAATATGCTATCATACTGCTTTTTAGTATTTTTTTTGCCTTTCTGTTCTTTTTTTTATTAAAATCGAATAAAAGTCATTAAATAATTGTGAAAATAGATTGGGGTTCTTGTTATCAAATCGTTAAATTTGGCCACTAACCCCAAAACCTATTTCATTATGAATAATTTTTACAAAATAATAGTCGCAGTACTTTTTACGACTATATGTTATGGCCAAAGGACAGCCGAAAACCTATATGTTGATAAAGCATGGGTTACTACTGGCGAGGAGTGGTCAAGCTTTCGATATCAAGGTCAAATTGTTGTTTCTACAACAGCAGAAGAAGGAAATGCAAGAATAACCAACTACGATTTTCTTAGAGACTTATGTGATAGCAGAGCTAATTTCTCAGACAAAGCTACTTATACCAGTGCTACATTTGAAAATAAACGAAAAGTTAGTTCGCAAACTGATAAAAAAGGAATTGTAAGCAGTACTTACGAGGGTGTTTTGATTTTTCAATCAGGTAGCGATTATTATTCGACTTTTATAGTCCTTACTTTCTTAGAAAAAGGATACGTTGTAGGGCTAAAAGTGAAAGAGAAAAACAATAATAAAGAATATGCTTTTAGTTTCAAACCAAATAATAGCTAGTTTTTAAAAGTTAGCGTATTTTTGCATCCATAGAATTTTACAGAATATTTAAAATAATTATTTGGAATGGACGTACTTATAAAGATTAAAGACCGTGAAGGTGTTGTGCATGAATTGCAAGCGCCGACAGATATGGCTATGAATATAATGGAATTGTGTAAAGCTTATGAGCTTCCTGTTGAAGGAACTTGTGGCGGAATGGCCATGTGTGCATCTTGTCAATGTTATGTCTTGAATGATGTGGCTTTACCAGAAAAAGGAGATGATGAAGAAGCGATGTTGTCTGAGGCATTTTATGTAAAATCAAATAGCCGATTGGGGTGTCAAATACCAATTACCGAATACTTAGAAGGTTTAGAGTTAGAACTAGCTCCAGAATATTAGTAAAAAGCGAGATTTAATCTCGCTTTTTTAATTTTGTAATGCTTTTATAATTTCTGGATACATGCGATCTATAAATAAGCTATATGCCTGTTGAGAAGGATGCAGTCCGTCTGTAGCGACTAGATTAGGTTCATTTAATCCATTTCTAGTAATGTCAGTTATGTTTACAAAGGCAATCTTGTTTGCTTCGCAATATTGCTTCGCAAAAGTGTTGTATTGATCAATTTCTTTAGAAATCTTACTTTGATTTTGTGAAATTTCACCTTGTTTGGTGTACGCGTAATCCGGTATAGAAATAACCACAACATGCGACTTTACACCTTTGGCTAATGCAATTGACCTGCTGACCAACTTTGGGAATTCCTCTTGGTATATAGCAAAGTCTTGTCCTTGATATTGGTTATTAACTCCGATTAGTAAAGTAACTAAATCGAAATTATTTTCTAAATTTTCAGCTTGTATTGCTTGTAATAAATTAGTAGTCGTCCACCCTGTTTTTGCAATTATTTGTAGGGGAAAGTTAGTGCCAATAAAAGAATTCGATAAATTACTCTTTAGTTGCTCTGGAAATCGGCACGCTTCGCATACGCTTTGGCCAATAGTATAGCTGTCTCCCAAGGCCAAGTATGAAATGGTTTTGCCAGTTAAATTAGTTGGTGGTTGTATTGTTTGCACTGGAGTCGTGACTTCTGTGTCATTTGAACTGCAGCCAAAAGAGAGTGTGCTTAGCGAAAAAACAAGTAAAGTAAGTAGGCGTAGTTTCATAGTTTAGTGATTTATACTAATAATTACGTAGAAAAGTTAATGATGGTTTTAAACCAGTTCGCTTTTCATTAAAATGTGTTCTTCAATCGCTGCCAATAATTCCAGTTGTTTTTCTACAGCGAGAACGGCAATTTCTTGTACCTCATTCCACTTGAGCACATCGTTGCCACACAAGTCAGTTAGTATTTGAGTCAGATCTGCCTCCAATTGAGTATTGTCTATTATATTATTTGTTTCGAAATGGGAAACCAATGGAGCTAATTTAGTTACAGGATTGTTAAGCTGAAATCGTTTTGTTGTTGCTATTAATCCAGTCGGATAAAGATTAATCCTTCCAAAAAGTAAAGCTGCTGCAATCTCGTGTGTTTTTCCTTCTTCAATAACTCTAAAAGTAAAATCCAATAGAGATTTAATACTGGGATGCAAGTTACTTCGTTTAATTGCAACAAAGATATTGTGTAGCGATTGTACTTCAGATAAGAAATGATTGATTCCAGTAGTGTCCGCATTGCAACAGTCCATGGCTTTAACATAGCTTTCGTAATGACTCATGCCTAGTTCGTTGCCGCTATAATTGCTTTCTTCGGCTAATACCATTTTGTTTATTAGATAGCGAACTTGGGTATTTTCTGTGGGAAACCAAGGTGTTGTTGCGCACGTAAGTTTTGTTTGTAAGGCCTTTAGTAATGACATGAAGTCCCACGCCGCATAGATATGATGTTCTACAAAGCACTGTAAATCTTCCAGCTGTTGTATTTTGCCAAATGCGCTGTGGCTTTCTAAAAGTGCTTTTTGAGTCTGAATGCTGTTGTTTATGGCTTCAATATTCATAGGTTGGGTTTTTTGTAAATATAAAAAAGCTTCTCATTTTGGAGAAGCTTTTAGTATCGAATTTTTATATGATGGTATAGTTGCTACTTGAAGGCTGGAATTCCCGTAATGTCCATCCCTGTAATTAGTAAATGAATGTCATGTGTTCCTTCATACGTAATTACGCTTTCTAAATTCATCATGTGTCGCATGATGGAGTAGTCTCCAATAATTCCCATCGCGCCTAAAATCTGTCGCGCTTCTCTTGCAATTTGAATTGCCATGTTAACATTGTTCCTTTTTGCCATTGAAATTTGTGCTGTTGTTGCTCGATTTTCGTTTTTTAATACGCCTAATCTCCAAGTAAGCAGTTGTGCTTTGGTGATTTCAGTAATCATTTCGGCCAACTTTTTCTGCTGCAATTGGGTACCCGCAATTGGTTTGTCAAATTGAATTCGCTCTTTGGCATAGCGCAAAGCCGTATCGTAGCAATCCATTGCTGCTCCAATCGCTCCCCAAGCAATTCCGTATCTTGCTGAATCCAAGCAGCCGAGCGGTGCGCCAAGTCCCGATTTATTCGGCAATATATTTTCTTTTGGAATTTTTACATTATCAAAAATCAACTCTCCTGTGGATGACGCACGAAGCGACCATTTGTTGTGTGTTTCTGGCGTGGTGAAACCTTCCATTCCACGTTCGGCAATTAAACCATGAATTCTACCCGATTCATCTTTTGCCCAAACTACAGCAATATCAGCAAATGGAGCGTTAGAAATCCACATTTTTGCACCATTTAAAACAAAATGTGTTCCCGCATCTTTAAAATTAGTAAGCATGCTGCCAGGATCAGAACCATAATTAGGTTCGGTCAATCCAAAACAGCCGATTAGTTCACCGGTTGCCAATTTAGGTAAATATTTTTTTCGTTGCTCTTCGTTGCCGTACTTCCAAATTGGATACATTACTAAAGAAGACTGTACAGATGCAGTAGAGCGAATACCAGAATCTCCGCGTTCGATTTCTTGCATAATTAGACCATAGGAAATTTGATCCAGTCCAGCGCCTCCGTATTCTTGCGGAATATAAGGGCCAAATCCACCAATTTCACCTAAACCTTTAATAATTTGTTTAGGAAATTCTGCTTTTTGAGCAAATTCTTCGATAATAGGAGAAACTTCTCTCTTTACCCAAGAACGTGTGGAGTCGCGAACCAATTTGTTTTCTTCGGTAAGTAAATCGTCAAGGTTGTAATAATCGGGAGCTTGAAATAGGTCTGGTTTCATGATTCTTAGTTTTCTAAAAGTAAATTTAGAAAATTAATACAACAAAAGACAGTTTGATTGTTATAAAGTAACATTATTAGGTTTGAATTTTATACCTAAAGATGATTTACATCTTTAAATAAAAATCTTTAGTCAATTCAATATATTCAGGAGTGTAATTGTGCCTTGTGATTTCGATAACCAATTCATCTAGAGGATAATTTGATTTTTCTATGCGGCTAAATGCCAGTAAACTTCGTTTAATTTCAGATGTTGGAGTTCCTCTTACTCTAGTGATTTTTGTTGGATATAATTCAAACTGAAATGCAAGAGCTATAAAACGTTGTTCTTCTTTAAAAGGAATGATAACTGCAAATATTCCGTTTTCGGATAATAATAAATCGGCAGCTTCAATTAAATCTTCAAAAGGTAATGCGTCTTCGAAACGAGCTAAATCCCGCTTCTCATCAGTAGTTTTATAATCTTCAGAATAAAAAGGTGGATTGGAAACAATTAAATCATATTCATCTTCTGGTTCTTCCATGAACTCATCTAAACCAGCATGAAAGCAAAATAGACGATCTGCCCAAGGAGAATTTTCAAAATTATCGACACATTGTTCATAAGCTTCTTCGTCAATTTCTAAGGCATCGATTTGTTGCGCGTTGCAACGTTGTGCGAGCATCAAGGCAATTAAACCAGTTCCTGCTCCAATGTCTAAAACAGAAAAATTAACGTTCTTAGTTGGCGCCCAAGAGCCCAGTAAAACGCCATCAGTCCCTACCTTCATGGCAGTTTTATCTTGCTGAATACTAAATTGTTTGAATTGAAACATGTGGAAGATAATTTATAATTAACAATTATAAATTGATAATAGTTATAAGTACATCTCAACCAATCCTTCCGGAAGGTTCATGATTACTTTTTTGTTTTCACGATCAATTTTTACTAAGAACTGGTCAATCATCGGAATTAAAATTTCAACTTCACCATTCAAAACCTCAAATAAAGGTTGTGCAGAAGTATCATTAACACCCACAATTTTACCAAAAACACCAAGACGTTGATCTTCGATTTCAAAGTCAATAACTTCGTGAAAATAAAATTTGTTACCAGTAAGTTTGGGTAACGTAGTTAATGGAAGATAAACAGCGTTGTTCAGTAAGCCATCGGCTTCTTCTTCGGTAGTTAGATCTTCAAAGCGAACGCGTAAAAAATCGTTTTTATGTAATGAGCTATTTTCAATAAAAAAAGGAACCAAGTGTTTGTTGCATTCAACAAACACTGATTCCAAGTTTTCGTATAACTCTGGTTCGTCTGTGTCTAAATAGATCAGAACTTCCCCTTTGAAACTAAATTTTTTAGCGATTTTACCTAAATAGAAACAATCTTCTTTACGCATAGCCGCTTTTAAAATTATGCTTCTTTTTCTTCGTTATTTTCTTCAGCAGCTGGAGCTTCTTCAGCTTCAACTTCAGCAACTTCCTCTGCAGGAGTTGCAGCAGCAATAGCATCTGCGTCAGCTTGAGCAGCAGCAGCGATACGTTTTGCATTTACATCTTGTTCTGCTTTAAAAGCTTTAGCTTTAGCATCAGCTTGCGCTTTTGTTAAACCGTCTTTCTTAGCATCTACTTTACCAGTTTTAGATTCTAACCAAGTAGCTAATTTTGCTTCAGCTTGTTCTTGAGTTAAAGCACCTTTACGAACTCCTCCATCAAGGTGGTGTTTCAATAAAGCACCTTTGTAAGAAAGAATAGCCTTAGCTGTATCAGTAGGTTGTGCACCATTGTGCAACCATTTTACTGCACTATCAAGATCTAAATCGATAGTTGCAGGATTTGTGTTTGGATTGTAAGTACCGATTTTCTCTAAGTATTTACCATCTCTTTTTGAGCGAGCATCAGCTGCTACAACCCAGTAAAAAGGTTTTCCTTTTTTACCGTGTCTTTGTAATCTAATTTTTACTGACATAATCTTATGATTAAATTTTGAGGTACTCGACCTCTGTTAATTAAGGGTGCAAAGATATAATTTAATTCTGAATTGATAGTTAGTTTGCTCTTTTAAAATATTTGAGTTTTATTTAAGACTTTCTATTCTTTCGTTTTTCAGTAAAAGTTCTAGTTTTGCTGAGGGAATACGTAGTAATTTATAAAGCATAACTTCCTTAAAATTGTGAAAGCAGCTTGCAATAAAGGAGGATATTTATAGTTCGTTAATGAATAGAATAAAAATACAAGCATGAAAAAATATTTGTTAACCGTTACGCTTCTCTTCTTGCTTGCCTCCTGCGAACAAAATATTAAATTTAATAATCCCGCTTTTCAAGGTTTAAAAGACAAGCAGTTTTGGCGCGCCACCAATTTTAATGCAACTTTAAATGACAGTGAAGAACTTGTAATAGAGGGATCTTTAGGATATGAAAAAATGCAATTGAATTTAAACTCAATTGAATTGGGGACTTATGTTTTAGGAGAAGGTGCTGCCGTTTTTGCGGAGTTTAGTACTTCTGAAAAAGAAAAAGAGATGTTTTACACCACTGCAGCGGCTTTGGCAAGTGGTAAAATTGTGATTACTAATTATGACTTGGTGCAGCAAACGATTTCGGGAACTTTTATATTCTACGCTTTAGCGCAGAATATTGACGTACCAGAAGAAGCAAAAGCGGTTCATTTACAGTTCACAGAAGGTGTTTTCTATAAAGTTCCAATATCCAAAGCTGCTGATAATCAGAATTGAGGGTTTGATTTTTAACTTTGGACGCTACACAAGTGCTTTTGGTTTTAAAGTGATAATAAAAACATAAATAATCTAATATATAGTAGATTACAGAAAAAATAAGATTACATTTGTTCTATTATTATAAATAAGTACATATGAACATTTTTGTTGGAAGCCTTCCATTCAGTATTGAGGAAGCAGATTTAAGAGAGTCTTTCGAGGCTTACGGAGCAGTTGATTCAGTTAAGATTATTACTGATAAATTTACTGGAAGAAGTAAAGGATTTGGTTTTGTTGAAATGTCTAATGATGACGAAGCTCAAAAAGCAATCGACGAATTGAACGGTGCTACTGTTCAAGGACGTGCAATTGTGGTTAATAAATCTGAACCGAAACCAGAAGGCGAAAGAAGAAGCTTTAACAATAACAGTCGTGGTGGAGATTCACGCGGTGGTTATGGTGGAGGAAACAGCCGTGGTGGAAATGACCGTGGTGGTAACAGAGGAGGATATTAATATTTTTTTCTAAAATATATAAAAGGCGTCAATGTAAATTGACGCCTTTTTTGTTTCCTCACTTTTCGTCCTCTCCAAAGGAGAGGTTCAAAGTAAGTTTTCTTTTTGTTTTATAGGTTGGCAACTAACCAATCTCCAACTTCGCTAGTTTTGTAAGCAGTAGCTCCTTTTGTAGCTAGATCTTCAGTAACGAAACCAGCTTCTAAAGATTTATTTACTACAGCACGAATTGCGGCAGCTTCTTCAGTTAAACCGAAAGCATCCTCAAACATCATGGCAGCTGATAAAATTGTGGCTAACGGATTAGCAATATTTAAACCAGTTGCTTGTGGGTAAGAACCGTGAATTGGCTCGTATAATGAAGTGTGTTCTCCAACAGAAGCTGACGGCATTAATCCCATTGATCCTGAAATTACCGAAGCTTCATCCGTTAAAATATCTCCAAATAAGTTTTCTGTAATTAAAACATCGTACGTATTTGGCCATTGAACCAATCGCATTGCTACGGCGTCAACAAATTCATAAGAAACTGTAACTTCAGGATAATCTTTTTCCATTTCCTGAACCGTTTCTCTCCACAAACGTGATGTTTCTAGCACGTTTGCTTTGTCAACACAACATAGTTTTTTAGAACGCGTCATTGCTAATTCAAAACCTTTTTTGGCAAGTCTTTGTACTTCAGCTCTTGTATATACGCAATTGTCGAAAGCAGTTTCTCCACCATCTCTTCTTCCTTTTTCTCCAAAGTAGATTCCACCAGTTAGTTCTCTTAAGAAAACCAAGTCAGTTCCTTCAATGCGTTCTCTTTTTAAAGGAGAGTTGTCAATTAGCGACGGGAAAGTGAAAGTTGGTCTTACATTGGCAAAAAGACCTAATTTTTTACGCATTAATAATAGTCCTTGCTCTGGGCGAACAGGTGCAGAAGGATCGTTATCGTACTTTGGGTGACCAATTGCTCCAAACAAAACAGCGTCGGCAGCCATACAGATTTCATGGGTTTCGTCTGGATAAGGCACTCCAACAGCATCAATAGCACATGCTCCAGTAAGCGCAGGTGTCCAAGTAATTTCATGGTTGAATTTTTTTGCGATAGCATCTGAAACTTTAACAGCTTCATTGATAACTTCTGGTCCGATTCCGTCTCCGGCTAAAAGAGCAATATTTAGTTTCATTATTTTATATATAAAGTTATTTATAGTTTCTAATATTCTAAGTCTTTACTTAGCAACTCAGTAATTTTTTTTAATTAATTACATTTAACATTTTCTGTGTCGCAACAATTGCTGCAACGGTTTGGTCTGAATCTAATCCGCGGGTTTTGAATTCTTTCTCATTGTGCGTCCATGTAATAATAGTTTCACACAAAGCATCCGAACTACTTCCTGGCGGAATGCGCACAGCATAATCTATTAATTTGGGTAAAGTTAAGCCTTTGCTTTTGTAGATTTTGGTAAGTGCATTCATAAACGCATCAAATTGGCCGTCGCCTTGGGCGTGTTCTTCGATGCTCTCTCCGTCCATTTTTAAACATAAAGTAGTCGAAGGACGCATTCCTTTTGAGTGAGACAACATGTAAGACTCCACAATAATTCTTTCCTGGTAAGTTTGGCTGTCCAAAACATCCGAAATAATATAAGGTAAATCTTCTTTGGTTACCGTTTCTTTTTTGTCTCCCAATTCGATAATACGTTGGGTCACTAATTTTAAATCTTCAGGATTCAATTGCAAGCCTAATTCTTGTAAATTTTTCTCGATATTGGCTTTTCCAGAAGTTTTTCCGAGTGCATATTTGCGCTTTCTTCCAAAACGTTCGGGTAGCAAATCGCTAAAATACAAGTTGTTTTTATTGTCACCGTCGGCATGAATTCCGGCAGTTTGCGTAAAAACATTGTCTCCTACAATTGGCTTGTTGGCTGGAATTCGATAACCAGTAAATGTTTCTACCAGCTTACTAACCGAATACAAAGCTGTTTCTTTGATATTGATGCTAACCTCTGGTAAGTAATCGTTAATTACCGCCACTGTACTTTCTAACGGTGCATTCCCGGCGCGTTCGCCCATTCCGTTTACCGTAACGTGCAAACCACTAATCCCGGCTTTTACTGCTTCCATAACGTTGGCAATGCTTAAATCATAGTCGTTATGTGCGTGGAAATCAAAATGAATAGTAGGGTATTTCGATGTAATTTGAGAAATAAACTCAAAAGTTTGCGACGGAATTAAGATACCAAGCGTGTCGGGAAGTAAAATTCGTTTAACGGGTTGTTTCGTTAAAAAATCCAAGTATTGAAAAACGTACTCGGGAGAATTTCGCATACCATTGCTCCAATCTTCTAGGTATACATTCGTTTCAATGTTGTTTTCTTTCGCTAATGCAATTGTTTGCGCAATTTCAGAAAAGTGTTGTTCGGGTGTTTTTTTGAGCTGATGCGTTAAGTGATTTAGTGAACCTTTGGTGAGCAAATTTTGAACTTTAGCTCCTGTTTTTTTCATCCATTCAATCGAAAGTCCGTTGTCTACAAAAGTCAACACTTCAATTCGGTTGCTGTATCCTTTTTCTTCGGCCCAAGACATGATGCCTTTTACGCCTTGAAATTCGCCTTCACTTACACGCGCCGATGCGATTTCGATGCGGTCAATATTGAGTTCTTCTAATAATAATTGGGCAATAGTTAGTTTTTCTGTAGCAGAAAAAGAGACTCCTGATGTTTGTTCTCCATCTCGAAGTGTAGTGTCCATTATTTCAATTTTTCTCATCTTTTTAGCTTTAAGCTCTTTTTAAGTCAGTCAATTAGTAGGAGCTAATCCCGCTATCCGCTGTATCTTTTGTCCCGAAAAAAGTCGGAACAAAAGGATGCCGCTGCTATCGGGGCTAGATCGTGCACTTTAGTTTGTTTTGTGCTCCAAAATGGAATTCCGTGCACTGTTTTGCGTGAGGGATAGAGCCAGGCTACCTTGTAGCGGTGAAAGCCCGACGCCGTTGACAAAGTAGGCAAATAGCACCAACAATTGATAGCCTACTTTGCCAACTGGGTCACGCCCAAATACTTAATTTTGGTAATTAGTGATTGACTTTTACGGTTTTAAAAAATCTATTTTAAAACCATAAAAGTCGGTTTAGTGTGTTGTTTACTGCAATTATATCAATTGCTTTTCGGCAAATTCGATGATGTCAGACTTTATATTTTGCAAATAGTCGATATCGTCAAAGCCGTTTAGCATGTTATTCTTTTTATAGCCATTGATGTCAAAGGATTCATTTTGACCCGTTGCCAATAAAGTAATCGTTTGCTCAGAAAGATTAATTTCTAGTTCCGTTTTTGGATCTGCTTCGATAGCTTTAAAGATTACGTCAGCAAATTCTGGGCTAATTTGAACGGGTAAAACACCAATATTCAAACAGTTTCCTTTAAAAATATCAGCAAAGAAGCTTGAAACGACTGCTCTAAATCCGTAATCGTAAACTGCCCAAGCAGCATGCTCACGAGAAGAACCAGAGCCGAAGTTTTTTCCTCCAACCAAGATTTTGCCCGAATAAGTTGGGTCGTTTAAAACGAAATCTGCTTTTGGAGTATTGTCACCATTGTAGCGCCAGTCTCTAAATAAATTGTCACCAAATCCTTCGCGGGTAGTAGCTTTTAAGAAACGAGCAGGAATAATTTGATCGGTATCTACGTTTTCTATTGGTAGCGGCACTGCGCTACTAGTAAGAATATTAAATTTATCGTATGCCATTTTTTTTGTTTTACCGCAAGGGCGCAAGGGCGCAAATGCTTTATTGTTTTATTTTTTTGAATTGAAGACCACAAAAGCGCAATTTTTAATTTATTTCTGCGTCATAGCGTCTTTTGCGGTTAATCATTAATAATTATTTACAAATCTTCTGAATCCACTTTTGATCACTGGAACATTAAAATTAATCAGCAATCCGATTTTTTTGTTTGCTAGTTTTAGGTAAGAAATAATTTGAGCTTCGTGGACTGGTAATAAAACTTCGACCGCTTTTAATTCAATTATTATTTCGTTTTCAACAAGAATATCAATTTTGTAATCTTTAAAAAGGTCAAAGCCTTTAAACTTTAGGGGAACACAAACTTGATTTACCACAACTATATTTCTTAATTGTAATTCTTTTAAAAGACACACCTCATAAACAGATTCCAATAATCCTGGTCCCATTATTTTATGGACTTCTAAACTTGCGAGAAAAATTTGCTTTATAATTGCTTCGTATTGTTCTTTTTCCATCTAGCGTCTTTGTGTCTTTGCGGTCGATTTCTAGAAAAGCTCCCTTGGATCAGTCAACTTTCCAGTAACTGCCGCTGCTGCTGCCATAATTGGAGACGCTAATAATGTTCTAGAACCTGGACCTTGACGACCTTCGAAGTTTCTGTTCGAGGTGCTTACCGCATATTTTCCAGCTGGGACTTTGTCATCGTTCATAGCTAAACAAGCCGAACATCCTGGTTGACGCAATACAAAACCAGCTTCAGTTAAGATGTCTAAAAGACCTTCTTCCTTAATTTGTGCCTCGACCACGTGAGAACCCGGAACTAACCAAGCCGTAACATTATCAGCTTTTTTGCGACCTTTTACGATTTCAGTAAAAGCTCTAAAGTCTTCAATACGTCCGTTGGTACAACTTCCTAAGAAAACATAATCAATTGGTTTTCCAATCATCACATCATCTTCGTTGAAGCCCATGTAAGCCAAAGATTTTTTGTATGTTTCTGCTCCACCTTGCACTTGATTGGCAGTTGGAATATTTTTTGAGATACCAATTCCCATTCCTGGGTTTGTACCATAAGTAATCATTGGTTCGATGTCTGCTGCATCGATATTTAGCTCAGTATCAAAAATTGCATCAGCATCAGTTTTTAATGTTTTCCAATACGCAACTGCTTTTGTCCAATCTTCACCTTTTGGGGCATATAACCTTCCTTCTAAGAAATCAAAAGTTTTTTGATCTGGCGCAATCATTCCACCGCGCGCACCCATTTCGATACTTAGATTACAAACTGTCATACGGCCTTCCATTGACATGTTTTCAAAAACATCACCAGCATATTCCGCAAAATAGCCAGTACCACCAGAAGTAGTCAATTGAGCTATAATATAAAGAGCAACATCTTTTGGGCCTACACCTTTACTTAAAGTGCCATTTACGTTAATACGCATTTTTTTAGGTTTTGGCTGCATAATACATTGCGTAGACAAAACCATTTCCACCTCTGAAGTACCAATTCCGAAAGCAATAGCTCCAAAAGCACCATGAGTAGAAGTATGCGAATCGCCACAAACAATAGTTGCACCTGGCAAAGTAATTCCGTTTTCAGGACCTACCACGTGTACAATTCCGTTCTTTTTGTGTCCTAATCCCCAGTGAGAAATTCCGTATTCGTTCGCATTGTCTTCCAAAGCTTTTAATTGCTTGGCAGATAAAGGATCTTCAACTGGTAAATGTTGGTTGATAGTAGGCGTATTGTGGTCTGCAGTAGCAAAAGTACGTTCTGGATATAAAACCGTGATTCCTCTAGTTTTTAATCCTAAAAATGCAACTGGACTAGTAACTTCGTGAATGAAATGACGATCAATAAAAAACACATCTGGTCCATCCTCAATTTTACGCACAACATGTGAATCCCATACTTTGTCAAATAATGTCTTACTCATTTTTTTTATTTTTATAATTGTAATTGTTATAATCACAGTGCTATTGGTGTCATTATAATCGAAGTTCAAAAGTAAAAAAAAGATGTAGTGTCGTCAATTTCGATATTTCGATTTATACGATACCCAAGCTTTTGGGTTTTTTAAAAGGCAAAAAGTTACTTGTTTGTTTACAGTGTGCTAATAGTTAAAGTGCAAGGAGTGTGTTTGTAGCTTAAACAGTTTAAATTAAAGTAAAAACCATTTTTGTTATTTGTTGAATTTGATGTTATAACACTATAAAACAAGGAGTTGTCATAGGTTGTGTTTTGTTACTTGAATCAGAAAAGCGATGTGTGATCTTATATATATATTGGATTTTATCCAGTTTTCGCATTGGACTTACGTTTATTGCCAAGAAAATAAACGACCTAAAATGTGAATTTTTGAGAAGGCAATACTACGACGTTCAAATAAATTGAAATAGAGTTTTTTAAAGAAATAGGGCGCCAGTTTTTTGTAATTGTAGGGTTGTCTTATAGTATTCCCTCGTTTATTTCTTTTTGAATGATGTTATTCAGATGATCGAACAGTTGAGAATATTTATTTTTATAATCTACAGCGAGCAGTTGCTGAATGCTATTTTTCATTTCAGACTGAATGTATTGGTCTTTTTTACCATACCTCCAAATCGGATAAATACAGTTTTCTACTAATTCGGTAAAGGAAGAAGACGGAATATATATTCTGGCAATATCGTTCGCGTCAGTTAAAAATTCAGAATTAGTATGGTACAACCTAAATGACAGTAAATCAGATAAAGAATGCAGCGCAATAACTGCAGTTCCTGGATCATTAATTCCGGGACTTAGCGCTTTAATTGCAATTTCTGCCAATTGTTTGAAGCCATAATCGGCATTTCTGTCAATGGGCTGGCCGTCATAAAAATCGTTTGCAGCTGCAATTTCAAGAAGAACTTCTTTATCAATTTGATTTTTACTGTAAAGGCGCAACAAGACAATTCCTTTCAGTAAATAGGTACTTCTCTGATGTAAGAAACTAAGATATAAATTATGCTTTGTAGCAATTTCGAGTATTTTCTTTTCATTAAAACCCTGAAAATAATCAGACCGTTCGGCTTTTATCTCGACATAAGGTAAGTCGTTCCAAGAGATCTTTTCTTCTTCATTTGAAATGCATTTCTCCTGCATGTTTTGCATTGTTTTTTTCTGAACACGATCAATTACAGTTTCGTATTTTACAGTTTGGGTGACATAATCTAGAAAATAAATAAAAAGGAAAATGTCTATTACCGTCAAAAGTATAAGCAAGTAAATGCTCAGCGCAGGCACATAAATACCGGAAGTAATGTCTCTAATAGTACTTAATAAAAAAAGAGCATACACAATTGTGCCAATATAAAAACCCAAAACGGTTTGCTGAAAGCGGTTTCCAATCATACTATTTAGTACCCGATTGCTCATTTGTGAAGCGGCTTGATTGAGCACGATCATCACCATCGAGAAACTAAACACAGTCAATGATATAATGGCAGCAGCAATTGTTGAAATTATAGATCTCGCAGTGCTGGCGTCTTTTAAACTCAGCCATTTGATATTGGATTTAATTTCTTTTCCAAAAGACGAAAAATCAAGTTCTAACATCATCCAAGATAAAAATAAGAATACGATCGCAATTACGGCGGGATAAAATGCAATACTTTCCGTTATCTTGTTGTAATAGATTCTTAAGTTTTTATTTAAATTGACAGTCATTTTTTAAGTTTACGGTTCACGAAAGTGATGTTGTATTGAGTGTTTTCTTTATCGCATTTCTAAGGTAGTTAAAAAATAATAATTGAAGGAGATTGTTTTGATTATACATTCATTCAGATATTAAATTAAAGGTTTTTTTAGATTTTAAACGCGATTTTTTTAAATTTAATTTATTGAAATCTTCATAAAATAATACGATTTATGAAAGCGTATTATCAGGTATAATAGTTAAAAACCATTTGCTTTACATTTCCATTAGCAGAAAAAAATTGCTAAATTTGCTATTCATTTTTTGTGTTTTATACAAATCACAATTACCTCATTTGCAATTATGTACCTAATATTCGATACTGAAACTACTGGATTACCTAAGAACTGGAACGCGCCAATAACCGATTCTAGCAATTGGCCGCGTTGCATACAAATTGCTTGGCAGTTGCATGATGAGATGGGAAATCTTATTGAGCACCAAGATTACTTGGTAAAACCTGATGGATTTAATATTCCGTACGATGCTGAGCGCATTCACGGAATTTCGACTGAGTTAGCACAGCAAGATGGAATCTCTTTGACAGAAGTTTTAGAGAAATTCAATATCGCTTTAAGTAAATCTAAGTTTATAGTAGGTCAGAATTTGGGTTTTGACGTCAATATTATGGGTGCCGAATTGTATCGTATGGGTGTGAATTCGCCTATGAGTTCGATGCCTGTTTTGGACACTTGTACAGAAGTGACAGCTTCCTTGTTAAAATTACCAGGAGGTCGAGGCGGAAGATTCAAATTGCCGACATTGACCGAATTGCACGAATATTTATTTAACGTTCCTTTTTCTGAAGCGCACAACGCAACTGCCGATGTCGAGGCAACAACTCGCTGCTTTCTGGAGTTGATTCGTCGCGAGATTTTTACCAAGGAAGAATTGGATGTTCCGGCTAATTATTTTGAGGCTTTTCAGAATAAAAATCCAAAAGAAATTCGGTTAATCGGCCTGAAACACATCAATCTTAAAGCTGCTTCTGATAAAATTAGAGCGCAGTTAAAAGCATTAGATTCGGTTGCGACGGAAACGGTTATTTCTGATTCAGAAAAGCATGATCTGCGAGCAGCAAAGTTTGCTCATTTACACAACCACACTCAGTTTTCGGTACTGCAATCGACTATTGCCATTCCAAAACTAGTTGCCGCAACGGCCAAAGACAATCTTCCGGCAGTTGCCATGACGGATACTGGAAACATGATGGGTGCCTTCCACTTTGTGAGTTCCGTAATGAATCACAATAAAGCATCGGCTTCCAAAAATAAAACATTGGTAGAAGCGGGAGAAGAACCTACAGAAACCGAAATAAAACCAATAGTAGGTTGTGAATTTAATATATGTGAAAATCATTTAGATAAGACCAAAAAAGACAACGGCTATCAAATTGTTTTGTTAGCGAAAAATAAAAAAGGCTATCATAACTTAGCCAAAATGGCTTCGATCGCTTACGTAAGTGGCTTTTATTATGTGCCTCGAATCGACCGATCGGTTGTCGAAAAATACAAGGAAGACATCATGGTTCTTTCGGGAAATTTATACGGTGAAATTCCAAGTAAAATTCTAAACATCGGTGAAATCCAAGCCGAAGAAGCTTTGATTTGGTGGAAAGAGCAATTTGGGGCAGATTTTTATCTTGAAATTATGCGCCACAATCAAGAAGATGAAAATCGCGTCAACAAAACCTTGATTGAATTTTCACAAAAGCACAAGGTCAAACTGATTGCAACCAATAATACTTTCTATTTAAATAAAGAAGATGCCAATGCGCACGATATTTTGTTGTGCGTAAAAGATGGAGAAAAACAAGCCACACCAATTGGTCGCGGTCGCGGTTACCGTTATGGATTGCCGAATCAAGAATACTATTACAAGTCGGAAAAAGAGATGAAAAAGATCTTTTCGGATTTGCCAGATGCAATTATAAACATTCAGGAAATAGTAGATAAAGTCGAAATATATTCGCTGTATCGCGATGTCTTACTTCCCAAATATGATATTCCAGCAGAATTTGTAAATCCAGAGGACGAAAAGGATAATGGCGTTCGTGGAGAAAATGCTTATTTAAGGCATCTTACGATGGTAGGAGCCGAAAAAAGATACGGCGAAATTTCCGAAGCGATTCAAGAACGTTTGGATTTTGAATTACTGACGATTTCAAATTCAGGTTATCCAGGTTACTTTTTGATCGTTCAGGATTTTATTGCCAAAGCGCGAGAAATGGATGTTTCGGTTGGGCCAGGTCGTGGATCTGCTGCAGGTTCTGCCGTTGCTTACTGTTTGAAGATTACCAATATCGACCCAATTAAGTATGATTTGCTTTTTGAGCGTTTCTTAAATCCCGATCGTGTGTCGATGCCCGATATTGATATCGACTTTGATGATGAAGGTAGGGGTCGCGTGATGGATTATGTGATCAATAAATACGGAGCCAATCAGGTGGCACAAATTATCACTTATGGTAAAATGGCAACGAAGTCTGCTATTCGAGATACAGCTCGTGTCTTAGATTTACCTTTGTTTGAAGCCGATAGAATTGCCAAATTGATTCCGCCAATGATGCCGTCCAAATGGAATTTGGCCCGCTTTATTTCGGAGAAAGAAGAAGATGTTAAAAAAGCGCTCCGTTCGGACGAATTTGATAATATAAAGGAATTAATTGCCATCGCCAATGAAGATGGTTTGGCAGGAGAAACCATTCAGCAAGCAAAAATTCTTGAAGGTTCGATGCGAAACACGGGAATTCACGCTTGTGGAGTGATTATTACGCCATCAGACATTACCGATTTTGTACCAGTAACTACTGCCAAAGATTCAGCGCTATATGTAACTCAATTTGACAACTCGGTTGCAGAAAGTGCTGGATTGTTAAAAATGGACTTTTTGGGTTTGAAAACCCTTACGTTGATAAAAGATACGGTTAAGTTGGTCAAATATAGAACTGGAATTCAGCTGGATCCAGATGCATTTCCTATCGATGATGCAGAAACCTATGAGTTGTTCCAGAGAGGAGAAACGGTTGGTATTTTTCAATACGAATCACCCGGAATGCAGAAATATATGAAGGATCTTAAACCAACGGTTTTTGGAGATTTAATTGCAATGAATGCTTTGTATCGTCCAGGACCAATTGAATATATTCCTTCTTTCGTTCGAAGAAAAAATGGCGAAGAAGAAATAAAATACGATTTGGACGCTTGCGAAGAATACTTGGGAGAGACCTACGGAATTACGGTTTACCAAGAGCAGGTAATGCTTTTGTCACAATCTTTAGCTGGATTTTCAAAAGGGGATGCCGACGTTTTGCGAAAAGCAATGGGTAAAAAGCAGAAAGAAGTTTTGGATAAAATGAAGCCTAAGTTTGTAGCACAAGCTGTCGAAAAAGGACATGATGCGAAAATTTTAGAAAAAATCTGGAAAGACTGGGAGGCTTTTGCGAGTTATGCATTTAATAAATCACACTCGACGTGCTACGCTTGGATTGCTTACCAAACCGCTTATTTAAAAGCCCATTATCCTGCTGAATATATGGCGGCAGTGCTTAGTAATAATATGAACGATATCAAGCAAGTTTCGTTTTTTATGGAAGAATGCAAGCGCATGGGCTTACAAGTTTTAGGTCCTTGCGTTAATGAGTCCTTTTATAAATTTACAGTAAATGATGATTATGCGGTTCGTTTCGGAATGGGAGCGATTAAAGGAGTAGGAGCTAATGCGGTAAAAACAATTGTCGATACCAGAAAAGAGGTAAAATACAAATCGATTTTTGATCTGGCCAAACGCATTGACTTACGTGCTGCTAATAAAAAAGCAATCGAAAACTTGGCTTTAGCAGGCGGTTTTGATGCTTTTGTTGGAACTACAAGAGCACAATATTTTCATGATGAAGGCGATGGTGTTACTTTTTATGAAAAAGCAATTCGATACGGCGTCAAATACCAAGAGAATGAAAATTCAGCACAAGTAAGTTTGTTCGGAGAAAGTAGCGATGTGCAAATTGCCGAGCCTGTGGTTCCGCCTTGCGAGGATTGGAGCACGATGGAAAAACTAGCCAAAGAAAAAGAGGTTGTTGGTATTTATATTTCTGGTCACCCTTTGGATGATTTTAGATTTGAAATGAAATATTTCTGCAATGCAAGGCTGGAGGCTTTGAGGAATTTGGAACAATATGTGACCAAATCGCTCACTTTTGCAGGAATTATAAACAACGTACAACATCGTGTCGCGAAGAACGGAAAAGGCTGGGCTATGTTCAACTTAGAAGGTTATGATGAAAGTTTTGAATTTAGAATTTTTGGCGAAGAATATTTGAAATTCAGACATTTCTTGATCCAAAATAATTTTACATTTATAAAAGTTCTGGTTAAAGAAGGTTGGACCAATCAAGATACAGGTAAAAAATCCGATCCTAGAATTCAGTTTACTGAGGTAAAACAGCTGCAAGATGTATTAGAAAATTTTGCTAAAAAGCTGGTGCTCTTATTAAATATTAAAGATTTAGATGCCGATTTTATTCATCATTTGAATCGTTTGTTTTCAGAATATAAGGGTGATAATACCGTGACTTTTGAAATCATGGAACTGGAAAAAATTAAGAAGTTAGTGGAAACTACAACTGAATATTCCGAAGAAGAACAAGAAGTTTTTGAAGATGAAAACGAAGACAGCGATACTTTGGCGCAAACCAAAGTTGCTCAGTTAACTGAAGTCGAAGAAATTAATGTAGTAACCAAATTAACGATGCCAAGTCGTAAATTGAAAGTGAAAATTTCGACGGAATTACTGATAGAATTAGAGAAAATGCAAATTAATTTTAAATTGAATTAAGTGCAGCAGTTAGAATACGTTATTATATAAATAAATAGAAGCCATAACAGTTTAGTGTTATGGCTTTTCTGTTTTAGTGGTGATTAGTAGCTAGAGCGGTTCTCGCATTTTCAGGTCAATTTGGCCAATTGGGTAGCCATAAGATATTTTAATTTTATTTTTAACTTACTTCTGTCTCTCGAAGACTATCTATGTCGAGGAATAGGAAGTCTTTCGTAGCGTAAGTGATATACGTACTATTGTATATTTCTTGTTAATTTAAAGGAGTGTTTGTGCTATTATGGGTAAACAGACTCTCTGCAAAAGTTAAAATTTTATAAAATAATTATTTTTTTAGTTAAAAAATATAGTATGCACGCATAGTTTTAACGGAAGTAGTCTTTTTATTGGTAATTGTTACGAAAACGTTTTTTTAACTCTTATAACATTGTTTTTATTTATTTATGTTTGTATGAACTTAACAATCAATAACATTATGAAAAAGAAATTATTAATAGCTGGATTATTTGCGTGTTCTATGTCAATGGTTGCACAATCTGATGATGCACAGAAGAATGAAAGCTGGTATTTTAAACTTGGTGGATCATACTTTATGCAAACTGCTTCAACGGAATTTCCAGTTGTTGGTGGACAGCTTCCAAATAGAGATGTTTATGTTGGTGGACCTGGAGCTAATAAATTAGCATCAAGAGAAAGTGTTACAGGATCTTTTGGAGAAGGTTTTAGAACAGGTTTAACTGCTGGTTACCGATTTAATACTCGTTTAGGAGTAGAGATGGGGATCAACTATTACTCAAGCGCTAGCAAAACAATGGCTCAAACTACAAATAGATTGATTGCCTACAATCCGACGACTACCGCAGCAACCTATTTAAATTTTGATGCTGAAGGTCAAATTAGAGCTTTTGATTTAGCTCCTTCTTTAGTGCTTTTCTTAGGAGAAGCTAACGGATTTGAACCCTACACAAAAGTTGGTGTAATTGTACCTGTTCATGGCGATTTAACTATCAAAACTGATAGGGCTTATTCAACATTTGTAGGTGCAAATCAAGTTGCAAATACTGATGCATATTCGAAAGATGTAGTTAAGCCGAATCCTACTGTAGGATTTATGGCAGCATTAGGAACTTCGTATAAGCTGGGTAAAAACATTTCTGCTTTTGCTGAATTGGAGTACCGTAACTTCACTGTTCATGGTAAGACAAAAGAAACGGAAGTTTATACAGAGAATGGTGTAGATAAATTGAATACTACTACTACTTTTAGAGAGGCTTCTTATGCTGCGATTCACAGTAATTATGTAAAATCTTTGAATGGAAGCTCTAACAACGATGATTTTAATACTACTAGCTTTGACGATACTAAACCAATGGATGAGTTAAGCTCTTATGTTGGAATTTCTGGTCTTGGTTTAACACTAGGATTGAAATATAGTCTATAATACTTTGCCTCCAAATAAATGAAAAAAGAGATTGTCAATCGGCAGTCTCTTTTTTTTTTAGCCCTGATAGCAGCGGCATCCTTTTGTGCCGGGGTTCGGCACAAAAGATACAGCGAATAGCAGGAAGTCGCTCCTTAAAAAAGCAATCGAATTTGTTTAAGCTAATCTTAGTATAGAGTTTTGCAATACTTTTATAGTGAAAACTAATTTGGAGATAGGGTGTGTTTGATATAAAATATTTAAATTTGCATATGATTTATTTAAATAATTAGTAAATTACAGTTTTAAACATTAAAAAAAATAAGGATATGGCATTAGCAATAACAGATGCTACTTTTGACGAAGTAGTTTTGAAATCAGATAAACCGGTAATGGTAGATTTTTGGGCAGCTTGGTGTGGACCATGTAGAATGGTTGGGCCGATCATTGACGAATTAAGTAACGAATACGAAGGTAAAGTTGTTATTGGTAAAGTTGATGTTGATGCAAACCAAGAATTTGCTGCAAAATACGGTGTACGTAATATTCCAACAGTATTGGTTTTCCATAAAGGAGAAGTAGTTGGCAAGCAAGTTGGAGTTGCTCCAAAGCAAACGTATGCTGATAGCTTAGATGCTTTGTTGTAATCTAAAAGTACAGAATTCAAAAAGGTCTAGCGAAAGTTAGGCCTTTTTTGTTTTACTACATCAAGTTGAAAGAGCATGGTTGGTTTAAGTCAATCATTCTTTTAATTTTTGAATCTTTTTAAATACATTTGAGAGATGAAGATTGAATCGCAATTAGAAAAAGTTTCTCGTTTTCAGCATCTCGAGCTTGTAGCCAATCAAGTGGTTGAAGGCTTTATTTCGGGCATGCATAAAAGTCCGTTTCATGGCTTTTCGGCAGAATTTGCCGAGCATAAAGTCTACAATCCTGGCGAGAGCACGCGACATATCGATTGGAAATTATTTGCTAGAACCGATCGATTGTATACCAAACGGTACGAAGAAGAGACTAATTTGCGTTGTCATCTTATTATAGACAACTCGTCTTCGATGCATTATCCTGAATTGCAGGCGAATCAAAATTTTTATGAAAGTAAAATTGGCTTCTCGGTTTTGGCTTCGGCTGTTTTAATGAACATTTTAAAGAAGCAAAGAGACGCTGTTGGTCTAAGTGTGTTTTCGGATAGTTATGAGTATTACGCGCCCGAAAAAGGCAGCGATCGGCATCACAGAATGTTGTTAAGTACGCTCGAAGGACTTTTGAAAGTTTCTCGAAAGCAAAAACGAACAGATACGATTATGTATTTACATCAGATTGCCGAGAAAATGTACCGTCGTTCGATGATTATCTTATTTACGGATATGTTTCAGTCAGAAGATGAAGAAGCACTTTTTAACGCTTTACAACATTTAAAACACAACAAGCACAAAGTGATCTTGTTTCATGTCGTTGATGGCACAACCGAATTGCAGTTCGATTTTGATAATGCACCGCGTAAATTTATTGATCTAGAAACTGGCGAAGAAGTAGCAGTTTTTGCAGATACTATAAAAGAAGCCTACAAGAAAGAAGCTGAAAGTTATTTTAAGCGGTTGGCTCTCACTTGCGCTCAGAACAAAATTAAATACGTTCCTGTGAACGTTGGTGCTAATTTTGAAAAAATAATAACGACCTATTTGGTTGATAAACAAAGCTTTGGATAGGTGTTGATTTTATTATTTAAAAGTTTTACTAAAAAGACTTGCAGAAATGAAATTCTATACTATCTTTGCAACCGCAATAACGCAGAGGTTTGGTAGTTCAGTTGGTTAGAATACATGCCTGTCACGCATGGGGTCGCGGGTTCGAGTCCCGTCCAGACCGCAATATTGGGGAAGCCTTTCAGAAATGAAAGGCTTTTTTGCCCACTAAGGGTATTTAAGATTAGTTGTGTTGTTTGCTACGAATTTGTAACTCGTAGCTGGTTTAGTAGTTAAACCGATGGAAAGCTTTCCCTTTTTAGGGATGGCTTTTTTGATTTATAACCTTTTTGATTTTTTCGACTTAATGAAAACACACCTTTTATTTTTGTATTTTGATAGAAATCAGACTGTTAAAAATTTAACGTTTTTAAATGATTTAAAAGTGCTTTAAATGCTTGTAGAATCAAAGTTCTGTTGTATTTTTGCACCACAATAAAGCGAGGTTTGGTAGTTCAGTTGGTTAGAATACATGCCTGTCACGCATGGGGTCGCGGGTTCGAGTCCCGTCCAGACCGCTTATTAAAAAAGCCTCTCAGAAATGAGAGGCTTTTTCGTTTAACTAACAATATAAATGCGCTACGTGAGTAAGCGAGACACTTCCTGCAAAAGCAATCCACATACATAAGCACCATACGTTCCCAACGCATATCCTAAAACGGCTAATAGCACGCCAACCGGTGCCAAAAAGGGACTAAATGCTGCGGCAACAATAGGAGCGGAGGCAGCGCCACCAATATTGGCTTGACTTCCGACGGCTATGTAAAAGAATGGTGCTTTAATAATGCGAGCAATAATAATCATAATAATAATGTGTATGCAAATCCAGATTATTCCAATTAAGAATAGTAAAGGATTATCAAATATGGCAGCCAAGTCCATGTGCGTGCCAATAGTTGCTACTAAAATATAAAGAAAAACGGTCCCAACTTTAGACGCTCCGTACGATTCAATTTCTCTTGCTTTTGTAAAAGACAAGGCTACGCCAATTGTGGTTGCAATAACAACTAACCAGAAAAAGGAATTTGTTAAAGAGTATTTTTCTAACTCGGGATAGTTGGTTGCAAAAAATGGTGCTAGAATGTCAGATAAAAAATGCGATAATCCCGTGACTCCAAAAGCGACCATCAATATAATCATTAGCGATTTTGACGTTACGATAGATTGTTTCCCAGATTGTTTTTCCTGAAGTTTTTTCTCTAGTTCTAAAATTGGTGCATTGTCGGCACGCAACCATTTGTTTATGCGATCTGGCTTTTGCGACCAATAAAGTAAAACTCCCATCCATAAATTGGCCACCAGAACATCGACAGCAATCATTTGAGCAAACAAACTTTTACTGGCTCCAAAAACTTCTAACATCGCTGTCTGATTGGCGCCACCACCAATCCAGCTTCCTGCGATGGTCGTTAAACCTCTCCAAACTTCTTCGCCATTAGAAAAAGCAACATCGGGAAAGAAGCTAACAACAATATAAAATGCCAAAGGACCACCAACTATTACGCCCACTGTACCAGCTAGAAACATAATCACCGCTTTGCTCCCTAGTTTTTTTAACTCTTTAAAATCAATACTTAAGGTCAATAAAACTAAACTTGCTGGAAGCAAATAGCGTGAAGCAATGGCGTATAAATTGGAAGTTTCTCCTGAGATTACATTGAATGTATTTAATAAAGCAGGCAAAAAATAACACAACAAAACGGAAGGAACAATAGTATATAATTTTTTGAAGAACGGCTTGTTACTGGATGAGGTTATAAAAATAATTCCTAAAATAGTAATTAAAATCCCAAGTACTACGGCATCATTAGTAATTAAAGGAGCGTGTTTTTCGATCATTTTTTGGCGTCTTTATCTATTTGTTTAATTAATAATTGGAGCAATTTGCTTTTAGAGTTTTCTCCAAAAGCAAGATACTCTTTTTGTAGTACGCGTAGTTTTTTAACATCCCATTTGGCATATTGATTCGCTTTATACCAACTTTGGATTGATTCGGGCGCTAAAAAACATGCTTGATTTTGAAATAATTCCTCCCCTTTTATACTTGGAAATTCTAATGCTTTACCTAAGAGAAATCCGTCCAAAGTAGTGCGAATCTCCTTCATGTACGGCGAGTTGGAATTATTTAATAAAACCACTAAATTTTTAGAATTTAAAGTTCTTTTTATATAGGTTAAATTTCCTGCCCAGCTTCCGGTATGATATACGGTTTTACCGTTTGCGCTGTCATATAAAACATGCCAACCAAAACCATAATCTGATTTCTCTGCAGTTGGAGGATGTGGAGTAAAAGCAAGTTCTTTTGATTCGGAATTTAAAATTTCAGAATTGTACAAAAAGTCATCCCATTTAATTAAATCGTCTATCGATGAGGATAGTCTTCCCGAACCTAGTCTTCCGCTTAAAAAGTGATAATACTTTTTATTAGGTAAAGTTTCTGGAGCAACATAATTACAATTTCGAATATCGATCATGTACGCTGGAGCATAATCTGCTTTATTCCAAATACTATCTCTTCCGATAAAGAAAGTTTGATCCATTTTCATGGGTTTAAAAATCTTTTCATGCAAGTATTGTTCTAAAGTAATTCCGCTGGCTGCGTTTACAATCTCTGCTAGTAAAATATAACCGGTATTTGAATACTGATATTTGTTACCCGGAGCACTTACAATTGCGGGATGATTCTTTTTAAAAAAATCTAGAATGTCTTTATTATAAGCAATTTTTGTGCTGTCCCAATTTTTTTTAAAATGCGATTCGTAATCAGGAAGTCCAGAGGTGTGTGTTAATAAGTGCTGAATAGTAATATTTTTATACGGAAAACTAGTTCCTAAATAGTTAGCAATCGGATCTGTAATTTTTAATTTATGGTCTTGCTGTAATAATAAAATTGCCGTCGCGGTAAATTGTTTTGAAACTGAAGCAATTTCCATTGCGGTGGAAGGTAAAAAGGAAGTTTGTTTCTCCATATTAGCGAAACCGTATCCTTTCTTAAAAATTACTTTTCCTTTTCTTTTTATTGCAACTGCTCCATTAAATAATTTTGCTTTGTGCAATTTTGTGAAATACGCGTCTAACGTATCATTTTGCACCTCGCTGTTTTCACTATTTTTAATTTGGGATTTTATCTCTTGGCAGTTGTTAAAAAGCAGCAAGCTAACCGAGATAAGAAATGATGAAAATACATTATTCATACGCTTTAATTTTTTCCCAATTGGGGTGTATTAGTCCAATTCCGTAGTTGTCGTTGAGTTCTATGTATCCATTGTTGACTTTGTGTCCTACAAAAGGATCGTTGGTCACGGCTAAATTACCATCGAGATCGATCCAGTCTGCCATAGCGCCCAAATGTGAAGCTGCACTAATTGCACAAGAAGTCTCCGACATGCAACCTAACATAATTTTTAAATTCAGTGATTTTGCCAAATTTGCCATAGCAAAAGCTTCCTGCAACCCGGTAGATTTCATTAATTTAATGTTGACACCGTGATAAAAATTTTCCGCCCTTTTAACATCTTCTAAACGCTGAACGCCTTCGTCTCCTATGAGCGGTAAAGAGCTTCTTGAAAGCAACCATTCCATATCGGTAAAAGCTGTTCTTGGCATGGGTTGTTCTATAAAAATAGCGCCCTCTTCTTTAAGCCAATCTATTTTTTCCAACGCCCGTTCTTTATTTGTCCAACCTTGATTTGCGTCTATAAACAACGGTTTGTTGGTTACATTTCGAACAGCTTTAATAATTTCTTCATCGTTGTCTCCGCCCAATTTTATTTTTAAATAATGAAATTCAGCAGCTTCTTCGACTCTTTTTTCAATAATTTCAGAAGAATCTATTCCGATTGTTTTGCTCGTTTTTAAATCTTTTTTTGGAAGATTAAAGTATTGATACAATGGTTTTTTTACCATTTTTCCGATGAGATCGTGCAATGCAATATCAATAGCAGCTTTTATAGCTGTATTTCCGCAGGCGTGGTTGTCTACAGCTGTCAGAATTTTGATAATTTCAAGCGGACTTTCAAATGGTGAAAAATCAAATGTTTTTGCAAAATGTACAGCTGAGGCAATTGTTTCTCCGTAGAGAGGAGGCATCGAAGCCTCCCCGTATCCTACAAAGTGTTCAAATTGTAACTGTACAAGTACGATTGGTGTATTTGTTCGTGCGCCTCCAGCAATTCTAAAAACATGTTTTTTGTTTAAGAGGTAAGGTTTTAGGGTTATTGATATCATTTTTAGTACCCGTTGTTTTGAGGTTTGATATTTGGATTTGCATTTATTTCGCTAAGCGGAATAGGTAAAATAAATTTATCATTTGGATAATTAACAAGGACCGCATTTTCTGATTGAATGATGTTTACATTTTTTTTATTTCGATTTAAATCGAATAAACGATGTCCTTCAAAAGCCAACTCTTTTCTGCGTTCTAGTAAAATTCGGTCTAGTAAATTTGCGCCTGTGTCTGTAATAGTGGTAGCATTTGGTTGTGCTCTTTTTACGATTAAATTTAAATCTTGTTGCGCCAATATATCGTTGCCCTCTTTCGCGTATGCTTCCGCTCTAATTAGATACTGTTCAGCCAAACGAAATAGTCTGATATTATCATCGCTTTTGGTACCGTTAGGAAATTTTCCAACAAATAATGCATTTTTTTCTGCTCCTGGCTTTGCACCTTGCACGATCACTGATTTGCGAATATCATTGCTGTCGTATAATCCCAATAATTCAGTAGTTACTAACGCATCAGCGTAACCCGCAACACTGAAAAAATGCCCCAAACTATTGGTGCCTTCACTGTCTGCGATAGTGTTTACAATCTCAAAAATGGACTCAGAATTGAAAGCGGTATTCCATACTTTCAAATAATTTGCATTCGTCATTAAACTGTATGCACTCGTATTAATGACCTCGGTACTTTGCTTTATTGCCTCTAGATTATTTTCTTGATAAAGTGCTACGCGAGCAGCTAATGCTTTGGCTCCGCTTACAGAAAAATAACCACTTGCTTTTTGGTTGGTCATTAGCAAAAGCGCCTGCGCAAGATCACTATTAATTTGTGTGTAGACTTCGCTTACGTTATTTCTCGAGGGAGAAACTTGATTTGTATTTATTGCAGTAACTACAGGTACTCCTGCGTGGGTTGCGTTGGCTGTAAAATTGTACGGTTGCGCATACAAACGAACCAAATCAAAGTGTGCTAATGCACGTACAGTGTACGCTTCGCCAACAAGTTGATCGATCTTTTTTTGCTGTTCTGCTGTGGTAACTTCAATCAATTTACCGCCTTCAATGGCTCGGGTAGCATTTACAACTACTTCGTAAATCTGATTCCAAGTGCCTTCTGCGTAGGTATTTCTGTCGGAGACTACAAAGTTTTCAAACTCCAAATATCTTCCCGTATTTCTAGAGCTTAAATACAAGTTGTCGGCCATTAATTCTGGAATTACATACATCGTTCGACCATAATAGTCGCTGTCTTGCAGTTTGCTGTACATTCCGTTTATGGCAGTTTGCAAGGTTACCAAGTCAATTACTGCATCTTCTGCTGCAACATTTTGCTCGGGTTTGATGTCTAAAAAGCTGTCGCTACAAGACGTTAAACCTAGACACATCATGCTTAGTAGTACGGGTATATTTTTATATTTTAATTTCATATTTTTAGTTTTAGAATGAAAAATCAAGTCCCATTAAAATTTGTTTTGCTATAGGAATTCTTAGATTGGCTACGCCATCAATTCCTACTTCTGGGTCAATTTCCAAACCTTTGTCCTTGGTCCAAGTTGCCATGTTGGTTCCTTTGAGATACAATCGAATAGAACTTACTTTTAGTTTATTCGTTAGATCTGTTGGAAATTCATACGCCAAAGTAATGTCTCTTAGTCTCAAATAAGTACCATCAGACAAGAAACGGGTAGAGTGTTGGTTTGATAAACCAGATTGCGTATTTCCCCAAACCATTTTAGGAACGTCGGTAATGTCACCAGGTTGTTGCCATCTGTTTTCGTATATTTTACGAGTTAGATTTCCACGGTCATTTAATTTAGCACTACCATCGCTGCTGGTATATCTGCCCCATGTATCGTACACTTTATTTCCTGAATTTAGGAACAGCATAAACGATAGACTCACATTTTTATAGCTTAACGTATTGGTTAGACCCGCATAATATTTAGGCAGCGCACTTCCTTGCTTAAAAGGTTCGGCTTTGCTGTAGTTATTTGTTGTAGCAGTTTTAGTAGCGTCAGTATACCATAAAGCATTTCCGTTATCAGGATCTACTCCAGCGTATCCTGGCATATAAAAAGTATAAAAATCACCACCAACTTCTCTAATGTAATTGTTGTCAATAATTGGTTCATCGTTCTGTAATTTTAATATTTCGTTTGTATTAGTCGTAATATTAAAATCTGATTTCCATGAAAAA
Source organism: Flavobacterium sp. TAB 87 (assembly GCF_001529295.1). Taxonomy (GTDB): domain Bacteria; phylum Bacteroidota; class Bacteroidia; order Flavobacteriales; family Flavobacteriaceae; genus Flavobacterium. The sequence continues at coordinate 677,570 of NZ_LLWK01000038.1, forward strand.
TGATCGGGAATATCAAAAATGTAAGCAGATAACGCAAATTCAATTCCGCTATTTTTCATTTCCCCTATATTATCCAAATAACTTGTAAGTCCGTTTGTGGCCGAAATAGGAACTTTAAAAAGCAAATTGGTAGTAGTTCTTGTGTAGTAATCTAAAGTTCCCGAGAAAATAGAGAACAACTGAAAATCTAATCCAACGTTAAACGGCTTATTTTTTTCCCATGTTAACTTCGGATTTGATTGTTGACTGTATGTATAACCAGGTTGTTCGTTATAATTGTCTCCAGTGCTATACAAACCACGGGAAGCAAAATCACCAATTTCTTGGTTTCCATTGATACCGTAACTTGTTCTAAATTTCAGTTTATTTACAAAAGAAACGTCTTGCATGAAATCCTCTTTTTGAATGTCCCATCCCAATCCGATAGAACCAAAGTTAGCATAACGAACATCCGAACCAAAGCGAGAAGAACCATCTCTTCTGGCAGTAGCATTAAAGAAATATTTGTTGGCTAAACCGTAATTGATATTAAAAAACAAAGAAGACAACGACGAAGCAGTTTTTGTACTCGAAGCATCGCGGTACACAGATGCATTGTCTAAAGTAGTTAAACCTGGCGCACCATAATTGCTAGCATAAGCATAAGTCGAATTAGCGTTAATTTTTTGTGCCTCTTGACCGAGTAAGAACTTAACGTTGTTAGTGTTATTAATTTCCCAGTTGTATTTTAATAAGTTGGTTACGTTCCAGTTTAAAATAATGTTGTCAGAAGCTCTACCGCGTCCACCATCATTTCTTCCTTCACCAAAATAAGGATTGTCGTACTGAAATTCATCTGATAAATTAAAATCTACATTTGCTTTAGTTTCAAAAGTTAGGTTTTTTGTAAAATCATAATTTAAACCAATGTTTCCTAAAATACCGTATAATTTCGTTTCACGAATGTTTTCCTTAGCAATTCCTACCGGATTATAAGTTAGCAAAATATCAGTATTGTATGTTCCGTCTGCATTGTACACCGGCTGCCAAGGCACTTCTCTTGTCATTGCTCTTACCGGATTATTGGCGCTTCCAGCTTCATCAATAGTATGTAATATTTGGTTGCTTGCTGCCAGTCCAAAGTTTAGTGAGAGTTTTTCTGAGGCTTTGTGATCCACATTTACTTTGGCGTTTAATTTTTTATAATCAACCCCAATAATAACCGCTTGTTGGTCAAAAATTCCTAGTGAACTGTAAAAATTAGTTTTTTCACTACCGCCACTAGCGCTAATGCCGTATTGCTTGTATTGTCCAGTTCTTCCAATCACATCTTGCCAATCGGTATTAACCGACTCGTCTACTCGATCATAAATGTACTTTTGTGCAAGCTCAAAACTTTCGCCTGTGTTCACTCTACTCTCAATTAATAATTCTAAATTTTCGGGAGTAGTAAGTAGTTTATTTCTGTCTGCAGTAATCATATCGCTCACACCATATTGCGTACTAAAGTCGAATTTTGTTTTACCAGATTTCCCTCTCTTGGTCGTTATAAGTATAACACCGTTTGCTCCTCTAGAACCATAAATGGAAGTCGCAGATGCATCTTTTAAAACAGTAATGTTGGCAATATCTTTTGGATTGATGCCTGCAATGGTATTTGAGCTCGTTGCTATGGTAGAAATATTTCCAGAAACAACTGGAATTCCATCCACAACGTACAAAGGATCTGAGTTGGCATTGATCGATCCTACTCCTCGTATTCTAATTTGAGGAGAATAGCCTGGTTGTCCACTTGCAGATGACATTTGAACACCCGCAATGTTACCTTGTAAACTTTCTTGAAAGGAGGCAACAGGCGTTTCGCTAATTTTAGAAACATCGACATTTGTAGCGGCACCAGTATACGAACTTTTGCTTTGCTTATCATAAGCAACAACGATAACCTCGTTTAAATTGCTGACTTCAGCTAGCATCGTAATTTTAAAAACAGTGGTTTCTCTAGTAACCGTTCTAGTTTCGGTTTTCATTCCCAGATAACTTATTTCAATTTGATCGCCATAGTTTGCCTGAAGCGAAAAATTTCCATCCATATCGGTAAGAGTTCCGTTGGTAGTTCCTTTTACAACGACATTGATACCAATAAGCGGAACTTTACCTTCATCTAAAACTGTTCCTTTTACAGTAACTTTTTCTTGCACAACTGTGGTAGGAACGATGCTGATTTCTGCGATATTATTTGCCTCACTTTTAGAAGAACTTCTTTTGTAAAGAATAATTTTAGTATTCATTAATTTATAGGAAATAGTCGTTCCCTTAAAGACTTCTTCTAAAACAGAATCAATTTTATCGCTTGAAGTTTTTACACTAATAAGCGCATTGTCGTTAATTAGTTCGGTATTGTAGAAAAAAGAAAAATTACTTTGTTCTTCAATAGCCGCGATTACTTGCTTGAGCGGTGTTTTCTTATAATCAATGGCTATTTTTTGTCCGTAGCTGGGCAAACTACTGGCAGAAATTTTAAAAATTGTTAATGCAACAATTAAAGTAGATAGTTTCATTACTCTAATAAATTTGTCTACCGAATACGAGCATATTCTGGTAGGGTTCGTTTTGGTCCGTTTTTTTTTCATAATTTTAACCTCGGTTTTTTGTTAGTACTCTGTTTTGAAAATTAGTTAGCGAAAAGCCTTTTTATTTAAGGGAGAGTAGTCGAGCACTCTCCCTTTTTTTTGTTTATCGAATGGTCATTTGATTGGTTTTTTTATCAAACTCGCAAGTTACATTGGATGAAACTTCCAAAATTCTCATAATCTCTTCAATAGAATTTGTTTTTTCAATTTTGCCGGAAAACGAATAGTTGTAAAATTCTTTAGAGGCAATATTGACTTTGACTCCAAACCAGCGTTCCAAGCTCAGTACAACTTCTTTGAGAGGCGTTTCATTAAAAAGTAATGTTCCTGATTTCCAAGAAGTAAAATTCGAGGTATTAACCGTGTTTATACTCAGTGCTTTTTCTGATTTAAAAAAAACGGCTTGTTGTTTGGGCAATAAGGTAGATAAAACGGCTTCTTTGTTTTTTAATTCTATTTTGCCAGTAACTAAAGTAGTTTCCAACCTTTTTTCATCAGCATAAGATTTGATATTAAAGCTGGTTCCCAGAACTTTAATGTCAATTCCCGATTCGGTTTCAACAATAAAAGGCTTTTGTTTGTTTTTGGTAACATCAAAAAATGCTTCGCCGTACAGTTTGATTCGTCTTTCGCTCTCGTTGTAAGTGTCGCTAAAAACAATTTTACTTTCGGCATTCAGCCAAACAAATGTTCCATCGGCAAGCGTAACTTTTCGTTGTTCTTTTGCTTTTGTAGTATACGAATATCGCTTTGTTGCGTGCACATCATTTTTAGAAGAAAAATAGAAGTAAGTGACTAATGCCAGCGGAAGAAGCAAAACTGCTGCGCGTTGTAAAAATAAGCGTATGGTTTTGTTTTTAGATTTAGTGTGCTTTTTAAAGACATTAAATGGAACGGCAGGATCTATTTTTTCTGAAGAAACATCCAGAGTAGCAATAACGTGCTTTGCTTTTACTTGGTTGTAAAAAGCTTGATTTTCTGCAGACGATTGTATCCAAGCGATCACTTTTTTATCAAAAAGAACATCGCCTTTTTTATCTATAAAGTGTATTAAATCGAGTTCGGTCATGTTGGCTATTTATTCTAAGACGATTCATACTTAGATAACCCCTACGCGAATTTGATTTTTTTTAAATTATAAAAAAAGTGCAGTGTATTCTTTGAGTTCAAGTCGTAAAAACTTGATCGCTTTTGTAATTTGATTTTCGACAGTTTTAGTCGAAATATTCAATTCCTCGGCAATTTCTTTGTGTTTTAAGCCCTGAAACCTGCTTTTTATAAAGATGTTTTTGCAAGCTGCAGGCAGTTTTTCGACCACTGCATTTATTTTGATCAATAGTTCTTTTTCTATAAAATCAGAACTTGATTCGTCTAATAAAGCAAGATAGTTGATGTTGCGTCTTTCGGAATCACAATAATTTTGATATTTTTCACGAATCTTCTGGTGTTTAAAATAATCCAAACATGAATTCTTTACCATCTTAAAAAGATACGAATGTAAATTAATCGATAGTTCTAGCTTTTCGCGTTTCTCCCAAATTTTAAAAAAAACATTTTGAACAATTTCTTCCGATTCTTGTTCGTTTTCTAAATAGCTATTGGCAAAATGATGTAATTTTTGAAAATATAAATGATACAAGGTTTCAAAAGCGCTGTTCTCGCCCTGCTTGAGCTGTTGAATAAAAAAGGAAGTATTTATTTGGTCTTTATTCAAATCACTAAGTATTAAAACACAGATTATTTCTTGCTAATATCGTTCAAAAAATTGAAAGTCTAAGTTATTTCTAACTTTTAGCTGTAATTACTAAAGAATCTGTTTAAGAACTTCAAGATAAATTAAATTCTTTCTCAATGCCAATTATGCCTAAAATAACCCGTTCCAATTCTCCCACACCACATGAATAAACCATCCTAAAAAAACGACGCAAAGCATAAAGTTTAAAAAAGTACTGGCAAGAAAACCAACAAATGATCCTGTTGCTGCCTTAAAAGCTCTTTTATGATCCTTAGAATCGTAAATTAATTCGCCGACAAATGCACCGACAAACGGTCCAATTATAAATCCAACGGGAATTGGAGCAAAAATACCAACAATTAATCCAATATTAGTTCCCCAAACTCCATAGCTGCTTCCGCCGTATTTTTTGGTTCCTTTTGCTGGAATCACATATTCTAGAATAGTTATGATGATGACCAAAAGCAGCGCAAAACCCATGACCCAATAGTTCATCGGTACGGTTTCTGTGCAATACAAAAGCAATAAACCAATCCAACTTAAAGTTAATCCGGGCACAACAGGCAAAAAACTTCCAAGTATTCCGCCAATCATAAATAGTAAACCTAAAACAAGTAAAAAAGTATCCATACAGTATTTTTATGAAATTTGAGAGGGACTACTAATTTCTAAACCGATAGTAGTTCAAGGGAAAATTACAATTAAAACGAATTAGAAATGTTACACTATTCCAGTAAAAATTTAGATTCTACTTTTAATTTCGATTTACATTCAAAAACGGAATTTTTAGCTCAAATTATTCATAAATTTAATTGAAAAATCGGCGCTTTTTAGATCTGCAATTATCTTTATTTCTTATTCAAATAATAATTGGATTAAAAAAATTAGAAATTGCTGTCAGAAAACTACGAAGCTTTGGTAGTTTTTAAAGCAACTCAAAAAATTATCGTAATTTTGCATGGTAATTAAGTAATTCCAATCCGTTGAAGCATTTTTATCTCTATATAGTTCTTTTTTCACTTGCGTCTTGTCAATATTTTGAGAAGCAAATTCCTGACGAAAAAGAGTTGTTGCAAAAAGAACTAAAATCCATCAATTGGCGTGAGGTAGACGAATATCCATCGGTAACCAACTGTGACCAAATCGCCGATAAAAAGCTGCGCCAACAATGTTTTTTCGAAACGATGGCACAACTTGTTCAAGAAAAATTAGACATTGACACTCTTTCTATTTTGTACCCGGATTTGGATACAATCGAAGTAAAAGTTACTGTTTTTCCAAATGCAACCATGACTTTCGAACCGCAGTTTCCTAAAGATTCGGTCGCGTACGACACCATTAAAATTGACAGTATTTTACACGCGCGTTTAGTCGATTTTCCAAAAGTAAATCCAGCCATTAAACGCGGAATTCCAGTAAAAACTCAATTTATATTACCGGTAATTATTAAGTCAGAGTAAGTTTTAGTAGCTCTTTCCTGCTATCCGCTATATCTTTTGCATCTGCCGCGGCAGACACAAAAGGATGCCGCTTTTATCAGGGCTAACAGAATGCGATCCATTTGTGTTTTTAGGAATACGGTTTTTTAATCTCTTGAAGGGTTTTAAAATCATGAACGAATGAATTACGGCTTCTTTTTTAATCTCATATAATACCTACAAAGGTCAATAAAAAGACCTGTCAGCAAACAATGGTTTTAGTTTAATATTTAAATCGCCTGCCTTTCCACTCGTATGTTCCAAACAAACTGTACAACGCCACAGCTACACTAAAAAAGGGATACCATAAACTACTCAACAACCAATTTGACATTCTTACGTTTCCTAAAAACCGATTGGTTGTGTAAAGCAATATAAAATCGATAGCAAATTTTAGAACCACAAACAATTCGAAAGTCAAAAAAGACCAAATCCCACAAAGCAAAAATACAAAGCCAAGTATAAAACTAAGATTGACTGCAAACACAAGCAAGCCCAAAGATTTACCAAATAGACTTTGATAAGAACCTGTTTTTGCCGCCCAACGAACCCGTTGAAAAAATAATTCGTGCCAGAAACTAGTCGGTTGTGTCAGTACAATGGCCAATTTTGATTTTAAATAAGCCACTTTTTGTGGAGATTCTTCTATGGCCTTTTGCAACAAAAACACATCATCACCACTAGCAATTTTGGTGTTTCCAGCAAAACCCTTTAAACTTTCAAAAAAAGATTTCGTGTACGCAAAATTAGCGCCGTTGCACATAAAACCTTTACCAATTCCAAAACTTCCAATTGTGGCGCCTTGCAAACTCATTAGATCTAATTGCTGAAAATGTGCCAAAAAAGAGCTGGTATTTTGATAGTTTACTGGAGCCGCAATCATTTCAACGTTGTGTTCTCTAATAAAACTATCAAAAGTTGCTAACCAATGTTTAGGAACCAAACAATCTGCGTCGGTGGTAAGAATCCAATCGGTCTTTACGTGAGAAATAGCAGTTGAAATGGCGTCTTTCTTGGGGGAATTTGAGGTTCGAGTCGTATTTATGATTCGAATATGGAATGTTGAATTGAAGTATTGAAATTTTTCATCCGAATCATCGTCCACTAAAATCACTTCAAATAATTCCGTCGGATAATTCAATCGAGAAATGCTTTCTAGTAATAATGGTAAGTTTTGTGTTTCATTCCGAAAAGGTACAACTATAGTAAAAGTCGTTTTTGGTGTTTCAGCAAAATCAAATTTGTAAACTGGGACTTTTTTAAATCCGTGAGCCAACCACAGGATTACAAAGGAATAAAGAATCAAAATACCATATAAAAACACCAAAATCACAATGTTTTGGGTTTGAAACGCAGGACAAAATAAGTGCCAATTACAACGGGTAAAACCACATTTAAAAACCACATTAGTGTACTTATAAAAACTACAATCCATTCGTTAACACCTAGCAATCCGAAGAAAAACAAAGAAACGCCGCCTTTTACAGCAAAATCTAAAAATTGAAAAGTAGGTAAGGAGGATGCTAAAAAGTAAACTGCAGCAATGGTTGCAATCATGGTGAAATACGACAAATCCACATCAAAAGCCAAGAATAAAAAGTAATACTGATGCGAAAAAACCAAATACCGACTACAACCTAAAAGGATATTTTGGCGATGAATTTTTTTCGGAATCGAATTGATTTTATGAATCAGTTTTTCTATCGAATAGCCTTTGATAGCAATTTTTTTAATCGAAAATAAAACTAAAATTAAAACAACCAAACCAACAAAAACGATTGCTAAAGTCTGAGCAGTCACTACTGGGTATAAAGTGTTGAAATACAGCAATCCGAAAATTCCAAAAATAACGGTAAGCACCATTTGAATTCCGTTGCAAATCAAATTCAGAAACACGATTTGCTTGGTCTGCTCTTTTTTATAAAACAACGCTTTTCCAGCATATTCTCCCACACCGTTGGGCGTAAAAAGACCAGCAGTTAACGCGGCAAGCACTTGTTTGGTCGCTTCGCCTACAGTAATCTTTCGAACAATTTGAGCTAAGTTCTGCCATTTTAAAATTTCAAAGTAGCGATTTAAAACACTCAACAATAAAATAAAAGTAATACCTAGAAATGATTGGTTTTTTTCAAACAAAGCGCTAAATTTCTTCCAATCGAGCTGGTCATTTTGTACGAGTTGATCGTAAATAAAGTAAAATGCGCCACCAACAATTAAAAGTTTGACAACAAGAACTAGGAATTGTTTAGCTTTGTGAGGAATTGAAATCATGCTGCAAAGAAAAGGAAACTATTGTAAAAAACACTACTTCGCAAGCACTCGCAATTAAAATAACAAAGCATTGCAGAAATTTACATTTTAAGTATTTGTAAACTGTTCATCTTCATTTAAAAAACGCAGTCTAATCCCTCAAAAAAATTGACAAAAGAACGCATTATATTAGGCATCGATCCTGGAACCACGATTATGGGTTTTGGATTGATAAAAGTCGTTAACAAAAAAATGGAATTCTTGCAACTTAACGAATTGCTGCTATCTAAATACGACAATCATTACCAAAAACTGAAAATTATTTTTGAACGCACCATCGAATTAATCGACACGCACCATCCCGACGAAATAGCGATTGAAGCACCTTTCTTTGGTAAAAATGTGCAGTCGATGCTCAAATTGGGTCGTGCTCAAGGCGTTGCCATGGCAGCGGGATTATCCAGAGATATTCCGATCACCGAATACGAACCCAAGAAAATAAAAATGGCGGTAACCGGAAACGGAAATGCCAGCAAAGAACAAGTGGCCAAAATGTTGCAACAACTTCTGGGACTAAAAGAATTGCCTAAAAACCTGGATTCAACTGATGGTTTGGCCGCCGCAGTTTGTCATTTTTTCAACTCAGGAAAAGTCGTCGGCGAAAAAAGTTACACCGGCTGGGATGCTTTTGTAAAGAACAATGAGGATCGAGTTAAGAAGTAACTATTCAGCAGATTTTTAAATATTTTAGTACTATTAATTCGGAATGAAAAAGCATGAAAATATTTTGGTCCCTTAATATGTATTACTAAAAATTAACCTATATGTCCGGCATCTATATACACATACCATTTTGCAAGCAGGCTTGCCATTACTGCGATTTTCATTTTTCGACTTCGATGAAAAAGAAAGACGAGATGGTCTGGGCTATTACCAAAGAAATTAAGCTGCGAAAAATTGAGTTTGTCAATGAGATTGTAGAAACCATTTATTTTGGAGGTGGTACGCCAAGTGTATTGTCTTCAAAGGAGATTAATTTTTTGATTCAAGAAGTCTATGATAATTACGAAGTTGCCGAAAACCCTGAAATCACTTTAGAAGCAAATCCTGATGATTTGTCGCAGGAGCGAATAATTGAATTAGCTAAAAGTAAAATCAATCGGTTGAGTATCGGAATTCAATCTTTTTTTGAAGACGATTTGCAAATGATGAATCGTGCTCACAGTTCGGCTGAAGCTCAAAAAAGTTTAGAACTTGCGACACAGTATTTCGACAATATTTCGATTGATTTAATATATGGAATTCCAGGAATGAGCAATGAAAAATGGAAACAAAATATTGAGAAAGCAATGAGTTTTGGCATTCCACACATTTCGAGTTATGCATTGACAGTAGAGACAAAAACGGCTTTGTATAAGCTCATTCAAGCTGGAAAAATAGGTGCGCCGAAAGACGAAGTGGCTTCAGAACATTTTTCTATTTTGGTAGAAACACTTCAAGAGAAAGGATTCATTCATTATGAGTTATCCAATTTCGCTAAAGAAAATTATTTTTCTAAAAATAATTCTGCATATTGGTTGGGCAAAAAATATCTCGGAATTGGTCCTTCTGCACACAGCTATGACGGTCTTTCTAGGAGCTGGAATATTGCCAATAATAGTTTGTACCTCAAATCAATTGAGGATAATGTTTTACCCAACGAAGTCGAAATTTTATCCAAATCAGATCGGTACAACGAATATGTGATGACTGGTTTGCGAACGATTTGGGGCGTTTCTTTGGATAGAATCGAAGCCGAATTTGGCATGGATTATTTGGATTATTTGAAGAAACAATCGCAGAAATTTTTAAATGATGATTTAGTCGTCATTACTGACACTATATTAAGGCCAACCGCAAAAGGCAAATTTCTGACTGACGGAATTGCATCCGATTTATTTTTTTTAGATGTAAAATAAAAAGTAAGATAGTCAAATGCTTATAAGCATAGAAAATCAGTTTTTCAGAAATTTGTTTAAATAATAACTAAAGCTTTACGAACTTAGCTTTACAAATTAAATTCTCTTTACATTTCTTTCGTTTAAAACTGAATTATGCTAGCAACAATCAACAACTTTCAAATAGACTTATCGAAACCAATTGATATTTCGATTCCGCTAACCAATACCGATGAAAACCCGATCGCGTGGTATATTGAAAAGCCCATTATTGAACCTGTTGTTATTGGCGATTGGATTGGGAAAGTTTCAGACGGAAAATCTTCTACGAATTTTAATAACATCTTCTTTAACCCGCACGGACATGGTACACATACCGAATGTCTAGGTCATATTACAAACGATTTTTACAGCGTCAATCAATCACTGCAACAGTTTTTCTTTTGCGCACAATTAATTTCAATTGCGCCAGAGCAAAAAGATACTGATTTGGTTATCAGCAAAGAGCAAGTTAAAAATAGTTTGTCTCTTGTGAATGCGAATTTTGATAAGATCGAAGCGTTAATCATTCGAACGTATCCGAACGAAAGAGCGAAAAAATCTCGTAAGTATTCCAATACCAATCCGCCTTATTTATCTGAAGAAGCGGCGATTTACATTCGCGAAAGCGGAATTAAGCACTTACTTATTGATTTGCCAAGTGTTGACAAAGAGCACGACGAAGGAAAATTATTGGCACATAAAGCTTTTTGGAATTTAAAAAACGTTGAGAAAGTAAATGAAGATGCCAGATTTGATTGTACGATTACCGAAATGATTTTTGTTTCTGATACAATCGCTGACGGGGATTATGTATTAAATATTCAAATAGCCTCTTTTGAGAACGATGCGAGTCCGAGTAAGCCGGTTTTATACGCTGTACAAACACTTTGAATTTTGTAAATTAATCGATAATTCGTAGTTTTAACTGAGACCGTTAAAATTTAGTAGTTGTAAAGCAAGAAAGAACGAATAAAGTATTCGCAGAGTTAATATATAAAGAAGACTTAAATAGTGGGTGTAAACAAAATGGACATGATGAAAATAAAATTGGGATTATGCAGTATAATTACTGTATTGCTAGTTTCTTGTGGAGATAAAAAACAAGAAGTACAAACAGAAAACACGGTAGTAAAAGATACAATTTCTAGCGAAAAAACAACAAATGAATTAGCAGATTCTAAGGAAGAAAAGTTAAAAAACTTTTTGATTACTGATTTCTTAAAAGACGATTTGAAATTTTTAAAAGAGGACGATCGTAAGTTTCAATACGAAGATATTGACTTGAACGGTGATGGTGTTCCAGAAACATTTGTTCGTTTTTCGTCATCGTATTTTTGTGGTTCTGGAGGTTGTACGTTTTTACTTTTAGACAATAATCAAAAAGTGATTACCAAATTCACGGTAATGGACGCTCCAATTTATATAGATGAAACAGTAAAAAATGGATGGAAAGTCTTGGTTATTAAAGATTACGGTAAAGTGAAAGAATTAGTTTTTGACGGAAAAAAATATCCTTCGAACCCTTCTATGATACAGAAAGCAGCTTACGAATCGCCAAGTAGTGAGGCAGTCATACTTTTTAATAAACCTTTTGCAGAAAGTAAAATAAGTATATTTTAAAAGGAAACGTAATCCTATGTTTATGAATAGTAACCTTACCGTTTCCACCGATAAAAGTAAGTTAGATGTAACTTTTATTCAAAATTTTCTAAAAGATATTTATTGGGCTGCAGGGCGAACAACACAAGAAATTCAAACTACAATTGATGCCTCGGTTTGTTTCGGACTTTATGTGAATGACAAGCAAGTTGGATTTGCGCGAGTGATTACTGATTTTGCTGTCTTTGCTTATGTGATGGATGTTTTTATTGATGAAAGTCACAGAGGTAAAGGATATTCATCGGTGTTGGTTGCTGCTATGATGAAAGAAGTGCAATTAAAAAATGTGAAAATTTGGCGTTTGGCAACGCGTGATGCACATTCATTATATGAAAAGTTTGGCTTTAAAGCTTTAGCACATCCCGAACGAATGATGGAAAAAATTTTGACAAAATGAATTTAGAAATCTTTTACGAATATTGTCTTGGCAAAAAAAGTGCTACCGAACATTTTCCGTTTGATGATACTACATTGGCATTTAAAGTTGGCGGAAAAATTTTTGCATTGTCCTCTCTTTCTCAATGGGAAAAAGGGGAGCCAGGAGTCAATTTAAAATGTGATACAGAACGAGCAGTAGAACTTAGAGTTGAATTTGAAGGCATTAAATCAGGCTATCACATGAACAAAAAGCATTGGAATACTGTTAGCATAAACAGTGATGTGCCGGCAAAGCTTGTGAAGGAATTAATCGATCATTCATACGATCTGGTATTCAAAAGTTTGTCAAAGAAAATCCAGAATGAAATTATAGAAATAGAAAATTAGGCATTACATTTGCTTACAAAAACCAAAAAATTAGCACCTCTGTTACTTTGTAACTTAGCAACTTATACCCTATGAAAGATCAAATTAAAAAATTCTTAAACGAAGAACAAGATCCAAAAGCGATCGAGAAAATCACTTCGAAACTGAATGATTTATTAATGCGCAATGAAGAAGTTGGATACATTGCTGTTCAAAAGAAACCAGCGCTTACCGTTTTTCCAGATAGCATTGTCCTGACGAATAAAAGAATTATTATTTGCAAGCCTAAAAACTTAGGACTTTCAATGGATTTTACTGATTATACTTGGGATGATATAGAAGCCACTTTCGTAAAAGAGAATATTTTAGGTTCAGAATTTTCGTTTTCAACCAAGACAGATTTAACCATTTCTATTGATTATATTCCAAAAATTCAAGCTAGAAAAATATTTACTTACGCTAAAGAGCAATTGGATTTAGTTAAAAATCCTATTATGGAAATCTTCCATGAAACGACTACAAGTTCTGAAGAAAATTATGTAGAATTTGAAGATGTGGTGGATGAAGTGGAGCAGGTAGAAGAGATCGAAACCGAAGAAGTAACTAGTTTTGCTGAAATAATGCCAGTAGTTCCGGTATACACCGAGCCAGCAGTCGCGCCAAGTGCTCCAGTAGTTGCCGACAGAAAACTAAGTGAATTGTCGCAAGATGAATTGTTTGAAAAGCTTCAAAATTATAAAAGATTACTAGATAACGGACTGATTATGCAGGGCGAATATGATGTCTTTAAAAAAGAAATTTTGAGTTATATGTAAGACTTATTTTGTACATAAAAAAGTATTCAAGCAAAAAGTCGGAAGTTGTATGCACAGCTTCCGACTTTTTTATTTAAATTTTATTAAACGACTTTCACTTATCGCGTTCAACTATAAGGTTCGTTTTTGTTTTTCTAAAAATCCGTTGGATTGTAATTCTAATAATTCCTCAGCATTCTTTCTTTGTAAATCGTACAGTTTTTTGTCTTGGGCGATGTCTGCATAGACTATGTCGTGCATTGTCGCACTAGTTTTGACTAATAATTCGCGCTGGTATTTGTTTTGTGTTAAAGTCGCTTTTAATGCCGTTTCTAATTCTTCTTGTTTCAAGTCATATTCGCCTTTAGGAGAAAGTAATTTTGCGATAATTGGCGAAGTTTCAATGGCTAAAAACAAAAGCATAATAAAAAAGGAAGGCAACCATGGCAATTTATCCAACGCATTAATTCGCGCCATTAAACCATCAAACCCTTCGATAATGGGTTGCGTTTCATTAACTTTTTTATCCATATCAGACTGAAAAGTAGCTGCCTGTTTTTCTAAGTCGGCAATCTTCGTTTCGTTGGCTGTCTTTAAAAGTGCCAAATCTTGTAAGGCCGCGTCGTGTTTTTGTCTTTTTTCCGAGTAGACAGGTCCTTTTCCTAACTTTTTGGTTCCAGCAGTTCCTTCTGCTTCGGTTATGTAAGTAGAGTATAAATCGTTAACTTCTTTTTCTTTAGATAAAATATCTGTTTTTAGAATTGCAATTTGCGCTTTGTTTTTATCTAAATCAGTTTTAAAGTAGGTACTAATTTCTTTCTTGTTTGCCAGTTCCATTGCGTTTTTTTCTTTCAATAAGACGGTATTAATTTCTTTTTCGAAAATTTTAATTTCCAAAGGTTTCGAAATTACGATGGCAATAATTACCGCAAGTATAATTCGGGGAGTCGCTTGCAGAAATTCATCCCAAAATCGGTCGCGTTTTTTTATAGTCGAAACAATAAAACGGTCTAGATTAAAAATAAGCAGACTCCAAACTAAGCCGAAAAGCAAAGCAGGATAAATAGAGTCGAATACGGTGAAAAGTGCATAAGCACTGGCGATGAAAGCCATAACGGCAGTAAAGAAAACGGTGGCTCCAATACCCACGTATTTGGTTTTTTCGCCTTGCGAACAATCTTCGAGGAGATCTCGGTCTGCGCCAGAGCACAGCATGAAAAAGTTTTGTAACATGATTGATGATTTTTGATTTGTTGATTTACTATTTCTAGTAAATTTTATTTGATGATTTTGATTGAAGCAAATTTAAGTCCAAAATTTTAATTTGAATCTAATTAGTTGATTTGTTTTAAATTACTACTTTGTAAAATTTGTTTTTAAAACAGTTTTTAGGTTTATTTCGCATAATTGAAACAATTTCAAATGTTAGTTTAAGGTAAAATAGTTTGATATAAAGTAGTGGTTTAGTAACGATATGGTGATCTATAGAGCTGCTTATTTTAACGCAACGCTTCTAGCTTTGCAAATCAAATTAATTAATCTATAAACCTAAAAATGAAAAAGATTTATTTAGTAACAGTACTTTTTTTACTAACGGTAGCAGGATATTCTCAAAAGGGAATAGTGTCGGGAAAAATTTTAGATGGTGAAGACCATTTGCCTTTGCCTGGTGCAATGGTGCAAATTTCTGGACAAAACAAATACACAATTTCTGATTACAATGGAAGTTTCGAATTTTTGAATGCGCAAGAAGGTTCTTTTGAAATTCAGGTAAAATATATGGGATATACGTCTGTTTCTCAGAACATCTTAATCATTAAAGGAACAAATACCGTAGTCAATTTTAATTTAAAAGCGTCCGGAACTGAATTGAACGAGGTGGTTATTGGCGACGCATTAAAAGGTCAAGCAAAAGCACTAAACCAGCAAAAGAATAATAATAACATCAGTAATGTCATTTCTTCAGATCAAGTGGGTCGTTTTCCAGATGCGAATGTTGGTGATGCTTTAAAACGTGTACCTGGAATTACAATGCAAAATGACCAAGGAGAAGCCAGAAATATTATTATTAGAGGATTGGCTCCATCCTTAAATTCGGTAACCTTAAACGGCGATCGAATTCCGTCTGCTGAAGGAGACAACCGAAATGTACAAATGGATTTGATTCCGTCGGATATGATTTCGACTATTGAAGTAAACAAAACCTTAACGCCAGATATGGATGCCGATGCGATTGGTGGTTCTGTAAATTTAATTACAAGAGCTACTCCAAACGGACAACGTATTTCGGCAACTGTTGCGGGTGGTTACATGCCCATTCGTGAAAAGGGAATGTATACGGCAGGACTGGTTTATGGAAATCGATTTATGGATAATAAATTAGGAATGGTTGTGAGTGGTTCTTATAATAATAACGATTATGGCTCAGATAATATTGAAAATGTGTGGTCAAAAGATAAATTTGGTAATGAGTTTTTGTCGAAATCAGAAATTAGACGCTACGATGTACAACGCATTCGCCGTAGTGCAGCCGTTTCTTTTGATTACAAATTTGATGATAATAATACCATTTTTGCAAACGCGATTTACAATTGGAGAGACGATAGAGAAAATCGTTTTAGGACAACTTACGATGATATAAAACCAATTTATCAAGGAGAAACAATCACTGGTTTTCAAGGTAGAGTAAAACGTCAAACCAAAGGTGGAGTAGATAATAGTAGAAATAAAAATGGAAGATTAGAAGACCAACGCGTTCAAAATTATGCCTTGCGTGGCGAGCATTTAGTAAGTTCTAATCTAGATATGGATTGGGCTTTAAATTATTCAGCTGCGAGCGAATACAGACCGAACGAGCGTTATATTGAATTTCGTCAGAAAGGACTGGGAGTAACGCAAGATGTATCAGATTCTAATTTTCCTTTAGTAACAACTACAGGAGAATCGGTAGATAAATTTAAGTTTGATTCGGTTACCGAAAACACCAACGATACGAGTGAAGAAGAAGTGGGAGCAAAGTTAAATTTCAGAATTCCGTTTTCCATTATTCCTTCCGAAAAAGGTCGACTTCGAACAGGTTTGCGTATGCGATTGAAAGACAAATCAAGAGATAATATTTTTTATGCCTACGATCCAATTGATGCTGATTTCGCTACTTTGGGAGTTGTTCCGACTATCTACTTTGATGGTAACAGATTTAATCCAGGTACAAAATATGTGGGCGGAACGTATGCTGCAGCCTCATTTTTGGGCGGACTTGATTTAAATAATGCCAGTTTGTTTAGTAAAGAAACAGATCCTTCGGAATATTTGACGGTTAACTACACTGCAAAAGAACAAATTTATGCTGCTTACATTAGATGGGATCAAGATTTTAGTGATAAATTATCTATGATTGTTGGCGTTCGAGTAGAAGATACGCATATCAATTATACCGGAAATCGTGTAGCAGATGAGGTGACTGTGGAAGATGAAATTACCCACAAAAATAGTTACACTAATGCAATGCCAAGTTTATCATTCAAATACAATGCGACTACTAGTTTGGTTTTGAGAGCGGCGGTAACTACTGCTTTGGCTAGACCTAATTATTATGATTTGGCTCCGTACGTGAATAATATCGCTTCTGACATGGAAATTTCGGCAGGTAATCCAAACTTAAAAGCGACCTATTCTTTTAATTACGATTTTATGGCCGAGAATTATTTTAAGTCTGTCGGTTTGGTTTCAGCAGGAGCATTTTACAAAAACTTAAATGATTTTATTTACAAATACAGCAGTAAAACCTACAGTAATGGTAGTTTTTCAACTGATTTCCCCAATCAAATAAATCCAATTCCGGTAGGAGAAGAATGGAGTTTCGTACAATCTAGAAATGGCGATAAGGTTGCTGTTTATGGGTTAGAAGTCGCTTTTCAACGACAGTTTGATTTTTTCGAAAGTAAATTTTTAAGAGGATTTGGAGTTTATGTGAATTACACGTTTACACAGTCTAAAGCCAAAGGAATTGCAGATGAAGACGGTAATGAGAGAACGGATGTAAGTCTTCCAGGGACAACTCCGCACATGTTTAACGGTTCTTTGTTCTGGGAAAACAAACGCTTCTCGGCTCGTATTTCGACCAATTTCACGTCTGATTATTTAGATGTTTTAGGCGCCGACAGGCATCAAGATTCATATTATGACAAACAGTTTTTTGTAGATGCAAATGCGTCGTATAAAATTACAACGAACTTGCGTCTTTTTGCAGAAGCAAATAATTTAACCAATCAGCCGTTGCGTTATTATCAAGGATCAAAAGCACATACGCAGCAAGTAGAATACTATCAAGGGCGTTATAATTTTGGTTTGAAATTGGATTTTTAATTATACTTTTTAATAAAATAAATAAACAGAATGGGATATAAAATCCAGTTCTGTTTTTATAAATCATAGAAATGAAAAAAATAGTTTACATTTTTTTATCAGTATTGCTTTTTCAAGGAGCAGCCGCACAACAAACAAAAAATAGAGAATTATCGGGTTATACGGAAGGCTATAATCCCGAATTGCAAAAGATAGACAGGAGTCTTAATTTTTTATTAATGGGAGATTTTGGTCGTTACGGTCAATTTTATCAAAAAGAAGTAGCGACTCAGATGGGAAAAGCAGCCGCTACAATTGAATCTGAATTTGTGATTAGCGTGGGCGATAATTTTTATCCAAATGGCGTACAAAGTACTACCGATTATTCGTGGAAGGCTTCTTTTGAAAATGTTTACACCGATTATAGTTTGCAAACCGATTGGTTCGTGACTTTAGGAAACCACGATCACCGAGGAAAAGTGCAAGCGCAAATCGACTACTCAGATGTTAGTCGTCGCTGGCACATGCCTTCCACTTATTTTAAAAAGGAATTTGATTTAGAAGATGGCAATAAAGTTTTGGTTTTATTTATGGATACCTCTCCCTTTATAGACAAATATTACGAGGTAGATTCTGGTATGAGTGAATCGATGAGAGCGCAAGATACAACTGCTCAAAAAAAGTGGTTGCTCAAGGAATTGGCTACGACGGATAAAAAAGTGACGTGGAAAATTGTAGTCGGTCACCATCCATTGTACAGTGGCGGAAAGCGTAAAAACAGCAAAGAGACTAAGAGTTTTGAAAACAAGTTTGCTGCTATTTTTGATACTAACAAAGTAGATGCTTATTTCTGCGGACACGAACACGATTTGCAAATTATAAAACCAAAAGGAAGGTATACGACGCAGTTTTTGTCTGGTTCAGCCTGCACCGTGCGTCCGAGTGGGGCGAGAGAGGGGACGTTGTTTTTTGCAGAAAAAGCTGGTTTTATGACATTTGCCGTATCCAACTCTAAACTACTGGCACAAGTAGTGGATGACGACGGGAAGATATTATTTAGAACTCAAATCGATAAGAAATAATGATGAAAATTTCAAGTAAAATAGCCCTTGCATTTGGACTAATTTCTCTCGTTTCCTGCAGCGATAAACTCGTGCCCGTTCAGGAAGATGCGTTGAAGCCAATAGTTATAACCGAAAAGTTACCGCACGATACTGATGATCCTGCAATTTGGATTCATCCGACGGATCCTTCAAAAAGTATTGTTATTGGTACAGATAAAGATACCAATGGTGGTTTGTATGCTTTTGATTTAGGCGGAATAATTGTGGGCAAATCAAAAGTTTTAAAACGTCCGAATAATGTAGATATTGCTTATGGATTGGTTTTAAATGGAAAAAAAGTAGACATTGCTGTAACGACAGAACGTGAAACGAGTAAAATTAGAGTTTTTAGTTTGCCTGATTTGAAACCGCTTGATGATGGTGGAATTTCAGTTTTTGATGGCGAAGAATTGTGCGCTCCGATGGGAATTGCTTTATACACCAGACCGGAAGATCAATCTATTTTTGCAATTGTAGGAAGAAAAGACGGGCCGTCGGAAACGTATCTGTGGCAATATGAATTGTCCGATAATGGAAGAGGAATTGTAGGTGGAAAAGTAGTACGAAAATTTGGAAAGTATAGCGGTAAAAAAGAAATTGAAGCTATTGCAGTAGATAACGAATTGGGATACGTTTATTATTGTGATGAGCAATTCGGAATCAGAAAATACTATGCGAATCCGGCATTAAATGACAATCAAGAACTGGCTCTTTTTGGACAAGGTGATTTTAAGTCGGATAATGAAGGAATTGCTATTTACAAAAAATCAGTAACAGAAGGCTATATTTTGGTTTCCAATCAACAGGCTAATACATTTATGGTATATCCAAGGGAAGGAGTAAGTGGAAATACAAACTCCTATCCATTAGTGGCCGAAATTCCTACTTCAACAATTGAATGTGATGGTGTAGAGGTTACCAATGTAAATTTAGGAGGAAGTTTCGCCAACGGCTTGTTTGTGGCCATGAGTAACGGAATGACTTTTCAGTATTACAGTTGGGATTCAATACAAGAGTTAATCGATGTGCAGAAAAAATAGCTTAATGAAAACAATAAACATAAAAAAAAGCTGTTCTTGAGAACAGCTTTTTTTTGTTGAATTAGTAAGCAACGTTTATAGTAAAGGTGCGCCAGCCATTATTTCAGGATTGGCAAATTCTTCAAATTTGGCAAAATTAGCTTTGAATTTCTGAGCTAATTCTACCGCTTTACTGTCGTATAAGTCTTTATCTTCCCAGGTATTTCTAGGATTTAATATCTCACTTGGAACATCTGGACATGTCATTGGTTTTGCAATTCCAAATACAGCGCAGTTTTCAAAATTAACTTTTTCTAATTCTCCATTCAACGCCGCAGTAATCATGGCGCGGGTATATTTTAACTTCATACGGCTTCCGGTACCGTAAGGTCCACCAGTCCAACCGGTATTAATAAGCCATACTTTAACATTAGTGTCTTTTATTTTTTGACTCAACATTTCTGCGTAGCGAGTGGGATGTAGTGGCATAAATGGTGCTCCAAAACAAGCAGAAAAGTTTGGTTGTGGCTCCGTAACTCCTGCCTCTGTTCCTGCTACTTTTGCAGTATAGCCTGAAATAAAATGGTAAGCCGCTTGACCCGGAGTTAATTTTGATATCGGAGGTAAAATTCCGAATGAATCGGCTGTTAAGAAAAATATATTTTTTGGATTAGTTCCAATAGAACCGGGCTGTATGTTGTCAATATGATAAATTGGGTAGCTTACGCGAGTGTTTTGTGTAATCGAAACATCTTCATAATCTACGTCATTTGTTCCTTCTTTAAAAACTACATTTTCTAAAATAGATCCTTTTTTAATGGCTTTAAAAATCTCTGGTTCGTTCTCTTCACAAAGGTTAATTACTTTGGCGTAACACCCACCTTCAAAATTAAAAACGGTATTTTCCTTAGTCCACCCGTGTTCATCATCTCCAATTAATTTACGGTTTGGATCTGCCGATAAAGTGGTTTTTCCAGTCCCTGATAATCCGAAGAAAATCGCAGTATCTTCTGCTTCTCCAACGTTAGCACTACAGTGCATTGGAAGCGCATTTTTAAAGACAGGTAAAATAAAGTTCAAAGCAGAGAAAATTCCTTTTTTAATTTCTCCTGTATATCCTGTTCCGCCAATTAAAGCGATTTTTTTAGTAAAATCTAAAATTGCAAAATTACTTTGGCGCGTACCATCTACAGTCGGATCAGCCATAAAAGAAGGAACGCAAACTACAGTCCATTCTGGAACAAAGTTTTCTAACTCACTTGTCTCTGGGCGCAAGAACATATTGTAGCAAAATAAATTTGACCACGCAGTTTCGGTTACTACACGCACATTTAATCGGTAATTAGGATCAGCACAAACATAAGAATCTCTTACAAAAACTTCTTTGTTAGATAAGTAGTCACAAACCTTACTGTATAATTTTTCAAAAGCCTCTGGTGAAAAAGGAATATTTACATTTCCCCACCAAACTTCTTTTTCTGTAATGGCATCTTTTACGATAAAACGATCTAAAGGAGAACGACCTGTAAATTCACCAGTATTAATTGCCAAAGCACCCGAAGAGCTTTCGATGCCTTGTCCTGAATCGAGCGTAATTTGATGCAATTCCTCTGGAGTTAGCTGATAGTGAACGGTTGCATTCTTAATTCCTAAGTCATTTAACGAAATCGATTTCGCTGAAAGTGTATGATTGTCCATAAAAATTTAAGTTGTGTGTTTAATTCTAATCACAGCAAAGATAAATATTTATTTGTAAGGCCGTTTTAAAAACTTGAATTTTGTGATTTTTTGTTAAATAAATCAATAAATAAGAAAAACCACGACAAAATTAACAATAAACCACCAACAGGTGTGATGAATCCGATTATTTTAAAGTCAAATGAAGTTAGAGAATTAGTCGCTAAAAGATAAATGGATCCCGAAAATAATGCAATTCCTATTACTGCTAATGTAAAAATAGTCTTTCTCTTTTTTTCTGATAGCGGTTTGTAGGTTGCAACAAAAAGTAAAAATAAGGCGTGATACATTTGGTAACGGACTCCAGTTTCAAAAGTGGTTAATTGTTCTGAGGTTAACACTGATTTTAAGGCATGAGCACCGAAAGCACCTAAAATAATCGAAACCATTCCTAAAAATACAGCCGTAAGTAAGATCTTTTTTTCCATTTTAATACGTAGATTGTGTCCCACAAAAGTAAGCCGAATTGGCTGAAGAAGAAAGGTTTTTCGCCTTTTGTTTGTTTTGTTTTTATAGAAAATAGAGTGGTAAATTGTTATAAATAAAACATTTTACTATGTTTGTGTTGTAAATAAAGTTAAAATGAGGTCAATTTTAATCATCGGAGCCGGTCGTTCAGCATCATCGTTAATTCGGTATTTGCTGTCAAAAGCTATAGAGGAGAAATTACATCTTATTATCGCTGATATTTCTTTGGAACAAGCTCAGAAAAAAGCTAAAAATCATTCTAATGCGACCCCAATTGCATTAGATATTTTTGATGAAGTGCAAAGGCACCAAGCAATCAAAAAAGCCAGCATTGTTGTTTCGATGCTTCCCGCACATTTACACATTCAAGTCGCTCGAGACTGTTTAACGTATGGCAAAAATTTAGTAACTGCTTCGTATGTCAATGATGCAATGTTACTATTGAATGAAGAAGTAAAAGCCAAAGGTTTAATCTTCATGAACGAAATTGGGTTAGATCCTGGTATTGATCACATGAGCGCCATGAAAGTAATCGATGAGATTAGAGAATCTGGTGGAAAAATGCTGCTTTTTGAATCTTTTTGCGGAGGTCTTGTTGCACCCGAATCGGATTCCAATTTATGGAATTATAAATTTACTTGGTCGCCACGTAATGTTGTTTTGGCTGGTCAAGGCGGCGCTGCCAAATTTATACAGGAAGGAACGTACAAATACATTCCGTATAATAATCTGTTTAAGAGGACAGAGTTTTTACAAGTCGAAGACTACGGACGTTTTGAAGCTTATCCGAACAGGGATTCTCTAAAATACCGCTCGGTTTATGGTTTAGATCACGCATTGACTTTGTACCGAGGAACGATTAGAAGAGTTGGTTTTTCAAAAGCGTGGAATATGTTTGTTCAGCTGGGTATGACCGATGACAGCTACATCATGGAGAATTCGCAGACAATGAGTTATCGGGAGTTTATCAATTCATTTTTGCCTTATCATCCAACGGATTCTGTCGAAATAAAAATGAGATTGATTCTCAAAATTGATCCCGACGATATTATGTGGGATAAATTGGTAGAACTTGATTTGTTTAATGCGACAAAGATTATTGGACTAGAAAATGCTACTCCAGCACAAATTTTAGAAAAAATACTTTCAGATAGCTGGACGTTGCAACCCGAAGACAAAGACATGATCGTCATGTACCATAAGTTTGGATATGAAAAAGAAGGGGTTAGAACTCAAATTGATTCAAAAATGGTTTGTATTGGGGAAGATCAAACTTTTACTGCAATGGCAAAAACGGTGGGACTTCCTGTAGCTATCGCGACCTTGCTAATTCTTAATAAAAAAATAACAACTACTGGCGTTCAATTGCCTATTACTAAAGAAGTTTATTTACCAATTCTTAAAGAATTGGAAGAGTACGGCGTCTTTTTTAGCGAGCAAAAAGCACCATATTATGGCTATAACCCAGATGTAGTTTTTAAATAATAGTTTTTTATAGTTTTTTAGTTTTTAGTTAATCCGCTTCCTGTTGGTTGGGAAGCGGATTTTTTTTACTGCTAATCTTTTTGATTTGAAAAAACCTGCTTTTCTCTACATTTGTTTTCAAAAATAAGGCAACTTTCTACTTTCAAAAACACTTAAATTTTTATTATCTTATTGATAAGAGTCAAGCGTTATTGGTAAGCTATATAGTACTCGTACCGGATCACTGTTTACTTTGCCTGGTGTCCATTTTGGACATAGTTTCATGACTCTTATGGCTTCTTCTCCAGTTCCGTAACCTATGTCTCTTATGCTTTTGATTTCTGTTATGCTCCCATCCTTTTCTATAATAAAGGTTATGTAAACTCTTCCTTTTCCCTTAGCATCACTCATTTCTTGGGAGACGTAAAAATTATTTGCTACAAACTTATAAAATTCATTTATACCTCCAGGAAAACTGGGGTTTTCAGAAATTTCATTTGTATTATAGATTTCGCCATCTGCTTTTTTTACTTTTTGATTTTCAGGACTGTAAACATCTATTTCAATAATCGCTGCACCTCCTTTTTTTAATTCAGCGCTTAGTTCTTCGTTTGTCGGCAATTCTTTCTTTTTTGATAGAATAGAAGGAATTGCTTTTTCTTCAAGAGGAGTTAAATCAGGATATTTTTTTTCTGTGACAATTTTTCCGTTTTTATCTTTTATTTTAAAAGTAGTCTTCTCGTAGTATTTATTAAATATACCTTCTGATTTCTTGTTAATTGTAGTTGGTGCTTTTTTATCTTGTGCTACAACTTTAGTGCATAAAGAAAATACTAATGCAGTTAATACGGGAATCACAACTCCCTTTTTTAATAAAGCTCTTGTTACTGATGTGGTTTTCGTCATCATAATTAATCGTTTTTTAGTTACTGAATAATTTAAATTACTGGCCAAGTAATAGGTTGGGTTCGCGTTTGCTTTTGCCAGTAGCAAATTTTGATAAAACGGAACATTGTTATAAGATTTTACCACTTTTTCATCTGCGAGGAATTCGTGGTTGAGTTGTATGGCTTTTTTATAAAAAAATAAAACAGGGTTGAACCAAAATAAAACTTTCAAAGTTTCTATAAAAAGAATGTCATAAGTGTGTTTTTGGGTAACATGAATTAGTTCGTGCGTAAATAATTCGGGTTCAATTTTTCTACTATTATATTCAGTTTCATTGATGAAAATACTATTTAAGAAAGTGTACGGAAGCGTTTGTTCTTTTACTAAGACCAATTTTGAGTGCTGGTAAGAGATACTTTCAGTCGATTTTGCTTTCTTGTGTAATTTTAGAATGTTTCTAACGAAGCGAATTAGCATAATTGAAGTGATAATACCATACAGAATGTAGATGGAATAAACCCAATAATTTACGGGATCATCTATAATTGCTACGGTTTCTCCTTCTATTTTGATGTTGTTTTGAGTTCTAATAGGAATGGTGATTTCGTGAATTACTTCGATAGTTATAAAAGGCACTATGAATGAAAAAACTATTCCAAATAATAAGTAAAACCTATTAAACTGATGCATCTTTTCTTTCTCAAGAAGTAAATAATACACTGCTAACAAAACAGCTAGTGCAATTGTGGATTTGATTAAAAAGTCTATCATTTTTTCTTGTTTTCAATGGCGCTGTCTACGATCTTTTTGAGCTCCTGTAATTCTGAAGCGGTCAAGTTGGTTTCGTTTGTAAAGAAGGAAGCAAACTGTGATGTCGAATTATTAAAAAAGTTTTTAATTAATCCGTTTACGTGTTTAGAGAAATAGTCGCTTTTTTTAACCAAAGGATAATATTCTCTTGAATTACCGAATGCTGTGTACGCGACGAAATTTTTATCAATCATCCGTTTGAGTAAGGTAGCAACGGTAGTTGTTTTGGGCTTGGGCTCTGGTAAAACCTCAAGCAAATCTTTCATGAAAGCCTTTTCGAGTTGCCAAAGATGTTCCATCAATTGTTCTTCGGCGTTGGTTAGTTGTTGCATGATTGTTTAATTTATGTTTTCTTCGGAAAGTAATTCTCCGTTTTTATAGTTTTTAGTCTTAATTAATTTTCCTTCGTCTGAATAAAATTTCCAGCGTCCCGTATAAAACCAGTGCGATTCTTTTGTGGTTACTTCTAATCTTGTAATGCCTTTAGATTGTCTTTTGCCATTGCTGTGTAAGTATTTTACTTTGCAGACATCAGACTTGTATGTTTCTCTTTTATAAAGTTTATCGTTTATAAATTCCTTCCAAGTTTTTACTGGGATGTTATTTTTATAACGTTCTACAAATTTATATTTTGTACGGTCAATTGTTGATTCGGTAATCCATAATCCTTCTTTCTTTTTGTTTATAGTTTGATTGGTCGGTTTGCTTTTGCAGCCAATAAGGAACAAAATTAATACTAAAAGAAGTGCTTTTTTATAACTCATATTCTACATACTAAAACATTGCTCTACAAATGCAGAATAAAAATTTAACTATGCAAATAAATTTGTATAATTATTGAAAATGAAGCTGTTATGGTTTGCGTTAGGGATAGAAGCGGTTCCTTTTACTTTTTTCTTTAAAAAGTAAAAGATATAGTGGACAGCCCGCCCGCAGGGAACGCCCAAAAAAAAATCCGCTCATAACTGAACGGATTTAGGATTTTATAAAATTTTGAAAATTATTTTACTTTGATAATTCTACAAAATATTTGTAGAATAAAGGAATAGTTTCGATTCCTTTTAGGTAATTGAAAACTCCAAAATGCTCGTTTGGCGAGTGTATCGCGTCACTGTCTAAGCCGAATCCCATCAGGATTGTTTTGCTTTTTAATTCTTGTTCAAACAAAGCAACGATTGGAATACTACCACCCGAACGTACTGGAATTGCTGGAACGCCAAAGGTTTCGGTGTAGGCTTTATTGGCGGCTTGATAGCCGATGCTGTCAATTGGCGTAACATAACCTTGACCGCCGTGGTGTGGTTTTACTTTTACCGTAACGCCTGCGGGCGCGATGCTCATGAAGTGTTTGGTGAACAATTCGGTGATTTCTTCCCAATCTTGATTGGGTACCAAACGCATAGATATTTTGGCAAATGCTTTGCTTGCAATGACCGTTTTGGCTCCTTCGCCAATGTAACCTCCCCAGATTCCGTTTACGTCTAAGGTTGGACGTATGGAGTTTCTTTCATTGGTTACGTATCCTTTTTCACCAGAAACATCGTTCAAGTCTAAGGCTTTTTTATATTTTTCTAAGCTAAAAGGTGCTTTTGCCATTTCGGCTCTTTCTTCTACTGATAATTCTTGGACTTTATCGTAGAATCCAGGAATGGTAATGTGATTGTTTTCGTCGTGTAATTGCGCAATCATTTTTGCTAAAATGTTGATTGGATTCGCCACAGCGCCACCATATAATCCAGAATGTAAATCTCGGTTGGGTCCAGTAACTTCTACTTCTACATAACTCAATCCGCGAAGACCAGTTGTAATTGAAGGTTGTTGGTTGGAGATCATTCCGGTGTCTGAAATTAAAATCACGTCGTTTTTTAACTTCTCGTGGTTGTTTTCGACAAATGTTTTTAGGTTTACGCTACCCACTTCTTCTTCGCCTTCGATCATAAACTTAACGTTGCAAGGCAAAGTGTTGGTTTGCATCATTAGCTCAAAAGCTTTTACGTGCATGTACATTTGACCTTTGTCATCGCAAGCGCCACGAGCAAAGATGGCTCCTTCGGGATGAATTTCTGTTTTTTTAATTACAGGTTCAAAAGGAGGTGAGGTCCATAATTCGATTGGATCTGGTGGTTGAACGTCGTAATGTCCGTATACCAAAATAGTTGGTAGGTTGGGGTCGATCATTTTTTCGCCGTAAACAATTGGATAACCGTCTGTTTCACAAATTTCGACTGTATCGCAACCTGCTTTTTCTAGACTTACTTTTACCGCTTCAGAAGTATCAATAACATCTTGCGAATAGGCGGCATCGGCACTAACCGAAGGGATTTTTAATAACTCTATCAATTCGTTAAGGAAACGTTCCTTGTTTTTTTGAATGTACGACTTTATAACTTCCATTTAGTGTGTTTTTTTAGACTTTCAAAAGTACGAAAAACAGATTTATATATTTTTTTAATATTTCCTTTGAAATTTCGTAGATATGATTATCTTTGCACCCACAATTACGCGGATATGGTGAAATTGGTAGACATGCCAGACTTAGGATCTGGTGCCGCAAGGCGTGTAGGTTCGAGTCCTATTATCCGCACTGAAACCCTTAACAAGCTATTTGTTAAGGGTTTTTTCTTTTTAAGTTAGCCGATAATTAGATAATTAACGTTTTTGAATTTCTATTTTACTTTTCAGAGCGCTATTTTTCATAGATTAAAAAGTAAATAAACGGTTAATTTTGCTCTCTTTTAAATTTATGTAGTGCTTGACTTTATCAAGGATAGACAAAATAGTATACTGATATGCGCTTTTACATTTTATATGTAGTATTTTTATTTTCGTAAAATCACGATGGAATAAAAGAATGAAAAAAGAACTACAGTACTATTACGTTCATGGCTTGCACTCTTCAAAAAAGGCTAAAAAATTTAAAGACATTCAAATAAAATATCCCAACGCCATCTGCTTGGATTGGTTGGTTGGTGACAATTTAGCCGAAAAAATTAAGGATTGGGTGGAAGTAATTAAAGAGTCAAAATTAGAAGCTGTACTGATCGGCTCGTCTACAGGTTGTAACTTAATAGTTCAAATGAATCAATTGCTAGCTACGTCTACTATTCATCCGAAAACAATATTTCTTAACCCATTATTAAGCCTTGAGCAAGTACTTATTAAAGAATTAATGCCAGAAGAAGTCGAAAAGTACATTAGCGAAATTAATTATTTTAAGGATTACCTTTTAATAGTGTCAGATAGTGACGAAGTTTTAGATCATAAGAAAATCAGTCTGCAAATAAAAGAGTCCAATCAAATGCTAATTTCGGAAAACGATAATCATAAGTTACTTAAATTTAAAGATCACTTTGAAACGATTGACGCTTATATCCATTTCTAATTGAAATTATGTATTTTTTACGATACACTTATATAATTGTAATTAATTTCCTGTTATTTTAGAATTGTTAAACAGTTCTTAAATGTTTTTTTAACATTTTATTTGCTTAAGCGACTATTTTCCATATATTTATCACATAATCGATAAAATACCACACTTTATCGATTATTTAGAAAAATAGTAAATAGTTTCACTTCATAAATCAGTACGTATGAACCCCAACTTACAAATTGAGCTTAAACGTTTTATTTCCTCCAATGTTGTTTCCAAGTTAAATAAATTTTATTTCGAGAATGATTCTTTACTAAATAAAGCCATCGACGCTGCAATTGGAACCTTGTTTTTAGGAATTTTAAATAAAAGTGAAGCCGAAGATTTGTACAAGGATACTCTTGAATATGTTGCTGAAACCGAATTTTATAATGAAATTGAGTTCGAATCATCTCGTTTGCTTTCTGTAGATGATTGTTACAAGGCTTATGGAGATTCTATATTGTCACAACTCTTTGAAAATAAAAAGGAACGAATTACCGAAATGATTTCTAATGAAATTGGTATTAAAAGTGAAACAGCTTGTGAAATTTTTAATTTTGCAGCTTTACTAAGTTTTTCCTACCTCTGTAATAAAAAGAAAAGTTTAAGCGAATTAAAAGCACTAATTGAAGAGCAAAAAAGAGGAATTTTAAATACGATTCCTAGTGGAATAAAGATAATAATGGGTTATACTAATTACGAATATGTCGAAGAAAAGTCTGGCAGACGATTTTCTACTTCCTCGATCTTTAGCACTTTGTTTTCTTCAAAAGTTTCCTAAAAAAAATCCTGTCTTACAAAGTAAAACAGGATTTTTTATATTTATCTAAAAAGTTCTAAACGTTCTTTAAATTGATCACTTCTTGATCAGTCAAAAAGCGCCAGTTACCACGAGGTAAATTCTTTTTGGTTAAACCAGCAAACGCAACGCGGTCAATACGCAGTACATCGTAACCAGCTTGCTCAAAAATCGCACGTACTACTTTAACGTTAGAGGAACGCAATTTTAAACCAATTTCACTTTTAGCTTCGTTTTCAATATAGCTTACATCTTCAACAAAAACGCGGTGACCATCAATAACAACTCCTTTATTAATTCGCTCTAAATCTTCAAACTTTAAGTTTTTATCTAAAGAGACTTGATAAATTTTAGACGATTTCTGATTCGGTAAAGTAAATTTACGAATCATGTCGGTATCGTTAGTAAACAACAACAATCCAGTCGTGTTTTTGTCCATTCTACCTACAGAACCAATTTTAGAATTTGTTGCACCACGAACTAATTCTAAAACATTACGATGCTCTTGACCTTCGTCTAGTGCCGTTGTAAAGTTTTTTGGTTTGTTCAACAAAATATATTCTTTTTTCTCTGGTGTCAAAGTGGCACCATCAAAATTCACTACATCTGTAGTTTTTACCAAGTAACCCATCTCGGTTACTGGAACGCCATTCACTTTTACGTTACCCGATTGAATATAAATATCAGCATCACGACGAGAGCAAACCCCCGAATTCGAAATGTATTTATTCAGACGCATCTCATCAGCAGCCTTCTGTCTTTTCGGAGCTTGATTCGGTTTTTTAGCCGCTTTTTTAGCTTCCTCTTCTACCTCTTTGGCAGTTGGTTTCACTTTTTTAGGACCTTGTGCGCGCTTCGCCATAGGTGGTTTTGGCTTGTTAGAGCTCGGTCTTGAGCTACTCGGTCTCGATCCGCCTCTTTTATTATTGCCTTCCTTGTTATTCATAAATTTCTAATTACTTCATCATTTAGGGCTTATCGCCTCAGTTTGCAAAGATACCATTTATTCATAAGCAAAAATAAAATTGCTTATTATAAAATAAGACGTAGTTTATTAACAAAATCATGCTAATTTCTAGAAGCTGTTCCTGCTATTCGTTTCAAGCGTTTTGGCACAAATTTTTTTTTCAAAGTTGCTACAGGAGCTTCCTTTGGTCGCTCTGTTGCAACAAGAAAAAATAGATTTTTGCCTGCAAAGGCTTTTCTCTAGTATCAGGGCTAACGGTACATTGCTAAGAAACCATACTGATGCATCAAAACTGTTTTAAACTCTCAGTAAATAAAAGTGAAATAAATTGAGTCAACGGAGTGGTAAAAAAGAGTCGTGCGATTTTACCAATCGATTTTCAGGAAAATTCAAGTTGGTGGCCGCTAAAGCATACTAATTAGCAGTCTTTTTCCGTGCCATAAGACACTAGGATCAATTAAGACAATGCAAAAAACGCCAGCGACAATTAAAAACTTCAAAACGTTATGAAGTAATAAGTAGCGTGCTTTTTTACGTGCATCCCATAAAACCATTAAAAAGAAGAGCAATATAATAAAAGAGATATAAAAATAAATATCCATGTAACCCACATCGTAAATTTCGATTAAAATGTAAACCGGAAATACGGTTAAAAAGGTGAGAACAGTAATGGTTATTTTAGAGGTCGTGATGCCGTAAATAATCGGTATAGTTTGGTAATTGTTGGCTAAATCTCCAGCTAGATTCTCCAAATCTTTAATCATTTCACGAATTAACAGCAGCAGAAATAAAAAGTTAGCATGAGCAAAAATAACGGCAAAATGTGCCTTTTGATTTTCTAGCTCTTCAAAAGGAACTTTATAATAGTAAAATAGGAGTAAAGCAGAAAAGGGTAAAATAGCCAAAACAGCAGCCATTAAATTTCCGACTAAAGGATATTTTTTTATTTTATGAGAGTAAAACCATACCAAAAATATATAAACAGAAAAGAAGAAAAAAGCGCGCCACGACACTACTAATCCCATTAAAACAGCAATGAAATTAAGTGTGAAATAAACTCTTAATTTGGTGCTTTGACTGACTAAACGATCCAGCATGGTTTTATTAGGACGGTTGATTAAATCTTTTTTGGCGTCGTAGAAATTATTGATAATATAACCAGACGCAATGGTAATCGCCGACGCAAAAACGGTAAGAAATAAGTTAAAGTCAAGTACGATGTCTAATGCACGTTGCTCCGGAGCTAAAATAAAAATTGCCGATAAATATTGTGCAAGTATAATTACCGGAATGTTGTATCCGCGAACCACAGAGAACAAACTGATAATTTTCATTACTAGAAGTTTGTTTTTTCTGCTTAACATTTATAAACTATTATTTAAAGATGAAATGATAAAAAGAAAAAACAGTTAGAACTGGTAAACCACTTCTAATTTATAGTCTTTAAGCGATTGCTTGGCGCGTTCTAAATCTTGGGTAAATCCTAAAATATAGCCACCACCACCAGAACCACACAATTTTAAATAGTAATCATTAGTGTCAATTCCGTTCTGCCAAATTCCATGAAATTGCTCCGGGATCATTGGCTTAAAGTGGTTTAAAACAACTTTTGATAATTTTTTAGTATTAGTAAACAACGATTTCATGTCTCCATGTAAAAAGTTTTCTACGCAAGCATCGGTATGTTTTACAAATTGATTTTTCAACATCGCACGGAAACCTTTGTCTTTTAAGTTTTCCATGAAAATGCTAACCATTGGAGCAGTTTCACCAATTATTCCAGAATCTAATAAAAAGACTGCACCTTTTCCGTCAAAACTTTGAGTCGGAATGCCAGTAGCTTCAATATTATCTTGGGAATTGATTAAAATAGGGATACTCAAATAACTATTCAAAGGATCTAAACCAGAACTTTTACCATGAAAAAAGCTTTCCATTTGACCAAAAATTCCTTTTAGTTGTAATAATTTTTCGCGTGTTAAATTTTCTAAAACCGTAATTTTATTGTGCGCATATTTATCGTAAAGTGCTGCAACTAAAGCACCGCTGCTTCCGACACCGTATCCTTGCGGAATGCTAGAGTCAAAATACATTCCTTCAGCCACATCGTTTTTTAACGTTTCAATATCAAAAGTAACCAATTCAGGTTGCTCGTTTTGTAAATTCTCCAAATAAACGGCAAATCGATTCAAACTTGCATTAGATGCAATTGCTTCAGTCGATGGATCTTCGTTTTTCTTTAAAGCACCATTGTAAAAATTATAAGGAATAGATAGCCCTTTAGAGTCACGGATGATTCCGTATTCTCCAAAAAGTAATATTTTTGAGTAAAATAAAGGTCCTTTCATTCGGTGGAATTTATTTTTATGTTTTAATGTATTCTTTCATATCGCTTCATTTGCTTTTTAAAGCATTTGAGTCTGATGAGTGTATACTTTTAATTTAAATTATTTTTGAATCATGACTTGTGTGAAAAGCGCTTTCATTGATGTTTTTTGAGTAATTTGTCATATAAGACAAACTAGCCTCTTTTGCATTTTTCTAAACTTGCACTAAAGATACGAAAATTATTGTGCAATTGCACCGTCTCCAATTTCATCGCAAATGTACTGCCCATTTTGGCAAAAGTCAACTAATTCAGTCGTAATAAATTGCATTACTTTTTTAGTTGAATTTTCGGGGTATAAAACGTGAACATTTGCTCCAGCATCCAACGTAAAACAAATTGGTATTTTTGTTTCATTTCTAAATTTCCAAATAGCATTTATAATCTCAAGCGTATTGGGTTTCATCAATATAAAATACGGCATCGAAGTCATCATCATAGCGTGTAATGTCAAAGCTTCACTTTCGACCACTTTTACAAATTCTTCTAGATTTCCTGTCTCAAAAATATTTTTCAACAAATCTAAATTTTCGTGTGCCTGTGCGAAACGTTTTTCGGCATACGGATGATTGTGCATTAAATCGTGCCCAACAGTACTCGAAACTTGCTTTTCGCCTTTGTCAACTAATAAAATGGTGTCTTGGTAATTTTTGAAATTATCATGAATCGCATATGGAAATTCTACTCCAAACCAATCAGAACTACCTTTAATATTAGCTTGATTTCCCCAAACTACTACTTTGCCTTTTACACTACGGCAAGCACTACCAGAACCTAAACGTGCTAAAAAAGAGGCTTTCTGAAAGAAATAATCGTCAGTCATTTTTGGGTGCAACGCCTTCTCTAAACTCATTAAATTCATTGCCAAAGCGGCCATTCCCGAGGCAGAAGAAGCGATTCCTGAACTGTGCGGAAACGTATTTTGGGTATCAATTGTAAAATGGAACTCTTTTAAGAAAGGCAGATACACTTCGATTCTTTCAAAGAATTTTTGAATTTTAGGTTTAAAATCTTCTTTAGGTTTACCTTCAAAAAGCAAATTAAATGAAAATGCATTCGGCACCTCTTTTTTTGAAAAAGTCAATTTTGTATTCGTCTTGCAATTCTTTAACGTAAAACTTACCGACGGATTTGCGGGAATTTGATGCTCCTTTTTGCCCCAATATTTCACTAAGGCAATATTGCTTGGCGCACTCCATTGGAAACTGCCATTTTCAATTGTAGACGTATATTTTTCAGGAATAAAATCAGCTGCTGTAAACATAAAAGATAAAATTTGAGCAAAGATACTTTTTTTGCCTCATACCTTTCTGAAATTATCAAATAGCTGTAAATTTTGTTTATTTTTGGGCTTTATAGAAAGAGATCTCATGAACAAATTAACTAAAATATCAGTATTGGTTGCAACCTGTCTTTGCGTAGGTTATTTTTCAGGCATAGTGACCAAAGAAAGCATTGCGACTTGGTACATTCATCTTGAAAAACCATTTTTTAATCCGCCCAATTGGATTTTTGCACCAGTATGGAGCTCGCTTTATATTATGATGGCCGTCGCGGCAGGTTTGGTTTGGGATCGTTTGGACAGCAATAAAGAGGTAGTAAAAAAAGCATTGATCGTATTTGCAGTTCAATTGGCATTGAATGCACTTTGGTCGTTTTTGTTCTTTGGTTTAAAGAATCCGCTATTGGCTTTAATCGAAATAGTAGTTTTATGGCTGATGATTTACGAAACCTACAATCAATTTACAAAAATCAACAAAATAGCAGGCTACTTATTTCTTCCGTATTTGGCTTGGGTAAGTTTTGCAATGATTTTAAATGCCAGTATTTGGTGGCTGAATAAATAGTTTTCAGTTTTCATCTGCCTTTTTCATCTGTTTAAATTCTTCATTTTTAGAATAGATAAAGTACGCGTATCTTGTAATAATTTTTTAGATCTGAGATCCTCCTGCTAAAACTGAAAATATAATGGCTTTTCGTCTGGATTCAAAAGAGATCTAACAGGTTGTAAAAACCTGTTAGATCTAAGTCCTATTTATTAAAGAATATTATTTGCCACAATAAAGCCGCTTGTCCAAGCATTCTGAAAATTAAATCCACCAGTGATTGCATCAATATTTACAATTTCTCCAGCAAAATAGAGATTCTCGTGCATCTTACTCTGCATGGTTTTAAAGTTGATCTCTTTTAAATCAATTCCGCCAGCGGTCACAAATTCTTCCTTAAACGTACTTTTTCCGTTGACTTGAAAAGTTGCTTTGGTTAATTGTAAAGCTAGATTTTGCAATTGTATTTTAGTTAAATCGGCCCATTTTGTAGTGCCGAGCGTAGTCGAGGTATCAATTTCTGAAGCCAATACTAAACTTTCCCATAAGCGATTCGGAAAATCAAAAGGAGATTTTTTTGAAACGGCTTTTTTAGCATGCTCTTGCTTCAGCTCTTTCAACTTTTGCTCTGCGTCTTTAGTTTCTATATCGTTCAGCCAATTGACAAAAATGGTAAAGTGATAACTTTTATCATGTAAAATTCGGGCTCCCCAAGCCGATAATTTTAGAATTGCAGGACCGCTCATTCCCCAATGCGTAATCAACAACGGACCAGTCGATTCAAGTTTAGTGTCTTTTACATTTACGGTAACTTTTGCTGCAACTCCAGGTAATTCTTTAATTCGCTTGTCTTTTATGTTGAAAGTAAATAAAGAAGGCACTGGCGAAACAATCGCATGACCGTATTGCTGCAATAACTCCCATATTTTAGGATTACTTCCGGTGGCCATGACTAATTTTTCGCAAACGTATTGCTCGTTTTGCGTGTCAATTTTCCAGATATCATCTTTTTTAAAAATGGCTTGCACACTTTGTCCCGTTAGTATTTTTATTCCGAGTTTTTCGGTCGCCTTCAAGAAACAATCAATAATAGTTTGAGAAGAATTGGAAGTCGGAAACATGCGTCCATCATCTTCAATCTTGAGTTCTACGCCGTGTTTTTCAAACCATTCGATCGTGTCTCCCGATCCAAATTGATGAAAAGGACCACGTAATTCTTTTTCTCCGCGAGGATAAAACTTCACTAATTCGTTGGGCTCAAAACAAGCGTGGGTGACATTGCAACGTCCTCCTCCAGAAACACGTACTTTAGACAATACTTCTTTTCCCCGCTCTAAAATGGCAACTTTCGCTTTGGGGTTTTTCTCCACAATATTAATCGCTGTAAAAAATCCGGCAGCACCACCACCTACAATAATTATATCAAAATTTTGGCTCATATTCGGTCTGTAAAATCGGTAATAATTCCGTTTACGTTGTATGTTTTTAATCGATCTAAGTCTTCCTGTTCGTTTACCGTCCACGGAAAAACTAGTAGGTTATGATCTTGAATTTTCTTCGTATTTGCTGGATTCAGTAAAGTGAAATGGGGATGAATTGCTTTTGCAGAGATGTTATTGGCAAAGGATATCGCTAAATCTAAATTGGTTTCTGTTAAAATCCCGATCGGAATTTTTGGATTCGAATTGTGAATTTGCTGCAAAGCATTCCAATCAAAGCTAGAAATGATAAATGAATCATATTTCCAGTTTTTGGTAGTTACAAACTCTTCGATTAAACTAATTAGCAGTGCAGTCGCTGCTGAATTTTTAATTTCGATATTCAACAAACATTTTTGATTCACTAATTCGAGAACTTCTTTTAAAGTCGGAATTGGATGCTCGTTTGCAATGCGATATGTTTTTAATTCTTGTAAAGAAAAACTGCTTACTAAACCTGTTCCGTTTGTTAATCGATCTAAAGTTTCATCATGAAAAACGACAAGTACTTCATCGGTACTTAGCTGAATGTCTAATTCTATACCGTCAGCCTTCATTTCTAATGCTGTAGTAAAAGCAGCCAAAGTGTTTTCGGGCTTGTACCCTTTGGCACCGCGATGTGCTATTTTGAGCATAGATTTTGTTTTTGTCGCAAAGTTCGTAAAGTTTTAGGCACGTTTGCAACGTTTTGGTTTTTAATTTTCGGCAATTTATCGGTACAAGGTGAATGTGATTTTAGGAACATCAATTAGTTAAGCACTTAAAAAATAGCAGCTAACTAATATAATTACAGAGAAAGCGATTTATTTTTATAATTATTGATTTAAAGAGTTAAAACAAAGCAACATAAATTTTTTATTAACATTTTATTTTAATAATTTAGAATCTTATTATTTTAATATTATGAAATATATAAACAAAACCAATCTTTTGCTGTTGTCGCTTTTTATTTTGCAAATCACTGTAGCACAAGAGTTACCAGAGCGCAAAATGACGATTCAGCAACTGGCCGATAGTTTGGTGGCTCAAAATATTCAAATCAAATTAGCTGATGTTTCGGTGAAGCTCGCAGATGCTAGAATTGGAGATGTAAAAATGAACCGGCTGCCGGACATTGGTGCTGATATGAATACTATGTATTTGAGTGATGTTACTATATATGATAAACATTGGTCTCAATTTCAAAAAGTAGATCTCCCGAATTTCGGGCATCAATTTACACTTTCCGCAAAGCAACTTATTTATGCCGGCGGCAGAATTACCAAAGGTATTGAACTTGCCGAATTGAGTAAAAACTTAGCCGAAAATCAGTTTACTGACTTAGGTTTGGGCGTAAAGTTAAATGCGGCCGAGTTGTATTTAAACCTTTATAACTTACAAAATCAAAAAGAAATCTTATTGAACAATGAAATCTTGGCTAATGAACGATTGAAAAATGTTAAATTGTTCTTCGATCAAAATATGGTTACAAAAAATGAAGTGCTTCGAGCCGAGGTTTTAAGAAGACAGCTGGAACAGAATATTTTACAGATTCAAAATTCAATTGAAATCACAAATAAAAACTTGTTGCTGTATGCCGGCTTAAGAGAAGAGGTGCTCATTGTTCCAGACGTTAGTAATATTAATCATCAAATACGGGAGCAAGACGAAGCGTATTTTTTGGAGCTGGCGTATAAAAACAATCCGCAATTAAGTATAAGTGACATTCAGATTGCAATGAGCAAGAAGAATTTAGAACTTACAAAAGCTGAAAATATGCCTACTCTAGCTGCCTTTTCTGGATATAATGCCTCTCGACCAATGACGAGCTCGGTGCCTGCTTTAGATTTTTATTCTACTACTTATCAAGTTGGACTTAATTTGTCTTACAATTTTGAAACACTCTACAAAAATGGTAAAAAAGTACTTGTAGACAAAGTTTTAATTGAACAAGCAGAATTGGCAAAAATTGCCGTCATGCAACAAATTGAAACGCAGGTAAATGCGGCTTATAAAAATTACCGCCAAGCGGTTATGCAAACAGAAGTTAGTGCAATTAACGAAAAAGCAGCTGACGAAAATTATCGAATTACAGAGTTAAAATATAAAAATCAATTGGTCACCATTACAGAAATTATCGACGCATCGAATACGAAGCTTCAGGCAGAATTGCAAACTTTAGACGATCGCACGGCAATAATCTTAAATTATATCAAACTTTTACGCGTTACAGGACAGTTATAAATCATTCCCATTTTAAAAAAATAAACTATGGCAACTACAGATAAAAAAATCAAGTCTAAAAATAAACTGTACCTAACGCTTTTAAATTCGTTTGTGTTTATTGTGACGCTATTGGCTATCTGGTTTATCTTCAAAAATTATTTTCATTTTAATGACGACACGTATGTAAACGACGCACAAGTAAAAGCATACATCAGTCCTATAAATTCTCGTGTGCCAGGTTATATCAAGCAAATTCGTTTTCAAGAACATCAAGAAGTTAAAAAAGGTGACACACTCGTCATTTTGGATGATACCGATTTTAGAAATGTAATTGCACAAGCGCAGGCTGGTTTAAATCAAGCGGTAGCCAATAAGGCATCTGCTAAGTCTTCGGTTGCCCGAGTGAGTACTGGCGAGAATACTGTAGTTGCAAATATTTATGGTGCAAAAGCACAATTGGATAATGCTCGAGCAGATTTAGCTCGTTATAAAAATTTATTAGATAATGATGCCGTAACGCTACAACAATACCAGCAAATAGAAACTACCGTAAAAACGTTGCAATCGCAATACAATGCCATTAAAACCCAAAAAAACACAGCTGTTTTATCTACAAATGAAACCCAGTCGAAAATTGCAATTAGCGACGCACAAATTGATGCTGCTAAAGCAACGTTGAGTCGAGCAGAGTTGAATTTAAAGTATGCTGTAATCACTGCTCCAGAAGACGGTATTGTGGGAAGAAGAACCATTACAACGGATCAGTTTATTCAGCCAGGACAACAAATTGCAACTTTGGTTCAGAAAAATTCAAAATGGATTGAAGCCAATCTTTTAGAAACTCAGATGCCTCTAGTGAAAGAAGGTGATATTATTATGTTTACGATTGACGCGATCGGGAAAACAAAATTTGAGGGGAAAGTAACTTCAATTTCAGCAGCTACTGGATCACAATATTCGGCCATTCCTACAGATAATTCAGCCGGCAATTTTGTAAAAGTACAACAGCGTATTCCAATAAAAATTGAATTCACCTCAAATAATGATCAAAAATTAATTGATAATGTAAAAGCAGGAATGAATGTGGTGATGACTCTAAAAAAGTAAAGCATGTACAACAAAGGTCTATTTGCAAATTGGGTTCCCAAACCAGTACAATTGCTATTGATTGTCTTTTTTTTATTGCCAATTTTAGTTATTAGTGGAGTGTATACTGGGAATTTAAGTTATATGTCTGGCGATTTAGGAACGAACAATGAGTGGTTGGTTTTTGCTAATTACGCGGGAATCGTTGGTATGGGAGTGAGTATGCCTGTAATTTTCCGCTTTAAAATGGCTTTTCATACCAAGTATTTAATGCTGCGTACGTTCTTAATTCTAGCGTTATTGTCCTTTGCTATCGGAACTACCGATAGTAATTTTGTAATTGTAGCGTGCTCCTTTTTCATCGGGTTTTTTAAAATGTTTGCCATGATGGAGGTTGTTTTGCCGACGATGTTTATAATTAGTCCAACTGGCAATCGACCAAAATTTTATTCCATTTTTTATCCGCTAGCGATCATTATTCCGCAGGTGGCTGGATATCTTTTAACAAAAGTAGGGTTTTTTACTTTTTGGCAAAATGCTAGTTTTATAATGGCTATGATCATGTTAGTTTGTGCATTATTGGCAACCATTTTTATGCACAACCAACGCTACGATCGAAAAGTACCATTATATTACATCGATTGGATGGGAATGTTCGTTTACGCGACGGTATTTCTGGCAATGGCTTATTTTATAGCGTTTGCCAAACAGCAAAATTATTTTAGATCCGATGCAATTGTGACGGCTACTTTTATCGTAATTATTGGAATTATCATTTTTCAAATGCGCCAAAAACTTATTAAAAGACCTTTTGTAGATTTTAGAGCCTTGAATAAATATAACGTTATTCATGGCGTTATGATGCTTTTTATGTTGGGTTTTTTGTTAGCAGGAAGTTCGCTGCAAAGCAGAATAACTAGGGGAGTTTTAGGATTTAGCACCATTACAGACAACTCCTATAACCTCTGGATGATTCCCGGTATTCTAGTTGCGAGTGCTTTTAGTTTAAAATGGTTAACCAAGGAAAAGTCTATAAAAACATACATTATTATCGGATTTACGGCCTTTATGTTCTATTATGTATTTATGTATTTTTTGATCTCACCGAATGTGAGCTACAATCAATTAATTTTTCCAAATGTCATTCGTGGTTTTGCTATGACCATTTTATTTATAGGCATTTGGTTGTATGCACTGAGTAATTTATCAGTAGATGCGATGTTGGGAGTGGCTGCGATTTTAATTATAACTAGAACAATGCTCGGACCAGGTGTGTGGAGTGTTCTTTTAAATTATATCGATGGATTTTACCAAGTAGAGTCACTAAATAACATTGCAGGAAAGATGGATGCTTCGGCTTATTCAAAAAGTACGGCCATGCAATTGTATCGAAATGTCAAAATAAATACCTTGATTAATGCAACCCAAAGACTGTATGGTTTTATGATTTTAATGGCGAGCGTTATTTTAGTTTACATTACTTTTTTAAATTTTGAAGGTTTGGGAAAACGAAAACTAATTTCATTTCGAAAGCGATTCAGACGAAAAAATAAACAAAGTGGTGAAGAGGATGACTTTCAATTAGAGGAAGAAGTAGGAGTTAATGCTGAAATAGAAGTACAGAAAACCGAGACGGAAAGTATCAGTGGAGCAGCGATTTAAATTTGTTAGGAATATATAAGAAGATTTGGACTTGTAGAGAATGTATTCACAACGTTTTTCGGAAGATGTACATTTAAAACTATTTTACATCAGATAACAAATGTCATAATTTTTTTCGAAAATAGTAATGGACTAATTTGTCCGCTACTATAATTATTACTTACCTTTGAGAGAAAGAAAAATTAAATATGTTTTCAAAAGCCTGCGAATACGGAATTAGAGCCTCTATTTACATTGCAGAACAAACGTTGTTAAGTCGCAAAGTAAGTTTAAAAGAAGTTGCGGCTGCCATAGAATCTCCAGTAGCTTACACTTCAAAAATACTGCAGTTACTGGTGCGAAACAATACTATTAATTCAGATAAAGGTCCCAAAGGTGGATTTTATATGGATCAGGAGGAGCTGCCTAAACTAAAGTTGAGCGACATAGTTTCGACTATTGATGGCAATACTATCTACGTGGGATGTGGCTTGGGTTTAAGTAGATGTAATGAAAATAAACCGTGCTCTTTGCACAGTCAATTTAAAGTGATAAGAGACGAACTAAGACACATGCTTGAAAAAACTACTATAAAATCATTAGCCGAAGATCTAGATAAAGGATTGGCTTTTTTAAAACATTAACAATAATTTTCTTAAATTGTAGATTGTAATATCCAACATAAATAAAAAGATGGAAACCAAAAACATATTTAGCGAGTCCGGAATCATTATTACCATAATTCTTATTTCAATTCCCTTAATAATTGCTTCAATTATTTTAATCATAAAAGCTTATGCCATACTTGATAAATATCTTAAAAAGAAAAAATTAGAAAAATTTAATGAATACCTCAAAGGGTTAGATCCTGAAGAAGTAAAAAAATTAGAGATTCGAAAGCGAGAATTGGAATTTGCACTTACCAACGCTGAATTAGGTGGAGTTTCGCCTGCAGTTGACAATAAGGGATTAATCAACAATGTTAATGAAGTTGAAGGTTTTCGTTTCATCGAACAAAAAAGAAAAAGTCAGCCACGCCCCTACATCGGTACAGAATTGACAAACTTAATTTTATGGTATTTAGGATGTGCTACTTTTTGGTTACTATTTGGAACAACAATCGGGGAATATTTGGGCATAAAATTCGTAGCTCCCGATGTTGATCATTACAGCTGGCTTAGTTTTGGTCGCCTAAGACCCGTTCACACCAATGCCGTTTTTTGGGGTTGGGCATCTTTAGCAATGATTGGATTAGGGTATTATGTGGTGCCGAGAGTTAGCAATACGCCAATCAATAGCGTGAAAACAGGATATTATTCGCTTATTCTTATCAACGCTTCCGTTATTATTGGGACTATTTGTTTGATGGCCGGTATCAATAATGGTGGTGGTGAATACAGAGAATATATTTGGCCGGTAATGGCATTGTTTGGTGTTGGAGTTTTCATAACATTACTCAATTATGTAAAAACAGTTGCTAAAAAAACGACTAAAGAAATTTATGTTTCCAACTGGTATATTGTTGCCGCAATGATGTATGTATTGGTTATTGCAATTGTGGCGTATTGGCCAAGTTGGCAAAATGGACTCGGTGAAACTATCGTACAAGGATATTACATGCATCAAGGTGTAGGAATGTGGTTTATGCTTTTTACACTGGGTTTAATGTATTATTTTTTACCACAACAATTAAACAAACCCATTTATTCTTAC
This sequence comes from Flavobacterium sp. TAB 87, assembly GCF_001529295.1. Taxonomy (GTDB): domain Bacteria; phylum Bacteroidota; class Bacteroidia; order Flavobacteriales; family Flavobacteriaceae; genus Flavobacterium. Next base: position 720,167 of record NZ_LLWK01000038.1, read on the forward strand.
AGCTTAGGTATTTTGGCTTTTTGGACTCAAATTTTATTTTATACATTAATTGGTACACACCACTTTATCTTTAGTGCGATACCATGGTGGTTGCAAACCGTTGCCATTGTTGGTAGTGTTGGTATGGTTATACCTGTAGTTGCGGGTACCACCAACTTTTTAATGACTTTTAAGGGTTCTTGGCATAAATTGGCAAGTAGTTATACACTCCCTTTTTATTTAATCGGAATCATATTTTACTTTACAGGTTCATTGCAAGGAACAGCAGAAGCTTTTCGATTTACGAATTTAGTTTGGCACTTCACTGATTTTACAGTGGCACACTCGCACTTAACGATGTACGGGATTATTTGTTTTATGCTTTGGGGTTTCATCTATACACTTGTACCAAGATTAACAGGAAAAGAGCCTTCGCAAGTACTTGTTGGTGCACACTTTTGGTTGGCGTTAATCGGCTTGTTGTTTTATACATTTCCATTAATGTACGGTTCAACACTTCGTGGATTAATGTGGATCGAAGGAAAACCGTTTATTGACAGTGTCGAATTAATGGCGCCGTATTGGCTGTGGCGAGCAATTGGTGGATCGTTAATGTGGTTGTCTCACATTTTATTTGCTTATAATTTTTATGTGATGATTAAAGGGAATACTGATGCTCCAATACCCACATCGGCAATCGACATATTGAGAGCTAAACAAGAATTGGATAAGCAAGAACTGGATAATCAAGGTCTAACTAATTAACATATACGAAATGGATTTTTTCGACAATCATAAAAAACTATTCTTAACCGCCTTGGGGTTATTTGTCATTTTAACTCTTGCAGTGGCTATTTTTCCTGCGATAAGCAACCAAATAAATAATGCGACTTTACCCAATTACGAACCTTTAAGTGTAGACGCACAGCAAGGAAAACTAATTTACATTAGTAACGGATGTGTGGCATGCCATACCCAACAAGTTCGAAATGTAGATATGGATAAAGTTTGGGGGAAAAGACCAGGAATTGCTGCTGATTATGCAGCAAATACCAGAACCGATTTTTGGAGAAATACTGCTACTCTGATGGGGACGGAACGAACAGGGCCCGATTTAACAAATATTGGTACGCGCCAACCGAGCATGGCTTGGAATTTATTGCATTTATACCAACCAAGAGCTGTGGTAGAAAAATCGATTATGCCAGCATATCCTTGGCTTTTTGAAGTTAAAAATGAAGTTGGAAAAGATGAGATTGAGGTTATTGTTCCTGATGAATTTAGAGTAGGAATTACAGGTAAAATTGTTGCATCTAAAGAAGCGGTTCAGTTAGTAAACTATTTGCAAAGTTTAAAGCAAACAGAATTGCCAGACGGTAAAGTGCCTATGGAGTTTTTATATAAGAAGAAAGAAGTTCCGGTGGCAGCAGCGGGAGCAGCAGCAAATCTACCAGACGGCGGAGCGCTTTATACACAAAATTGTGTTGCCTGTCATCAAGCGAATGGAGAAGGATTGAAAGGTGCATTCCCGCCACTAAAAGGAAGTCCTGTAGTTTTAGGTGAAGATCTCGAACTGTACGTAAATATTATTATGCAAGGCTACGATGCTCGACCAGAGTATGCAGCAATGAATGCGGTCGGAAAAGACAATAATCTGACACCCGAAGAAGTAACTGCGATTATAAATCACGAAAAAACCAGTTGGGGTAATGCTGCAAAACCAGTTACTGCGGAAGAAGTTAAAAAATTAATGGATTTAATTAAATAATAGCGAAATATATTATGATGGCAAATACAGAAATATGGTTAGAAAGTTTAATAACTAAGACACCACAAGAAGGAAGAGCTTTGGCTATATTAATGGCACGAAAAACAATTGGCGCCATTCAATCAGATCCAGAGAAACGCAAACAGCTTCGACCTGAGTACGCTGAAGATACCGTTCAATTAATTAGTTCTGCGCAAGTTGTAGCAATTGAATTTCAAACTATTGCAAAAGCAAATAAGTACTGGAGAGATGAAAAATGATATTAAATATCTCTTGACCCTAGCAGCATTTTTTTGTATAAATGCCGTTGTGTGGGCTTGTCCTACCTGCGAAAAACAACAACCTAAAATTACACAAGGAATAACCCACGGCGGTGGTCCTGCAAGCAATTGGGATTGGGTGATTATTGCAGTAATTACATTAATCACAATCTTGACCTTAATTTTTTCATTGAAATTTTTAATAAAACCAGGTGAAAAAAATACCGATCATATTAAACAATCCATTTTAAACAATTAAAACAATGCACGAAGATAAAAGTAAAGTATCGCTATTTATCGATGATGATTTGCAGCCTATCGCTGAATTGTTAGCGCCTGTTCAATTTGAATTGGATACTCGAAAACTGACCGATGGCGAGCATACCTTAAAATTGGTTAGTAAATCATCAACGGGAAGAGAAGGTATTCGTAAAATAAAATTTATAGTCCGTAACGGACCTGCAATTGCTATCGAAGGAATATCAGAAAACGAGGTCGTTGATGGCTCAGTGCCGCTCATGATCAATGCATACGATAAAGGAAATCAAGAGAAGTTTATCATTGAAGGAAGTGAAACTCCACAAACGGTTCCGACTTGGCTTTGGATTCTTTTGATCGCTTTTGTGGGTTGGGCAGCCTTTTATCTGGTTACTAATATTAGTTTGTAAAATACAGTAAGCCAATTTGATAAGGGTTTAAAAACGGGTCTGATTTCAAATATATGTACACTAACTTTGGTAAAGATTTTGGGACTATGTGCTCAATAAACAGAGAGATTAGGAACGTGAAATCAGCAAATAATTCTAAATCTGTTTTACAAAAAAGGAGACAACAGACGAACGACCTTTTCCCACAAGTGAATGTATTTAGGTCTATTCAACCAAGACTCTTTGTCTATTTGAATGGTGTATTTTAAATCATCTTCAAAAGCTGCCGTAAGTTGCGATGCAATGTTTTTACTGTATACCATTGCATTCACTTCAAAGTTGAGGTCGAAACTGCGATAATCCATATTTGCAGAACCTATTATCGCCAGATCATCGTCGATTACCATCGTTTTAGCATGTACAAAGCCTTTATTATATTGGTAAATTTTCGCTCCATATTCGAGCAATTCGGTGTAATACGCACTAGCTGCAGCATTTACCATTTTTGAATCAGAAATTCCCGGAATCAATACTTTTACATCCAGTCCACTCTGTATGGCAATAATCAAAGCATCCATTAAACTTTCACCTGGAATGAAATAGGGGCTTGTAATGTAAATGCTTTTTTTTGCAGAACTAATTGCTTCCAAAAGAGAATAAAATATAAGTGGTTGCGAGCTATCAGGACCAGAAGCTGCTATTTGAACCACCTCCTCCTCAATAGTGTCGGCATGCAAAAAGTCTGGAAAATAATTTTTATTGTACGGTAATAGTGTACTGCTGCAAAAATTCCAATCGCACACAAATAGATACTGCAAGTAAGACGCCGCTTGTCCTTGTATCATTAGATGAGTATCTCGCCAGTACAGATGATTTTTAGCATTCAAATCATTTCTATACTTATCACTCATATTAATTCCACCTACAAAACCGATAGTTCCGTCAATAATAACTATTTTTCGATGATTTCTGTAGTTAATTCTATTGGCCAAAGCATACCATTTTATTTTATAGAAAGGAGCGGTTTGTACGCCAGCTTTTTGCAGTTTTTCAACGAATAATTTCCCCAAACCGTGACTGCCAAAATCATCATACATAAAGCGTACTTCTAGACCTTCTTTTGCTTTTTTAATCAGTATTTCGGCGATTTCATTTCCAGTCTGATCATTTTCATAAATGTAATATTCAAGATGGATGTGCGATTTTGCGTTTTCTAAAGCTGTCAGTAATTCCACAAATTTTTCTTCGCCATTAATGAGAAGTTTTACTTTATTATTGGCCGTTAAAGGACTACTACCAGCACGACGTATAAACGCCGCCAATGTTTGATGCTTCTCTGGGACTAAACCAGAATTGCTTATGGCTTCGGCCTGCATGTTCATTTTGTTACGAATTTTTAATCGCAGCGGTTCATCAATTTGTAGTTTTTTAGTGTACAGCTTTCTTTTTCGGTAATTTATACCAAATGAAAAATAAAAGATCATACCTGCCACAGGAACAAAAATGATGAAAAGAATGTATGCCAAAGCTTTGGTGCTACTTCGAGTATCAAAAATCACTCGTAGAATCACAAAAAACATTAAAAGTAAATAAGCCGCTTGTGCAATTAAGATCCAATCCATATTTTTTTTTAAATCAGAGTTTTTATCTGATGTTTATTTATATTTTTTTAAAACCTATTTTTTGAATATTGTTTTTCCTTCTTTAATAGTTTCTAAAACCTGAATATTTTTAATTTCCATAGGATCTACCTTTAGGGGGTTTTTGTCTAAGAGCACAAAGTCAGCCAATTTGCCAGTGGTTAAAGTGCCTTTTAAATTTTCATCGAAAAATTCATAAGCGGCAAAAGAGGTTATGGCTTGCAAGGCGAAATAAGGTGTTGTTCTTTCGGCTAAACCAATTACAGCGCCTGAACGTGATACGCGATTCACTGCAGTCCAAACGGTGAAAATAGGATTAATTGGTGTAACCGTAGCATCAGAATGATTGGTTGGTTTTAAACCCAAACTCTTAGCAGTAACCATCGGACTAAGAAAATCGGCACGCTCTTTACCTAAGTTTTGTACGTGCACGTCACCCCAAAAATAAGCGTGATTCGTGAAAAATGAAGGTTGCAAATTGTATTTTACAAATAACTGCAACTGATCTGGTCGCGCAAATTGAGAATGAATAATAATCGTTCTTCGGTCTTTATCTAAAGGTTGTTTTAATTTTTCACAGGCATTTTTATGTGCCAATAGTGCCATGTCAATTGTGGCATCACCATTACAATGAATAAATAACTGATTGTCTTTATTATAGGCCGTTTCAAACAATTTATTTAATGCGTCTTGGGTCAAACTTGGTAAACCACGGCAATCGTGATGGCAGCCAGGAACTTCGGTTAGGAATGGCTTACTAAAAAAAGCCGTTTTGCCTTGTGGAGAACCATCGGCCACGATTTTGGTTCCTTGCACTTTAAAACCGTTTTTATAGGTTTTAAATCTAAGTGAAGTGTCTGCCAAATTACTGTCTAATTCAGAATAGCCCGCAAGCGAAATTAAATCAATTTTGAATTTTCCAGAATCGGCTTGCGACTGAAAAAATCGAATTGTATTTCTATCCGTCATCCCATCTTGTGCAGTTGTTATTCCGTTCGAAGCGTAATAGTTTTGAGTAGTGTCAAAATATTCGGCTTGTTTAGAGCCTAAAATTTCTAACATACCTCTTACAAAAGGATACATTGCGGTCTCTTGAACGAGTCCCGTTGGTTCTTGAGAGTTAGGAAAACGATCAATATTACCACCATCTGGATTTTTAGATCGTGCTGAAATTTTTAATTTCTCAAGACCCATTGTATTGGCAACGCCCATGTGACCACTAGTATGCTGCAAATAAACAGGATTATTAGGTAAAACTTTATCAATGTCCTTTTTGTTTGGATGTCTTTTTTCCGCCAATTGCCCATCATCGTAGCCCCAACCAAAAATCCACTCACCATCGGCGATATTATTTTTTTCTTTATATTTTTTAAGATTATCCAAAATGTCATCGATATTTTTAACGGTTCCCACTGGTTCTGGATTCAAGTCTACTTGACCCATAGTGTTGGAAACCATCCCAAAGTGACTGTGCGGATCAATAAAGCCCGGTAATAAAGTATGACCTTTCAAGTCAATTTCTTCTGAATTTTTGTACTTAGATTGAACTTCTGTTTTACTTCCCACCCATACAATTTTTCCATTTTCAACAACTACTGCTTCGGCATATGTTGGTTCATCTCCTTCCATCGTTAGAATATCACCATTGTAAAATAACTTTGAATTTTGGCTTACAATAGCTTTGTCTTCTTTACAGCTGAATAAAGAAAAAAGTACAATTACATAAATGATTTTTTTCATCTTTTTAGGATTTTAGAATTGAATACTAAATACATAGCATTTTAAAAGCTTATCTACCGCAGTTTAAATTTCAATTAAATTAAACATTTTTTATCCAAAAAAGAAAATTGCAAAAGATTTAATTGCTGAAAATATATTTTAAATCGTTGAGTCCATTTTTTTTAACCTAGCAAAACAGTCGTAGCGAATGTGAAATATATTATGAAAGTCTTATTTTTCTCTCGCAGATCGTGATTACCTATTATAAATAAAAACCTTTTTTAGATTTTAAAAGTAGGTTACTTTACCGTATATATTATTTTTTATATGCATTCAATACGTAGTTTAATTCAAAATAATCTACTTCTTAAAAAGCAAAGGTCGCAATGATTAAAATTTATCACTGCGACTTTTTTATATTTCGTCCAAAATGTATTCTTGAATTAGTTCCCCAATTCTAATACTAAACTTGATTTTGCTTCTATTGTAATTTCAGATCTTAAATTAATAGTTTTATCTGAAATGACATCTTTGCCCGTTGTGAAAGTTCCGATATTTTGTTTAAAACGATCTGTTTTTATGGTTTGCACCGTTTTGTTATTATTGATGATAACCATAACTGTTTTCTCGTTGTTGTAACGGTAATAGACATATATATTATTTTCCGGAATGTAATGTGTCATTTTTCCAGTATGAACCGCAGCATTGGTTTTACGCCATTGAAATAATTTCGATGTATAATTGAAATACTCTCTTTGAACGCTTGTTCTGCCTGCGTCAGTAAAAGCATTGTTAGCATCTCCTTCCCATCCACCAGGAAAATCTTGACGAATATCGGCATCTCCTTTGCTTTTGTCTCCGCCCATACCGATTTCTGAACCGTAATACAATTGTGGAATACCACGAACGGTCGCCAATAAACTCATAACTAATTTATACTTCGCCAAATCGTATTTGTATAAATCATTAATTCTGTTTGTGTCGTGATTTTCTGCAAAAACCAATAAATTATTTGGATTAGGATACAAATAATCCAAAGCAAAATTATTATAAATTTTAATCATACCATTATCCCAAGTCGCCTCATCGTCATTAAATACCGAACCAATTTGATCTTGAAAAGTAAAATCCATTACACTTGGCAAATTCGAGTTGTAGTTCTCAATCGCTCCAATTTTACTGTCTTTTTGCCAATACGACAATTGCGCCTGATTGTGCATCCAGATTTCACCCACAATATTAAAGTTTGGATATTCGTCGGTCACTGCTTTTGCCCAATTTGCCATTGCTGTAGGATCAGAATAGTTGTAAGTATCTACTCTAAATCCATCCAAATTGACATATTCAATCCACCAAATGGCATTTTGAGTTAAGTATTTTGCCACTAGCGGACTTCTCAAGTTTAAATCTGGCATCGAAGGAACAAACCAGCCATCAATACACACTTCTAAATCTCCTTTTGAAGCATGAATATCGGTAATAACTTCGCGTCGGTGGTGCGTTTGGGTATACTGTTCAAATTGATTGATCCAGTTTTTAGTGGGTAGATCCTTCATCATCCAATGGGTAATTCCCCAATGATTGGTCACATAATCCATTACCAGTTTCATGTCTTTTTTGTGCATTTCGTTCGCTAGGCGCACATAATCTTCATTCGTTCCGTAACGTGGATCTATTTTATAAACATCAGATTGTGCGTAGGTATGATAAGAGAAAGTTGCGTCACTGTCCTCGTTCATTGGCGTACTCCATATAGCAGTTGCACCCAATTCTTTGATGTAATCTAAGTTTTTTATAATTCCTTCAATGTCCCCGCCGTGTCTTCCGCCAGGTAAGGCACGATTTACTTTTTCGGCTAGCGATGAGTTGCTGTCATTCTTTGGATTACCATTGGAAAAACGATCCGGCATGATTAGATACATTACATCCGAAGCATCGTAACTTTCTCGATTAGAAGAATCAGCTCTTCGTTCTTTCAGACTGTATTTTTGAGTAAAAGTTACTTTGTTTTTTTTATTTTTAAATGAAAACACGTACTCCGTTGCTTTGCTGTTTTTGGTATCGATTGTAACGAATACGTAATTGGGGTTTTCTGTTCTTTCGATCTTTGTAATCGCTATAGAAGGAGAAATCGAAGGCTCGTAGCTTGCAATGTTGTTTCCGTAAAACATGATTTGCAATTCTGAATTGTGCATCCCTGCATACCAAAACGGCGGTTCTACTTTCTGAATTTGCGCTTTCGCGGAAGTAACAAACAACAGCAGTACTATTATTATTTTAGTAATAAAATAGGTGGTTTGATAATTTGCTTTTTGAGTAATCATAGCTTTTATTTTTTAACGCGATTGAAATCGGAACCTTTAATTCTAAAGTTTACAAAACCTTCGAATTATAGTTATATTATCTTTAAAGCCTACAAGATCATAATTAAGACCTTGCAGGGTACTATCAGATTTAAAAAAAGGCAAGTAGTTTTTTGGGAGAAACTACTTGCCTTTAGAAATTATTTAGTTTCTATAATACTGATGGCATAACCGCCACCTGGAGCCGAAACTTGTGCTAATTTTGATTTACTAGTTATCTTGATGGTACGTATCGTATACGCTTGCGGATTGGTTTTATAATTAGCATCTGTTGCATCTGCATAAATAGTTGCCGTGTATTTTTTTCCTTTTTCTAAGAAATCAAATGCAATGTTCGACGTTCTGCTCGCCACTCCATTTACATTTCCAACAAACCAATTGTTTGTTCCTTTTGCTTTGCGAGCCACGGTAATGTATTTCCCTGGTTCTGCTTCTATATAGTTACTTTGGTCCCAATCGATAGCAACATCTTTGATGAATTGAAATGCATCTGGAAATTGTTTGTAATGTTCAATAAGATCAGCTGCCATTTGCAACGGACTGTACATAGTAACGTACAAAGCCAATTGGTTAGCAATAGTACTGTTTACGTGCGAATTATTGTCTGGGTTTAATTTGCTAACGTCCATTTCAAAAATTCCAGGCGTGTAATCCATTGGTCCGCCGATTAAGCGAGTAAAAGGTAAAACAGTCACGTGGTTTGGTTTAGACCCTCCAAAAGCCTGGTATTCTGTTCCACGCGCCGATTCGTTTCCAATTAAGTTTGGGTACGTTCTCGAAATTCCTGTTGGGCGAACCGCTTCGTGTGCATTAACCATTATTTTATAATCGGCAGCTTTTTCAATAGCATACTGATAATGATTGACTATCCATTGGCTGTAATGGTTTTCACCTCTTGGTAAAATATCACCTACATAACCACTTTTGACTGAAGTGTATCCATTGTCGTTCATAAATTGATACGCTTTGTCCATGTGACGTTCGTAATTGCGAACAGAGCTCGAGGTTTCGTGGTGCATCATCATTTGGACCCCTTTCGATTTGGCATATTCATGAATTCCTTTTACATCAAAATCGGGGTAAGGCGTTACAAAATCAAAAACATAATCTTTAGAATGACCGAACCAATCTTCCCAACCTTGATTCCAACCCTCTACTAAAACGGCATCAAAACCATTTTCTGCGGCAAAGTCAATGTATTCTTTTACGTGAGCGGTGTTGGCTCCGTGGGTGCCATTTGGTTTGGCTTTGCTATAATCGGTCACGCCCAATTGTACCGAGGGAAAATCGTTTGTGTAAGCCCAAGAGCTTTTTCCTGTAATCATTTCCCACCAAACACCAATGTATTTTACTGGTTTAATCCAAGAGGTATCTTCAATTTTGCACGGATCATTTAAATTCAATGTCATTTTTGATGCTAAAATAGTACGCGCATCATCGCTTACCATAATGGTCCTCCAAGGCGAATGATTTGGCGCTTGCATGTATCCTTTATCTCCTTTAGCATCTGGCGTTAACCACGATTCGAAAATCATGTTTTTATCATCTAAATTTAAATGCATGCACGAATAATTAATAAGTGCTGCTTCGTGTAGATTGATGTACAAACCATCTGCTGATTTCATCATTAATGAGGTCTGAACTCCGGTAGTAGAAAATGATTTTTGAGAAACATTTGCCGTATAGGCTTTTTCAGACAAGCCTCTAATTTCAGATAATTTAGATTCAGTGTAATCGTATTCTTGGGTGTCGTAATCGCCAGGAATCCAAAATGCCGTATGATCGCCTGCCATAGCAAACTGACTTTTTTCTTCCTTAATTACAAAATAAACTAGATTTTTTTGAGATGGAAATTCATATCTAAATCCCAACCCTTCATTGAATAAACGAAAGCGAATAATGATTTGACGTTCTGTATCTTTTTGATTTAAAGTAACTGCCAATTCATTGTAATTGTTACGAATTTGATTGACTTCGCCCCAAACTGGTTTCCAAGTTTCATCAAAAGTGCTGTTTTTACTGTCGACAATTGTAAAATCATTCACCAATGACTTTTTATCATCTTTCAGTTCCAATCCCAACTTACTGGTTTTAATCACCGCTTTATTTTTGTAGGTTAACGCATAAGTGGGCGTCCCGTCTTTTTGAAGCGAAAACTGCATGACTAACTTTCCATCGGGAGATTTTAAGTCTTGCGCAATTGCCCAATTTCCGAACAATAAGCAAATGCAAAGGATACTAATAAATTTTTTCATATCTGTATAATTTAAAAAAATGAAACAACCCCAAAATGAAGTGGGATTGTTTTAAAATAAAAGGAACTAACACAACTAACTTTATAATGAAAAACGTACTAGAAGTTCTTCAAAATATTTTTTACGCCATTACCGAGTGACCAGCAATGACTTTTTCTCCGTTTACAATTATCGTTAAATCTTGATCGCCATCCACTGTAAATTGATTGCCGCTGTGACTTACATTCACTTTCAGAATTTGATTTCTGAAATTAATTTTAAATGAATATGCCTTCCATTCTTTTGGAATTTTTGGCGCAAAATGCAGTTCGTCATTTTTAACACGCATGCCACCAAAACCTTCTACAATACTCATCCAAGTTCCCGCCATTGAAGTAATGTGACAACCTTCTTCGACTTCTTTATTGTAATCATCTAAATCAAGACGAGAAGTTCTTAAATAAAATTGATACGCCATATCCATTTTGTCTAAAGCCGCAGCTTGAATGGAGTGGACACAAGGCGACAGTGAGCTTTCATGAACCGTAAATGCTTCGTAAAATTCGAAATTGCGTTGTAATTCTTCTTTCGAAAAGTGATCTTCAAAGAAATAAAAACATTGCAACACATCGGCTTGCTTGATATACGGTGAACGAAGTACACGATCCCAAGACCATTTTTGATTGATCGGTCGCTGTGCTTTATCTAACTCTTTTACAGGAACTAACTCTTTATCTAGAAATCCGTCTTGTTGCAAATAAACGCCTAATTTCTCTGATTTTGGAAAGTACATAGTATCAGCCACTTTTTTCCATTTCGAAATTTCAAGTTCTGATAAATTTGTTTTTTCAATGATGCGACAGAAGTCCGAATTGTATTCGTTCTTCACTTTTTCGATTTGCTTTGCTGCATAATCAATGCACCATTTGGCAATATAATTGGTGTAAAAATTATTATTGATGTTGTTCTCGTACTCGTTGGGACCCGTAACTCCTAATATTACATATTGCTTTTTAGGTTCAGAAAAAGTCGCTCTTTGGTGCCAGAAACGGGCAATTGCAATCAGTACTTCTAATCCTTTTTCAGGAATATACGAGTAATCTCCTGTGTAGCGGTTGTAATTGAAAATCGCAAAAGCAATCGCTCCATTTCGGTGAATTTCTTCGTGTGTGATTTCCCATTCGTTGTGGCATTCTTCACCATTCATAGTAACCATTGGGTACAGCGCCGCTCCGTCTTTAAAACCTAAATTATTTTGAGCGTTTTCAATCGCCTTATCCAATTGATTGTAACGGTACGTCAATAAATTACGCGCCACTTGCTGGTCTTTGGTCGCCATGTAAAACGGAATGCAATAGGCCTCGGTATCCCAATAGGTTGAACCGCCATATTTTTCGCCCGTGAAACCTTTTGGTCCGATGTTCAAGCGGCTGTCTTTACCCAAATAGGTTTGATTGAGCTGAAAAATGTTAAAGCGAATTCCTTGTTGTGCTTTGACATCACCATCAATTGTAATGTCTGACATTTCCCAAATTTTTCCCCAAGCTTCAATTTGTTCCGCCAACAATTGATCATACCCTTTATTTAAGGCTTCTTTAATCACTTTTTCAGCAGCAATTTGTGTGTTACTGTGGTTTAGAGAAACCGTGTAGCCACCAATTTTCTGGATGGTTGCGGTTTTACCTTTTCCAGCAATAGTTCCATACGTATACTGTGCTTTTTCGGCAGTTGTATCTGTCGAAGAAGCCGAGATGTGACTTATTTCGCCATTACTAAAAATGCTGTTGTGCATAAAAGTAGTGACTTTAAAATGAGTTTTAAAGGTTTGAGCCGTTACAAAAGCTTCATTTCCAGATTTTTTTACTTCTAGAGGTTCCCAGAATTTTTCATCCCAATTGGCATCTTCGTTGGTAACACCAGCATCGATATAAGGTTTAAAAATAATTTTAGCATCTTTATTTAAAGGAGTAATAGCATACTTAATCACGCCAACCTCATCTAGATTTAACGAAAGAAAACGACGCACATTGACGGCAATTTCGGTTCCGTTTTGCAAAGTAGCTTCAAAAGAACGATTGTACCAACCTTCCTTCATATTTAATTCACGGCGAAAATGATTTACTTTCACGCAAGTGTTTAAATCCAATTTCTCTTCGTTGATTTCAACATCAATTCCGATCCAGTTGGGTGCGTTCAATACTTTTGCGAAATATTTTGGATAGCCATTCTTCCACCAGCCCACTTTGGTCTTGTCAGGATAATAGATACCCGCAATATAACTTCCTTGAAAGGTCTCTCCCGTATATTTTTCTTCAAAATTGGCACGCTGTCCCATAGCACCGTTGCCGATACTAAAAAGACTCTCAGACGATTTTACTCTCTCGGCATCAAATCCTTCTTCAATTATGGACCAATTGTCTGGCTGTATATAATCTTGATTCATTTTTTTTATGATTTAAAGATTTAAGAATTTATGATTTTAAAGAATTTATACTTCAAATGTTCAGTCCTTAAATCATTAATTTTTTTAATATTTCAATAATTAAATATTTCAATTATTTAATTAGTTTCTCAATAAATGCTAACCCCATTTCATTAAAGTCTGTAAAAACGTAATGCGCTTCATTTAATATCTCAGCTTTGCCGATACCAACACTAATCATTTGGGCGGCATTGGCTGCTTGAATTCCGGCAACTGCATCTTCAAAAACAATTGCATTTTCTGGTATAATATTTACCTTTTGAGCGCCTATTAAAAAAACTTCAGGATCTGGCTTGGCGTTGGTCACATCATTACCATCGACCACGGCATCAAACAAATCTATAATTCCTGTTTTTTCTAAAATCGGACGTGCATTTTTACTCGCAGAACCCAAAACGATTGCTTGATTTTTTTCTTTTAAAAATTGTAAAGTCTCCAAAACGCCTGGCAACAATTCGCTAGAATCCATGTCGACTAAATACGACAAGTAATCGGCGTTTTTTTGAGCCAACCATTGGTTCTTTTGTTCTACCGTGGCCGTTATATTTCCTAGTTCAAGGATAATATCCAGCGAGCGAATGCGACTTACTCCTTTTAAAAGTTCGTTGTGTTCGTGGGTAAAATTAATTTGTAAAGCATCCGCAATTTTTTTCCAAGCTAAATAGTGGTATTTGGCTGTATCCACAATAACACCATCTAAATCAAAGATGAATGCTTTTTTAGGTACTGAATTCATTGTTTTTTTATTGAGGTTTTTTATTGTTGAACGTCGTCAACATCTTTTACTTTGTACACTAAAGCAGCTGCAATTAAAAAACTGACTCCGCTAGTAATTAGGGCATAAATAGCATCACCATTGTACAGGTACTTTACAATTGGTCCGCCGATAAGTGCATTTATAATTTGAGGTATTACGATAAAGAAATTGAAAATTCCCATGTAAACGCCCATTTTTTTAGGCGCGATTGAACCCGCGAGAATGGCATAGGGCATCGCTAAAATGCTTGCCCAAGCTACCCCTATAAGAACCATTGGTAGAATTACCCAATTTTCATCCGGCATAAAATAAATTCCGATTAATCCAATCCCACCAATAACTAATGAGGTGGCGTGCGTCGCTTTACGGCCTATTTTTTTGGCGATGTACGGTAAGAAAAACAAAGCAATAATTGCGGAAACTAAATTGTAGACACCAAATAAAATTCCGACCCAGTCGGCTGCATCTTGGTATTGCTGACTCGAAGTGTCGTCTAGTGGCAGACCGTAAATGTGATGCGCAATAGCAGGAGTGGTAAAAACCCACATTCCGAAAAGACCGAACCAAGAAAAGAATTGCACCCAACTAAGCTGACGCATTGTGGTAGGCATTTTCGCAAAATCGGTAAAAATATCACTCAGTTTTGATTTCTCGGTTTCAGAAACTTCGATTTTGTTTTGCGGATTGTTAAAAGCATCCAATTCTTCGGGAGAATATTCTTTGGTGGTAACCATGGTGACCAAGATCGAACCAATTAAAATTACCGCGCCAATAATGAAAGACAGTGTTAAGTTATAGGGAACACTTCCAGTGGCTGAAATATTTGAGATTCCGAACCATTTGGTCAACACATAGGGTAAAGCAGAACCAATTACGGCTCCAAAACCAATTAATGCAGTTTGAATACTAAATCCTGCGGTACGCTGATCGGTTCTCAAATTATCGCCTACTAGCGCACGGAAAGGCTCCATGGCAATGTTAAACGAAGCATCCATAATCATTAACATTCCGGCTCCAACCCACAATGCTGGCAGAATAGAAATAAAAATATCGGCTTGCGGCATCAAGATTAATCCTACCGAGGCGAGAACAGCTCCAATTAAAAAGAACGGTTTTCTACGGCCGAAACGTCCCCAAGTTTTGTCGCTATAATGTCCAATGATCGGTTGAACAATCAAGCCCATTAAAGGAGCGATTATCCAAAACCAAGATAATTCATGTACGTCGGCACCAAATATTTGAAGTATTCTACTAGCGTTTGCGTTCTGAAGGGCAAACCCCATTTGTATTCCTAGAAATCCGAAACTCATGTTCCAAATTTCCCAGAAACTTAATCTACGCTTTTCCATTATCGTAATTTGAATTGGATACGATAAGCGCTTTGCTTATCAAAACTGAACTTATTTTTCGAAGTAAAAGTAAAAGTTTTGACTGGGTGTAAATTTATAAATAATTTCTTTACATACGCAAACAAAAAAGCCATTAAAATAATTAATGGCTTTATTCTTTTATAATGAGAGTGAAACTAATCGGTTGATTCTCTTTCAATAAGGTGAGTTTCTATGACTTCAGTGACGTAGTTTTCATCTTCATTTTCGTCTTCATTTTCTAATCGATCAATAAGAATTTGTGCCGCTTTATTGCCCATTTTAGCACCACTTTGACTCACTGTTGTAATAGTTGGGGTAGAATATTTAGAAATTATGCCGTCAGTAAACGCAATAACCGCTAAATCTTCGGGAACTTTTAATCCTCTTTTATTGGCTGTTTTAATGATGGTTACCGCAAATAATTCGTTCACTGCAAAGACTGCATCAATTAATTTGTCTTCCAGCAATTGAGAGATAGTAATTTCGCAAGTTTCTACATCTTCAATTTTAATAATTAGTTCTTCGTCAAACGGAATTCCATTATCCAATAATGCTTTTACATAGCCATCGGTTCTCAATTTACCAACACTCACATAATCTACAGTAGTTACCAAGGCAATTCGTCGTCTTCCTTTATCAATTAAACTTTGTACGGCCTCATAAGCGGCAGATTTATCATCGATAATTACTTTATCGCATAAAATTTCGTTGGTAACGCGATCAAACATCACCACGGGCATTCCTTGATTGATTACTTCGGTAATGTGATGAAAATCAGCTTTAAATTGTGTTTCTTTTGATAAGGACATAATGAAACCATCTATACTTCCATTGGCCAACATTTCCATATTTAAGACTTCTTTATCAAAAGAATCATCAGACAAGCAGATAATTACACTGTATCCGTTTTCATTGGCCACATGTTCTATTCCGTTAATAACTGTCGAAAAAAAGTGATGTACAATCTCGGGAATGATAATTCCAATGGTTTTTGTCTTGCGGTTCTTGAGACTTAAGGCGATATTATTGGGCTTATAATTGTAAAATTTGGCAAAAGCTTGCACTTTTTCGCGCGTTTCGACACCAATTTCGGGACTGTTTCGTAAAGATTTGGAGACCGTAGAAATAGAAACATCTAATTCTTTGGCTATTTGTTTAAGGGTGACTTTTCGTTTCATACTATAATTATTATATAAATTATATTCGCATTAAAGGTACTTTAATATTTAAAAATCAATAATTTAATCGTCAAAAACTCCTGTAAATAATAAAGTTTTCAACACTATCACGTTTTCGTAATGGTTTTAAAATTGCGTTTTGTCGAGCGTGTTAATAAATCTATAAATTTGGAATTCGAAGTAAAATTAAAAGTTAAAAATTATTAACCAAACGCAAACTAATATTTAAACAAAAAAGGATGAAAGCAATTTACAAAAAGTTGTTATTTTTATTTTTACTACTGCCTTTCAGTATTCTGGCTCAGAATACTATAAGTGGGGTTGTGCTAGATCAAGCATCTGGACAACCTATACCAGGAGCAAACATAAACGTACAAGGAACTCCTACGGGAGCATCGACAGATTTTGATGGTAGATTTACATTAAACGATGTAAAGCAAGGAGACAAAGTCATGTTTTCTTTTATCGGTTACACGACACAAACAGTTATTTTTGCTGGTCAAAAGTCGATATCGATTTCGTTAAGCGAAGATGCCAATCAATTGAAAGAAGTTGTAGTGCAAGTGGGTTACGGAACTGTTAAGAAAAAAGACGCAACAGGCTCTGTATCACAAATCTCTACTAAAGATTTTAACAAAGGACAAAACGTTACGCCAGAAACTTTAATTAGCGGACGTATTTCGGGTGTAAACGTAACCGGAAGTGGAGCACCAGGTGCCAAAGCGGACATTCGTATTCGTGGAGGATCTTCGTTAAGTGCTTCCAACGAGCCTTTAATTATATTGGATGGATTGCCATTGAGCAATTCGGTTCCCGATGGATCAAAAGGTATTTTATCTACCATAGATCCTAACGATATTGAGTCATTTACAGTTCTTAAAGATGCTTCAGCTGCTGCAATTTACGGTTCTCGTGCTGCAAATGGAGTTATTGTTATTACAACCAAAAAAGGTTCAAAAGGCGGTATCAAGGTTAACTTTTCTTCACAAGTGGGTGTGAATACGGTTGCCAATACGGTAAATGTTTTGAGCGCAGATCAATTTCGCACTTTTGTAAATGAAAACGGAACGGATAAGCAAAAAGCAATTATGGGAACTGCTAGTACAAACTGGCAAGACGAAATTTTTCATACCGTATTAACGGCCGATAACAATATTTCGGTAAGCGGTTCTTTATTTGACAAAGTGCCAGCGCGTTTATCTGTTGGAAACACAAATAATCCTGGAATTTTAAAGAACACTAGTTTCGAAAGAACTACGACTTCGTTGTCTTTAAATCCTGTTTTATTCGACAATCATTTAAAAATTGACCTTAGCGGAAACTTATCTTTCGGAAAAAACAGATTTCAAGATGAAGGTAGAGTAATTGGAAGTGCTATTGGATTTGATCCAACACAATCTGTTTACGATTCAAATTCTCGTTACGGCGGTTACTACGAATGGCTAGAATCTAGTGGAAACGTAAATTTATTAGCGGCTAAAAATCCAGTTGCTTTGTTAAATCAAACGAACAACCGATCTGAAACAACTAGAAAATGGGGTAACATTCGTTTGGATTATAAATTACATTTCTTTGAAGACTTAAGAGCAGTTGTAGAAATGGGAATTGACCGATACGACAGTAGTGGATTTACAGAAGTAAGCAACGAAAGTATTTCGGGTTACCAACCAACCAACTTTAGTGATGGAGCTTGGACAAACTTAGGTGGCTATTCTCGCTTTACAGATGAAAGACAGAATAAGAACTTAAATGCTTATTTTAATTATACAAAAGACATTAATTTATTTAAAATTGATGCTACAGCAGGGTACAACTACCAATTGTTTCAAAGAGAAGGTTACACTTCTGGACAAACCAGACAGCCTAATCCTGTTGAAGATGTTGCAACTGATCCAGATATTAACTTGCAATCGTACTTTGGTCGTTTAAACCTTGGTTTTGATAGCCGCTATTTATTGACTTTGAATGCAAGAAGAGATGGTTCTTCTCGTTTTTCTGAAGCGAATCGTTGGGCTAATTTCTTTGGTGGTGCATTTGCTTGGAACATTTCAAATGAAGCATTCTTAAAAGATAATGAAACGTTGTCTACTTTAAAAGTAAGAGTTGGTTACGGTCAAACAGGTCAGCAAGACATCGATGCTTCTTACGATTATTTAAGACGTGTTTCTTTAGGAACAATTAACTCGCAATACATTTTTGGAAACACAATTTATCCTGTGGCAAGAACAGAAGGCTACAACGAAAGTATAAAATGGGAAGAGGTAAACGAGTTTAACGTTGGTATCGATTACGGATACATTAACGATAGAATTACAGGTTCGATTAACTATTTTGATAAAAAATCAAACGACTTATTAGCATACATCGCTTATCCTGATGGAGCAAATTTAAGAAATGCTGGTTTTGCAAATATTGGTGATTTACGTACGCAAGGTGTAGAGTTCAGTATTGAATCGGATGTGGTTAAAAATGATAATTTGACTTGGAACTTAGCGTTCAATACGACTTTCATTAAACAAGAAATCACCAATTTAGGAATCACAGTTCCAGGTTTTCAAGGATACACAACGGGTGATAATATTGCGGGAGGAACAAATAACAAAGTTCAAATTAATACGATTGGTTTTGCGCCAAACTCATTCTATGTATACGAGCAATTGTATGATGCAGACAAAAGACCTATTCAAGGTGCTTATGTAGATAGAAACCAAGATGGTGTTATTGATACACAAGATCGTTACCGCAATCACAAACCAGCGCCAGATTATACTTTTGGATTGTTTAGTACTTTAAGCTACAAGCAATTTGATTTTACAATGAACTGGAGAGCAAGTATGGGGAACTATATTTTTGATAACATTAGTTCTGATAAAGGATATTCTGACGCAGGATTGCGTAGAGATAGCGACTTATCAAACATAGCTGTTGATTACTACAACACCGGATTTAATTTTGAAGACAACGGAACGCAGCGCTATTTCTCTGATTATTTTATTAAAGACGCCTCTTTTGTCAAGTTAGACAATGTTACTGTTGGATATACTCTTGATAAATCTATTTTGCAAGTGGCTTCCCTTCGTTTTTCTGCAGGAGTGCAAAATGTGTTCACCTTAACAAAATACAACGGTTTAGATCCAGAGAAATTCAATGGTATAGATGGTAACATTTATCCAAGAGCTCGAACTTATTTGTTTGGTGTAAACGCATCATTCTAATTCGGAACTATTTTGAAATAATTAAAAAAATAAATAAAATGAAACTATCATTTAAATATATATCTTATTTTCTCCTACTAGTTTTAGGATTAAATCTGACGCTTACCTCATGCACGAGTGATTTGGATGTAACTCCAAAAGACGATGATGAGTTTTTATCTGAAACATTCTTTCAAGATCCAGCTTCGTACAAACAAGTATTAGCCAAATTGTATTCTGGACTTTTTGTCGGAGGTAACGATGGAGATGGAAAGCCAGATATTTCTGGAATTGGAGGGGATTTTAGCAGTTACTTGCGTTTGCTTTTTGTAATGCAAGAATTTACTACTGACGAAGCAATTATTGCTTGGGCAGATGGAACCTTACCGACAATGAACACTCAAAAATGGGCGCCAGCCAATGAGTTTTTATACGGAGTGTATTCTAGAGCTTTTTATGAAATCAGTTTGTCTAATGAATTTTTAAGACAAACAACCGATGAGAAGTTAGACGCTCGCGCAGTAGACGCCAACCTGAAAGCAGAGATTGCAAATTTTAGAGCAGAAGCTCGTTTTTTAAGAGCCTTCTCGTATTACAACTTGATGGATTTATTTGGAAATGTGCCAATTACAACAGAAAATGATCCTGTTGGATTTTACTATCCAGAACAAAAAACAAGAGCAGAAGTTTTTGCTTTCATCGAAAGTGAATTGAAAGATCTAGATGCAAGTTTAGTAGCTTCAAAAGCAAATGAATACGGTCGTATTGATAAAACAGCAGCTAAATTTTTATTGGCACAAATTTATTTAAATGCAAAAGTATATACAGGTACAGAAATGTACGGTGAAGCTGCAAAACTAGCCACAGATGTAATTAATAACTCGGGCTATACTATTGCAAATGTTCCGTACAAAAATCTTTTTGCTGCAGACAATAATACCAATGGGGCACAAAGCGAATTTATTTTTCCTATTGTAGCCGATGGTAATGCGATTAGACCTACAGGTGGTGGAATGAGCTTTATTTTACACGCCTCAATTGGTGGAAGTATGGACGCTGCCGCTCAAGGTATGGATGGTGGATGGCAAGGAATCAGAACTCGTAAAGAGTTTGTGTCTCTTTTTCCAGATGAAACTGCTACTGCAGATAAAAGAGGAACTTTTTATACAGATGGACAAAACTTGAGCATCACCAATGTTGGAACATTTACAGATGGTTATGCGGTTACTAAATTTACAAACGTAAAATCAGACGGTTCAAAAGCACAGCGTAATGATATTCCAGATACCGATTTTCCCATGTTTCGTTTGTCAGACATGTATTTAATGTATGCTGAATGCGCCGTAAGAGGCGCAGCTGGTGCCGATATGGGTACTGCAGTTGGTTATGTAAATCAATTGAGAACTAGAGCAAATGCTACCGCAATTACTGCAGGAAACATGAACCTTAATTTTATTTTAGATGAAAGAGGTCGTGAATTGTTTTGGGAATGCCACAGAAGAACCGATTTAATTCGTTTTGGAAAATTTACAGGCGGAGATAAAGTTTGGGAATGGAAAGGTGGAGTTCAAAGCGGTTCTGCTACAGCATCGTACCGAAATTTAATGCCAATTCCTGCTACAGCAATTCAGGCAAACCCAACATTAAAACAAAATACAGGATACTAACAACCAAATTTAATACCTAACAAAATGAAAAATATACACAAAATTTTAATCGCATTTGTAAGCATTCTTGCGGTTTCGTGTTCTGCCGATGATGTCGAGAACAGACCAGTTATTGAAAAAGGAACTACGCCAGAATTTGTTGCGCCAGAAACCGACAAACAGTTTGTTTTAGTTGAAGAAAATGCGACAAATCCGGCAGAACGTTTTGTATGGTCGGCAGCCACTTACTCAGATAATGTTGTCGTAGATTATACATTATTAATGGATGTTGCCGGTGGAGATTTTACAGCACCACAAACCTTGGCTACCGCAAGCAATAGTACACAAGCTTCGGTAAGTGTGAAAAACTTAAACCAAGCAGCAATCGAATTAGGAGCAGTTCCTGGCGAAGCAAAACAATTTGACTTAAAAGTAATGTCTAGCGTTTCTGGCGGAGTACCAATGGTATCTGCAGTTCCATTAACAATAAGTATAAATACATACTCAGGACTAATTGCTTACGAATTTACGGACTGGTATTTTGTTGGAGACGCAACTGTTTCGGGTTGGGATAATAACAAAGGAAACCAACCTTTATTCAGAAGTGGTACAAATCCAAAAGAATACATGTATACTGGTTTCTTCAAAAAAGGAGAATTCAAAGTAATTTCTAATCCCGGTAGCTGGACACCAATGCTTGGAAAAGCTGATGGCGTAAAAATGGCACCAAGAAATACAGACGCTGACGCTGATCCTGCAAATTTTGCTATTCCTACAGACGGATACTATACTTTTAAAATGAATACAGAAACATTAGCATATACTTTGGTAGCTTTTGATGCTGCAGCTGCGCAGTCGTATGCAACAGTTGGACTGATTGGAAGTAGTACTGCAAAAGGATGGGATGGATCTACCGCAATGACTCAATCTACTTTTAATTCTCATATCTGGACTTTAGGTGTAACTGCCTTAAACGATGGAGAAGCAAAATTTAGAGCAAATGATGCTTGGGATGTAAGTTGGGGAGGAAAAACTACTTTCTCTGGTGGAGGAACAGGAGACAATATTCCGGTGATAAAATCTAAATATTTAATTTATTTTAATGATTTAGACGGAAGCTACTTGATGATTCCTAACCAAGAATAAAGAGTAAACATATTGAAAGGCTATCTGAATAAGATAGCCTTTTTTTTAACTTATAGATTATGAAAAAAGTTCTACTATTTCTATTCGCGTTGTTTACGGTTTTAACCACAGCCCAAAAACAACAACAAGTTACCTATGCGGTAACGCCTGCCACTTTTGAGGAAACTCAATCGGTTGTCATAACAATAAACGGCAACAGCATCAACGAATCTTCTTGGGGTATAACAGATAATTCTTTGTATTTATGGGCTTGGGCTTTTGATACAGATGACACCACTCAAAAAGGAACTCCAAACAATGGAGACTGGACAGCATCAAGCGAAGCAAGTAAATTTACATACAATGCGGCCACAGATACGTATACCAAAACAATTACTCCAACGACTTACTACAATATAACAGGAATAGGAAAAATCGGGTTTTTAGTAAAAGCTAAGAATGGTACTGACGATAAGAAATCACAAGATATTTTGGTTGAGGTTGGCTCGTTTCAAGTCAATTTAACTTCGCCTGTGCAAAATAGCACTACCGTTCTTACTTCTGGAGCAAGCTTTACCATTGCTGCAACCAATACCAACGGAAACGCGAGTTATAGTTTAACGTCAAATGGCACGATACTAAATTCCAATTCAAGCACCGCTTCGTACTCGTATACCCAATCTGCGGTTACAGCCAACCAAAATTATGAATTAACGGTTACACAGGGTACAACAGTAAGTACTAAAAAATTCTCAGTTGTTGTTCATTTAAATACTGTTTCTGAAGTACTGCCTACTGGATTAGTAGACGGAATTAATTATGACAATTTAGACGCCGCAAAAGTGACTTTGGTTCTAGATGCACCGTTAAAAGATTTTGTTTATGTAGCAGGAAGTTTTAATAATTGGCAACCTTCATCGGCTTATGCTATGAAAAAAGACCCAACGACCGGAAAGTTTTGGTTGACACTAACAGGATTAGTTTCGGGAACCAATTATACGTATCAATATTGGGTGGTCGATGCAACTCCTTTAGCAGGATCACCTGCAATGGTAAAAACTGCAGATCCGTACTCGACTTTGGTATTGTCACCATTTGACGATGCGGGAATTCCGACTCCAAGTTATCCAAATATGCCTGTTTATCCGGTAGGACAACAATTTGAAGTTACTGTTTTAAAAACGGGTCAAATGCCATACAAGTGGCAAGTGACTAATTTTGTAAAACCAGCCAAAGATAATCTGGTAGTATACGAAGTTTTAGTTCGGGATTTTGATGCGAATCGAAATTTTCAAGATCTAATAAATAAAATGGATTATTTTAAAAGTCTTAAAATAAATGCGATTGAGCTATTGCCTGTAATGGAATTTGAAGGCAACGAAAGTTGGGGATACAACACTTCGTTTCACATGGCTTTGGATAAATTTTATGGTAGTTCGGACAAGTTGAAAGAGTTAATCGATTTGTGCCATCAAAACGGAATCGCGGTCATTTTAGATGTGGCTTTAAATCATGCTTTTGGTCGCAATCCGATGGTTCGTATGTGGATGAACGATCCTGATGGTGATGGTTTTGGTTCGCCAACAACAGAAAATCCATATTTTAATACTGTAGCAAAACACACGTATAATGTAGGCGAAGATTTCAATCACCAATCTCCTAGAACTCAAAATTATGTTCAACGTGTAATTAAACAATGGGTTCAAGAATATAAAATTGATGGATTTCGTTGGGATTTAACCAAAGGATTTACGCAAAATTGTACGGCTGCCGATGAAAGTTGCACCAATTCCTATCAGCAAGATAGAGTAGATGTGCTGAAATTGTATGCTGATTATTCTTGGAGTTTAGATCCAACACATTACGCTATTTTCGAACATTTAGGAAGTGCTACCGAAGAACAACAATGGGCAAATTATCGAATTGCCGAGACTCCAAGTAAGGGAGTGATGATGTGGGGGAACATGAATAATGAGTACGGAAAACTTGCAAAAGGATACGCAGGAAACATTTCAGGAATGACTAATACGAGTCGTGGTTTTACTGCGAATAGACTAATTGGATATCCCGAAAGTCATGACGAAGAACGCTTGATGTATTATGCTAAAAAAGACGGCAATAGTTCCAATGCTTCCCATAACGTCAAAGATCTCAATATTGGTTTGTCTCGAATGTCAGCAATAGGAGCGGTTTCATTATTGATTCCGGGTCCAAAAATGATTTGGCATTTTGGAGATTTAGGTTGGGATACTTCCATCTTTTCTTGCAATAACGGCACTGTAAATGATAATTCGGCAGCTTTGCCTGGAGATTGTAAATTAGACACCAAGCCGCAGCCACAATGGACAAATAATTGGTTGGCAGATACCAATAGAAGCGCTGTTCATAAAAATTGGTCTAATATGATCGCTTTAAAAACAACAGAGCCTGTGTTTTTAGGTACAGCTACCGTTGCAAATAGCAGTTCTTTACTGCCTAATATAAAAATTACCAACAACAACTTAGTAGCGACAGCACTAAAAGATGTCTTGGTACTAGCTAATTTTGATGTAACCAATAAAGAAGTAGTTACAGGTTTTCCATATGTAGGAACTTGGTACAATTTAATGGATAATAAGGCGCTGATTGTAACCGATTTAAACATGACCGTTGCCATTCCAGCTGGAGGATTTAGAGTTTTTGGAAACCAGAAAACAAGCTTGGATTTTAGTACGCCCAATTTTTCTTTACCCAAAAATAATTTTACCATTGAATCAAAAGGAGAATCGTGCCTCAATAAAAACAACGGTTCGATAAGTGTCTCTGCCTTAGAAGCTCACAAGTATACAGCTACACTAAATGGAGCATCTTATTCTTTTGTAAATAATACATTTTCAGTAGATGGCTTAGCTCCCAATGTCTATTCGCTATGCATTGGTGTCGAAGGCGAATCCTACGAGCAATGCTACACAATCACTATTCAAAAAGGAGCTACGATTACTGGAAAGTCTTCTGTTGTTGCCGACAAAGTAGTGATCGAAATTTTTGAGGGTACTGCTCCATTTCAAATTTCAATAAACGGATCAGAGCAGTTTGAAACTAGTAATTCGTCTTTTCTGGTTGCGGTCGAGAAAGGAGATTTAATAGAGGTAAAAACAGCTAAAGCCTGTGAAGGTGTTTTTTCAAAAAGTATAGATACATGGTCAAAAGAAGTAAAGTTATTTCCAAATCCTACCTCTGGAAGTTTTGAAGTTTCGGTTACTACTTCAGAACGAGAAGTGGAAATTGGAATTTATAATACTGCTGGAACACTTCTTTCAAAAAAAATGTATCCTGTGGCTAATAACAAAATACAGATGAATTTAGATAACCAATCCGCAGGAATCTATTTCGTTAAAATAGAGTTGGACACTCCGTCAATAGTAAAAATCATAAAAAAGTAGAAATGAAAAAGTTTTTTTATCTAGCAGGACTTAGTTTGTTTTTAGTGGCTTGTGGAAAAAACACAGATGATCCCGCGCAGCCCGAATTAAATACTGCGCCGTCTGTGCCCACAATAGTTGCCCCCGCCAATGCGAAGTTGTGTGTTAATAATATCGTGTTTTTTCAATGGAATGCGTCGACAGATGCTAATAAAGATGTTATTTCGTATCAAATACAAATTGCAACCGACAATCAGTTTGCGCAAATTGTGAAGACACAAGAAGCTACTGTTACCGACCAAACTTTTACTTTAGAAAAAAATAAAGCCTATTACTGGCGAGTAAAAGCGACCGACAATAAAAATGCTTCTAGTGCGTATTCTTCGGTTAGTACGTTTTATACGGAAGGGAATGCCAAGCAGAATCATTTGCCTTTTGCGCCAGAATTACTGCTGCCAGCAGCAAATTCGGTGGTAAGTTCGGGTACGGTTAACCTAAGTTGGACTGCTTTAGATGCCGACGTTAATGATCGCTTAAGCTATGACGTATATGTAGGGCCGACCAACCCGCCTACTGCACTAAGTGCTCAAAATAGTGATGCTGCCCAATTCAGTCTTAATGCTGTTGCAGCTACTAATTATTATTGGAAAGTAGTTGTAAAAGACAATAACGGTGGCGAAACAATTGGTCAAGTTTGGAATTTTAAAACGAACTAAATCTTCGTAGTTTGATAGTAAATAGTTAGTGAATTTGTTTTTTTAGAGGAAAAAGCTGCCTTATTTTAGGCAGCTTTTTTGTGTTTAAAATTCAAAAAGTTTATTGAAATTTGTACAAAAGCTGTACGAACAAATTATGGAACAATTGAAACATGCGATCAATGAAGATTACCTCAAGAAAGTAGATGCCGATAAAAAAAGTATTTATTGCCACCACGATCTTATGGGAGAATTATTTGTTCCGACTCACCAACACCTAAAAGCGCAACTGCTCTATACCGAAGGAGATGTGGTTTTTGTGATTACCGATTCCAAATCTTATTTTTTGCCTGCTCGTCATTTTATATGGCTTCCAAGTGGTGTAGCGCACAGTATTCATCCTAAATCGGGAAAAGTAATTATGCGAAATTTGTATTTTCCTACCGAAGCAAATGAAGATGTATTTTACCAAATAGAAGGTATTTATCCCGTTAATGATTTACTACTACAAATGATGCTTTTTACCAATAGATGGAGCGGCGATCTAAAAAAGGGAACCGCAAATTTTGTTATCGCAAGCGGTATCAAAGCAATTCTTCCGCAACTTTGCCTGCGTAATTTACCTTTAGAGTTGCCAAAAGCCAAAGATGAACGCTTGAGTAAAATTTTAAAATTTATCGATAACTCAATAGGAGAGCCTATTTTGTTTACTCGAGTTGCAGAGCAGTTCGGTTATAGCGAACGCTCTTTGTATCGCTTGTTTCAGAACGATTTGGGCATGTCTTTTATGCAATATTATACCATAAGGAGAATTATTAAAGCAATCGAATTATTGCTAGACAGAAAGCTTTCTATAAAAGAAATTGCCGAAAAAGTAGGCTACAGTAGTGTGCCGACTTTTAGTAATACTTTTTATAAAATACTACGACAACGCCCCTCTGATTATCTAAATCAAACGGGAATTCTAGAGCAATCAGTAGATTGATTTCGTCGTAGAGATGACTGTAGAGTAGGACCGATATCGTTTTTTACGAATGTCCGAAATGAATACGATGTTGTCTTTTTAAGATAATCAGTCAATACAAAAAATGTAAGAACTTTGCATCTCAATTTATTTGATGCAATGATAATACCTAAAAAAAGTACGCTCTTGACAGATCCATTTTTTAAAAAAATGCTTCTTGTCCTTGTTTTATTTGGCCTAAATTCTTTAAAAGCGCAGCAAAATAATTTCTTATCACTTCGAGAAGCGTTGCAGATCGCCAAAGAAAATAATCTATCCATTCTGAAATCACAATTAGATATACATCTTTTAGAGGAAAATGTAAAAGAAAGTAAAGAACTCCGTTTGCCCGATGTTGAAATTAGTGGCGGGTATTCTCGTATTTCAAATTTGACTCAATTTAAAAGTAGTTTTATGAAAGAAAAGGAAGTTGTACACACCATTCCTGAAATGTATGATCTTAAAACCGACTTTAGAATGCCTCTTTATGCTGGTAATAAAATTAATAATGCGATTGAAATTGCCAAACAACAGGTTGAAATTGCTGGAATTACTAAAGAGAAAGTCGAAAATGATGTTCAGCTACTGGTTATTTCGACCTATTTAGAAATTTATAAATTGAGGGAACTTCAGAAAATTATCGAGGAAAACATCAAAGAAGAACAAAATCGGCTGAAAGAAGTGCACTCCCTACAAAAGCACGGAACCGTTACCAAAAATGAGGTGCTACGTGCAGAATTACAGCTGACCGATCGTGAATTGACCGCATTAAACAATTCGAAGAATATTCAAATTTTACTGCACGATTTTAAAACCTTATTGCAATTGCCCGAAGAACAAGAAATTAGTGTTGACAGCAGTGCAATTATAAACGAAAATAAAGTTGATCCGTACGATTTGTATTTGAGCCGCGCTTTGAATAACGAAGACATTCGAATTGCGAATCAACAAGTGAATATTAGAAAAACAGAAATGAATTTGATTAAAGGGAATTATTATCCGAGCATTAATTTTTTTGGAAATTATGCTCTAAAATATCCCAATTATATGTTTTTTCCGCCAGAACCATATTTGTATAGTTTAGGTCAAATTGGTATAGAAGCTCGTTTTGATCTTTCGGAACTGTATAAAAATAAGACTAAAATGCACATAGCGGATACAAAATTAGAATGGCAAAAAATGGAAACTAAAATTGTAAAAGATAAAGTACAAGATGAGTTGTATAAAAACCACGTGCATTATCAAGAAGCTATAGAGACGTTTAAGGTGGTTGATAAATCGTTAGAGTTAGCAGAGGAGAATTACCGCATCGTCAAAGTAAAATACCTCAATCAGTTGGTTTTAATAACCGAAATGGTCGATGCAGACAATTCATTATTGCAAGCCAGATACAGTAAAATTGCCACTCGAATCGATGCAGCAATGAAGCATTATAAATTGCTCCATACCGCAGGTTTATTAAAAGAAGAATTTAAATTATAATAAAAACACGAGATACATCCAATGACAAATAAAAGTAATAAAACAAATCATATTTTTCACGTTTTTGTAAAATTAATCGCGCTACTGCTCATAGCAAGCGGAATTATTTTGGGGATTTGGTTTTATATTTTTAATGCCAATCACGAAGAAACCAACGACGCCCAAATTGAGCAATATGTAACCCCAATTATGTCCAGAATTACGGGTTATGTACAAGAAGTTCGTTACGAAGAAAATCAATTTATACATCAGGGAGATACGTTGTTAGTGATCGACAATCGCGAATATAAAGCTAAGTTAGAGGTGGCTTTGGCCGATGTAAATTTAGCGAAACAAAATACGATCGTAGCCCAAAAAAATGTGGCGACCACAGCGGGTAGTACTGCAATTGGTGAGTCACAGTTAAAAGCGGCTCAAACTAATCTTTTTAAAACGAAGTTGGAGTTTCAGCGTTACACAGCTTTGTTGGCCGAAGATGCGGCAACAGAGCAACAAGTAGAAAAAGTAAATGCCGATTATGAAGCAGCTCAAGCACACTATCAAGAGATGAAAGACCGAATTCGATTGGCTAATTTGAGCACATCGCAAGCAGCTGCGAATGTGCCTTCCGTACAAACATTAATTCAGGCAAAGCAAGCGGTCGCAGATCATGCCGCACTCTTTTTCTCGTACACAATAATAACAGCTCCGTATGACGGTTGGGTTGGTAAAAGAACGATTCAACGCGGACAGTTAATTAAAGAAGGGCAAACTGTAGTGTCTATAGTAAGCAAAGAGAAATGGATTACAGCTAATTTTAAAGAAACGCAATTGCAATATTTGAAGGTGGGACAAGAAGTAAATGTGGAAGTCGACGCAATGAGTGGAGTTAGTTATGTCGGAACCATCAGTAGTATTTCACCTGCTAGTGGTGCACGTTTTTCGCTACTTCCGCCAGATAATGCGACAGGTAATTTTGTAAAAATTGAACAGCGAATTCCAGTAAAAATTAAACTTAAAGAAATGAATAAGCAGTCCGATTTTTTGAGAGCAGGCATGAACGTAAAAGTCATCGCAGAAGATCGTTAGTATGAATAATCAAAGTGTTTTTAAATCATGGGTTCCCAATTGGGCGATTATTGTAATTTTATTTGTTTGCTTGCTGCAATCGATGATTTTATTAGGAGTATATACGTCGAACGTGGCGTATGCAGCCAGTTTTTTAGACATAGAGCCCGAAGATCTGCAATTTGCAATGTCTGTAACTTACGGCACGCTATTAGCCACGATTTTGATAGAAAACAGATTCTCTAGTTTCTTTCCTGCAAAAAATTACTTGATGGCGATTTATTCGCTAATTGCGATCACGATTATTTCATCTTCTTACACTCATAATTTTGCTTTATTTCTTTTATTACGAATGATCGAAGGGATGTTAATGGCGTTACCCGCACTTACCATTCGACAGTTATTAATCGAGCGTTTTCATAGCAAAAATGCTATTGTAATTGGCTTTTCATTTTACTACGGTTCTTTGTTATTATCTACGCCTTTCATAATGAATATTGGGGTTTGGTTTCTGGATAATTACGATTGGAAATATATGTTGTATGTTTCGGGTATGTTGCAAGTTCTGAATGTTTTTTTAATTCTGATAACATTTAGAGGGCATCGAATTACAAAGAAAATTCCATTGTATCAAATCGATTGGGTCAGTTATGTTTTGGTATTGACTGCTATTTTATCTGGCGCGTATTTTTTTGTATATGCCGAAAAGCTGTACTGGTTCGACTCGTCACAATTGGTTTTTAGTTTGATACTTTCGCTCCTCACTGCAGGTTTATTTGTTTTTAAAGAACTGTCGGTGAAAAGACCAAGTTTTAATTTTGAAGTTTTTAGGTACGCCAATTTGCGAATTGGTTTTTTACTTTTTTTTCTGTTTTATATCTGTAGAGCAACACTCAGTTTGTGTCATACGGCAATGTTTTCGATCTGGAACTGGGATCCGTCAAGAGTAGCAGCGGTACAATATCTCAACGGATTTGGAAACGTGATCGGACTTGTTTTGGCAGCTCTTTTTTTAATAAAGTCCGTGCCAACAAAATATATTTTTATAATGGGATTTTCACTTTTAGCACTTTTTCATTTTTGGTTTAGTTTTCTTTTTGTGCCAGATGTTGCTTTGTCAGATATTGTACTCCCTTATGTAATTCAAGGTGTTGGCGTCGGGTTATTGTTTGTCCCTTTGGTGTTTTTTACCACATCAACTGTTCCTCAAAAGTTAATTCCTTCTTCGGGAATTGCTGCTGTTTCCGCTCGTTTTTGGGGAAGCACCATCGGATTTTGTATTATGCAAAATGCAGTAGTTTTTTTGCAGAAGAAGCATTTTTTAAAATTCAGTCAATTTGTAACTGCAAGTAGCATTAAAACTCAAGAAGCATTAGCAAAATCGGCTCAAGGTTTTATCGCTAAAGGATTTTCTGATGATGATGCTCATACGCTAGCTTTAAAAAAAATTTTGAACGCCGTGAACAAACAGTCAATTTTACTGAGTGATATGGAGATTTATACAGCAGTCGGTTATGGCTTAGTGCTTTTAATTGTTTTTATTTTCTTCAATCAACATTTAAAACAAAGCTTTAACTTCTTTAAAAAGAAACTCTGGATTGGTTAAAATAGAGTCCTTCGCTCCTTTATAGATTTTCACTATCCTAATCTCTTTAATGGCGAAGTAACCAAAAACACCTAATCTGGATACTATAAGTGGCGTAAGAATAAATAATATAATGATTCCGAAAACCAAATCTTCTTGCTTATGAGAGAAGAATTTTGGCAAACCAAATTCGAATACACAAAAATAAGAGGCAGCAGCAGCTAATACCAACCAAAGGATTCCTAATATTCTTTTGACTTTAGTCATGTTTACTACTTTTAAAAGTGGTTAATCGTTGGTCTTTTTAGTATTATCAATGTAAATCATTCCGATGACAAAACAAATAGAAGCAATTGTGATTGAATACCAAAGCCCATTGGTCTGAAGCATTTATTGTAATTTCGGTACGACCGTCTCATTTCATTTTCTGACTAGAAGTTTCTGTAATTCTTTTGTATATGGCAACTGTTTGATCAGTATAAATAATAGTAGTAGCGTAGCTTTGTTTGTTATCTATATTATTTGCTGAGGTAGCAAGAGTACATAATTCTGTTTTGTTGACCAAGTTTGTGGTTTCGTACTGTTTTGTTAAATAGGACGATATAGTAAAACGGCCAAGAGCATCCCGCTCATCATGAGGTACTTTCTTCCAATTTTATCGCTTACTCAACCAAATAGCACGAAAAGAGGAGTGCCGAGTAACAACACAATTCCTAGTAATTCACCAAATAGTCGTACAACAAATCCGGCAGCAAAAGTGGTCAAAGTAGATAAAAAGCAGTAAAAGTAGGGAAAGAGTGCTCGTATTTTTCAATTCACTTTTTTCGTGTCTAATTGTTTACTGAAAAGCATAGTTGTAGAGCGGAAAATTTTAGTAGAAGAGAATGTATGTTTTTTACAAACTGTATAAAAACAAAAAACCCACTCGTTTGAGTGGGTTTTGTGGTACCTCCAGGGTTCGAACCAGGGACACATGGATTTTCAGTCCATTGCTCTACCAACTGAGCTAAGGTACCGTGCTTGTTGCGGGTGCAAATATAGGATGTTTTTTAGTTTATCCAAAACAATTTTTAAAAAAAATCTATTTGTACCTTTGCCAAAGCAAATATTTAAATATGATTTTAGCAATTGATGTGGGTAATACCCGAATTAAAGCAGCTGTTTTTGAGGATACTAGTCTTTTAGAAGTTTTTGTTTTTGACGCGATTGAGCTCGAAAAAAAAATTGAAAATATTTTAAAAAAATTTCGAAAGACTACAGTTTTGATGGTTGCTTCGGTTGGGAAAATAGAAAAACACGCTTTTTTGGCTTTCGAAAAACAACTCACCGTTCATTTTATCACACATAAGGATATTTTCCCCTTTCAAAACAAATACGAAACACCTACCACATTAGGAATTGATCGAATGGTATTGGCTGCTGGAGCTACTTTGTTATATCCAAAGCAAAATAGATTAGTGATCGATGCAGGTACTTGCGTGACCTACGATTTTATAGATGCGGAAGATAATTATCTAGGCGGCGCCATTGCGCCAGGTTTGCGACTGCGTTATGAAGCGCTACACAATTACACGGCAAGATTACCATTGTTGCACCTTGAAGAACCACAAAGTTTTATAGGAAATTCAACCAATCAATCGATTCATTCCGGAATAGTGAACGGATTTATCTATGAGATAGATGGTTTTGTAGTCGAATATGCCACTTCTTTTTTAAATTTTATAATAATTTTAACGGGTGGAGATTCAGATTTTTTGGCTAAACGATTAAAAAATACCATATTTGCCAATTCAAATTTCCTTTTAGAAAGTTTGAATCAATTATATCTATACAAAATCAACAATGATTAAAAAAATTCTTATAGGCACTTTTTTGCTCGTGTCTCTTGTTTCTTTTGCTCAAGAAGGAACTTCTTCCCCTTATTCTTATTTTGGTATTGGTGATATTCGGTTCAAAGGATCATTAGAAACACGCTCGATGGCTGGAGTAGGAGTAGAAATGGATAGTATTCACTTAAATATTCAGAATCCAGCGAGCTATTCTGCTTTAAAGTTAACCACTTTTGGGGTGGGAGCCTCTTATTCAAGTACGACACTAAAAACAGATAAAGAAAGCGTGGGCACAAATCGATCTACTTTCGATTATTTAGCTGTTGGTGTTCCAATGGGTAAATTCGGAATGGCGTTTGGTTTGATTCCATATTCTTCAGTGGGATACCGCATCGAATCGATATCGAACGATCCAACAATCGCAAGTAAAAGAAACGATGGTTCTGGAGGATTAAGTAAAGTATTTTTAGGCCTTGGTTATATGATAAAACCGGGATTCTCTATAGGAGCTGATATTCAATATGGTTTTGGTAAAATAGAGTCGACTAGTTTAGAATTTATTCCGACTGTTCCAGTTGGAACGCGACAAAAAAATCGATCGGAATTATCTGGAGTTAATTTTAATGTGGGCGCCATGTACGAAACAAAAATTAACACCAAATTAAATTTGTACGGAAGCGCTAGTTACGGATTCGCTGCAAATCTTAATTCTGACAATATGCGTCAAATTTCAACTTTTGACTCTAATAACTTTATATTAGATAGTTTGCCTACAATGCGCTCGAAAGTCGGACTTAAAATTCCAGGAAAAATAAGTCTTGGTGCAGGTATTGGTGAAAAAAGAAAATGGTTAATAGGTACGCAACTTACTTTTCAAGGAGCTTCAGATTTTGATGACAACTTGGGAACTGCGCCGTCTACAGATGTGATTTATAAAAGCTATGCTAAATATGCCGTTGGAGGATATTATATTCCAAACTACAATTCATTTTCAAGCTATTTTGAAAGGATTGTTTACCGTGGAGGATTTAGATATGAGAAATCTGGATTAATTATTAATTCGGAAGATATTAACGATATCGCTCTTACCGTTGGAGCTGGATTTCCTATTACTGGAGTGTTCTCTAACGTTAATTTAGGATTAGAAGTAGGTAAAAAAGGAACTACTAACTCTGGATTGATACAAGAAAATTATTTTAATGTAAGTATCGGTTTTTCACTTAACGACAAGTGGTTTAGAAAGAGTAAATTTGATTAATTCATTTTCTAAATTGGCGTGAATTTAAATGTGTTACATTTACAAATGATTCAACTAAAAAATATCAGAATACCTACACTTGTCACAGCTCTTGCTGTGACACTGTTTTTTGGTTGCGAGAGTAATTTTAAAGATGTTCAGAAAATAAACTACAGTGAGTTTGTACCTGCAAGTGACGCGGATACAGTCGATGTAAAATATACTGATTCTGGTCGAATTACAGGCGTTCTTAAAAGCCCTAAAATGCTAGATTATGCTACCGTAGCTTTTCCGTTTACCGATTTTCCAAAAGGTATTGATGTTACTTTGTATGATAAAAAAGGAAAACGTACCTTTATTGTCGCTAATTATGCTGTTTCTTACAAACAAACCGGCATAATTGATTTGCAAGGAAACGTAAGAATTAGTTCTGAAGCAGGGCAAAAATTAGAAACCGAACAGCTGTTTTTTGATCAAAAAAACGAATGGTTTTACACCGAAAGAAAATTTAAATTGACTGATAATACGAAAGGTGTTTCGTATGGTCAAGGAATAGATTTTAGTAAAGATTTTAAAATTATTAATTCGCAACGCGTCAGTGGCGAGTTAGAAACAAAAGAGTAATATTATGCGCTATTTAAAATATACAACGTATGTTTATTTGTTTTTTGGGGTTTTTTTCCTCTACGATGGTTTTGTAAAAGTATCGCATGAAGATACAACGTACTGGCTTAGTTTTGCTATTGCAGTAGTAGCCATTTCGATGTTCTTCTTTAGAAAAAGATTTGCCAAGAAAATGGAAGATCGCAACAAAAAACCATAAATAAATGGAAATTAGTATTATCGTACTATGTTTGTTTTTTTCTGCTTTTTTCTCAGGAATGGAAATTGCTTTTATTTCTTCAAATAAAATCTATTTAGAAATTGAGAAAAAACAAGACAATTTCCTGTCCAAAATATTAACCAGACTTACAGCAAAACCATCCAAGTTTATTGCTGCGATGCTTATTGGTAATAACGTGGCGCTCGTTATTTACGGGTTTTTTATGGGGGATTTAATTTTAAAATGGATCGTTTCTTCCGGATATGAGTTTTCAGAATTTACAGCTTTACTAATTCAAACCGTAATATCTACGTTTGTCGTCTTGTTAACAGCCGAATTTTTTCCGAAAGTCTTTTTTCAGATTTATGCCAATAGTTTAATTAAGATTTTTGCTATTCCTGCTTACATTTTTTACCGTCTTTTTTACTATCTCTCCACATTTTTTATTTGGGTTTCTGATTTTTTTCTGAGAAAATTTTTCAAAACTGAAGGAGATCAAGTGCAGTTGTATTTTTCGAAAGTAGAATTAGGCAATTACATTACCGAACAAATGAGTTCTGTTGAAGACAACGAAGAGGTTGATTCTGAAATTCAAATTTTTCAAAATGCATTGGAGTTTTCAGGTGTAAAGGCAAGAGATATTATGACGCCTCGTACCGAGATTTCTGCGGTTGATATATCAGACTCTGTATCTGAACTTAGAGAAATCTTTGTAGAAACAGGCTATTCTAAAATATTGATCTGCAATGAAAGTTTAGATGATATTGTGGGCTACGTACACTCTTTTGACTTATTTAAAAAACCCAAGACGATTCAATCTATCTTAATGTCGGCAGAATTTGTTCCTGAAACAATTTTTATAAAAGATGTACTTAATATATTGATTAAGAAACGTAAAAGTGTTGCTATCGTTTTAGATGAGTATGGTGGAACGTCGGGAATAATAACGGTAGAAGATATTGTAGAAGAGCTTTTTGGAGAAATTGAAGACGAACATGATTCTGACGAGGAATTAATCGAGAAAGAAATTAAAGAGGGCGAATATCTATTTTCAGCTCGATTGGATGTGGAGTATTTAAATGAAACGTACAAACTAGATATTCCAGAAGAAGATTCATACGGTACTTTAGGAGGGTTTATTGTGGATCACACCAAAGAAATTCCGCAAATAGGTGAAGAAATTACAATAGGAAATTATCACTTTATCATAGAAGAAGCCATAAATAAGCGTGTCGAATTGGTTCGAATGACAATAAAAGAGTGATTATTTTTAGAAAATAGAAAAATCTTTTAAAATAAAACAGTACTTGTATTATTATTAAGTAGATAATTGTATTTTCGCAAACTGAATATCAAATTAACAACAATAAAAATGGCAGTTTTAGAAAAAATTAGACAGCGTTCCGCTTTATTGATAGGGGTTATTGCAGTTGCATTATTTGCTTTTATCATTCAAGATCTTATTGGTAACGGAACATTAAGTCAAAGTTCAAAAGATGTAGGAAGTATCAATGATAAAGATATTTCATTTGAAGATTTTAGAGTAAAAGTAACGAATGTTGAAAAAAGTGGACAAGGAATTACGTCTACTGAAGCTGCAAACAGAGTTTGGGACCAAGAAGTTTCGGTTGCTTTATTAACTTCAGAATTTGATAAATTAGGTTTACAAGTTGGCGAAAAACACTTACTAGAAGTTTTAAAAACAGATCAAAATATTGGTGGAAACCCGATGTTTTTAAATGCTGCTGGAATGTTTGATGTAAATAAATTCAAAGAATTCTTTAAAAGCAATCCAGAGCAAGCGCAGTTTTTAAAAGATAGAGAAGCAGATGCTGAATTGAATGCAAAGTTCCAAATGTACAATACATTGGTAAAAGCAGGATTATACACTACAGTTGCTGAAGGTAAAATGCAATATGAAATGGAAGCTGGAAAAGCTAACTTTTCTTATGTTGCTGGTTTGTTTTCGTCTATAAAAGATAGTGATGTCAAAATTAGCGATGCTGATATTACTTCATACATGAAAAAAAACGAGAAAAAATTTAAAGCAGATGAATCTCGTGAAGTAGAATATGTAGCAATTGAAGATAAACCTTCGACAGAAGATGTGTCAGATATTAAAGCAAAATTAAATTCTTTATTGAGCGGAAGTGTTGTTTACAACCAAGCTACTGGTAAAAATGATACTTTAGCTGGTTTTAGAACTACAAAAAACATGTCTGAATTTGTGAACTCTAATTCAGATGTTCCTTACGATTCAACTTACATTGCTAAAAACAGTTTGCCAGCTGTAGATGCAGATAAATTATTCAATTTAGCTCCAGGAGAAATTTACGGACCTTATGTTTTTGGAAACTACATGTGTATTTCTAAATCATTAGGTAAAAAAAGTGGTGTGAATGTAAAAGCAAGTCATATTTTGATTAGCTATGAAGGTACTCAAGTTCCAAACCAAAAAGAAAAAAGAAGTAAAGAGGAAGCAAAAGCAAAAGCAGAAGAAGTTCTATCTCAAGTAAAAGCAAATCCAGACAGTTTTTTAATGTTAGCATTTACTGCATCTGATGATTCTTCGGCACAACAAGGTGGTGATTTAGGTTATTTCGGACCAAACCAAATGGTAAAGCCATTTAATGATTTTGTATTTAATAATTCGATTGGAAGCATTGGTTTAGTAGAAACGCCTTTTGGTTTTCATATCATTAAAGTAACAGACAAACAAGACGGAATTCGCTTGGCAACTGTTGCTCAAAAAGTACAAGCTTCTGAAAGCACGTCGGACAGAATATTTACACAAGCAACTAAATTTGAAATGGCTGCTGCTGATAAAGATTTTAACGCGACTGCAAAAGAAATGAAATTAACTGTTGCTGCTCCAGTAACTTTAAAACCAATGGACGAGCGTTTTGGACCTATTGGAAATCAAAGAACGTTAGTGAGATGGGCTTTTGATAAAGAAACAAGCACTGGTGATGTAAAACGTTTTGAAGTAGCAAACGTAGGTCACGTTATTGCTAAATTGAAAAAAGTAAATAAAGAAGGTTTAATGCCTGTAGATCAAGCACGACCTTTTGTAGAGCCAATTTTAATTAAAGAGAAAAAAGCAGAAATGCTTAAAGCTAAAATGAAAGGAACTTCTATGGACGCTGTTGCTAAAGCGGCGGGAACTACAGTCTTACAAGCTACAGATGTTACTTTGGCAAATCCAATGTTGACTGGTGTAGGTTTTGAGCCTAAAGTAGTGGGAACTGCTTTTGCTTTGGCAGCAAACAAAATGTCTACTCCAATTGAAGGTACAACAGGGGTTTATGTAGTGCAAACAAAAAGTGTTGTTAAAGCACCTGCTTTAAAAGACCACGCTTCGTACGTAGCTTCTTTAAATTCGCAAAATGCTTCACAAGCGGGTAGAGTTCTTCCTGCATTGAAAGACAATGCGAAGATAAAAGATAACAGAAGTCAGTTTAATTACTAAGATTCTCTGAAATTATAAAAGGTAAAAAAAGCCGAAACATATATTTGTTTCGGCTTTTTTTATTGAATAAATTTTTTGGTTATAAAAGTATCATTTCGTCGTAAGCCAAAACGGTATCGTAACCTTTGTCTGTAAAATATTGTTTTGGATTTTCTTTTGAGATAGCCATGACAAAATCGCCTCCCCATGCACCTAGGCTTTTAATTACCCCATCAAAATCAGAGAAAAAATGTTCTTTGACTGTGTGCAGTTCTAAAACATTACTCATAAAAATCTCGTGCTGCTGCAGGGTCTTAGCGAAATCTTTTGCGGTCTCGGCAGTTAAGGTTTTTTCGGTGAGGTTGTTTATGGTGGCTATATTATGTGCTAAATTGTTGCTTTTGTGGTTGTAGTATGCGCTGATGGCAGCTTTGCTACTTTGCTTTTTATTGAGGTAGATAAAGTGAATGTTAGCTGTAAAATCAGGTTCAAAACTGACGGTTGTAACTTTTGGTTCTCCATCGATTAATTGATAAGTTATGGGCTTGTCGTTTTGCGCGCAAGCAATATCGTATCCACTGCCTCCAAAGCTATTTTTAAGCAGCGTAAACGCGTCAATTTTGGCCCATTGCGCTATGTTGTTTAATAGAGTGGAAGATGTGCCTAATCCCCATTTTCTAGGAAACGTAAGATGGGTTTCGACTTGATAGCCTTTTGCTGTTTTTATAAAATTTGGATCAAGTAAATACGCTTCGTGCAAAATGTTGATCAGCGTACTTTCGATGGTTTCTATTTCTGGTTTTTTGTTTGCTATGATGGCGTCAAAGGAAAAATTATTTTCGAACCAGATTGAACCGTCAAAATCGTAGCTTTTCCATTGAATTTGTTGATTTTCTCCAGGTGAAACCACTAAATTTTGTCCGGTTTTGGTGGGTAATGCCAAAGCAATTGCACCGTCTAAAACTAAGTATTCACCTGTAATTAGGAGTTTTCCGTTACTGTAATAAGTTTGTTGCATGTCGGTTTTTTTAGCCCCGGTAGCAGCGGCATCCTTTTGTGGCGGTGTTCGCCACAAAAGATACAGCGGATGACGGGATTAGCTACTACAAAATAGTAGTTCGAATTTCTTGAATATAATTAACAACGGCGCTATGAGAAACCGTGTGTTTTTTGAAGTGTTTTTGGATCAGAGCGCGTTCGTCGTCGGTTGCTTCAAATTGATTGATGATGTTATTTAGGTGCATTTTCATGTGGCCTTCTTGTATACCAGTGGTTGTTAAGGAGCGTAAAGCAGCAAAATTTTGTGCTAAACCAGCTACGGCAACCACTTGCATTAATTCTGCTGCAGATGGTTTTTCGAGCATTTCTAAACTAAATTTCACGAGCGGGTGCAAGGAAGTTAATCCGCCAACTGTACCTAAAGCCAATGGAATGTCTAGCCAAAAAGTAAAAATATCGTTCTCGATTGTGGCATGTGATAAGCTAGAATATGATCCACTTCTGGCTGCGTAAGCATGTACGCCAGCTTCTACAGCTCGGAAATCATTTCCGGTAGCAAGTACGACCGCATCGACACCATTCATAATTCCTTTGTTGTGCGTCACCGCTCTAAATGGTTCTATCTCGGCAATTTGAACGGCTTGAACAAATCGTTTGGCAAACTCGTGTGGATTTGTAATGTGTTTTTCTTCGAGTTCTGCGACGGGGCAAGACACTTCGGCTCTAACGATACAATTAGGAACGTAATTAGACAAAATACTCATAATTACCTCGACTCTTTCGTCGTTTTCTCTAAGCAGTTCGTATTGGTGCGCGTTTTCAGTAAGCGTCTTAGCAAATTGCTCCAAGCACGAATTGATAAAATTTGCACCCATGCTGTCCTTGGTGTCAAAAGTAGCATGCAATTGATAATAATTCGGGAGCGATTCGGTTTTGTCTTTAAGAACAATATCCAAAATTCCGCCACCGCGCTGTTGCATGTTTTTGGTTAAAGCCTGCGTATCCTCAAAGAATTTGGCTTTGGTTTGTGCAAAAAACAGATCTAAGTGCGACGCATCTCCACTATATAAAAAATGAACTTGTCCTATTTTTTCGGTGTTGAGAACCGTTGCTTTGAAACCGCCACGAGTTGCCCAAAATTTTGCCGACTTGGATGCTGCTGCCACAACCGAACTTTCTTCGATTGCCATCGGAATTGTTTTGTATTGCCCATTAATTAGGAAATTTGGAGCAATACCAAGCGGTAAATAGAAATTGGTAATGGTGTTTTCGATAAACTCGTCATGCAGTTTTTGGGTTTTCTCGTCAGAATTCCAGTATTTTTGAAGTAAACGTATGGCTTCGTTTGGAGAGGAAAAGTACTGATTGGCGATCCAATCTATTTTTTCTTGTTTGGATAATTTTGAAAATCCAGCAACAGCGTTGTTCATTATCAATTGATTAAATTCGTAGTGAGTTGCAAAGATAGAGTTTTACAACTTTTAATGCAGCCTTGTTTGTAATCTTATCCCTAAGTTCGTTTCGCTCCAATAATGTTTAGTTTATTTTTCCTTAACATTTAACACACAAAATATGCTATATGTGTTTTTTTTTCATTAAAATTGGGCTCTTTTTTAGATTTAAATCAAAAGTATGAATTTACACAAATTTACTGCAGTTCTTTTATTTATAAGTTGTTCAATTTTTGCACAGCAACAAATTACAGTTGAAAGTCTTTACAATGGTACTTTTCGCACCAAAGGAATGGACGCGTTGCAAGCCATGAAAAATACGAATCAATATACCGTATTGGATTTTGACAGGGCTAGTCGTAGTATGAAAATTGATTTGTATGATTATGCAACTTTAAAAAAAGTATCTACTTTAATTGATACCAAAGAACATTCGGATTTACCGATGATTGATAGTTATACTTTTGATACCAACGAAAAATCGATTTTATTAGCGTGCAAAACCACTCAAATTTTTCGTCATTCGTTCACGGCCGATTATTATTTGTTTGAAATTGCCTCTAAAAAACTAACTAAATTATTTGATTTCCAGGTTCAAGAGCCTACTTTCTCTCCAGATGGAACGAAGATAGCCTACGCCAAAGACAACAATTTGTTTTTATACGATATCGCTTCTAAAAATAGTAAGCAATTAACTACGGATGGTAAAAAGAATGCTGTAATTAATGGTATTACGGATTGGGTTTACGAAGAAGAATTTGCTTTTGTTCGCGCGTTTGATTGGAGTAAAGACAGTAAAAAATTAGCGTACATTCGTTTTGATGAAACGCAAGTTCCTGAATTTTCGATGTCAATTTTTGAGAAGGATTTGTATCCAACCATTCAAACCTTCAAGTATCCAAAAGCAGGAGAGAAAAACTCTGAAGTTTCTTTGCATATCGTAGATGTTGCAGCAAATACCACTAAAAATGTTGATTTAGGAAAGTACAATGATTTTTATATCGCAAGAATACAGTGGACCAATGAGGCTAATGTGTTATCGGCCCAAGTTTTAAACCGCCACCAAAATAATTTAGATTTACTTTTTATCGATGGTATTTCGGCAGCACCGAAAGTGGTTTTGAATGAAAAAGATAAAGCGTATGTTGATGTAACCGATAACTTGACATTTTTAAAAGACAATAGTTTTATTTGGACTAGCGAAAAAGACGGATTCAACCATATATATGTATATGACAAAAACGGGAAACTTAAAAATCAAGTAACCAAAGGAAACTGGGAAGTAACAGGCTACTATGGTTTTGACGAAAAATCGAAAACGGTATTTTACCAATCGACAGAAAATGGGTCGATTAATAGAAGTGTGTATAAAATTGGTTTAGATGGATCTAAAAAAGTAGCATTGTCTAACGAAATTGGAACAAATAATGCCACCTTCAGTCCGAATTTTGACTACTATATCAACACTTTTTCTACTGCTTCACAACCTACAATTTATACTTTAAATAATGCTAAAGCTGGTAAAGTGGTTCAAGTAATTGAAGACAATAAAGCGCTAGCTGAAAAATTGAAAGCGTATAATTTACCGCAAAAAGAGTTTTTTGTCTTAAAAACTGAAAAAGAACAGGAGTTAAATGCTTGGATTTTGAAACCAAAAGATTTTGATCCAAATAAAAAATATCCTGTTTTTATGCATCAGTATTCTGGTCCAGGATCACAACAGGTAGCAAATCAATGGATCGGTTCTAACGATTATTGGTTTGCGATGCTCACGCAACAAGGCTATATTGTGGCTTGTGTAGATGGTCGTGGTACTGGATTTAAAGGTGCTGAATTTAAAAAAGTGACGCAACTGCAATTAGGGAAATACGAAGTAGAGGATCAAATTGATGCAGCGAAAGTTTTGGGCAATTACAGTTATGTAGATAAAACTAGAATTGGAATTTTTGGCTGGAGTTATGGTGGTTTTATGGCATCAAACTGTATTTTTCAAGGAAACGAGGTGTTTAAAATGGCAATTGCTGTGGCACCCGTAACCAATTGGAGATTTTATGATAGCGTTTATACGGAGAGATACATGACCACACCGCAAGAAAATGCAACAGGATATGATCAAAATTCGCCAATTAACCACGTAGATAAACTAAAAGGTAAATTTTTACTTATTCATGGTTCTGCCGATGATAACGTGCATGTGCAAAATACAATGCAAATGATGGAAGCATTAATTCAAGCTAATAAACAGTTTGAGTCGCAAATTTATCCAGACAACGATCATGGTATTTACGGTGGGAAAACGCGAGTGCAGCTTTACACGAAAATGACTAACTTTATAAAAGATAATTTATAATGAGTCAGATGAATACCGC
This sequence comes from Flavobacterium sp. TAB 87, assembly GCF_001529295.1. Taxonomy (GTDB): domain Bacteria; phylum Bacteroidota; class Bacteroidia; order Flavobacteriales; family Flavobacteriaceae; genus Flavobacterium. The sequence goes on from NZ_LLWK01000038.1 coordinate 763,898, forward strand.
AAAATTAAGCTTAGAAGAAATTCAAAATTTTGAAGGAAAGTATCCAAAACAGCTTTGGTATTTGTTTTTAGTAGAAATGTGGGAACGTTTCTGTTTCTACGGAATGCGTGGTGTTTTGACCATTTTTATGGCTGATCAGCTATTAGGTCTTTCGCTTTCTGATAAAGAAGCAAATTTAAAATACGGTGCAATTCAGGCTTTTGTCTACGCTTTTACTTTTATTGGAGGAATTTTTGCAGATAAGATTTTAGGTTTTAAAAAGTCCTTATTTTTTGGTGGAATTGTTATGATTGCGGGAAATTTAATTATCGCTTTTTCTCCCCAAGATTTATTTTACTTAGGAATCGCATTAACCATTATAGGGACTGGTTTTTTTAAACCTAACATTTCTTCGATGGTCGGTGAATTGTACAAAGAGGGAGACAGCCGACGTGATGCTGGTTTTGGTCTTTTTTATTCGGGTATAAATATCGGTGCACTTTTAGGAGGTGCTGTTTGTGTGTATTTGGGTACTAGTGCAGATTACGGATGGAGTTACGCTTTTATGGCGGCAGCAATAGTTATGGTTTTTGGGTTGATTACTTTTATGATTACCAAAAATTCTTTAGGACCTATAGGCGATTCGCCACTTGTAGACTCGACTCCATCTAAACGAACTACTAAAGAAATAGCCGTTTATATTGGTGCTTTGTTAAGCATTCCGTTAATTTATATCATGATTAAGAATACTGATTATACCGATTATTTCATGTACACAATCGGACCATTAGCGGTATTGTATTTTTTATATGAAACGTTTAAGGAAAAGGACAATGCTGCCAAAAAGAAATTATACGCAGCCTTTATTTTTATACTTTTCTCGGTTATTTTTTGGGCCTTCTTTGAGCAAAGTGGTGGTTCTTTAGCCTTATTTGCCAAATATAATTTATCGGATGAACTGTTGTTCTTTAATATAAACCCGAATATCGTTAACAATACTTCAAATTCATTATTTGTAATTATTTTTAGCCCAATTGTTGGTTTACTTTGGTTGGGAATGGCCAAGCGAAAAATTGAACCGAATACAGTGATTAAATTTGGAATCGGATTTTTAATTTTAGCAGCAGCTTTTTATGTGTTTTACTACACCCGATTTTTTGCAAACGTCGAAGGAATAACTTCTTTAAATGTATTTACAGTAGCGTATTTGGTAGTTACTTTTGCCGAATTATGTCTTTCGCCAATCGGACTTTCGATTATGACAAAATTGTCACCGAAACGTTTGTCAGGAATGATGATGGGAATGTGGTTCTTAGCTAGTGCTTACGGACAATATGCTGCAGGATTATTGGGTGCGGGAATGTCTTCACCAGATGAAAACGCTTCTGTGCATGAAAAATTAATTGGTTTTACCGATGGCTACTATCAATTGGCAATTTATGCGTTAATTGCGGGAGTTATACTAATTGTAATTTCTCCGTTGATTAAAAAATTAATGCAAGAAGTAAAATAGTACAGTAGATCTAAAAAAAATGCTTTTCATTTTTTGAAATGTGCTTCTTTTGAATATTGTACAGTACTCACTTTTTTAAAGATAACTTATAACTTAAACCTATATAATGATGGTATCAAAGCAGGATGAATTATTACTAAAACATTTAGAGAACAGAGGCGTTGATCAGGCGTTGGTTATGGATCACCCCGCTTCGTTATTTGTATTGTTTTTCACAGAAATGTGGGAGCGCTTTTCATATTACGGAATGCGTGCTTTATTAACAGTTTTTCTAGTAAGTGAACTTATCAATGGTGGATGGGCTTGGACAAATGAAGAAGCTCTAAAATTATACGGTGTATATACAGGGCTGGTTTATTTGACTCCCTTATTAGGAGGAATGATAGCCGATCGATTTACTGGCTATAGAAAAGCAATCTTGATTGGAGCTTTGGTGATGACTTTAGGTCATATTTCTATGGCGCTAGAAGGTTTTGGATCTAGTTTTTTTTATATAGGATTGCTCTTTATGATTTTGGGTAACGGTATGTTTAAGCCAAATATTTCATCAATGGTGGGTCAGTTGTATCCAGATACTAGTTCGAAAAAAGATTCAGGCTATACTATTTTTTATATGGGAATCAATGCAGGAGCATTTTTAGGAATGTTATTGTGTGGTTATATTGGTGAGAAAATCGGATGGCATTACGGATTTGGATTAGCAGGTGTATTTATGTTTTTCGGAATGTTACAGTTCTTCTTTGCGCAAAAAATATTCGGTGTAATTGGACAAGATGTAAATATTGCGAAAAAATCAGAATTAGCTGCTGAAGAAAGTGCGGAAGTTGCAAATGAGCCACACGTTGTTAGAGATCGATTAATCGTTGTTTCGGTTTTAATGATTGCAAGTATATTTTTCTTCTTTGCCTTTGAGCAAGCGGGAGGTTCGATGACTTTGTTTGCAAAAGATTATACGCAAAGAGCTTTAACAGGAGATTCGGCTGTATTTTTTAAATGGGTAGATGCTATTTTAACCATTTTTCCAATAGCGATTGTAACTTATGTTCTAGTTGGTTTGGCCAAGAAAATTTATGCGAAATATCCATTAACTATAATTTTTACCAGCATCTCTTTTGTAATAATCTGGGGATTAGGAATTTGGAAAGTTAACCGTGAGTTTTCTCTAGAAACTACGGAGGTTACTGTTTCTTGGTTTCAAATTTTAAATTCATTCTTCATCATTACGTTAGCTTCTTCTTTTAGTAAAATATGGGAGAAAGTATGGAATCCTTCGGGACCCGTTAAATTTGCAATGGGACTTATTTTTGTTGCGGTTGGTTTTTTTGCACTTTCCTACGGAAGTATGAGTATACCGCAAGGAGCAAAAACGGCGAGTGTTAGTATGATTTGGCTAGTTTTAGCATACTTCTTTCATACTGTGGGAGAATTGTGTTTGTCACCGGTAGGATTGTCTTATGTTAGTAAATTATCTCCTAAGAAATTTGTTGGCCTGTTGTTCGGACTTTGGTTTACTGCTTCGGCAATTGCTAATTTTATTGCAGGATTTACAGGAGCATATATAGATAAAATTTCAGCAATGTATTCTATGTCTACTTTCTTTATCATTATCGCTGCCATACCGTTGTTCGCCGCATTAATGTTGTTGCTGTTCAATAGGAAATTAGTAAAAATGATGCACGGTATTAAATAAAAAGAAACAACTATTTTATGAATCAAAATTCAACGGATCAATTTTTTGAAAATCCTGTTTTAGGTCACCCTTCGGGTTTATTTGTTTTGTTTTTTACAGAAATGTGGGAGCGTTTTTCATTTTACGGAATGCGCTCATTGCTGATCTTATTTTTAACCACCTCTTTTGTAGACGGTGGTTGGGCATGGACACGTGAAAACGCATCTGCCTTATTCGGGTCTTATGTGGGCTTGGTCTATTTATCAACTATGTTGGGCGGGTATTTTGCCGACAAAATAATCGGGTTCAGATGGGCTGTTGTTGTCGGAGCGGTGTTAATGACATTAGGGCACGCATCAATGGCGTTAGAGTCAGAGTTTTCGATTTACTTGGGATTGGTTTTGTTGGTTTTTGGAAATGGTTTTTTTAAGCCAAACATGACCTCAATTATATCTGAAATGTACAAAGATCGACCAGAGAAGAAAGATGGAGCTTATACTTTGTTTTACATGGGTGTAAATGCGGGTGCTTTCTTCGGAATCTTACTTTGTGGCTATTTAGGTGAGAAAGTGGGTTGGAGTTATGGTTTTGGATTAGCAGGAATATTTATGTTTTTCGGAATGTTACAATTTTGGTTGTCGCAAAGTATTTTTGGCGATATCGGTTTGAAACCAAGTAAAGAAAGTATTGCGAAAGCAGAAGCTTTGGATACCGATAAACGAAATCCGTTTGCACCTTGGCAGTTGGTTGTTATAGGTTTGTCAGCCACTTTAGGACTTTTGTGGATTTTGAACGATCCGGCATCAAAAATATCTGGTGGTAAAATAAATGTATTTAGTTTCTTAGGCGAAAATGGAAATTCAATTGCAATTGTAACTGCACTGCTTTTATTCATCATATTATTGGTATATCGTTTTACGCAGTATTCCACAATAACGCGTCAAAAATTAATGGCGGTTACGTTTTTTGCTTTTCTAACTATTTTCTTTTGGGCAATATTTGAACAATCTCCAAACAGTTTAACGATTTTCGCGAGTGATTATACTAATCGTGTCCTGGAAGGAAGTTGGAGTTTAACGTTCTTAGTCATTAATTCGTTAATCACTATTTTGCCACTTGCAATTATAACTTATGTATTATTGTCGTTGTTTCAAAAAACATTCAAAAATTACGCAGTAGCGAATCTTATATTAAGCACAAGCTTTATCATTGTTTGGGCCATCGCAATTTGGATGTTAGCCCGCGATTATTACACTGCAGGTTATCTTACGCTATCAGATGACACCTTACAAATGCTTAAAATTGAAAAAGTTACCACGGCCTTGACTGAAGTTCCCGCTACGTGGTTTTCTACTTTAAATTCATTGTTCATTATAACTTTAGCCCCTTTATTTTCTAAATGGTGGGAAAGTAAATACAACCCTTCTGCGAATATGAAATTCGGAATCGGTATGGGATTATTAGCGCTTGGAATGGCTTGCATTGCTTTTGGAGCCAATGGAATCGAAGCTGGAGCAAAGACCGCTTCTGTTAGTATGATCTGGCTGATTTTAGTATACTTATTCCATACGATGGGCGAATTGTGTATTTCTCCTGTTGGATTGTCTTACGTAAGTAAGCTAGTTCCAGCACGTATGATTGCATTTATGTTTGGAGTTTGGTATTTAGCCGTAGCTATTGGTATGAAAGGTGCTGGTATGTTTGGAGAGAATATTGACAAGATCGCTAATGAGCACGGTTTGAGTTATTTCTTTTGGATGTTAACGATAATATCGCTAGCCGTAGGTTTGTTCTCGATCGTGATGAGCCCTGTTATTAAAAAGTTAATGCACGGTGTACGCTAAAAAAAATAGTATTTTTGTAGCCTAAAATAAATTTTTAATGAAAAAGATAGTAATGATGCTCTTTGTGGTCTTTGGATCACTATCGATGCAAGCACAAAATTTGAATTGGCATACTGATGTTAAAGAGGCAATCGCTGTAAGTAATAAAGTAAAGAAGCCTTTACTTCTTTTTTTTACTGGAAGTGATTGGTGCGGATGGTGTATTCGTTTGCAAAAAGAAGTTTTAACAACGCCAGAGTTTGCAAAGTGGGCAAGTGAAAATGTAGTGTTGGTAGAATTAGATTATCCAAGACGTTCCAATCAATCTCCAGAAGTGAAGAATCAGAACAATGAATTACAGCAAGCCTTTGGTATACAAGGTTTTCCAACCGTATATTTTGCAAGTGCAGAAAGTATTGGTGGTAGAATAAATTTTAAAGGTCTTGGTAGTACTGGCTATGTAGCTGGTGGTCCAGCACCGTGGCTTCAAGCAGCCAATAGTATTCTTAGTCACAAATAGCATTTATTTTTAACTAATAGAAGTCCTTAATGATAACGTCATTAAGGACTTTTGTCGTTTAGTTATGCTATTTTATTGCGTATCTTTTCTCTTAATTTATTTTTAACCGCTATTTGTATATAAAATAATCAATAAAAAAACATATAATAAAAAAATTATGTTAAATTGGCTTTTTAAATACCAGCAACGCCTCAAATATAGATACTATGAGAAGAACTTTACTATTTTTATTATTACTCGTATTTTCAAATATAAACGGTCAAATACTTGAGTGGAAAACAAGTTTGACTGATGCTATAGAAATTAGTAATAAAACGCGCAAACCGATGCTAATCTTGTTTACAGCCAATAATATGGACGGAGATTTGCAAGCCGAAGTTTTTAAAACGTATGATTTCAACGATTGGTATAAAAAGAATGTCGTTTTGGTTCGACTAGACTTGTCTGATTCCAGCTTATTGCCAGAGGTAAAAGACAGCAATTTAAAGATTAAAAATGCTTTTGGTGTGCAGGACTTACCGGTGGTTTGCTATGCTAAAGCTAATATTCGGAACAATCGAACCACGTTTCAACTTTTAGGAAAAGTGGCTTACGATCGTTCAGGGGTTAAAAACTGGATTAGAAAATCCAATGATGCAATTAATGAAGTAGAATAAGTTTTTTTAGTGAATATTGTAGTATCCCATTTCATACGTTGTATGAAATGGGATTTTTTTAGCAGCACAGGTTTGTCTCCAACTATCCACAATATATTTTGAATTGCTTGCGTCAGCTATGACTAATTTTGCTGATGTAGCTTTAAGTAAACGCTCTAAATTTACTTTTGGCGATTCGCGAAGTACTACGATGTCAGATGCAATTGTGTCGATAAAAAAACTAGAGCTATCAATTATTTGTATTTTATGATTGTTGAAGAAAAGAAAATTAGGCATTTGTTTAATGGTGATCTTAGCCGTGTTTTTTGTTAGATAGGGCTTGGTGTCCCAATCTCTATTTGATGTTTCAGTCTTGTTTAGAGATTGAAAAATTGTAATTTGATTGCCTTTCTTTAAGCTCATGATCGTTTTTTTAGGGCTGTTAAATACGATCATTTCTGATTCACTTTCTGTTTTTATTTTTTCATAAATTAAAACTAGCTGCAGTGAGACAAGAGCAATACCCATAACTATTAGATGGGGGTAATTGGCTTTTTTAAGATAAAATACAAAAGTAACAATCAGAAGAAACGCACTTAACATTAGAATGCTTGAAAAAGAAATGTCTTGGATCACAAAATGCTTAAAGGAGGCGATTTGTGCGATGAATTTATTCAAATATATAATTAAGTAATGCAGTATTTTGCAAGGTAGGAAAGAAGGAATTCCGATTAAAGCTAAAATAATTGTAATAATTCCAACATACATAATTATAGATACTAACGGAATTACAACCAAATTAGTAATAAAAAATAGTCCTGGAAATTGATGAAAGTAGTAGAGGCAAAGTGGTAATGTTCCTAATTGTGCCGCTAGAGATACGGTTAGTAAATCATATACTTTCGAAAAAAAATAATGTTGTGGTCTGTATTTTTTAAATAAAGGCTGCATCCAAACAATAAAGAATACGGCACTATAACTCAACTGAAAACCAACATCAAATAAACTGTTAGAATCGAATAGAAGAATTAAAAATGCCGAAAGTAATAAAGTGTGATACGTATTGCTAGGTCGTTTTAAGTAATCTGAAATCGCAAATGCAGAGAACATTAACGTGGCTCTAACTATAGAGGGAGAAAGCCCTGTTAGAATAGCGTAGAAAGACAAACAAACTAATGTTAATAATAATTTTGCAAAGTTGTTCCGTTTGGAATTAGGGATCCGACTCAAGAAGAAATTAATAAATAATAATACAAATCCAACATGCAGGCCAGAAACAGCTAGTAAATGTGTGGCTCCAGCAAATTGATAATTTGTAATTGTCTCTGCATTTATATCTTGTCTTTGACCTAGGAGTAAAGCAATGGCGACGTTTAATTCATCATTATTTAAGCCATTTACTTTTAAATTTTCAATTATTCTCGATCGTATCTTGTCACAGTAATACCAAATATCTTTTCGGTAGGAATTTGAATTTAGTACAGAACTGGGACTGCAATAGACTTGAGCATAAATTTGCTTGGTGTTTAAGTACTGCGCATAATTAAACTGAAACGGATTTTTAGGTGTTGCAATTGGTACGAGTTTCTCCTTTGTTGCTACTAGTAACCCAGTTTTAAATTGTTTGTCGCTAACGTCTTTTTTGACATTTAGGATAATTTTGCCCGTGTAGTTTTTATTGTCAATGCTTTGTATTGTGCCGATGTATCGGTGATGAAATGAATTTGATTTTAATTTTTCTCTAATTACAACTTGCAGATAGACAGCTTCCTTAAAGGCTTTAAGGTAGTTCGTATAGTTTGTTTGTTGTTTGCTTTGTGTCTGCAAGTTGTAGACAACAGATCCTGCTGAAAAAGCAGTGAAGCAAGTGAGTACGCCAAATAGTATCGTTAGCTTGTGCAGATAATTTAAGAAAGCAAGAATAACGGTAAGCAAAAACAAAAAAAGAATGTTTTTGTCAGTATCTAAAAATACTTCAAACGAAAATAAAATGCCTAAAATAAAGCAAATTATAAGTTTAGTTAAAGGAAATTGTAGCAGTTTCATCGCTGCTAAAATAATAAAATTTAGTAAGAAATACGCTTAATTTATTACTCGATTAATCTGCGCGAAACTATTTTTATAATAATTTTGTTTTGTTGAAGAAATAATAACTCCTTTAGAGGTTGAGGAGTGTATGAATTTTATTTCTTCTGCAGTGACTTCTGTAATTAAACCCACATGATTTATCTTGGAACTGTTGTTTGTTTTAAAAAAGATCAAGTCTCCTTTTTGCGCTTTTTTTATCGAAATAATAGTTCCGATTTTTGATTGTTCGTAAGAGCTTCGCGGTAATGATATCGATTTTGTTTGAAAAGTGTTGTAAACCAATCCAGAGCAATCAAAACCCGCTTTAGTGGTTCCTGCGTATTTATATTTGGCTCCCAAATTATTCGAAGCTGTGTTAACTAAATCAGTAGTAACTTTATATGTATCGAAAGTACTACTTGTTGCTGTTGGTGCAGTCGATTTACAAGCAGTAAAGAGCGCAAGAGCGATTACTATTAGTGTGATTTTCTTCAAAAGATTAATTTTTTAATGCTTCTACAATTAAATGTGCCGTTTTTTCGCTAGCACCTAAACCACCTAATTTCGACTCTAGTTCATCGTATTTTGTTAACACTTTTGCTCTGTAAGTTGGCTCTAGTATTTTATTTAATTCTTCTTTAATGCGTTTGGTAGAGCAGTCGTCTTGTATCAATTCAGTTACAATTGGTTCATCCATAATTAAGTTAACCAACGAAATGTATTTTAACGTAATTATGCGTTTGGCAATTTGATACGAAATTGCGTTGGCTTTGTAACAGACTACTTCTGGGATTTTGAATAGTGCAGTTTCTAAGGTTGCCGTTCCAGAAGTTACCAAAGCAGCAGTTGAACTGCGCAATAAATCGTACGTCTTGTTGGAAACAAACGTAATGTTTTTATGATCAATGAATTGTTCGTAAAACTGATAATCTTGACTAGGAGCACCAGCAATTACAAACTGATATTCTTTAAAATCAGGAACAACACTAAGCATTACTTGCAACATTTTTGTAATTTCTTGCTTGCGACTTCCTGGTAAAATGGCAATGATCGGTTTATCAGATAAATTATTTTCTTCTTTAAATTTTTTTTCATCAAATGCCGATTGATTATGTATCGCATCAATCAAGGGATGGCCTACAAATTCTACTGGAAAATTATGCTTCTTTTCGTAAAAGTCTTTTTCGAATGGCAAGATTACAAACATCTTGTCGATATCTCTCTTAATTGCTGTAATTCTGTTTTCTTTCCAAGCCCAAATTTGTGGCGAAATATAATAGTATGTTTTGTATCCTAAACGTTTTGCCCACTTTGCAATTCGCATATTGAATCCCGGGTAATCAATAAAAATTAATACATCAGGCTTGAATTTTAAAATATCTTTTTTGCAAAAGCCAATATTACTTAAAATAGTTTTTAAATTAAATACTACTTCAGCGAAACCCATAAAAGCTAGGTCACGGTAATGTTTTACCAAATTTCCGCCTGCTTTTTGCATTAAATCACCGCCCCAAAAATGAATTTCAGCGGTCGGATCTTCTTTATACAAAGCCTTCATTAAATTAGATCCGTGCAAATCGCCCGAAGCTTCTCCAGCAATAATGTAGTATTTCATTTTTTGAGAATTAAAAGTGAAGCTCCAAAGAGTTTTACAAATATAAAATTAAATAATCAAAGTGAAAAAAGTGAGTAACAGCACTGCAGCAATAACTCCTTTTGCCATGCTTTCTTTGTTCTTTTTTAGCAAAAAAGCAAAGAGAATTAAATCGAGAATTGTGCCCAATGTAATTACTTTTCCTAAATGGTTATTGCTTTTTATAGCAAGATAACTTTCTCTAAAAGGTATATCGGTAAAAAGAGTAATAAATAATATGGTTCCAATAAGTGCCATTGCAATTCCGCTAAAAAGTCCGATAATAAAATCTTTTTTATTCATTCCAGTTCCAAGTGTTAAGTTGTTGTTTAAAATGATGTGCAGTTAAGTCGAATTGAACGGGTACGATAGAAATGTAGCCGTGTTTTAAAGCCCATTCGTCAGTATCTTCGCCTTGATCTTGATTGACAAATTCACCCGAAAGCCAGTAATAATCCTTACCCGAAGGCGTTTGTCTTTTGTCAAATTTCTCCACCCAAAGTGCATTGGCCTGTCGGCATATTTTTATTCCTTTTATTTCTTTTTTAGCAAGTTTAGGAAAGTTTACATTTAATACAACACCATTTGCTAAGCCATTTGCCAGCGTTTCTAAAGTAATTTTTTTAATGAATGATTTTATTTCTTCAAAATTGGCATTCCAATCATAATCCAGTAAAGAAAATCCTATGGCAGGAATTCCTTCGATTCCAGCTTCAACTGCAGCACTCATTGTTCCCGAATAAATTACGTTTATCGAGGAATTTGAACCGTGATTCACTCCTGAAACACATAAATCTGGTTTTCTTTTAAGTATTTCATTTACTGCTAATTTTACACAATCGACAGGTGTTCCAGAACAACTGTATTCAGGAATTTCGGCATCATCTTTCGAAATTTTGTTTAAATACAAAGTATTGTTTATGGTAATTGCGTGACCCATTGCACTTTGCGCTTTGTCTGGGGCAACTACGACAACCTCTCCAATTTCACTCATTACTTCAATTAAAGCGCGGACGCCTGGTGCCGAAATTCCGTCGTCATTAGTTACTAATATCAGTGGCTTTTTATGCTTCATTTGTATATTTTTGTAATTTCTTATTTAAGACGTAAAACAGGTCATTCTGCAAATGTACAGACACCATTTCTTTATATTTACTTAAAAGTAATATATTTTTAAAGTGTTCGTACAAGACGTTTTTGATAGAGAAACATTTGTCTATCTTTAACAAAAAATTGTGGCGTGCTTTTTTTTAACACGTCGTTTTTAATGTAAATTAGACTAAAAATTTTTGATGAATGCTTTAATTGAGTTTATGAAAAGAAATTATAAAATTATCTTAGCTGTTGTTTTGCTTTCGGCGACTTTGTTCGCGTTCAAAATGAACACAAAAGATACGATTGATGGTGAAGGAGGGGATAGCGATAAAGTATTGATGGAGCTGTTGGCCTTTGTCATCGAAAAAGGACATTATAGCCCAGCGCCTATAAATGATGCTTTTTCAAAAGGAGTTTATAAAGATTATATTGAAGGGCTAGATCCTTCCAAACGTTTCTTTTTACAGTCTGATATTGATGAATTTTCGCAATTTGAATTGTTGCTGGATGATCAGTTTTTGAATAAAGACCTTACTTTTTTTAACTTAACCTACACGCGTTTGCAACGCCGTATGGAAGAAAGTAAGAAACGATACAAAGCAGTATTAGCGACCCCTTTCGATTATAAAACAAGCGAAAGTTTCAATACTGATTATGAGCATACTCCGTATGCGAAAACGAGCGCCGAACTGAATGAAAAGTGGAGAAAGCAAGTTAAATTATCGACACTTTCTTCGTTAGTTACTAAAGAGAAAATTGAAGAAGATAAAAAAGCAAAAGACGCTACGTATCAAGTAAAATCATTTGCAGTCTTAGAGAAAGAAACTAGAGATAATTCTTTAAAATCTTTAGATGAATATTTTGACTTTATTGACGATTTGAATCGTAAAGATTGGTTTTCAGTGTATGTAAATTCAATTATGTCTCGTTTTGATCCACATACTAGTTATTTAGCTCCAGAAGATAAAGAGCGTTTTGATGTAAATATTAGCGGTAAATTAGAAGGAATTGGTGCACGTTTGCAAAAGAAAAACGATTATACCGAAATTTCAGAATTGATTTCTGGCGGACCAGCGTGGAGAGGAAAACAATTGCAAGCCGGAGATTTAATATTAAAAGTAGCTCAAGGCAACGCCGAAGCTGTTGATGTAGTTGGTATGCGCTTGGACGATGTGGTAAAGAAGATCAAAGGTCATAAAGGAACTGAAGTTAAACTAACTGTTAAAAAGGTAGATGGAACGATTGAGGTAATTTCAATAATTCGTGATATTGTTGAAATTGAGGAGACCTATGCGAAATCAAGTATCGTGACTAAGGATGGTTTGAAATACGGTGTTATTTACTTGCCTAAATTTTATATAGATTTTGAAAATAAAGACAGCCGTGATGCCGGAAAAGATATTGCGTTGGAAGTGGAGCGCTTGAAAGCAGAAAACGTAAGTGGAATAATTTTGGACGTTCGTGATGATGGTGGAGGCTCGCTATCGACTGTAGTTGATATTGCTGGATTATTTATCGAGCAAGGTCCTATCGTGCAAATTAAATCGGCTGGACGTAAAAAAGAAGTGCTATACGACAAGGACAAAAGAATTGAATGGGCTGGACCTTTAGTAATTATGGTCAATGGTTTTTCTGCGTCTGCATCGGAAATTTTAGCCGCTGCAATTCAAGATTATCGTCGAGGTATTATTTTAGGAAGTAAGCAAACGTACGGAAAAGGAACAGTTCAAAACGTAATCGATTTGAATCAGTTTGTGCGTAGTAATGATATTGGAGATTTGGGTGCTTTAAAAACGACTACCCAAAAGTTTTATAGAATTAATGGTGGTTCAACACAACTAGAAGGAGTGCACAGTGATATTGTTGTTCCAGATCGTTATGCCTATTTAAAGATGGGTGAACGTGATATTGACAATGCAATGCCGTGGGATAAAATTGATCCTGCCGAATATACATTATGGGGAAAAGCGAATAACTTTAATCAAGCCATTGCAAATAGTAGATTGAGAATTGCCGCTAATCCGCAGTTTAGATTAGTGGAAGAAAATGCACGTTGGATTGACACTAGGAGCAAAGAGAATTCTTATAGTTTAAATATAGATGATTTTAAACGCACACAAAGTGAGTTAGAAACAGAAGCTAAAAAGTACAAACCAATTTCTGAGTATAAGAATAATCTTGTTTTTGCTTCCTTACCTTATGAAATTGCAGAAATTAAAAAGGACAGTTCATTAAGAGAAAAACGGGAAGCTTGGCATGAAGCATTGTCTAAGGATATTTACGTAGAGGAAGCGTTGAATGTTTTAGATGACTTGCAAGCAAAAGGATTGACTGGAAAGACATTATCTATTAAGTCAAAAAAAGATAAATTAGTAAATAAATCATAACTTAAATTTTGATTTTTTTAAAGCTCCAAAAGTTTAGTACTTTTGGAGCTTTTTATTTTTAATAAATGATGTAGTATGAAATCGATGTCTATTTTATTTGGGTTTGCGTTTAGTCTATTACTTTTTATGGCTTGCAGGGAGAGTTCTGAAGTGCAACAGAATGTTTGGAAAGAATCTGTTTTTCAGGAGAAAGGGCAGTCAAATACTGCTTCTAAAAAGGATTTAGACTTTATACCGACTTCTACAACGAATCAAATTGTAAAACACACCTATTACACGTTGTCTTACAATGAAAAGCATGAGCAGGCAGAGTGGGTCTTTTATAATTTAAAGAAAGAGTATTTGAAGAGTAATAATTTTAAACGACCGTATTTTATTCAAGATCCCAAAGTCACTACTGCGTCTGCAGATTGGCGTAATTATAAAAATTCGGGCTATGACAAAGGACATCTGTGTCCTGCTGGTGATATGGATTTTGATCAGCAGGCGTATGAAGATACTTTTTTCACTTCAAATATTTCGCCGCAAAATCATGAATTCAATAGTGGAATTTGGAATAGATTAGAACAAAAAACTAGGTATTGGGCCGCGCAATTTGAGGGCTTGTATGTGGTCACTGGAGGTGTGCTAAAGGATTATAGTAAGACTATAGGTTCAGAAAAAGTGGTTGTTCCAAATTCTTTTTACAAGATTTTGTTTCATCATTCTGGAGGACATTATAAAATGATTGCTTTCTTAATTCCAAATAAAAAGTCAGATAGACCACTTTACGATTATGTGATCGCTGTTGATGAATTAGAAACAATAACAGGTATCGATTTCTTCCACAATTTGGAAGATGCTATCGAAAATAAATTAGAGAAAAGAGCTGATTATGAATCGTGGATTAAAAATTAATCTACCACTCATTTACTTTGTTGGCATCCATTTTTAAGAAGATAAACAGCAAGATAGTAAAGCCCCACAATCCCGATCCACCATAAGAAAAGAAGGGAAGTGGTACTCCAATTGTTGGAAAGACGCCTATAACCATCGCAATATTAACAAAGAAGTGCGTAAACAATATTCCTGCAACACAGTAACCGTAAACGCGGCTAAATTTGGTTTTCTGACGCTCTGCTAAATAGATAACGCGCAAAAATAATCCAACAAATAAAGCTATCACAACAAAAGAGCCGAGAAAACCCCATTCTTCTCCAACCGTTGTAAAAATGTAGTCGGTATGTTGTTCGGGTACAAATCCGCCTTTAGTTTGTGTTCCTTCAAGAAATCCCTTTCCCATCCAGCCGCCAGAACCAATTGCAATTTCAGATTGATTGGTATTGTAACCGACACCTTTTAGATCGACAGTTTTTCCGAGTAAAATATTGAAACGGTCGCGGTGGTGTTGTTTAAAAATATTGTCAAAAACATAATCTACTGAAAGTATAAATCCGGTAATTAACGTAAAAATTATAGCACTGGCCAAGATATTACGATCGACCAATCTGCTTTTAAAATAAACAGCTACTATTACCAATAAGGCTATTAATATAACGTATTCAGGCTCTAATACTAATGTTAAAACAAATAGTAAAACGGCAATAAATCCAGTCCATACGTACCAGGAAGGGAGTCCTTCTCTAAAAAGGACAATTATAAAAATACTGTAAATAAGTGCACTTCCAGGATCGGGCTGCGGTAATATTAAAAGCACCGGAAGAAATACAATAGCTAATGCTTGAATTTGCCTGTTGACGTCTTTTAAATTGATTTGCGAGTCACTAAGATACTTTGCTAACGCCAAAGCTGTTGCTGCCTTTGCGAACTCAGAAGGCTGTAAGGTAAAGCTTCCTATGGCATACCAACAACGCTGTCCAGCAATTGTTTTTCCGAAGGCGAATAAACCGAGTAAAGAGAGTAAAGAAATAGAGTAAATAATACTTGCATATTTTTCGTAAAATTTTCCATCAACAAACAGAACGATAAAAATCAACGGAATGGTTAATACAATAAATATAAGTTGCTTTTCGTAAGTGCCATCAGTAGACGATAGGGAAGAAGAATAAATATTCAACCAGCCC
Source organism: Flavobacterium sp. TAB 87 (assembly GCF_001529295.1). Lineage (GTDB taxonomy): Bacteria > Bacteroidota > Bacteroidia > Flavobacteriales > Flavobacteriaceae > Flavobacterium. The sequence goes on from NZ_LLWK01000038.1 coordinate 779,282, forward strand.
AAGCTCACTAAAAAAATGTAGATGATTACACTTATCCAATCAATATTATTTTTTACGCTTTGATTTTTCATTTAAAATGAATGCAATTTTAGTTTTGTTTCGTTGTGTCAACCTTTACTTGTTTCTGTACAGGTGGTGTGGTTGCTATTATTTTTGCTTGTAATCTTGGGTCTTTTGGTGTGCTTTCTACTGCACTTCCTGCTTCCATCCCACCCAAAATGGCATATCTTGGCTTTAAATTGCTATTTAATATGCGCGTTTCTAAGTCTGTTCTCGTAATTCTCTTACGCAAATACTGTTCAATCATTAAGCTCGCAATTGGTCCCGCGATTGCTGCTCCGTATCCCCCATTTTCTACCATAACCGCAATTGCTATTTTAGGATTGTCTTTTGGTGCAAACGCAACAAATATAGAGTGGTCTTCTAACTGAGTTCTCTTGCCATTAATTTTTGCGAAATTTTCTGCTGTTCCTGTTTTTCCACAAATTTCAATACCAGAAACTTTTAAAGACCTTCCTGTTCCAAAATTGAACACATCATACAAACCTTGAATTACCGGTGGAAAATATTTTTTATCAATGGACGTTTCGTGTCTTGTTGTATATTTCTTGTCTATTTTTTCACCTTCAATTTTTTTGATGATATGAGGTGTATAATAATGCCCTTGGTTAGCAATTGTTGCCATCATATTAGCTAATTGAATCGGAGTCATTAGTACTTCACCTTGTCCAATTGAATTGGAAACGATGGTCGTACTTCTCCAGCCTCCGCTAGGGTAGATTTTATCATATGTTTTTGAAGTCGGAATATTTCCTCTTTTACCGGTTGGTAAGTCGTAGCCCATAAAAGTGCCAAGTCCAAAACTCTTCAAGTGATTGGACCAAACATCCACTGCTTTTCCTGGATTTTTGTACTTGTTAATTGTCAGCATATACGTCTGTGCAAAGTACGTATTGCAAGAATTATAGATACCATTATTTAGCTGCTGGCTTGCAGGATGACTGTGGCATTTCATAAAACGACCTCTACCATAACTGAAACCATGATGACACACAAAAGTCGTTTTCTCATCAATAACTCCTTCTTGCAAGCCAATCAGTCCCGTTAAAATTTTAAATGGAGATCCTGGAGGATATTCTGCTAGCAGACCTCTGTCGTACAACGGTTTTGCAATTGAGTCGTGGTATAATAAGGTATAGTTTTTAGAACGTTGGCGTCCTACTAAAATACCCGGATCATACGAAGGCGCTGTTACCAAAGCAAGTATTTCTCCTGTTTTAGGTTCAATTGCGACAATTCCACCGCGTTTGTTAATCATTAATTGTTCGCCATAGCGTTGCAGTTCAGCATCTATAGACAAGTTAATGTCTTCTCCTTGTACGGCAATCGTATCATATTTGCCCTCTTTGTAGGAACCGATTTCTCGATTGTATTTATCTTTTTGAATGTATTTTACTCCTTTTACACCTCGTAGAACTTCTTCGTAACTTTCCTCAACACCTTGACGACCAATTAAATCACCGCTATTGTAATATGGATTTTTTTTGAGTTGGCTTTCGTTTACTTGGGTGATGGATCCAAAAATATTCGCGCCATAGTCTACTTCGTAATCACGTAACGAACGCTTTTGAACATAGAAACCTTCAAATTTTCGAATTTTCTCTTGAAAAGCAGCAAATTCTGATTTGTTTAATTGTGAAACAAAAACACTAGGTAATCGTGGACTGTAAATTTTAGCTTTGGCTACCTTTTTAATAAAATCTTCTTTGGTAACGTTGAGTAGTTGGCAAAACTCCAAAGTGTCTAGATTTTTAATTTCTCTAGGAACAACCATGATGTCATAAGAAGGTTGGTTGGCAACTAAAAGCTTACCAAAACGATCGTACATGTATCCTCTTTCCGGATAGTCATATTTGATTTTTATTGCGTTGTTTTCCGATTTTAATTTAAAAGAATCATCAATGACCTGTAAAAAGAATATGCGCGTTAGAAGCACGACAGCTGCTAAAATTATTAAGGCTGGCAGCAAAACTTTTCTCATCTTTTATTGGGCTTGATTAAATAAATTAAAATAATACAAATTAGTATTGTAAATACGGTACTTGCTAAGGTACGAAGTAAGACATCCAAAACGAAATTAAATTGAAAGGCTTCAATTATAAACAATGTAAAATGATGAATAATTACCGATACTAAAATAAACGAAAATCGCTCTGGTGTTAGGTTGTCATTGATTCTAATAGTCTGATATTCGTAGCTTAAGCCGAAGGCAAATTTAAAAATATAAGGTCTGAAATAAGCGAGCATTAAACACGCTGTTGCATGAATTCCACCTGAATTTGAGAATAAGTCCATTACTATTCCTAATAAAAAACTACTGATTAGTAAGCCAGATTTGTTTCCGTTCACGGGATACAACATAATGAACAAAATATACGGATACGGTGTAATGTAACCTAAAAAGTTCATGTTGTTGAATATGACTACTTGTATTGCCAGTAGCAATAAGAATCGAAAAACATTCATTAACAAAGCACTATTCATCTTTTCCTTTGTTTTCTAAATTAATAAGTTCTTCGCGGTCTTTACTCTTAATTACGTACACGTGCCCTAGATTAGTCATGTCATTAAATAAGCGAATCTTCAACGTGTAATAGTTTGTTTTTTTATCGATGTATACCTTATCAATGGTTCCAATGTTGATGTTCTCTGGGAAAATCACCGATTGTCCACCCGTAACAATTGTGTCGCCTTTTCTTACTGAAGCCAGACGTGGGACATCAGTCAATTGAACAAAACCAGTACTCTTTCCGTCCCAACTTAGAGAGCCAAAATGATTGGATTTCTTAATTTTTGCGTTGATTCTCGATTTCATGTTCAAGATACTTATAACAGTAGAATATCGAGGTGAAGTATCGTCAATAATTCCAATAATACCTTGGCTATTGATAACACCCATGTCGGGTTTGATGCCTTGTTTAGTACCTGCATTTAACGTAATAAAGTTTTCATGCACATTGTACGAATTGTGAATTACCTTAGTCACAATAATATCAGATGGATTGACCCCTTTTATAGAATCAAGATTTGGAATTTTAAGAGTGTCTTCAATATTGAAAACTAAACTCTTCAATCGCGCATTTTCTAATGCTAATTGTTCGTTTTGGGTACGTAAGTTTAAATATTCATTAACGTCACTAATTTTTTCATAAACATTTCCTGTAAAAAAATTAGCAGAAGTAATTACTCTACTTTTATGGAAAGCATGTGATTGAATAGTTAGCGCTAGCGATAATCCCAAAAGCAGCAAAAACAGTATTCGGTAACTGTTTCTTATAAAGAAATTAAAAATTTGCTGCATTTTTTTTATTTAAAATTATATAATTCAATTACTAAATCCCAATTTTGAGATAGTTAAAATCGGGATCTAGTTTTTCTGAATTTGTTATTTTATAAGAATACTTTTAAATTTTGCAATGTTTTTTAATGCCATTCCAGTTCCACGAACTACCGCTCTTAAAGGATCTTCTGCTATGTAAACCGGAAGATCTGTTTTTTGAGAAATACGTTTGTCTAAGCCTCTTAGCATTGATCCACCACCAGCAAGATAAATACCAGTATTGTAAATATCAGCTGCTAATTCTGGAGGGGTTTGAGATAAAGTTTCCATTACGGCATCTTCTATACGTTGAATTGATTTGTCCAATGCTTTAGCGATTTCGCGGTAAGAAACTTCTACTTGTTTTGGTTTACCTGTAAGTAAGTCACGTCCTTGAACAGACATGTCTTCTGGAGCAGATTCTAAGTCTTCAATGGCAGCTCCAATTTGAATTTTTATTTTTTCTGCAGTACTTTCACCAACAAAAAGGTTGTGTTGCGTACGCATATAATATACAATATCATTAGTGAAAACGTCACCAGCAATTTTCACCGATTTATCGCATACAATTCCGCCTAACGCAATTACTGCAATTTCGGTTGTTCCACCACCAATATCTACAATCATGTTTCCTTTAGGTTGCATAATATCGATACCAATACCAATTGCCGCAGCCATTGGTTCGTGAATTAAATATACTTCTTTGCCGTTTACACGTTCACACGATTCTTTTACCGCGCGCATTTCAACCTCTGTAATTCCAGAAGGAATACAAACAATCATACGTAAGGCAGGTGTGAACATTTTTTTCTTTAATGCAGGAATACTTTTAATGAACATATTGATCATTTTTTCAGAAGCATCAAAGTCAGCAATTACACCGTCTTTTAAAGGCCTTATGGTCTTGATGTTTTCATGAGTTTTACCTTGCATCATGTTGGCTTCCTTACCAACGGCAATGATTTTACCTGAGATCCTGTCTCGGGCAACAATCGATGGGCTATCAATAACAACTTTATCATTGTGAATGATTAAAGTGTTTGCGGTACCAAGGTCTATCGCAATATCCTCGGTCATGAAATCAAAAAATCCCATAAGTTTTTTAGGGGTTTAAAAAGTTATAAATTAGTAACGAACAAAGTTAAACAAATTAATGTTTAAAATGACGCGTACCTGTAAATACCATTGCCAAATTATTTTCGTTGCAATAATCAATGCTTAACTGGTCTTTAATCGATCCGCCAGGCTGAATTACTGCCGTTATTCCTGCGTTTTTTGCTAACTCTACACAGTCAGGAAAAGGGAAAAAGGCATCACTTGCCATAGAGGCTCCTGTCAAATCAAAATTGAAGGCTTTTGCCTTTTGAACTGCTTGCAGTAATGCATCAACTCTTGAGGTTTGACCTGTTCCCGATGAAATTAAAGTGCCGTTTTTAGCAAATACAATGGTATTGGATTTGGTGTTTTTACAGATTTTTGAAGCAAATATTAAATCTTCTACTTCTTGTTCGGTAGGCGCTTTAGTGGTAACGGTTTTTAAGTCGGCTTTATTGTCGGTTATATTATTTCTTTCCTGAATTAACAATCCGTTAAGACACGTACGAACTTGTTTATTTGGTAATTCAACATTGTTCTGAATCAGGATAATTCTATTTTTCTTTTCTTCTAAAATAACAAGTGCTTCGTCATCGTAAGAAGGAGCAATTACTACTTCGCAAAATAATTTATTAATTTCTTGTGCTGTAGCAACGTCAATTTGTGTGTTTGCAATTAAAACGCCGCCAAAAGCTGAAGTTGGATCGCAAGCCAGAGCGGCCACATATGCATCGCTAATCTTTTCTCTTGAAGCTAAACCGCAAGCATTATTGTGTTTTAAAATAGCGAAAGTGGGTCCGTCGTTTTTAAACTCATTAATTAAATTTACAGCTGCATCAACATCCAATAAGTTGTTGTATGATAATTCTTTTCCGTGTACTTTGTTAAACATTTTGTCAAATTCTCCAAAGAAAAATCCTTTTTGATGTGGGTTTTCTCCGTATCGAAGGGTTTGACCATCAGCAATACTTTCTTTGTAAAATGTTTCGTCTGTATTAAAATAATTAAAAATAGCGCCATCATAATGTGATGAAACGTGAAATGCTTTAGTCGCTAATAATTTTCTGTTTTCTAAAGTAGTGGTTCCTTTTTGCTCGGTAATTAAATCCAACAGCAAACCGTACTCGTTCATCGAAGCAACAATTACAGTGTCTTTGAAATTTTTGGCAGCAGCACGAATCAATGAAATTCCACCAATGTCAATTTTTTCTATAATATCTTCTTCACTTGCACCTGAAGCAACTGTTTTTTCAAAAGGATACAAATCAACAATCACTAAATCTAGCTGAGGAATATCAAATTCCTTCATTTGTTGCACATCACTTTCGTTGTCTTGACGATTCAAAATTCCGCCAAAAACTTTTGGATGTAATGTTTTTACTCTTCCACCTAAAATAGAAGGATAAGAGGTTACATCTTCAACAGGAACTACGGGAATTCCTAAATTTTTGATAAAATCTTCAGTACCTCCAGTCGAGTAAATGGTCACATTTTGTTCGTGTAATTTTTTAACGATTGGTTCAAGTCCATCTTTCGAAAAGACTGAAATTAAGGCAGATTGAATAGTTTTTGTTGTGCTCATGTGTAGTTAAAATTATAAAATGCAAAAGTAGTTTTTTTTTAATTATATCAGACAAGGAATTTATGTAACATTTTCATAAAAAAAGGTACTTATTAGTAGCCCTGTTTTTATTAGGTTTTTTATCAAAATTTGTTGAATTTTACTTCAACCTAAACACGCATACTTATGTTACTTTACCTTCGCTTGTTAAAAGAAAGTTTTGGGTTTGCCATAAATGCCTTACGAAATAATAAATTAAGGACTTTGCTTTCTTTGTTAGGAGTAACGATTGGTATATTTTCGATCATCGCCGTATTAGCTGCAGTAGATTCTTTAGATCGAAAAATTTCTAAAGATTTAAGTAATTTAGATAAAAACACGATTTACTTAATGAAGTTTTCATTTGGTCCCTCTGAAATCCCACAATGGAAAAGAGAACAATTCCCGAATGTAAAATACGATGAATACACCGCTTTAAAAAATTCTTTGACTAATACAGATGCTGTGTGCTACCAGCTTTTTGTAGCCAGAGAAAGCATTAAGTACGACTCTAAGACAGTTGCTGCCGTAAAGGTTATGCCCGCTTCTTATGAATTTATAAATGTGCAAGGACTGGAATTTGATGAAGGTCGTTTTTACAACGAGTCTGAATCTAACTCTGGAGCCGCGGTAGTTGTTTTAGGACACGATATAGCCGAAGGACTTTTTGGTACTGCAAACCCAATTGGCAAAAACGTTCGTTTGTATGGCCAACGTTTTACAGTAATTGGAACTATTAAAAAAGAAGGTGCAGGCTTATTTGGTGATAGTAATGATACGTCCATTTATATTCCGGTAAATTTTATGCGCCGTATGTACGGAGATAATAATGATGCCCTGACACCTGTAATTGTTTTAAAACCGACTAAGAGCGTGGACATGGAAGCCTATAAGGCAGAAGTTGCCTATAAGTTGAGGGCGATTCGTGGGATGAAAGCAGGGGAGATGGATAATTTCTTCATCAATGTTTTTTCTGGATTTACCGATTTCATTGACGGCATTATCGGTCAGATGAATGTAGTAGGCTGGATTATTAGTGGATTTTCGCTCTTGGTAGGTGGATTTGGAATCGCTAATATCATGTTCGTTTCGGTAAAAGAACGAACAAACTTAATTGGAATTCAGAAATCGTTAGGAGCTAAGAACAGGTTCATTTTGTTTCAATTTTTGTTCGAGGCGATTATCCTTTCTGTAATTGGTGGTTTAATTGGTTTATTGTTGGTTTGGATCATTGCATTTATCTTATCTAATGCATTTGATTTTGATTTTGTGCTTGGTATGGGTAATGTTTTATTAGGAACTGGTCTTGCTGCGCTGATAGGTTTAATATCGGGTATCTTACCTGCAATTTCAGCAGCAAAATTAGATCCAGTAGAAGCAATTAGAACAGGAATGTAATAATCGTAAGATTTTAAAATCTAAGCAATAAAAAAAGGCGCAAATTGTAAAATTTGCGCCTTTTTAATTTTGGATATTTTGAATTATCTAATTTCGTTATTCTGAATCAAATCAATATATAAATTGATTTTGTCTTTTAACTCTTTTCGTGGTGTTATAAAGTCAAGGAAACCGTGCTCTAACAAAAATTCAGCAGTTTGAAAACCTTCTGGTAAATCTTTTCCAGTAGTATCACGAACCACGCGTGGTCCAGCAAAACCAATTAATGCGCCTGGCTCAGAGATATTAATATCTCCTAACATCGCGTAAGAGGCAGTTGTTCCGCCCGTTGTTGGATCAGTACATAAAGAGATGTAAGGTAATTTTGCCTCAGCCAACTGTACTAGTTTTACAGATGTTTTAGCCAATTGCATCAGCGAGTAAGCAGCTTCCATCATGCGCGCGCCACCAGATTTAGAAATCATGATAAAAGGCGTTTTGTTTTTGATAGCGTGGTCAATTCCTCTTGCGATTTTTTCACCAACAACCGCTCCCATAGATCCACCAATAAAGGCGAAGTCCATACAGCAAATAACAACTTCTTTTCCTTTTGATTTTCCGACTCCAGTACGAACTGCGTCTTTAAGTTGTGTTTTCTCCATAACGTCTTTCAAACGCTCTGCATATTTTTTTGTATCAACAAATTGCAGAGGGTCTTTTGAAGTCATGTTTTTATCTAATTCAACAAATTCGTTGTTGTCAAATAAAATCTCAAAGTAGGTTGCGCTTCCAATTCTAACATGAAAATCATCTTCTGGACTTACAAATAAGTTGCGAGCCAATTCATCAGCATCGATAATTTTTCCTGTCGGAGATTTGTACCACAATCCTTTCGGCACGTCCATTTTGTCTTCTGTCGCGGTCGTAATCCCTTTTTGTTGTCTTTTAAACCAAGCCATTTGTCAAGTATTCAGTGTTCAGTAATCAAATATTCGGTTTAGCGTTCAGTTTTTTAAGATGTGATTGTTGGTAATCAAGCCTTAAAAAACTGAAAACAAAACACTTTTTTTATAATGTATTTACATTGTTCAAGTCAGCAAAAGCTTGCTCTAATCTTGTGTTGAATGTAACTTCGCTTTCACGAATCCATTTTCTTGGATCGTAATATTTTTTGTTAGGAATGTCTGATCCGTCTGGATTACCAATTTGTGTTTTTAAGTAATCGATATTTTTAACCATGTAGTCACGAATACCTTCTGTGTATGCAAATTGCAAGTCAGTGTCAATATTCATTTTGATTACTCCGTATCCAATCGCTTCTCTAATTTCTTCTAAAGTTGAACCAGAACCTCCGTGAAACACAAAATCAACTGGGTTAGCTTCGGTGTTGAATTTCTTTTGAACGAAATCTTGAGAATTTTTCAAGATTTTTGGAGTCAATTTTACATTACCTGGTTTGTAAACACCGTGAACGTTTCCAAAAGCAGCAGCAATTGTAAACTTCGGACTTACTTTAGATAATTCTTCGTAAGCGTATGCTACTTCTTCTGGTTGTGTGTATAATTTAGAGCTGTCAACATCAGAGTTGTCTACACCATCTTCTTCGCCACCAGTAATTCCTAATTCGATTTCTAATGTCATTCCCATTTTGCTCATACGAGCTAAATACTCTTTACAGATTTCGATGTTTTCTTCAATTGGCTCTTCAGATAAGTCAATCATATGAGAACTGAATAATGGCTTTCCTGTTTCAGCAAAATGTTTTTCAGATGCATCTAACAAACCATCAATCCAAGGCAATAATTTTTTTGCGCAGTGATCAGTATGTAAAATTACAGTCGCGCCGTAAGCTTCTGCCAATGCGTGAATGTGTTTTGCTCCAGCGATTCCACCAGCGATAGCTGATTTTTCTCCAGCATTAGAGAGACCTTTACCTGCATTAAATTGTGCTCCTCCGTTAGAAAATTGAATAATAACGGGTGCATTTAATTTAGCAGCAGTTTCTAAAACACCATTTATAGTACTTGAACCGGTAACATTTACTGCAGGAAGTGCAAAGCCTTTTTCTTTTGCATAGTTAAAAATCTCTTGTACTTGATCTCCTGTCGCTACTCCGGGTTTAATGTTGTGTGCCATTGTAATTCTTTTTTAGTTTTTAGTTTTTTAGTGTCAAGATTGCAAAAATAAGAATTAATTAGCATTAGAACGGATAATTTATTCCAAAATTTAAAACCGAGCTTCCTAAGTTGAAATCTTTTAGCCATCTTCTTCCCGTTTCATTTGCAGGATTATAGACTTTAAAGCCTAAGTCAAGGCGAATTACAAAGAAGTTTAAATCATATCGAAAACCGTATCCTGTGCCAAGTGCTAATTCTTTTAAATCTTTTAAACTATCAAATTTCGCATCTGGATCTGTAACTATGTCAGCGATATTCCAAATATTTCCAGCATCTACAAATAAAGCTCCTTTTAAATCCCCTAAAACTTTAAAACGATATTCGGCACTTAACGATATTTTCATATTAGCTTCGTTAAAATCATTTAAGGCGTTCGTGCTTCCTGGCCCTAACGAGTACGGTTGCCAACCTCTATTATCGTTTGATCCGCCGGCGTAATAACTGCGAGAAAAGGGAATGTAATTTGCGTTTCCAAACGGAATAGCGATTCCGAAGAAGCTCCTTACCGCTAATACATTTTCTCGTGAAAAATCCCAGTGTTTGATGTAGTCAAATTCGGTTTTTATGTATTCTGAATATTCAAGATTGAAAATTTGATAATTGCCATTTTCGTTTCTCTTTAAATTTCCGACGTCAGAAATTAAAGAAAGTAACGTTCCCGCTGATTCTATTTTAGCTTTAAATACGTAGAAATTATTGTCTAGTAAGTTTCGCTTGGTCGTTGTTGTAAACGTGTAGCTTGTCGCAAAAATAAAATCATTTTCTGTTAAACGCATTCTGCGCTCTTCAATGCTTTCGACAGTTTGATGGGCTTTATCGGTTGATCGCAACGCAGTTCTATCTGCCAAAACATCATCAATAAAGGCTTGTGTGCCAGTGTTTATTATTAAATTTTGATCTCCATCTATGTTCGAAATATCGGTGTTGTATAACTTTCCAATTTCATTTAAAGACTTATATGACGAATTGTAAACATTAAAATAATTGCTTGGATTTAGATTTCGAACGTATTGCGAGTTAAACAAGTCAAAGCGTGCTGTATTATTTCTTTTTGGAGTCCAATTGTAGGTAAAAGCAGTGCTGAAGTTTTCTTTGTCCAAACCGATATTGTTCTGTTTAGAAAAGCCTATCGATGCTGCAGTCGACGGAATCATACTTTTAGGTATGATTTTCTCCGTTCCAAAGGGGAGTAATATTCTTGGAAAATTTAAACTCATGTCCACTCCATACTCAGAGGCATTGAAAAATATATTTCTGGGGTTTGCAAAATCTTTTGAGGAACCAATATTTCCTCTAGCAGAGATTTGTAGTGTTTCTGCACCGTTAAATACATTTCGGATCGTTTGAGTGATCGTCATTCCTATTCCGAAATCCTGAATGTTAGAGTGTGTAAAATCCAAAGAACTTCCAAAACTGAATTTCTTTCGTGGCGTCAAATAAATTTTCGCAATGAGTGAACGTCGTGTCGAATCTCGTTTATCTACTTCATATTGCACCGATGGATAATTAAAAATCTTCAAATTATTAAAATACCGAGAGGTCAAAATGGTATTATTGTCTGCAAAGTAATCTCCTTTATTAATAAAAACGGCATCAGCAATAGCGCGCGGTTTGTATTTTAATTTTTCATAACTGTATAAATGTACATTGTTGTAGGTCGCACTATCTCTAATAACTCCTTTTGCTTTTGCAGCAGTATAATCAGTATAGACATGAACGTCACTTATTTTATATAATTTAAAAGGCTCTGTTCTAGTTGAATCTCCATCTTGATACGAGTAATCATTAATGATCATATTTATGTCTAACTTTTTGCCTTTTTCGATCGTATCTATGTCAAAAGAAATGTAATTGGGCTGAAAGTTATAGGCGCCGTGATTTCTAAAATAGGTTGTGATTCTGTTTTTTTCTTCTTCAAAATCGGTCGTCTTGTACTGTTTTCCAGGAACTAATAAACTAGTTCTTCTGGTCGTTTTAAGTAATGAGTCTAATGCAGGTGTTGTTATGGTAGCGCGAACAGAATCTATAATGTAAGCGCTTCCTGTATTTATTTTATAATCTATTCTGGCTTTTTTTCGTCCAGTGCTATCAATGTCATAATCTGTTTTAACATCAAAAAAGCCTTCGTTAAAATAATAGTATCGCAAGCGAAGCATTGATTTCTGTATCTTGGTCGTGTCAATAATTACAGGAGCTTCTCCAGTGCTTTTTAAGAAATCGTTGATGCCAGAATATAAAAAAGATTTGCCTAAACGATCTACTTGTTTAGCTGAATATATTTTGGATAAACGCTCATACCGACCTGGATTTTGGTCAAATTTTGCCTGAAAAGTAGAGTCAGGATTTAGGTTTGCTAAATTGTACAGATTCAGCCTTAATCGAAAACCTAAGAGCTTTCCATTTGGCTTTTGATACAATTGATTGTACGCATTTTCATCCTTTACTGATTTATCATTTACAAAAATTGAGTTTTTGGTCAGTAAATTTTTGTTTTCAGGAACTCGTTTTACACTATCACAGGCAGATATAATAATCCCTATTAAGATAAATAAAGCTATTTTTGTGGTAATATTTTTCAAGTGATTTACTAAATTTAATTCAAAAGTACATTATTTTATGGTTAGTAAAAACCAAATAAAACTTATATCGAGTTTACATCAAAAAAAATACCGGTTTGCCAATCAATTATTTTTTGCTGAAGGCGTAAAAGTAATTCAAGAGCTTTTGGACTCTGATCTTGAGCTCGAACATCTGTTCACTACTCAAAACGATTTTGAAACGGTTTCATTGCATAAGAGGTCAGAAATATCAGAGAGTGATCTAAAAAAAATCAGCGCGCTAACGACACCTAATTCTTGCTTGGCCGTTTTTAAAATTCCTGTCGAAAAATCTTTGACGCAATCGGGACTAATTGTCGCGCTAGACGACGTTCGCGATCCGGGAAATTTAGGAACAATTTTGCGTTTGTGCGATTGGTTTGGTATCGAGCAACTAGTGTGCTCGGTTGGAACAGTAGATTTGTATAATCCGAAAGTGGTACAAGCTACAATGGGCTCTATTGCTAGGGTTAATGTAGTGTACACTGATTTAGGGAAATTTATTTCAGAAAGTAAATTGCCTGTTTATGGTACATTTATGGATGGGGAATCAGTCTATAATTCAAAATTACCTTCAGAAGGAATTATTGTTATGGGAAATGAAGCGAATGGAATCTCTGGTTCGATTGAAAGTAAGGTGTCGAAGCGAATTACAATTCCTCGTTTTGGTGACCTTCAAAAGACAGAAAGTTTAAATGTTGCTACCGCGACAGCTGTCATTTTAAGTGAATTTAAAAGGAATTCATAAATTTAGAATTCCTTTTAAAGTAAAATATTTTAATGAAAAGTGAAATTAACCAGTAACGCTCTTGATTTCATAGAATCTATGTTCCCTGTCCAAGGACTATTTGGGTTGTTGTCGCGAATAAGCTCGTCTCCAATTCCGAATTGACCTCTAACAGAAGGAGAGAAGATGAAGTATTCCGTAAAAATATCAATTCCAAATCCGATCTCATAATTGAATGTCCACGGCTTAACTCTAAATTTTTGATCGTAATTATCGTCTATAGACTTGTTATTAGCCGATAAATTTAAAGTTGTTGATGCTCCTCCTAACAAATAGGGACGAACATTTCCAGCACGCAAAGCAGAAAATTTTAGTAAAAGCGGAAAATTAATATACGTACTACTTACTTCTCTTAAATAATCTAACTCTTTATCAAATCCTGGATAATATAAATCACGTTTGGTGTAGTACAATCCGGGTTCAAAACGGAGATTAAAGTATTCGTGTAAACGTAAATCGGCTACTACTCCAACATTAAATCCAATAGTTTTTTTTACCTGAATATCTGTACCTTCTGGCACGAAATTCTTGTAATCAAATTTTAAATCGTAGCTGTTAAATCCTAAATAATAACCAAAATAGAGCCGTTGCTTTTGCCACGTTTCTAAATTGATAATAGGATCCTTGCTAAAAATGCTTTTAGTAAATTGAGAATTTGCATGAATGGCAAACAGAAGCAGGAAAACAACAATTAATTTTCTCATATTATTTTTTAGAAGCTGAATATATAGTAGCCACACCAAAAGTTTGCGGCATAGCTACAACATCTATAAACCCAATTTTTCTCAAAATATTGTTAAAGGCTTCTCCAAAAGGAAATGCAGCTGCAGATTCAGATAAATAACCATAAGCACTATTGTCTTTGGAAAACAATTTACCGATTAGGGGCAATATATTTTTAGAGTAAAAAGTATAGCCTTGTTTATAAGGTGCTTTTGTTGGCACTGAAGTTTCTAGTATCACAAAAACACCACCCGGTTTTAAGACACGAAGTATTTCCGAAAGTCCAGTTTCTAAATTCTCAAAGTTTCGCACACCAAAAGCAACCGTAATAGCATCAAAAGTACTGTCATCAAAAGGTATTTTTTCTGAATCGGCTAAAACCATTTCAATACGTTTAGAAAGATCTTTAGCATTAATTTTCATTTCGCCAACCTTTAACATTCCTGCCGAAATGTCCAATCCAATAATTTTTTCGGCTTTGGTCTCAGCCATCAATATCGCTAAGTCGCCAGTTCCTGTAGCAATGTCAAGTATTGTTTTGGGTGCTTTATCAGCGACAATTTTTAAGACTTTTTTACGCCATTTCACATCGATACCAAACGAGATAACACGATTTAAATTATCGTAATCACCCGAAATGTTATCAAACATTTGCGCTACTTGTTCTTTTTTGCCTAGAGCCGAATCTTTATATGGAGTTATTTTCTGAGTCATTTTTTTTGTTTGTACAAATATAACACAAACCCGATAAACAGTAGTGTTGTTTTTTAAATTCTGCGTTTCTTGTATTTTATGTTTTTTTGATTGTTTTTTAAATTATTTTGGTTTAAAAGATGCAGTATGTTTTGGTTTTTAATGATTTTATTAAATATCACTAAAAGTGGGTATTGTGCGATGCGTAGAAATTTATGAATTTAGCCAATGTAAAATAGTATTATTTTTCAATGACCAATAGAGAATCAATGACCGACATCAAATGGATAGTGCTTGCGCTTGTTATCTCGTTTGTTCTAGTAAGCTGTTTTGAGGGTGTTGTTTTTGAGGGCAACACTATGTTTAAAGCGCAAAATACGTTCTTAGGATTAAATTTGTTTTTGGAAATTTTAATTTTCTTTGTCTTTAGTACCTTCGTGGTATTTGGTATTAAAGGCTTTTTTGAGATGTACTCTCAGAAACTATCAAATATTATTATATTCATTTCTGGTGTACTTTTAATATTTGTAATTTTTATTTTATGTTATCAAATACTCTTTCTAGAGTAGGTTATAACTTTAAAGGTCAAAAAAAACATCCCAATCGGGATGTTTTTTTATTTTATAGCTTATCGTAAGTTTCGTAAGTGTAATCGTAGGCATGTCGTTCATCTTTAGCATTGAACTCCGATTCAATTAATTTCCATTCTTCAGGTTGTATTGTCGGAAAAAAAGCATCTCCTTCAAATTCTCCGTGAACCCTTGTAATTTCGAGGCAGTTCGCAAATGGTAACGCAAGTTTATAAATTTCCCCTCCACCAATTATGTAACTATCTTGATCATTAGGGCAAAGTTGCAACGCTTTTTCGATACTGTCAACAATTAAACAACCCTCTGCTTGATAGTCTAATTGTCTGGTAATTATTATATGAGTTCGATTAGGCAATGGTTTTGGGAAACTCTCAAAGGTTTTTCTTCCCATTACAATATGATGACCTGTTGTTAGTTTTTTAAACCGCTGAAAGTCGTTAGGTAAATGCCAAACTAATTCATTGTTTTTCCCTAAAGTGTTATTTTCGGCTACAGCCGCAATCATAATAATCATAATTATAAGGTATGTGTGTCCGTTTCTTCGACAAGATCGTTTTGTAATTGCGTGATTCGCTTTTGCTGTAGCGATACTAAGCGCTCAATTTGAGCTTTTTCCCAATTTTTATTCATAAAGCGATCAGTGATGTATACTTTGATAAAGTGTAAGATGAAAATAAAGAACCAACATGTTATTGCCCAAACAGCCCAATTTGTAGTAGTGCTAATGTCTAGAAATCGGTTGGCGACGAACATAAATAAACTTCCAAGTAAAAAGAGGACGAAGTGAAAGTAAAGGTTTTTTTTCTGCTTAATTCTTTTTCTAGCGTATTCGTATTGTTCAAATTGTTCGTGCACTTCTTTTTCCATGTTATTTGAATTAGATTATAAAGTTAAAATTTATTTTGAATTCATCATACAGCGCTGCTTATAATTTATTTTGAAAACGATTTCGATTATTGGAATCGCAATATGTAGGTTGACTTTCAACAGGTAATTTAAAGTTTACAATTGTGTAAATCTCTTAGTAAGACGATGAATCAAGTGTTCGGGCGTTTGTCGAATCGGATAGGAATTACCTTCACTTTTGAAAATTATTAGAATTTCTTTACTAGAAGCTAGCAAAAATTTTGTTTAAGTAAAGTTTTATTTTAGACCTAAAAAAATCCGCAATTGCGGATTCTATTTTATACAGCTACGCTGCCTTTAATACCAGCATGCGGTTCATAATCTAGTAAAGTGAAATCATCGAAAGTGAAATCGAATATGTTTTTTATTTCTGAGTTCAAAATCATTTTTGGTAATGCTTTCGGTTCACGAGAAAGCTGCAACTCTAATTGTTCGACATGATTGTTATAAATGTGCGCATCTCCAAAAGTATGAATAAATTCTCCAAGTTCTAAATCGCAAACTTGAGCGATCATCATGGTAAAAAGAGCATAAGAAGCGATGTTAAAAGGAACTCCTAAAAAAATATCTGCCGAACGTTGGTACAATTGGCAAGATAATTTGCCTTTTGTTTCACCTTTAGTTTGATCGGGACTTGCAACATAAAATTGAAAAAAAGCATGACAAGGTGGAAGTGCTGCTTTATTATCGGCTACGTTTTCTTCAAATGATTTCTTTGTATCTGGCAGAACCGAAGGGTTCCACGCCGAAACTAACATTCGTCTGCTGTTTGGGTTCGACTTTAATTCTGTGATTAATTCTGCAATTTGGTCAATTTCTTCGCTGTTCCAATTGCGCCATTGGTGTCCGTAAACGGGTCCAAGATCGCCGTTAGAGTCTGCCCAAGCATCCCATATTTTTACCCCGTTTTCTTGAAGGTATTTAATATTGGTGTCGCCTTTTAAAAACCAAAGTAATTCGTAAATGATTGATTTTAAATGTAGTTTTTTGGTTGTAACCATCGGAAAACCCTCGTTTAGATCGAAACGCATTTGGTAACCAAAAACACTTTTTGTTCCTGTTCCTGTGCGGTCTCCTTTTTGGCAACCATTTTCTAATACATGTTGAACCAAATCTAAATACTGCTTCATTTTTTGGATTTTATATAATAAAAAATAGGTTTTATTCTCTTTTAGAAATTTCGTCTCTTATTTTGGCTGCTTTTTCGTAATCTTCATTTTCAACTGCTTGCTCTAATAATTCGTTAAGTTCTGAAGTCGTGTGCGAGCTGTACTGATCACCAGATTTATTGCTTTCTTCGTTGTTCCCAAAAGTGTCAGGATTTGAAAGTACATCGTCTAAGTCTTGCGAACCTTGATGTGGATCTGAAATCGGATTCGACTTTAAATAAATTCCAGCTTTGTCTAAAATATTTTTATAAGTAAAAATTGGAGCTGCAAAACGTAATGCTAAAGCGATAGCATCAGAGGTTCGAGCGTCTATAATTTCTTCAATTTTATCTCTTTCGCAAATTAAACTGGAGTAGAAAACGCCATCAACCAATTTGTGAATTATCACTTGTTTGACTACGATGTCAAATCGTTCAGCAAAATTTTTAAACAAGTCGTGCGTTAAGGGGCGAGGAGGTTTTATTTCTTTTTCTAACGCAATGGCAATCGATTGAGCTTCAAAAGCACCAATAACTATCGGTAATTTTCGTTCGCCATCAACCTCATTCAATATCAAGGCATAAGCGCCATTTTGAGTTTGACTGTATGAAATTCCTTTTATAGATAATTTGACTAAGCTCATAAGATGCAGAAGTAAAAGGTTTTATAACCTTATTTTAAATGTTGTTTTGTGTGTAATTTGAAGGTGCAATTTTAATCAAAAATTAAGAAATAAAAAAGCTGCCTAAAAGCAAAGATACGATTATCTAGTTTTAGGCAGCAATTTTCTTGAGGATCAATTTTTAGATTTCTAAAGCTACGATTGTTGCGCTTTAAAAGCTTTTAATTTTTCGATTAATTGAGGTACAATTTCGAACGCATCACCTACAACTCCGTAGTCTGCCACTTTAAAGAATGGAGCTTCTGGATCATTATTGATAACAACTTTTACTTTAGATGAGTTGATTCCGGCAATGTGCTGAATTGCTCCTGAAATTCCGATGGCGATGTATAAATTGGTTGCAACTGGTTTTCCTGTTTGTCCAACGTGCTCTCCGTGAGGTCTCCAGCCTAAGTCAGAAACGGGTTTAGAACAAGCTGTCGCTGCTCCAAGTACAGAAGCCAACTCTTCGATCATTCCCCAGTTTTCTGGACCTTTTAGTCCACGACCACCAGACACAACGATGTCTGCATCAGCAATCGAAACTTTTCCAGACACTTTTTCTACCGATTCAACTTTAACGCCAAAATCGTTGTCTCCGATTGTTGGGTTAAAATCTTGCTCCGTTAAAGTAGAAGCGCTTTCGTGAATTCCGTAGGTGTTTTTTGCTAAAGCCAATACTTTTACATCCGTATTGATTTCTGTAATAGTAAAAGCTTTGTTTGAAAAAGCAGTTCTTTTAACCTGAAAAGGCGAAGTACTTACCGGAAGGCCTACAACGTTTGATGCGTATCCAGCCTCTAAAGCAACTGCTAAAAGAGAAGATAAATAAATACTATCTGTTGTTGATGATAATAAAATTAATTTAGATGATTCTTGTTGTGCCGCCTGTTTGATTACATCAGCGTAAGCTTTTGCAGTAAAGCCCGAAAGTTTATCGTTGGCTACTTTTAGCACTTTATCTACTCCGTATTTGGCCAATTCGCTAACATCCGAAGTGTTGATTGTTACTGCCGTTACTGTTGTACCTAATGATTCGGCTACCTTTTTTGCGTAGGATGCCAACTCAAAAGCTACTTTTTTAAATTTTCCTTCTGCAGATTCTGCATATATTAATATTGACATGAGATTTGTGATTTTAGATTAAAGAATTTTGGTTTCAAATTTTAAATCGAAACACTAAAAACTAAATGAGATTACTAGATTACCTTCGCTTCGTTATGTAATAAACTGACTAATTCATCCAAATTATCTGGAGAAACTAGTTTCACAGCCGATTTTGCAGCAGGCTTTTCAAATTTAACTGCTTTGGTATTTGTCGAAGCATCAATTGGTTCAACAATAGTCAACGCTTTAGAGCGAGCAGTCATAATTCCTCTCATATTCGGAATACGTAAATCTTTTTCTTCAACTAATCCTTTTTGACCACCGATAATTAACGGGAGTGAAGTGCTTACTGTCTCTTTTCCGCCATCAATTTCACGAACGGCCGTTACGTTTGTTCCTTCAACCGTTACACTTGTACACGAGTTTAAGAAGTTATAACTTAAAATTCCGGCAATCATTCCAGGAACCATTCCCCCATTATAATCTAAAGATTCTTTTCCAGCAATTACTAAATCGTAATTTCCGTTTTTAATAACTTCTGCTAATTGTTTTGCAACAAAGAAACCATCAGTTGGTGTTGCGTTGACACGAATCGCTTCGTTTGCACCAATTGCCAATGCTTTTCTTAAGGTCGGCTCCGTATCTGGTCCGCCAACATTTACAACAGTAACCGTTGCTCCTTGTTTTTCTTGAAACCAAATTGCTCTTGTTAAACCAAACTCATCATTTGGGTTAATCACGTACTGTACTCCGTTGGTATCAAATTCAGAATCACCATTTGTAAAGTTAATTTTTGAAGTAGTATCAGGCACATGGCTGATGCAAACTAATATTTTCATAAGTATATTTTTTATAAATTTTGATATCGTTTTACAAATTTAAAGCTTTAATTTGAATATTTTACTATGCACGCATAATATTTTAGTAAAACTATTTCGATTTCGTTATCAGAGTTTAATTTTAGCAGAGACCATGTAATATCCTGCTAATGTTTGCGATGTTTTCTCTTGATTGTAGTTGGCGAATCTCAAAATTTTGATTTCTTCGTTGTTCTTAATGTTGAAAATATTATTGCCGAAAGCACTTAATTCAATTTTTGATTTTGGAATTTTGTATCTGATTTTTGGACTAAAATTATAAATCGTATTTTGAGCAGTGGTCGATTTAAAATTTTCAACACTAAAGGCACTAGTAAAGGACAGTTGTTGTGTTAGCTGTATGTTGGTGTTGAAATTTGGGCTTAGTACCGTAAGTAAGTTTTTAGAGAAATTGTCGGTATAGATTTCTTTAGAATATTGTATGCCGGTTTCAAATTGTATATTTTTATTCTTTAACCTTGATACCAATGCGATAAATCCAGTAGCTGTTTCCGAATGTAGAGAATTTTTTAAATTCTCGTAGAAAATGTGTTTTACATTGGCCGAATATGAAATGCTGCCTTTTACTGAAAAGGGAAAATTTGTAAATTGTTTTTCTGAAAACACAAACGAATCAAAGTAGTTTTCGTACGGTGTAATTTTATAAAGGATTAAATTCGAGTTTTGAGACGCAAACGAATTAGTAGTGATTGGATTTTTAGAACGTAAGAAAGAGACTCTTGATAAAATATTAAATTTTCTTTTAAAATTATTATAATAATACTCAGCAGTAGCTTGGCTGCTTTTATTGATAGTATTATATCTAACATCATCATTTCCGTATTGAGTTCTGTAATCAGTACTAATTTGATTTTGAATGGTGTTTTCTGATGCAACCAACTTGGTGTTTAATGCATAATTGAATTTGATGTAATGCTGTTTGCTAAAATTAGTTTTCAGTGTAAAACTGGGTGTAAATAATGATTTATTCGTCTCGTTGTAACGTGTCTGAAGTTTAAGTGAAGTATGCGCTAGTGAAGTAGTAAATTTTGTTTTTGAAGTTAGATTAAATTGAGAGACAAGACCTATCGTGTGGATGCGGTTTTATATATATTCACTATTGTTAAAAGAGCTAAAGTTGGTCTCGAAGCTGTCAAATTGATCTTTTTTTTGAGTCAGTTCTGTAAGTAAAGTAAATGGTAGTTTATGGATGTTAAAATCATAAGAGGCATTTAAACTTATAGTCTTTTTTATCGATTGGGTATTTTGATTGATTTGATAAGTGCCTGACGGAAAATTTAAGTTTAAAAAAGGTTGATTCGCTGTGATTTGTAAGTCATTTAATTTGTTGCTTATATCTTGAGCTGCTCTAATTTTTATGTTTTTATTGTTTTTCAAGGATGTTGTGTATTCTAAACTATGGCTGAAGTTAAAATCAACAGCGTGGTTTTCTGATTCATTTGAACTGTTAGTATTCGAAAGAAATAGTAGGTTGTTTTTCTTAAAGCTTGACACTGAAGAACTATAATTTACTATGGATTTTTCGTTGCTTTTATAAGTTGCATCAATCGCAGTTGTGTTAAAAAATGATTTCTCAGAGTCTTTTCTAGTTTCTCTATTTAAAAAACTGCTAGTGCTAGTATAGAATTCTTCTTTAATTAGTTGTTCTTCTATTTGTGTGCTAGTGTTGAAAAGAGAAAATGCATTGACTTGAACTTTTTGGGACGAAAAATATTTTAAATTTAAGCCAGTAAAGTAAGAGTCTCTGTTCTTGACATTATTTCCCAATGTTAAAAAACGAGGTAAATCTTCATTTCTCGAAAATGTAACTTCGCCAGCGTTGAGGTCATTTTTTTTATTAACGAAAGTTTGATAGTCATTTACAGTAATCGATAGTTCGCCAGTAGTATTAGAATCACTAATAAGACTGATAAATATTTTTTTTCCAAAATTAAACAGTGTTGCATGTAAATTAAATTTGTTTTCACCAACACCAGCTAACAAATTTCCTGTTACTCTGTTTTTATACTGTTCTTTAATTGAAACATTAATGGCTGTTATTCCTGATTCTTCATTCTTTTTAATTTTTTTAAAATCAGTATAATTTTTAATAATCGCAATATTTTTTACCATTTCAGCATTAATATTATCTGTCGCTTTTTTATGTTGGTCGGTAAAAAATTCTTGATCATCTATTAATAATCGGTCCACTGTTTTTCCGTGCACTTTTATTTTTCCTTGATTGTCAACATTTAGTCCCGGTAATTTATTTAAAATATCTTTAAGGTTTTCTTCGGTACCATTCATGAATTTTTCGATGCGATAGTGTAAAGTATCTCCAACTTCAGTCATCCCAGAACTTTCTTTTTCAATAAAAATCTCTTTTAATTCTATAGAAGACTCTTCTAAAATAATGTTTTTTAAATCGAGTAACGAGCTGGTTATATTAATTTCTTTTATACTAGTTTTAAATCCTAAAGCGGTAATTCTAAGGTGATAATTTCCTTTCTTATTTATATTTAGGTTAAAAACACCTTCGTTGTTTGATTGTCCAAAAGCAATAGTTTGTTCGTCTTTATTTAATTTTATCTGTACGCTGGCATTACTAACTGTCTTGTTTGTTTGAGATACAATTTTTCCTGTCACCATATTTTGTGAATAAATACCACTTGAAAGGAACAAAAAAAAGCAGATGAACTGCTTTTCTATATTTTTTCTAGTTTTTAAAATCTTCATTACCGATTTTTTTGAGCAGAAAACTCTTTATAGCTTAAATCTGCTGCATTGTTTTTAGGTTCCTCTATGGATGTATTCTCTTTAGATACTTTCAATTTTTCAAATGTTTCAATGACGCTGTCATCTAACTCTATTTGCATGATAAAACCAGGTAAACCTGAATAATGCGTCGGTCCTCCATCTATTGGAATATCTTCGCAATACCATGCAATAACTTTTTGGTTACTGTTAAAATAGGTGTTTGTAGTGGTTGCTTTTTTGCAGTTGTATCCGCTGATTATTTGGTTTTCAGATTCTAATTTCCAATTAAATTTTGGTAAAGGCTCTTTTATAGTAACGTCGTTGCTCTCTTTTGTATACAGTACTTTGTATATTTTACTTTCTTCGTTTTTAAAATAAGTGACAGAAGACGCTGTTTTGTAGGTTCTTGTTGTCTGAAAAGCATGGTCATCTTTGTGTATGGAGGCGGTATCTACAGTGGTTCTTTCATCAGAAATCAATTTTTGAATTGACTTCTTATTTGAATACAGATAACTATAGATTTTTGGCTTTTTAGCTCTTTCCGACAGTTCTGTATGGTCTCCAACTCCTTTTAATGATTTAGAAATTAGAATGGCTTTAAGCGTTTGAGAGTAGCAAAAAGAAGTTAGTAGAAATGCAATTAATAATAGTAGATTTTTTTTCATTGGATTTTAAAATCGTTGATTAAGTATAAGTGCTGTCAAGTAGAATTCTAAGTGTTCAAGAATTAAAAATCGAACCTAGACAAAATTGTGTATTTCTGGAATTTGCTGTCCCTATTTTATAAACTATTTTCACTTTGCTGATTGTATTAATTAGAGGAATGATAGTCCCTACGATTACTTGTAATTTTTAGGGGTTAAATAAATAGAAATAAAATGAACTTTGCAAGAATTTACTGCAGAAGATTACTGTGGCTTTTGAAAGATAATTGGGTTAATTATTTGCTTTGTTGCCAGCTAAGATGCATTTTTGTGAAATCTGTTGGAATTGCCACATCAAAGGCATCGAATATGTATATTTTAAACTAACATTATGCTTTTTAATGAGATAAAATAATTAATTTTGCAGTTCGAAAATTACATCAACAATAATAAATATGAGAACAATACAATTTAGAGAGGCCATTTGCGAAGCGATGAGTGAAGAAATGCGTCGCGATGAATCCATATATTTAATGGGAGAAGAAGTTGCTGAGTATAATGGAGCTTACAAAGCATCAAAAGGAATGCTTGATGAGTTTGGTGCAAAAAGAGTAATCGACACACCAATCGCAGAGTTAGGTTTTACGGGTATTGCAGTAGGTTCTGCTATGAACGGTTGCCGTCCTATTGTAGAGTACATGACGTTCAACTTCTGTTTAGTAGGTATTGATCAAATTATTAATAATGCAGCAAAAATGCGTCAAATGACAGGTGGGCAATTTAATGTGCCAATCGTTTTTCGTGGACCAACTGCTTCGGCAGGACAATTGGGAGCAACGCATTCACAAGCTTTAGAAAACTGGTTTGCAAATACACCAGGTCTTAAAGTGATCGTTCCTTCTACTCCTTATGATGCAAAAGGATTATTAAAAGCAGCTATTCGCGATCACGATCCGGTTATTTTTATGGAATCGGAGCAAATGTATGGTGACAAAGGAGAAGTTCCTGACGGAGAATACGTATTGCCTATTGGCGTGGCTGATATTAAAAGAGAAGGTACGGATGTAACAATTGTTTCTTTCGGAAAAATTATAAAAGAAGCTTATATTGCTGCTGATGAATTGGCTAAAGAAGGGATCTCTTGTGAGATTATTGACTTAAGAACCGTTCGTCCAATGGATAAAGATGCGATTATCAAATCGGTTAAAAAGACAAATCGATTGGTTATTCTAGAAGAAGCTTGGCCGTTTGCTAGTATTTCTTCTGAAATCACATACTTAGTTCAAGAGCAAGCATTCGACTTTTTAGATGCGCCAATACAACGTATTACAACTGCAGATACACCAGCGCCTTATTCACCAGTTTTGTTAAAAGAATGGTTGCCAAATTCTGGTGACGTGATCAAAGCAGTGAAAAAAGTATTGTACAAATAATAAAAACAGCATACTACTTAAGCTTCATCATTTAGTTATATTTGATGAAGCTTTTTTTGTAAATTATGAAAAAATCAATTTTTATCTGCGTTAATTTTCTCGTTGCTTTTGCAAGTTGCGTTTTTGCACAAACTAAAGTGAGCGGAGTTGTTTTTGATGCGTCTAACTCGCTACCGATTCCGTATGCGAACGTTGTTTTTCAGGGTTCTAAAATTGGAACAGTCTCAAATGAAGACGGTCGTTTTTATTTAGAAACAGAGCAAGATTTTGATGCACTTATTGTTAGTTCGGTTGGATTTTCAGATAAAATACTGTCTTTAGATAAAGCGGTGAGCTACAACTTGAAAATTTTTCTAAAAGAACCGCAGGCGTTAAGCGAGGTAATGATTTTTACCGGAAAAACGTCCAAAAAAGACAATCCTGCGCTCGAAATCCTAAGAAAGATTTGGGCTCATAAACGTAAAAATGGGTTGTACCTTTTCAATCAATACCAAATGGAAAAGTACGAAAAAGTCGAATTTGACATGAACACTATTGATAGTGCATCCATGAAAAATAAGCTTTTTAAAGGAATGGAGTTTATCTTTAATCACGTAGACACTTCTAGCGTTACGGGTAAGACTTATTTACCAATTTTTATAAATGAATCATTGTACGATGTTTACGGCGATAATACGCTTAAAAAAACAAAAGAAAATTTAAAAGCAAGTAAAACGTCTGGTTTTGAAGGAAATCAGCAAATTTTAGCGTTTGTAAAAGACTTGTATTCTGATTATAATATATACGACAACCATCTTAAGTTTTTCGATAAAAGTTTTACTAGTCCATTATCGACTACAGGAATTGATGTGTACAATTATATTTTACGCGACAGTACTTTTATAGGTAACAAATGGTGCTACAATATTGTTTTTTATCCGAGAAGAAAAAATGAACTGACTTTTAAAGGTGATTTCTGGGTAAATGACACCACTTTTGCCATCAAAAAAATTAATATGGCCGTAACGAAAAGTGCTAATATTAACTGGGTAAAAGACATTTATATTGAACAAGAATTTGACGTAGAGAACGATTCAGTGTTTTTGCTAACGCGAGATTATATGATGTCTGATTTTGCTTTGAATAAAAAAGAAGAATCAAAAGGAATGTATGGTAAACGTACCACGCTTTTTAGAGATCATCAATTTAATGTAGAGAAACCATCTGAGTTTTATAAAGAAAAAGTAAACTATATCGACAACGAAGTTTACAATAAATCTGAAGAGTTTTGGACGGAGAATCGTTTTGAGAAATTAAACAAAGACGAGCAAGGTATTTATAAAATGTTGGATACGTTACAAACGGTCAAAAAGTTCAATCAATTGTATAGTCTCTTTACTATTTTAGGTAGTGGTTATGTAGCATTTCCTAATATTGATTTCGGACCTATTCTTTCGACAATTGGGTATAATGAAGTCGAAGGGTTTCGTTTGCGAGTTGGTGGTCGAACGTATTTTGGACGGAATGACTTATGGCGTCTTCAAGCGTACACCGCGTACGGATTTACAGATAACAAATTTAAATACGGCGTTTCTGGAAAATGGATGGTTGACACCAAAAACCGAATTATTCTATCGGCAGGAAATCGTCGCGATGTAGAACAAATTGGAGCTAGTTTAACGTCAACGAGTGATGTTTTGGGTCGAAGTGTCGCATCTTCTTCTTTGTTTACAGTTGGCGGAAATGGTAAATTAACCAACA
Source organism: Flavobacterium sp. TAB 87 (assembly GCF_001529295.1). GTDB lineage: Bacteria > Bacteroidota > Bacteroidia > Flavobacteriales > Flavobacteriaceae > Flavobacterium. Next base: position 805,553 of record NZ_LLWK01000038.1, read on the forward strand.
TCAATTTGTCCAGTGTCGCCGCAGAAATAGAGCCAGCTAAGAACTTAACTGTTGCCTTAGCATTTTCGTATAGAACTTTAGCATCGGCATCGAAAACGTTTAGTTTAGATTATTATACCGCATTGCCAAACACTTTAAATCCCGCAGGTGTAGTAGAAAGTAATGTGAAACAATCGGAGGCGAGCATAGAAATCGAATTCACTCCAAAGAGAAAAACGATTGGTTACGGTGTAGAACGAAGTGATGTTGATAGTCCATACAGTCGCTTTTTTGTAAATTACAGCCACGGTTTTAAAGGTGTTTTAGACAGTGATTTTATGTACGATAAAATTCAGTTATTCTATAAACAACCGATAATTATTGGACCTTTAGGTCGATCTGATATCATTTTAGAAACTGGTAAGACGTTTGGAACTATTCCTTTGGGTTTACTGAGTATTATTCCAGGAAATCAAAGCTATTTTACCATTAAAAACACGTTTAATAATTTAAGTTATTATGAGTTTGTATCTGATGAATATGCCACTTTAAAATGGGAGCACAATTTTGGAGGCAGACTTTTTGGAAGAATCCCGATGATGCGTAAATTGAATTGGCGCGAAATTATTGGTGTTAAATCGGTTTACGGACACATATCAGAAAACAATAGAGCGATCAATGCTTCTGGTTTAGTGTACAAAGCACCAGAAGATGTATATTGGGAGTACAGCGCTGGAATAGGGAATATTTTTAAAGTATTCCGTCTGGATTTTTCTTGGAGAGGAAATTATCGAGATATGCCAGATGCAAATAAATTTGCATTAATAGGCTCTTTCGGTTTTTATTTTTAAGAAAAAGGCTCAAAATCAAATATTGTTGCCACTCAAGCGATCTCATTGAGCATTAATACAGATATAACTGTAAAAAGCTTTTGAGAAAGAGGATTCTTTGCCTATTTTTGCAACCGAAATTAAAAGACTAATAAAAAATAAAATGACCGCAGACAAAATAACTACTTTCGATGTTTTAATCGAAATACCAAGAGGAAGCAGAAATAAATACGAGTACGATTTTGAAATCAAAAGAATGCGTTTTGATAGAATGTTGTTTTCGTCGATGATGTATCCTGCAGATTACGGATTTATTCCTGAAACTCTAGCATTGGATGGAGATCCATTAGATGTACTCGTTTTGGTAACCGAACCAACTTTTCCTGGTTGTGTTATGGAAGTGAAGCCAATCGGTGTTTTTCATATGGCAGATGATAAAGGACCAGATGAAAAAATTATTTGTGTACCGATGTCAGATCCAATCTGGAATTCATTAAATGACTTGTCTGATATGAATCCGCATTTGGTTAAAGAAATCGAGCATTTCTTCCAAGTGTATAAAGATCTTGAGAACAAAAAAGTTGATGTTGGTGGCTGGGGAGACGTAAAAGAGGCATACTCTATTATTGCAGAATGTACCGAGCGTTTTAATGCAATTCCAAATAAACCAGAAGGATTATTTAGTATTAAATAAAGGCATATTAAAATTTTATAAAAAAAGCAACACTCCGTTAAGAGTGTTGCTTTTTTGTTTAAATTCGTTTAGTAACAGACTATTAACCAAAACCAAAAACCAATTATGAATGCATTTATGATTTATTTGCCAATAGTTATGGCCATTTTAGGATTACTTTTTATGGGAATAAAAAGGAGTTGGGTGTTAAAGCAAGATCCTGGAGATGGTAAAATGAAAACCATTTCTGATCATATTTACGAGGGAGCACTCGCTTTCTTAAAAGCAGAATATAAATTATTAGCCATATTTGTCGTTTTAGCTAGTATTGTTTTAGCTGGAATTACTTTCATTCCAGGAGTTCAAACCCATTTACTTATTGTCATCGCTTTTGTTTTTGGAGCTTTTTTCTCCGCCTTGGCAGGAAATATGGGAATGAAGATTGCAACCAAAACCAATGTTAGAACTACACAAGCGGCAAGAACAAGTTTGCCACAAGCTTTAAAAGTTTCGTTTGGTGGAGGAACCGTTATGGGACTAGGAGTTGCCGGTTTAGCCGTTTTAGGTTTAACCGGTTTTTTTATTCTTTTCTTTCAAATTTTTATGGATGGCGCTTGGACTTCTACTGATGACATGACCAAGGTTTTAGAAACATTAGCAGGATTTTCTTTAGGTGCGGAGTCTATTGCTCTTTTTGCCAGAGTAGGAGGCGGAATTTACACCAAAGCTGCTGATGTGGGAGCCGATTTAGTTGGAAAAATCGAAGCTGGTATTCCAGAAGATGATCCAAGAAATCCCGCTACAATTGCGGATAATGTAGGTGACAATGTAGGTGATGTAGCCGGAATGGGAGCCGACTTGTTTGGTTCGTATGTTGCAACCGTTTTGGCTGCAATGGTTTTAGGAAATTACGTCATCAAGGACATGGGCGGTAATTTACAAGATGCTTTTGGCGGAATTGGTCCTATTTTATTGCCAATGGCCATTGCTGGTTTCGGAATTCTATTTTCTATTATAGGAACCATGTTGGTAAAGATATCAGATGAAAATGCTAAAGAAGCACAAGTACAAAAAGCATTAAATGTAGGAAATTGGATTTCTATAGCCTTAACTGCCCTTTGTTGTTTCTTTTTAGTACAATATATGTTGCCCGAAACCATGCAAATGAACTTTTTTGGAGAAGGAACAAAAGATATATCTTCCATGCGTGTATTTTACGCAACAATTGTCGGACTTATTGTTGGTGGAGCTATCTCTTCAGTAACCGAATATTATACGGGTTTAGGAACAAAACCTGTTATGGCCATTGTTCAGAAGTCTGCTACAGGAGCAGGTACAAATGTAATTGCCGGTTTAGCCACCGGAATGATTTCTACGTTTCCAACGGTGCTTTTATTTGCCGCAGCCATTTGGTCTTCTTACGCCTTAGCGGGGTTTTACGGAGTAGCTTTGGCTGCTTCAGCAATGATGGCGACTACGGCGATGCAATTGGCAATTGATGCTTTTGGACCAATTTCTGATAATGCAGGAGGAATTGCAGAAATGAGCGAATTGCCAAAAGAGGTACGTATGCGAACTGATATTTTGGATTCAGTAGGAAACACCACAGCGGCGACAGGAAAAGGATTTGCAATTGCTTCCGCAGCGCTTACTTCATTGGCTTTGTTTGCTGCTTATGTCACTTTTACTGGCATTGACGGAATTAATATTTTTAAAGCGCCTGTTTTAGCCATGTTATTTATTGGAGGAATGGTTCCCGTAGTTTTTTCTGCTTTGGCAATGAATTCTGTAGGTAAAGCAGCCATGGATATGGTCTACGAAGTGCGCCGTCAATTTAGAGAAATTCCCGGTATAATGGAAGGTACAGGAAAACCAGAATATGGTAAATGCGTGGAGATTTCTACAAAGGCTGCTTTGCGTGAAATGATGTTGCCAGGAGTGTTAACCATTGGCTTTCCTATAGCAATTGTATTGTTAGGAAAGTTGGTTTACGGAAGCAACAATCAGTTGATAGCGGAAATGTTAGGAGGATATATGGCAGGTGTGACTGTTTCAGGTGTGCTTTGGGCCGTTTTTCAAAACAATGCTGGTGGTGCGTGGGATAATGCTAAAAAATCTTTTGAAGCTGGAGTTTTAATTAACGGAGAAATGACTTTTAAAGGTTCTGAGGCGCACAAAGCAGCAGTAACGGGAGATACAGTTGGAGATCCTTTTAAGGACACTTCTGGTCCTTCTATGAATATTTTAATCAAATTAACTTGTTTAATTGGTTTGGTCATTGCGCCGATTTTAGGGGATGGACACAGTTCACAAACGAGCATGAGTTCTAATGCGTGCTGTTCTGAAATGGAAATGCAGATGGGAAACAACATACACAATAGTTCGGCAAAAATGGCACATATGAGTAAAGAAGAATGCATGCAAATGTGTAAAGAGAAAGGCCATACTGAGGAAGAAATGAAAAAATGTATGGCTAGTCATAATGCTGCAAATGAAAAGGGCAAATTCCAAAAAACTGATTGTTTTGATACCACTAAATATAGTAAAAACAGTGTTGAGGTTAATTTGTCTACTGAAAATGGAGTCACGGTGGGAACGCTAACTAAAACCGAAAATGGTAAAGCCACGACTAGAGTTTTTGAAGGGACAGAGGCAGAAGTAAAAGCAAAAATTGACGCGGTACATTAAATGCTATAATTACTTTGAAATATAAAATGCCTCGTTTATAGCGAGGCATTTAGTTTATAATTTTTTGTAGATTTAAAAAAGGCCGTTGATTTCGGCGTCAATTCTATTAATGATGTTTCCTAAATCTTCAGGATTGTCAACAAAATTGATGTTGTCTACATCGATAATCAAAAGTTTTCCTTTGTTGTAGGTTTGTACCCAAGCTTCATATCTTTCGTTCAATCGGCTTAAATATTCGATCGAGATTGAGTTTTCGTAGTCACGTCCTCGTTTATGAATTTGGCCTACCAAGTTTGGAATCGAACTTCTCAAATAAATCAATAAATCGGGTGGCTTTACTAACGATTCCATTAATTCAAATAATGAAGTGTAATTTTCAAAATCACGACTCGTCATTAAACCCATTGCGTACAAGTTGGGAGCAAAAATATAAGCATCTTCATAAATTGTTCGATCCTGAATTACTTTTTTACCTGTTTCTCTTATTTGTTGCACTTGGCGAAAACGGCTGTTTAAGAAATAAATCTGCAAATTAAACGACCAACGCTCCATTTGATGGTAAAAATCATCCAAATACGGATTGTCAACAACGTCTTCATAATGAGGTTCCCACTTAAAGTGCTTCGCTAATAACTTGGTTAGAGTAGTTTTTCCTGCGCCTATATTTCCTGCTATTGCTATATGCATTACGGTAGTATGAGTTTATAATTTGTCTTCTCAGCAGATGTAAAAATAGATAAAATTTGGTCTTTGTAGTAGAAATTTTCAAAGGTTTTTTCCGAAAGTAAAATGGGCATTTTTACGGAATTTTTCTGATCGATAATTTCAGTAAAAAACAAGAGATTATCCTTCATGTAAATAAATTGGGAATCATTTAAAAGCTGAATTCGATCAAAAAGAGGAGCTTTTGCCAGTAGGATAATTTTCCCGAATGGATCGCAACTGTACCAATTTTTGTCTGTATCAATCCAATAGAAATTATTGAAATCTGTCTGATAATAGATAAAATTACTTTTTAAAGGAATTGATATGTTTTTATATTCATTATTCAAATAATTGTAAAGCCCAATTTGCTGCGTTAAACTATTGTAGACCCACAATTGATTTTGAGAAGCCATTCCGACAGCTGTCGCCATAATAGCATTAGATTTCTCCGAAAAATTGATCACAGTAGTTTCGTTGAGCTGATTGTCGATCAACGCGACACTATTAAAACCTTCGTAAAATACGGCAATTCGTAGCGGATTGATTAAATCGACTGTAGCGATTTTTCCTAAATAAATATTCTTATACGTAAACGTTTGATTTTTATCTGATTTAAAGAGTGTGTTATCTTTGATTTTATACAAATAATCAAAGGAATCTACTCCAACAAACAGAGCTTTATCAATAGTTTGAGTCGAAAGATATGACGCTGAAAAAGTTGGTACTTGAGCCACAACTGCGCTAAGTTGTAAAATCAAAAACAGCAGAACTATTTTTTTCATAATTGGTTAAAAAGCTAAAATACAAAAATTAGCGGTACAACAGCTTTTGATTAATGAGGCTTAGTACCTGCTGTTCTCGCTCTAAATTACTTTTTAACCTTTACCAATATTCTCAAAGAATAAGTATTTATCGACTTTTTAGTACTATTTCTAGTTCCGTTTAAATTTATGTACTGAATTGAAATTTGATATTTTGAATGGTCAACCACCTGTGTTATTCTTTTCTTATCAGATCCCTCTTGATCAAACACGAGATTGTTATTTATAAACTCAAATATCTTTAAAGGAATTACATCATTATTTAAATGTAAATCAAGTCCATACTTGCTTTTCGTTGATTTGATTGAGTAGTTTATTTTGTTAATTGCTATACAATCTGTACAATTAAATTCAGAATAATTAGTAACAGTAAGAGCCATGTCGTAACCGCTTATGTTGTCTACAGTACTATCTGAATTTTCGTAAAAAGAGTAATAAAAATTATTTCTAACATCGTTTTCTGTCGCATATTCAGAATGGTATTCTAAACCTAAAGCCTCCATTATTTCAGTTGAACTGGGATTTTTATTCTTTTGAAATAAATTAGTTAGTTTGTCTTTTGTTTGCGGAATGATGAGGATGTTTGCATCATAATTTTTATCTAAAAAATTCACAATGCTACTTAAGTCTTTCTCTTGATTAAAATTTAATTTCTCTTTTTCTGTTTTTTTAATGTATGATTCATAGCGATTCAATTGACTGTTTTTAGAAACGCTGCTGGCACTTTGTGGGCCAATAATCGAAAGAAGTCCTGCAATACACATACTGATAGGTATGAATTTTATTTTAGGTTCTTTTTGAATTAAAAAATAAGCCACCACAAACGCTAGCCAGATGGAAAGTAATAAAACATAAAAGCGTTCAGGAGTAACTCCGTAAAGGCTGATGCGATAAATAATGGCCCAGAAAAGTAAGCCTAATAAAGGAATTAATAGAAAATAAAACCATCGGTTAAAAGTGCGCATCCAAAGATTTCCTACGTTTGAAGCTATAGGGTACACTAGTAGAAAAGATAGAATTCCGAAAATTGCAAATATCAAAACCAAATAGGAAACCCATCCAATTGGCAGAGAGAACGTCAGAATTATTTGTACTTCATAACCAATTAAAATAATTAGGTATAAACTAATCAATGGTAGCAAAATGAACTGCGTAAAATTTTTAAGTCCGTTCGGATACTTTAATTGCAGCGGTTCTGTGTCATTTTTTATGAGTGGAATGCCGTTTAAAAAGAAGATTGAATTGAAAATTCCTGCAATCACATAAAACAGATAAGCAAAAATTTCGTTTGGAAAAGGAACTTGGAATAATTCTTTAACAGCAAATAGGGCTAATGCTAGTCCAGAATAAAGAACAATACTATATAATGATGCCGTTAAAATTCTAAGGAAAAGTTGCTTATTAAATTCCCAAAACTCATTTTGATTGTATTTTTTCGGTAAAAAAGCGGCAAAAGAAACCAGTAAATGCAAGCAAATACTGAGGACCAAGAATTGTTGTGTTTGTAAAGTTGTTATTTCTTTATCAAAATTAAAAACAAAAGCTACTAAAAGTGCTCCTAAAAGTAAGCTAGTAGCAAAGCGAAGCAAACTATTTTTTTGAGAAGTTACAAAGTATAAACTAACAGATATAAATAATACAAAGCATAAAGAACTGCTTAGGATGGCTTTAATAAAAAGTTCTTTTAAAGGGTTGTCGTATTCAGCATTATCAAGTAAAATAGCAAAAATTGTCCCTAATATAGCTGCAGTAACTTCCAACGGAAATCTTAAAACTGTTTTGAAAGTGGCTTTTAAGACGTTTTTTATGGAGGGAAATTTCGACATTTTTTAATAGTTTGTTAAAAGCACAGAAAAATAGCACAAGTTACAAAAGTAGCTTTTTAAGGATGTTTTCTTCTACAGATTTACAAAAAAAAACCGCAATTAGTTACAATTGCGGTTTTTGATGTATTTATAATTTAAATTTTTACAATCCAAAAGCGGTTTTAATTTGGTCAACAAAATCAAGTTTTTCCCAAGTAAATAATTCAACGGTAACTGTTTTTTCATGACCACCGGGAGCCGAAAAAGTTTTTGTTACTGTTTCTGGCGTACGTCCCATGTGTCCGTAAGCAGCAGTTTCACTGTAAATAGGATTTCTTAATTTTAAACGTTGTTCAATAAAGTACGGACGCATGTCGAAAATTTCAGAAACTTTTTTAGCAATTTCGCCATTAGTTAATTTTAATTTTGAAGTTCCGTAAGTATCAATAAAAATTCCCATTGGTTCAGCAACTCCAATGGCATAAGATACTTGTACTAAAATTTCATCTGCAACACCAGCAGCTACTAGGTTTTTAGCAATGTGACGTGTAGCGTAAGCCGCACTTCTGTCTACTTTGCTTGGGTCTTTACCAGAGAAAGCACCACCACCATGAGCACCTTTACCGCCGTAAGTATCTACAATAATTTTTCTTCCCGTTAATCCAGTATCTCCGTGAGGACCTCCGATTACGAATTTACCTGTTGGATTAATGTGGTATTTAATGGTATCGTTAAATAAATGGGCACTTTGTGGATTTTTAGCAACAATTCTCGGAATTAAAATTTCGATGATGTCTTTCTTGATTTTAGCCAACATTTCTGGCTCACTATCAAAATCGTCGTGCTGTGTCGAAATAACAATTGCCTCAATACGAGTAGGTTTGTTGTCGTCGCTATATTCTAAAGTTACTTGCGATTTTGCATCAGGTCGTAAATAAGTGATTTCCTTATTTTCTCTTCTCAAAATTGCTAATTCTTGTAATAACTTGTGTGACAAGTCCAAAGCCAAAGGCATAAAGTTCTCGGTTTCGTTGGTTGCGTAACCAAACATCATTCCTTGATCTCCTGCACCTTGCTCTTCTTTGTTAGAACGATCAACACCTTGATTAATATCAGCAGATTGTTCGTGAATTGCAGATAAAATTCCGCAAGAATTTGCTTCGAACATGTATTCGCTTTTTGTGTAACCAATTTTCTTGATTACATCACGAGCAATTTGTTGTACATCGAGGTAGGTATTCGATTTTACTTCACCAGCCAAAATTACTTGTCCGGTAGTAACAAGAGTTTCGCAGGCTACTTTAGAGTCGGCATCGAAAGCCAAAAAGTTATCAATTAATGCATCCGAAATTTGATCTGCAACTTTATCAGGATGTCCTTCGCTAACAGATTCTGACGTAAATAAATAAGCCATAATAATTGTAAATTAAAATTAATTAAGAGGAGAATTTAATTGCGGAAAATGCTAAAGGAGAGTTCCTGCTTTAGCATTTTTTACTATCGAAATATTTTTTCAATAGTCATAACGAATCGTTTCATTATGAAGAGGTTGCAATCAGTTCAAATTTTTCCTCTGTATTTGATTGCAAAGGTATGAAACGATTTTGATTTGCAAATTAAAGTTTATGTTTTTTTATTTAAAACAAAAGTTAAATATAGCATCGCACCATTGCCTGAAATATTTGCACATAAGCTTGCATATGTAAAAAACTCTTCGCAGTTTTGTCTTTCTAAAAATAGAAAAAATGAATTTAATGATGGTCAACACGTTTTGCATGAAGTCGAATATATCGGCAGAGCGCTTTATTGACTAAATTTTAATTTTTAAAATATACCGATAAAACCTCTGCCCACAGCAGAGGTTTTTTTGTTTACATAGAAATATACTAAAAGATGATTCAGACACTATTAAATAAAATGATAAAGTGCAACACGAAGTTTATGTCCGTGCCCGTCTGTTATTGCCAAAAGCGAAAGAGTTAACTCTTTTTATAGTTCACTATAAGCCCTTTTGGTCACATTCCAAAAGGGCTTTTTTTATAATCTTAAAGTTAAAAAAATCATGAAAACACACTATATATTTAAAATAATTTATTTTTTATTCCATATCAAAAAAGAGGGCTACCTTTTGCACAAAAATAGATTCGAAGGTTTGCTACATAGTGATGAATCACAGTCGCTGCATTCGCAATTGTATTTGCAAGAAGAAGAATCTCTTTTTATTTGAACCATTAAACTATTAACCTTAAAATAAAATTTACAATTATGAACACGCAACAATTTGAAACTAATGCATTGCATGCTGGACACGATGTTACCAAAACCGAAGGAACAAGAGCGGTGCCTATTTATCAAACCTCTTCTTATGTTTTTAAAAATTCAGAACATGCTGCCAATCTATTTGGATTAACAGAGCCAGGCTACATTTATACTCGTTTAAATAACCCTACCAATGATATTTTAGAACAACGTTTGGCTGCCTTAGAAGGTGGAATAGGAGCAGTAGTAACTGCTTCGGGAACTGCGGCAATTACAACGGCCTTATTAGTTTTATTAAAAGCAGGCGATCATATTGTAGCGTCTAGCAGTTTATATGGCGGAACATTTAATTTATTTAATGTTACGTTGCCAAGATTAGGCATTGCAACCACTTTTGTGGATCCTGCTGATCCTGAAAATTTCGCAAACGCAATTAAAGATAATACTAGAACTATTTTTGTGGAGTCTTTAGGGAATCCAAAACTAGATATTTTAGATCTAAAAGCAATTTCTGTTGTGGCCAAGAAATTCGAAATTCCTTTTATTGTAGATAATACGGTTGCCTCTTCTTATTTATTGCAGCCCATTGAGCATGGAGCAGATATTGTAATTCACTCATTGACCAAATATATTGCTGGAAACGGAACTTCTTTGGGAGGAGCTATAATTGATGCTGGAACCTTTGATTGGAGTAGCGGAAAATTCCCAGAATTTACGACTCCATCAGCTGGATATCACGGATTAATTTATCATGAAGCGCTAGGTAAAGCCGCGTTTATTGCTAAAGCGAGAATTGAAGGATTGCGTGATTTCGGCGCTGCTTTGAGTCCGTTTAACGCTTTTCAAATTATACAAGGATTAGAAACGCTTCCGCTTCGTGTACAAAAACACAGTGAAAATGGTTTAGCATTGGCTCAATGGCTAGAAGAGCAAGAAGAAGTGGCTTGGGTAAATTATCCTGGACTTCCGTCGAGCAAATACTACGACTTAGCAAAGAAATATTTTCCTAAAGGACAAAACGGACTGTTGACTTTTGGTTTGAAAGGTGGTTTTGAAGCAGCTAAAAAAGTAGTAGATAACACTAAATTATTCTCCCTATTAGCAAATATTGGAGATACGAAATCGTTGATTATTCACCCAGCAAGTACAACGCATCAGCAATTATCGACTGATGACCAAGCGGCCTCTGGCGTTTTTGCTGATTTGATTCGCCTTTCGGTTGGAATTGAAGCTATTGAAGATCTAAAAACAGATCTAAAAAATGCTTTTGGTGCTATCTAATTGTAGAGATGTTTCTGCTTTCTAGTATTTAGTTTTTGTAAGAATTTTGAATTTAGTACGCATGCATAGTGTTTAGAGCTGTTTTTTTGCTAACCTATTTGTTTGTAAATGATAAGCCTCAATGATTATCTAAATTTTCTTTGTAAAATCACTAAGAAAACATTGTAAATTATTAGGAAAAATTAAATATATTTTGCACTTTTGTAAAACCCAAAGAAAACCAGAATGAAATTTAATATTTGTAACCTAAATATCGTCCGTTCGGAAAAAAATTCCGGGTTGTGATTGCTTTAAAGTAAAGACTTTTTATATAGCAAAAGCCTCCCGTTTATTCAGGAGGCTTTTTGTGTTTACAAATAGAATATTCAAAATTAAATACTATGAATAGTAATTTTTCAAATAAAAAAAACCTTTTCTCTCTTGTCACCATTCGGTTTCAAGTGCAGGTCAGTTGATATCATAAGATTTAAGTTATAGCGCTTAAACCCTTTTGGTATTACAAATTCCAAAAGGGTTTTTTTATTAAAAAAAAGTACGTAACAATAAGATAAAATTAAAATAAACATATACTAACACGCATCTAAAAATAAAAACATGGAAACTAAAAATTACTTCGCAAGAACCTTCGGTTACTTAAGAACTTTTAGAACAAGAAGAAACGCAACAGCAAAAGTTGTAAATGAATTAATTCATTTAAGATTAGGATTTAATACTACAGCCAAAAAAGACGGGGCAGACACGGCCGACTGTTTAACATTTTTAATGTATTCAAAAGAGAATGAAAACCTTTTCATCTAGTAGTGAAAGGTGATCTGTCTTAATTAGCAATCGTTTAGTACTGGATATATGTTATATTCAGCGATTGCTTGCGTCTATATGTTATATTTTTGTGAGAGTTGTAAATGAAAAATTTAAAATTTGTTTGTTTAAAAAATTAGTAGTTAATTTGCGTTAATAAGTTCACATACGTATTGAAATGTTATAAAGAAAGGACGAGGGATTAGACCCGGCGAATCCTTAGCAACCCTTCGGTAAATCGAAGAAGGTGCTGCATTCTACCACGCTCAACGTGGAAAGATAACAACAAGAATATCTCTAGTTCAATTCTAGTTTTTTCTTTTTAATATTTCCAGATACAAATCAAAAATCACAAAAGATTTGAAATTGGAAAATATAATCAACCCAATCCTGTTACAAAATTTTACTACCGAAAGTGGTGCTGTTTATTCTGAGTTACCCTTAAGCTATGCGCTATTTGGTCAACCTTTGCATACTGCTCCGATAGTTTTGGTTAATCATGCCTTGACAGGAAATGCGCAAGTTATTGGTGAAAATGGCTGGTGGAACGATTTGATTGGTGCAGACAAAACAATCGACATTCATAAATACACCATTTTAGCATTTAATGTTCCAGGAAACGGAGTAGATTCTTTTTTAATCGAAAATCATCAAGATTTTACAGCAAGAGATGTTGCTCGTTTGTTCTTAAAAGGAATTGAAGACTTAAATATTAGTAAGTTACATACTGTGATTGGCGGTTCGGTTGGTGGAGGAATTGCCTGGGAAATGTTGGCTTTGTCTCCAAGAATTACCGAAAATTTAATTCCGATCGCAACCGACTGGAAGTCAACTGATTGGCTGATTGCCAATTGCTATTTGCAGGAGCAAATTTTAAAAAACTCCTCTCAGCCCATCGAAGATGCGCGCATTCATGCGATGTTGTGCTACCGTTCGCCCGAATCGTTTAAAGAGAAATTCAATAGAACGATTAATGAAAATTTAGCAGTTTTTAATGTCGAAAGTTGGTTGCAACATCACGGCACAAAATTACAGGAACGCTATCAATTGGCTTCCTATAAAATGATGAATCAATTATTAAAGACAATTGATATTACGCGGAATTCAGATGATTTTGAAACATTACTTTCAAAAACGGATGCTAACATTCATATTGTGGCGATCAATTCGGATTTGTTTTTTACACCCAGAGAAAATTTAGAAACGTATACTGACTTAAAAAAGTTCAAAGAAAATGTTTTTTACAAAGAAATAGATTCTGTTCACGGACATGATGCGTTTTTAATCGAATACAAACAATTAGACAATTTGCTTAAAGATATTTTTTAAGCCAAACAACATACAACACAATGAAAATATTAAAATTTGGAGGTAAGTCGTTATCAAATGGAGAAGGACTTCAAAAAGTGGTTTCAATAATTACAGACAAAGTTAACAATGGAGAGAAAATTGCTGTGGTTGTTTCGGCACGTGGAAATGCAACTGATACTTTGGAAGAGATTCTGAATGTAGCGGCAAAAAACGGCGACTATAAACCGCTATTAGAAAAATTCAAAACCTATCAAATCTCAGATTATGCAGCAATAGATTTTTCGGAAGAGTTTAATGTATTGGATAAATTGTATGAAGGCGTTAGCTTGATTGGCGATTATAGCAACAAAATTAAAGACCAAATTTTATCAAAAGGAGAAATTCTTGCAGCTAAATTATTAACGTCGATTTTAAAAGAAAAAGGAGTAAATGCTCGCTTTGCAGATTCTAGAGATTTTTTAAAAACTGACTCTAAATTTGGAGATGCACAACCGCTAGAACAACTGTCTAAGAAAAATGTGATTCAGTATTTCAAAGAACATGGTGGCGATCTGGTTAATATTGTGACTGGTTTTATTGGATCTAATAATAACAACGATACTACTACTTTGGGTAGAAACGGTAGTAACTATACGGCGTCTTTATTGGCCAATTATTTGAACGCTGAAGAATTACAAAATTTCACGCACGTAGATGGTATTTACACTGCAAATCCTGATTTGGTTCGTGATGCCAAAAAAATAGAACATTTATCATTCAATGAAGCAAATGAGTTGGCAAATTTTGGTGCTACTATTTTGCATGCAAAAACCATCATCCCTTTATTAGAAAAAAACATTCCACTTCGAATATTAAATACCTTTAACCACGAAAATCAAGGTACATTAATTACATCTGATTCGACTAAAGAAGGAATTAAAACACTTTCAGTTTTAGAAAATGTTTCATTAGTCAATCTAGAAGGTCGTGGGTTACTTGGTAAAACTGGTGTTGATGCTCGAATTTTTAGAGTAATGGGGGATAATGACATTAGTGTGAGCATCATTTCTCAAGGATCTTCAGAAAGAGGAATCGGTTTGGTGGTAGATGCTGACAAAGCGACTACGGCGATGATTGAATTGGAAAAAGAATTCGAAAACGACTTTTATTCAAAAGATGTCAACCGCATTTCCGTAACCGATGATGTTTCTGTAATTTCTATTATTGGACAAGATTTAAGCACTTTTCATAAACCTTACACGGCATTGATCAAGAATAAGATTGTTCCAATTTTATTCAACAATACTGTTACTGGTAAAAACGTGAGTTTGGTCGTTAAAAAATCCGAACTAAACAGGGCTTTAAATGTGATACATGGGGAAATCTTCGGTGTATCTAAAAAAATAAATATAGCAGTTTTTGGTCATGGTTTGGTTGGAGGCACTTTGATCGATCAAATTTTAGCTTCGGCGACAGCCATAGAAAAAAGAAAAGGAATTAAGTTGAATGTATTTGCCATTGCAAATTCTAAAAAAGTGCTGTTTAATAAAAATGGTGTTGGCACTGATTGGAAAAATAGTTTGCAAAGCGAAGGAGTTGCTTACACGATGAAAGATGTGATAGCTTATGCAAATGACAATCATTTTGAGAACCTTATCGCTGTAGATAATACGGCAAGCAAGGATTTTGTAGAAAATTACATTCCGCTAGCAGAAAGCAGTTTTGATTTGATTTCTTCAAACAAAGTAGCAAATACATTGAGTTATGGTTTCTACAAAGAATTGAGAAAAATTTTAGAAGAAAATCAAAAAAATTATCTGTACGAAACTAATGTTGGTGCTGGTTTACCACTTATTGATACCATCAAATTGTTGCACCTTTCGGGAGAAAATATCACTAAAATAAAAGGTGTTTTTTCGGGTACATTGAGTTATTTGTTTAATAAGTTCTCGGCTGTCGATGAACCTTTTAGCGCCGTTTTGCAGGAAGCAATTGAAAGTGGCTTTACAGAACCTGATCCAAGGGAAGATTTATGCGGAAATGATGTAGGTCGCAAATTGCTAATCTTAGCGAGAGAGCTGGATTTGCAAAATGAATTTGAAGAAGTAGCGATTGAAAATTTGATTCCAGCGCATTTGCGAGATGGAAATGTTGCTGATTTCTTGACTAAATTAAAAGAATTTGACCCAATTTATAACAAAATAAAGGCCGATCAGAAGCCAAATCATGTGTTGCGATATATTGGTGAATTGTCTGGAGATTTGCAACATGACAAAGGTGTTCTTGAAGTTAAATTGGTATCAGTTCCAAGCGATACTGCTCTAGGTGGCCTTAAAGGATCTGATTCCTTCTTCGAAATTTACACCGAATCTTATGGCGATCGTCCAATTGTAATTCAAGGTGCAGGAGCGGGATCGGCGGTTACGGCAAGAGGTGTTTTTGGCGATATTTTGAGATTGTCGGATAAGGGATAGCAATGGTCTTTCGAAAGAAAATAAAATTAGTTAAGATAAAAAGAATAGTGCTATTCTTAATATATCGGGTACGCATTTCAAAATAGTAAAATCTTTATTTTCTTTAAAAATTAAAAAAACTCAAACTATGAAACAAATTATAATTTTATTGTTGTTTTCGAATATGATGCTGGCTCAGATTTCAAATGTGCACAGAAATAAAGAAAGCTACACGCAAGATGAGTTTCCTTATAAAGGGGTGAGAGCAATTCAAATTGATGAAGTCAACTTTGTTGATAAAGAAGATAATGTATTTATTTTTTCGAAAATAGAGAAAAATGCTAATCCTGATAAAATGTATTTTCAGCGATTTACAAAGGATCAAAATGGCTGGATTTTAAAATCTTTTGTTGAAATTAGTTATGATGGCATAATTTCTTCGTGGGGAAGCAGAAAGGCATTTGCCGATTATGATGGTGATCAAAGTGTAGATGCGCTTTTTATTTACGGTTTGTATGATGCAAACTTTATACAAAAATCAGTGCATTTAATTTATTCCACAAAAGAGCAATTTTATACTATTGAAGCTTCTGTTTCAGATGGCTTCAAAAAAAATAAATTTTCAGCTAATTTTAATAAATTAGACAGCCGTTCGAAAAAGAAAATCTTGGAATACTGGAATAAATTAGATAAAGCAGACCAATCATAATCTGATGAAGACAATAGCCAACTATCTCGTTGTACTAAGCTTAGCTTGTCTTTTGTGGCAGTGTAAGTCAGAAAACAAAGAGGATAATAAAGAAGAAGTTAAAGCTGAAATTGCTTTTGAAATCGCATCAGATCAAATGATAGATGCCATTGTAAAAGATAATTTGAAAAAAGTGACTTTATATCTTGACCAAGGCGAAAGCGTTGATGGCAGAGGTAAAGGTTATTGGCGAGGTGGCAGGCAAAAGGGTGCAAATGACAAATCTGATCAGGATTGGACCCTTTTAATGATAGCGGTTTATAACAATAACGCCGACATTGTTCAATTGCTTTTGGATAGAAAGGCTGCTGTTAATTTAGTAAATGCAGCGGAACACAGTGCATTATTTATAGCGTGTGCCAATAGAAGCGAAGAAATGGCTTTATTGCTATTAAAAAACAATGCCGACGTAAAAAATTCGGGTTCTGATATAAGTGGGATGTCGGCCTTGCAATGGGCACTCGCTTATGAGTGGAATGAAGTAGCACTTAAAATGATTCGATTGGGTGCTAATGTAAATTCCAGTTCTTCAGAGACAGGACATACCGTTTTGTTAGAAGCGATGTCTGGAGATAGCATACATGATGAAGTGGTTCATTTAATCATTGATTCAGGTGCAGCAGTTAATAAAGTCAACTCAAAATACAAAACGACACCGCTGATGTTGGCTTGCCAGCGCAATGATATTGTTAGTGTTAAAAAAATAATTGCTCAAAAAGTAGATGTCAATGTAGAAGATGAAAATGGCAGTACTGCTTTGTGTTATGCATCCAGAAATGATGCCGATGATTTGATTGTTTTAAAATTTTTAGTTGCCAATGGAGCAAACGTAAATATTAAAAATTCCTACGGAAGAAATGCATTGATAGAAGCGGTGAGTAGTAAGAGTATAAAAAAAGCCAAATATCTAATAGACAAAGGCGCAGAAATCAATAGAAAAAGTGACGGTTTTGGTGGTGTAAATGCAATTGGTGACGCGGTTTCAAATGGCGATTTGGAGATGGTTAAACTTTTAATAGAAAATGGTGCAGACGTTACAAGTGAATCTAGTAATGGCGAAACAGTATTGTTGAGAGCAATTGTGAGTGAGGGTAGTAGTGAACCCATTATAAGGTTGCTGATTGCTAATAATGCTGATGTAAATAGTGCAAATAATGACAAACACACGCCTTTAATGAAGGCTGCACAATACAATATGTATAGCGTTTGTAAATTATTATTACAAGCAGGAGCTGTAAAAGAAGGCAAGGACTTTTTTGGTAAAACGGCCAAAGATTATGCTGAAGAAACTGCCAGTAGAACTGGAGACAATGCTATTTTGTCGCTTTTGAATAATTAGATGGAGCGTAAACTAAATGCTGGTTAAAATTGGCCTTCAAAGATTCTTATAAATTCAATTTTTAGTAATACAAAAAACATAAAAATGAAAATTACATTAAATAGAGTAAACGATGATTACCATTTTCGATTGAAAAATGAACGTGGACATGTGGTAGATGTTGATAACCGTTCTGAATTTGGAGGACACGATTTAGGTGCGAGTCCTATGGAATTGGTTTTGATGGGCGTGGCAGGATGCAGTGCTATTGATATGATTTCTATTTTGAAGAAGCAGCGTCAAGAAATTACGTCTTTTAATGCAGAAGTGGAAGGACTTAGAGTACAGGTGGACGAAGCAAAACCTTTTAAGGAAATTGCAGTAGTCTTTGTATTAGAAGGAAATATTGCAGTAGACAAAGCAGCACGAGCAGCACAACTTTCTTTTGAGAAATACTGCTCAGTTTCTAAAACTTTAGAGCCCACTGCAACGGTAACGTATAAAGTAATTTTAAACGGAGAAGAATTAGCTAAATAATAATAAAATGGAAGAACAAGATTTTGGTTTTGAAACCCAAGCCATCCGCACACATTTAGAAAGATCACAATTTCAAGAACATTCGACACCTTTGTATTTATCGTCAAGCTTCGTATTTGAAGACGCGGAGGATATGAGAGCTTCGTTTTCTGAAGAAAAAGACAGGAATATATATTCGAGATTTAGCAATCCAAATACCACAGAATTTGTAGATAAGGTTTGCGCTATGGAAGGTGCTGAAGCCGGTTTTGCATTTGCGACCGGAATGGCAGCAATTTACTCCACATTCGCAGCCTTACTTGTTTCGGGTGATCATATTGTTTCTGCCGGAAGTATCTTCGGTTCGACTCATAGTTTGTTTATGAATTATTTTCCAAAATGGCACATTACTACTTCGTACTTTGATATTAATAAGCCAGAAACGATTGAAAGTTTAATAAAACCAGAGACAAAAATTTTATACGCCGAAACGCCTACCAATCCAGGAGTTGACGTAGTAGATATGGAGTTATTAGGTCAAATTGCTAAAAAGCATAATTTGATTTTAATTATCGACAACTGTTTTGCAACACCTTACATTCAACAGCCAATAAAATACGGAGCACATTTAGTAATCCATTCGGCGACTAAGTTAATGGACGGTCAAGGTCGTGTTTTGGGCGGAGTAACGGTTGGAGAATCAGAATTGATTCGTAAAATATTTCTGTTTTCAAGAAATACGGGACCGGCAATGTCACCTTTTAATGCTTGGGTTTTATCCAAAAGTTTAGAGACTTTAGCCGTACGCGTCGACAGGCATTGCGAAAATGCGATGATCGTTGCAGAATTTTTAGAAGCACATCCGAATGTTAATACGGTTAAATATCCATTTCTGAAATCGCATCCAAAATATGAAATTGCCAAAAAACAAATGCTTTTAGGCGGAAATATAATTGCTTTCGAAATTAAAGGCGGAATTGAAGCAGGGCGTAAATTTTTAGATAAAATAAAAATGTGTTCGCTTTCTGCTAATATTGGAGATGTAAAAACAATAGTTACACATCCTGCATCAACGACACACAGTAAATTATCTGTAGAAGAAAAGTTAGCGGTCGGAATTTCTGAAGGTTTAGTGCGTGTTTCTGTAGGTTTAGAAACGGTAAAAGATGTAATTGCCGATTTAAATCAGGCGCTTTCGTAAAGATTAAACGATTTTGGGATAACGATTTTTGTTTGTGGTGTTACTCGTAGTGTTTTTTTTAAAAGCTACGGTTGCTCTAAAAACAGAAATCGTTATTTTTTTGTTTTAAATCAATCTAAAAATAGTAGTTTTGATTCGTAAATCAAAGAGTAAAAATGCTTTCAAAAAAGACAAAATACGGAATAAAAGCGTTGACGTACTTGGCTCGCCGAGAAGATCAAACACCTGTAGCTATTGCAGATATTGCAAAGAGCGAGAATATTTCGATTAAATTTTTGGAAAGTATATTGTTGTTACTGCGCAATTCTGGTTTTTTAGGAGCTAAAAAGGGCAAAGGTGGTGGCTATTATTTAATTAAAGATCCTGCAGAAATAAGTATGGCAAAGGTATACCGCATACTTGAAGGTCCGATTGCTTTACTGCCGTGTGCTAGCCACAATTTTTACGAAAAATGTGATGATTGCAAAGATGAATCTAGTTGTGCTGCGCGCCGTTTAATGATGCAAGTTCGTGACAATACGCTTAAAATTCTAGAAAGTAATTCACTTGCCGATATCGCGTTTTAAGCAGTTTGTTTTTTTTATATTTGGGAAGCTAGTTCAATATGTTTAAAAAACCAGTTTATAACCGACCATAAATAACATTACAGCAATAGCGTTTCGTAAAAATAAATCAGGAACTTTTCCGCTTAACATACTTCCCACATAAATACCAGGTAGCGATCCAATTAATAGTTGACCTAGTAGACCTAAATCCAAATTTCCCATAGTGGCGTGCCCTAAACCAGCAACCAAAGTCAAAGGAACTGCGTGCGCAATTTCTGTTCCAACCAATTTTGGAGTTGGCAAGAGGGGATATAAAAAGAACAAAGTGACAGTTCCTAAAGCACCAGCACCAATCGAGGTAAGTGTTACTACGGCACCTAGCATCACTCCAATTGCTATAGTCAATAGATTTTGAGTATTACTTTCGTGAAGAAATTTATCACCGGCATGTTTCTGAGATAAAACCAATAATTTCTTTTTAAACAGAACTGCGATCGAAGTGAAGAGTAATGCCCAACCTAAACTGTATCGTATAATGGCATTCATTGCAGTGATGTCTGCTGTACAATTATCTAAGATCCACAAAGTAAGTAATGCGGCAGGAACACTTCCTAAAGAAAGCCAACCTGTAATTTTCCAGTTGATGTTTCGTTTTCGATGATGCACAACCACTCCACCCATTTTAGTGAAAGCCGCATATAATAAATCGGTTCCAACTGCCGTAGTTGGAGGAATTCCAAACCAAAGTAAAATAGGAGTCATTAATGAACCACCACCAACGCCAGTCATTCCTACTACAAATCCAACGAATAAACCAGCTACTACAAGTCCAATATGAAAGTCCATAATTAAAAATTTTTGACAAAAGTAAAACGTAATTAGTTATAATCCTATCGATTTAGTCGAGTTAAGATTTTTATTTTTGACGAGTTAATTTTAAGTAGTTGTAATAGAGCGTTTTGAAGTTAATTATAATGAATGCTTACTTCTGTTTTATCCGGTTTATAGCTTTTTATAACGAATTTTAATTCAATTGTTAGATGCCGTTAAAAACAATAGATATTGTTTTGAATTTTAGAATTTATTACTATTTTTGCAGAGTAATCTAGTAAACCGATAGGGTAATAGGTTTTAAAAAAATTAGAAATAAATGAATTCATCGATAGTAGCTCCTTTATTAGAAAGAACAAAAAATTTTTCGTTAGAAGAGACGTTAACATTTCTAGCAACAGCCTATCCTGGTAAAGTTGTTTTTTCGACTTCATTTGGACAAGAAGATCAAGTAATTACAGATTATATTTTTAGAAATAATAATGCAATTACAGTTTTTACATTAGATACGGGGCGCTTGTTTCAAGAGACGTACGATGTATTTCATAAAACGATTAAAAAGTACAAAAAGCAAATTGCTGTTTGTTTTCCAGAAGCTGCAGCAGTCGAAAATTTATTGCAGACCAAAGGACCAAACAGTTTTTACGAATCGGTTGAAAACAGAAAAGAATGTTGCTTCATTCGTAAAGTTACTCCTCTTAGAAAAGCTTTAGCGGGAAACGAGGTTTGGATTACGGGTTTACGAGCAGAGCAATCGGAAAACCGTCAAAATTTAGATTTATTTGAATACGATAACCACTTTAAAATAATCAAATTTAATCCATTGTTAAAATGGAGTTTGCAAGAAGTGGAAAATTATTTAATCGAAAACAATGTTCCGCAAAACACATTGCATAAAAAAGGTTTCGTAAGCATTGGTTGTGCGCCTTGTACCAGAGCAATAATGCCAGACGAAGACATAAGAGCTGGAAGATGGTGGTGGGAATCTAGTCATAAAGAATGTGGCTTGCATCAGAAATAAGTAATACTAAAGAAAAAAAATAAAGAGAAAAGAGCAAAAGATTGTCCAGTAATGCATCTTTTAATCATTCAATTATTTACTATTTAAATTAAAAAAATGAGTTCAATATTAAAAACAAATGCGTTAGAAGCAGAAGCGATATACATATTTAGAGAAGTAGTTTCTCAATTTGAAAAACCAGTACTACTTTTCTCAGGAGGAAAAGATTCGATAACGTTAGTTCGTTTGGCTCAAAAAGCATTTTTTCCTGCAAAGATTCCGTTTCCTTTATTGCATGTTGATACAGGACATAATTTCCCTGAAACCATTGTTTTTAGAGATAAATTAGTAGAAGAATTGGGGCTGGAGTTGATTGTAAGAAATGTACAAGATGCTATCGATACAGGTAAAGTAATTGAGGAGTCGGGTAAATATTCTAGTCGAAATAGCCTCCAAACCACTACACTTTTGGACGCGATTGAAGAATTTAAATTTGATGCTTGTATTGGTGGCGCACGTCGTGACGAAGAAAAAGCCAGAGCTAAGGAACGAATTTTTTCAGTTCGTGACGATTTTGGTCAGTGGGATGAAAAAAACCAACGTCCAGAACTGTTTGATATTTTAAATGGCAAAATTGAAAATGGTCAGAACGTTCGGGTGTTCCCAATTTCAAACTGGACTGAATTGGATGTTTGGAGTTATATCGAACAAGAACACATCGAAATTCCATCCATTTACTTTTCGCACAAGCGTAAAGTTTTCTTAAGAGACGGCTTAATCTGGTCACATTCTCCTTATGTCTATCAAGAAGAAGACGAGCAAATTGTAGAAAAAATTGTTCGTTTTAGAACAGTGGGTGATATGAGTTGTACTGCTGCAGTAGAATCTTACGCCGAAACAATTGCTGAGGTAGTAGGGGAAATTAGAGAATCTACTATTTCTGAAAGAGGTGCTCGTATCGACGACAAACGTTCGGAAGCTGCGATGGAGAAAAGAAAACAACAAGGATATTTTTAAGAAGTAAGTCATAAGGAGTAAGTCGTTGACTGATCCCTTTTAATACTTAAGCCTTAATACTTAAACCTTAATACTTATAAAATAAAAATGGAAGTTTTAAAAATAGCAACAGCAGGAAGTGTAGATGACGGAAAGAGTACTTTAATCGGACGTTTATTATACGATACCAAATCATTGACTACCGATAAATTGGAGGCAATTGAAAAAAGCAGCAAGCAAAAAGGCTACGATTATTTAGATTTTTCGTTAGCAACTGATGGTTTAGTTGCCGAGAGAGAACAAGGAATTACTATTGATGTGGCGCATATTTATTTTTCGACTGCGAAAAAGAGTTACATAATTGCCGATACGCCAGGTCACGTAGAATATACCAGAAACATGGTTACTGGAGCATCGACTTCGCAAGTTTCAATTATTTTAATTGATGCTAGAAAAGGAGTAATCGAGCAAACCTACCGTCACTTTTTTATCAACAATTTATTGCGAGTTAAAGAGGTAATTGTAGCCATTAACAAAATGGACTTAGTTGATTACTCAGAAGAGGTATACAATAAAATCAAAGCGGACTTTGAAACGCTAAATGCTAAAAGTTCCTTTAAAGAACAAAACGTAAGTTACATACCGATTTCTGCTTTGACAGGAGGAAATGTGGCACAACGTGCTGCCGAAATGCCGTGGTATGATGGGCAAAGTGTATTAGAACATTTAGAGGGTTTAGAGCCTGCTGATGTTTACGAAGCCGAACAAGCCCGTTTTCCGGTGCAAACCGTTATTCGACCAAAAACCCAACAATACCATGATTTTAGAGGATATGCGGGTAAATTATATGGTAGCGCTTTAAAAGTTGGAGATGCTGTAACGGTTTTGCCATCTTTGACAGAGTCTAAAATTTCTAAAATTCACTTTTTTGACAAAGAGTTTAATGAAGCGCCTGCTGGATCTTCTATTACCATTGAGCTAGAAAATGACATTAATGTGACCCGTGGAGATATGATTGTAAAATCGGCAGAACTTCCGAAAATAGAAAAAGAAATCAACACGACTATTTGTTGGATGGATTCGAAGAAGTTGGTGGCTGGAACAAAGTATTTAATTCAGCACAACACCAATCGCATATTAGCTAAAGTCGACCGCGTTAAAAATGTAGTAGCGACCGATTATTCAGGTACAAAAGAGGCTGACCAATTAGCGATCAATGAGATAGGCGAAGTAAGTATTAAATTAAGTAAAGCTATTTATTTTGATGCTTACAACAGTAATAAATCAAACGGTGCATTTATTTTAATAGACACTAATACCAACACCACTGCAGGAGTTGGGTTTATAAATTAAATTTTAGCATTTGGCTTTTAGCCTTATAAGTAGTACGATAAAATATAACAGTAAGCGCTAATAGCTAAAAGCTAGAAGCCAAAAGCAAAATAAAAAATGAAAACTTTTAGATCAGAAATTGAAAATCCAGTAGTTCAAAAAGAAATCATTGAATTAGAGAAAAGAATTCATGCATTTCGTGGCGGAACAATGGATGGCGAGCGTTTTCGTAGCCTTCGTTTGGCACGTGGTATTTACGGACAACGTCAAGAGGGTGTACAAATGATTCGTATTAAGTTGCCTTACGGGAAAGTAACGAGTGAGCAATTAAGCAGAATTATTGCTGTGTCTAACGAATATTCTACCGGACGTTTGCACATTACAACCCGACAAGACATACAAATTCACTTTGTTAGTTTAGACCGAACGCCTGAACTATGGTCGCAATTGGCTAAAGACGATATTACATTAAGAGAAGCTTGTGGAAATACGGTACGAAATATTACTGCTAGTGAATTAGCGGGAGTTGATGTTAATGAACCTTTTGATGTCACGCCTTATGCACATGGAATGTTTCAGTATTTATTGAGAAATCCAATTTGTCAAGAAATGGGACGTAAATTTAAAATTTCGTTTTCTTCTTCTGATGAAGATACTGCATTGAGTTATTTGCACGATTTTGGACTAATTGCAAAAATTGTTGATGGAGTTCACGGATTTAAAGCGGTTATTGGTGGTGGTTTAGGATCTCAACCTGCGCATGCAGAATTGCTGAGCGAATTTATTCCAGCCAATCAAATTGTCCCAACTGTTGAGGGAATCATTCGAGTTTTTGATCGTCACGGCGAACGTACCAAAAGAATGAAAGCGCGTATGAAATTCTTAATTAAAGATTTAGGAAGAGATGCGTTTTTAGAATTGGTTGAAAAAGAGAAAAAAGCAATTGCTTTTGAAACCTATGAAATTGATTCTAGTGGCTACGATGGTGCGATTCCAGAAACACTATTGGAAGTGCCAAAAGTTACAGTCGAAGATACTACTGCTTATGAAGCTTGGAGAGAATCGAACGTTATTGCGCAGAAACAAAAAGGCTATTATGCTATTGGAATAAAAGTATTGTTAGGTGATTTTTATACGGATAAAGCACAAATTTTAGCAGACTTAATTAAAAATTATGGAGCTAATGAGTTGCGTTTTTCACTGCGTCAAAATATTGTTTTACGTAATATAAAAGAAGAAAACTTACCGTTCTTTTATCAAGAATTAGCCAAATTAGATATGGTGGCTTTGGGTTACAATTCAACTGCTGATATTACAGCTTGTCCAGGAACCGATACGTGTAATTTAGGAATTGCAAGTAGTACCGGAATCGCAGCGGAATTAGAGAAAGTAATTCATGCAGAATACCCACAATATCTTAAAAATAATGAGATAGAAATTAAAATTAGTGGTTGTATGAACGCTTGTGGACAACACAATATGTCTGCCATTGGTTTTCAAGGAATGTCTATTAACGCAGGTAAATTAGTAGCGCCGGCGTTGCAAGTTTTATTAGGAGGTGGACGCTTAGGTAACGGTCAAGGTCGTTTTGCAGATAAAGTAATTAAAATTCCGAGTAAAAGAGGACCAGAAGCGTTGCGTACTGTTTTAAATGATTTTAATGCCCACGCTAACGGACGATCATTTTTAAATTACTACGATGAAAAAGGGGAGAAATATTTCTACGAAATTTTAAAACCACTTGCTGATGTAACTAATCTTGCTGAAGCCGATTATATCGATTGGGGAAATGCAGACAACTATGTAAAAGCAGTTGGTGTAGGAGAATGTGCGGGTGTTGTAATTGATTTAGTGGCTACTTTATTGCTAGAAGCCAAAGACAAACTAACGAATGCAAAAGAATCTCTAGAAGAAAATAAATATGCAGATGCCATTTACCATGCTTATGCTGGTTTTGTAAATGGAGCAAAAGCATTATTAATTTCAGAGGATCAAAAAACAAATACACATTTTGGTATCATTGAGTCTTTTGATAAAGTGTTTGTAGCAACAGGGAAAGTGGATTTTAAAAGTTCTTTCAGTGATACTGTTTACCAAATCAACTCAAGTGAGCCAACCCAAGAATTTGCCATACAATACCTTAACGAAGCCATAGCGTTTTTTAATACAATTGAAGCTTTTAGAGCTCAAGAACTAGCCAATGTTTAAAAGAAACCCCAAAGTAACTTTAGTAGGAGCAGGTCCGGGTGATCCCGAATTGTTAACTGTAAAAGGAGCAAAAGCACTAGCTGAAGCCAATGTAGTTTTGTACGATGCTTTAGCGTGTGAAGCTATTTTAGAGTACGCTCCAAAAAATGCGATCAAAATTTTTGTTGGAAAAAGAATTGGTAATCATTCCTATACGCAAGACCAAATCAATCAATTAATTGTTGACAATGCTTTGACTTATGGTAATGTGGTTCGCTTAAAAGGTGGTGATCCATTTGTGTTTGGAAGAGGAAGTGAAGAAATTGACTTTATCGCAAGTTTCGGAATAGAAACGGCGGTTATACCAGGAATATCTTCGGTTATTGCCGTACCAGCTTCACAAGGGATATCCATTACCAAAAGAGGAGTTTCTGAAAGTTTTTGGGCCATAACAGGTACAACTTCCGACAGAAAATTATCAAACGATGTCGCTTTAGCAGCAAAATCATCAGCTACCGTTGTCATTTTAATGGGAATGAGTAAATTGCCACAAATTATTTCTTTGTTTCAAAAAGAAGGAAAAGGCAATCAAGCCGTTGCTATTATTCAAAACGGTACCACACCTCAAGAAAAAGTTGGAACAGGTACGATAGATACGATTGCTGAAATTGTAAAAGAACAAAAATTGGGTTCTCCAGCAATTATAATAATTGGAGAAGTAGTACGAGAAAGCACCAAATTAAAAGGAATTTATCAAGAATTTGCCGCTAATAAATACAGTTTACAAGCACGATGAACACAGTAACAACAAGCAATTTAGAACGAAACGAATTGTATCCCGTTTTTTTAAAACTTCATAATCTGAATGTTTTAATTGTAGGCGGAGGAAATGTGGGTTTAGAAAAATTGTTTTTCATGTTAAAGTCAAGTCCCAATGCTAATGTCGAGGTGGTGGCTCCTTTTTTCTTGCCAGAATTGGTAGAATTAGCCGCTAAACATCCAACAGTTTCTTTGACAAACGTGAAGTATAAAAAGCAAATGTTAAAAAAAAGGCATTTGGTTATTGCTTGTACCGACAAAATAAAAGTGAACGAGAAAATTTTTAAGCAAGCTAGAAAGAGATATTTAATGTGCAATATCGCAGATACACCTGATTTTTGCGATTATTATTTGGGAGGAATAGTGACCAAAGGGCATGTAAAAGTTGCTATTTCAACTAACGGTAAATCGCCTACAACTGCCAAAAGACTTCGTGAATTTTTTGAAGAAATTATTCCAGAAGATATCAATGAAATGGTTCAAAATTTAAATGAATACCGTAAAACGTTAAAGGGCGATTTTGAAGACAAAGTAAAGAAGATGAACGAAATAACGTTGGCATTAAAAAACAAAGAATAAAACAATCTTACAAAGAAGATATTGATAATTGTCATTGCACACTTTTGCTTTTATTTGTTTCTTTGTAGTTATTAAGAATTATTATAAATAATTACACAATGATTAAGACAGACATACTCATAATCGGAGCCGGACCCACTGGCTTATTTGCAGTGTTCGAAGCAGGTTTATTAAAATTAAAATGCCATATATTAGATGCTCTCCCACAAGCGGGCGGTCAACTATCAGAATTGTATCCTAAGAAGCCTATTTACGATATTCCGGGTTTCCCAGAAGTGTTAGCAGGTGATTTAGTAGACGGATTAATGGAGCAAATTAAGCAGTTCGAGCCCGGTTTTACATTAGGCGAACGTGCTGAAACCATTGCAAAACAAGAAGACGGTAGCTTTATTGTTACAACGAATAAAGGCAAGCAATTTAACGCTCCAGTTATTGCTATAGCAGGAGGTTTAGGAAGTTTTGAACCGCGCAAACCACTTATTGATGGAATTAATTTTTATGAAGATAAAGGAGTTAAATACTTTATTAAGAATCCAGAAAAATTTAGAGATAAAAAAGTTGTCATCGCTGGTGGAGGAGATTCTGCTTTAGACTGGAGCATCTTTTTGGCCGATATCGCTTCAGAAGTAACCTTGGTTCACCGAAGAAACGAATTTAGAGGCGCTTTAGATTCGGTTGATAAAGTACAAGAATTAAAAACAGCGGGTAAGATAAAATTAATCACTCCAGCTGAGGTTGTGGGTATTAATGGAGCGGAGCACATTGAATCTGTAGATTTAGATGAGAATGGCGCACACCGTAGTGTGGCATGCGATTACTTTATTCCACTTTTCGGACTGACACCAAAATTAGGACCAATTGGAGATTGGGGATTAGAGATTGAAAAAAATGCCATCAAAGTAAACAATGCCTTGGATTACCAAACTAATATTCCGGGAATTTTTGCAATTGGAGATGTAAATACGTATCCAGGCAAATTAAAGTTGATTTTATGTGGTTTCCACGAAGCAACTTTAATGTGTCAAGCAGCGTATCAAATTATCAATCCTGGTAAAAAATACGTTTTAAAATATACGACCGTATCAGGCGTAGATGGTTTCGACGGAACGCGCAAAGAAGCACCAAAAGCAGTTGTAAAGGCAATTGTTTAAAAAAGAGATTAAGATAGTAAGGTTCTGAGTTGCTGAGTTTTTTACTTGCTAACTCAGGGCCTTTTCACTTAGCAGCTTGCTCCCTTAGATCCCTTGAAACTTTAAAGAAAAAATTTGCAAGTCGCAGGCCTATTGCTTACCTTTGCACTGTTCTTAATTTTATTGAAAGTTATCACGAAAGGCGGAGGGAAAGACCCGATGAAACCTTAGCAACCCTTTACTATAAAGAAGGTGCTACATTCTACTTTAAACTGGTACTCAGTACAAAAGATAGATAACATAAATACATCACGTATTCTTCAAAACTTTTCATGAAACTTTATCGATATAACAACAGTAAGCTGTAGTAGAAGCACTAACATTGGCGCTTTTTTAGCAACAAGGTTCCTGTTTTTCGCTGTATCTTTTTTGCTGAACCCCAGCAAAAAAGGATGCCGCTGCACCCAGGGCTAGAGGCTTACAATAGTGAATTTTTAGAAACAATCCATTTGGATGCAAATAGCTTTGCGCGGTAGCGTCTTAGCAAGAAATTGAATAAAAAAAAGGCAACGTGAGTTTACACTTTGCGAGAAATATAATAGTATGGCAACAATTCAAGAGGCGATAAAGGAAAGAATACTAGTGCTCGATGGAGCAATGGGAACGATGTTACAACGCTACAATTTTTCGGAAGAAGATTTTCGTGGCGAACAGTTCAAAGATTTTCCCTATTCTGTAAAAGGCAATAACGATTTACTATCGCTTACCCAACCGCAAGCGATAAAAGACGTGCACACTTTATATTTTGAAGCAGGCGCAGACATAATCGAAACAAATACATTTTCAAGTACAACAATTGGTATGGCCGATTACCATCTCGAAGATGCGGTTTACGAATTGAACTACCAATCGGCAAAAATCGCTAAAGAAGTAGCCCAAATTTTTACAGCAAAAGATCCATCAAAACCACGTTTTGTAGCAGGTTCAATTGGACCAACAAATCGTACGGCAAGTATGTCGCCCGATGTAAATGATCCCGGATACAGAGCCGTAACTTTTGATGATTTACGAATTGCCTACAAACAGCAAGTCGAAGCCCTGTTAGACGGTGGCTGTGACTTATTATTGGTAGAAACAATTTTTGATACTTTAAATGCCAAAGCAGCACTTTTTGCTATCGAACAAGTAAAAGAAGAACGCAATATCGATGTGCCAATCATGGTTTCAGGAACGATTACCGATGCATCCGGACGAACACTTTCGGGACAAACTGTAGAGGCATTTTTAACCTCTGTTTCGCATATTCCGCTATTGAGTGTTGGTTTCAATTGTGCTTTGGGAGCTGATTTGCTAAAACCGTATTTAAAAACACTATCGCAACGCACTTCTTTTAATGTTTCAGCGCATCCAAACGCAGGTTTGCCCAATGCTTTCGGTCAATACGACGAAACGCCAGAACAAACGCAAGCCTTTATTCGCGAATATTTAGAAGATGGTTTAGTAAATATTATTGGTGGTTGTTGCGGTACCACTCCAAATCACATCCGATTGATAGCAGAAGCTGCAGCAGAATATAAGCCGCGCGTTTCAACAGCGACGATGTAAATAAAAGATTAAAAGATTTTATAACCTTTTAAATAGTAAACATGTTGTCGTTTTTTTGTCAATCTGACAAATGAGAAATAGTCACAAGTGAATTGTCTATCGGAGATTCGTTCTTCGTCGGAAGCGCAAGATTATCGATTACTGTAATTTTAGAGAAATTACAATAATCGATTTAAATTACAAAACCGCGTGAGGGATAGTAGTGGAACTCTTTTTTGTTGGTTTTTTACCAAGAAAAAAAGTGGGAGCGAATAGCCCGACCCTTTAGGGACACGCCCAACTAATGAAATGAATTGCTTTGAAAAGAGCAAACAATATAAACTTAGAACCTAAGCAACTTAGTGTCTCAGTAATTCAAAAAAAGAAATGGCAGAAGTAGAAAAGAGAAGAAACCTTGTTTTATCGGGATTAGAACCGTTAATCATTACACCCGAAAGTGTTTTTGTTAATATTGGTGAACGGACCAATGTAACTGGTTCGCGAAAATTTCTTCGACTAATTAAAGAAGAGAAATTTGAAGAAGCATTGAGCATTGCCAAAGAGCAAGTGGAAGGTGGGGCGCAAATTATCGATATTAATATGGATGAAGGAATGCTCGATGGTGTTGAGGCAATGACCAAATTCTTAAATTTAATTGCTTCGGAGCCTGATATTTCGCGCGTGCCTATTATGATTGACAGTTCGAAATGGGAAATCATTGAAGCGGGATTGAAAGTGGTTCAAGGAAAAAGTGTCGTAAACTCTATTTCATTAAAGGAAGGAGAAGAAGCTTTTATTCATCATGCCAAATTGATAAAGCGCTACGGAGCTGCTGCGATTATTATGGCTTTTGATGAAGTAGGTCAAGCCGATAATTACGAACGACGCGTTGAAATTTGTCAGCGCTCGTATGATATTTTAGTCGATAAAGTAGGTTTTCCTCCGCAAGACATTATTTTCGATTTAAATATTTTTCCCGTAGCGACAGGAATGGACGAGCATCGCTTGAACGCTTTAGATTTCTTTAGAGGGACTAAGTGGGTTCGCGAAAATTTGCCACACGCACACATTAGTGGTGGAGTAAGTAACGTCTCATTTTCGTTTAGAGGAAATGATGCAGTTCGGGAAGCAATGCATTCGGTTTTTTTGTACCACGCCATTAAAAACGGAATGACAATGGGTATTGTTAACCCAGAGATGTTGACTATTTATGATGATATTCCGAAAGATTTATTAGAACATGTTGAAGATGTTATTTTAAACCGTCGCGACGATGCCACAGAACGTTTGTTGGATTTTGCTGAAAATGTAAAAGGAGATGTGAAAAGCAATGAGAAAGCAATTCAAGAATGGCGTTCTGGTTCTATTCAAGATCGAATTTCACATGCGTTGGTAAAAGGAATTGATCAATTTATTGTTGAAGATGTAGAGGAAGCGCGTTTAGCAGCAACCAAACCAATCGAAGTGATCGAAATTAATTTGATGACGGGAATGAACGTGGTGGGTGATTTATTTGGTAGCGGAAAAATGTTCCTGCCACAAGTAGTAAAATCAGCACGTGTAATGAAAAAGGCCGTAGCTTATTTGTTGCCATTTATCGAGGCAAGCAAGCAAGCAGGCGACAAGCAAGGAAACGGAAAAATATTAATGGCAACCGTAAAAGGTGATGTACATGATATTGGTAAAAATATAGTTGCGGTAGTTTTGGCGTGTAACAATTACGAGATTGTAGATCTTGGAGTAATGGTGCCTCCCGAAAAAATTATTGCAGCGGCTATTGAACACGAAGTCGATATTATTGGTCTGAGTGGTTTAATTACACCTTCGCTAGACGAAATGGTGTACGTAGCCAAAGAATTAGACAAACGCGGACTAAAAATCCCAGTAATGATTGGTGGAGCAACCACTTCGCGCGCGCACACTGCCGTGAAAATTGCACCTCAATACAGAGAAACGATCATTCACGTAAACGATGCGTCTAGAGCGGTAACGGTTGCTGGAAATTTATTGGATAAGAATAAAAAAGTCTATGCGAGCGATATTCGTGCGGAATACGATGCGTTTAGAGAAACGTTTTTAAGCCGTTCGAGAGATAAAAATTATCTAACAATCGAACAAGCGCGAAAAAACAAATTGCAATTGGATTGGGAGGCTTACGACTTTGTAAAGCCTAAAAAGATTGGTGCGCAAGTGGTCGACATTGAGTTGGATGTTTTGGTTCCCTATATCGACTGGACGCCGTTTTTTAGAACTTGGGAATTGCATGGTAAATATCCAGCGATTCTTACTGATGAGGTCGTGGGAGAGCAAGCACAAGCGGTGTTTAAAGATGCCCAGGAAATGCTAGACTTAATTTTGAAAGAAAAGAAATTTACCGCCAAAGGTATTTTTGGAATTTTCCCAGCCAATCAAGTTGATGACGATGATATTCAGTTGTACGATGAAAACGGAAAAGCAATCGAAAAATTCTTAACGCTTCGTCAGCAATCACAAAAAACAAAAGGAGCACCAAACATTGCTTTGGCTGACTTTATTGCGCCAAAAGATTCTGGGAAAACCGATTATATGGGTGCATTCTGTGTAACCACCGGATTTGGAGTTGAGGAATGGGCTGATGAATTTCGTGCCAATTTAGACGACTACAACTCGATCATGGTTAAATCATTAGCGGACCGTTTAGCCGAAGCTTTTGCGGAATACCTGCACGAAAAAGTACGTAAAGAATATTGGGGTTATGCGTCTGATGAAGTGTTAAGTACCGAAGCTTTAATTGAAGAAAACTATAAAGGTATTCGTCCTGCGCCTGGATATCCAGCTTGTCCAGACCATTTAGAAAAACCAACTATTTGGAAATTACTAAATGTAGAAGAGGCAATTGGAGTAACCTTGACCGAAAGTATGGCCATGTGGCCTTCTGCGGCAGTATCGGGTTATTATTTCGCAAACCCAGATAGTAAGTATTTCGGCTTAGGTAAAATGAAAGAAGATCAAATTGTAGACTATGCCAAGCGTCGCAGCACATCAACCGACAATGCGACCAAATGGTTGAGTCCTAATATAGCAGATTAATCCCCACCCCACCTCCCCAAAAGGGAGGAGTAGGAAATTAAGAATTTGTAATAATCCTGGTGCCCTCTCAGGAATGCCCCCTTCGGGGGTTAGAGGGATAACTTATGAAAGTAACCGAACACATAACCGAAGCCAAGGGGAAAACCTTATTCTCTTTTGAAATTATTCCGCCTCAAAAAGGTAAAAACATTCAAGAGTTGTACGACAACATCGATCCGTTGATGGAGTTTAAACCACCATTTATCGACGTGACAACTTCTCGCGAAGAGTATATTTATATCGATAAAGGCAACGGACTTTTAGATAAAAAGTTAACGCGCATGCGTCCGGGAACATTGGGAATTTGTGCTTCTATCAAGCATAAATACAATGTCGACACCGTTCCGCATTTACTTTGTGGTGGGTTTACCAAAGAAGAAACGGAATATATGTTGGTCGATTGCCATTATTTAGGGATCAATAACGTGATGGCGTTGCGTGGTGATGCCATGAAAGACGAGCAATCGTTTATTCCTAAAGCAGGTGGAAATTGTTTTGCCACTGATTTGGTGAAACAAATTGATGATTTGAACAAAGGAAGATATTTGCATGAAATGATGGATATCGATAATAAAGCAAACTTCTGTATTGGAGTAGCGGGTTATCCAGAGAAACATTTAGAGTCGCCTTCGTTGATTTCGGACTTAAAACGTCTGAAAGAAAAAGTAGATGCTGGTGCTGATTATGTAGTAACTCAGATGTTTTTTGACAATTCAAAATACTTTGAATTCGTAAATAAAGCGCGCGAAATTGGAATCACGATTCCAATTATTCCAGGAATTAAACCGATTGCCGTACACCGTCACTTGCAAGTTTTGCCACAAATTTTCCGTATTGATCTGCCTGAAGATTTAATCGATGCGGTGGAAAAATGCAAAAATAATGCAGACATCAGACAAGTCGGTATCGAATGGGCCATTCAACAATCGAAAGAATTAAAAGAAGCGGGAGTTCCTGTTTTACACTATTATTCAATGGGTAAATCAGAAAATATTCGTCAGATCGCCAGTACGATTTTTTAAACCAATTGCGGCATATCTACAAAAAAGGAACCTCTATTTGAAATAATTTTCGATGCAGGTTCCTTTTTTTATTATACTATCTTTCAGGAGCTAATCCGGCTGTCCACTGTATCTTTTTTGTCTTCAAAAAATAAAAAAAAGGATGTCGCTCCCATCCGGGCTAGTAGAGTAGTAATTGTTCGCAATTTTATTTCACTAAGAAGTATAGTTTTACAAACATATTTCTTTACGGATACGATGCTAAAACAAAACCAATGCGATTTAGAAAACATTCTGTAAATGTTTAAAAATAAAGGACTTCTTTTTTTTCAAACCTTACCAACAACTATTAGTGGCTTATGTCAAAAATGGAATACAAGAATGATTAGAGCATAGTATCAGATGGCTCGTTTGCTTACTGATTTTATACAGGAAAGTTCTTATTTTTGAATTATTAGTACCCACTATCTTGAATAATGTTTGCTTTACTTTAAAAGGGTAAAAAAATTAAACCAGAGTTTCGGAATAGCTAAAAAACTAAATCATATTGATCAATATTTAATGCCACAAAAGCTCTATCAAGCGAAATACGCAATTTAACCTTCTATTTTGAACTGGAGAACTATCCAAAAAGACGTTCAAATTGTCAGTGAAGCGAAGACTTTTGCCGCAAATAATAAAAGCAGCTATTAAAAAAGCCATTTGGGAGCGTCGCATTAAAATGTTATATTTGAATTTAATACCATAGATTTTCTCCAGATGAAACCCATTTATTATACTTTTTTAGCGGCGGCACTTGTACTTGTTTCTTGTAAAAACAATGCAGAAGAAACCTCAAAAGCAGATCCGAGATTAATTACTCCGTTTACCCAACAAACTACAGACGCGCTACAAACGCAAACTTCGCAAGAGCCCGCAGCACAACAACATAATTTATTTCACGAAACTTCAGCAACTGGAACGCCTTCGATGGCAGCAGGCATTAATCCTGCGCATGGACAACCCAATCACCGTTGCGACATTGCTGTTGGAGCACCATTAAATAGTCAAGCAAACGGAGCAACTACTGCAACGCAAGCGCAAACTGCACAAGTGCAAACGCAGCCGCAAATGCAAACAGTAATGCAAACAGCGAAAACTGCAAAAGGAATGAATCCGCCGCATGGCGAAAAAGGACATCGTTGCGACATTTCTGTTGGAGCACCTTTAAACTCCAAGGCCACTACAACAACTACAGCAGCTACATCCTCTACAGCTTCGGGAGAAGTTACCAATAGTTTTACCGTTCAGCCTCCTGTGCCAACATTATTATCTACTAGTTCTGCAAACACAGAAACTGCCGTTGGAATGAATCCGCCACACGGACAAGAGGGGCACCGTTGTGGTGTTTCTGTTGGAGCACCATTGCCAAAAAGCTAGGTATACGAAAATTAATTATTTGGTCATTTCTCTAAAAACAGCTTCTAAGTTTTTGTTTTTAGTATTTAACTGTAGTGTTTTTAATCCGTTTTCTGTTGCGAAATCAAAGATTGCAGAACGCATATCCTTATCTGATAAAAAAGTCAATTCCCAAGTCATATCATGGGTGTTTTTGTAGGCGGTAATGTTTTCGATACGTGCAATTAATTGTTCTTCTATTTTATAATCAAATTCCACTTCAATCACTTGTTCTTTATCAGCAGATATTAAGTGTTCTAGTTTTTTATCAGCAACAATTTTTCCGTTATTGATAATAATGACACGATCGCAAATGGCTTCAACTTCTTGCATAATATGCGTAGAAAGAAAAACGGTTTTGTCTTTTCCCACGTTTTTAATCACATTTCTAATCTCAACCAGTTGGTTCGGATCTAAACCTGTTGTAGGCTCATCTAAAATTAAAACATCAGGATTGTGCAGCAACGCATTCGCTAAACCCACGCGCTGACGATATCCTTTAGACAATTGCCCAATTTTTTTGTGACTTTCTTTATTCAATCCCGTAAGAGTAAGTACTTCTTCAATCCGCGATTTTGCAACTTTATAAACGTCGGCGTTAAACGATAAATACTCTCGTACATATAAATCTAAGTACAACGGATTGTGTTCGGGCAAATAGCCGATGGACAATTGTACATTTTTCGGATTGATTGTAACGTCAAATTCGTTAACAGTAGCCGTACCTGAATCTGCTTCTAAATACGTAGTTAAGATTTTCATCAAAGTTGACTTTCCCGCACCATTCGGACCTAGGAAACCTACAATTTCCCCTTTTTGTATGGAAAATGAAACAGAATCTAATGCTTTTTGTACGCCGTAACTTTTTGAAAGATTGTTTACTACTATTGACATAACGTAATTTATTTACAGGCAAAAGTACTCAGAAAAAACGATGTATTAAAGAGAATATTTTGTGCATTACCAAGATTTTGTAATGCACAAATTGTCGACCATTCAGAATATCGGTAACACGAATAGCATTTTTGTCATGGGAGAAATTAAACACAGCACCGCGTTGCCATTTGAAGTATAATTTTCTTTGGGGTTAGTTTCTCGATTTTTTAAAGAGATGTTGCGTTTTTGAACTTGATCCGCCTGCAAACATCATAATCATTCCGGTGTGTTCGCTGTAGTTGTTGATAACAAGTAAGTTGTCTTTAGAGATGCTTAATCGGATTCGTTCAATATGCGTAACCCAGTAAAAGGGTGGTAGAATGATTTGATTTCTTTCAAAGAAAATTTGGTAATAATGTTTTTTAAATTTCCCTTTAAGTACGATCGATTTTCGTTCTCCCTTATGATTGTCATAGTCAATTTGTAGTTCTCCATTGTTTTGAATCGCTAACTTTACTTCAGAAATTGTATCGATAGCCTCTATTTTAAGTAGCTGAAGAAGTGACGTTTGACTTTTAAATGAACCTTCTTTGATTGTCCTGTTTTCATAAGATGCTGAAAAGTTACGATCTAAAGAAGACAAGTTGTGATAGCTTATGTTTTTTGAGGTTTTGCAGGAGGTAAGTAATAATCCTAAAATTAGGATGTACAGTAAGTGTTTAGCATTCATTATTTATCTATTTAAAAATCTTTTCAATATCGAATCTCAAAGGAATTATTAGTCGACTAAAATATAAGATTAAATTTTAGATTATCGTAAGAAATTTGTCACGGTAAATTTTTTAAATTTAAATGAAAGTAGGAGTGACATCCAAGGATTTTAGCGAGATATTGGTTTTTTTGTCAGAACTCAAATGGTATAGCACTTATTTTAGGTGTCAATCGGCTTAAACCAACAGTTCCTCTGAAAAAGTTTTAAAATAAAACGTATTTTTGATTTTTTAAAATTCGAAATAAGTCTTAATTATTATTTAGGACGATAATCTACAATCACAATGAACTGGGAACAACTTTTATCTCTAAAGCGTCAAGGCGACACCAACAAACGATTACGCTCCGAACAAGATGATACGCGTTTGGGTTTTGAAGTTGATTATGATCGAATTATTTTTTCGGCTGCTTTTAGAAGTTTGCAAGATAAAACACAAGTAATTCCGCTTTCAAAAACCGATTTTGTACACACGAGATTGACGCATAGTTTAGAGGTTTCGGTAGTAGGTCGTTCTTTGGGCCGTTTGGTTGGAAAGAAAATTATCGAAAAATATCCCTATTTAAAAGAAGTTCATGGCTATCACATGAATGATTTTGGAGCAATTGTAGCGGCAGCATCCTTAGCGCATGATATCGGGAATCCGCCTTTTGGACATTCGGGTGAAAAAGCGATTGGCGAGTATTTTTCTATTGGAAACGGACAACGATATAAAGAGCAACTTTCTGAAAAAGAATGGCAAGATTTAATTGATTTTGAAGGAAATGCGAATGGGTTTTCAGTATTAACAGCCAGTCGTCCCGGTATTGAAGGTGGATTGCGAATTTCGTATGCCACTTTGGGAGCTTTTATGAAATATCCAAAAGAAAGTTTGCCTAAAAAACCAACCAAAAATGTTTCAGATAAAAAGTACGGTTTTTTTCAAACGGATAAAAGATTCTTCGAAAAAGTTGCGGAAGACATGGGAATGTTGGCCAATAAATCTGCTAATGATATTGGTTTTGAAAGACATCCGTTAGCTTATTTAGTGGAAGCTGCCGATGATATTTGCTACACCATCATCGACTTTGAAGACGGTATAAATTTAGGTCTGGTTTCAGAAGACTACGCTTTAGAATATTTGATTAAATTGGTAAAAGACAGTATCGGAGTATCAAAATACAAAACCTTAACAACCAAAGAAGATCGTATAAGTTATTTGCGCGCCTTGGCAATTGGTAGCTTAATTAATGACGCCGTACAAGTCTTTATAGAAAATGAAGAAGCAATTTTAAAGGGGAAATTTCCTTTTGCTTTAATGGATAAAAGTAAGTACAAGCCACAAATGGATGATATAATCAGATTAAGTGTGGCTAATATTTATCAGAGTCGTGAAGTAATCGAAAAGGAAATTGTAGGATATCAAATTATTCAAACGCTGTTGGATAAATTCAGCACTGCTTATAATAATAAATTCGACGATAAGGCGTCAAATTATGACAACCTTATTTTAAAAATGTTACCCGAAAAACACCAGATCGAAAAAGATAGCTTATATGAGCGATTGCTTCATATTTGCCACTATGTTTCGTTATTAACTGATGGAAATGCATTGGAGCTTTTTGAAACCATAAATGGTCGAAAAAGAGAATAATTATTGAAAGGCGTAGACAACACCAACTCCTAAAACTTGTCTTAATTGTGCTTTTGGTCCTTCGGTGATTTGTTTGCCTTCTACTTCTATTTTATTTTTGATATCGTCATCATAAATTAAATGAAAGCCAATATTTGCTCGCACATATTCATTTACAACCAAGTCAAGTTTGGTCTCATAATCGACATCAATATTACCAAATTTGTTTAAGTAGTCGGTATATAAACTCAGACGGTTTTCAAAGACCATATTTTTAAAAATTTCTTTTTTCAAATAGGCAGTTCCTAAAATACCAAATTCTGCTTTTACTTTTTCTCCTGGAGAAATCAAGTTTCCATTAACATCATAGATGGCTTTCTTAACCCCAAATGATCCTTGATTGGCTAAATACTGGTCTAAAACTAAGGTAGTTTTAAGTGTAATTGGAGAGAAGTAGAATACGCGATTTCGATCTTTTGATGCATTTTCAGCTCCAGCTCCTAAAAATATATACGCTGGCGCAAAAGGGCTAGAGATTGGTGTATCCTTATTTGGGTATTTGTAACCGTTCGTAAATTGAGTATTAAAATTAAATTTCCCAGAGTAGAACCAGTTTGAAGTTGAGTCAGATCGGAAGCCGTAGGTTGAGTTAAGCACTAGTGCATCATCTGTTTTACGCAATTCTGTACCATCTTGTTTGTTAAGGCCATATTTCACCAAAAGTTCGTTTGCCCATTTGTGATTTCCATTAATGTAAACACGTGTAAATTCACTTTTAAAAAGTCCCGAAATAGAACTCGTTCCACCAGCACTCCAGTTGACAAAAGCAATTTCGGAAATATCAAAACCCAGTTTATTCTTTTTTGTCCAATTCGAAACGCTGTCGTGCAATTGTGTCTGAATGATCAAACCTTGCGGACTGCTCATTTTGTTTTTAAAAGACCAAATAGAACTAGTGCTTTCTGGTAATTTAGTACGGATGATGACTTCTTGCGACCAAATGATCGTGCAAAATAATAGAGAAAGAACTAAAAGGGAGTAACGTACTAGTTTCATTAAAAAGGTTTTAGTTTTTGGTTGTGCAAAATAATTATTTTTAGTCAGCTGCAAAACGTTTTACTAAACTTTTAACGTCAATTTTACAAATTTGTTGCAATTCTGATACCGTACCATGTGTGATAAATTCATCGGGAACTCCTAAAACATCTAGGTTTCCTACAAAATTTAACTGCGCTGCAATTTCTGCAATCGACGATCCAAAGCCACCAATAACCGTACCATCTTCTATGGTTAATATGGTTTTATATTTTAAAAATATTTCTTGTAGTAATTTTACATCTAAAGGCTTTACAAATGGAAAGTCATAATGCGAAATATTTTTATTTTGACTCTGGTGTAGTGCTTGCGTCACATTATTACCGATAGTTCCTGTAGATAAAATGGCGGTCTGAGTTCCTTGCTGTAAGCAATACGCTTTGCCAAGTTTTATTTGTTGGTACTTTGCAAAATAATCAGTTTTCCAATTGCTAAATTGACCTCTACCTCGTGGATAGCGGATGGCAATTGGTGCGTCTAATCCTAATTGTGCGGTGTGCAATATATTTTGTAAATCGATTTCATTTCGAGGAGCGTAAATCATGAGGTTAGGAATACATCGCAAATAAGCGATGTCAAAAACGCCGTGATGCGTGGCGCCATCTTCGCCAACCAATCCCGCTCTGTCCAAACAAAAAATAACCGGTAAATGCTGCAAAGCAACATCGTGAATAATTTGGTCGTAAGCACGTTGCAAAAAAGTGGAGTAAATGTTGCAATACACAACCATGCCTTGCGTTGCCATGCCTGCAGCCAAAGTTACGGCGTGCTGTTCTGCTATGCCTACATCAAAAGCGCGTTCTGGAATTTCGTCCATCATAAACTTCAAAGAACTTCCTGAGGGCATTGCAGGTGTAATACCGATAATTTTTTCGTTCTTTTTAGCTAAATCTAAAATGGTCAGTCCAAAAACATCTTGATATTTAGGAGGAAGGTTTTCTTCTGATTTTAAAGTTAATTCACCAGTTGCTGCATCAAACTTTCCTGGTGCGTGGTATTTTACCTGATTTTCTTCTGCTTTTTGCAAGCCTTTCCCTTTGGTAGTAATTAAATGAAGAAATTTTGGACCTTTGATTTTCTTTAATCTTTGCAATTCTCTAATCACAGCAAAAATATCATGTCCATCAATTGGCCCCGAATAATCAAAATTCAACGATTTGATCATGTTGTTTTGCTTCGGATTTTTACCATTTTTAACTGCTGTCAAATAATTTTTTAAAGCACCAACGCTTGGATCGATTCCGATGGCATTGTCGTTTAAAATTACTAATAAATTGGCATCTGTCACGCCTGCGTGGTTTAATCCTTCAAACGCCATTCCCGAGGCTATGGATGCGTCGCCAACAACTGCAATGTGGTGTTTTTCGACATCCTTTTTTAGGTTGGACGCTAAAGCCATTCCCAAAGCGGCAGATATCGCTGTAGACGAATGTCCAACCCCAAAAGTGTCGTAAACACTTTCGCTGCGTTTTGGAAAACCCGAAATGCCTCCAAGTTGTCGATTGGTATTAAAAATGTTCTTTCTTTCCGTTAAAATTTTATGCCCGTATGCTTGATGGCCTACATCCCAAACCAATAAATCTTCGGGAGTATTAAAAACGTAATGCAATGCAATAGTAAGTTCAATGACGCCAAGACTTGCTCCCAAATGTCCTTCCTTTACCGATACGATATCAATAATGAAATTGCGTAATTCTTGTGCTAATTGTGGAAGCTGTGCCTCATCAAGTTGACGTAAATCTGCAGGACTATTGATGTTAGAAAGTAATTGTGTTGACATCTCACAAATGTACAAATTGAATTCTTATTTTTGTAGCTATGATAAATCCTTTCACCGACGAATATTTTATGAAAAAAGCTTTGCAGGAAGCTGAGATAGCTTTTGATAGAGGCGAAATTCCTGTTGGAGCTGTCATCGTCATTGCAGATAAAGTTATTGCACGAGGTCATAATGCGACCGAAATGTTAAACGATGTGACAGCCCATGCCGAAATGCAGTCCATCACTGCAGCAGCAAATTTTTTGGGAGGCAAATATTTAAAAGATTGTACCCTATATGTGACTTTAGAACCTTGCCAAATGTGTGCGGGCGCTTTGTATTGGAGTCAGATTTCTAAAATTGTTTATGGTGCCCGTGACGAACAACGAGGTTTTATCACAATGGGAACCAAATTGCATCCTAAGACAACGGTAGTTTCGGGTATTATGGCGACTGAAGCTGCCGATCTAATGAAGCGCTTTTTCGTAGAAAGAAGAAAATAAGTGAAATCCATTTGTCTGATTAATCAATTTGTTATTCTTACACGATAACCGTTGTATCAAAATTATTACTACTTAAAATCGATCGTTTACACTTTTTGTAGTGCTATCGATCTACTTTATTTGCCATCTCATTTTATAGGATTACTGATCTAAGCGAATTTTCTTCTTAAAAATAACAAAAATTACCTAGTTTTACATTTCTTTAATTTGAACAGCATTAAATAGAAGTGTATGCTGTTCTGTTATTTTTAATAATTAATCCTACTTAAATTGAAAGCAAAAAAATTAGTTTACATATTCGTCATTTTCTTCATTTTTCAGGCGTGCGGTAAAAAATCGGGTCTTGATTTTAATTCTGATTTCTCCTTATTCAGACCGTATATTTCTAGCTTTACAGGAGGCATTGTTCCTTCTCAGTCGGACATTCGCGTCGTTTTAGCTTTTGACAAAAAAGAGTGGAAAATAAACGAAGTTTTAGACAATAATTTATTTGATATTTCGCCAAGCGTTGACGGAAAAGTTGTAGCTCTGTCTAGTAATACCATCGCGTTTATTCCGGAAAAGAAATTAAAATCAGGGACAGAATATCAGGTTACTCTAAGGTTAGATAAATTAATTGTACTTCCGAAGGAAGAAGAAAAAACACTGTCTAAATTTAATTTTACGGTTAAAACAATCAAGCAAGATTTTGTAATTAATCCGGCAGACATTCAGTCGCACAGCAAAGAATTTCAGTATTTAAATTGCGTGTTGAAAACGGCAGATGATATTGATTTAGAGACTGCTCAAAAATTAGTTTTAGCGAGTCAGAAAGGAAACGATCTTAAAATTAAATTTGATACTTCTACGAAATCGGGTAAGGAGTTTAAATTTACAATTGATAATATCCAGCGTTTTGCAGAACCAAGTGAACTCGAAATCGCTTATGATGGTAGTAAGTTTGATATTGATCAGAAAGGGACGATTACTTTTCCGATTTCAGGAATCAATGAGTTCAAAGTTGTTAATGTTGTAGTACCAGATGAAGACACACAGTCGGTTTTAATTAATTTTTCGGAACCGCTTGAAAAAGGCCAAGATTTTAAAGGTTTGGTTGCGATTGAAAATACAAACAATTTAAAATTTTCGACTCAAGGAAATCTTTTAAAAGTTTATATTTCTAATGAAAAAGCGACTTCAAGGATAGTGCATGAAGTGGTTGTTGCTGATCCAATAGAAACAGTAGAATCAGACTCGACTGCTGTCGTTGTTGACAGCGTTGCGATTGCTGTCGCAGAAGTAGCTGAAGAACCAGTTGCCGAAGAAGTAGTTGAAGAAAGTAGTGCAGAAGAAAATATTACAGGCGAATTGTTGCTGGAAGTCTTTCAAGGAATTGAAAGTCAATACGGCAAGAAAATGAACGAAAGTTACTCACAGAAAATATCTTTTGACCAGATAAAACCGAATGTCCGCTTTGTGAAAAATGGGACAATCTTGCCAAGTTCTAATAACTTAAAACTGAATTTCGAGACTGCAAATTTGGGTAAAGTTGATGTAAAAGTCTACAAGATTTATAAAAATAATATTTTGCAGTTTTTGCAAGACAATCAATTAAATGGTTCGCAAAACTTAAAGCGCGTATCACAACCCGTGGCAAAAACAACTATAAATCTCAAAGAAAATAGTTTAGTTAATTTG
The DNA here is from genome assembly GCF_001529295.1 of Flavobacterium sp. TAB 87. Lineage (GTDB taxonomy): Bacteria > Bacteroidota > Bacteroidia > Flavobacteriales > Flavobacteriaceae > Flavobacterium. The sequence continues at coordinate 849,758 of NZ_LLWK01000038.1, forward strand.
CATAAGTGGAACACTTTTGCGCTCGATTTGTCTACCATTATTAAGCCAGAACCGGGTGCAATTTACAGAGTAGAGTTTTCGTATAAAAAGAAATATTCCATATATAAATGTGACTCTTCCGAAAAAGATTCAGAAGAAAACGAAGACGAGGATGAAGTAGATGAAAACGATGCTAATTATAGTGATAATTCGTACGATGATTATTATTATTACGACGATTATAGCTGGAGAGAAAGTGAAGATGCTTGCAGTGGATCGTATTTTTACAATGCCCGAATTGCGACTAATATTTTGGCATCAGATTTAGGTGTTATCGCAAAAAGAGGCGAAAACAAATCGTATTTATTTGCGGTAAATAATATTCTTACAACGGAGCCTGTTTCAAAAGCAACAGTTGATTTGTATACGTATCAACAACAAAAAATAACTACAGCAACAACAGATAGTGATGGACTTGTTTCCTTTCAGCTTGATAAATTTGCCTATTTTGCCATTGTTACTTTAGGAGAACAATCTACTTACGTTAAATTGGATGATGGAAATTCATTATCTGTAAGTAATTTTGACGTGGCTGGTGAAACACTTCAAAAGGGATTGAAAGGATTTATTTATGGAGAACGTGGCGTTTGGCGTCCCGGCGATAATCTCTATTTATCGTTTATTTTAAATGATGCTTCGAATAAACTACCCAATGCACATCCAATAAAATTTAGACTAACCGACCCCAATGGGAAAGTCGCTTACCAAACTGTACAAAGAACCAATGCACTAAATCACTATGCGTTTGTTGTGCCAACAGATCAAGATGCGCCAACAGGAAGTTGGGAGGCAATGGTAAGTGTTGGTGGCGCGAAGTATTATAAGAATATTAAAATTGAAACGATTAAATCCAATCGGTTAAAAATTAAAAATACGTTTCAAAGAGGCGTATTGTCCTCGTCGTATCCAAATTCAAGCAATTTAGAAGTGACCTGGTTGCATGGTGCTATTGCAAAGAATTTGAATGTAGAAATGCAAGCTAAATTCTCGCAACAACAAACTACTTTTAAAGGATATGAAAAGTACAATTTTGATGATTTAGTGCGTAAGTTTAGCACTGAAGAAGTAAATATTTTTTCTGGCAAATTAGATCACGAAGGAAAAGCTTCGGTGTCTATCAATCCGAAATTGCAAGGGCAAGCACCTGGAATGCTGCGCGCTTCGTTTATTACAAAAGTATATGAAGAAGGTGGGGATTTTAGTATGGATGCCATGGCTACCACCTATTCTCCTTATAAAACCTATGTTGGTGTAAAATCTCCTGAATTAAATAAATACGGAATGTTAGAAACTCGAACCAACAATCGATTTGATGTTGTGACAGTCGATGAAAACGGGCGACCAAAAGCAGTACGTAATCTTGAAGTTAAAGTATATAAAGTTGAATGGCGTTGGTGGTGGGATGCTGCCAACGATAATTTATCAAATTATAATTCATCGGAAGCAACAACTTCGTATAAAACATTTACCATAAGTACTAATGCCAGCGGAAAAGGAAGTGTGCAATTTGCATTGAGTGATGAAGAATGGGGTCGCTACTTAATTCGAGTTTCAGATAAAATCAATGGTCATGCGACGGCGCTGACCGTAAATATTGACTGGCCAATTTGGTCAGGAAAGACTAGAAATAACGATGCTTCATCTGCTAATATGCTTGTTTTTTCTACGGATAAAAAAGACTATGCGGTGGGAGAAAATGCATTGATTTCTTTCCCTTCTAGTGAAGGTGGTAGAGCTTTAGTCTCTATTGAAAACGGATCAAAAGTGGTGCAAACGCTTTGGGTACAAACGCAAAAAGGGGAAACAAAAGTCAAAGTGCCAATAACGGCTGCAATGGCTCCCAATGTTTATTTTAATATTACCTTATTACAGCCACACGCCACTACAAAAAATGATTCCCCAATTCGTATGTATGGAATTGTGCCAATTGGTGTGGTGGATAAAAACACTAAACTTGAACCACAAGTTATAATGGCAGATGTCTTGAGACCAGAACAATCATTCCCAATAAAAGTGAGTGAAAAATCGGGTAAAGAAATGACCTATACTATTGCTGTTGTGGATGAAGGTTTGCTAGATTTAACGCGTTTTAAAACGCCAAATGCTTGGGATGCCTTTTATATTCGCGAAGCTTTGGGTGTAAAGACTTGGGACGTCTATGATGATGTTATTGGCGCTTATGGCGGAAAAGTAAATCAAATTTTTAGTATCGGTGGAGATCAGGACTTAGGCGGAGGAAAGGCGAAAAAAGCCAACCGATTTAAGCCTGTTGTTATTTATTTAGGTCCATTTAAATTAGAGAAAGGACAAGCTAGAACGCATCAAGTTACTTTGCCAAAATATATTGGTTCGGTACGAACAATGGTTGTGGCTGGTGATGCGACAACTAGTGCTTATGGAAGTATAGAAAAAGCGACCGCCGTTCGCAGTCCATTAATGGTTTTGGCTACTTTACCGCGAAAAATTTCTCCGTCAGAGAAAGTAACGATTCCGGTAACGGTTTTTGCGACAGAAAAAAACATTAAAAATGTAAAAGTTCAGATTAAAACCAGTAATGGATTACGCGTGGTTGGAAGTGCAGTTCAAAATGTAAGTTTCGAACAGCCTGATGAAAAAATGGCTTATTTTAATCTTGCCGTAGGAAGTTTGACAGGAATTGCGAAAGTGCAGATTATTGCGACTTCAGGAGCTGAGAAATCATCGTATGACGTAGAGATTGATATGACGAATCCAAATCCGGTAACGAATACCTACACCGATGTGATTTTAGAACCGAATAGCACAAAAACAATTTCTTGGAAAACCTTTGGTGTAGCAGGAAGTAACAAAGCAAAATTAGAAGTGTCTTCTATGCCGACTATTAATTTAAATGGCAGATTACAATTTTTGATTCAGTATCCGCACGGCTGTGTAGAGCAAACGACTTCAGCTGTTTTTCCGCAATTGTTTTTAAATGACGTAGCCGATATCGATGCGAATCGCCAACAATTGATTCAGAAAAATGTAACGGCTGGAATTACAAGATTAGGAAGTTTTCAATTAGCAAACGGCGGATTGCCGTACTGGCAAGGAAATGCGATTGCAGACGATTGGGGAACTTCTTACGCTGGACATTTTTTAATTGAAGCAGAAAAAAAAGGATATGTTTTGCCAATTAATTTCAAATCAAAATGGCTTTCCTATCAGAAGAAAGAAGCTAAAAAATGGCGTTTTGAGCCTCGATATGGAAATGATTTAGCGCAAGCCTACAGATTATACACGATGGCCTTAGCAGGTTCTTCTGATTTGTCTTCGATGAACAGATTGCGAGAAACAAAAGGAATTTCAAACGAAACAAAATTACGATTGGCAGCGGCCTATGTTTTAGCAGGACAAAAAAGTGCAGCGACATCGTTACTTTTAAGTAGTAAAATTGATGATGATTCAAGTAGTTATCAACATTACTATTACGGCTCAAGTGATCGAAACAGAGCGATGGCGTTAGAAACTTTACTATTGTTAGATCTCAAACAAAAAGCGTTTGAAATGGCGACAAAACTAGCTAAGAGCATGGCAAGTGATCAGTGGATGAGTACGCAAACTACTGCGTATTCGCTATATGCAATGTCAAAATTTGCACTGAATAATGGACCTAAAGGAATCGATTTGCAATTTAGTAAAGAGGGTAAAGCGCAAACTATAAAAACAGGAAAATCAATGGCGGACCGTACCTTGGCGGTGAAATATGGTGCCAACAGTCTGACTTTAAAAAACAACAAAAAGAACACTATTTACGTACGAGTGTTAAATACGGGTATTTTACCGATTGGTCAAGAAAATGTAATTCAGAGTAATCTTGCTGCAGCAATTGTTTTCAAAAACAGAAAAGGCAGCGTTATTGATGTTTCTAAAATTGCACAAGGGACCGAGTTTATTGCTGAAGTTAAAGTGAGAAATCAAAGTAATGAGCGTTTAGAAAATGTAGCTCTAACCCAAATTTTACCTTCTGGTTTTGAAATTGTAAACACTCGCTTTACCGACTATGGTGAAGCAACGAACAATACGGCAGATTATATCGATATTCGTGATGATCGAACTAATTTTTACTTCGGATTAAAAGCAGGCGAGGCTAAAACCTTTACGATATTGCTCAATGCTTCGTATTTAGGGAATTATTATATGCCTGGATTGCAATGTGAAGCAATGTACGATCATACGTTTTTGGCCAGAACAAAAGGATTTTGGGTTGAAGTAGTAAAGTAATAGTTTTGAATTATAGATTTTGAAAAACCACCTAAAAACGTTTTTACAGCGATTGATCAATTGGGTACAAAGAAATAAGATAAAATCACTAATAGTATTTGTGCTGTTAGTGATTTATTATTTCTCGCTACCATCAACCTTGTTTAAGGAGCCCTATTCTACAGTAATTGAAAGTAGAGAAGGAGAATTGCTTGGCGCTAAGATTGCTGGAGACGGCCAATGGCGTTTTCCGGCACACGATAGCGTTCCAGATAAGTTTAAACAATGTATCGTTTATTTTGAGGATGAGTATTTCTATACACATCCTGGGTTTAATCCCGTGGCAATGGTCAATGCGATGCAACAAAACAGCAAAGCAGGCAAAGTGGTTCGTGGGGGGAGTACGTTAACGCAGCAGGTGATTCGATTGTCTAGAAAAGGCAAACGAAGATCTTATTTTGAAAAAGTTATAGAACTTATTCTGGCCACTCGATTGGAATTGGGTTATTCTAAAAATAACATCCTCGAATTGTATGCGGCTCATGCTCCTTTTGGAGGTAATGTGGTCGGCTTAGAAATGGCTGCATGGCGTTATTTTGGTGTTCAATCGAACCAGTTGTCTTGGGCTGAAAGCGCAACTTTAGCGGTTTTACCAAATGCACCAAGTTTAATTTATCCAGGTAAAAATCAAATTACACTAGTAGCAAAACGCAATAGACTTTTACTGAAGTTAAAAAGCGAAAGTATTATTGATGAGCAAACGTATGAATTGGCTATAGAGGAACCTTTGCCGCAAAAACCTTTTGATTTGCCTCAGATTGCACCACACTTATTAGAACGTGTGGCAAAAAATGCAAAAGGAACACGAGTAGAAACTACAGTCAATTTTGAGTTACAAAACAGAGTCAATCAAATTGCTAAGTATTACTACAATCAATACCAGCAAAATGAGGTTCATAATTTGGCGATATTAGTGATTGATGTTCAAAATAGAGATATTATAAGTTATGTGGGCAATGCTCCAACAGATCGTGATCATCAAAAAGATGTAGATATTATTGAGGCAGCCAGAAGCACAGGAAGTATTTTAAAACCTTTATTGTATGCTGCGATGCTCGATGATGGCGAGATTTTGCCAAACACTTTAATTGCCGATGTTCCTACTCAAATAGCGGGTTATACACCACAGAATTACAATTTAACTTTCGATGGAGCGGTTCCTGCGCATCGGGCATTGTCTCGTTCATTAAATATTCCGTCTGTCTTAATGTTGCAAGATTTTGGCGTACATAAGTTTTATGAAGAGTTGCAGAAATTCAAGTTGCGTAATATCAATAAATCGGCGGATCATTATGGATTGTCACTTATTTTAGGTGGCGCCGAAAGTAATTTATGGGATTTATGCCGATCGTACGCAGGCTTGTCGTCGACGTTAAATTATTTTACTAAAAATGATGGAAAGTATCGTACGCATGAATTTGCGGAACTAAATTACAATACTGCTTTTAAGACCGATTTTGGAGAAGAATCGAGTCAAAAGAATATTGTGGGAGCCGGATCAATTTGGATGACTTATAATGCCATGGAGGAAGTAAATAGACCAGAAGGTGATGAGTCTTGGAAATTTTATGACAGCTCTTTAAAAATTGCTTGGAAAACAGGAACCAGTTTTGGAAACAGAGACGCATGGGCCATAGGAACCAATTCGAGATATGTAGTGGGTGTCTGGGTCGGAAATGCAACTGGCGAAGGACGACCAACTTTAACAGGAGTCACTAGTGCAGCGCCTATTTTGTTTGATGTATTTAATTTGCTGCCAAGACAAAGATGGTTTGAAACACCTTACAAAGATTTAGCTGAAGTAGAAGTTTGCAAATTAAGTGGTTATTTGGCGAAAGACGGATGTCCCAAAATCAAACAATGGGTTTCGAAAAAGGGAAAATCGACTGCAGTTTGTCCGTATCATAAAATGATCCATTTAGATAAAGCGCAGCAGTTTCAGGTTAATAGTAGTTGCGAAAGTGTCGAAAATATGATAGTGAAGAACTGGTTTATCTTGCCGCCCGTTATGGCTTGGTATTACAAAAGTAAACATATTGAATATGTGCCTTTGCCGCCTTTTAAAGACGATTGTATTGGAACACAAACCGGTGCTATGGACTTTATTTATCCAAAATCGGGTAGTAAAATATACCTAACAAAGAATTTTAGTAGCGAGGTGCAACCAGTAATTTTTAAAGTTGCTTATTCTGATCGAGAGAAACAATTATTTTGGTATGTAGATCAGGTGTATAAAGGCGCAACTTCCGTTTTTCACGAAAAGCCAATTTTGATGAGTGCTGGGTTTCATTACATTACTGTAGTGGACGAACTGGGAAATGAAATTAGCCGAAAAGTTGAGGTGGTTAGTGAATAATCTTTTTAGCACTAAATTCTAGCCCTGATAGAAGCGGCATCCTTTTTTGCCTTTCTTTAAGGCGAAAAAGATACAGCGAATAGCAGGAAATAGCTCCTTCAAATTTTCAAAAAAGACACAAAAAAACCGCCAATCTTTCGAGAGGCGGTTTTATTATTTATTCTTTGATAACATTTCCTTGTTTGTCGTAGAAATGATATTCTAAGTACGTGTAAGCGTCACGTGGTATGATTTTTACCCATTTTTTGTATTCAAAAAACCATTTTGAACGCAATGATGGAAAACCTTGACTGAGGTATGCAGCCACAAACGGGTGTACATTAAGTACGACGTTTTTGTGGATTTTTAAAATTCGTTCTAGATCAAGAGCGATTTTATCAATGATTTGAATTGGTGCTTCAATTTCACCATTTTCATTGTTTGGATCTTCTTCTCTAGTTTTAATGTTTACTTCGGGTCTTACTCTCTGTCGAGTAATTTGAACAAGTCCAAATTTACTAGGAGGCAAGATTTTATGCTTGGCTTTATCGTCGCTCATTTCTTCTCGCAAGAAGTCGAACAGAACTTTCCTGTTTTCTGGATTAGACATATCGATAAAATCAATCACTATGATTCCGCCCATATCACGCAAACGCAATTGTCTGGCAATTTCGGCAGCTGCAATCATATTTACTTCAAGAGCTGTGTCTTCTTGGTTGGTGGCTTTGTTTGATCGGTTACCACTGTTGACGTCAATGACGTGCAAGGCTTCGGTATGTTCGATGATCAAATAAGCTCCTTTACTCATAGAAACCGTACGGCCAAATGAAGTTTTGATTTGTCTCTCAATGTTGTATTTCTCGAAAATTGGAGTGTCGTTTGATTGATAAAACTTTACAATCGATTGTTTGGAAGGTGCAATTTCTTGCAAATATTCCTTCGTTTGATGGTACAACTCTTCGTCATCTATCTGAATACCACTGAAGGTATCGTTGAAAACATCTCTTAATATCGAAGACGCTCTATTGAGTTCTCCTAATACTTTGGATGGATGATGAGCAGTTGGTAATTTTTTACACATTGCAGTCCATCTGCCTAGCAGGTTCTGCAAATCTTTTTCTAATTCTACTGTACTTTTGCCTTCGGCTACTGTGCGAACAATAACACCAAAACCTTTTGGTTTGACTGATAGAACAAGTTTTTTAAGTCGATCCTTCTCTTTTTTGTCTTCTATTTTTTGTGAAATAGAAACACGGTCGGAAAAAGGAACTAGAACAATAAAACGTCCGGCAAGAGAAAGCTCAGCGCTAATTCTTGGTCCTTTGGTTGATATTGGTTCTTTAACTACTTGAACTAAAACAGATTGATTGGCACTTAAGATATCAGTAATGATACCGTCTTTGTCAATCTCTTTTTCAAACTGAAAAGCTTTTAGGGAGAAATCTTTTAATTTACCTGCGCTTACAAGTTTTATGAATTTCAGTTGGGAAGCTAAGTTAGGACCTAGATCGTGATAATGTAAAAAGGCATCTTTTTCAAAGCCTACATTTACAAAAGCAGCATTAAGTCCGGCAACTGGTTTTCGTATTTTGGCGATAAAAATATCACCAACTTGAAAGTTGCTTTTCTCTTCTTCCTTGTGTAATTCAATTAGTTTTCCATCTTTTAATAAGGCAAAATCTACGGCTTCAGAACTAGATCTAATGATTAATTCTTTATTCACACTGTAAATTTTTATCCGAACTTTTTAGTTTTCAGTTTTAGGTTTTAGTTTTCAGTTTTACAACTCATAACTCCTAACTTATAACTCGTGACTGAATTGTAAGGATGGATTAAACAATATTTTAACAGGTATTGAACCCGGGGAAAATTAGCTTGCAACAAACAGTTTAAAGTGATCAGCGAACTGAAGACTTATTACTGACGGGCGAATACTAACTTTCGATTTCAATGAACGTTTAAAAAGAAAAAAGTAGTTTAAAACTACTTTTTCTTTTTGTGACGGTTAGCTCTCGCTCTTTTCTTTCTTTTGTGCGTAGCTACCTTATGTCTCTTTCTTTTTTTACCACTTGGCATATCGTATCGATTTTATGATTAATTAATAGTGTTATTTTGCTTCGTTATTTATTTTTACTCCTTCTACAAAAACTTTTGCAGGTTTAAACGCAGGAATGTTGTGAGCAGGGATTTTGATCGTGGTATTTTTAGAAATATTTCTTCCTGTTTTTTCAGCTCTTGTTTTTACGATGAAACTACCGAAGCCTCTTAAATAAACATTGTCTCCAGTTTCTAAAGAAGATTTAACCTCTTCCATAAATGTTTCAACTGTTGCTTGAACATCTCCTTTTTCAAGTCCTAATCTCTCTGAAATTTTCGCTACGATATCTGCTTTCGTCATTTTCTTTCGTATTTATAAATGGTGTACTATTTTTTTTGAGTGTGCAAATATAACAATTAAAAAAACAATAATTCAAGCTAAATCGTTAAATTTTAATAACATAAACTTTTACTTTTGTGGTCTAATAATTAATAATGAATTTTTCTAAATTGCTTATAAAGTGGTATTTACAAAACAAACGTGATTTGCCATGGCGAAATACAACCAATCCTTATCCTATTTGGCTCTCCGAAATTATGTTGCAGCAAACGCGTGTAGCGCAAGGAATGCCTTATTTCATGTCATTTACAACCGCTTTCCCAACCATTTTTGACTTGGCTGCTGCAGAGGAGCAGCAAGTACTTAAGTTGTGGCAAGGCTTAGGTTATTATTCTAGAGCGCGCAATTTGCATTACACCGCAAAATATATAGCAACCGAGTTAAATGGAGTTTTTCCGGCAACTTATAAAGAACTCTTGCAATTGAAGGGAGTAGGAGAGTACACGGCGGCAGCCGTTGCTTCTTTCGCCTATAATGAAGTTGTTCCTGTGGTTGACGGAAACGTGTTCCGGGTTTTATCGCGTTATTTTGATATAGAAACCGATATTGCCAATGCTGGTGCTAAAAAGGAATTTGCCGCATTGGCTTTTGAATTGATGCCCAAAGATAATCCCGCAATTTTTAATCAGGCGATAATGGAGTTTGGTGCGTTGCAATGTGTACCTAAAAGTCCAAATTGTTCCATTTGTGTTTTTAACTCGAGCTGTTTGGCTTTGCAAAAAAATAAAGTGGGTGTGCTTCCTGTAAAATTAAAGAAGGTGAAAGTGACCAATCGGTTCTTTAATTATTTTATTTTAGAAGATACGCTTGGCAATACGATTTTGCAACAAAGAACAGCCAAAGGCATTTGGCACAATTTATACGAGTTTCCGCTTTTGGAAACTGAGGAGGAAAAGGAATTTGAGTTTGTAGCTACAGTGCTTACAAATGAATTCTTTAGTCATTATACTATTGCAGGTATAGAAGAATTAAATACTAAAGCGATTATGCATAAATTATCACATCAGCATCTTAATATTAAATTCTGGAAGATTCGCGTTGATCAATCAATTGAAAATGGAATTTCGATCGCAGAAGCTAAAAAATTTCCGTTCCCGATTGTCATTCATAATTTTTTAGAAAGGCTTTTCGTATAGCTTAGGCAAACTGTTTTTAGGTGAAGAATTATTTTTTGTAGTTAATTTGTAAGATTTTTATCTTTTTTTCAACTAGTTTCGCGTTGCTATACAAACTAATAAGCTTTGTCGTACTAAAATCTTAAGGTGTCTACTCATTTTTAAAAGTAAAAAGAGAATAATTTATTTGATTGTGTTCGACTTTTGAAAATTAGGTTTAACCGTGTTTAATAATGGTATAAGGCGGAAGTGTACCTTCTTAACACAGGCACGAAGATGCTTTTCTAGTATGAACATTGTAAAAATTAAAACTATGAGAAATTATTTTATGTTGTTTTTTCTTCTAATGTTTACGATCATCGGAACTGCTCAAGCAGTTACAGTGAATTATTCGGAAAAAAGCATTATCAGTAAAGAAAAGCTGGAAGCTACACCCGAATTTGCTAGAAAGCATATTTTAGCATCGTATAATTATACTTTAAAATATCAGAATGGAATTTCGCTTTATGAAAATAGTTCCGAAACGAAAAATACCGAAAATTCAGTAAATGAAATTGCGAATGAAACAAATGATGGAGGGGGAGTTTATAAAAATACTGCTACTTATAGAATAACAGACAAAACAAAGGAGAAATACTACTATAAAGATATAGCTGGTAATGAACTACTCTTTAGGTTTTTTAATGGCAATAAAGATTTCTTTGGTAAAGATCATTTACTAAATTGGAATTGGCAAATCACCAATGAAACTAAAGAAATGAATGGTTTCACTTGTAAAAAAGCTACATCTGATGCGTTTGGTTATTTTTTTACAGCTTGGTTTACTGAAGATATTGCGATAAGTGCAGGTCCGGAAAAATTTGATGGACTTCCGGGGCTCATATTATATCTAAGCACAGGAGGAATTGAGTTTGTAGCCACTAGTGTGAAAATTGATGAAAATCCAATAATAATAGTAAAACCCGAAACACCAAAAGAAACCGTTACCATGGCGGAAGTAGAGCGTTTCGTAAAAGAGAAAGTAAGTAAATTGGAATCGAGTTCTACAACTACAGTAAATGGAAATACAACCACTACCAGATCTACGATTATTATAAAATAGGCTATACCATTTATGCGAATCATATTGTTTTTTTTTATTTTTTCATTTCTCCAAATTCAAAGTCAAACCACTATTAAAGGAACAATAAAAGATTCATTGCAAAATCCAGTGTCACTTGTAAATGTACGATTGTATAATAAACTGGATAATGTACTTATTGATTTCAAACAGTCCAATAATTTGGGACAATTTGAATTGGTTTGTCCTGATGCTGAAACTAAAATTTTTCTACTCAAGGCAAGTTTTTTGGGATATAAGCCAGTTATTTTTGAATTTAGCACTGATGGCAATCGTTCAATTATTGAGAAAAACATTATTTTAAAAAATGAGGTTGTAGCCATGAAAGAGGTTGTGATCAAAGCTGATTTTCGTGATGTTAATGAAAAGAACGATACAATAACTTTTAATCTCAAAAGATTGCTCAATGGATCCGAGCAGAAACTAAAAGATGTAATAAAGAAATTACCTGGACTCAGTATCGATAAAAATGGTAAGATAAGATATCAAGGAAAAAAAATTGATGATGTGTTGATTGATGGCGATGAGTTTTTTGGAACTCAACATCAACTAGCTACAGAAAATCTTAAATCGGAAATGATTGAAAAGATTGAAATCCTTAAGAATTTTAAAAATTTATCTTCTATTACAGGATTTGACAATAATAAGCGAACAGCACTAAACCTTTCTCTAAAGAATCAGTATAAAAACACTATTAAAGGTGATGTTAGCCAAGAATATGGTTATAAGAAAAGTTACAGACAGCACAACACTATCTATAATTTTGGTGGTAAAATAAAGGTGAATGTTATTACAGATGTCAATAACACAAACAATCCGGCTTTTACAGTAACTGACTACTTAGAGCTTAAAAAAGGGATTCAAAATGAGTTGTCTAGTGAGAACTCAACCAGTTCTATAACTGTTGACGAAGACGTGCCTTCTTTTTTGTTTGCTACTGATAATGTTAATGCTAAAGAAATTCGGTTTTACTCTGTCAATTTTAGTGACAAAATTTCTAAAACGAGCAAGGTCAAGTATTCTTCAATGTTAAATTATATTAAGCAATCGGAGTTTCTGCAAGCCAAGCAAAACTTTTTTTCTGCTACTGATATTATAATTGATAAAAATTCAAGTATTGCTGGTAAATCCCTCTTTAGTACAAATAAAATCAGTTATGAGTATAAGCCAAATGAAAATAATTATTTTAATTACGTCTTAGCTGTAAATTACAGCGCGAATAAGCGAATTAATCTTGTTCGTACGATGTTAGCTACTAACCAGGCCAATTTTGATGATAGTAAAAATAACGTTGATACGGGTGTTGGTCAATTTTTTTCGCACAAAATTAAATTGAATGACAAATTTCTTTTCGAGTATAATTTGTTTACCGACTTCACGAGTTTTACCAAACATTTAAATATTACTGCTAATCAGCCTTTTTTTAATTTAAAATTTAATGAAGATTTCTTAATCAATCAAAGAACTGATGGGTACAATAATTCTTTAGGAGTGAACTCTAAGTTGCGAATAAAGAATCAATTTGGAACTTTATTTTTAAATGCTGGTTCTTCACTTAAAAACGATTCTTTTAATAATTTTTTAGATGACTTGAATCCGCAATTTAGTACTGAGCTAAATTTGGTAAGAACCAACAATTATTTGGGCGTTAATTTTAGTAAAAAGAAAATTTATAAATTTAATTATGCTCTAGGTGCTCGCTTAGAGTATGTTCAGTTTGAACACAATTCTAAAAGAGCCGATAACTTGGTATTTTTGCCATCTGCTAATTTTTCTTATGAAGTTTCAAATGAAATAAATATTAATTTAAACTATAAAAGAGATTTTTCAAACGTGACTATAGATAAAGTTATAACAGGTATGCTGATAGAGGACTATAGAACGGTTTTTAGAAGTAAGAATGTTTTTTATAATTCGATTTTACCTAAAAACACAATTACATTAAACGGTTCGTTTTCTAGTTCACGCACTGGCTTAAGGTCGTTTTTTGGTTTGGTTTATACGGATAAAGTAACAGATGTTGGTTTTAACACTTTTAATTCTGAAAACATAAGCATTAGAGAGTATGATTATATCGATTTGGATAATTCAAAATATTTGTTTTTCACAATCGAAAAAAAATTAAAAAGCATTCCTTGGTCGGCTAAATTGGAAACGTTGCAATCTTTTTCGAAACGAGAATCCTTCATTAATTCTAACGCGACAACTTTTGGTACGAATCAAACTAAACTGGATGTTACTCTTTTGTCTTATTTTAAATCCAATGATTTTAATGTCAGTTTAGGTTTAGAATACCTTGTAAATTCTTCCGTAAATGATTCTAATAAAGAAAAAAGTCAACTAAACACAGTATCTGCTTTATTCGGGTTTAATGGTGTGGTTTTTAAAGATAAATTAAATTGGGATTTAGAAAGTAAAATTATTCACTTTGATTCCGCTAATTCAAAGCAGAAAGATGTTTTTGAATTGAATCCAAGCATTACTTATTCAATTAAAGATTGGAAATTTATGTTAAGAGGCGTGAACATATTAAATATTAGAGATAATAATACCCGCTTACGAGTTAATAATAGTGATTTTTATTTTGAAGCACAACAGTACAGTTCTCTGGCAGGATTTGTTACCACGGGTTTTTCGTATTCATTTTAATTTTCAAAAGAGAAGAAAACTACACCCGTGTACTCTACTAGCAATACATTTTCACTTCAATATTTGCTCCTTTATTTTAAAAATTTTAAAAAAAATTCCGTTCCCCATTGTCATTCATAATTTTTTGGAAACGCTTTACTATTGTTTTTAAAAAAATGTATCTTTGGTAAAACACCTTAAATACCATGAGCGGAACGTTAAACAAAGTAATGTTGATAGGCCATTTAGGCGAGGATATAAAAATGCATTATTTTGAAGGAGGCAATTGCATTGGACGGTTTCAGTTGGCAACCAATGAAGTGTATATTAATAAATCAACTAGCGAAAAGATAACGTCGACCGAGTGGCACAATTTGGTGGTTCGCAATAAGGCTGCCGAAATTTGTGAAAAATATTTGTCTAAAGGAGATAAAATTTATGTCGAAGGTCGAATTAAATCGCGTCAGTGGCAAGGTGAAGATGGTGTGACTAGAAATACGGTTGAAATTCAGGTTACAGAATTTACTTTTTTGTCTACCAAAAAAGAGAATGAAAGCAATAAGCAAAATCAAGTTACAGAATTGCCAAAAAACACTAACTTTGACGCTTCAAATAATGGTTTGCCTATTAACGATTTGCCATTTTAATTGTTTAACTAATCTTTTTTAATTTGGACCCAGAGCCCAGTTTGTACCTTGCAACAATTGTAGATCCTATTATTGTCATTGGATTTGTCGGAATAGTTATTTTACTATTTTTTTCGGCTTTGGTTTCTGGTGCCGAAGTCGCGCTTTTTTCGCTTTCGCAGAAAGATATCGAGGAAGCAACACAAGAAAATCAATCTAAAGGAAAAATTATTGCCAATCTTTTAGAAAAACCCAAAAAATTACTCGCTACTCTTTTAGTTTCCAACAATTTTATCAATATTGCAATTGTGATTTTGTTCTCTTTTGTGGGAAAAAATATCTTTAGCGCCATCGAGTCGCCAATTCTTAAATTTATATTAGAAGTAATTTTAGTTACTTTTTTAATCTTGTTGTTTGGCGAGGTTTTACCAAAAGTATACGCAAGTCGTAATAATATTAAATTTGCGAAACAAGTCGCTTACCCAATGGCTTTTTTGGATAAAATTTTGTCGCCTTTAAGTATTCCAATGCGTTGGACGACCATTTATTTGCACAACAAACTGGGGAAACAGAAATCTAATTTTTCGATCGATCAATTGTCTCAAGCTTTAGAATTAACTGATTCTGATGAAACATCAACCGAAGAACAAAAGATTTTAGAAGGAATTGTCTCTTTTGGAAATACAGATACCAAACAAGTAATGAGTCCGCGAATTGATATTTTTGCGTTGGATATCGAAGAAACTTTTGGGGAGATTTATCATAAAATTATTGATAAAAGCTATTCGCGTATTCCAGTTTATAAAGATAATATCGATCAAATTGAAGGCGTATTGTTTGTCAAAGATTTATTGCCACATATTGATAAAAAAGATTTTGAATGGCAAACTTTAATTCGACCTCCCTTTTTTGTTCCTGAAAATAAAAAATTGGACAATTTGCTTAAAGATTTTCAGAGCATGAAAAGTCACTTGGCAATTGTAGTTGATGAATACGGAGGAACCTCAGGCTTAGTTTCTTTAGAAGATGTTATAGAAGAAATTGTTGGTGATATTAGCGATGAATTTGACGATGAAAGCATTAACTTTTCACAGATTGATGAGAAAAACTTTTTATTTGAAGGAAAAATAAACCTAAAAGATTTTTATCGAATTATAGATGTAAACGAAGATATTTTTGAGGATAAAAAAGGCGAAGCCGAAACTTTGGCTGGTTTTATTTTAGAAATTATTGGAAATTTTCCGAAGAAAGGTCAAAAAATCGCCTACGAGAACTGTCTCTTTACGATAGAAACAGTAGATAAAAAAAGAGTAAAACAAATTAAAGTAACGATTGACTAATGAAATTGATTAAAAACAGCTTTTTGATTCTTGCTTTTTTGGGATTAGTAACCACTGTTTCTAGTTGCAAAGATGATGTTTTGCCAAAACCAGCAAGTTATTTGCGACTGGATTATCCTGTTGCCAAATACGTTTCGTTTGAAAATCAATGTCCCTTTAGTTTTGAAATGAATAACGATGCTATTATTAAGGGTGAAAAAGATTGTGGTTTTGCAATTACGTATCCAAAGATGAAGGCGACTATTTATCTAACGTATAAGCCCGTTTCTGGAAATATAGACAAACTACTTCGCGATGCTCAAAAGCTTACCTTTGAGCACGTGATAAAAGCAGATGATATTTTAGAGCAACCTTATCTTAATCCAAGTAAAAAAGTGTATGGTATGTTTTACCAAGTGGATGGAAATGCGGCTACCAATTCGCAATTTTACGTAACTGATAGTACCAAACATTTTATAACAGGTTCGGTTTATTTTTACGCAAAGCCCAATTTCGATTCAATCATGCCTGCAGCAAGTTACATTCAAAACGACATGAAGCGTTTAATGGAAACTTTAAAGTGGAAGTAAAAAAAGATATCCGCATTCAGCGGATATTTTTATATAATAGAGTAACTCAAATTACGATTTTAAGTTTGAAACTTTATACGTTTTTCCATCTGCGCTTGCTTGAACTGCTTTGGTTAAGGTTTCTGGGTTTTGAAGATTTTTATCAAAACTTACGGTAGCGGTTTTGGTATCAAAATCAACTGTCGCTTCTTGAATTCCTTCCATTGCAACTAATTCTTTTTCTATAGTTCTGGCACAACCCACAGCGCAAGTCATTCCTTCGATTTCAAAACTAGCAGTTTGTAAGTTTTCGGGAGCTACTGCTTTTTTAATTGTTGCTATTTCTGAAGCTTGTTGGCTGTTAATTGCTTTTTCGCAATCATCTGTTTGTATCCAATAAACAAATAAAAATATTGCTGCTAAAACTAAAAAGGATTTCCTGTTTTTCATGATGTACTTCGTTTGATTTTTGATGTTACTCACTAGCAAAAATATGCAAAAATTAGAGCTAAATCACAAAAATTATTACACTTTTGCAGCAAATTAAATAGGATGAATGCGAAACAATTAAAATGGGTCTATCTTTTTATACTTTCCTTAATTTGGGGAAGCTCCTTTATATTAATTAAAAAAGGGTTAGTTGGTTTGTCGGCGTTGCAAGTTGGTTCACTACGAATTATTTTTGCAGCTTTATTTTTGCTTTTAATTGGATTTAGAAGTTTAGCTAAAATTCAACGCATACAGTGGAAATATATTGCTATTACTTCTGTGCTAGGTACTTTTTTGCCAGCTTATCTTTTTGCGATTGCCGAAACAGAGATCGATAGTTCGACTACAGGAATTTTAAATTCGCTTACGCCACTTATTACTTTAGTGCTTGGCGTATTAGTGTTTGGAATAATGGCACAACGACGACAAATAATAGGCGTTTTTATTGGCTTAATTGGTAGTGGTTTATTAGTTTTTAGCGGAGCAATGAATCATCCTGACCAAAATTACTACTACGCTTTATTGGTGTTAATTGCCTGTTTTTGCTATGCGTTAAATGTAAATTTAATTAAGAAATACTTATCTGATTTGAATTCATTGAGCATCACAACTGGAAATTTTACAATTTTGGTAGTGCCAGCTTCTATTGTTCTTTTAACCACAAATTTCAGCGAAGTTGTTGACGTGGCAGAAGTGCAACATTCGTTGTTTTTTATTTTAATACTTGGTATTGTGGGAACAGGAATTGCGAACATTATCTTTTTTAAATTGATACAAATGTCATCACCGGTTTTTGCTACTTCAGTAACCTATCTTATCCCAATTGTTGCTTGTTTTTGGGGATTCTTTGATGGAGAATTATTGTCGCCATACCAATTGCTTGGTGCTCTTGTCGTTTTAGTTGGTGTGTTTTTGTCTGCACGAAAATAATTGTGCGTTAGGATCTTTTCAATCATTTTCAGAAACAATACGAAATAAAAAAAGCTGTCAGAAGACAGCTTTTTTTGTACCATTGCACATGTTTATTTAAAATCGGCATCCGCCACATCTTCATTTACTTTTACTTCTTTCATTTTAATGTCTAATTCAAAACCAACATTCTGAATCATATTAAAAGGTAATTTAACGCCTTTGACTTCTTTGTAATCACCAAAATTGGTGGTTACGGGAACTTCTTTTCCACCTTGGTCAATCAATTTTGTTTCAGCAACTTTTAAACCAGTTGTAGTGCTGTAAAAATAAGTTGACTTTCCGTTCTGTATTACGTAAGCATCAGCATTGTTAACTGCTTCTATTCGGTCTACTTTTAAGTCTGTTCTTTTAGCAAGATTTAACTCTTCAAAAGGCTTAGCACTATTTTGCATGTCTTTTAAAACCGCACCTTCAAAATTCATGCGCTGTCCTTGTTGCATCACGTACGCTTCTTTTTCATTCACCACTTGCTTCATCACGTTCATTGTTCCCATATTCAATTCTACCATCGATTTTCCTTTTGCGTCAATTTTTGAGGTAAAATCTAATGGAGATGGCGCTTGCGGAATAGTAGTTGTTCCAAACATCGCAATCGTTTTTACTTTTGCAATGTTTTTTTCGCCACCAATAGCATTAATGTATTTTTCAAAAATACTTTTAGCTGTTACTCCTTGGGGTACTTCTTTAGTAGCTACCTTCTTTTCGGTAGGATTTGCATATTTGTCGTAATATTTAATCGGGATGTTTAGTTTTTCTAAACCTGGTAAAACCTCACTTCCTTTTCCAGCAATAACAATACGCATATTGTCCATCAAAAAGTATTTGTTGGCAACGCGCAAAATATCATCGGCTGTAACGGCATTGATGGTCTGAATGTATTTCTCGTAGAAATCTGCTGGTAAATCTTCTGTTTCAATGTTCAAGGCATAACGGGCAACTGTTTGTGGCTTTTCAACTTGCATTACAAATCGACCGATATAACCTGCTTTTACATTTTTAAGATTGGTTTCGTCAACTTTCTCTGTTCTAATTTTTTTAATTTCCTTCATGAATTCAACGACAGCGCTATCCGTTACTGCGTTTCTAACAGCCGACTTTGCGATGAATTTTGAATCGTATTTGCTACTTCCAATAGAAGAACTTGCGCCATAAGTCCACGCGTTGGCTTCTCTCAAGTTCATATTTAAGTAACTATTAAAATCTCCTCCTAAAATTTGATTCGCAATTACAATTGCAAAAAAGTCAGGATCGTTCATTTTTAATTTAACCGTGTTCACTACAGCAATTTCAGATTGAACCGCGTTAGGAACATCTACAAAGTTAATTTCTAGTTTTTCAACATTTGCTGGACTTGCATAAGTTTGAGTTGGAATAGTTGATTTTTTCCAAGTGCCAAAAAGTTTTTCTACTTCAACCTTTACATCTTTATATTTTACATCTCCAACTATAATTAAATAAGCGTTTTCTGGAGCAAAATAAGTCGCGTAATTATTTTGAACATCAGCAAGAGTAACATTGTTAATCGTTGCTGCAGAAATAAATTCGCCAAACGGATGATGTAAGCCGTAAGCCAATGCATCGGTTACTCTATTGGAGATTGCTGGAACACTTTTCTCGTCGGCTTTTAAGCTTTCGATAATTTTATTTTTTTCTTTATCAAATTCTTCTTGAGTGAATTTTGGTTGTAAAGTACCTTCAGCAAGTAGCTCTAAAACCCTTTTACTGTATTTTGATAAAGCATTGGCATTGGCTCCTTGCGAATTAAAGTTGATACTTGCTCCTAAAAAGTCGATCTCTTCGTTAAAAGTGTCTTTGTCAGTTTTTTGAGTTCCGTCGCCAATCATGGCGCTCGTTAATTCGGCAACTCCTTTTTTATTTCCTTCTACAAAAGGAGGATTGTCAATCGTTAAATTAAAAGTTACTCGCGGTAATTTGTGATTTTCAACAACCATGACTTTCATGCCATTTGCCATCGTAAAACTTTCTGGTTTTTTGATATTTACTTTTGGCGAAGGTCCTGGTTTAGGTTGTGTTCTGTCTTGTGCTTGCATCATTCCTGTAATAGTCAGTGCTAATATTAATAGTGTTATTTTTTTCATGTTTCGAAGCTTAGTTTTGTGTTTTTGCTGTTGCTGGTACATAATCTAAAACCAATCGTTGATTTGGATTCAAGTATTTTTGGGCTACTTCTCTTATTTCCTCTCTCGTAATCGAATGAATCATGTCAATTTCGGTATTGATCAAATTAACGTCACCGTACAAAAGGTAATAACTCGCTAAGTTTTCTGCAATTCCTTCCACACTAGAATTGGCGTTTACGTAATTGTTGTCGAATTTATTTTGTAATTTTTGAAAATCTTTTTCAGAAATTAAATCCGTTTGAATTTTTGCAATCTCGCCGTCAATTTCGCTCAAGAGTTCTTTTGAAGTCGTCTTTCCCATCGGAATTCCGTACAAAATATACATACTATAATCTTCTTGATTGTACCCGAAAGCTCCAATTTGTAACGCTTTTTTCTCTTGATCTACAATTTTTTTGTACAATTTAGAGCTTTTTCCATCACTTAAATACGAAGAGATAAGATCTAGAACTCTAGCATCTCTTGTTTTCATAGAAGGGGTACGGTAAGCAGTCACTAACATCGGAAGCTGTATGTTTGGATCTTCGTATGTAGCTGTAATAGTTTCGGTAATTGGCTTTTCTTCGTATGTTTTCTTAACTATGTTTTCGCCACGCGGAATTACGCCAAAGTATTTTTTGACCCATTCTTTAGTTTTTTTAGTGTCAAAATCTCCAGCGATTACTAAAACCGCATTATTAGGAGTATAAAATTTTTTATTAAAAGCTTTAAACTCTTCCAAGGTGGCAGCGTCTAAATGTTCCATCGAACCAATAGTGGTCCAGCGGTACGGGTGTACTTCGAACATTTTTTCTTTGACCACAGTAAAAATATTACCATACGGTCTATTGTCGTATCGAGATCTTTTTTCTTCTTTAACGACTTCATTTTGGGTATCGACACCAATTTGATTGATTACAGGATGTAAAAGACGTTCTGATTCCATCCATAATCCCAACTCTAGGTTGTTAGAAGGAAAAACTTCGTAATAGTACGTTCGGTCGTCTGAAGTATTGGCATTGTTAACTCCGCCATTTGCAGTTACAATTTTAAACCATTCTCCTCTTTGAATGTTTTTGGTTCCTTCGAATAATAAATGTTCAAAAAAATGAGCCACTCCAGTGCGATCTGGATTTTCATCTTTAGATCCCACATGATACATAACTGATGTAATAACTACGGGAGCTGATGGATCGTTGTGCAAAATAACATGCATTCCGTTATCTAAATCATATTCCTCAAAAGCAACCTTTTGAGCCGAAGCGATTCCGCCAAGTAGAAGTGATGCGCCTAAAACCATTATTGTTTTTTTCATAGAAGGTTAATAAAATTAGTTTTAACTTAATTAGTACTTAATAGTGCTTTAATGTTACCTCAAAAGTAGTTTTTTTTGTTTTGAAACTTAATTTTTCGGTGTTTTTTCCGATATTTTTAACATGTGTTTCGTAAAACAGTTTTAATGTAATGAGCTGTTTTTCATCGGTGTTGTAAGTTTTCTAATTATTTTGTAATTAGCGATTGTATCATAAATTTTTAATTGTATATTTGCAACCTTAAAATTATTAAAACAATTTGATATGTATGCAATCGTAGAGATAGCAGGGCAACAATTTAAAGTAAGCAAAGACTTAAAGGTTTATGTGAACCGTTTGATTGACAAAGAAGGAGATGCAATTTCATTTGCAAAAGTTCTTTTGTTAGATGATAACGGAACCATAACTTTAGGCGCCCCAGCTATAGAAGGTGCTTCTGTAGAAGCTAAAGTGTTACAACACTTAAAAGGTGATAAAGTAATTATTTTCAAAAAGAAAAGAAGAAAAGGTTACAAAAAGAAAAATGGACACCGTCAGTACTTGACGCAAATCCAAATTTCTGGTATTACCACTGGTGGAACTAAAAAAGCAGCTACAAAGAAAGAAGCAGCTGAACCAGTAGCTAAAGATGAAGCAGCTCCAGCTCCAAAGGCTAAAAAAGCAGCTCCAAAAGCTAAAAAAGAAGATACTAAAGAATAATAACAATATTAAAACTAAAACATCATGGCTCACAAGAAAGGTGTCGGTAGTTCGAAGAATGGTAGAGAATCAGAATCAAAACGCTTAGGTGTTAAGATTTTTGGTGGTCAAGCTGCTATTGCTGGGAACATCATCGTAAGACAAAGAGGTTCTAAACATAACCCAGGTGAAAACGTTTACATTAGTAAAGATCATACTTTACATGCAAGAGTTCCTGGTATTGTTAAGTTCCAAAAGAAAAGAGACAATAAATCATACGTTTCTATCCTTCCATTCGAAGCATAATAACTGCGATTATATTTTATAAAGCCCGTTCTGTAAAGTTCGGGCTTTTTTATTGTTAAATTTTTAACTAACCTGTGCTTTGATTTAAGGGAAAAAGTAGAAAGTTATTATCGTCGGAATAAAATAATTTAATGCTGTTCGAGAAATCGATTTGTTTCTCCGTTGCTGTGTCAAATCTGCTTTGAGCGACATTGTGCTTCTTAGTTGTGAATTGGCTTTAAAGCGCTTGCCAAGACCTGATGATCACTCGATTTGGTTACTAAAGTAATTTTTAAATTATTTTTTAAAAGAGATAGTGCTTTTTTTTTCAATTAAAACTGTATTGCTGCGTACTGCGCTTGTCTGACCGTTCAATATTAACGCTGATTCTGAAGTCATTTTGTTTTCTGACTAAACATTAAGATATGATTTCAGGAAAAATTAGAATGCAATTTTTAATTGGAACAACTGAATTACTTTTATATGAATGAATGATTCAGTTGATTTTACTGGTTTACTTTTTTTGAATTTACTTCTTAAAAATATTTCCAAATTCTTTTCCCAACTTTTGTATCGTCTCAATTCCTTTAGATAGCGGTTCTGAGGAAATATTTTCATATCGTTCTCGTATTAAATTACGATTAAATTGCTGGGGATACACTACAATTTTATTATTGAAAGGGAAGTGTTTTTCGAGTTTATTGGGTAAATTTTCTAATACTGATAGGTGAGAGGTTGCGCCTCTATGAGCCGAAATCAATACGAACAAATCGTCTTCTCGCACGTTTCTTGCTAGAATAAGAAAATCATCCCAGTCGCTAAACGGATTAAAAACGATTGATGCAGATAATTTTGCTGACTTTAGTACCTTGGCAATGGCTCTCTCAGTCGATTCGTTGCAAAACAGTTGAATTGATATGCTTAATTCTTGCGCTAAAATTGCGATTTTAGTTAACCAATGCTCGAAGCCATTTTCATGTTCGGCTAAAGGCGGAACGGCTATAATAATTCTTTTATGAGTTACTAAAGGTTTTTCAAGATCGCATACAAAAGTTGTCTTGTCTGTATTGCTCAAAACGCCTTCTACTTTGTCGCCAATTAATTTGTCGATAAATCCAATTTTTCTAGGCCATCCGAGAATAATAATGTCGGCCATAATTTCTCTAGAAATACGTGAAATACCACTTGTCGGGTTGTGATCAATGGTTGT
This sequence comes from Flavobacterium sp. TAB 87, assembly GCF_001529295.1. GTDB lineage: Bacteria > Bacteroidota > Bacteroidia > Flavobacteriales > Flavobacteriaceae > Flavobacterium. The sequence continues at coordinate 873,294 of NZ_LLWK01000038.1, forward strand.
AATTATGTTGACATTTGTTTCGGATGCAGAAGCTTGCTTTACAAATTCTTCGAGTTTATTTCTGGCTTTTAAAATATTTATTTCTGCTTCATCATTATTAGAAACAACCGAAAGAATTGAAATTGGATTTGGTGATTTTTTATCTTTGATGAAAATAGAAAATTCCAATAATTTTTCAATACTATCCACATTTGCTATTGGTAATAATACGTGCTCGTTGTGGCTAACTATTAAATCAGTATTATCATGTTCACTTTCAATTAGGATTTTTTTAGCTGCTTTTTCGGTAACAAACGAAGCTACAATACAGGTCACCAAAATAAGTATAATGGTTCCGTTTAATATATTCTCATCTAGAATTCCAGCTTTATAGCCTACTAAAATTACCGCAAGTGTTGCCGCGGCATGTGCGCTGCTTAAACCAAATATAAGTTGACGTTGTGCGGTTGAGTATTTAAAAATTTGCTGCGTAAACAATGCGGCAAACCATTTTCCAAATAAAGCGACAACAGTTAGGGTTGCGGCTACAATAAGTGCTACTGGACCACTTAAAATAACGCTAATATCAACAAGCATTCCTACGCTTATTAAGAAAAACGGAATGAATAAAGAGTTGCCGATAAACTCTATTCGGTTCATTAATGCAGAAGAATGAGGAATTAGTTTGTTTAAAGCTAGTCCAGCAACGAATGCTCCAATGATTGGTTCTACGCCGGCTACTTCTGCTAAAAACGCTGCAAAGAAAACTACGGCCAATACAAATATATAATGTGAGTGCTTTTCACTTTCAAGTTTTCGGAAAAACCATTTTGCAATTCTCGGAATGATGAGAAACATAATAGCTGAGAAAATGGCAAGTGAAACGGTTAACTTAATCCAAAAGGCTTGATTTAGGTTTCCTTGACTATTGCTCATTATCACTGCTAAGATGATTAATACAGCGGTGTCGGTTAAAATGGTACCTCCAACAGTGACGGCGACTGCTTGGTTTTTTGAGACACCGAGTTTACTAACTATCGGATAGGCTACAAGTGTATGTGTGGCAAACATGCTCGCGGTTAGTAAGCTTGCGTTAAAATCATATTCTAGAAAGTAAAAGCAAACCGGAAACCCTAATCCTAAAGGGACGATAAAGGTAAATAGTCCGAATAACAGGCTTTTATTTCGATTGGATTTAAATTCATTCATGTCAAGTTCAAGACCTGCAATAAACATGATGTACAATAATCCAATTGTTGAGAACAGATCAACTGCTGAGTTTTTTTCCAGAATGTTCAGTCCGTAAGGACCGATCACAACTCCCGAAATAATTAATCCTATAATGCCAGGAATATTTAGTCTTTTAAGTAGAATGGGAGATAAAAGAATAATGAAAAGTATTAATGAAAAAATTAGCACAGGATTATCAAGTGGTAATTTAAATTCGTGTAATAGGTGGCTAAAAAAGTCGGTCATATTATATGCTCTTTGTTCGTTTATTGTATTGTATTGTATTGTAAAAGATGCGCCACAAGCGGTGCTGAAATTAAAGCAAATTTGGTGCTTATTTAAACGTTGCATGTTTGTAGAATAATAAATTTGAATTACTATTTCGATCAGATCTTTTTTGAAAACGTAAATTTTATAAATTTGTCCCGTTAGGAATTAGTTTAAGTGTTTGATTTTAAGGGGATCAATATGCTGAAAGTGCTTTATTGTGGAGATAATTTTCTTTCTAGTTTTGTTAGTACTTTTTAAATTGTGCAAATAATTTACATATTGAAATTAGCAACTAAAGTAGTATTTTTTTTAGATCTATCAGCGGTTTTTTAAATTTTTAAAAAGACTTAAAATAAGGAGCTGAAAGCGCTGTTTGTAGGGGTCGTAGGGTTTTAAGCTTGCGAACTATAAGTGCTAAAATTTAATGAATTAGATAATAAAATTAAGCTTGCTGCCGTGGAGATTTTTATGCTAAAAATAGTTGAAGTGCTACAGGAGTAATTGCATTTTGTTTCAAAAAAAAAACCTCTAAAATCAAATGACTTTAGAGGTTGTAATTCTGTGGGCGATGAGGGGTTCGAACCCCCGACCCCCTCGGTGTAAACGAGGTGCTCTGAACCAGCTGAGCTAATCGCCCTATTTTACTAGGTTGCTATCATTTTGTGATTGCGAGTGCAAATATAAGGCAGTTTTATTGATATGCAAAACATTTTTAAATAAAAATTTAAATTATTTTTTAGTGCCTTGACAACTAGATTTTTACTCCTTTGTTTTTTATGCTTTTAATTGAATTTGATATTTAATCCTATGTTATGAAACAAGAACATAATAGTGTGGTTATGCTGTATTGAGTTTTTTGGATAAGCAGCATTACAAATTCGGTATTTCGGCAATTACAAAATTACTTCCTCCAATAAAAATGAAGTCAGCTGCCGAAGCCGCTTTAACGGCGCTTTGATAAGCAGCTGCAACTGATTCGTATGTTGCGCCCTTTAAACCATGAGAAAGAGCTTTGTTTTGAAGTGTTTCGGTGTCTAGCCCTCTAAAATTATTCGGTTTGCAAAAATAATACTGGGCTTCAGTTGGAAATAAAGGTAAAATGCTAGCCAAATCCTTATCGTTTACGACTCCTAAAACAATGTGAAGCTTTTTAAATTTTTGTTTCTTAACTTGATTCAGTACAATTTGCAACCCATTTTTATTGTGCGCAGTGTCACAAATAATTTTTGGCGAAGTGCCTAATTGCTGCCATCTTCCTAGAAGATGTGTGTTTTTTACAACTTTCAAAAGTCCGTTTCTTATTTGTTCTTCAGAAATAGTAAAACCGCTATATTGATTAAGTACCGCAATAGTTTGCTGAACCGTTTTTTTATTGTGTTGTTGATAATCGCCCAGCAAGTCTGAAGGAAATGCCTCTTCAACACGTTCTGAAGCAAAATAAATTTCGCTTTCTAATTCTTTCGCTCTAGCTAAAAAAACAGGTTTGGTTTCTGCAGTGTATTCGCCTATAACAACTGGAGTTTGGTATTTAATTATTCCTGCTTTTTCAGTAGCAACCGATTCTACTGTATTTCCTAAAAATTGAGTGTGATCTAAATCGATATTAGTAATTACTGAAATAAGTGGTTTAATGATATTAGTGGCGTCCAATCTGCCGCCCATTCCTACTTCAATAATGGCAATATCCACTTTCTCTGCAGCAAAATAATCAAAAGCCAAGCCTACTGACATTTCGAAAAAACTTAAGGATTCTTTCTCAAAAAACGACTGGTGTTTCTTTACAAATTCACAGACGAAATTTTCTGAAATATCATCGCCATTGATTTTAATGCGCTCTCTGAAGTCTTTTAAGTGGGGAGAAGTATAAAGTCCGACTTTGTAGCCGGCCTCTTGTAAAACAGAAGCAAGCATGTGCGAGGTAGATCCTTTTCCGTTGGTTCCTGCAACGTGAATGCATTTAAGCTTTTCTTGTGGATTGCCAAGATAATTGCACAATAGTACAATGTTGGTTAAATCTTCTTTGTAAGCACTTGCGCCTTGAGTTTGGTACATTGGAAGTTGATTGAACATCCAATGGGTAGTTTCTTGGTAATTCATGTAGTCTATAAATAATAAAAACCCAAAGATACTTGAGTTTTTATTATTTTAGTTATGATTATTCTCCCAATTTAAAATTGACAGTGATGAAGCCAACTTGCGTTTCGGGTGCATTAGAATCGGGTTGCCATTTGTATTTTTTAGCTGTGGCTATAGCCGGCTCAACCAAACATGGGTTGGTATTTGTGGTTCCCTTTGTGTATTTTGCTGCAATTACATTTCCGCTTCTATTTACTGTAATTTGAACGACCACAGTCCCGAATTCATTGCATTTTTGAACTTCTTTTCCTGTTGCGCTTAATTTTCTACCGTTTAATCCCCAGCCTCTTCCGCCTCCAGTTCCTCCACCAGAACCATAGTAACTGTTAGCATATGGATCACCGTTAGGATTTCCTTTGTCTCCAGCTAAATTGTCGTTGCCTTCGCCACCGCTTGCTTTTCCGTCAGATTTTGGTCCGTTTAGTAAACTCGATAAAGCATCAGAGGTACTTTTGGATGGTTTCGGGCTTTCGACAGCCTTCGGTTTAACTTCTTCTTTTGCCGTGCTTTTAGTTGGTTTTTCTTTTTTGGTCTCTTTCATAACCACTGCCTCTTCAATATCTTGCGACATAACTTCATCATCGCTGGCTGCTGCAGGTTGCGCGGTGGTAGGCTGTGGAGCAGATTGAATGGCTTCGGTTGGCTGAATGTCTCCCATGCCTACATCGGTGGTCCCAAAATTGATGGCTATTCCATTTTCCGGAGGTGGGTCCAAAGAGGTTAGTCCTAAAAAGAAAAACAGCAAAAACATAATTACAAACAAGACGCTTGTAATAGCAAATGATTTTCTTTCTTCTTCTGTTTCTAAATATTTCATAAGGAATACTTCTTGTGCTTTTGCACAGAATTATTTGGGTCTAACGGCTAAAACTACTTTAATCTGATTGCGGTTGGCGATATCTAAAACACTAACAGCTTTCTCTATCGGCACGCCTTCTTCGGCTCTTAAAATAATTGCTTTGGTTTTATCACTTCCAAAAATAGAAAGCAATTTTGGCTCTAAATCAGTTTCAGAGATTTTTTCTTTGTCAATATAAAATTGCAAATCTTTGTCGATACTTACCGCAATATTTTTATTGCTGTCGGTTTTTCCTTTTGCTTTTGGCAATACTAAATCTAAAGCATTAGTGGTAACCATTGTTGATGTAAGCATGAAAAATATCAATAGTAAGAATACAATATCAGTCATAGATGACATATTGAATTCGGGACTTACTTTATTTCTTCCTCTAAGGTTCATAGTTAAGATGGGTCATTTAATAGGTCTAGAAAATCAACAGCATTAGCTTCCATCATGTGAACAACTTTATCTGTTTTTACCACTAAGTGATTGTAACCAACATAAGCAATAATTCCGACAACTAATCCAACTACAGTTGTTGTCATTGCCGTGTAAATTCCTTCAGAAAGTGCGCCAACTTCAATTTGTCCGCCAGAACTTGCCATTTTGTGAAACGCAAGAATCATTCCGACAACCGTTCCAAGAAAACCAGTCATCGGTCCAGCTCCAGAAATAGTCGCTAGCATGCTTACGTTTTTTTCTAATTTGTAAATTTCAAGTTTTCCAGCATTTTCGATCGCAGTGTTAATGTCATCTAAAGGCTTACCAATACGAGAAATTCCTTTTTCAATTAAACGAGCAACTGGTGAAGTAGAGTGAGCACAAAGCATTTTAGCGTTATCGATGCGTCCGTTTCTAATATTTTCGCGAATTTGATTCATGAAATTACTGTCTATTTGTGTAGCTTTTTTGATAGCCATTAAGCGTTCAAAATACAAATATAGGGCAGCGAAAAACATTAAAAATAAAGCGAACATTATGATTTGACCTCCTATTCCTCCGCTAGTTAGGAGTTCGATAATAGATAGCGTTTTTTCAACAGGAACGGCGTCCGCCATAGTTTCTTGTGCAACAGATAAACTATCTGTTTGAAGCAGTATACTCATAAAAAATTTTCTTTGTTATTGAAACGCTAATATATTACAAAAATTGTTAGTTTTTATTCAAATATGGGAAAGTCCAAAGATGTTAAGAAAAAATTAGCGTTTCAATACAAAGGTTTTTTTTATACTAATTGTTTGAGTGCAATCTCGAATGCAGTTGCACTTATATTAGTTTTTGATGGATTCAAAGCATGTGCTTTTTCAATAGCCTTTCTGATGGTTTCAGAGGTGTCTTCAAAAATAGCTTCATCGGTCATCTCGACTTTTTTCTCCATGAAATAAGCAAAAACACGCGCCATACCACAATTTGAAATAAAATCGGGAATTAAGCTCACTTTATGATCAACTTCTTCCATTATTGGACCAAAGAAAATAGCCGTGTCTGAAAAAGGCACATTAGCACCACAAGACACCACTTCTAATCCGTTGGCAATTAAGCGCTCCATTTGGCTTTGCGTAACTAATCTTGAAGCGGCGCAAGGAGTGAAGATTTCTGCACCGATGGTCCAGATTTGTTCGTTAATTTCGTCAAAAGGAATCATGTTTTTGGCAACTAATTTATTGCCATCTTTTGCCAAATAGAATGTTCTGATTTCTTCGAAAGTAAACCCTTCTTTATTAATTATACCACCGTCTCTATCGATGATTCCGATAATTTTAACGCCCATAGCAGCAAGGTAAAATGCGGCAGCAGAACCGACATTTCCAAAACCTTGCACAATGGCTTTCTTGCCCTTAACATTCCCGCCGTAAATAGCGTAATAATGACGAACGGCTTGAACGACACCATAACCAGTAATCATATCTGCAATGGTGAGTTTCTTATTGACGTCTGGAGAAAAAGCGGGGTTTTCGATTACTTTGATAACGCCCTGACGCAACTGGCCGATTCTATTAATTTTGTCTGCTTCGGTCGGTTTAAAGTGACCATTAAAAACACCTTCTTGCGGATGCCAAATTCCACACTCTTCGGTCATTGGTATAACTTCGTGAATTTCATCAACATTCATGTCGCCACCTGTTCCGTAATAACTTTTCAGTAAAGGGTAAACGGCTTTATACCAGCGTTGCAAAACTCCTTTTTTTCGTGGATCAGTAGGGTCAAAGTTAATTCCAGATTTAGCACCTCCAATCGCAGGGCCAGATACCGAAAACTTAACTTCCATGGTTTTGGCCAAAGACAGTACTTCGTTCATGTCTAGGCCTTTTCTCATTCGAGTTCCACCGCCAGCAGCGCCACCTCTAAGCGAGTTTATTACGGTCCAACCTTCAGCTTCTGTTTCTGAGTCTTTCCAATTAAAAACTATCTCGGGTTCTTTATTTTCAAATTTCTTTAATAAATCTTTCATTTAATTGCGATTAGTTTAATTTTTGCAAATATAACGAATGTAATAATGTGAAATATTTATTTTAAAGTTAAAACGAAAAAAACCCGATAGAAAAATTTATTTTAAATTTTTCTATCGGGTTAAGTATAGATAAAACGTTGTTTTTACTTGTATCTGCCTAGTAAATCTTCTTTCAAGATTTTATCAACCGGGTCTTCTGATAGCCAAATTCCGAAGAATGCTTTTTTAAATTCAAAACCATCAATTTTACCTTCGTAACGATCATTTTTATAAATTAATAGAGCACTGTCCATTGGACTGTATATTAAATTAAAAGCATCTCCTTTTTTGGTTTCTTCTTTTCCAATAAGTCTTTCCAATTGCAGCAACTTATCAGTAAGCTTTACGAAGCCTTTAGGTCCAACCGATCTTTCAACTCCTTTTTCTAAGGCTTTAGATAATTTTTTTGAAGAGACTAATCCAGAAGTAACTTGAATTCTAATAGCCATTTCTGTATCACTGTCGATAATAAATGCAGCATCTTGAGACAATTGCGATAGGTACAATGCTTGAACGTACAGCTCAGTAAACATTTTTGAACGCTGACCTACGCCATTTAAAGACAATTCTCTACTTTTAAATTCTAATGTTCTTGGTACAATTACACCATTTACATTAAATTCTTTTTGTGCCATTACATTCGATAATGGTAAAATTAAAAGTAAGCTTAAAAGAGGTAATAATTTTTTCATATTTGTGTGGCTATTTATTTTTTTTGCAAAAGTAGCTGAAAATTATAGCTTTACGCGTTTTTTATACGGTCTTTTTGCTTGAAAATGGCCGCAAATGCATAATTATGAAAATGATATGGAATTAGTGAAAAAATATATTATCTCTAATATATTTAACCAATTTTATAAAAAATACTTCCAGAACTGTGGTCTTTTTTAGCTCCCGTAACACTTGATAAGCAATTATTCTCATTTAGCAGTCTTAAAATTCCTAATAAAGCAAAGATTAGCGCTTCTTTATATTCTAAAATTTTATTGTCAGGAATGACAATAGTCATCTTTGGTAGTGTTTCCTGTATTGCTTCTATTAAAAAATCGTTGTAAGCTCCACCACCAGTTATCAATATTTTTTGCTCAATTACTGGAAGCGCGTTTTTGGTTTGAATGGCAATGTGCTTCGTAAACGTGTGCATTTTATCTTCTATACTAATTGGGTACGATTCTAATAGGGGTAAAACAATTTGATTTACAAACTCGACACCCAAAGATTTGGGGAAAGAAAGTTGGTAGTAATCCAACTGATTGAGGTCTTCTAACAAATCAGTATTAAGTTGCCCTTTACGTGCAATCGCACCTTTGTCGTCGTAAGGTAAATTTAATTGATTGGCATAGAAATTTAATACTGTGTTAACCGGACTAATATCGAAAGCAATTCGCTTTTGATTCGCTTCGAAGGAAATATTCGAAAATCCACCTAAATTCATACAATAGTAGTACTCACTAAATAAAAGGCGGTCACCAATTGGTACTAGTGGAGCGCCTTGACCGCCCAATGCTACATCTTGTATTCTAAAATCGCAAACGACAGTTTCATTAATGAGTGTAGCAATTTTCGAAAGATTTCCAATTTGTAACGTAATTCCTTTTTCGGGTTGATGTAAAATTGTATGACCGTGTGAGCAAACGGCATCTAGATTTTTAATTTCGTTTTTTTGTATAAAAGTTAAAATACAATTTGCCAGTAAATCTGTGTAGTTTTCGTTCAGTTGCTCTAGTTCATCGTTCGAATAATTGACGGCAGTTTTTAACTGTTTCAGCCAGGCTGCGTTATAAGGAATTGTCTCCGCTTCTAAAATCGAAAATTTCCACTGTTCCTCTTTTTTAGACAAATGAATATGAGCCAAATCAATTCCGTCGAGCGATGTTCCAGACATAACTCCGATAACGTTATAGTAATTTTCCTTCATAGGTCAAAATTACAAATGATTATTGAAAAATTAATAATTAAAAAAGTATATTTGGAGACAAATTTTAGCTAATAGCCAAACAAATTTTAACAACGTATAATTATTTTTCATGTCAGTTAAAGCAGCTCAGTAAGTTGTTTTGGTGATTTTCGGATGAAGAATTTAATTTTTAATAGTATGGATTTTAATCTTACGGAAGAACATTTGATGATTCAAAAAGCAGCAAGAGATTTTGCTCAAAATGAATTGTTGCCAGGTGTTATAGAAAGAGACGATAAACAGATTTTCCCAACAGAACAAATAAAAAAAATGGGAGAATTAGGTTTTATGGGAATGATGGTGGACCCGAAATATGGCGGAAGTGGTTTAGATGCAATTTCGTATGTGATTGCAATGGAAGAAATTTCTAAGGTTGATGCTTCGGCGTCGGTAGTTATGTCTGTTAATAATTCGCTAGTTTGCTGGGGTCTTCAAGAATTTGGAACTGAAGAGCAAAAGGAAAAATATTTACCACAATTAGCATCAGGTCAAATTCACGGTGCTTTTTGTTTGAGTGAGCCAGAAGCCGGTAGTGATGCTACTTCGCAACAAACTTCAGCTATTGATATGGGCGATCATTATTTGGTAAACGGTACGAAAAACTGGATTACCAACGGAAACACGGCTTCGGTTTATTTGGTAATCGCACAAACGCATGCTGAGAAGAAACACAAAGGAATTAATGCTTTGATTATGACCAAAGACATGCCTGGTTTTTCAATTGGTCCAAAAGAACAAAAGATGGGAATTCGCGGTTCGGATACACACTCTTTAATGTTTACCGATGTAAAAGTACCTAAAGAGAATAGAATTGGTGAAGATGGTTTCGGATTTAAATTTGCGATGAAAACTTTGGCAGGTGGACGAATCGGAATCGCATCGCAAGCGTTAGGAATTGCATCTGGTGCTTACGAGTTGGCCTTGCAATATTCTAAAGTTCGTAAAGCTTTTGGAACCGAAATTTGCAACCACCAAGCTATTGCGTTTAAATTGGCGGACATGGCTGTTAACATTGAAGCTGCACGTCATTTGTGTATGAAAGCTGCTTGGGACAAAGACCAACATAATAATTATGACGTAAGTGGTGCTATGGCAAAATTATTTGCTTCGCAAGTTGCTATGGATACAACTGTTGAAGCAGTTCAAATTCATGGTGGAAATGGTTACGTTAGAGAATATCATGTAGAACGTATGATGCGAGATGCAAAGATTACTCAAATTTATGAAGGAACTTCAGAGATTCAAAAAATCGTAATCTCGAGAGCTGTTATCGCAGGATAATTTTTTTTAGAACTATATTAATTGCCCTTTCGATTTAATGTTCGGAAGGGTTTTTTATTTATTTTTTTCGTTTTTTCCTTAGCTTGTTCCAATTGTGTGAGATCAAAATCTTGTCGAACTTGGTTTTTATATAAATTTGAAATAGTTGTATATTGCAGCTATTTACTTTCGATATAACTTTACAAATAATAGTATGAGATATCTTTACCTATTAATTCCGTTTTTATTTATTAGCTGTAAAACAACTTCTCCGCAACAAAAGGCAGAGACAGAGATTACGAGCAAACCTTCAAAGTCATTAAAGCCAATTGAAGTTACCTATAAAGTAAATCCAGACGAAGTAAGTTCTTTTCTTAAAAAATTGGCATCGGATGAAATGGAAGGACGCGAAACTGGAGAAATCGGAATGGTAAAAGCAGCCGACTTTTTAATTGATTTTTTAAAGAAAAATAATGTAAAGCCTTATTTTAAGTATTACCAAGATACGCTAGTGCGATTTAAAGGACCTGCTTATAATGTGGTTGGATTTATAGAAGGCTCCGATCCAGAGTTGAAAAATGAATTTGTTCTTTTAAGCGCACACTATGATCATATTGGTGTAGAAAAAAATACGCCGAACGCCGATAAAATTAACAATGGTGCAAATGATGACGCTTCGGGAGTAACTGCTGTTGCTGAAATGGCAAAGTATTTTAGCGAAACTAAATCGAATAAACGCAGTGTTTTAATTGTGTTTTTTACTGGAGAAGAAAAAGGATTACTAGGCTCTAAGCATTTGGCTAAGAAATTATTTAATCAAAAATTTAATCTATACGCACAACTAAATGTTGAAATGATTGGAGTACCAATGAAAAGAGATTATTTAGCCTATATAACGGGTTTTGAATTATCGACTATGGCTAAAAAAATAAATGAATATACGGGAAAAAGCACTGTTGGGTTTTTACCAAAAGCAAATGAATATCAATTGTTTAAGCGATCGGATAATTATTCGTTTTACCAGCAATTTAAAGTGCCTTGCCAGTCGGTGAGTACTTTCGATTTTGAAAATTTTAAATATTACCATCATGTAAAAGATGAGTTTGAATTAATGGATACCGCACACTTGACTACTTTTATTCAAGACTTTTTACCAGCAGTCACTGCAATGACAACATCAGCGAAGAGAGAAATTAAAATGAATACAAAATAAATTGCTTTATAGCGATTTGCTTATTTTTACGAAATGAAAAATATTATTGTTACAGGAACAAGTAGAGGAATTGGTTACGAATTGGCTTTGCAATTTGCAAATGCAAACCATCAGGTTTTGGCTATTTCGCGTAAAGTTCCGAAACAGCTATTAGAACATCCTAATATTACTTGTTTGTCTGTTGATTTGGCTAATGAATCTGATTTAAATAAAGTAACAGATTTTTTGAAATCAACATGGAAAACGGTAGATGGATTAGTACACAATGCGGGCAGTATTGTTTGCAAACCATTTGAAGAATTGACACAGCTTGACTTTGAAAATGTTTTTAAAGTAAATGTTTTTGGTGTAGCCAATTTAACGCGTCTTGCTTTACCCTTTATGCAAAAAGGGAGTCATGTTGTTACCATCAGTTCTATTGGTGGTGTCCGCGGCAGTCTTAAATTTCCGGGTTTAGCAGCATACAGTGCGAGCAAAGGCGCTGTGATTACGTTGTCTGAATTATTGGCAGAAGAATACAAAGAGCAGGGTATTTCGTTTAATGTCTTGGCATTAGGAGCCGTTCAGACCGAAATGTTAGAGGAAGCTTTTCCAGGTTATCAGGCGCCTATTTCAGCAAAGGGGATAGCTGATTATATTTATGATTTTACCTTGAATGGTAATAAATATTACAATGGTAAAGTGCTGGAAGTATCAACTACAAATCCTTAATGTGAATTGCTTTTGGACAATCATTGCACCTTTAATTATTTTCTCAGCGAAAGACATTTAACTCATACTTTATAATTCACAATTAACTCAAATTTTGAACGATACTTTATCCAAATATTTACCTGAACATGCTGTGAAGCCTGTGTTCGATTTAATTGTAACGCATCGTGTTCATCTTAAAATTGTTAACGAAAGGCAAACGCGTCACGGTGATTATAGAAAAGGATTGAGTGGTAAACATGAAATTACAGTCAATTCGAGTTTAAATAAGTATAAATTTCTTATTACCCTGGTGCACGAAATTGGTCATTTAGTTGCTTTTGAAAAGTACGGGAGAAATATAAGACCGCACGGAAAGGAGTGGAAGCATACTTTTCAGCAATTGATGATTCCATATATTCGACCAGAAATTTTCCCAGGGCATTTGTTACCATTACTAGCGCGTCATTTTAAGAATCCAAGTGCAAGTAGTGACACGGACACCACTTTGTCGTTAGCCTTAAAACAATTTGATGCAGCAAATGATAAAAATTATATTTTTGAAATTCCTTATGGAACCGTATTTCGGATTCAAAACGGGAAAATTTTTAAAAAAATAGCGGTACGTACGAAACGATTTGAATGTTTAGAAATTAGTTCAGGCAAGACGTATCTTTTCAATCCGAATGCCGAGGTCGAGGTTTTGTCAAGTTACTAGATTCTAGTTGTTGGAAAATTTTTATTTGAACATTCGTCTGGTGTCGCAAGGATAATACTAGCATGAAGTGACCGGCAATTCAAATCGAGAATGTTTAGTAAATTTATAGCTGACAGTACTCTTGTTTTTTGACGAAGAAAGTGTTGGCCAAATTTTGCTCTTTTTACTTTGTGGCTTAAATAGTCATTTTGTATGTGAATATAAATGTATAGCAAAAGTAAAACCCCAATTTCCAGTGTAGTAAACAATTGGAATTTGGGGTTTTTTCTAGTAGAACTTCTATGAATTTTATCCTTTTAAATATGCTTCTCTAACTTTTCTAAATAAATTAGAAGAATAAACGAAGTCAACTACGGCTTCATTATCGGTAATAAAAATTTCTTCTTTGGTCCCTTGCCAAGCTTTCAAGCCATTTTTTAGGAATACAATATTATCACCAATCTCCATAACCGAGTTCATATCGTGGGTATTAATAACCGTCGTGATATCGTATTCTTCGGTAATTTCCTTAATTAAATTATCGATCAATGTAGAAGTATTTGGATCTAAACCAGAATTTGGCTCGTCGCAAAATAAATATTTAGGACGGTTCACAATTGCGCGCGCAATGGCAACTCTTTTTTGCATTCCACCCGAAATTTCGGAGGGTAGTTTTTTATGTGCGTCTACAAGATTTACTCTTTTAAGAACAAACTCTACTCGTTCTGCAATATCAGCACGATTCAGTTTTGTAAACATGCGTAACGGGAAAGCCACATTTTCTGCAACAGTCATCGAGTCGAATAATGCACTTCCTTGAAAAACCATTCCAATTTCAGTTCTCAAGTCTCGTTTTTCAGAGGCGTCTAAATTTGAGTAAATTCTGCCATCAAACTCTATCGTTCCAACTTCGGGATGATGAATTCCGAGTAGACTTTTTAATAAAACAGTTTTTCCAGAACCACTTTGTCCAATAATTAAGTTGGTTTTTCCTGTTTCAAAAACAGTCGAAATTCCTTTAAGAACCTTATTGTCGCCAAACGATTTTTCTATGTTTTTTACTTCTATCATGATCCTAGTAACAATTGAGTTAATATGTAATTGAAAAGAATAATCGAAACTGCTGTCCATACAAAGGCAACTGTACTTGCTTTACCAACTTCTAGCGCACCACCTTTCATATAATACCCGTGAAACGAAGGAATAGTTGCTAATAACATGGCAAATATCATGGTTTTAATAAATGCGTAGGCAATGTGAAACGGAATAAAATCCATTTGTGCTCCTTGAATAAAAGCTTCGCTGGTTGTAAATCCACCGTAGGCACTAGCTAACCATCCACCAAAAATTCCTAAAAACATTGCGATACCAATAACAAATGGATACAATAGCAATGCAATAATTTTTGGAAAAACTAAATAATTTACAGAATTTACTCCCATTACTTCCAAAGCATCAATCTGCTCAGTAACTCTCATGGTCCCAATACTTGATGTAATATAAGATCCCATTTTACCGGCCATAATTACCGAAATAAAGGTAGGTGCAAATTCTAATATAACCGATTGTCTCGTGGCAAAACCAATTAGATATTGAGGAATAAGTGGGTTAGTCAAGTTTAAAGCAGTTTGAATGGCAACAACTCCACCAATAAAGAAAGAGATGAAACATACAATTCCTAATGAATCAATAATTAAGTCATCGATTTCCTTAAATATCAAACGGCGCATTACCGGCCATTTGGTTTGCTTTATAAAGATTTCTTTGAGCATCAAAAAGTATCTTCCGACTTGTGATAAATAGCGAACGAGCATCATAATTTTACAAATATGGGCTAAGTTAAAAAGAACTTATGAGTTATGGCGTATGCGTACAGTTTTTTAGACTATTTTATGAATCAAATTAACTTTTGTTTCATTTTTTGTAATCTGTATTTTCGAACAAATTTCGCTTGCTCCTCGCTTACTAGCATCGTCTTGTTTTCGCGTTTTGCTTTCCAAAAACCTTTAATGTAATCGATAAATAACAAAGGTTTCCCTTTTCTTAGTGCTAATTTTAAAGAAGCAATAGAGGTAATTACAAAACCGTAACCTAAAGTGTAAAACGCTTCGCCTTGTTTGTACCGCGCGGCTTTATTGTAGCTCGCACCAGTTGGTTTGAGGTGTTTTACGTGCAAACTTTCATCGGTAACCACTTTCCAATTGTAGAATTTGCATAGCAATTCGTCTGCAGTGTCCCAACCCATTTGTGGTTTGAGACCGCCAATTTGCTTGAAGGCTTCTTTTCGGTATGCTTTTAAGGCACCGCGTATGTGATCTTTATCGGTAAGGTTTTCTAGAACCCAATCGTTGTTCTTCTTGATGTAACAAAATCCGCCAACCATACCAATAGTAGTATCTGATTTAAAATGCTTGATAATGGTTTCAAAATAATTAGAAGGGAAAATTAGGTCAGCATCTACTTTGACAATAATATCGTAGTGGTTATCAATGTTTTTTTCACCTTCTTGAAAAGCTTGAATGACTTTGCTTCCTGGTAAATGTATAGCAGCTGAAACCTTGTTCACTAAAGAAATAAATGGATATTTTTGACTGAATTGAGTTATAATTTGTGGGGTACTGTCGGTAGAACTGTCGTTGACTACAATTATTTTTGAAGGTAAAACGGTTTGCTCGACCAAGGATTGCAGTGTTTCAGCCATAAAGGCTTCTTCGTTGTATGCTGGAATTATTATATAATATTTCATTGGCAGAATTGTAAATTATAAATTATCAGTTGTTAATGGAAATCAGTATATATAATTTTCAATTTTTTAATAATTTAAATCCGCTCGGCATACACTATATAATACCTGTTGGTGAAATAGCGCAATAAGGGTCTGATTCCGATTTTTTTTACTGGATTGGTCCATTGTTGGCGGTCGATAATTTTCCAGCCTGTTTTTTCTAAAAGCCAGTCGAGTTGCCAGTCTTCAAATTCGTGGTAATGTCTGTCCCACATATCGGTTTTGCTTCGGTATGCCGGAGAAAACCACAAACGAAGTGGAATAGATATAATTAATTTATTTGCTTTAATCTGGTTTAGAACGACAAACGGGTTGAGTAAATGTTCGAAAATTTCTAAAGCAGTGACTACTGTTTCTTGAGATTGTTGTAATGAATTTTGATTGAAATCTAGATCTTCTCCCGTTGTGTTGGTAACAGCATATCCTGCTTCTTTCATGATTTTAGAAAAAGGATTTTCTACGCCAAGGTCTAAAATTGTTTCGGAAGGTTTGATGTGCTTTTGTAGAAATTCTAAGGTAAGTTTGAATCTTTTATTGGGAAATGTTTTTTCGTACATTGAGTTTTTTGTTTGAAACAAGATTGCAAATGTACAAAGATATCTGTTTATTTTTTTGATTTTTAGCCCAGATGGAAATGAAAAGCCCACGACAACAAAAAGATAGTTTTTTTTGGATTAAAAAAGCGACCAGCGGAAGCTCTTTTTGGGCTTTAAAAAAACATTTTTTTGTAACGTGGGCTTGCAATGAACAGCTGGATTAGCTGCAAATAGTTAATATCTGTACACAAATGCATTGATGTTCATGCCTGCACCAACAGATGCAAAAATTAGGACATCACCTTTGTTTATTTCGTGGTTTTCAATTTTTCCTTGAATTAATAAATCAAATAAGGTTGGAACGGTGGCTACACTACTATTTCCTAAATCATGAATGCTCATTGGCATTACGTCTTCGGGCACGGCTCTGTCGTATAGTTTGTAAAAACGATTGATGATCGCTTCGTCCATTTTTTCGTTGGCTTGGTGTATCAATATTTTTTTGACATCATCGATGCCTAAACCACTTTGATCCAGACAGCTCTTCATAGCCGTTGGAACGTTGTTTAATGCAAATTCGTAAATTTTACGACCGTGCATTTTGATGTATTTGGTGTCTGAAACTATTTCGGGATTGTATGATTTTCCGTAAAACAAATAATTAGCTTCATCCATGGCGTAGGTCGCATTTTCATACGATAACATTCCGCTTTCGTCATCAGAAGCTTCGATAATTGAGGCACCAGCACCATCGGAATAGATCATAGAATCGCGATCGTGATCATCGACTACTCTAGATAACGTTTCGGCACCAATAACCAAACAGCGTTTTGCCATGCCTGATTTAATGAAAGCGTTGGCTTGTAATACACCTTCTATCCAGCCTGGACAGCCAAAAAGAATGTCAAAAGCGACACATTTTGGATTGTGTATTTGTAATTTGTTTTTAACACGCGTTGCTAAACTTGGTAAGATATCGGTTTGTGAAGTGCCGAATTTTACGTCGCCAAAATTGTGTGCAAATATAATGTAATCTATAGTTTCAGGATCGATTTGTGCATTCTCTATGGCTCTTTGAGAAGCAAAAAAAGCTAAGTCTGATGAAGTGAGATGATCTTCGGCATAGCGACGATTTTCAATTCCGGTTATGCTTTTAAATTTCTTAATAACAACTTCATTATTGTAACCAAAAGGAGAGCCGTCTTCGTTTAAAAATGTATGATTATTAAAATCGGTATTGCTTACGCTTTTCTCTGGAATATAGCTACCTATTCCTGTTATTTTTATGTTCATTGGTGTATATCTTTCTCAAAATTTAAGCTAAAGTAAATATTATAAATTAAATCACATCATAATTTTTAGTATGCATGCATATAATTATGGTAAAATTATATTTTAGATAAAATTCTGAATTATTGCTATAAATTTAGCTAATTTACTGAATCTAATTATATGATTTTTATCATATTCCGATTTACTTCTGTTGAAATTCGGTAAAATTGTTATAAAAAAATGCCTCGCAAAAACGAGGCATTTAAAGTATAGGATTTTGTTACTTTTAGCTTTCCATATAGGCCTCGATTGGAGCACAGCTGCAAATTAAATTACGATCTCCGTAAGCATCATCGGCTCTTCGAACAGAAGGCCAGAATTTGTTTTCGGCAATGTACTCTAAAGGAAAAGCGGCTTGTTCTCTCGTGTACGGAAATTCCCAATTCTCAACCGTTAGCATCGCTAAAGTATGTGGAGAATTTTTCAAAACATTATTTTTGTCATCGATGTTTGCGGCTTCGATTTCTTTTCTGATAGCAATCATAGCGTCACAAAAACGATCTAATTCTTCTAAATTTTCACTTTCTGTTGGTTCGATCATTAAAGTTCCAGCAACTGGAAATGAAACTGTTGGCGCATGAAAACCATAATCCATTAAACGTTTTGCAATATCGGTAACTTCGATTCCTTTTTGTTTAAAAGGACGGCATTCTAGAATCATTTCATGAGCAGCACGACCCATTTCTCCACTGTATAACGTTTCGTAATGTTCGCTCAATTTTTCTTTGATGTAATTCGCGTTCAAAATAGCATGTTCTGTAGAACTTTTTAATCCTTCTGCACCTAACATGCAGATGTATCCGTAAGAAATTAAACAAACCAATGCAGAACCCCAAGGCGCAGCCGAAATAGCGGTTATTGCTTTTTCGCCTCCTGTTGCAATCACCGGATTAGTTGGTAAAAAAGGAACTAGTTGTGGAGCTACACAAATTGGCCCTACTCCAGGACCTCCGCCACCGTGAGGAATAGCGAAAGTTTTGTGTAAATTTAAGTGACAAACGTCTGCACCAATTGTAGCAGGATTGGTCAATCCAACTTGCGCATTCATATTGGCACCATCCATGTACACTTGACCACCGTTATCGTGAATCAATTGGGTGATTTCTTTAATAGCGCTTTCGTAAACACCGTGAGTTGAAGGATAGGTAACCATGATACAAGACAAATTGTCTTTGTGTAAAATAGCTTTTTCACGTAAATCATCTACATCAATATTTCCGTTTTCTAATGTTTTAGTAACGACTACTTTCATTCCAGCCATGGCTGCAGAAGCAGGATTGGTTCCGTGTGCTGATGATGGAATTAAAGCAATATTTCTGTGGTGATCGCCACGAGATTGGTGGTAGGCACGAATAACCATTAATCCAGCATATTCTCCTTGCGCTCCTGAATTAGGTTGTAATGTAGTTCCTGCGAAACCAGTAATTACATTTAATTGCTGCTCTAGTTTACGCAACATTTCTTGGTATCCTTGTGCTTGTTCTAGTGGAGCAAATGGATGAATGTTATTCCAATTGGCATTACTTAAAGGTAACATCTCTGAAGCAGCATTCAATTTCATCGTACAAGAACCCAATGAAATCATCGAATGGTTCAATGCTAAATCTTTGCGCTCTAGCATTTTGATGTAACGCATTAAAGCCGTTTCCGAATGGTATTTATTGAAAACTTCGTGCGTTAAAAACGTTGAAGTTCTACTTAAATTTTCAGGATAATGATTAGCAGTTGTAAAAGAGTCAATTTTTGCAGCGTCTTTTCCGATAGCTGTAGCAAAAATAGAAATGATTTTATTTATTTCATTAATTCCAACAGTTTCATTTAAAGAGATCGCGATGTTTTTTGCATCGATATAGTAAAAGTTTACTTCGCGTTCTTCCGCAACTGCTTTTACTTTATCACTATCCGCTTGTACCACGATTGTATCAAAAAAGGCTGTATTGGTTTGTTGAACGCCCAATTTCGCCAACTCATTTGTTAGTGTTGCTGCTGCCGCGTGCACTTTGTCTGCAATGTATCGTAAACCTTTTGGTCCATGATAGACAGCGTACATTCCTGCCATAACAGAGAGTAAAACTTGAGCCGTACAGATATTTGAAGTTGCTTTATCGCGTTTAATATGTTGCTCGCGCGTTTGCAATGCCATACGCAAAGCACGGTTGCCATTGGTGTCAATTGATACACCAATAATACGACCTGGCATACTTCTTTTATATTCGTCTTTTGTCGCAAAATAAGCAGCGTGTGGCCCACCGTAACCTAACGGAATTCCGAAACGTTGCGTCGTCCCCACAACAACTGCCGCGCCCATTTCTCCTGGTGGCGTTAATTTTGCTAAACTTAAAATATCAGCTGCAACAGCTACTTTAATTTCTTGTGCAGTAGCTTTTGCTATAAAAGCACTATAATCGTTTACTTGACCGTATTTTCCTGGATACTGTAAAATAGCTCCAAAAAATTCAGTCGAGAAATCAAAGGTCTCATGGTTTCCAATTACTAATTCCACACCAATTGGAGTGGCACGAGTTTGTAAAACAGATAGAGTTTGAGGTAAAATTTCTTCTGAAACGAAGAATTTATTAGTGTTGTTCTTCTTTTGGTCTCTCGTTCTAACATCAAACAACAATGCCATAGCTTCAGCAGCAGCAGTTGCTTCATCTAATAAAGAAGCATTTGCAATTTCCATTCCTGTCAACTCAATAACAGTAGTTTGAAAGTTTAAAATTGCTTCTAAACGACCTTGAGCTATCTCTGCTTGATACGGTGTATAAGCAGTGTACCATCCTGGATTTTCGAAAATATTGCGTTGAATTACAGCCGGAACAATAGCTTGATTATAACCCAAACCAATATATGACTGAAAAACCTTATTTTTGTTTCCTAACTGCTGAATGTGATTTGCAAATTCGTATTCGGTCATTGCAGGTTCAAGATCCAGTGGAGCTTTTAGACGAATATCGTCTGGGAGAGTTTCATATACGAGTTGATCAATTGATTCTACTCCAATGGTTTTCAACATGTGTTGAAGGTCGGTATCTCTTGGACCGATGTGTCTTAAAGCAAATGCATCTGTTTTCATATGGAACTAAAAGTGTTGTTTTTTTGTCGCGCAAAATTAAGTATTATTAATAATTTAATACCAAATAAGACTCTTAAATTTTGTGAATTTTACAATTAAAGGGTTGATTTGTTAGTAATTGATTAGATTTATCTTATGAAAATAGGCTCTGCGCTTTTAAATTTTTATATTAACGGCAGTATTCACGTGGCTTTGTCGTGTTACGCTTTAATGCATTTAACGTTTCACATGTTTCAAATTCCGGCAGATGAAAGCAGCGCATTATTTGTCTTCTTTGGTACAATAGTCGGCTATAATTTTGTAAAATACGATGCCTTAGTACGAGTGCAACGTATTGCGATGCGTATTCAGTTAAAATTTATCGCTGCACTGAGTCTTTTTGCTTTTGTAATGGTGGGTTATTATTTTTTTCAACTGCAACGAATCACTCAAGTTCTTTCGATAATAATTTTAGCATTTACCCTGTTGTACACTTTGCCTTTTTTTCCGAATAAAAAAAATGCGCGCAATTGGGCAGGAGTAAAAATTTATATTGTTTCCTTATGCTGGGTCGGCGCTACTGTAGTGTTACCAGTAATAAATGCCGAAATCCCCATCACAACTGACTTTTTCTTGAAATGCTTACAGCGGTTTATATTGGTTTTTGTTTTGATTTTGATTTTCGAAATTATTGATGTCGAAAATGATGATCCTCATTTGCAAACCGTTCCACAGCAAATTGGTGTGAAACGCACAAAAATATTAGGATTATTGTTGTTGCTGCCTTTTTATTGCTTCGAATTTTTAAAGATTAATTTTGATAAAAACCAGCTCATTGTCAATTTGATTATGGTGAGCGTGCTATCGCTTTTTATAATTTACGCCAAAGCCAATCGTTCCAGATATTACAGTTCATTTTTTGTAGAAGCTGTGCCAATTTTTTGGTGGCTTTTAGTGGTTTTTTTTGATTTACGGATGATACAATTATAAAAAAAACCGAAGTAGAAATACTTCGGTTTTTAAAATATATAATGATTGATACTCCTATAAAAGTCCCGCTCTTTTCAACAATGCATCTGGACTTGGTTCTTGTCCTCTAAAACGTTTGTACAATTCCATCGGCAATTCGGTTCCACCTTTAGACAGAATGTTGTCTTTGAATTTTGTTGCCACTTCTTTATTGAAAATTCCTTTCTCTTGAAAATAGGCAAAAGCATCGGCATCCAAGACCTCAGCCCATTTGTAACTGTAATATCCCGAAGAATATCCGCCTTGAAAAATATGCGAAAATGAAACCGACATACAATTTTCGGCTACATCAGGATATAAAGTAGTGCCTTCAAATGTTGCTTTTTCAAACGCTTTGATGTCGTTTATTGCAGTGGGGTTGTTGCTGTGAAATGCCATGTCTAAAAGTCCAAAACTAATTTGTCTCAAAGTTGCCATGCCTTCTTGAAAACTCGCACTTTCTTTGATTTTTTCTACATATTCTTGCGGAATAATTTCGCCCGTTTCATAATGTTTGGCGAACAATGCCAAAGCTTCAGGTTCGTAACACCAGTTTTCCATTACTTGACTTGGCAATTCGACAAAGTCCCAATAAACGGAGGTTCCAGACAAACTTGGATAGTTTGTGTTAGCCAACATTCCGTGCAATCCGTGACCAAATTCATGGAACAAAGTAGTTACTTCATTAAATGTCAAAAGCGAAGGTTTGGTTTCTGTGGGTTTGGTAAAATTACAAACGTTAGAAATATGCGGGCGCTCATTTACACCATCTTTAATGGATTGTGATTTAAAAGAAGTCATCCAAGCACCATTTCGCTTGCCTTTTCTTGGAAAGAAATCCGCGTAAAATATGGAAACCAGTTCGCCAAATTCATCTTTGACTTCATAAATCATCACTTCTTCGTGGTATTTATCAATGTCAAAAACCTCGGTAAAAGTCAATCCGAATAATTTTCCAGCGATGGTAAAAGCACCATTTAAAACATTTTCTAATTGAAAATAAGGTTTTAACTTTTCATCGTCTAAATTGAATAATTTTTGCTTCAATTTCTCAGAATAATAAGCGCCATCCCATTTCTCCAATTGGTCAATACCGTCTAACTCTTTCGCGAAAGCGGTTAATTCTGCAAACTCTTTTTGAGCAGCAGGCCTTGCTTTGGCTAATAAATCATTTAAAAACGATTTTACTTTATCTGGGTTTTGCGCCATTCGTTCTTCCAAAACAAAATGAGAATGGGTTTCATAGCCTAATAAATTGGCTCTTTCAAAACGAAGTTTAGCAATTTTTAAAGTGATTGCTTTGTTGTCGAATTCGTTGTCTTGAAAAGCTTTCTTACCAGCAGCAATGGCCATTTCTTTGCGCAATTCGCGATTGTCGGCATACGTTACAAACGGAATGTAACTTGGGTAATCCAACGTAAAAATCCAACCTTCCTTATTTGTCATCCCAATACTTTGGGATCCTAATGTTTTTGCAGCTTCGATTGTTCCTTCTGGTAAACCTGCCAAATCGCTTTCGTTTGTAATGTGCAATTGATAATTGTTGGTTTCGGCCAATACATTTTCGCCAAAAGTCAGTTTTAATTTGGCCAATTCGGTATCAATTTCACGCAATTTTGATTTTTTATCTTCCGAAAGTAAAGCGCCATTTCTAGAAAAACTTTTGAATTTTTTATCCAATAAAGTGGCTTGTTCAGCAGATAAATTCAAACTGTATTTTTGCTCGTAAACTGTTTTTATTCTCTTAAATAAATCTTCGTTTAAAGTAATGTCATTGCTGAACTCTGTTAGTAAAGGCGAAACTTCTTGGGCGATTTTTTGCATTTCGTCACTCGTTTCCGCCGAATTCATATTGAAGAATATAGACGACAATCGGTCCAAGGCATTTCCTGAAAAATCCAAAGCCTCAATTGTATTTTCAAAAGTTGGAGTTGCTGCATTGTTAATTATAGCATCTATTTCAGCTTTTGCGGCAGCGATATTTGCTATAAAAGCGGGTTTGTAATCGTCCATTTTAATTTGAGAAAATGGCGCTGTATCGTATTTGGTGTTGAATTTCTGAGTAAGTAGTGTCATTGTGGAGTTGTTAATTATGATTTTATGAAACCTAATTTTTCGAATGGTAAATATAACGATTTATAAAAACAAGAATGCCTTCGGCTGTTTTGATTACTGTTAAACTTGACAAAAGGCTGTGTGGCAGTGGGCAATAAAAAGGTATCTTGTAGGTTAGCTTCTGCTTCAAGAAGTTCATAAGCAAATAATATAGTAAAGATGAATTATAAAATAGAAATAAAGCGCGTTGATACGGTTGATGAATTGGAAGGATATTGGTCTAATGATGATTTGATTCAATTGTTAGAAAAGTTCAATTATCCAGATGGCGCAACCGCAGATAAAAGTAGTTTGTTTGAGTTATTACAAATGGCGATTTCTGACTACGAGCCAAGTGAGGCCGCAGAAATTGCACTTGCCCACAAATTGTCTGAAGAACTCAATGAAGGACAAATTCAGCAAATTGCACACAACATGTTGATCGATAAAGTGTGTGAAGAATATCCTGAAATCCCTTTGCAGGGGCGATTGTATCATGTCAATCAGTTGCTTTTTAAGGCCTATAATGGAACGTTTCCTAATGCTAAAGCTTCGGTTGTTTATTTTTCAATGACAGCAGAAGAAGCGGATGCAGCAAAGATATTAACAAGAGAGAATGTGTTGAAATTATTGAATACTGGTTTGTCGGATCGAAATTTAATCAAGCGATTATTTGACGACCAAATGACACAGAATATTCCGTTTCCAGAAGCAGAAGGAATTATTTGGGAATTAATTACAGAAGACAATGTTAATTATACTTTGGTAACTTCTGAAAACTGGATTAATAGAGAGGATTTTACCGATTTTCAATTTGAAAGTGAGCTGGAAGAAATAGCGGAAGAGGCATAAATACTTTGCTTGAATATTTTAGATGAAAAAGGCTTCCAGTTCATAGGAAGCCTTTTTATTTGTCTGTTTTTTTGAACACGGATTTCACGCATTAGCACAAATTAATTTTCTAAAATTTGTCTGGTTTATGGTGTGATTATTATTTTTTCAAACTTTCAGAAGCTTTGATTACGGCTTCTTTCAGTTCTAATTTATAAGCAATTATGCGGTCTAAAACTTCTTTATTGCTGCTTCCAATAATTTGCGCCGCTAAAATTCCAGCATTTTTAGCACCATTTAGTGCAACAGTTGCAACAGGAACGCCGCCTGGCATTTGCAAAATAGACAAAACAGAATCCCAACCGTCAATTGAATTGCTTGATTTTACAGGAACTCCAATTATAGGAAGAGGAGACATCGAAGCTACCATTCCTGGTAAGTGTGCCGCTCCGCCAGCTCCCGCAATAATTACTGAAATTCCGCGGGTGTGTGCGTTTTGACTGAAATCAAATAATTTCTCGGGCGTTCTGTGCGCTGAAACGATATCTACTTCAGTTTCGATATTAAATTGTTTCAAGATGTCTATGGCTTCTTGCATGACTGGCATGTCTGAGATGCTTCCCATTACTATGGCTACTTTGCTCATTTTTTTTATTTTGATTGTGGGATTGAAGAAATTAAAAAAATAGTTTGATAATTTTTTAATCTTTCATTCTTTAAATTTTTTAATTATTTCGAAATCACTCGAATCGTGTTCTTCACATCTTCAGCAATTCGTCTGGCTTCAGCCATATTTTCGTTCACGATCGTTACATGTCCCATTTTTCTGAAAGGACGGGTTTGTTTTTTACCGTAAATATGTGGTGTTACTCCATTCCAACCTAAAATAGTTTCGATATTTTCATAAACAACATCTCCAGAAAATCCTCCTTCACCTACCAAGTTTACCATAATCCCAGCTACTTTACTTTCAGAATTTCCTAAAGGTAAATCTAAAATAGCACGCAAATGATTTTCGAATTGTGAAGTAAAACTTCCTTCAATACTATAATGACCAGAATTGTGTGGGCGAGGAGCAACCTCATTCACGATAATTTCGTCATCAACAGTTTGAAACATTTCTACTGCCAAAAGTCCAACATGATTGAATTTTTCGGAAACATTTAATGCAATTGCTCTTGCTTTTTCAGCCACCACTGCATCAATACGGGCAGGACAAATTACATACTCCACTTGATTTGCTTCTGGGTGAAACTCCATTTCAACCACAGGATACGTTTTTATTGCTCCTGATGGATTGCGACAAACAATCACAGCCAATTCGTTTTTAAACGGAATCATTTGTTCTACAATACATTCTACGTTAGGAAGACTGTCTAAATCAGCGATTTGGCGAATCACTTTTACACCATTTCCATCGTATCCAAATTCGGTACATTTCCACACAAAAGGCAATGCAATTGCTTCTTGTGGCTTACTCATTTCTAACTTCAAATTTTCTAAATTAGAAAATCTTTGATATGCCGCTGTTGGAATATTATGTTCGGTATAAAAATCTTTTTGAGTGCCTTTATTCTGAATTTTCCTCAATGTTTTAGGAGAAGGATATACTTTTAAGCCTTCGCTTTCTAGTTTTTCTAACGCTTCCAAGTTGACCAATTCAATTTCAAAAGTCAAAACATCAACTTGTTTTCCGAAATTATAAACAGTGTCGAAATCCATCAAATCACCTTTGAAGAATTTATTGCAAGCAATTTTACTTGGAGCTTCATCGCTTGGGTCCAAAATGTAAGTTTGTATGTCGAACTTTCGAGTGTCAAACAAGAGCATTTTTCCTAATTGTCCGCCGCCTAAAATGCCTAATTTAAAATCAGAAGAAAAGTAATTCATCGTTGTGTGTTTGTGATTGGCAAAGATACTTTATAATGCGTAAATACTAAAACGCTATTTTATTTTCTTCAAAACTTCTCTTGCCACTGCTTGATAAGCATAAGAATGAGCCGCATAATCTTTAGTCAGTATGATTTGCAATTCAGGATGAATCCAATCGCAGTAATTTCCTAAAATATACAAAGTACGCATGCAATAGGCTTTGGTGGCTACTTTAATGTCGTTTATAAGCCAGTCAAAAGAAGTTTCAATACAGTCTTGTAGATTTTCTTCAGAAAGAAAAATGCCGTTCTCTGCTTTTTTATAATGTGCTTGTATCAAAAGCTGTGTCACCTTTGCAATGGGCCGAATCGAACTTTCGTTTTTTAAAACTTTCAAATGAGAGCAGAAAAAATTCAGCTGCGGTTGCAACCAAATTAATTTTTCATAAGCGACAAATTCTAAAATATAGCAGGCTTTGTGGTTGTTTCTGTCGGTCGGAGAAAAACAAATTTCAACCAATTCTTCAAAATAATGTTTGTTTTCAAGAACTTCCTGCGCATATTTTAAGCGACTTTCTCTGTACGCAGTAACAAGGTCTAATTTTCGTTGTAATTCAGACTGCATTATTTAGTTGATTTTGATCGTCTAAAATAAGTAATTTAAAGCAACGGAACCATAATAATTTACAGGCAAACCAGGATAGTAATATCGCGGCAACGCCTTTCCGAAAGCAACAGCATTAGGCAGAATTAAAGTTGCGTACTTTTCGTTGGTTGCGTTATTTACGCCCACGGCTAAGTGCGCATTCCACTTTGGAAGGATTTCGAAGCGATAACCTGTTTTGAAATTAATTAAATGATACGAATTAGCATATACTGAATTCGCGTCATTTAACGGAATGTCATCAATGTACTGAAAATCGCCACTCAGGTAAATGCCTAAAGTGGTATTAATGAGCACACCAACATTCGCTTTGCTAGCAGGAACTCCAGTTAATTTATTTCCAGAAAAATCAGTTCCATTGTCATCGAATTCTTTAAATTTATAGTTCCCTACTGAAGCAGATACATGCGATTGAATGTCCAAAAAGGAATTTATTTTCCAATTGTACTTGGCTAATATTTCGACACCTTCGTGCAATGTTTTGCCCGCATTGGCACCAACATATTGATCATCGCCTACACGTTTGGCAACTAATAAATCTTTAATTTCCATGCGATACAAACTAACCTCTGTGTACACTTTTCTACTAAAAAAGTAAAATTTTCCGCCCAGCTCCAAATTATAGCCATTCTCGGGTTTGATGTCTGGATTGATAGTGCCAGTACTGCTGAGCGTTTCTTCGGTTGCCGGTAATGAAAAACCGCGGCTTGCCGATAAATAAATGGTTCGTTCGTCAGTTGGCTTGAATAACAATGACAATTGTGGCGAAAAAATACCGCCGTAACTGTATTTTTCAGTTGATTTTAAATTGTAATTTTCTATTTCAAATTGTGTCGCATTGTAATTTATTCCTGCTTGTACTTCAAATTGCTCAGCAACTAAAGTTCTAATTTGCGAAAACACATTGTGAAACTGCCTTTTTTGACCTGTTTCGGTAAATAAATTGCCTTGTAAACTGCCTTGATTGTTATTTTGCTTGTATAAGTTTTCGAAAGTATTGCCTTTATAAGTATCTTGAAAATATTCGATGCCTGTTATAAAATGATTGGTAACATTTTTAATCTTAAACTTACCTGAAAATTGTGTTCGTGCACCACTTGCAAACGTATATTGGTTTAAAATGTCAAAAGGTCTGGCTTCGTTGTTGTCTTTGTAATTGACGAAAATTGAAGTTGAATTTTGTAAATTGTCGTTGAGTTGAAAATCATAAGCCAATCCTGCCAATGTCGATTTGTATTCTTTGTATCCTTTGGAAGCAACCCAAGTAGCTGCTCCAGATTTTGGATTATTTTCGAACAAATCTTTGCTAATTGAACTCGGAATGAAAGCTTTTAAATAAGTATAATTTGAAAAATAAGTCAGTTTGCTATTTGCTTTTTTTAGCAACTCGCCGGCTAAGGTTATTCCTTCTCTATTGTAGGCGCTGTTTTCTCGCCAACCGTCTGTTTCTAGCTTATGGTAGCTTAAATTTACGCTAGCATTTTCTTTGTTTAAATTATAGTTCACCGTATTTTTCACTAAACTATTGGAACCAACAACGGTGTTGATGCTGGCGCTTTGACCAATGGTAGTTAACAACTTCGGCGAAATTAAAATTGCTCCGCCTAAACCAGCGCCATAAACGCTAGACAATGGTCCCTTAATTATTTCAATTTGGCTTAAAGTTTCCAAATTTATATCATCAATAACCGTTTCGCTATTACCAGAAGTCAACGGAATACTTCCATAAAAAGCCCTGATTTTATTGGTTCCATAAGGTGTTCTAGCGCCAATACCTCGAATTGAAATTCGGCTTGTCGTAAAATTTGCCGATTGCATGAACACGCCAGGAATGATATTTAGCACCGTACTAATATCTGTGCTGTTATTTTGTATTAAATCGGCTTGAGATAAAATTCCGATAGATGCCGATGCATTTTGTAATTTAGTATTAATGTGCAGCGGACTGATAATTACTTCTTGTAGCTTTTTAGTTCTGAGCGTGTCAATTGTTTTGCTTTCTTTATTTTGAGCACTTATATTTACAAAACACAAGAGCAAAAAATTAAGAAAGCAGTATTTCTTTGCAATCATAAATCGTCTATTTATTTGCTGTTACTTTCCAGATAACATTCCCAGTATCGTCATTTACCAATAGCGAGCCGTCATTCATAACGGTAACCGCAACAGGACGACCGTAAACTTCTGCTTTGGATTGATCAGCTATAAAACCAGTCAAAAAATCTTCGGGCTTACCAGACGGCTTTCCGTCAGCAAACGGAACAAATACTACTTTATATCCTGCTATATTCGCGCGATTCCAAGAGCCGTGTTGGCCTACAAAAATTCCGTTTTTGTATTTTGAAGGAAAAGCATCTTTGTTGTAAAAAGTCAAGCCTAGCGAAGCAGTATGTGCGCCAACAGAAACATCAGGAACAATCGCTTTTGCAGCTAAATCTTTGCCTTCGCCCTTCAATCTAGGATCCAAAATATTTCCGTAATACGAATATGGCCATCCATAAAACCCATCTCTTTTTACGCTAGTAATATAATCGGGTACCAAGTTGTCTCCCAATTCGTCTCTTTCATTAACTGCTGTCCAAAGTTCTCCGTTAACTGGATTAAAATCCATTCCCACCGGGTTTCTTAAGCCAGCGGCATAAATTTTTTCATCCGTTCCATCAGGATTAATTTCTAAAATATTGGCGCGGCGAATTTCTTCTTTCATGCCATTTTCGCCAACATTACTGCCTGATCCAACCGATATGTA
Organism: Flavobacterium sp. TAB 87; assembly: GCF_001529295.1. Classification (GTDB taxonomy): domain Bacteria; phylum Bacteroidota; class Bacteroidia; order Flavobacteriales; family Flavobacteriaceae; genus Flavobacterium. Next base: position 902,983 of record NZ_LLWK01000038.1, read on the forward strand.
AATTTTTGTCCCTTCGGTATTGGCAATTATATTTCTTGTCCAGTGGTTGTTGTAACCTCCCGCAGGAAGATCAAGAATTTTTTCGCCTTTAGTTTCTAATTTTAGGGCATTATTTATATACGGATAACGGTACAAGCCATCGGTGTTTGCAATGTAAAAAAAGTCTTTCAGCACTAACATGCCAAATGGTTTGTTGAGGTTCGAAATAAAAACATTTCGCGTTTCAAATGTTCCATCTTTGTTGGCGTCTCTAAAGACCGTGATCTGGTTTTTTGAAGTTCTCGTTCCGCTTTCCACTACAAAAATATCAGCATTAGGCGCAATGTAGGTCCAACGCGGGTTTTCTAATCCGTCAGCAAATTTAGTAACCATAAAACCTTCAGGTGCTTGCGGCAGTTTGCCTTCTGGCCAATTGACCATTCGGCTGCCTTTTGCAACAGATTCTGTGGCATAGGGCGGCGGCAATACCAAGTCGCCAACCGCTGTTTTTACTGTGACTTCTGGCTGCTGTGCCAACTTTTCTTTGGTTGCTTCTTTTACTTGTCCGTTGCAGGCCGTCAAAAGAAATATTAGGGATGTAGAAAATACTTTGATTATGGTTTTCATTTCAATTTCAGATTAAATTTATAGCACAACAATTTACCTAATTTAAAAGAATTTTATAGGAAATATTTATAAAAATTAAGTGATATTTAACTTTTTCAAAATAATAAATCAGCCTTATATTTTCACGTTTAGTTTTATTTGTAATTCTGTATCTTTGCAGCTTATTTAAAAAGTAAGAATTAATGATCCAACTTCACGATAAACAATTTGTTCCGTTTATTTCTGCTAAGGAAATCGAAATTGCAATTGCAAAAATGGTGGTAAAAGTAGAAGCAGATACAGCTAATGAAACTCCAATTTTCATCGGAGTACTTAATGGCTCTTTTATGGTGGTTGCTGATTTTGTGAAAAAGTACAGTTATCCGTGCGAAGTTTCTTTTGTGAAATTAAACTCATACGAAGGGACTGAGACGACCAATGAAGTGAAAGAACTTATTGGGATTAACGAAGATTTAACTGGGCGAACAGTAGTGATTTTAGAAGATATCATTGACACTGGAAACACATTGGTGACATTAAAAGAAATGTTTGCCAATCAAAACTTGAAAAGCTTGAAAATTGCCACTCTTTTTTTTAAACCCGAAGCGTACAAAAAAGACATTACAATAGATTATGTTGGAATTAGAATTCCAAATAAATTTATTGTTGGCTACGGTTTAGACTACGATGGTTTGGGGCGCAACTTGCCCGAAGTGTATCAGGTTCAAGAGTAAAAAGAATTAACTGAAACTATAAATACATAACTACACAACTAGAAATATTTTAGAAAGAGAAATACAACCTTTCATTTTTAAATGTTTCAACTTTTAAATTACATTATGATCAACATTGTTTTATTTGGAAAACCTGGAGCAGGAAAAGGAACTCAAGCTGAATTTTTAAAAGGAAAATACAATCTAACACATCTTTCAACCGGAGATATTTTTAGATATAATATTAAAAATGAAACCGAATTAGGGAAATTAGCCAAAACCTATATGGATAAAGGCGATTTAGTTCCAGATGAAGTAACGATCCAGATGTTGCAAAGTGAGGTAGAAAGTAATCAAGATTCAGCAGGATTTTTATTTGATGGTTTTCCAAGAACAATTGCGCAAGCAAAAGCACTAGATGCTTTTTTAGTTTCTAAAGGAGAAAAAATCACGGCAACCGTTGCATTAGAAGCTAATGATGAAATTTTAGTAGCGCGTTTGTTAGAAAGAGGAAAAACTAGCGGAAGGCCAGACGATCAAGACGAAGAAAAAATTCGCAACAGATACCAAGAATACAACGAGAAGACAGCTCCTTTGATGGGGTATTATAAAGAGCAAAATAAATTTCACGCCGTAAACGGAATCGGTTCTGTCGCAGAAATTACTGAGCGTTTAGGCGCTGTGATTGATAGTTTGTAATTCAAATAAATAGAAACAGTTTGAGGTTTAATCACCATACAATTCAAACTGCACAAAATAATTTTCCACTAAGAAATTGAGGCGATTGACGTTCAATGAAACTTAATTGCTTGGTGGTTTTTTTTAAATTAAAAAGGGTTTGTTGGCTAACAAATCTTTTGTTGTTTAACGTAAAGTGTAACTCTTTTTCAAAATATATGGCACTACTTATTATTTTCTTATTGATTCTACTCAATGGCTTTTTTTCGATGTCAGAAATTGCATTGATTTCTGCTCGTAAAAGTAGATTAGAGACTTCAGCAAAAAAAGGAAATAAAAGTGCTAAAATTGCATTAGAGCTTGCCAATTCGCCAAATAAATTTTTATCGACTGTTCAAATCGGAATTACGTTAATCGGAATTTTAACCGGGATTTACAGTGGAGATAAAATTACTGCCGATGTGCAGGTTTTTATTGGAGAATTTGCTGTATTGCGTCCGTATGCAGATTCTATTGGTGTGGGAATTGTCGTGGTTGTTTTAACTTTTTTCTCGTTGGTTTTGGGAGAGTTGCTACCGAAACGAATTGGATTAAATTTTCCGGAAACCATTGCAAAAACATCCGCGATGCCAATGAAATTTGTTTCGATAATTACAGCGCCATTTATTTGGTTATTGACCCATTCGACTGATTTTTTACTGAACGTTTTGCAAATTAAACCTTCAGCAGACGGCAAGATAACCGAAGAGGAAATTAAGGCCATTATAAAAGAAGGAACAGAAGGTGGAGAAGTACAAGAAATCGAACAAGACATTGTAGAACGCGTTTTTCATATCGGTGATCGAAAAGTGAATTCGTTAATGACACATCGCAAATCGGTAGACATGCTAGTTTTAGATTGGGATGCGGCCGCAGTAAAAAAAGCAGTTTTAGAAGATTTACATACTACTTATCCCGTTTACAAAGACAATTTTGACGATATCGTTGGTATTGTTACACTTAAAAATATTTTTGCAACTATTGAAAAAGAAGATTTTAGTTTGGCTAAAATTATGACCACGCCTTCTTTCATTATGGAACATACTACTGCATACAGAGCGTTAGAGAGTTTTAAATTAACTGGAGTACATCATGCTTTAGTAGCAGATGAGTATGGCATTTTTCAAGGAATAATTACGCTGAATGATATATTGGAAGCGTTAGTTGGTAATGTATCAGATTTTTATAAAGAAGAATTTCAGTTAGTAGAAAGAGAAGATGGCACTTGGTTGGTTGATGGACATTATTCGTTGCATGATTTTTTAACCTATTTTGAGTTGGATGATTTAATAAACGATTATGATGTTACAACGGTCAGCGGAATGATAATGACAGAGTTATCAAGAATACCGAAACAAGGCGATAAGTTAAATTGGAATAATTTTCAATTGGAAATTATCGATATGGATGGTATTAAAATTGACAAAGTTTTGATTAAAAGAAGAAAAGAAAAAGAATAGAAATAGTTTTTATATTTAGAGGAGAATCTACAATTTCTCGGAATTCTAGATTTTAAAAGCTAAGGTTGACAACAAGAATAGAAGACTAAAAGTAAGAAGAAAAGCAGCTAAGGGCTGATTTGCTTTTTATTTCAGTCAAAATAAAAAAAAGTTATGACAGAAGGGAATTTTGTAGATTACGTAAAAATATTTGTTTCTTCGGGAAAAGGAGGAAAAGGTTCTACACATTTACATAGAGAGAAATTTATTGAGAAAGGTGGTCCAGATGGTGGAGATGGTGGACGTGGTGGGCACGTAACTTTAATTGGAAATAAAGGACTTTGGACATTATTTCACTTAAAATTTGCGCGCCATATTAAAGCAGGGAATGGTGGAGATGGAAGTGGTGACCGAAGTACAGGTGCCGATGGAGAGGATAAATTTATCGAAGTACCATTAGGAACCGTTGTTAAGGATAAAGAAACTGGAGAAATTCTTTTTGAAATTACGGAAGATGGCGAACGTCAAATTTTGTCAAGAGGAGGAAAAGGTGGATTAGGAAACTGGCATTTTAGAAGTTCAACAAACCAAACGCCAAGATATGCACAACCGGGTTTACCTGGAATAGAGATGGATATTATTTTGGAATTGAAAGTACTGGCCGATGTAGGTTTAGTAGGTTTTCCTAATGCTGGAAAATCAACTTTGCTTTCAGTATTAACATCTGCAAAACCAAAAATTGCTGATTATCCGTTTACGACTTTAAAACCTAATTTAGGAATTGTAGCCTACCGCGATTATCAATCGTTTGTAATTGCCGATATTCCAGGAATTATTGAAGGTGCTGCCGAAGGAAAAGGATTGGGTCATTATTTCTTACGTCATATCGAAAGAAATTCTACCTTACTGTTTTTAGTTCCTGCAGACGCCAAAGATATTAAAACAGAATATGATATTTTGGTGAATGAATTGACCAAGTACAATCCTGAAATGTTAGACAAAGAACGTTTGTTGGTAATCTCTAAATGCGACATGCTCGACGATGAGTTGCAAGTAGAGCTAAAAGCAGAACTAGATGAACAATTAAAAGGAGTTCCTTTTATGTTTATTTCATCTGTGGCTCAGCAAGGTCTGACCGAATTAAAAGATAGACTTTGGAAAATGCTTAACGACTAAGCTGGTTTTTAATCAAAATACAGGCGTTCTAGAGATAGAGCGCCTTTTTTTAAGGTTTAAATTGCTAGTATCGTAAAAAAATATGCTTTTTATAGCTGTTTTCTACACATTTATGATTTTCAAGTGGATGTAATTTCGAAAATGACTTATCTTCGCAAAACTAATTCAATTATTATATGAAAAAAATAATCTTATTTGTATCGATGTGCCTAATGGCATTTCCTGTAAGGGCCGATGAAGGAATGTGGTTCTTAATGTTTCTAGATAGACTCAACCATAGAGATATGGAAAAAATGGGTTTGCAACTGACTGCTGAAGAAATTTACAGCATTAACAATCACAGTTTAAAAGATGCAATTGTGCAGTTTAACGGTGGTTGTACAGCAGAAATGGTCTCTAAAAGTGGTCTTGTTTTAACGAATCACCATTGTGGATACGATGCCATTGCAGAACTTTCTAGCGCTGAACAAAATTATCTAAAAGATGGGTTTTGGGCTAAAAGTCGTGCCGAAGAAATGAAGCCAAAATCACTATACGTTCGTTTCTTTGTTCGTATGGATGATGTTTCAAAACGAATTTTATCAAAAGTGAATGATAAAATGAGTGAAACCGATCGCAACAAAGCAATTCAGCAAGAAATGGCTTTGATCGAAAAAGAGAACAGTGAGAACGGAAAATATGTAGTGTCTGTTCGACCTTTCTTTCAAGGAAATGAATATTACTATTTTGTCTACCAAGATTATAAAGATGTACGTTTAGTAGGAACGCCACCAGAAAGTATTGGAAAATTTGGAGGAGATACGGATAACTGGGAATGGCCACGTCAAACGGGAGATTTCTCTATGTTTAGAGTGTATGCTGATAAGGACGGAAATCCGGCAGAATATTCTAAAGATAATGTGCCTTTGCAGCCTAAACACCACTTACCTGTAAGTTTAAAAGGTGTTAAAGAAAATGATTTTGCCATGATTTTGGGCTATCCAGGAAGAACCAATCGTTGGATGCCAGCGGGGGGAATTGAGCAAAATGTAAAGTATGCTTATCCTGCTTGGGTTGAAGGTGCAAAAACTGGAATGGACCAAATGAAAAAGTATATGGACAAAGATGCAACGGTTCGTTTGCAATATGCGTCAAAATATGCTTCTACAGCCAATTACTGGAAAAACCGTCAAGGTATGATTGATGCGTTGACGAAAGCAGGAACAGCCGCTACAAAAGCAGAACAAGAAGATAAGTTCTACGAATGGGCAATGAAGCCAGCGAATAAAGAAAAGTACGAAAACGTAATTCCGACTATTAATGAGTATTACAGAATAACAAATGTAAAAGCAGCTCACGATAGTTATTTAATGCAACTTTTACGTACGTCAAGTTATGCAACGGGACCAGCCAATTTAGGAAACTCTTTGATTGCTTACTACAAAGAAAACGATGCTAAAAAAGCAGAAATGCTACCTAAGATTACTGCATTAATCGATAATATTTATGGAGAGTTTTATGCACCGCTTGAAAAAGATGTGTTGGCTGCTCAATTAAATCTATATGCTTCTAAAGGTACTGAATACGGTTTGCCAGCGCAAATTGCTAAGATGAAAGCAGAGAATAACGGTAACTTTACAGCTGATGTTGCAAAAGCAACGGAAGTAAGTTATTTTACATCTAAAGAAAAAGTGCTTGCGTTTATGGCAGATCCTAAACCATTGGCAATTATACACGATCCTTTGTATATTATTTCTAACGATTTATTGACAAAATACCGTGCTGAGAGTGATTACCAAGCCATATCTGATGATGGATTTGCAATTGCTTACCGCAAATTAGTAGAAGGTTTAAAAGAATCAAAATTAAACACGATTCAATATCCAGATGCTAACTCTACTTTACGATTATCTTACGGAAAAGTACGCGCCTTGCCTGAAGACAAACGCAATGACGTTAAAATCAACAATTATACAACCATGGAAAGTATGGTTAAAAAGTATAAAGCTGGTGATGCTGAATTTGATTTGCCAAAAAGATTGTTGCAATTAAATAAAAAGAAAGATTTTGGTCAATATGCCGACAAAGAAGGGTATATGCCAGTTAACTTTTTAACCGACAATGATATTACAGGAGGAAACTCAGGTTCACCGGTGATTAATGGCAAAGGAGAATTAGTTGGTATTGCATTTGATGGAAATATCGAAGCAATGGCTGGAGATGTTATTTTTGATCCAAACTTGCAAAGAACAATTAACGTTGATATTCGTTATGTGCTTTGGGTGATTGATAAGTACGCTGGAGCTAAAAATATTATTGACGAATTGACTATAGTGAAATAGTTTAATTTTGACTGTAAAGATTTAAACCACCATGACCTTGTTATGGTGGTTTTTTTTTGTACAAAACAGTATGAAATACAATTATTTCCCAAAAGTAAATGCAGCACAATTTATTTACTTATTTTTGAGCTATGAAGCAACTTGTAATATTCTTTGTTTTGGTAACCAATTGTATGTGGGCTCAATCTGATTTTGAAAAGGGAGAAAAGCTTTTTCAGAAGAAACAATATGCGCCAGCGAGAACTGCGTTTGAAAGTGTCGTAAAAACTACTCCAAATAATTTAAAAGCAATTGAATATTTAGGAGATATTGCGGGGGCAGAAAAAAAATGGGATACCGCATTAGTATACTATAAAAAGTTAAAACTGACTAAGCCATCAGAAGCTGACTATTTTTATAAATACGGTGGAGCTCTCGGTATGAAAGCACTAACTGTTAATAAATTTAAAGCGTTAGGAATGATTGATGAAGTGAAAGGATCATTTGAAAAGTCGATTCAGTTAGATTCTAAACACATTCCTGCACGTTGGGCATTAATCGAATTGTATCTGCAATTACCTGCAATGGTTGGCGGAAGCGAATCTAAGGCAGTCGCATATTCGGATCAATTGCAAAGAATTTCTGCAGTCGATGGTTATTTGTCGCAAGGCCGAATTGATGAATATTTTAAAAGATATAAAATGGCAGAAGAGCAGTATAAAAAAGCTGTTACTGTTGGAGGAACAAAAATTTGCTATCAAAAATTAGCCGATTTATATCAAAATAAAATGGAGCAACCAGATAAAGCCAAGATCGTTTTAGAAGAATACAAAAAGAAAACATCAAATTAATTGACGAATAATTCGAATACAATATGAAGACACATTTTATTGCCATTGGCGGAAGTGCGATGCATAATTTAGCTTTGGCGCTACACAATAAAGGATATAAAGTTACGGGCAGTGACGATGCTATTTTTGAACCATCAAAATCACGCTTAGAAAAAAAAGGAATTTTACCTGAAGAAATGGGTTGGTTTCCTGATAAAATTACCGCTGATTTGGATGCGATCATTTTAGGAATGCATGCCAAAGCTGATAATCCAGAACTACTGAAAGCGCAAGAATTAGGTCTAAAGATATATTCATATCCTGAATTCTTATATGAACAATCCAAAAATAAAACGCGTGTTGTTATTGGAGGTTCGCACGGCAAAACAACTATTACTTCTATGATTTTGCATGTCATGCATTATCATGCTATTGAAGTCGATTATATGGTTGGTGCACAATTAGAAGGTTTTGATACGATGGTGCATCTTACAGAAGAAAATGATTTTATTGTTTTAGAAGGTGATGAGTATTTGTCTTCACCGATTGATCGAAGACCAAAATTCCACCTATACCAACCTAATATTGCTTTAATTTCGGGTATTGCTTGGGATCATATTAATGTTTTTCCAACCTACGAAAACTACGTCGAGCAATTCGAAATTTTTATTGAAAAGATTTCCCGTGGAGGAATATTAATTTATAATGAAAATGATAGAGAAGTAAAACGTGTGGCCGAAGCCGCTACAAACCCAATTCGTAAATTACCCTATTCAACGCCCAATTATAAAGTTGAAAATGGAAAAACGTTATTAGAGACGCCCGAAGGTTTAATGCCAATTGAAGTATTTGGTGCGCATAATCTAAATAATTTGGCAGGAGCAAAGTGGATCTGTCAAAATATGGGTGTTGATGAAGCCGATTTTTACGAGGCCATTGCTAGTTTTAAAGGCGCTTCAAAAAGATTAGAGAAAGTTGCAGAAGGAGAAGGTAAGGTCGCCTATAAAGACTTTGCACATTCACCAAGTAAAGTAGCTGCGACCACAAAAGCAGTAAAAGAACAATATCCAGATCGAACACTTATTGCGTGTTTAGAACTGCATACCTATAGTAGTTTAAATGCGGAATTTTTGAAAGAGTATGAAGGTGCTTTGGAATTTGCAGATACCGCAGTGGTTTTTTACTCGCCAGATGCAGTAAAAATAAAACAATTAGAAGAAGTGACTTACGAGCAGATCGCGAATGCTTTCAATAGAAAAGACCTCGTTATTTACACAAATCCAATTGAATTTAAAGACTATCTTTTTAATCTAAATCTAGAAAATTCGGCATTATTACTAATGAGTTCAGGTAATTATGGTGGACTTAATTTTGATGAAGTGAAACGTTTAATAGAATAATTTTAGAATAATGAGATTAGAAGCCAATTAGCAATCGTTAATTGGCTTTTTTATTTCTGCTCACTTCAGATTTTATTGAAAGATTTTTCTTGTATATTAGTAAGTTTTAATTGTAATTTTTCAAGAATATGGAACAAACAAATTTTCCCATTACACACTGGTCAGAAGATGATAGGCCTCGAGAGAAATTAATGTTGAAAGGGAAAAGTGCGTTAAGCGATGCCGAGCTAATTGCTATTTTGATTGGATCTGGAAGTCGAAATGAATCGGCGGTCGATCTCAGTAAAAGAATTTTAGCAAGTGTAGCTAATAACTTGAATGCTCTAGGAAAAGTATCTTTATCGCAATTAATTAGTTTTAAAGGAATAGGAGAGGCAAAGGCGATTACAATTATTGCTGCACTAGAGTTAGGACGCAGAAGAAGAGCGGAGGAGGCTGTAGAACTTAGCAAAATCACATCGAGCAAAGTTGTTTTTGAGATTATGCAACCAATAATAGGCGAGTTACCTCACGAGGAATTTTGGATTTTATATTTGAATAATTCCAATAAAGTGCTTTCTAAAGCGCAGCAAAGCAAAGGCGGTATTACAGGAACGATGGTCGATGTTCGTTTGGTTTTTAAAGCAGCACTCGAATTAGGGGCAACCGCAATAATTTTGTGTCACAATCATCCATCTGGTGCTTTAGTTCCGAGTGAAGCAGACAAGCACATTACAAAAAAATTAAAGTTGGCTGGTGAGAGTTTAGATGTTAAAGTTTTAGATCATCTTATCGTTACTGAAACAAAATATTATAGTTTTGTAGATGAAGGAATATTTTAAAAATGAAAAATACTATAACAGATGTCTTTTTTGACTTAGATCATACACTTTGGGATTTTGACAAAAACTCAGAGCTCGCTTTTGATATGATTTTTAAAGAAGCACATCCCACTGTTTCAACGACCGCTTTTATCGAAAAATATGTACCTATCAATCAAGCGTGTTGGCAATTGTATCAAAACGATAAAATTACACATCACGAATTGCGGTACAATAGACTCAAGCATTCTTTTGATGCCATAAATTATAGTATGTCAGATGAACAAATTCATCAGATGGCAAAGGATTATATTGAATATTTACCACTGTACAATCATCTCTTCGACGGAACGATAGAAATATTAGAATACCTGCAGTCAATGTATACCTTGCATATTATTACAAATGGTTTTGCGGAAGTACAATACAAGAAAATGACAAGCTCAGCAATCATACAGTATTTTAAAACAATTACTAATTCTGAAATGGCAGGTGTTAAGAAACCCAATCCAATTATTTTTGACTATGCGGTCTCTTCGGCGAAAGCCAATAAAGAAACATCGTTGATGATTGGAGATTCATTAGAAGCCGACGTTCTTGGCGCTATAAATGCAGGAATGCAAGCTATTTTTTTTAACGAAAAAAGCATACAAGTAAATCAAGATATTAAACAAATAAATCATTTATTAGAACTTAAAAACTATTTATAATTATGAAAACCAAATTCCTCTTTGCGTTTGTTTTATTTTCAACTTATTGTTTTTCGCAATCAATCAATGATTATAAAGCCGTTATTGTGCCTCTAAAATTTGATTTTATTAAAACGGATAATCAATATCGTTTGGCTACGTTGACTAAATTTAATCTTGAAAAAGCGGGTTTCACTGCTTTTTACGCTAACGAAGTGTTACCGCAAGAATATACGGCGCAACGTTGCGATTTATTAAATGTAAATGTCGTTCGTGATAATGCTTTTTTAATAACTAAGTTATACGTAGAATTTAAAGATTGCTATGGTAAAGTAGTGTATACTTCTGAAATTGGAAAAAGTAAAACCAAAGAATATGAACCGGCTTACAAAGAAGCTTTAGATGGCGCTTTCGTTTCTGTAAATGCATTAAATTACGCGTACAATGGTACGGTAAACAAGAGTGAAGTTGGAAAAAAGCAAACAACTGTGCAAGCCACAGCAATTGCAGCAACTGCTGTAACGACTGCAAAAGCGGTTGAAAGTTCAGTTCCTATGAGTACGATTAACTCCAATACAAATAGTGTTGATGTTTTATATGCGCAGCCCACGGAAACGGGCTATCAACTTATTGATAAAACGCCAAAAGTGGTCATGAAGTTAATGAAAACATCGCAACCTGACTCATTTATTGCAATTAAAGATGGCGTTCAAGGCTCACTAATAAGTAAAAACAACCAATGGTTTTTTGAATATTATAAAGATGATAAATTGGTTTCAGAGCCAATTTCAGTAAAATTTTAGTAGATCAACTAATACTTGTACTTTCCTTTCCAACGGTTCTTTAAAAATTCACGGTTGCTATTCTCTCTAGAATTGTTGCCGGGATTATAAAGAACCGTTTCTTTTATAGCATCGGGTAAAAATTCTTGTTCAGCAAAATTATTAGCATAATCATGCGAGTATTTGTAAGTGTCTCCATATCCTAAATCTTTCATTAATTTGGTTGGCGCATTTCTCAAATGAATGGGAACGGCTAAGTCTCCTGTTTGTTTTACCAATTGCTGTGCGGTGCCAATTGCTACATACGAAGCATTGCTTTTTGGGGAAGTAGCCAAGTAAATGGCACATTGACTTAGAATGATGCGACTTTCGGGATAGCCAATAATGGCTACTGCTTGAAATGTACTATTGGCCATTATAAAAGCCGTTGGGTTGGCATTTCCGATATCTTCGCTTGATAAGATCAACATTCTACGCGCAATAAATTTTACATCTTCACCACCTTCTATCATGCGCGCTAACCAATATACAGCCCCATTAGGGTCACTTCCACGGATGGATTTAATAAAAGCCGAAACAATATCATAATGTTGTTCGCCGGTTTTATCGTACAGTACGGTGTTTTGCTGTACTAATTCAAATACCCGATCGTTGGTAATTACCACTGTGTCTTCAGAAGAAGCGTTGATGACCAACTCAAAAATATTAAGTAATTTTCTACCATCTCCGCCAGACAAGCGAAGTAAGGCCTCTGTTTCTTTTAACTCAATTTTTTTAGAAGCTAATTCTTTGTCAGTTTTTATCGCACGATGCAACAAAGCTTCCAAATCAGACTTGCTAAACGCATTTAAAATATATACTTGACAGCGTGATAATAGTGCAGGAATCACTTCAAAACTTGGGTTTTCGGTCGTTGCTCCAATCAAAGTGATCCAGCCTTTTTCTACCGCAGCCAAAAGCGAATCTTGTTGTGATTTGCTAAAGCGGTGAATTTCATCTATAAATAAAATCGGATTTTTAGTTGTAAATAATCCGCCACTTTGTTTGGCTTTTTCAATGACATCACGAATGTCTTTTACACCCGAATTAATGGCACTCAAAATATAAAAGGGTCGTTTGGACTCTTGAGCAATAATCTGCGCTAAAGTCGTTTTTCCAGTTCCGGGTGGTCCCCAAAAAATTAAAGACGGAATTATTCCTTTGGCAATTTGCTGAGTCAAAGATCCGTTTGGTCCAACTAAATGTGATTGGCTAATGTATTCTTCTAAAGTTTGAGGTCGAATTCGTTCTGCAAGTGGTGCTTCCATCATACAAAACTACTATTTTTTTGGAGCATTTTCCAGCTGTCCATTGTATCTTTTTTAGTCTTCGAAAAAGAAGACCAAAAAAGGATGCCATTTCCATCTGGGCTAGTCAGTTTTCAAAATCAGGTTATCTGCTGTCAATACGTCGCATTTCTTTTTTGGACTTGTTTTTGTTATCTTGATGACACATTTGTTTGTATTATGAACGACGATCAATTTAAGTTTTCCAATTCAGTTATTGCCTTACCACTTTTTTTTGTGCTCGTACTTTGGGTAGTGTACTGGTTGCAAATTCGATTCGATTTTGATTTTTTCGATAACGGAATTTATCCAAGAACGTTGTCTGGTTTTCAAGGTGTTTTGTTTAGTCCGTTTATTCACTCCGACTTAAACCATTTATACAATAACTCGATTCCGCTTCTGGTCTTGCTCGCGGCCCTTCGTTATTTTTATCCCAAACAAACTTTTTCGGTTGTTGTCTTTGGTATTTTACTATCAGGAGCTTTAACATGGTTAATTGGTAGAAATAGTTACCACATTGGTGCCAGTGGATTAATTTATGTGTTGGTAAGTTTTATTTTTTTTAAAGGAATTCAAACGCGCTATTACCGATTGGTTGCCTTATCATTATCGGTTATCGTGCTGTATGGAGGAATGATTTGGTATGTTTTTCCGGAAATAGACAATTCTATTTCTTGGGAAGGTCATCTTTCTGGCTTTGTTGTAGGCTTGGCGCTGTCGTTGCTTTATGAGTTGCCTGAATATAAAAAAGCAGTCGTTTACGAATGGCAAAAGCCAGATTTCAATCCAGAGGCAGATGTTTTTATGCGTCAGTTTGATGAAGACGGTAATTTTGCCAATCTACCAAGTCCAGAAGAAGATCTAAGAGTGGAGGAGAAGCCCAAAACCTATTTTGTTTCCAATTACCAAACTAATTACGAAATAACTAAAAAAAAGTTATAGTCTCTATTTCAATCAATAAAAAAGCACGAACTTATAGTTCGTGCTTTTTGCTAATTTATTTTTAAGAATTATTTTTCACAAATTTTTATTCGTGATAATTTTCATTTTAAATACACATTTATTGCAATTATGAAATGAAAGAATTGATCCTATTATTTTCTTTGTCTAACTGCTTCATATAAAAATGCACCACAAGCAACAGAAACATTTAGAGAACCTATTGTTCCAAACATTGGTAATTTTGCTTTTTCATCTACAATTTTAAGTACCGAAGGATTGATTCCACGATCTTCAGACCCCATTATAATGGCAACTCCTTCAGTTAAATCAATGTCGTAAATACTGTCTTCCGTTCTTTCAGTAGCTGCAACAGTTTTTATTCCAGAACCCTGTAAATAAAAAACAGCATCTTTAATATGTTCTACTTTACAGATAGGAACATTAAATACGGCTCCAGCTGATGTTTTTACCGTATCACCATTTACAGGTGCAGAACCCGTTTTTTGAACGATAATTCCATTTACCCCAGTACATTCGGCCGTTCTAATAATAGCACCAAAATTACGCGCGTCAGAAAGTTGATCTAGTATAAGGAAAAGAGGTTTTTTATTTGCTTCTAAAGTAGATTCTACTAAGTCTTCTAAACTTATAAATCCGATTGGTGAAATAGTCGCTACTGCACCTTGATGGTTATTTGGAGTTAAACGATTTAGTTTTTCTACAGGAACATAAGAAAAATTAACGCTTGCGCGTTTCATCACTTTCATTAAGTCTTTCATCAATTCGCCAGAAGCTTCTTTCTGAATGAATACTTTATCTACGTCTTTTCCAGCCTGAATTGCTTCAATGATCGCTCTGATTCCAAATATTTGATGTTCTTTTTCCATGGTGCAAATATATAAAAAAAACCACCAGCTTTTAACTGGTGGTTTTTAAATTGTTTAATGATAGAAGTCAATTATCTAGTACCTCCAGCCCACCAAACTTTTTCCTTGTATACATAAGAACCGTCCCCATATATCTCTTTAACATTAGAATTCGAAGAAACGTCAGATTGACCGTACGCGAATCTTAAGGGAAAAGAATCAGGCTTTGGATTAACCATAGGGATAAAGTTTTCATTACCCATTGCTTTTAATCGTCTAATGTCATTGTAAGATTCGATACCTTCGTTTTCGTAGAAAGAAATATGTTTTTCAATCATGATTTTTTTCAATAATGCTTCGCCATTCAAAGTCCCTATAGAAGCGGTATAAGCATCTGCTTGCGCACCTGTAAATGTTACTGCTTGTTTTTTAGTGTAAGCAGCTTTTATTGCAGCATTTAATGTTGTTTGAGCTTCAGCTAATCCTAATCGTGCTTGAGCTTCAGCTTTCAAAAATAACAATTCATGATAGCTTAACATGTAAATAGGATTTTTTTCACTCATAAGAGCTGAGATGGAATAAATTCCTTGTCCCTCTACATCTGCTTTTGAGTTGTCAAAAGTCACAACTTGACCAGCGCTATTTTTGGTAAAAAATGAATTAGTACGAACGTCGGCAGTTCCGTTCGCTACCATTGTATCATAAAAGCTTTTGGCTACAGATAATGCGCCTCTATTCAATTCAAATCTTGCGAAAGGATTTGGTACACCAGCATTTACAAGTTTGAATTCGTTATCAGCATTAGTAAAAGATGCATTGACAAAATTAATTACACCTTGGTAATCTGCTTTTCTTAACGATAATCTCATAGTATATCTTGCTAATAAGCCATTCGCTGCTTTGATCCATTTAGCTGAATCTCCACCATAAATTACATCTTGGGCTCCTAAAGTTCCGTAAGTTGTAGTCTTGTTTAAATTGGCAATACCATCATTTAATCTTTTAAAGATGTCTGCGTAAATCGCTTCTTGTTTGTCTACTTTTGGCTGAAAAATAACTCCAGGTTGTCCAGCTTCGCTATAAGGAACATCTCCGAAAAGATCCGTTAGAACAGCTAAATTGTAAGCAAGTAAAATTTGAGCAACACCTAAGGTTTGATAATTTCCTTTTTCCGTACCTGTTGAGCATTTGTCAATAATAATATTTAACGTTCTCAATTGCTGGTAACTATTATCCCATCCATTGTTGTAAGTTGAGGATAATTGCGGATCAGATCTTCTAATTTGTGCATTATACATTTGGTTGTGGTTACCTGCACTTAACTCAGAGTATACGCCAGCGTAAAAAGAGGCATCAGAACCAGTGACAGTAAAGCCAGAATTAACCATTACATCCGTAATTACTAAACGGGTAGCCATATCTGTTGGATTGTTCACATTCTTATTTATGTCATCCATCTTGTCTTCAGAACAAGATTGACATAAGAATAAAGCTATTACAGCTGTTATTGTTATTGTTATATTCTTCATTTGATTTTTTTTAATTAAAATGTAAAGTTCATTCCAAAACCAATGCTCTTAGTTTGTGGCATTGACCATTGTTCAAATCCACCTGAGAAATTGTTGTTTCCTTGTGTTGCCTCTGGATCAAGATTAGGCATTTTAGACCATAATAAAATATTTCTTGCAAAAATTGAAGCTCTAAGATCTACTGTGTTATTCAATAGTTTAGGAAATTGGTACCCTAAAGTAACTTCTCTTAGTTTTACAAAACTTGCATCAAAAACTGCAGATTCTGCGATTCCATTCAATTCTCCTTGTAATGCTTGTTGTCCGTTTGGATCGGAAGCACCACCTAAAACGATATCATTAACTGTACCATCTTCTTTAACACCAGGAAACACAAATTCTGATGTTCTATCGGCTGTTCTTCCATCTACACCGTAAAAGTTCATCAAGTTATTTGAACCGCTATACATTTTCCCACCATTTTTCCAATCAACCACAGCTCCTAGTGAAACTTTTTTGTATGTTAATTGAGTTGAACCTCCTAAAGTAAATTTTGGTGCAACTTCACCTAAAACTTTTAATTCACCGTCTGCTGTAGGGAGACCGTCCGCATCTACAATAATGTTGTTTTTATCATCTCTAGCATAACCAGTACCGTATATAACAGGGAAACGATCGCCAACGCTAGCTCTAATTTGAGGGGTAGTAAATCCACCTAGAAAGATATTGTCCACACCGTCTTTTAACGAAATTACCTTTGTATCTATCTGAGAAAAGTTTACATTAAAGGTCCAGTTAAAATCTGCAGTACGTATCGGATTAACGCTTAAGGTTAATTCGTGTACATCATTGCGCATTTCTCCACCATTTGTTACCAGTTCTGCTGCCCCTGTCGAACCAGCTAGAGGAACATTGAAGATTTGATCTGTTGAATTTTGGTTAGAATAAGTATAGTCAACGCCAACTCTATTATTAAAAAACTTTAAGTCAACGCCAAGCTCGTATGATTTAGTGTTTTGAGGTTTTAAATTTGCATCATAAATTACATTATTTGGAATAAATGAACTTACACCACCCAAAGGATATTGTACTGGATTACCAGACCAGAAACCACCACTATAGTTAGCAGTTGAATAATAATTTCCTAAATAGTTTCCAGCTTGTCCAACTTGAGCAATAGATCCTCTAAGCTTAGCATACGAAAGAAATGATTTATCTTTCAATCCTTCTAGCTCTGTTACAACGAAACCTAAAGACGCTGAAGGATAAACGAAGTCTCGATTTCCTCTTGGCATATTAGATGCAATATCTTTACGAATAGTGGCGCTTAGGAAAAGCATGTTTCTAAAAGATAATTCAGCATTACTGAAAAAACCTACGGTACGTGTTTGTCTGCGATATTCCTCAGCTGTTACTGTTCTTGCATTTGTTATTGTAGGAAAACCTCCAAAATTAAAAGCAGTTCCAACTTCATCATAGTTTTTAGTATTTTGATGATTGTACTCATTTCCAGCCAAAACATTTAAGTTAAGATCGTCAGTGAGGTTTAAGTTGTAATTTAACGTAAAAAGAGAGTTAATTACATCATTAGTGGTTCCGTATAGATTAGCACTACTACTTTTTCCAGATAAATCTAGTTTGCTACCAAATTCAAAAATGTCTCTATAATTAGTTGT
This sequence comes from Flavobacterium sp. TAB 87, assembly GCF_001529295.1. Classification (GTDB taxonomy): domain Bacteria; phylum Bacteroidota; class Bacteroidia; order Flavobacteriales; family Flavobacteriaceae; genus Flavobacterium. Next base: position 920,731 of record NZ_LLWK01000038.1, read on the forward strand.
CCATGAATCTACTCCTGCTTGGTATTTTACAGTAAGTTTCTGAGTTCCATCTTCGCTTATTACTGGATTATACTGAATATAAGCATTTCCATACACACGATTAGTTTTTTCGCTAAATTCATTGTGCTTTGATGCCCAATAAGGGTTGTTAAATACACTTGGTCTGTAGTAGATTTGATCATAAGGATTTGATGGGTTTTCATAACCAATTCCTTTTAGGTCGTAACTTCTCGGAGCAGCAAATATTCCTACTATTGCACCATCATTTGCAGATGTACTCTTCGTTATTTTCGTTTCAACATAATTAAATGAGAATCCAGTTTTCCACTGATCGTTTAATTTAGTATCTACTGCAGCTTTAGCAGTATATCTACTCATACCTGTTTCAGGAATAATACCCTCTTGTTTTGAAGTACCTATACCGAATGAATAGTTAGTTTTCTCTGTTGCCTGAGAAATATTTAACGAGTTGTTTATTGTTATACCTGTTTTAAAAAAATCGTCAATATTGTTATATGATCCAGGATTTACCCACGGATCTAGTCCTGCTTTTGCTCTTTGAGGCACATAATATTTGCCTGGTCTTAGAAGACCACCATTTCTTACGTTGGCAATATTTCCTCCGTAAAGCGGATCATTTGGCAATTCAGAGATTTTTGGACCCCAACTTTGTGAAGAGTTAGGATTGAATAACCCACCAGAACCTTGCGCATATTCATTTTGGGTGTCAGGTTTCTTTGAAATTGTCTCAAAACTTGTCGAAGTATTAAAAGTAATCACTGGTTTTCCGCTATGAGCTAAGTTTTTACCGCTTTTTGTAGTGATTATGATTACCCCATTTGTTGCTCTCAGACCATATAATGCAGATGCTGCCTGTCCTTTCAAAACGTTAATTGATTCAATTTCGTTTGGGTCAATATCAACAGCTCTGTTGGCTATATCAGATCCTGTAACACCATTTCCAGTACTAAAATCAGGAGTTGATGCAACCGGCATTCCATCTATCACATATAAAGGTGTATTGTTCCCTGTGAATGAACGAGCTCCACGAATTATGATTTGTGAAGAGGCTCCAGGAGCACCACTTGATGGAGTTATTGCAACACCAGCTAGTTTCCCTTGTAACGCTCCAGTAAGACTATTGTTACTAGCTCTAGTAAGATCGGCTGCTTTTACTTCTTGTGTTGCATATGCAATGGCACGAGCACTTTTCTTGACACCTAAGGCAGTAACAACTACGCTTTCAAGTTCCATAGCGTCAGAGGCTAGTTTCACATTTAGTGTAGGAGATGAAGCAGTAATTTCTTTGGTTTTCATACCAATGTAAGTAAATGCCAAAACTTGGCTTTGGGTTGCTTTAATGGAATATTTTCCATCAAAATCTGATTGTGTCCCAGTTTGAGTTCCTTTAACTAGCACGCTTACGCCTGGTAAAGGCATTCCTGTGTCGTCAGAAACAATTCCTGAAACAACTCTTTCTTGCGCAAAAGTAATTTGCGCCATTAGTGCGAAAAGTAGCACTAAAAGTCCGTTGAACTTTAGTTTCATTTTTAAATTTTTTGAATTAGTCTCGCAAACTTCTTAATAATTTGTTATTTTTCCTAATTTCGTTAGGTTTTTAACATGGTTCTTTGCGTTATTTTTATTTTGAAGTAAACATCATATTTATTTACTTTTTAACAAATATCTTTTTATTGAATTTTTCGGAGAACGCAACTAGTTATAACAGAGCATTTTGTTAAATTTTTTAATTAGAAATTAGGTAGATGGTAGTTTAAACTATTTTTTTGAATTAGCGATGACGTAAATATTATGACTTGTTGAGAAAACCATTACTATATTTCTAATGTGGCGTTTTATAAAAAAAAAACCACCAGCTTTTAACTGGTGGTTTTAGTATTATAGTTCGAGACGATTATTTATCCCACCATAAAGGACTAGTTACGTTACTTACTACAGTAGCGTTACTATTGTACTGTCTTTCTTCAACAGGAGTTGGAAGTCTAACTGGAATAACTTTTGTATTCGAAGACTGGTTAGGTACCAAGGAAGGGAATCCAGTTCTTCGGTAGTCGTTAAATGGCTCCATTGTTAAGAAAAGTGCGATATATTTTTGTTGCATAATAGTAGCTAAATTAACAGTAGCAGTAGCAGCTGTTAAAAAGGCTGGTGTGACATCTGTTCCTGTAATTTTTAAAACTGAAGCAGTAACAGCTTGCTCTAATGATGACTTAGCATTTTGACCCAGTCTAAATTTAGCTTCAGCTTCAATAAACTTAGCTTCTGAATACGATACAATTCCTATTGCTGAAGTTGGAGCTGCATAAGCAGAGCCAATATAAGAAGTTGTTGTGGTGCTTTGATTGTCTGCAGCATTACCAACATAATTACCAGCACCATTTTTAGCGATAGAAAATGCTAATCTTGGATCGCTACTAGTAGTAAGGTAGTCAACAAAATATTTACCGGTTTTTAAATAGTTTGTACGATCTTCGTTGAAAGCATACCATTGGTTAAGACCATTTGCAGTGCCGGGAAAAAATGTATTTGCGTCATCATCGTTAGAGCTTATACCTGACATTGTGATGTAGTCTAACGCTTTTTGAGCTGCATTTGTATCCACTTGAGAGAGTCTTAAGGCATATCTTGCTTTTAAAACGTAAGCAATTTTAATCCACTTTTGCGTATCACCACCAAAAATAAAATCTTCATCACCTGGAACTGATGTATTGCTTGCTGCAGGTTTCTTTAGATTAAGTATAGCTGCATCTAAAATTGACTGTAATCGCTGATAGATTTCTTCTTGAGTATTATATTTTGGTGCTTTGATGCCTTCTTCTGCTCTAAATGCTTCGTCGTAAGGAACATCGCCCCACATGTCAGTAGCATATCCTAGGTTTAACGCAGTTAGCACTTGTCCAATTCCATTATAGTGTGGGTAATTTTCAGCAAAATCGCGTGACAAAATATGTCCGCTAATTAATGTTGTTCCAAAAATAGCGTTCCATTCGTTAGTTACATCATTTTCTGTAATTACATACTCTGCTATTGGCCCCATCTGTCCAACATCTGTTCCAGCCAACTGTTGTGTGAAAATGTTAGCATTTCGAATTAAGCCACTTGTATGTGTGGCAAAAGTCGAAACTTCCATAGCAGACAAAAGTAAAGATGGAGTTGTAGTTGTCGGTGAATTTGGATTTTCGTTAAAATTATCTAATTCTGTTTGACAGCTTGCAAGTAGTCCAATGCCAAGCACTGCTACAAGCATACTTTTTATATGTTTTTTCATTTTTATATATTTTAGTTTAAAAGCCTACTTTTAGGCTCATGATGAATGATTTGCTACCTGGGTTGTTAAAGTAATCTAGTCCGTTGATTCTTGAACCAGCGCCAGTTAAGCTAGTTTCTGGGTCAACACCTTTGTAATTTGTGTCCAAAAATAAGTTTCTTCCTGTAAATGCTATTTGTGCATTATTAATTGCTGGAAATCTTTTAACATTGAAATCGTAGCTCAAGGTAACATCACGTAATCTAACCCAATTAACATCAGTAACTGCTTCTTCTGCAGCTCCTCCACCATCTCCCAAATATTTTCTAAAATAGTCTTTTGCACTTATAGCAATATCATTAGGACTTCCATCTGCTTTAACGCCTTCAATAATGTAGGTACGCTCTCTATCGGCAGATTGTTCTGAAATACCGAAGTTATGTAACCTCGCTAATGTTCCGTTATAAACTGCTCCGCCACGCCTAACATCTATAAATGCAGACAATGTAATACCTTTGTAAGCAAATGTATTTCTAAATCCACCGGTCCAGTTTGGAGCAGAGTTTCCTAAGTTACCAGTTTCATCTGCAATAACAGCTAGACCGTTAGAACCTATTATTTTTTGACCATTATCGTCGCGTGCCCATTTTGTGCCGTAGAAGCTACCTAGTGGCTGACCTTTAACCGCATAGTATCCGATTGACGCAAAAGCTGATTCAACAGAAACCTCTGTTAATCCTCCAGAAATATCGATAACCTTGTTCTCGTTTTTAGCCCAATTTAAATTAATGTTCCACTGAAACGGATTCGATTTTTGAAAAATATCGTAGCCAAGTTCAACTTCAATACCTTTATTTACTAATTCTGCAGCATTTCTATAATCTGTTCCAAATCCAGATGATTGTGGTAGAGGAACATTAATCAATAGATCTTTAGAAGTTTTATGGTACAAACTAATATCTGCGGACAACCTATTGTCAATAAATTTTGTACTCAAACCAAGATCATGACCCAATACTCTTTCGGGCTTTAGGTTTTGATTTCCTAATGTACCTGAAACAGTCATTCCGTTTATTCCATCGTATGGAAAACTTAAGCCGTCGGTAAAACCGTCTGTCATAAATGGCTGAGAATAGGTACTAATTGTAGCATAAGCTCTTGGTGCAATACCTACTTCACCGTAACCATAACTTAGCTTTACATAATTGTTAAGATCAAATGTGTTAGAAGCTATCCAAGCTGCTGTTCCAGAAGGAAATATAGCACTGTTTACGTTTGTTCCATAAGTGGAAGACCACTCTTTACGAACAGTACCCGCTAGAAAAATTTGATCCTTGATATCAAATTCTACCTGAGCAAATACAGCTCTTGATATCGTATTAGCTTCATAATTGGAGGCATAAAGTTCTGTAGCGTTGCTTAAATTGTACAGTCCTCGTACAGCAAGATCTCTACCTCTAGAATATAAACTAAGATACTGAGATGAACGTAAATTAAGACCAGCAGTATAGTTGATTTGTAGCCATTCTGTTTTAAGTGGTATCAAACCAGTTGCTAATAAATCTCCGTAAAATTCTTTATTGTTGATACTGTTAAATGAAACCTCGCCAATTCCTCCTGCATTGTTCGCAGATACTGCAAATATTTGCTTGCGTGCGTCAGAATAGGCATCAATACCACCTTTTGCAGTTAGAGCCAACCACTGAGCATGCTTGTATGTAAGGTAAATGTTTCCTAAGACACGGTTAACATCACTTGTTGCAGGATTTTCATTTACAGTGAAATACGGGTTATCATAAGAGCTAAAGTAGTTTTTATTATTTCCTTCTTCATCAATGTAATCTCTTAAATCGTAGTTTGGGACAGATCTAAGCAAACTTAACATGACACCAGATACGTTACTTCCGTTTTGAACCAAAGTATTCGTTGTGCGTGTATATTGCATACTAGCTCCAGCTTTCCAACTGTCACTTAAGTTTAAGTCTCCAACGAGTCTAATTGTATTGCGTTTTAATCCTGTTTCCGGTACCATTCCTGTTTGAGACAAGTTTCCGTAAGAAGTTCTAAATGTCGCTTTCTCATTACCGCCATAGAAAGCAATATTATTATTGTGTGTAATACCTTCTTGAAAAAAATTTCCGACGTTGTCATATACAGGTATTCCTAAAGCAGCAGCAGTAGGACCCCAACTTTGAGGAGTACTTGGTGCTATCGCAGTAGCAGTTGCACTGGTGCCCTGAACGTATTTTGATTGTCTTGCAGGTAATTGACTTACTTTGTCAATAGCTAAAGATGTGCTAAAGTCAATTCCTAAGCCTCTTTGTGCTCTACCTTTTTTTGTTGTGTAAATAACTACTCCATTTCCTGCTCTTGCGCCATACAAAGCAGCGGCAGCTGGTCCTTTCAGAATTGTTACACTTTCAATATCGTTTGGATTGATGTCCAAAGCTCTGTTAGAGTTGTTAATACCAGATAAGTTTGCGTTAAACGGATTGTCACCTGCAGATGTTTGATCAGTACTATTATCAATTGGTATTCCATCGACTACAATTAGAGGATCAGTTGATCCTGTAATTGTGTTTAGGCCTCTTATAATAATTTTACTAGAGGCGCCTGGAGTTCCACCAGAACCTACAATTTGCACACCAGCAGCTTTTCCTGCTAATGCTTGAATAAGATTTTGTTCACCCGATTTCGTAATTTCGTCTCCGCTTACTTTTGATACTGCGTATCCAAGTTTTTTCTCGTCTTTTTTAATTCCAAGAGCTGTCACGACAACTCCTTCAAGCTCTACTGAGTCATCTTTTAGACTTATATTTAAATTAGTTGAATTGGCCATTATTTCCTGGCTTTTCATCCCAATATAGCTAAATATTAAGACTTGACTTGACGATGCTTTAATGGCAAATTTTCCATCAAAGTCAGTTTGTGTTCCGGTTTTAGTCCCTTTTATTAATACACTCACGCCTGGTAAGGGCATTCCTGAATTATCGGAAACGTTTCCTGATACAACTCTTTCTTGCGCAAAAGTGATTTGCGTCAAAAGTGCTAATAGTAGCACTAAGAATCCATTGAACTTTAGTTTCATATTTAAATATTTTGAATTAGTTGAATCAAAATTCTTAATTTTCTGTTAATTAACCTAATTTTTAGAAAGCTTTTTTTTTATTAACTCAAAATTTAACATTATAACAGATGTTTAAGATTGTGTTAGATAATTCAATTTTCTCGTTGCTGCTGCTGCCATTCGCTAAAGATATTTTTACGATATTACTTTTAGTTTTTAAATTAATTTCGATGCCAAAACTTTTTAGAGTTTTTTGATTTCCTTTACTCATATTTACGGTTTTATCTACGTAAACACCGAAGTCTAGTACTGAATTCAGGTAAAGGTTTGAGTTTACAATATATAAATATTCCGTAGTTATGTATGATACATAGTTTGCTTGAATACTGTTTTCTGAAAATCCTCTTATGGATTTTACACCCCCAAAGCGATAGAGTTCATTTGTTAAATAATTGTTACTTATTAACAAATAATTTAAATTTCTAAGTCCAAAGTAGTTTTTGGGATTAATTGTAAAAGTGTACGAAAAATCAGTTTTAAAGTTTTTTTGCGTACTTTTTGATTTGTTTGTTGTCCTGACGCCGTAGCCAACGTCTAAGTCTAGACTCGTATTGTTGTTTAAAAAGGAATCGTTATCTCTTTGCTTGATGTACGTATAATTTAACGAATTGAATTTGCTTTGATAGTCCTTGATTATGCTCGAGTTTATGTTTTGTATGTTGCTCGACTGCGTTGTTTGATGCTGTAGTTTTATTTTGGAATCGAGATTTATAATATAACCTACAGTTGCGGCTATTTTAGTGTTTTGAAAGGTGCTGTCTTGTGTAAAAATGTTCAATACTCCTTTGATGAGAAATGGAGTTCCGAAAACAAAAGGAATTTCCAATTGAGTGTCAAAAGTTTTCCGTTCTTTTCCATCGTTTTTCCAATACAGTGAAAACTCCTCTCCGGCGTGCATGATGTTCTCCAATTGAATATCCAAGTAGCCATTCAAGCGGAGTTTTTTATTTTCGTCTGTGTTAAATCCAATGTAACCATCGAAGTTGCTTGAATTTTTTTTTTCTAGGTAGGTGTATATTAGGGTTGAATCTTTTTTGAATAAAGCTTCTGGATGTTTTGTACTTGTGACGAAGCTTATTGCACTAAGTGTTTTGTTTATTTTTTCAATATTTTTTTTGGTATAATCTCTTCCGACAAATTTCTTAGATATAAATTTTTGGTACGCTTTAGGGAGTGTATTTGATTTTTTTGGATCTGAAAAATTGTAGGTTATAGCATTTATAATTCTTGTCTGTTCTGATTTAATTATCAATTCGGCTATGAGATAATTTTTTCTCTGCTGTATATTCTCTAGTTTAATTTTTGTAAATGGTTTTCCCAGAGCGGCCAACTCGTTGTACTTTAATTGCAAATATTGATCAATTTTTGGATACGGAACAAGTACAGTGTCGTTGATGCCTTTAGGAAACAATAATTTTATTTCCTCTTTATTTCGGACAATGTATATGTGTATATTTTTTATTTGATTATTAAGGTTGATTTTGTAATATAAAGTGTCTTTGTTCGAGGTGGGATTTAATGAGATCTCATTGTTTATGTAGCCAAGTTGAAGTAATTTGTTCGTTAATACTGTAATTTCTTGTGTTGCCGTTTGCGCGTTGAATTGAATTTTACTGTATTGTAATGAGTCAATGATTTTAGTTTCTTCCGCTGTTTTACCAGAAACAGTTAAAAAGATGCTTTGAGCTGAAATCGGAGCAGTCAGCAGGAATATAATTAAGGTTTTGAGGATTGTTTTCAAGTTCCATTTTAATTTCAATAAAAGTAGTATTTTTTTTATTTCTATTGAAATAAATAGGAATATCAAATAATTGTATTGAAAATTAATGTTTTAACGTTTGTCAAGTAAAAAATATTTTCTACATTTGCAACCCCGTAAAAAGCGGGAATTAAATATCATAATAATTTTTAGTATTAATTATGCCAACAATTCAACAATTAGTAAGAACAGGAAGAACTCAGATGACTAAGAAGAGTAAATCGGTTGCTTTAGATTCTTGTCCTCAAAGAAGAGGGGTTTGTACGCGTGTTTACACTACTACACCAAAAAAACCAAACTCTGCAATGCGTAAAGTAGCGCGTGTACGTTTGACAAATGGTAATGAAGTGAATGCTTACATCCCTGGAGAAGGACACAATCTACAAGAGCACTCGATAGTATTAGTTAGGGGTGGAAGGGTAAAAGATTTACCAGGAGTTAGATATCACATCGTTCGTGGTGCGCTTGATACATCAGGTGTAGCAGGAAGAACGCAAAGGAGATCTAAGTATGGTGCAAAACGCCCAAAAGAAGTAAAAAAGTAATTTAAAGTTTGCATCATAGATACACGATATATTGTGAGTTTATAGGTGTTTAATTTTGTTAAAACAAAGACATGAGAAAAAGAGCGGCAAAGAAAAGACCACTTTTACCAGACCCAAGGTTTAATGACCAATTAGTTACACGTTTCGTGAATAACTTAATGTGGGACGGTAAGAAATCTACAGCTTTTAAAGTATTTTATGATGCAATTGACATTATAGAGTCTAAAAAGCAAGATTCAGAAAAATCATCTTTGGAAATTTGGAAAGATGCACTTACAAACGTTATGCCTCACGTAGAAGTACGTAGCCGTAGAGTTGGTGGAGCTACATTTCAAATTCCAATGCAAATTAGACCAGATCGTAAGATTTCTATGGCAATGAAGTGGTTGATACTTTATTCTAGAAGAAGAAACGAAAAATCTATGGCACAACGTTTAGCGTCTGAGTGTTTAGCTGCGGCTAAAGAAGAAGGAGCTGCGGTTAAGAAAAGAATGGATACTCACAAAATGGCAGAAGCTAACAAAGCTTTCTCTCACTTTAGATTTTAATCGAGATGGCTAGAGATTTAAAATATACAAGAAACATTGGAATTGCGGCTCACATTGATGCAGGTAAAACTACAACAACAGAGCGTATTCTTTTCTATACAGGAAAAAACCACAAACTAGGTGAGACTCACGAAGGTTCTGCAACAATGGACTGGATGGCTCAAGAGCAGGAAAGAGGTATTACAATTACTTCTGCTGCGACGACTTGTGAATGGAATTTCCCTTCAAAACAAGGTAAAGCGTTACCGGAATCTATTCCGTATCACTTTAACATTATCGATACACCAGGACACGTTGACTTTACAGTTGAAGTGAATCGTTCGTTGCGTGTACTTGATGGTTTAGTTTTCTTGTTTAGTGCAGTTGATGGTGTAGAACCTCAATCTGAAACTAACTGGAGGCTTGCAGATCAGTACCGTGTGCCGCGTATGGGATTCGTTAACAAAATGGACCGTCAAGGATCTAACTTTTTAGCTGTTTGTCAGCAAGTTAGAGATATGTTGAAGTCTAATGCAGTTGCGATTACTTTGCCTATTGGTGATGAGCAAGATTTTAGAGGAGTTGTGGATTTAGTGAAAAATCAAGCTATTGTATGGCATGATGAAAACCATGGTGCAACTTACGACATTGTTGCTATTCCTGAAGATATGATCGAAGAGGTAAAACAATACCGTTCGGCATTAATCGAAGCAGTAGCAGATTACGATGAAAATCTTTTGGATAAGTACATGGAAGATGAAACTTCTATTACTGAAGAAGAAATCAACAATGCTTTAAGAGCAGCTACTATTGATATGGCGATTATCCCAATGCTTTGTGGATCGTCGTTTAAAAATAAGGGAGTTCAGTTTTTATTAGATGCAGTTTGTAAATACTTGCCATCTCCAATGGAGAAAGAAGGTATTTGGGGAATTCATCCTGATGATGCTGAATTGCTAGAAGAAGATCAAACGAAAATTTTACGTAAACCATCGGTTACTGAGCCATTCGCTGCTTTAGCTTTTAAAATTGCTACTGACCCTTTCGTAGGTCGTTTAGCGTTTTTTCGTGCTTATTCAGGACGTTTGGATGCAGGTTCTTATATCTTGAACACTCGTTCAGGAAACAAAGAGCGTATTTCTCGTATTTACCAAATGCATGCTAATAAGCAAAACCCAATCGATTATATCGAGGCTGGTGATATTGGTGCGGCAGTTGGATTTAAGGACATTAAGACTGGAGATACAATGTGTGATGAAAAGCATCCAATTATTCTTGAGTCAATGAAGTTTCCTGCGCCAGTTATTGGTGTTGCAATTGAGCCTAAAACTAAGGTCGATGTAGATAAAATGGGTATGGCTTTGGCTAAATTAGCTGAAGAAGATCCTACGTTTACAGTTAGAACTGATGAGGCTTCAGGGCAAACAATTATATCAGGTATGGGTGAGCTTCACTTAGATGTGCTTATTGATCGTATGAGACGTGAGTTTAAAGTTGAAGTAAATCAAGGTGAGCCTCAAGTTGAATACAAAGAAGCATTTACAAGAGCGGCACAACATAGAGAGACGTACAAGAAACAATCTGGAGGTCGTGGTAAATTCGGTGATATCGTATTTACATTAGAACCTGCTGATGAAGTAGATGGTAAAGCTCCAGTTGGATTGCAATTTGTTAATGCGGTAAAAGGTGGTAACGTTCCTAAAGAATATATCCCATCTGTTGAAAAAGGTTTTAGAGAAGCTATGAAAACGGGTCCTTTAGCTGGATACCAAGTAGATAGTTTGAAAGTAACTTTAACAGACGGATCTTTTCACCCTGTCGATTCAGATGCATTGTCTTTTGAATTAGCTGCAAGAATGGGATACAGAGAAGTGGCTAAGGCTGCAGGTGCTGTTATTCTTGAGCCTATCATGAAGATGGAAGTTATTACACCAGAAGAAAACATGGGAGATATCGTAGGTGATATCAACCGTCGTAGAGGTCAGGTTAATGACATGGGTGACAGAAATGGTGCGAAAACAATTAAAGCAGATGTGCCTTTATCTGAAATGTTTGGTTATGTAACTACATTGCGAACATTGTCATCAGGTAGAGCTACTTCTACAATGGAGTTTTCTCACTACGCAGAAACACCTTCAAATATTTCGGAAGCTGTAATTAAAAAAGCAAAAGGAAACGCTTAATCTTAAGAAAATGAGTCAAAAAATCAGAATAAAACTAAAGTCTTACGATCATATGTTGGTTGATAAATCAGCAGAGAAGATTGTAAAAACGGTAAAAACTACCGGTGCGGTTGTAACTGGACCAATTCCATTGCCAACTCACAAAAAACTGTTCACTGTTTTGCGTTCACCTCACGTAAACAAAAAAGCAAGAGAGCAGTTTGAAGTAATGTCATACAAGAGATTAATTGACATTTATTCATCTTCATCTAAAACTATCGATGCTTTAATGAAACTTGAATTGCCAAGTGGAGTTGAAGTTGAAATTAAAGTTTAAGTAAATTTAAGAGTAAAAAAAGGACGCTGCTTTTAACTAAAAAATATTTTTTTGTTTTGTGTGTAAATAAGTTATACTTTTGCACCACTAAAAAAAAATAGGATTTGGCTAAAAGCTGCGTTCTATATTTATATTTAATAATTAATAATTAATATTTATGTCTGGGTTAATTGGTAAAAAAATCGGCATGACTAGTATTTTCGACGAGAACGGGAAAAATATTCCTTGTACAGTAATCGAAGCTGGTCCTTGTGTTGTTACCCAAGTCAGAACCAAAGGTGTTGACGGGTACGAAGCGTTGCAACTTGGTTTCGATGACAAAAACGAGAAACATTCCACTAAAGCGGCTGTAGGTCACTTTAAAAAAGCTGGAACTGTAGCTAAGAAAAAAGTCATTGAATTCAAGAATTTTGCGACAGAACAAAAATTAGGAGATCTTGTAGATGTTACTATGTTTGTTGAAGGAGAATTTGTAGATATACAAGGTGTGTCTAAAGGTAAAGGTTTTCAGGGGGTTGTAAAGCGTCACGGTTTTGGTGGTGTTGGTCAAGCAACTCACGGTCAACATAACCGTTTAAGAGCACCAGGTTCTGTAGGGGCTTCATCTTATCCATCTAGAGTATTCAAAGGAATGCGTATGGCTGGACGTATGGGAGGAGTAAATGTAAACGTTCAAAACCTTAGAGTTTTAAAAGTAGTTACTGAAAAGAATCTACTTCTTGTTAAAGGATGCGTTCCTGGACATAATAACTCTTATGTAATCATTCACAAGTAATGGAAGTAAAAGTATTAGATTTCAACGGAAAAGATACTGGCAGAAAAGTTCAACTTTCTGATTCAGTATTCGCAATTGAGCCAAATAATCACGCAGTATACCTTGATGTTAAACAATATTTAGCAAATCAAAGACAAGGAACGCACAAAGCTAAAGAAAGAGCTGAAGTTGCTGGTAGTACACGTAAGATTAAAAAGCAAAAAGGAACTGGTACTGCTCGTGCGGGTAGTATTAAAAATCCATTGTTTAAAGGTGGTGGAACAATTTTCGGACCAAGACCAAGAAGCTATTCATTCAAATTGAATAAAGGCGTAAAGAGATTGGCAAGAAAATCAGCTTTCTCAATTAAAGCAAAAGAGGCGAATATCATCGTTCTTGAAGACTTTAATTTTGATGCACCAAATACTAAAAACTTCATTAACGTTTTGAAGGCTTTAGGTTTAGAGAATAAAAAATCGCTATTTGTGTTGGGAGAGTCAAATAAAAATGTATATTTGTCCTCACGCAATTTAAAGGCGTCTAATGTTGTAAGTAGTTCAGAATTAAGCACTTATGCAATATTAAATGCTAATAACTTAGTGCTTTTAGAGGGTTCTTTAGAAGGAATTGAAGAAAATTTAAGCAAATAATAGGAATATGAGTATTATTATTAGACCTATAGTAACAGAAAAAGTAACCAAAGAAAGTGAAGTTTTGAATCGCTTCGGGTTTGTTGTTGATAGAAAAGCGAACAAAATACAAATTAAGAAAGCTATTGAAGCTGCTTATGGAGTAACTATTTTGAGTGTGAATACTATTAATGTAAGACCAGATAGATCGACAAAATACACTAAAAGTGGTTTGATCAGTGGAAAGACGAATGCAATTAAGAAAGCAATTGTTCAAGTACAAGCAGGAGAAACAATTGATTTTTACAACAATATCTAAGATAGAAAAATGTCAGTAAGAAAATTAAAACCTATTACCCCAGGTCAGCGATTTAGAGTTGTGAATGGTTATGACGCCATTACAACTGATAAGCCGGAACGCTCTTTGATAGCGCCGATAAAAAACTCTGGAGGTAGAAATAGTCAAGGAAAGATGACCATGCGTTATACGGGTGGTGGTCACAAGCAGAGATATCGTATTATTGATTTCAAAAGAACTAAGGAAGGAATTCCTGCAACCGTGAAGTCTATTGAATACGATCCAAATCGTACTGCTTTTATCGCTTTGTTGGCGTATGCTGATGGAGAGAAAACATATGTTATCGCTCAAAACGGTTTAAAAGTTGGTCAGAAATTAGTTTCTGGTCCAGAAGCACAACCTGAGATTGGTAATACATTGCCTTTAAGTAGAATCCCTTTAGGAACTGTTATCTCATGTATTGAGTTGCGTCCAGGTCAAGGAGCAGTTATTGCTCGTTCGGCAGGTACATTTGCTCAGTTGATGGCAAGAGATGGTAAATACGCTACGCTTAAAATGCCGTCGGGTGAAACAAGATTGATCTTGTTAACTTGTGCTGCTACAATTGGAGCGGTTTCTAATTCAGATCACCAATTAGTAGTATCTGGTAAAGCAGGTAGAACTAGATGGTTAGGAAGAAGACCTAGAACAAGACCTGTTGCAATGAACCCTGTTGATCACCCAATGGGTGGTGGAGAAGGACGTTCTTCTGGTGGACATCCACGTTCAAGAAATGGAATACCAGCAAAAGGTTATAGAACTCGTTCTAAGAAAAACCCGAGTAACAAGTATATCGTAGAACGTAGAAAGAAATAATAAGATATGGCACGTTCATTAAAAAAAGGACCTTTTGTTCATTATAAGTTAGACAAGAAAGTTCAAGAAAACATTGCAGGTGGAAATAAGGGAGTAGTAAAGACTTGGTCTCGTGCTTCTATGATTACTCCAGACTTTGTTGGGCAAACTATCGCAGTTCATAACGGTCGTCAATTTGTACCTGTTTACGTTACAGAAAACATGGTAGGACACAAATTAGGAGAATTTTCACCAACTAGATCTTTTAGAGGTCATGCTGGAGCAAAAAATAAAGGTAAAAAATAAGAAGCAATGGGAGTTCGTAAAAGAGAAACAGCAGATGCGAGAAAAGAGGCTAATAAGTCTATTGCTTTCGCAAAATTGAATAACTGCCCTACTTCACCTAGAAAAATGCGCTTAGTAGCGGACTTGGTAAGAGGTCAGAAGGTAGAAAGAGCACTTAACATCTTAAGATTTAGTTCAAAAGAAGCTTCAAGAAAATTAGAGAAACTAGTATTATCTGCAATCAACAACTGGGAGCAGAAAAATAGTGAAGGTAATTTAGAAGAAGCTGGATTATTTATTAAGGAGATCAGAGTAGATGGTGGAATGATGTTGAAAAGACTTCGTCCAGCTCCACAAGGTCGTGCACACAGAATAAGAAAACGTTCTAATCACGTAACAATCGTGCTTGGAGCTATCAATAACGTACAAAGCAATTCTTAAGCAGCATGGGACAAAAGACAAATCCAATTGGAAATAGACTTGGTATCATCAGAGGATGGGACTCAAACTGGTATGGTGGAAATGATTACGGTGATAAATTAGCCGAAGATCACAAAATCAGAAAGTATATCCATGCTCGTTTATCAAAAGCTAGTGTATCAAAAGTAATCATCGAGAGAACTCTTAAACTTGTAACCGTTACTATCACTACTGCTAGACCTGGTATTATTATTGGAAAAGGTGGACAAGAGGTAGACAAGTTAAAAGAAGAGCTTAAGAAGATTACTGACAAAGAGGTTCAAATCAACATCTTTGAAATCAAAAGACCTGAGTTAGATGCTTATCTAGTTGCGACTAGCATCGCTCGTCAAATCGAAAGCCGTATTTCTTACAGACGTGCAATCAAAATGGCTATTGCTGCTTCTATGCGTATGAACGCGGAAGGTATCAAAGTTTTGATTTCTGGTCGTTTGAATGGTGCTGAGATGGCACGTTCTGAAGGATTCAAAGAAGGTAGAATTCCTCTATCAACTTTCAGAGCTGATATTGATTATGCACTTGCTGAGGCGCATACTACTTATGGTAGAATGGGAATCAAGGTGTGGATCATGAAAGGTGAAGTTTATGGAAAGAGAGATCTTTCTCCGCTTGCTGGAATGGACAAAAAACAATCTGGTGGTGGTAAAGGTGGAGATGCTAGAGGCAAATCTAACTTTAATAAAGGTGGAAAACCAGACGCTCGTAAACGAAAGTAATTTTTAAACTAAAGAAAAATGTTACAGCCTAAAAGAACAAAATACCGTAAGGTACAAAAAGGTAAAATGAAAGGGAACTCTAATAGAGGGCATGAACTTTCTAATGGAATGTTTGGAATTAAATCGGTACATGAAGATGGAATGTTCTTAACCTCTCGTCAAATCGAAGCTGCGCGTATTGCTGCAACTCGTTTTATGAAAAGAGAAGGACAATTATGGATCAAAATATTTCCAGACAAACCTATCACTAAGAAACCTCTTGAGGTACGTATGGGTAAAGGTAAAGGTGCAGTTGAGTATTGGGCTGCCGTTGTTAAACCCGGAAGAATTATGTTTGAAGTTGGAGGAGTACCTTTGTCAGTTGCAAAAGAGGCGTTACGTCTTGCAGCTCAAAAGCTTCCAGTAAAAACTAAGTTCGTAGTTGCTAGAGATTTCGAAGCATAATTTATATTATATTATGAAACAATCAGAAATAAAAGATCTTTCTGCAGCGGAGTTGCAAGAAAAACTTAGTCAAACTAAGAAGATATATGCTGACCTAAAAATGGCCCATGCTATTTCTCCAATTGAGAATCCGCTTCAAATTAGAAGTGTAAGACGAACAGTTGCAAGATTGGCTACAGAGCTAACTAAAAGAGAGTTACAATAATTGTATTCTGCTGAAAGATGGAAGAAAAAAGAAATTTAAGAAAAGAAAGAATTGGTGTGGTTACGTCTAACAAAATGGATAAATCTATTGTTGTTGCACAAGTAACTAAAGTAAAACACCCATTATACGGTAAGTTCGTGTTGAAAACAAAGAAATTTGTAGCACATGACGAAACAAACGACTGTAACATTGGAGATACTGTGAGAATTAGCGAAACGCGTCCTTTAAGTAAATCAAAATGTTGGAGATTAGTTGAAATCCTAGAAAGAGCTAAATAATTATGGTACAACAAGAATCAAGACTTAAAGTAGCAGATAACACGGGAGCAAAGGAAGTTTTAACTATCCGTGTTTTAGGAGGTACCAAAAGAAGGTATGCTTCTGTTGGTGATAAGATTGTAGTTTCTATCAAAGATGCAACTCCGAACGGGAACGTAAAAAAAGGAGCTGTTTCAACTGCAGTTGTTGTACGTACCAAAAAAGAAGTGAGAAGAGCCGATGGTTCTTATATCCGTTTCGATGACAATGCATGTGTTCTTTTGAATGCTGCAGGGGAAATGAGAGGAACTCGTGTTTTTGGTCCGGTAGCAAGAGAACTTCGTGAAAGACAATTCATGAAAATTGTATCATTAGCACCAGAAGTGCTTTAATTCGTTTTAAGATGATAAAGCTAAAAATAAAATCAGGAGACATTGTAAGAGTAATTGCTGGAGACCATAAAGGTTCTGAAGGTAAAGTTTTACGTGTGTACCGTGAAAAAAACAAAGCGATAGTTGAAGGTGTAAACATGGTTTCGAAACATACAAAACCAAGTGCAAAAAGCCCTCAAGGTGGTATCGTTAAGAAAGAAGCTTCTATACAAATTTCAAATATCTCTTTAATTGACCCTAAGTCAAAAGAGACTACAAGAGTTGGAATTAGAGTAGAAGGAGATAAGAAAGTAAGATTTTCAAAAAAATCTAATCAAGTACTATAGTAATGGCATATATACCTAGACTAAAAGAAGAATATAAGAGTAGAGTTATCTCTGCTCTTAAAGAGGAATTCGGTTACACAAACGTGATGCAAGTTCCAAAGCTTGAAAAAATCGTTTTGAGTAAAGGAGTTGGTGCAGCTGTATCTGATAAAAAACTGATTGACTATGCAGTTGATGAGTTAACAAAGATCACTGGACAAAGAGCGGTCTCTACTATCTCAAAGAAAGACGTTGCGTCTTTTAAATTGAGAAAAGGGATGCCGATTGGAGCAAAAGTTACTTTGCGTGGAGAAAGAATGTATGAGTTTTTAGATAGACTTATTACTTCAGCTTTACCACGTGTAAGAGATTTTGGTGGTATTAAAGCTACTGGATTTGATGGTAGAGGTAACTACAACCTTGGAGTTTTAGAGCAAATCATTTTCCCAGAAATTGATATTGATAAAGTTAACAAAATTTCAGGAATGGATATTACTTTTGTTACTACTGCTCAAACAGACAAAGAAGCAAAGTCGTTATTGACTGAATTAGGTTTACCTTTTAAAAAGAATTAAGACATGGCTAAAGAATCAATGAAAGCCCGCGAGGTGAAGAGAGAAAAAACGGTAGCGAAGTTTGCTGAGAAAAGAAAAGCTTTGAAAGAAGCTGGAGATTTCGAAGGTTTACAAAAATTACCAAAAAATGCTTCACCAGTTCGTTTACACAATCGTTGTAAATTAACGGGTAGACCAAGAGGTTATATGCGTCAGTTTGGTCTTTCGCGTGTAACTTTCCGTGAAATGGCTAACAACGGTTTAATACCAGGAGTTAAAAAAGCCAGCTGGTAGAATAAGAATTATAAATTGGTCTAAGGTTCGGTAGAAATAGTTTTTACCGAAAACCAAGATCGTAAATTAATACAAATGTATACAGATCCAATTGCAGATTATTTGACGAGAGTTCGTAACGCTGTGGCTGCAAACCACAAAGTTGTTGAAATTCCGGCATCTAATCTAAAAAAAGAAATAACTAAGATCTTATTTGATCAAGGTTATATTTTAAGTTACAAATTTGAAGACAACGCTGTTCAGGGTTCAATCAAAATCGCTTTAAAGTACGATAAAGATACTAAAGAGCCAGTAATTAAAGATATCCAAAGAATTAGTAAACCAGGTTTGCGTAAGTATGCAGGTGCTACTAAATTACCTCGTATCCTTAACGGATTAGGTATTGCTATTGTTTCTACGTCAAAAGGTTTGATGACTGGAAAACAAGCTAAGCAATTACATGTTGGTGGTGAAGTAATTTGTTACGTATACTAATCATAAAGACTATATAAGATGTCAAGAATAGGTAAAAATCCAATTGTAATCCCTGCTGGAGTAACTGTAGAAGTTAAGGAAGGTATCATTACAGTAAAAGGAAAATTGGGTCAACTGACACAGGAGTTTTCGGACAGTACTGTAGTAGTTGAAGGTGATCAAGTGCAAGTAAGCAGATCATCTGATCATAAAGACCAAAGAGCAAAACACGGACTTTACAGATCATTAATCAATAACATGATTATTGGTGTAAACGAAGGGTTCACTAAATCGTTAGAATTGGTTGGAGTTGGATATAGAGCTTCAAATCAAGGTCAAAAGTTAGATTTAGCTCTTGGATATTCTCACAATATTATTTTAGAGATTGCTCAAGAGGTAACTTTAGAAACAATATCTGAAAAAGGTAAAAACCCTATCGTAAAACTAACATCTTACGATAAACAACTTTTAGGTCAAGTAGCTGCGAAAATTAGAGGTTTCCGTAAGCCAGAACCGTACAAAGGTAAAGGGGTTAAGTTTGTGGGTGAAGTATTAAGAAGAAAAGCAGGTAAATCAGCTTAAAAAATAAGATTATGTCATTAACAAAATCTGATAGAAGACAGAGAATTAAATTCAGAATTAGAAAAACGATTAGCGGTTCTGCTGCTAAACCAAGACTATCTGTATTTAGAAGTAATAAAGAAATTTACGCACAACTTATTGATGATGTAAATGGAATTACTATATTAGCTGCCTCTTCAAGAGAAAAAGAAATTGGAAAAGGTACGAATGTTGAAATTGCAGCTGCTGTTGGAAAACTAGTTGCAGAAAAAGCATTAAAAGCTGGGGTTGAAACGGTAACTTTCGATAGAGGAGGATACTTATACCACGGTCGTATTAAATCATTAGCAGACGGCGCAAGAGCAGCTGGACTTAAATTCTAATATATTATGTCTAAATACAAAAATGTAGAATTGGTAAAACCTAGCGGTCTTGAACTTAAAGATCGTCTGGTAAGTGTGAATCGTGTTACTAAAGTTACAAAAGGGGGTAGAGCTTTCGGTTTTTCTGCTATTGTAGTTGTAGGTGATGAAAACGGTGTTGTTGGACATGGATTAGGAAAATCTAAAGATGTTTCTGAAGCAATTGCGAAAGCAGTAGAAGATGCTAAGAAAAATTTAGTTAGAATTCCTTTGAATGGACATTCAGTTCCTCACGAACAAAAAGGTAAATTTAGTGGAGCGCGTGTATTTTTAATTCCTGCGTCTCACGGTACAGGAGTTATTGCTGGTGGATCTGTTCGTGCAGTTCTTGAATCAGTAGGGATACACGACGTATTGTCTAAATCTCAAGGATCATCAAATCCTCATAACGTAGTAAAAGCAACTTTTGATGCTTTGTTACAAATGAGAAGTGCTTACACTGTTGCAAAACAAAGAGGCGTTTCTTTAGAAAAAGTTTTTAAAGGTTAATTCAAGGAAATTATGGCTAAATTATTAGTAAAACAAGTTAGAAGTAAAATCAACTGTCCACTTGATCAAAAAAGAGGATTAGAAGCTTTAGGTCTACGCAAAATGGGTCAGGTTGTAGAACATGATTCAAACCCTGCAATCCTTGGGATGATAAACAAAGTTAAACACTTAGTTTCTGTAGAAGAAGCTAAATAACAAATACTGGTATGAATTTAAGTAACTTACAACCAGCTGAAGGATCTACACACAATCAAAATAAGAGGTTAGGTAGAGGAGAAGGTTCTGGAAAAGGTGGTACTTCTGCAAGAGGACACAAAGGAGCAAAATCTCGTTCTGGTTATTCTAAAAAGATTGGATTTGAAGGAGGGCAAATGCCACTTCAAAGACGTGTGCCTAAGTTTGGTTTCACAAACATCAATCGTAAAGAATACGAGGGTGTCAATTTGGACACGCTTCAATTATTAGTAGACAATGGTGTGATTACAGATGCTGTCAACATGACAGATTATGTATCAAATCGTCTAGCTACCAAAAATGAGATCGTTAAGATTTTAGGTAGAGGAGAGTTGAAAGCAAAATTAAAAGTAACTGCTCACAAATTTACTGCTACTGCAAAAGCTGCTATTGAAGCTGCTGGTGGAGAAGCTGTAACAATATAATTTTTCTATTAGGATGAAGAAATTTATTGAATCGATAAGTAATGTTTGGAAAATCGAAGAACTAAGGAATAGAATCCTAATTACTTTAGGGTTGCTTTTAGTATATCGTTTTGGTGCACACGTTACGCTTCCTGGAATTGATGCAACGCAATTGACCGGTTTAGCGGGACAAACAAAAAATGGTTTAGGGTCTATCCTAGACATGTTTACCGGAGGAGCATTCTCTAAAGCATCTGTTTTTGCTTTAGGAATTATGCCTTATATTTCTGCGTCTATTGTAGTTCAGTTAATGGGGATTGCGATTCCATATTTGCAAAAACTTCAAAGTGATGGAGAAAGTGGTAGAAAAAAAATCAACCAAATTACTCGTTGGTTAACAATAGGTATTACATTGGTTCAAGGACCAACTTACATCTATAACTTATACAGAACATTGCCTAGTAGTGCTTTTCTACTAGGTTTTAATTCTTTCGAATTTTTGTTCTCTGCTGTAGTGATCTTAGTTACTGGCACAATATTTGCTATGTGGTTAGGAGAAAAAATTACAGACAAAGGTATTGGTAATGGTATTTCATTGTTGATTATGGTAGGTATTTTAGCTCGCTTTCCGCAGGCTTTTATACAAGAGTTTACTACCAGAGTTACCAATAACAATGGAGGGCCGATGTTGTTAGTTATAGAAATTATTATTTGGTTATTGGTAATCATTGCTTGTGTCATGTTAATTATGGCAGTACGTAAGATTCCAGTTCAGTACGCTCGTCGTACTACATCTGGAAGTTACGAACAAGATTCAATGGGTGGTAATAGACAGTGGATTCCACTTAAGCTTAATGCTTCAGGTGTAATGCCTATTATTTTTGCGCAAGCAATTATGTTTATTCCTGCAGCTGTAGCTGGATTATCTACATCAGATGCGTCACAATCTGTTGTTGGAGCTTTTAGTGATATGTTCGGATTTTGGTATAATTTAGTTTTTGCATTGCTTATTATTGTATTTACTTTCTTTTATACTGCTATAACCGTTCCTACCAATAAAATGTCTGATGACTTAAAGAGAAGTGGTGGTTTTATTCCTGGGATTCGTCCAGGTGTAGAAACTTCTGATTTTTTAGATAAAGTGATGTCTTTAATAACTTTCCCAGGATCTTTATTTCTTGCTTTAATAGCTGTGTTTCCAGCCATTGTTGTAAGTTTTATGGATGTACAACAATCTTGGGCAATGTTTTTTGGTGGTACTTCATTGATCATTATGGTTGGTGTGGCAATAGATACCATCCAACAGGTTAATTCATATTTGTTGAATAAGCATTATGATGGTTTAATGAAAACTGGTAAAAACAGAAAGGCGGTAGCTTAATTTTATGGCAAAACAATCAGCAATAGAACAAGACGGATCAATAATTGAAGCATTATCAAATGCTATGTTCCGTGTAGAATTAGAAAATGGACATATTGTAATTGCTCATATCTCTGGTAAAATGCGTATGCATTACATCAAATTATTACCTGGTGATAAGGTGAAACTAGAAATGAGTCCATACGATCTGTCAAAAGCAAGAATTACTTATAGATATTAAAGGATATTCACAATGAAAGTTAGAGCATCAGTAAAAAAGAGAAGTCCCGAGTGCGTTATCGTGCGTAGAAAAGGGATATTGTACGTAATAAACAAAAAGAATCCTAGATTTAAACAAAGACAAGGATAATTATGGCAAGAATAGCAGGGGTAGATATCCCAAAAAACAAGAGAGGTGTTATTGCACTTACCTATATCTTTGGATTAGGAAAAAGTAGAGCAATTGAGATTTTAGAAAAAGCTCAAGTAAGCCAAGATAAAAAAGTTCAAGATTGGAATGATGACGAGATCGGAGCAATTCGTGAAGCTGTTGGAACTTTCAAAATTGAAGGAGAATTACGTTCTGAAGTTTCTTTGAACATCAAACGTTTAATGGATATTGGTTGTTATAGAGGTATCCGTCATAGATCAGGTCTTCCATTAAGAGGGCAAAGAACTAAAAACAACTCTAGAACAAGAAAAGGTAAAAGAAAAACTGTTGCTAACAAGAAAAAAGCAACTAAATAATAAGTAATATGGCTAAAGCAACTGCAAAAAAGCGTAAAGTTATCGTTGAATCAACGGGTGAGGCTCATATTTCTGCCACTTTCAACAATATTATCATTTCTTTGACTAATAAGAAAGGTGAAGTTATTTCATGGTCTTCAGCTGGTAAAATGGGCTTTAGAGGTTCTAAAAAGAACACTCCATACGCGGCTCAAATGGCAGCAGAAGATTGTAGTAAAGTAGCACTTGAAGCAGGATTGAAAAAAGTTAAGGTTTATGTTAAAGGACCAGGAAACGGACGTGAGTCTGCTATTCGTTCTTTACATAACGGTGGAATTGAAGTAACAGAAATCATTGACGTTACTCCTATGCCTCACAACGGATGTCGTCCTCCTAAAAGACGTAGAGTATAATATTAATAATTTAAGTATAACCAAGGTAGAACTTACGATTATCGAAGGATATGACCTGAATTCATAATCTCTACCTTAATTAATTTTTGAAATGGCAAGATATACTGGTCCTAAAACTAGAATTGCTCGTAAATTTGGCGAAGCAATCTTCGGAGATGACAAATCTTTCGAAAGAAGAAATTACCCACCTGGACAACACGGGATGGCTAAAAAAAGAGGTAAAAAATCTGAGTATGCAATCCAGTTGATGGAAAAGCAAAAAGCTAAATATTCTTATGGAATTTTAGAAAAACAATTCAGAGGTTTATTTAAAAAAGCAGCAGCTACTAAAGGTGTTACTGGTGAAGTTTTGTTACAATTATGTGAAGCAAGATTAGATAATGTTGTTTTTAGAATGGGTATCGCTCCTTCTAGAAGAGGTGCTAGACAATTAGTATCTCATAGACACATTACTGTAAATGGAGAAGTGGTGAACATTCCTTCGTACCACTTGAAACCTAGTGACAAAGTTGCAGTTCGTGAAAAATCTAAATCTTTAGATGCTATCGAGCGTTCTTTATCTAATTCAAGTCATGTTTATGAGTGGATTACTTGGAACTCTGATCTTAAAGAAGGAACTTTTGTTTCTGTGCCTGCAAGACTTCAGATCCCAGAAAATATTAAAGAACAATTAATCGTAGAGTTGTACAACAAATAATAATTGACTTAGTCGAAATTTATGGCAATATTTAATTTTCAAAAGCCCGATAAAGTTATCATGATCGATTCAACCGATTTTGAAGGTAAATTCGAATTTAGACCTTTAGAACCTGGTTATGGATTGACTGTTGGTAATGCACTTAGAAGAGTTTTGCTTTCAGCATTAGAAGGTTATGCAATTACATCCGTTCGTATAGAAGGTGTAGATCATGAGTTTTCTACTATCTCAGGTGTTGTTGAAGATGTTACCGAAATTATCCTTAATCTTAAACAAGTTCGTTTTAAACGTCAAATTGAAGATATCGATAACGAAGCAGTTACTATTTCTGTTTCTGGTAAAGATCAACTAACAGCAGGAGATTTTCAAAAATTTATTTCAGGTTTCCAAGTTTTGAATCCCGAGCTGGTTATCTGTAATTTAGATAGTAAAATCAAACTGAATTTCGATTTAACAATTGAGAAAGGTAGAGGATACGTTCCTGCTGAAGAAAACAAAAAACAGAATGCTGCAATTGGAACTATATTTACAGATTCAATTTTTACGCCAGTAAAAAATGTAAAATATGCTATCGAAAACTTCCGTGTAGAGCAAAAGACAGATTACGAAAAATTAGTTTTTGAAATTAAAACTGATGGCTCGATCAATCCTAAAGATGCTCTTACTGAAGCTGCAAAAGTTTTAATTCACCACTTCATGTTATTCTCTGATGAAAGAATTACACTCGAGGCTGACGAAATTGCACAAACAGAATCATATGATGAAGAGTCATTGCATATGAGACAATTGCTTAAAACTAAGCTTGTTGATATGGATTTATCTGTTAGAGCATTAAATTGCTTGAAAGCGGCTGAAGTTGATACACTTGGTGATTTAGTATCGTTCAATAAAAATGACCTAATGAAATTCCGTAATTTTGGTAAAAAATCTTTAACAGAACTAGATGAACTAGTAGCTGTTAAGAATTTAACTTTCGGAATGGATCTAGCGAAATACAAATTAGATAAAGAATAAATTACTTCATATTTTGATCTCCAAAATGGATAGCATCAAGATGAAAGTATAAAAAAACACGTCATGAGACACGGAAAAAAATTCAACCACTTAAGCAGACAGACTGGACATAGGAAAGCTATGTTAGCTAATATGGCTTGTTCTCTTATTGAGCACAAACGTATTAATACTACTGTTGCTAAAGCGAAAGCGCTTAAACAATTCGTTGAGCCTTTAATCACAAAATCAAAAGATGATACGACTCATAATCGTCGTATTGTTTTTGCATACTTACGTAGCAAATATGCTGTAACTGACTTGTTCAGGGATGTAGCTGCTAAAGTAGGAGATCGTCCGGGTGGATACACTCGTATTATTAAAGTTGGTAATCGTTTAGGAGATAACGCTGATATGGCGATGATCGAATTGGTAGATTTTAACGAGCTTTATAACGGTGGTAAAAAAGAAGTTAAAAAAGCAAAAAGCCGTCGTGGTGGTAAAGCAAAAAAAGCGGATGATTCTACTGAAGATTCTCCAGTTGCTGAGTCAGACAAAACGTCAACTGATGCTGCTGAATAATTATGAAAATAATAATTCAATAAAAATTAAGGATAAGCTATTTATAGTTTATCCTTTTTTTTTTTTGATGTTTTCATTTCTATTTATATTTTTATAACTTTTTGCAGCTAAGAGGTTTTATTTTTATAATTGAATTTTTGAAAAATGTTTGCAACCACTCGATTAATCGAGTAAATTTGCAAAATAGTTGAAGACGGCAAGTAAATTCGATTTTTGTCGAGTACAATTACTAAAAAAACAACACAAATTAACAGATGAAATATACAACAAGACATAAGGCGATCCTTTTATTAAGTGATGGTACGATCTTTCATGGTAAATCTATTGGGATAAGCGGTACTACGTTTGGCGAAGTTTGTTTTAATACTGGGATGACTGGTTATCAAGAGATATTTACAGATCCTTCGTATTTCGGACAGCTTATGGTGGCTACCAATGCGCACATTGGTAATTACGGAGTGAACGACTCAGAAGTTGAATCTGCTTCTATTAAAATTTCCGGTCTAATTTGTAAAAACTTTAGTTTTAATTATTCTAGAGAAGATGCTTCTGGAAGTTTAGAAGATTATTTCATAAAAGAAAACTTAATTTGCATCTCGGATGTAGATACACGCGCACTGGTGAGTTACATAAGAGATAATGGGGCCATGAACGCTGTGATTTGTACAGATGATACATCTATTGAAGAGTTGAAAATAGCACTTCAAAATGTTCCAAATATGGAAGGCTTAGAGTTGGCTTCAAAAGTGTCTACAAAAGAGCCATATTTTTACGGAGATAAAAATGCTAAGTATAAAATTTCTGCTTTAGATTTAGGAATTAAAACGAATATTTTGCGTAATCTTGCGAAGAGAGATTGCTACGTTAAAGTATTTCCATATGATGCAACCTATGCCGATTTAGCAGAATTTAATCCAGATGGATTTTTCTTATCCAATGGTCCTGGTGATCCCGATCCCCTTTTTGGCGCAATCGAATTGGCTAAACAGATTTTAGCTGAGGATAAACCACTATTTGGTATTTGTCTAGGACACCAAGTTATCGCTCTAGCGAATGGAGTTTCAACTTATAAAATGTTTAATGGACACCGTGGAATTAATCACCCAGTTAAAAATGTAGTAACAGGAAAAGGAGAAATTACCTCACAGAACCATGGTTTTGCGGTTAACAAAGAAGAGCTTGAAGCAAATTCTGACTTAGAGATCACTCATTTGCATTTAAATGATGGTACAGTTGCTGGAATGAGAATGAAAAACAAGAATTGTTTTTCTGTACAATATCATCCTGAAGCAAGTCCTGGACCACACGATTCTTCTTATTTGTTTGATCAATTTATTGAGAACATTAATAAAAAGTAACGCTACATCGTTTTAGTTAATAAGTAAAGATTTTTTATTGAGTAAGTGTTCAAATGATATGAAATATTTTTATAATTTCGAAAAAGATTTATAATTTAATAAAAATAAAATAAATAATGAGTATTATAATTAAAATTCACGCAAGACAAATTTTTGATTCTAGAGGTAATCCTACAATTGAAGTTGATGTAATTACAGAAAATGGTGTTTTAGGTAGAGCCGCTGTTCCTTCGGGAGCTTCAACAGGAGAACATGAGGCTGTTGAGTTACGTGATGGTGGTAAAGCCTTCTTAGGAAAAGGAGTTTTGAACGCTGTGAAAAATGTTAATACTCTTATTGCTGAAGAGTTAGTTGGGGTTTCGGTTTTCGAGCAAAATACAATCGATCAGTTGATGATTGATTTAGATGGTACTCCAAATAAATCTAAATTGGGTGCTAATGCAATTTTAGGAGTTTCGATGGCTGCTGCAAAAGCGGCTGCAAACGAATTAGGATTGCCTTTGTATCGTTATATTGGTGGAGTTTCTGCTAATACGTTACCAGTTCCAATGATGAACATCATCAACGGTGGGTCGCACTCTGATGCGCCGATCGCTTTTCAAGAATTTATGATTTTTCCTGTAAAAGCAACTTCTTTTACGCATGCAATGCAAATGGGAACTGAGATTTTCCATAGTTTGAAAAAAGTATTACATGACAGAGGTTTAAGTACAGCTGTTGGTGATGAAGGTGGTTTTGCTCCAAACTTGCCAGGTGGTACTGAAGATGCTTTGGATACAATTAAATTAGCGGTTGAAAATGCTGGATATACTTTTGGTGAAGAGATTATGATTGCTTTAGACTGTGCAGCTGCAGAGTTTTATGTAAATGGTAAATATGATTATTCTAAGTTTGAAGGTGAAACTGGAAAAGTAAGATCATCAGCGGAACAAGTAGAGTATTTGGCTGAATTAGTGGATAAATACCCAATTATTTCAGTTGAAGATGGTATGGATGAAAATGACTGGGACGGTTGGAAATTATTGACTGAGAAAATTGGTGATAAAGTACAATTAGTTGGTGATGATTTATTTGTAACTAATGTAGAGCGTTTGTCTACTGGTATCGAAAAAGGAATTGCTAATTCTATTCTTATTAAAGTAAACCAAATCGGAACTTTAACTGAGACGATTGCAGCGGTTAATATGGCTAAAAACGCAGGCTATACTACTGTAATGTCACATCGTTCTGGTGAAACCGAAGACAATACAATTGCTGACTTAGCGGTTGCATTGAATTGTGGTCAAATCAAGACTGGATCAGCGTCTCGTTCTGATCGTATGGCAAAATACAATCAATTGTTAAGAATTGAAGAAGAATTAGGTTCTACGGCTTATTTTCCTGGTTTAAATGCCTTTAAAATAAAGTAATTCTTTTACACATATATTTACAGACCACTCTTTGATTAAAAAGAGTGGTTTTTTTTTGGTTTTTTTATAAATTCATATACCGATTATCTTTTTATTTAATCTTAAATTCCTTAGATTTGGTAAATTATTATTTATAGAATTATTTCCAAATTATATTATGTCAAAAATAGCTACATTAGAATTAGATGGTAAGAAAATTGAGCTTCCGATCGTCACTGGAACCGAAAATGAGTCTGCTATCGATATTAACAAATTACGTGATTTAACGGGAGTAATAACGCTTGATCCCGGGTACAAAAATTCAGGTTCGTGTAAAAGCGAAATTACCTTTTTAGATGGTGAAGAAGGAATTTTACGATACAGAGGATATTCGATAGAACAATTGGCAGAAAGTGCTCATTTCTTAGAAGTGTCTTTTCTTTTGATATTTGGTGAATTACCGACAACAGCAGAATTAGAAAAATTTGAAAATGATATTAAAAAGCATTCGTTGGTAAACGAAGAAATGAAAAGTATCATAGATGGCTTTCCTAAAACGGCTCACCCTATGGGAGTTTTAGCTTCTTTAACAAGTGCTTTAACAGCTTTCAATCCTAAGTCAGTAAATGCTGAGAATGAAAAGGAAATGTATGAAGCAGTTTGTAAGACTATCGCAAAATTTTTAGTTATTGCAACGTGGACATATAGAAAAACAATGGGTTATCCACTAAATTACTATGACAACACGCAAGGGTATGTAGAGAATTTTATGCAGATGATGTTTAGATTGCCAACACAGCCTTACCAGCCTAGCAAAACAGTGATCAGTGCATTAGATAAATTATTCATTCTTCATGCAGATCACGAGCAAAATTGTTCTACATCAACAGTACGCATGGTAGGTTCTTCTCATGCTGGTTTATTTGCGTCTATTTCTGCGGGTGTATCTGCACTTTGGGGACCACTGCACGGTGGAGCAAATCAAGCAGTTTTAGAAATGCTTGAAGAAATACACAGAGACGGCGGAGATACAGAAAAGTTTATGTCAAAAGCAAAAGACAAAAGCGATCCATTCCGTTTAATGGGATTTGGACATAGAGTGTATAAAAACTTTGATCCAAGAGCTAGAATTATAAAAAAGGCTGCTGATGAAGTGTTAGAAACTTTAGGAGTAGATGATCCTATTTTAGAAATTGCAAAAAAATTAGAAGCTGCAGCTTTAGATGACGAATATTTTAAATCGAGAAATTTATATCCAAACGTAGATTTTTACTCAGGAATTATTTACAGAGCATTAGGTATTCCTACCGATATGTTTACGGTAATGTTTGCTATTGGTAGACTTCCAGGTTGGATTGCGCAGTGGAAAGAAATGCGTGAGAATAAAGAGCCAATAGGTCGTCCGAGACAAATTTATACAGGACACCCACTTCGCGAATATAAAGCGAACAAATAATAAATCATTTGAAAAGCTTCACGTAACTGTGAAGCTTTTTTTTATCTTTGCTTAACAAAAAGCAAAAAAAATGTTACAAATTAATATACATAACGAAACATCAAGATTAAGGGCTGTGGTTTTAGGAACTGCCGAAAGTAATGGTCCGACACCTGCAATTGATGAAGCTTATGATCCTAAATCACTGGAACATATAAAAGCAGGAACATATCCTGTGGAAAAAGACATGCTTAAAGAGATTAATGCGATTGACGCTGTTTTTCAAAAATATGATGTCAAGGTATATCGTCCGAATTTAATTGAAAATTGCAATCAAATTTTTACTCGTGATATCGGTTTTGTGATTGGAGACACTTTTGTAAAATCAAATATTTTGCCCGATCGTGAACTAGAATTGGAGGCAATTCAATACGTATTAGATGAAATGAATCCTTTAAAAGTTGTTCGTCCGCCAGAAGAAGTTCATATAGAAGGTGGAGATGTGATGCTTTGGAACGACTATATTTTTGTTGGTACTTATAAAGGTGGAGACTACAAAGATTATATTACAGCGAGAACCAATCTACAAGGAGTCGCTTATCTAAAAGAAACTTTCCCTAATAAAATTGTAAAGGAGTTTGACTTGGTTAAGTCAAAAATAGAGGCTCGTGACAATGCCTTGCATTTAGATTGTTGTTTTCAACCTGTCGGAAAAAATAAAGGAATAATTTATAAAAATGGTTTCAGAGAAGAAGCAGATTACGAGTTTTTAGTTGGTCTTTTCGGAAAAGAAAATTTATTTCATATTGAAAGAGAGGAAATGTATCATATGTTTTCTAATGTTTTTTCTATTGATGACAATGTGGTCGTTTCAGAAAGAAATTTTACCAGATTAAACAATTGGCTACGAGATAATGGATTTATTGTGGAAGAAGTTCCATACGCAGAGATTGCCAAACAAGAAGGGCTTTTACGTTGTTCTACTTTGCCTTTAATTAGAGATTAAATTATATTAAATATGAAACAAACTACTAATTCTATTTTGATGATTCGTCCTGTTGCTTTTCGTATGAACGAGCAAACAGCGGTAAATAATTACTACCAAAAAGTGCTAGATGGACTTTTACCTACTACAGTAAACGCTAAAGCGCAACAAGAATTTGATGCTTTTGTTGAGAAGTTAAAAGCCGTTGGAGTTGATGTTACGGTTGTTGACGACACGTTAGATACAGATACTCCAGACAGTATTTTTCCAAACAATTGGATTTCTTTCCACGAAAATGGAGATGTTGCCTTGTACCCGATGTTTGCAGAGAATCGCAGATTTGAACGTCGTGAAGATATTTTAGACATTCTAGAAGAAAAAGGTTTTGTGATTACTAATATTATGGATTACACTTCTGCAGAAGAAGATGGATTTTTCTTAGAAGGTACAGGAAGTCTCCTTTTAGACAGGGCTAATGGCAAAGCATATTGTGCATTGTCGCCAAGAGCCGATGAGGAATTGTTTATCGAGTTTTGCGAAGATTTTGATAAAGCACCAATCATTTTTGAAGCTTTTCAAACAGTTGGTAAGCAACGGGAGTTAATTTACCACACGAACGTAATGATGTGTTTAGGAGAAACTTTTGCCGTTATTTGCGCCGATTGTATTGATGATAAAAAGGAGCGAAAAATGGTGTTGGATAGTCTTAGAGTAGATAAAAAAGAAATTATCTTAATCACAGAGGAGCAAGTGAATAGTTTTGCAGGAAACATGCTTGAAGTTCGCGGTGCAGCTGATAAAAAATATGTAGTAATGAGTACGTCGGCGCATCAAAGTTTGACTCCGAAACAAATTAGTCAATTAGAGAATCATGCTGAGATTTTAAGCTCAAGTTTAGATACAATTGAAGCTTGTGGAGGTGGAAGTGCCCGTTGCATGATGGCAGAAATTTTTCTTCCTAAAAAATAAAACTTTTAATATTCACTAAAAAAAGGGATGAAGCGTAGTGTGTTTTCATCCCTTTCTCTTTACATCAAATTCCCTTTGATTATATTAATAATCGAGCTTACGATATATTGAACTCCAATTGCGATAACAATAAAGCCGATGATTCTCGAGATTGCTACAATTCCAGACGCTCCTAAAAACCGAGCTAAGTAATGTGCACTTCTTAAAATTAAAAATATTAAAAATGCAGTGGTTAAAATTGCTAAAACTGCAACAATTATATCAGAAGTTGAATGGTGCTCTTGGTAAAATGCTATTAGTAAAGAAATTGATCCTGGACCTGCTAACATGGGTATGGCTAAAGGAGTTAATGCAATATCGTTTCTTTTTTGGGCATCATTTTCTACTTTTTTATTGATGCCTCTTCTTTTATTCATTTGACCAGATAACAATGAAAAACCAGAATTTGCAATCACCAATCCACCAGCAATACGAAGTGCATCGATACTAATTCCAAAAAAAGTGAGCACATATTGTCCGATAAAAAAGGAAACAATCAAAATAATAAAAACATTAATCGCTGTCCACAATGAAATTCTAGAGCGCTCTGCCTTGGAGTCGTCTTGGGTAAGTCCGACAAAAATAGGAACGGTACCGATTGGGTTAATTACAGAGAACAGCGCAGCAATTAAATAAATGAATAAATCCATGAAGTTTTGTTTGTTTGGTCAAAAATACTATTAATAATGTAATTTTTGAATGCCTAATGTTACTATTGTGTTTATTTTTTTAGTTTAAATATAAGTTTTCTACCTACGAATGACCAACTTATTTTTGTTTACTTTTGTGTTATATATTAAAAACATGAAAAGTAAAAGAACTTTAGTGCTTGGAGCGAGCACAAAAACAGATAGATACGCTTATAAAGCAATTACGATGCTTGTGGAAAAAGGACATCCAGTGTTAGCAATTGGCCAAAGAGCTGGTGAAGTAGCAGGAATAAAAATTCACACCAAAGCAATTCCAGTAAAAAGTGTCGATACGATAACACTCTATCTTAATCCAATGCGTCAGCGTGATTACTACAATTATATTATAGAAGCCCAGCCCAAACGAGTAATCTTTAATCCAGGTACCGAAAATCCAGAGTTTTATCAATTATTAGAGCTTAATAATATTAAAGCTGAAGTTGCTTGTACGTTGGTTTTATTGAGTACCAATCAGTATTAAGTTTTTAATTTGTAGCTAATCCAGCTATACGCTATATCTTTTGTGTTGGTCCAATAAAATATTGGCTCAACACAAAAGGATGTCGCTGCTATCTGGGCTAAAATAGTGTAGTATTGCAATCACGTACTTGTTTTAAAATTGCAAGTTTTCTAATAAAAAACAGTATTTCTTTAGTATGGAATTCTCATCAAAATTAATTGAAAAAGCCGTAAATGAGATGTCACAATTGCCAGGCATTGGCAAGCGTACGGCATTGCGTTTGGTTTTGCATTTGTTGAAACAGCCCAAAGAACAAAGTGCATTTTTAGCCGAAGCGTTAAATACGATGCGAAACGATATTCGTTTTTGTGAATCGTGTCATAATATTTCAGATACCGATTTGTGTGAAATATGTGCTAATACTTCCCGAAATCACCAAACTATTTGTGTAGTCGAAGACATTCGTGACGTTATGGCTATTGAAAACACTGGTCAATACAAAGGCATATATCATGTGCTTGGCGGTAAAATATCTCCTATTGAAGGCGTTGGACCAAGTCAATTACACATTGGTTCCTTGGTTGATAAAGTAAAATCAGGAAAAGTGGTCGAAATAATCTTTGCTTTGAGTTCGACTATGGAAGGAGATACGACTAATTTTTACATCTACAAACAAATCGCAGAGATTTCCATTATTATTTCGACTATTGCCAGAGGTATTGCAGTTGGTGATGAACTAGAGTATGCAGACGAAGTTACTTTGGGTCGCAGTATTTTGCATCGTGTGCCTTTTGAGAAAAGTTTTAAAAGTAATTAATTTAGTCTTTTAAAATTCGATAGTATTCAAATAAAAAACGAAATCCTATATTTGCGTTTCAAAACTTAAAAAATGACTAAAAACAGTCTTTGTCTCTTGCTTTTATTGAGCGTCTTTGTAACGTCATGCATCCCGTTAAATGATCTTGTGTATTTGCAAGATAAAGATACAAAGGGAATTGAAAGAGCAGTTTCCGCGGTAGAATCTAAACCGTACCGCTTGCAAACTAATGATGTTATTAGTATCAACATAAAAGCGATTGATCCAAAGCTGGTTTCTATTTTTAATACTACAAATAGTGAAAGTGGATCCGCACAAGGTCGTTCAGAAACCGCTTTGTATTTTGATGGATTTACAGTTGACGATCATGGAAATATTCGTATTCCAGTTTTAGGTGAAATAAATGTTCTCGGGTTTACATTAGAGGAGGTGCGCTTAAAAATTGAGAATACCCTTTTAGATACTTATTTTAAAGCAGAAGCGAATATATTTGTTACGGTAAAATTAGCAGGATTTCGCTATACGATTAATGGCGAAGTAGGTAGTACTGGAACTAAAGTTTTATACAAGGATAATGTAAATGTTCTGGAAGCTATTGCTAATGCTGGAGATATTACAATAACAGGGAATCGAAAAGCAGTAACAATTATCAGACAGTTACCAACCGGTATCGAAATGCATACTATTGATTTAACGGATATTAATGTAATTCATTCGCCGTATTATCATTTACAACCGAACGATTACATTTACGTTAAACCATTAAAACAAAAAACTTGGGGAACTGGTAAAACCGGTATAGAGTCAATAGGTACAATAATTACTATTTTGTCTCTGGCTACGACAACGTATGTTCTCTTAAAAATATAACTCAAAACGAATGTTAGATATAAAAGATTTTTCAATTTTTGACAATCAGCCTAGTTTTGATTTTAAAGGCCTACTTCTTAAAATTTTAGGATACTGGAAGTGGTTTGTAATTTGTATTGCCCTTGGACTTATTATTGCGTATCAAATCAATATTCGTAAGGAGAAGATTTATGCCATGCAAACCATGATTTCGATTAAAGAAGAAAGTAATCCATTCTTTACTTCTAATACAAGTTTAGTTTTTAATTGGGGCGGAACTTCAGATCAAGTGAGTAGTACTTCTACTATTTTACAATCGAGATCTCATAATGAGCTAGTTGTAGATAAATTGCAGTTTTACATTGACTATCTTTCTCAAGGAAAATATAAGATGGTTGATGCTTATGGATCAGTTCCGTTTTCTATTTCGATAGATAAAATCAAAGGACAACTCGTCAATCAAGTGATCGGAATTAAATTTATAAATGCGTCTGAATATGAAATTCGAATTCCGTTTGAAGCCAATTCTGTTTCGCTAGTTAATTATACTGATAATTCGTATAGTAATACCGCAGTTGCAGTCGGTGATTTTGTTAAGAGATACAAAGTCGGTGACCGCGTTTCCCTGCCATTTTTAGATTGGAAATTACAAATCAATGATAAGCCTGGTTTTTATACAGGCAATGAATATTATGTGCGTTTAAATGATTTTGACGGCACGGTTTCTCGTTATCGAAACATTAATGTAAATGTTGATGCAAAGGCTGGTTCTATTTTGACATTGAGCCTTCAGGGAACGAATAAAGCGCGAATGGTGGAATATTTGAATGCCACTGTAAAAATGTTGATTAAAAATCAGTTGGATTCTAAAAACCAATTCGCAACCAATACGATTAGCTTTATTGATAGCACCTTAGTGGCTATGGAAAAGCAGCTAAAAACTACAGGCAACGAATTAAAAACATTCCGAAAGGATAAAAATATTTTCGACATCGAAGAAGGAGGCGCTAAATTCTCTGATAAGATGTTGGATTTTGATGTAGAACGAGATCAGATTACGCGAAAGGTTGCCTATTACAACTCCCTTAAATCGTATTTAAAAAACAGTGTTGATTATTCTAAGTTACCGGCTCCGTCAGTGGCTGGAATTGAAGACCCTAATATTGCTGCCAATGTTTCTAAATTAATTGCGCTTTCAACACAGCGTTCAGAAATGGCTTACGCAGTAAAGAGTGACAAGATATTTAAAGATTTTGACAATCAAATGGCGGCGGTTAAAAATGTACTTTTAGAAAATATTAATTCTGCAAAATCCTCGTTACAATATGACTTGGCGTTAATCAATGGTAAAATTGGTCAAGCGGAGAGTACTATAAAAAGACTGCCAGATGAACAACAAGAACTTCTAAAAATTAAAAGGAAATACGATTTAAGCGATAATATCTATAATACTTTTTTGCAAAAAAGGAGTGAGGCTGATATCGTTAAAGCGGCGAATCTTTCCGATATTCACTTTATAGATCCTGCAAAAGATATTGGCGGAGGTCTGATTGGTCCAAAAACATCTGTAAATTATGTGTTGGCTATTTTCTTAGGAATTTTGATTCCTTTACTTTTTGTGTTTATTATATTTTTTATTAATAATTCGATTCAGAACACCGAAGACATAAATAAATTAACTCAAATCCCATTAATTGGGGTCATTGGATTAAATGAAGAAAAAACAACATTAGCTGTTTTTGAAAAGCCGAAATCGGCGATGTCTGAATCATTTCGTGCGATACGTTCGTCGCTGCAATTTTTATATAAAAAGAAGCAGTTGGATGGTGCTAAGACATTAATGATAACGTCGTCTGTGAGTGGAGAAGGTAAAACATTTTGTTCTATTAATATAGCAACTGTTTTCGCCTTGAGCGAAAAGAAAACGGTTATTTTAGGTTTAGACTTAAGAAAACCAAGACTTGCGGAAGAGTTTGGAATAGAAAATAAAGATGGTATTGTTAATTATTTAATTAAGCAAAAGTCACTTCAAGAAATAACTAACAAAACCGTTATTCCGCATTTAGATGTTATCTTATCTGGCCCTGTTCCGCCAAATCCTTCAGAACTCATTATTAGTGAAGGAATGAATGAGTTAATGGAAGAGTTGAAAAAAAAGTACGATTATATTATTTTAGATACGCCACCTGTTGGTTTAGTTTCAGATTCTTTAGAATTAGTGCAATTTGCAGATACAACTATTTATGTGGTGAGACAGAATTATACTAAAAAGGATATGATTATGTTATTAAATACTAGAATACGACGCGGTGAACTTGAAAATGTTAGTATACTACTAAATGGGTTTGAGAACAAAGCAAAATATGGTTCAGCATATGGTTCGGCATATGGATACGGTTACGGTACTTATGGTTATTCATATAACGATAATCAAGAAGTCAAAAGCACCATTGCCGACCGTTTAAAAAAAATATTTAAAAAGTAGAGAAATGCAAGATCAAACAAGTTTTACCGTATTAATAACTGGTGGTGCCGGATTTATAGGTTCTAATCTATGTGAATATTTTTTAAATTTGGGTAACAAAGTAGTTTGTCTCGATAATTTTTCTACGGGCCATCGACACAATATCCTTCCTTTTTTAGACAATAAAAATTTTGCATTAATTGAAGGTGATATTCGAAATCTTGAAGACTGTAATACAGCAGTAAAGGGAGTCGATTATGTTTTGCATGAAGCTGCGTTGGGTTCAGTTCCGCGCTCGATTAATGATCCAATTACAACTAATGATGTTAATGTTTCCGGTTTTTTGAATATGCTAGTTGCATCAAGAGATGCGAAAGTCAAGCGATTTATATACGCTGCGAGTTCTTCGACTTATGGAGATTCAAAAGAATTACCTAAAGTAGAAGACGTGATAGGAAAGCCACTTTCTCCGTATGCAATTACAAAGTACGTGAATGAATTATACGCTGATATCTTCAGTAAAACTTACGGATTGGAAACCATTGGATTGCGTTATTTTAATGTATTTGGTAGAAGACAAGATCCTGAGGGTGCTTATGCCGCAGTTATTCCTAAATTTGTCAAACAATTAATGAATTTGGAAAGTCCTTTAATTAATGGTGATGGAAATTACTCTCGTGATTTTACTTACATTGACAATGTGATTCAGATGAATGCGTTGGCAATTAAGGCGACTGATTCAGAAGTTATAAATACTGTTTACAATACGGCTTACGGAGAACGCAATACGCTTAATGATTTGGTTCGCACCTTAAAACAAATTTTATCAGCATACGATTCGAAAATTGCTGCTGTTGAAATTTTGTATCAGTCGAACCGAGCAGGAGATATACCTCACAGCTTAGCAAGCATCGACAAAGCGAAAAATAATTTAGGATATGATCCAAAATTTTCATTAGAACAAGGCTTGCAAGAAGCCATTCAGTGGTACTGGGAAAATTTAAAATAACGATCCTACTGATAAAAGTAGAAAAGAATTGCATTTAAATTGATATAGATGAATATTAAAAAAATATGCTGTATTGGAGCAGGTTACGTAGGAGGGCCAACCATGACAGTCATTGCTCAAAAATGCCCGCACATTGAAGTTACTGTTGTTGATTTGAATGCGGAGCGTATTTTAGCATGGAATGATGAAAATGTGGAAAATATTCCAATTTACGAACCGGGATTGTCTTCGATTGTAGCAGAAGCTAGAGGGCGCAACTTATTCTTTTCTACTGATGTTGAGAAGGCAATTGATGAAGCAGATATTATTTTTATTTCGGTAAATACGCCTACAAAAACGTACGGAAAAGGAAAAAATATGGCAGCTGATTTAAAATACATTGAATTGTGTGCCCGACAGATTGCTAAGGTAGCTAAAAGTGATAAAATTGTTGTAGAAAAATCTACTTTGCCTGTGCGAACTGCAGAAGCTATAAAAAGTATTTTAGATCATACTGGAAATGGCGTACAATTTCAAATCTTGTCCAATCCAGAATTTTTAGCGGAAGGAACTGCAGTGGAAGATTTGCTGCATCCAGATCGTATTTTAATTGGTGGCGATACAACGCCAGAAGGTCAAGAGGCCATTGCGGCTTTGGTGGCTGTTTATGCGAATTGGGTAGATCGTGACAAGATTTTAACTACGAATGTATGGTCTTCGGAATTGTCAAAGCTAACCGCTAATGCTTTTTTAGCGCAACGCATTTCATCTATAAATGCTATGTCAGAACTGTGTGAAAAAACAGGTGCGGATGTCAATGAAGTTGCGAGAGCGATTGGAATGGATAGTCGAATTGGAAACAAGTTTTTGAAAGCTTCTGTTGGCTTTGGAGGTTCCTGCTTTCAGAAAGACATTTTAAATTTAGTGTATATAGCCAAATCCTATGGCTTGCATGAAGTAGCTGATTATTGGGAGCAGGTTATCATTATGAATGATCATCAAAAAAGACGCTTTTCAAATAAAATTGTTCAAACACTGTATAACACGGTTGCTGATAAAAAAATTGCTTTTTTAGGGTGGGCATTTAAGAAAGATACGAATGATACGAGAGAATCGGCGGCAATTTACGTAGCCGATGCTCTAATCAATGAGCAGGCAAAAATTGCGGTTTTTGATCCGAAAGTCTCTGAAAGTAAAGTGCTAAGTGATTTGAATTACTTACAATCACGCAGTTCAGATGAAAATAAGGATGCGATTAGTTCTTTAGATTCAGCTTACAGTGCATGTAAAAATGCGCATGCTGTTGCTGTACTGACAGAATGGGACGAGTTTAAAGAATATGATTGGACAAAAATATATGAGAGTATGCAAAAACCAGCTTTT
This sequence comes from Flavobacterium sp. TAB 87, assembly GCF_001529295.1. Taxonomy (GTDB): domain Bacteria; phylum Bacteroidota; class Bacteroidia; order Flavobacteriales; family Flavobacteriaceae; genus Flavobacterium. The sequence goes on from NZ_LLWK01000038.1 coordinate 960,058, forward strand.
ATTTTCGATGGTCGTAATATTTTAGATAAACAAAGTCTAGAAAAAATTGGTTTTGTATACTGTGGAATTGGAGTATTGTAATGCAACCTCTCGACTGTTTTCTCTGTGACACTGTCGTTTATGGTGCATCTCGACTGCGCTCGATGTGACACTTTGGTATATGTGGTGTGCCTCGATTGCTTTCAATGTGATAGTTTGGTTTGTCTGGTCGAGCGCAGTCGAGGCCTTTCTAGAATTAAGTAAATGCCTTAAAAATATATAGTAAATGAATTGGTATGTAGTCTATACAAAGCCGAAGTGGGAAAAGAAGGTGGCAGAACAACTCAATCAATTAGGTGTAACCTGCTATTGTCCGTTACTTACACAAGTCAGGCAATGGGCTGACAGAAAGAAAAAAGTTGTTGTTCCGTTGTTTAATTCGTATGTCTTTGTGCAACTGGAAGAAGCGCAAAGGAATGCTGTTTTTGGAGCTTCGGGTGTTGTGCGCTATTTATTTTGGTTGGGCAAGCCCGCTATTGTTAAAGATGAAGAAATAGCTATTATTAAAAAAAGTTTGGAATCGACTGTTATTTCGGAAATACTGGTAGAATCTTATAAAAAAGGAGATCGAATAACAGTTGAAGCAGGCGTTTTTAAAAATCAAGTTGGCGTTGTGCAAGAAGTTTCGAATACGGAGTGTGTTTTGATTTTGGAATCATTAGGTTGTGTGTTGCGCATTAAATACAAGTAATATCTTATACTATCGCTCAAATTTTAGTTGAATTTTACTCACTAAATCTAGTGATATTTTAGTATAGTGGTGTTGTTCTGATCGCTGATCGTTAGAAAGTTGAGAATTTAAGTACATTTATTTATAAGTAACGGGTCATTCCTGTTCGTTTTCCTGTTGAATTTACGGACTTAATATGTTATATTTGCGGAAATTTAGTTTTCGGAACTCTCGTTATTTATGTGACTGAGGGTAGCGAAGCTGTGCAAAAAATCATTTGATTTTATACTAAAATGCTTAAAAAAAAGAAAATAGCTGTAATTGGTTTAGGTTATGTAGGTTTGCCTCTGGCTCGTCTATTTGCTACTCAATACGCTGTTGTTGGTTTTGATATCAATCAAGAACGAATTAAAGAATTGGAATCCGGTTTTGATGCTACTTTGGAAGTGGAAAATAGTGCATTACAATCGGTTTTAAAAATTGAGAATTCATTAGTGAATGGCTTGTTTTGTAGTTCAGATGTCAATGAAATTAAAGATTGTTCAGTTTACATTGTTACTGTTCCAACTCCTGTAGATAAAAACAACAGACCCGATCTAACTCCGCTGTATAAAGCCAGCGAAACTGTTGGGGCTGTTTTGAAAAAAGGAGATATAGTCGTTTATGAATCGACCGTATATCCTGGCGTTACTGAAGACGAATGTGTTCCGGTTTTGGAGCGGGTTTCTACACTCCAATTTAACGTTGATTTTTTTGCGGGTTATTCACCTGAACGTATCAATCCGGGAGACAAAGAGCATACTGTTGATAAGATATTAAAAGTAACATCGGGTTCGACACCTGAAATAGGGGAAGAAGTGGATGCCTTGTATCGTTCTGTAATTACAGCGGGGACCCATTTGGCTCCAACGATTAAAGTAGCTGAGGCTGCCAAAGTTATAGAAAACTCACAACGTGACATCAATATTGCTTTTGTAAATGAGTTAGCAAAAATATTCAATTTAATGGATATTGATACGCAAGCTGTATTGGAAGCAGCTGGTACAAAATGGAACTTTTTACCTTTTAAGCCCGGTTTAGTTGGTGGTCATTGTATTGGTGTTGATCCTTATTATCTTGCGCAACGCGCACAAGAATTTGGGTACCATCCTGAAATAATATTGGCAGGGAGACGTTTAAACGATAGCATGGGACAGTATGTGGCTTCTAGTGTAGTGAAATTGATGATTAAAAAAGGCATTAATGTTACTCATTCTAAGTTGTTGCTAATGGGAATAACATTTAAGGAAAATTGTCCTGATGTTCGCAACACTAAAATTGTAGATGTTGTTCGCGCTTTCGAAGAATATGGTATCGCAGTAACCGTTTTTGATCCTCTTGCAAATCCTGCTCAAGTTGAAAAAGAATACGGAATTTCAATTTGTACTGAAAAACCTTCTTCAAAATTTGAAGCTATTGTTTTAGGAGTAGCTCATAACGAATTCTTGCAGATGGATTTAAATTTATTCCGCAGCTCAAAAAGCATTTTATACGATGTGAAAGGGGTTTTAGTTGCTGATGTGGATGGTAGATTATAATTAATAGTATTATGAAGATTGGTATAACTTTTAGTGCTTTCGATTTGTTGCATGCAGGTCATATAAAAATGTTGGAAGAAGCCAGAAGGCAGTGTGATCATCTTATTGTAGGCTTGCAGACCGATCCAACTTTAGATCGTCCTGAGAAGAATGCGCCATCTCAAACTGTTGTGGAGCGTTATATTCAATTGAAAGGCTGTAAATTTGTTGATGAAATTGTACCTTATGCTACCGAACAAGATTTGGAAGATATTTTACGTTCCTTTAAGATAGATGTTCGAATTATAGGTGTTGAATATCAGGATCAGAATTTTACGGGACGTTCTTATTGTGAGGAAAAAGGGATCGAATTGTTTTTTAATGTTAGAGATCATCGTTTTTCAAGTAGTAGTTTGCGAAAAGAAGTTGCGGATAAGCAACTGAAAAAAAGAGTTTAGATGAAAAGTTCAATTGTACATGTTTTATTAACGGGCGGGATCGGTAGTCGCTTGTGGCCCTTGTCTCGAAAAAGTCAACCGAAACAATATTTAGAATTGTTTAATGGCGAATCCTTATTCGAGAAAACAATTATTCGCAATCGAAATTTTGCAGACCGTTTGTTGGTGGTTGGCAATGTCGATAATTGTCATTTGAGTAAAAATATACTAGAAAATAAAAATATAGCTTACGTTAATATTGTCGAATCGACTCCTAGAAATACAGCAGCAGCAATCGCTTTTGCCGCCTTTGCAGTCGATTCAGAAGATGTGTTATTAGTAACACCTTCTGATCATATTATCGAAAATGAAGAAGCGTACGAAGTCGCATTGAAAGAAGCAATTGATAAAGCAGAACAAGGCTACATCGTTACTTTCGGTGTGCAGCCGACCAAGCCGGAGACTGGCTATGGCTACATCGAATTTAAAAATGACACGGTACTTTCTTTTCGTGAAAAGCCGAATGCAGTTACTGCTAAGCAGTTTATTGCTACAGGTAATTTTTTATGGAACAGTGGAATGTTTTGTTTTAAAGCGGGTGTTTTTTTAGAAGAACTACAAAAATACCAGCCTGATGTATATGAAAAAGCAAAATTAGTTTGGGATAATAATAAAGAGGGCAATTTAGATTTAGATTTGTCTCTTAATATTCCTTCCATTAGTGTAGATTATGCGGTTATGGAGCGTAGTAAAAAAATCAAGGTAGTTCCGGCTGCTTTTGAATGGTCGGATTTGGGTTCGTTTGAGTCAGTTTATGATTACTTGTTAAGCACCGGAGAGATCGTTGATGCTAATGGCAATATGACTATTGGCTGCGGACTGCCCACTCATTTTTTAGGACTCAAAAATGTTATCTTTGTGCACACTCCGACAGCTAATTTAATACTACAAAAAGAGCATTCTCAGGATGTTAAAGATATTTACAATCAATTGGAAAAAGAGGAATCAAAATTATTAGACTAAATGAAAAAGATATTAATTACTGGTGGAGCGGGTTTTATTGGGTCTCATGTGGTGAGACGATTTGTTACTAAATATCCTGACTATCAAATTTATAATTTAGATGCGTTAACGTACGCAGGTAATTTAGAAAATATAAAGGATATTGAAGCTGCCCCTAATTATACTTTTATAAAAGGAGATATTGTCGATGCCGATTTTATCAATTCTCTATTTGCTACTCATAATTTTGATGGAGTTTTACATTTGGCTGCTGAATCTCATGTCGATCGTTCGATTACTGATCCACTAGCATTTGTACGTACTAATGTTATTGGTACCATGAATTTACTTAATGCGGCTAAGAATCAATGGAAAAATGATTTTACGGATAAGCGATTTTATCATATTAGTACGGATGAGGTTTATGGCTCCTTAGGAGCAGAAGGTTTGTTTACAGAAACAACGGCTTACGATCCAAATTCTCCTTACTCGGCTTCCAAGGCGAGTTCTGACCATTTTGTTCGTGCCTACGGTGAAACCTATGGCTTGCCTTATGTACTTACAAATTGCTCTAATAATTATGGATCGTACCATTTTCCAGAGAAATTAATTCCGCTTTTTATTAATAATATTATTCATAACCAACCGCTTCCAGTATATGGCGATGGAAATTATACCCGTGATTGGCTTTTTGTTGAAGATCATGCTGTGGCTATTGATTTGGTTTTTCACGAAGGTAAGAATCACGAAACCTATAATATTGGTGGTTTCAACGAATGGAAGAACATCGACTTAGTAAAGTTGCTGTGTCAGCTTATGGATCAGAAGTTAGGGAGAACGGAAGGGACCTCTGCAAAATTGATTACGTATGTAAAAGACCGTCCGGGGCATGATTTGCGCTATGCAATCGATGCTTCTAAAATTAATACAGAATTGGGTTGGAAGCCGTCTGTGACATTTGAAGAAGGATTGGAGCTTACCATTAGTTGGTATTTAGATAATCCCGAATGGTTGGATAATATTACCTCTGGCGCTTATCAGTCGTATTATAGAGATCAATATTCCGTTTAATACTACAGTTACTGTTGGTAAATAGTACGCTGGCAATTCTTTTGCTTTTACGTTTTAAGGTTTAGTTTTATGAAAAAAATAGTTTGGTTTTTTGTCTTTTCCGTTTCTTTTTTAGTCTCATCTGCGGCTTTTGCGCAGGACATTTTAAAAGGAAAAGATTTGAGTACGGTTCAAGTTGATTACATGTCTGACGCTGATGTACTAAAGGTTAAAAGTCAGTTAGACGCTAATAAGATGAGTATTGAGCAAGCTGAAGGTCTCGTGATTGGAAAAGGAATGCCTCCGAGTGAATTTGCTAAGTTGAAACAACGAGTGAAGCAGTTGGAGACGAAGAATGTCGCGGTGCCAACTCTTCAAGTAGCAAACAAGAAGAACGATTTTGGGCGTGAACAAGAAAAAATAAATAACAATAAAGTTAAAGATTCTACTAATGCGTTAGTATTTGGATCGGAATTGTTTGATATTCCTACTTTGAATTTTGAGCCCGATTTGAAACTGGCTACTCCAGTAAATTATGTTTTAGGGCCAGGGGACGAGTTGCAAATTAGTGTGTATGGCGTTCAGCAATTTAGTGAAAGTGCTACTGTAAGTCTAGAAGGGAAAGTTAGTATTCAATACGTAGGTGAATTGGCTGTATCCGGAATGACTATTGAAGCTGCGACTCAAAAAATAAAAAATTCAATCGCCCGTGTTTACAGTACGGTTGGTTCAGGTCAATCACAAGTTAGTGTTACTTTGAGTGGTATACGAACCATACGCGTTACTTTAATTGGTAGCAAACAGCCCGGAAATTATTCGGTTTCGTCCTTAGCTACCGTGTACAATGCGTTGTTTTTGGGAGGTGGGCCAAGCAAAAATGGAAGCTATCGAAATATTGAATTGATTCGAAATAACAAAGTGTATAAAAACATAGACATCTATCGTTTTTTGACGAAAGGAGATCAGTCTGATAATATTAGTTTAAAAGATAATGATGTCATTCGAATTCCGAGTTACAGTGCGCGTGTTACTGTAGAAGGGGAAGTGAAGCGAGCAGGTATTTTTGAAATGAAAAAAGGCGAAACTCTTTCGGATTTATTACTATTTGCATCTGGTTTTACGGACTTGGCTTATACTGCTTCAGTCAATGTATTACAGAAGACCGGTAAAGAGTTTAAAGTGCAAGATATTAAAGCTACTGAATTTGGTATGTACCAGCCACAGTCTGGTGATGTATTTCGCGTTTCTAAAATTTTAAATCGTTTTGAAAATCGAATTACTATAGAAGGTGCTGTTTTTAGACCTAATATTTATTCCTTTTACGAGGGCATGCGTATTTCTGATTTAATTAAGCAAGCAGAGGGATTGAAAGAAGATGCTTATAGTAAACGAGTTCGTATTATTCGATTGAAATCGGATTTGACTACTGAAATCATCAATGCCAATTTGGAGAAAGCCTTGTCGGGAGATTTGGTTTCAGATATCGCTTTGCACAGAGAGGACATCGTCACGGTATATTCGATTTTAGATTTTAGAGAGGAATATGAAGTCACTATTGACGGAGAAGTTAAAAATCCAGGTACGTATCCCTATTTCGAAAATTTAACCCTCAATGATTTAGTTGCGCAAGTGGGCGGATTTACTGGAACTGCATCCAAAAGAGTAGAGGTTGCTCGTTTAGTAAAGTCAGAAGTGGTCGATAGTAGTACGAAACGCATCGAACTCATTAATTTGGAAATCTCAGCTCAAAATAATGAACAATTAAAAAACTTTGTTTTAGAACCGTTCGATGTTATTAACATTCGAAGAATTGTTACTTACGAAAAGCCAGAATTAGTTGTTGTTTCGGGTGCTGTTTTATATCCAGGAAAATATGCTTTAGCAATAAAAAAAGAAACCGTTTACAGTGTGATTCAAAGAGCGGGTGGTTTGAACGCTGTTGCAAATGCTGAAGGAATGAAGATTAAAAGACCGATTAAGCAAGATCAAATCGATCAATTGGAAAGTGTAGATTTAAGGTTAGATTCAAAAGATTCGACCACTACTAAATTGTCTAAAAAATTAAAAGAAGAATTGAAATTTGCCACTATTCCTGTCAATTGGGATAAAATTGCTAAAGATCAATCTCATTATTCAAACGTTACGTTGTTTCCGGGCGATGAAATTATTATTGCAGAGATGAATGAAGGGGTTAAAGTTACGGGGAACGTTCTGTTGACTTCGGAAATTCCTTATCGTAAAGGTAAAGGGTTTCGCTATTATCTGGATGCTGTTGGTGGTGAAAATGCGAAAGGTTGGAAAAAGAAAGCTTATATCATTTATCCGAATGGAAAAGCTGATGTGACGAGCTCTTTTTTATTTTTCAGAAATTATCCCAAAGTGGAACCCGATTCTCAAATCGTTGTTCCTGAAAAACCAGAAACTACAAAGATGAGCACTGGGGAATGGGTCAGTATTGGTAGTGTGATTACTAGCTTGGCTTTGTTGATTGTTACGGCTTTTAGGTAAGTGTAGAGTGAATTGTGAATAGTGAGAAGTGTATAGTGAGTAGGGAGAGGTTAGAAGTGAATAGTTATTAGTGAATAGAAGGGTTTAGTATTTATTAACGCACGCTTTTAGTTTTTGATGACTTTCAGAATGAAAGTAAATAATGAAAATAGATAGTTTCAATAATATATGAATGAACAAAATCCAAACGACGAAATATCGTTACAGGAATTACTAGCAAAAGGAAAGGAATGGTTTAATTATCTCCTTTCGCAATGGAAAATAATAGTCTTTGCTGGGATTATAGGTGCGGCTTTAGGGCTAACTTATTCTTTTATTAAAAAACCAGTTTATACAGCAACCTTGTCTTTTGCCTTAGAAGATGAAAAATCGGGAGGGTTGGGTGGTGCCTTGGGATTGGCAAGTTCCTTCGGTATTGATTTGGGCAGCGGTGGAGGGAGTATTTTTACAGGCTCTAATTTGACGGAATTGTTCAAGTCGCGATCGATGGTAGAGCAGACTTTATTGACCGCCGTAGTACATAATGGTAAAGTTATTTCGTTAGCGGAGATGTACATTCAGGAAAACAAGTGGAGAGAAAGTTGGAATAAGGATCCAAATTTCAAAAATATTGAGTTTTTACCTAAAGCAGATCGAAAGAACTACACCAGAACTCAAGATAGTATTTTAGGAGTGATGTATAGTCTTTTGTCTACAAACAGTTTACGTGTCGGGCAAAAAGATAAAAAGGTTGCGATCATTTCGATTGATGTGTCTTCTTCAAGTGAATTATTCGCTAAATATTTTACTGAAGGCTTAGTTAAAAACGTATCTGATTTTTATATTAATACTAAGAGTAAAAAGTCGCGTGAGAACATGGCAATTTTACAAAAACAAACTGATTCAATTCGGCGGGAGCTAAATGGTGCCATAACTGGAGTTGCTTTAGCTAACGATAATAATTTTATGCTAAATCCAGCGCTAAACGTTCGTCGCACCCCATCTGCGCGCAGACAGGTAGATGTGCAAGCTAATACGGCGATCTTGACCGAATTGGTAAAACAATCGGAGATGGCTAAGGTAACTTTGCGAAAGGAAACTCCGTTATTTCAGGTGATAGATAAACCTATTTTGCCCTTGAAGAAAGAAAGACTTGCAAAGTCTAAGGGGATTTTAGTAGGTAGTTTTTTAGTCGGATTTTTAGTAGTCATTGGTTTGATTATTAGTAGAGTTTTAAAGCAATTTGTTTGATAATAGAATAGTTCGCACTAGTCACAGCTGTTTTCCGTGCGTTTGATTTATTATATGAAGTTTAGATATAGATGTTGAACGGGGAAAATAGAAGGTATCATATGATTCGGATTGCAAACGAATCTTTACATCGATATGCCTAAAAACATTCCTACTCAAAAGGTCGAAGAACTTTTAGTTTAGTACTCGTGCTCTCTAGTTTTTGTGGATATAAATATAGCTTTTATAATTGAACAAAACTTGGAATATATTTTGCATATTTTTTAAATTGATATGCGGGTTTTAATGATTATACTAAGAATATTAGTTTTAGAGGCAGGTTCATTATTTGGTATTGTTACTAATATTTTCCAAAGAGAATTGATAGACTTGAAAATAAATAAAATCAATAGGTATTTTTGGTTATTATAGTTATTGATAGTGGGGGGAAAGCATATGAAAATTTATCAGATTTATAACGCAGAATAGCAATAATAAGAAATTGTATTCGCAAATGTATTTAATTAAAATATTTTTTCTATCGAATAAGCACTATTTTTTCTATAGTTTTATGTACATATTATATGACTTTTGGTGAAAAATATTAATTTTTTGTTTCATCATTAAATAATATTGTAAGTCGTCATAGTAACATTTAGATAATTAGTAAGTTAGAATATGTAAAAACATCATTTCAAATACTTTTGGTCTAAAGTAATAGACTTTTTTTTAGAGAATTTATTGTAAAATTAGATGTGATTGCACTATTTACATAATTTCATAAATTTTTGAAGTAAAGGAAATAGTTAAAGTATTAAACTTCAAGTTAAATATTCAATAACAAATTAGAAATAGTATTAATGAAAGTAATGATGGAAAAAGATACAAAAGTTTATATTGCAGGTCATAATGGAATGGTTGGAAGCGCCATTTGGAGAACATTAGAGGCTAAAGGTTATACAAATTTAATTGGAGCATCGAGTTCTGAATTAGACTTGAGAAATCAACTAGCGGTACAAGATTTTTTTTCAACTGAAAAGCCAAAAGTAATTATTGATGCAGCCGCTAAAGTTGGAGGCATATTAGCGAATAATAATTTCCCATATGAATTTCTTATGGAAAACATGTTAATTCAAAATAATTTAATAAATACTTCATTGCAATTGGGAATAGAGAAATTTATATTTCTAGGAAGCTCTTGTATCTATCCTAAGTTTGCACCGCAACCTTTAAGAGAAGATTATTTGCTAACAGATTCTTTGGAACCGACTAACGAGTGGTATGCCATTGCAAAAATTACAGGTGTAAAAGCTTGTCAAGCAATCCGAAAACAATTTAACAAAGATTATGTTAGTTTGATGCCTACTAATCTATACGGAATTAATGATAATTTTGATTTGAATACCTCGCATGTGTTACCTGCAATGATGCGAAAATTTCATGAGGCAAAATTGAATAATCACTCTCCCGTTACTTTGTGGGGCAGTGGAACTCCCATGCGTGAGTTTTTATTTGTTGATGATATGGCAGCGGCTGTTGTTTTTGCATTAGAGAATAAACTCCCCGAATATTTATATAATGTTGGTACAGGGGAGGATTTGACAATTAAGGAATTAGCAGAAACAATTCAGAAAATCATCGGACACCAAGGTAAAATTATTTGGGATAGCACGAAGCCAGATGGCACACCAAGAAAATTAATGGATATTTCTAAAATGCACGAATTGGGTTGGAAACATAAAGTGAACTTAGAAAACGGAATTCAAAAGACTTATAATTGGTTTTTGCAGAACGAAGGAAAATATAAGGAAGTTAAGATATAGAGGAAGTAATTAAGAATAGTCCTTATTTCCATAAAAAAATTTTAAATATCTCCTAATTCAAAACATATGAACACACAAAAAATAGCTTTAGTTACTGGAATTACTGGTCAAGATGGGTCTTATTTGGCAGAATTATTACTAGAAAAGGGATATGAAGTACATGGGATTAAACGAAGAGCATCTTCTTTTAATACGCAACGTATAGACCATATTTATCAAGATCAGCATGAAGCGCATGTCAATTTTAAATTGCATTATGGTGATTTGACCGATTCCACCAATATTATACGAATAATTCAGGAAGTACAACCCGACGAAATTTATAATTTAGGTGCAATGTCTCATGTTAAGGTATCCTTTGATTCTCCAGAATACGTTGCAAATGTAGACGGAATAGGTACCTTAAGAATCCTAGAAGCGGTACGAATACTAGGTTTAGAAAAAAAGACTAGAATATATCAAGCTTCTACATCAGAATTGTACGGAGGTTTGGCTGAAAATAAAAATGCTAAAGGGTTCTATGATGAAAACTCTCCATTTTATCCAAGATCACCTTATGGAGTAGCAAAGATTTATGGATTTTGGATTACAAAAAATTACCGCGAGGCTTATAATATGTACGCTTGTAACGGTATTCTTTTTAATCATGAATCTCCGAGACGTGGCGAAACTTTTGTAACTCGTAAAATTACGATGGCAACTGCAGCTATTGCTAAAGGAAAACAAGACTGTTTGTATCTTGGAAACTTAAATTCACAAAGAGATTGGGGTCATGCAAAAGATTATGTTGAAGCCATGTGGAGAATTTTACAACAAGATGTAGCTGAAGATTATGTAATTGCAACTGGTGTAACAACTTATATTAGAGATTTCGTAACAATGGCTTTTGCTGAAATTGGTGTCGAATTAACTTTTGAGGGCGAAAATGAAAGTGAAATTGCTAAAATAGCAGTTTGTAATAATCCTTTGTATCAATTAGAAATTGGTAAAGTGGTTGTTCGTGTTGATCCAGAATATTACCGTCCTACAGAAGTTGATTTGCTAATCGGTGATCCTACCAAATCTAAAACTCAATTGGGTTGGAAACCACAATATGATTTAGCAGGATTAGTTAAAGAAATGGTTGCAAGTGATTTAAAATTATTTTAAAAACTTGATACCATTACAATAGCCTAATTTTTTGATCAAATGAATAAAAAAAATTATTGATATTTTAATTTTTTTGAAATATTTAATTGTTTTTAAAAATCTAAGTAAAGTTAACTTTTAGTGACAAGTAACTTAAGTTATAATGATATCCGATTTACTTCATATAAACATAACTAAATAAAAATCTAAAAATTAATAAAGATTTAGTTAGATATACAGAAAACAAACAATTTAAATTTTAACAAATAATAAACATGTTAAATAACAAAACAATTCTCATTACAGGTGGTACTGGATCTTTAGGGAAAGCGTTAACAACACATATATTTGCAACTTATCCTTCCGTGAAGAAGTTAATTATTCTTTCTAGAGACGAGCAGAAGCAATTTCAAATGGCTCAAGAATTCCCTACTAACAAATATCCTCAAATCCGTTTTCTCTTAGGAGATGTTAGAGACGAGCAGAGGCTGATAAGAGCTTTTCAAGGCGTAGATTATGTAATTCATGCTGCCGCTATGAAGCACGTTCATTTAGCTGAATATAATCCCGACGAATGTATAAAGACAAATATAGGTGGTGCGCAAAATGTAATTCATGCAGCTATGCAAACTAGCGTACAAAATGTAGTCGCCTTATCAACTGATAAGGCATGTGCACCAATTAATTTGTATGGAGCAACTAAACTTACTTCTGATAAATTATTTGTTGCTGCCAATAATATTAAAGGATCTAATCCTATAAAATTTTCAGTTGTACGCTACGGGAATGTTATGGGCTCTAATGGCTCTGTAATTCCTTTCTTTTTAAATAAAAAGAAAGAAGGAAAATTACCAATTACTGATGTTTCGATGACCCGTTTCAATATTTCGCTTCAAGGAGGCGTAGATATGGTTATGCATGCTATTGAACATGCTTGGGGAGGAGAAATATTTATACCAAAAATACCGTCATATAAAATTACTGATGTCGCTGAAGCTGTAGCTCCTGACTGTTCTTTAGATGTAGTAGGAATTAGACCAGGTGAAAAAATTCACGAAGAAATGATTACTGCTTCTGATTCATTTTACACCTATGATTTAGGTAAGTATTATACTATTTTGCCTTCTGTTCCTAATTTTAAATTAAACGACTATTTAGATCATTTTAACGCAAAATTAGTACAGCAAGGATTTAATTATAATTCGGGAACCAATGATGATTGGGAAACAGTCGAGTCTTTGAGAGATTTAATTAAAGAACATGTGGACGCTAATTTTGAAGTGTAATGGTAAATAAAATTATTCCTTACGGACGACAAGATATCACTCAAGATGATATTAATGCTGTAATAGAAACGTTGCAATCTGATTTTTTAACTCAAGGGCCTAAAATTAAGGAGTTTGAAGAAAAATTTGCTCAATATGTAGGCGCGACATATGCAGTAGCAGTTAATAATGCCACAGCAGGACTTCATATTGGAGTTATGGCACTTGGTTTAAAAGAAGGTGAAAGAGTAATTACTACTCCTATTACTTTTGCTGCATCTGCTAATTGCGTGCGATTTGTTGGAGGGGAAGTTTGGTTTGCAGATATTGATCGAGAAACTTATTTATTATCTCTTGAAAAAACAAAGGAACTTATTGAAAGTAAACCGAGAGGTTTTTTTAAAGGAATTATTCCTGTCGATTTTGCTGGCTTGCCAGTAGATTTAGAAGCTTTTAGAGAATTAGCAAATGAACATGGATTGTGGCTATTAGAAGATGCTTGCCATGCACCAGGTGGTTGGTTTTTAGATTCTAAAAAGGAGAAGCAATTTTGTGGAAATGGTGTATATGCAGATGCCGCTGTTTTTTCATTTCATCCAGTTAAACACATTGCTTGTGGAGAAGGAGGAATGGTAACCACTAATTCTGAATATGTTTATAAAAAGTTATTGCTTTTGCGTTCTCACGGAATCACAAAAGAAAATATGTCTGAGAATCATGGTGGTTGGTTCTACGAAATGCAAACTTTAGGGTTTAATTACAGACTTACTGATTTTCAAGCTGCTTTGGGGATTTCACAATTATCAAGAAACGAGCAAGGTGTTGCAAGAAGAAATGAAATTGCAAAGCAATATAAAGATGCTTTTGATAGTAAAATTAAATTTCAGGCCTTAAACGATAATAGTTTAAATGCACATCATTTATTTGTGATAGAAGTTGAAGACAGAAAAGGATTATATGATTATTTACATAAAAATAATATATATGCTCAAATTCATTATATCCCTGTACATCAATTGACTTATTATAAAGGTATTGGTTATAATGATTCAGATTTAAAATACGCAGAGAATTATTATTCGAAGTGTATCAGTTTACCTATGTATCCGACATTAAGTAACGAAGAACAGGAATTTGTTATTTCATCAGTATTTGAATTCTATGACGGAAATATCTAAAATAGGACTTGGGTCGGTTCAATTCGGGTTATCTTATGGGATTTCAAATACAACTGGACAAACTTCAGAGGAAGAAGTATCTAAAATTTTTAAACTAGCTTTTAAAAATGGTATAACTATTATAGATACCGCTTCATGTTATGGTAATTCTGAAAGCGTTATTGGAAAAAATGGTGGTAATAAATTTGATATTGTTACAAAGTTTATGCCTTCTACACAGGCTATCTCTGTTATAGATCAATTCGAGCAAAGTCTTATGTGTTTAGGTATTAATCAATTATATGGTTATTTAGCACATCGCCCATTAGAGTTGATTTCTAATAAAAATGATTGGAATGAAATACAAGTTCTTAAAAAAACAAAAAGAATAAAAAAAGTAGGATTTTCATTAAACGACCCGAAAGAATATTATCAACTGATAGAAGCTGAAATTTTCCCCGATATTATACAAGTTCCTTTTAATTATTTTGATTCTCGTTTTAAAGAAATTTTGATAGAGTTAAAAGAAAATGGTTGTGAAATTCATACCCGCTCCACTTTTATGCAGGGCTTGTTTTTTATGAATAAAAATAATCTTTCTGATTTTTTTAAACCATTATTTACTGAATTAGATTATATTCAAAGTATAGGTAACAATGAATTGAGCTCTTCTTTGTTAAAATATGTTTTAAAACAACCTTTTATAGATAAAGTTATTTTAGGAATTGAAAATGCTAATCAATTGGAAGAGAATATTAAAGGTTTATCATTTGCATTAGATTTAAAACCGATGTCAAAACGTTTTTCAGACGAGTTATTAATGCCTATGTATTGGCCAAAAATATAGTTATGGTTTATACTTTTGATTTAAAGAATAAAATAATTTTGATTACAGGTGGTTATGGGTATTTAGGTAAAGCTATTACTGAAAGTCTGTTGTTTCATAAAGCTACCGTTTATGTTTTAGGGAGAGATGAAGTAAAATTTGACATAGCCTTTGAGAATAATGAGTTCCAATCTCAACTTTTTTTTGTCAACTGTGATGTATCGGATTCGGATTCTATTTCTTTTGCTTTTAAAAAAGTTTTTGAAAAAGAAGGTAAAATCGATGTAATCATTAATAACGCATTTTATAGTAAAGGACAATCTCCTGAATTGATGACAGATAATGAGTGGGAAATCGGAATTGATGGAACATTGAATAGTGTATTTAAAAGTATTAGAAATATTATCCCCTATTTTAAAGAATCTAATGGAGGTAAAATAATTAATGTTTCTTCGATGTATGGTATTGTAGCTCCTCAATTTGATGTTTATAATGATTTCCCAGAGTTTTTAAATCCCCCACATTATGGGGCCGCAAAAGCTGGGGTTATTCAAATGACTAAATATTATGCTTCCTATTTAGGGAAATATAATATCAAAGTAAATGCAGTAACTCCTGGACCGTTTCCTTCGAATAGTGTTCAAAAAGTAACAGGTTTTATAAAGGCTTTAGAGTCCAAAACTTGTTTAAATACAGTTGGGAAACCTGAAGATTTAGCAGGTGCTTTTGTTTTTTTAGCTTCTAATGCTTCCAATTATATAACCGGTCAAAATATTATAGTCGATGGTGGATGGACTTCAAAATAAGAAAATAGCCTTTATTATTCAGGCTCGAATGCAGTCTACTCGATTACCGGGCAAAATCTTGTTACCTATGCCATTAGGTAGTGATTTTTGCTTGTTAGACCAAATTATTATAAGTTTAAAATCATCAAAAAGAGATGCGAGTATTTATATAGCTACTTCTGAAAATGTAGAAAATGATGTACTAGAAAAAACAGCAATTGTTAATGAAGTTAACTATTTCAGAGGTTCAGAAAATGATGTGTTAAGTCGTTTTATTTCTATTATTGAGCAGAATTTTATTGATATTGTGGTTCGATTGACAGCTGATAATCCTGTAGTTGATGTAAGTTTATTAGACGAAACTATTGATTTTCATATTAAGAATAAAAAGGACTATACAAATACGGTTGGATTGCCTTTAGGTATGAATTTTGAAGTTATTGATGCTAATGCTTTACTGTCCTTAAAAAATAAAAATCTTACGAGCCAAGATAAAGAACATGTGACCTTGTATCTTAAAAATTCGAGCGAGTTTACTTGCGAGTCATTCAAAATTGGATTGCAAGACAAGTATAATAATGTTCGCGTTACTATTGATTATCCTTCTGATTATTTAGTAGTGTCGAGTCTTTTCTCATTGTATTTGATGACCAAAATTCCTTTAGGATTAAGAATGATTGAGTATGTTGTTGATAGATTTCCTTTCTTGTTTGAGTGCAATCAGTCTAATATTCAAAAAGATAACTGTAAAACATTAGAAGAAGAAATTGATGTTGCTATTCCTATTTTAGAAAAATTAGAATTAACTAGGCTTGTGAATGTTTTTAAATCTAAAATTCATGAAGGAATATAAAATATTAAATAGACAGCGATTTGCTGATGGAATTTACTCTATTGTGTCATTAAGGTTTGAGGATCGGATGCTTATAATGAAGTGGCGGAATGAGCAAATATATCATTTGAGACAGAATGAGCTACTTACTTTAAAAGATCAAAATGATTATTTTGCGACAGTAGTCGCAAAACTTTTTGAACAAAATGAACCAAATCAAATTTTATTTTCTTTTTTAGAAAATGATGTCTGTATTGGCTATGGTGGTTTAGTTCATATCAACTGGACTGATAAAAATGCGGAGATTTCTTTTGTTATGAATACCAGTTTAGAAAAAGATTTTTTTCAATTTCATTGGAAAAATTATCTGAGACTAATTGAGAAAGTTGCTTTCCAAGAATTAAAGTTTCATAAAATTTTCACTTATGCTTTTGATCTCAGACCGAATTTATATAGAGCTTTAGAATCTGTAGGCTTCTCTAAAGAGGCAGTTTTAAAAGAGCATTGTTTTTTTGATGGCGAATATCACGATGTAATCATTCATTCTAAAAAAAAGAATGATAGTATAGAATTATGCTTGGCAACATTTGATGATGCACAATTATTATTTGATTGGGCAAACGACAAGCTTGTACGGCATAACTCGTTAAGCACGAAACCTATATTATTGGATACTCATCTAAAATGGTTAAGTCATAAATTGAATTCTGAATCCAAAATTTATTTATTGCGTTTTAATAAAACTTCAGTTGGGCAAATTAGATTTGATTTTATAGATGATTTTTGGTTTATTGATTATTCTATAGATGAAAAATATAGAGGTAAAGGTTTTGGAAAGATTCTAATTGAGTTAGGTATGCTAAACTTCAGACAAGGAGATACTTTTAAAGCTGTTGTCAAAAAAGAAAATATATCTTCTTTAAGAATTTTTCAGAAATTAGGTTTTGAAGGTCTTGAGGCAGATTCGGATATTATTACTTTTGTAAAAAAAATAAATTAAGTGAACCGATTTATAGTATTATCTGAGAAGAAATGGCATGAAGAAGTATTTTTTAATCTAAAGAAAGAATTTTCTGAAGCCAAGTGGATTCATATTTGTAAAAAAGAAGATTTTAATTATGAGAATTTATTATCGATAAATCCTGTAAAGATATTCATACCACATTGGTCATATATTATCCCTAGCGAAATTTATGATAATTTTGATTGCATTGTTTTCCACATGACTGACTTGCCTTATGGTAGAGGAGGTAGTCCTCTGCAAAATCTAATTGTAAGAGGTCATAAATCGACTAAGATATCTGCTCTAAAGGTTCAGAAAGGTATTGATACAGGCGATATTTATATAAAGGATGATTTGAGTTTAATAGGTACTGCACAAGATATTTTTAAGAGATCTTCTGACGTGGTATATGTAATGATTGAAAAAATTATAAAAAATAATATCATTCCGATTCCACAGGTTGGTGAAGTTGTTGAATTTAAAAGAAGAAAACCTGAAGAGAGTAATTTAGAATTCTTAGAATCGTTAGAAAATGTTTTTGATTATATCCGAATGTTAGATGCTGATGGTTATCCTAATGCTTTTCTGGAAACAGAATTTTTGAAATTTGAATTTTTTAATGCGGAATTAGATAATAAACAAAAAAGTATAGAAGCTCATGTTAGAATCTCTAAGAAATAAAAAAATATTAATTGTAGTTGCCCACCCTGATGACGAATTATTAGGCTTAGGTGCTACAATGAATAAATTAGTAAATGAATACAATGTTAAAACTCATGTAATTATTTTAGGTGAGGGGATAACTTCACGATCAGATTCAAGAGATTTGATTAAATGGGAGGAACAATTACTAACTCATAAGATGAATATTGATAATGCACGAAAGGCTATTGGATATCATTCTGTTAAAGCATATGATTTTCCAGACAATAGGTTTGATTCTGTTGCGTTGTTAGATATTGTTAAAGTAATTGAAAAGGAAAAAAACAGTTTTATACCAGATATTATTTTTACACACCATGGAGGTGATTTAAATATTGATCACCAAAGAACTTTTGAGGCTGTCATGACTGCATGCCGACCGATGTCTCATGAAACTGTAAAAACCATAATAACATTTGAAACACCATCTGGAACAGAATGGCGTGCTAACACAGATCCTCGTCACTTTTTGCCTAATTTTTTTGTAAAAGTAAGTTCTGATAATTTAGAAGCAAAAATAAAAGGAATGGAAAGCTATGAATTTGAAAGTAGAACTTTTCCTCATCCTAGATCTCCTGAAGCACTAAGAATTCAAGCACAACGTTGGGGCATAGCTGTGGGAATGAGCTACGTAGAAGCATTTAATATTGTTAGATCAATAAATTAATAATTATGAAAATTGGAAATTTTGAACTTAGTAAAAATTCAGAAGTATTTATAATTGCTGAATTATCAGCCAATCACAATGGTAGTATTGAGGTAGCTAAAGAAACAATTAGAGCTGCGAAAAGAGCTGGTGCAAATTGTATTAAGTTACAAACTTACACTGCAGATACTATGACAATTGAGAGCGATAAGGAGGATTTTATTATTAAGGGAACCATTTGGGAAGGCTGTAATTTGCATAAATTATATCAAGACGCTTATACCCCATGGGAATGGCATGAAGAATTATTTAAAGTAGCAAAAGAAGAGGGGTTAATCTGTTTCTCATCACCTTTTGATAAAACAGCAGTAGACTTCTTAGAAACGCTTAATGTTCCAGCCTATAAAATTGCTTCTTTTGAAATTACTGATATTCCTTTGATCGAATATGTGGCATCTAAGGGTAAGCCTGTAATTTTGTCAACAGGAATTGCTACTACAGAAGATATTGAGTTGGCATTGGATGCCTGCAAAAGAATGGGGAATAATGATATTGCTTTGTTAAAATGCACTTCTAGTTATCCTGCACCTATTGACGAGGCTAATATGTGTATGGTAAAAGATTTAGCAAAACGATATAATGTAATAAGTGGTTTGTCTGATCATACTATGGGAGCAACAGTCCCTGTTGTTGCCACTTGTTTTGGCGCCAAAATTATAGAGAAACATTTTATTTTAGACCACTCTATAGGAGGTCCTGATGCTTCTTTTTCTATGGATGAAACTGAGTTTACAGCTATGGTATTAGCCGTGCGTGAAGCAGAGAAAGCAATTGGAGTTGTTGATTATACCTTGACAGATAAACAAATTAAAGGAAAAGATTTTTCGAGATCTTTATATGTTGTGGAAGATATAAAAGCAGGAGATATTATTACAAAAGAAAATGTTCGTTCTATAAGACCTGGATTTGGTATGCATCCTAAATATTATCATGAGATATTGGGAAAAAAAGCTATAACTGATATTGAAAGAGCAGTGGCCTTAAAAATGGACTTTATGAAGTAGAATCTTTATTCAAACTTTGTTAAGTTTGAAGTGCGATAGAAAAAGTTATAAAGTTTTTTTTAAATAAATTAATGTGTTTGATTATAATATATAATAAATTTTTTAGTAAAACACTTAGTGTATTAATAGCTTTTAGTATAATATATATAATAGAAGTTCATATATTAATTAGTAATATCTATCATTTGTATAAAACAATAAAGAATAATTATAGCTATGTACCTGAAATATTTTTGTTTACCATTTGTGATCTTCCTATTGTCTTGTACAGATCAGGATGATCTCCCTATGCCTAAAGTTTTTGATAAAAATTTTGATAAATTAGTTGTTACAAAAAGGATAACTTGTATTGACAAAAGACATAGAGCTTTTACTGATTTGGTTTATTTCGATAATAGATGGCTTTTAACCTATAGAGAATCAAATGAACATATCTTTGGTGAGGATGGTGTTGCAAAAATATTATCAAGTTTAAATGCTGATGATTGGGAATTGGTTAAATTATATAAATACCAAGGTTTTGATTTTAGAGATCCAAAATTTGCAATTAAAGATAATAAATTGCTTTTTTATACACACGGCTCGACATATTTGGAGGCATATAGGTCAGCACCTAAAGAGTATAAAGATTTTAGAGCTAAATATACAGGAGATGGCAACTGGTCTTTACTAAATGAAGTTTTTGTAGATAAAAAAAACGGTACAATTTCTAATTTAAAAGGTAATGAAACTTACCCGTGGAGGGTTACATACTATAAAGGGATAGGTTACGTATTTGGCTACAATTTTCAGCATGATGTATTTAATTTTTATACTACTGAAGATGATGTTTACTTTAAAAACACAAATACATTAAAGTCACCAACAGGAACGCCAAATGAAGCAACTGTGCGAGTTGACGAAAATGGAGTATTTTATAGTTTAGTCAGACGTGAATACGCTACTGCACTGCTTGGGAAATCGAAAGATTTGGGATTGACATGGAATTGGTTTGGGAATATACCAATATATGCTTTTGGCGGACCAAATTTTTTATTTTATAAAGATGGGATTTTATTATCGGGCCGAGAAAAAGAAAAATTGATCTTAGGTTATTTCGATCTAAAAACGGGAGATTATAAAAAAATTTTAACGTTCGAAAGTGGGGGTGACTGTTCTTATCCAGGTATGGTTATTACAGATAATTTTTTGTGGATAAGTTATTATTCTCAGCATGAGCAAAAGCGTGGATCATCAATTTATCTCTCGCGAATCAATTTAAGCAAATTAGGTTTGTGAGTTCTCAACAAAATTTAATTAGCAAAAGAAAGACGTTTTCCTATTTATGTTAAAAAAAATAATATCGCATAGTCTTATCTACGGATTAGGGCCTTTTGTGCCAAAAATAATTAGTCTATTAATGTTGCCCATTTTTACTAAAGTGTTAACTACTGAAGATTATGGTGTGCAAGCGTTAATGAATTCAAGCACGTCCTTAATAGGTGTTTTGGCAATGTTAGGACTACAACTACCGATCACTAACGCATTTTATCATCATACGCATCATTACAAAAAACGTTGGTCTCAGTTTTATGGGTTCTTAAATATTTGGATGATATTTTATTCTGCTTTATTGGCGGTAGTAATTTACTTTATTGTGCCAATTGAAGCTAAAGAAAATTTATATGCTCTAATTTTATTAAACGTCATTCCGATAGTTTGTTTTGGACCAGCCGATACTTTTGGTCAATTGTATTATCAATTAAATCAAAAGCCAAAGGAAGTAGTTATGCGTACTATTGTAATATCTTTTATCACAATTGCTTTAAATTACTATACTATAGTGATTTTAGATTTGCATTACATGGGTTGGTTTATTGCAAATTGTATATCAGCTTTACTATTGCATTTTTCTTACTGGTATCCTTTAAATTATATATTAAAAATTAAACCTATTTATAGATTTAAACGTAAAGTTATTTTTAAAGGTCTGAGTGTTTCAATGCCAATGATTCCACATTTTTACAGTGGCTATTTACTTGGATCAGCAGATAGTCTGTTGTTGAAATTCTTTTTGATAAGTACAGCCCAAATTGGGTTTTACGGATTTGCAGCATCATTCGGTGCATT
Organism: Flavobacterium sp. TAB 87; assembly: GCF_001529295.1. Taxonomy (GTDB): domain Bacteria; phylum Bacteroidota; class Bacteroidia; order Flavobacteriales; family Flavobacteriaceae; genus Flavobacterium. The sequence continues at coordinate 981,869 of NZ_LLWK01000038.1, forward strand.
GATGGCTCTGGCGGTTGGTGCTATAAATACTGCGGCAGCTCCCATAATAATGCAACAAATAAAGCTAAAAAATTATGAGGAGGTAAAAAAAATAACTTGGATGATTCAGTTTTTCTTGTTAGTTGGCTCTTCCGTCGGGTGTTTTTGGTTAAAAGAAGTATTTGGAATCATGGTTAATAACCAAGAATTAAGATCAGGTTATTTTTTGGCAGCTATATTTATTATGGCACATAATTATCGGCCAATGTATTTTGGATCTTCCATGATTTTATTTTACAGAGAAAAAACAAAAAATTTGTGGAAAGTAACATTAGGAGCTGGATTATTTTGCTTGATAATGAACTCATTTTTAATTCCTATTTATGGGATAAAAATCCCCGCATTAATTTTGTTTGTGAGCTATTTAATTATGGGATATGGTACCTTTTTTCTAAAAGACTACAAGGATGTTGCTATTGCAAATTTTAAACCTTGGCTTTGGTTTTTCTTAACTTTATTCTGTTTTATTTCAGTTCTGATTGTGGTAAACTTTACGGTTTTATATAAAACAGTAATAACAGTATTATTTCTATCCAGCCTTGTTATTTATTACTTTACACTTATAAAAACAAAAAATAAATTAATCTAAATTTTAGTTAACTTTTTTTGACTTAACATTTCTTATGCTACATTATTTAAAATCATTAATAAAATTTTTTTTAAGAAATTGTCGAAAATCGTACTTCACATTTAGTTCTCTATGGAAAGTTGCTAAATTTAGTACATATAAGGTCAAGATGAGTTCTGTGAGTGATACAGGAGAATGTTTTATATTAGGAAACGGTCCCTCTTTAAAAGACGATTTAGAAAAAAATGTCACCTTTTTACAAACACAAAAATTAGTTGTTGTAAATAACTTTGCAAGATCAGATTACTATGTAAAATTGAAACCGCAGTATTATGTCTTTGCTGACCCAGCTTACTGGAGCGATGAGAAAAATAAAGTAGTGGATAGTTGTCGATCGACATTAGAAACAATTAGAGACAATACAACTTGGGAAATGAAAATTTTTGTTCCTCATGCAGCATTTAAAACTGAATTGTTTAAAGAATTCTTTATTATTAACAATCGCATTTCTCTAGTAGCGTATAATACCACATTTATATCTGAGAGAGGATTCGAAAATTTAAATCATTACTTATATAAAAAGAATTTAGCCGCTCCTAGAATTCAAAATGTTCTTATGGCAGCAATATTTATATCTATAAATATAGGTTTATCAGAAATAAATCTTTTAGGCTCGGATCATTCTTGGACTAAAGAATTATTTGTAAATAGTGAAAATCAGGTTTGTATATTAGATCATCATTTTTACGATAAAAAAAAACAAGATTTTAATATTTTCACGAGAGTTGATGGAAGTATTTACAAAATGCATGAAATATTAAGAGATTATGCTTTTATGTTTGAGGGATATCATTCACTGAGGGGATATGGCGATGTACTTGGTGTAAAAATTTATAACAATACTTCAAATTCATTTATAGATGCATTTGAAAGAAAACAATGTGTTTAATTTATAATATTCAATCAAATAGTAATTATGCGTTTTTTTAAAGATACTATGAGGTTTTTTTACTACATAATGAAAGATAAAATTTCATTAAATGAGTTATATAATGTACAAGCAGAATCTTCTATTAGCAAGAAGGCTAAATTTTTAGGTTCTCATAAAGTATCAAAAGTTGTAATAGATGATTATACATATATATCTAATAATGCACAAATTTCAATGACTATTATCGGAAAATATTGTTCGATTGGTCCCAATTTTTTATGCGGGTGGGGAATTCATCCTATAACAGGGATTTCAACATCTCCAATGTTTTACTCTACTTCGAAACAAAACGGATTTTCTGTTGCAACATCAGATAAAATTGAAGAAAGAAAGGAAATTATAATAGGAAATGATGTTTTTATTGGTTCAAATGTTATTATTCTTGATGGAGTTAAAATAGGGAACGGTGCGGTAATTGGCGCAGGTGCTGTTGTTTCAAAAGATATACCACCATACGCTGTAGCAGTTGGCAACCCGATTACCGTAATTAAATACAGATTTGATGAAAAAACTATTCAAGCGCTCTTAAAGATTGAATGGTGGAATAAATCAGAAGAAATGCATTTGGAAATTGAAAAATATTTTTTTGATATTGATAAATTTATTTCCATACACAATAAAAAATAGAAATTATGGCTGATGCATTAGTAACTATTATCACAGTAGTTTATAATGATATTAAAAATATCGAAAAAACAATTCAAGCAATTCTTAATCAAAATTATCAATCGATAGAATATGTAATTATTGATGGAGGTTCTTCTGATGGAACAATCGATATTATAAAACAATATGATAAAAACATATCGTATTGGGTTAGTGAGAAGGATGCGGGTATTTATAATGCAATGAATAAAGGAGTTAAACATTCAAATGGAGAATGGTTGATTTTTATGAATAGTGGAGATCTTTTTTATGATAATGATGTTTTAAAAAAGATTTTCTATAAGGCAAATTATTCGAGTGTAGCAATTCTATATGGGAATACTTTAGCAAAGAATTCTAAAAGCGTTAGTAAACCACCAGACGCTATTTCTAAAAACTTTTTTTATTTAAATACAATATGTCATCAGAGTGTTTTTTTTAATAAAAATGTTTTTAAAAGCTTTGGTAATTATAATTTAGGCTATAAAATTATAGCAGATAGAGAGTTACTATATAGAGTAGCACGGTCAAAAGGAAAATTTCTGCACGCAGATCATTTAGTAAGTATTTGGGACGAAGAAGGTTTTTCAAAAGCCAATATTTCTCTATTTCAGCGAGAGGAAATTTTGTTTCAAAAAGAAAATTTTTTGATGGCCGAAAGACATTTTATATTATTTAAAAAGCGATTGCAAAATTTATTGAAAAAATTAATTAAGGTTCGTATTAATTAGAATGGAAATTTAATAATTAGGTTTTAATTATAAAGCGTCTTAAAATGAAAATTTTGCAAGTATCCGAGAGCGATAACATTGGTGGTGCAGCTATTGCAGCGACAAGATTAAATGATTTGTTTGATAAAAGTCATTTATTCGAATCGAAACTCCTTGTTAATAGAAAGAAAACTAATGACTTAAAAATTATTTTTCCATCTTCGATTTTAGACAAAGTTTATGCTAAAGTGATTCCACACTTAATAATAAAGTATAATAAGTTCAAGTTTGGAACTTCAAGCTTAACAATGTCTGCTAATACTTCTTGTTTGTTTTTTTTAAAAACAGTTAAGAAGACTGATTTTGACATACTTCATCTGCATTGGGTTAATAATGCATTTGTTGGTTTAGATGATCTAAAATCAATTGATAAGCCAATGGTTTGGACATTACATGACAATTGGCTTTTTACCGCCGGTTGCCATTCAACTCAAGGGTGCACTAATTATATTGATAATTGTAGCGATTGCCCTAAAATTAAAGAAAGTAGATTCCAAAAAAACTTGGATCGACAATTTTTTGAAAAAGAAGAGAGAATCCAAAAATTAAAAGATAAAATAGATATTGTCGTTCCTAGCCTATGGATGTTTGAAAGTGCAAAAAGAAGTAGGATTTTAAAAGATTTTAGGATTAATTTAATACCTAACTACATTGATGTAAATTTATTTGCTCCATTAGAAAAATCAATTTCTAAAGAAAAATTAGGTCTATTACAAGAAACAAAGTACATACTATTTGGTGCAACTGATCCTTTAAATGACACCAATAAGGGTTTTTCGTACATTCAACAAATGGCGAGCCGAGGAGCTCTTGATGGATTTACACTAATAATTTTTGGAAGAGTAGATAACATAGAGCAGATCAAATTAAATGTTCCATTTATTACCATGAATTCAATTTATGATAAAAAGAAGCTGGTTTCGTTATATAATGTTTCCGAAGTTGTAATCATGCCTTCTTTGCATGAATCATTTGGTCAGGTAGCCGCTGAAGCAATGTCGTGCGGTATTCCTGTACTTTGTTTTGATACAACAGGCCTCAAAGATGTGGTTGACCATAAAATAAATGGATACAAAGCCGACTTAAAAAATCTAAACGATCTAATTGAGGGGTTTAATTGGATTATATCCCAAAGTGATTTAAATCGATCTGCACGACTAAAAATTGTAAATGAATTTAGTAAAGAGGTAATTTTGAATAAATATTCTGTATTGTATTCGAATATTATAAAATTTAAAAGAAAGCATAATGCCGGAAACTAAAAAAAAGATTTGGATTAGCATTAGCTTAATTTGGGTCATTATGTTTATGGCATTCCCTTTTTCAATTCCACAAGCCTTAAATCTTCCTGCAAAATTTATTATGACGGCTGGTACAGCAGTGTTAACAGTTGGGATACTTATTAATTTACAACGTATTAAATTAAATTCCAGTATTGTTTTTATCTTCTTGTTTCAAATTTTAACTGCTTTTGTATACTTCTTTGCTCATTCCGATGCAGCGTACATAAATTTATTATTCCAAGTTGTAGTACCTATGATACTATATATCTATTTTTCAAATTTTATGAAATTAGAAACTTTAACAGGTTCTTTCATTAAGATTATGATGGTAATGGGGCTACTTTCTTCTATATGTTTTTTGCTTGCCGTAACTATCAATTTACCCTATTATTCCGCTTTTAAGAATCCAGATGGAAGAGAAGCTTATAATTTTATTATATCATTTACAAATACACTCGTAGATTTTGGTTCTGCTAAATTTATTCGTCCAGCTGGTTATTTTGATGAACCTGGTACCCTTGCTTTTTATATTTTAATTGCGATATTATTGAATGATTTAACAATCAACAATAAAAAGTTTCGAATTATTTTAATGATAACTGGTTTGTTTACGTTTTCTATTGCTTTCTATTTAATTTTAGCTTTTTACTCCTTATTTTATTTTAGTAAAAAAAACTTCATAAGAATGTTTGTGGGTTCATTGTTAATTTCAATTATTGTTTTTTCTGTCTATTTGCAGCTCGATAGTGTAAATCAAAATATAATTTATGGATCTTCCATCGGAAGATTGGAAAGTATAATAGATCCTGCCTCAGCCTCTGATAATTATCAAGCAGATAATAGGACTGATTTAATTCGTACTGCAATAGATGCCTTTGTAGATTCGCCATTAATCGGCCAAGGACTTTCTTATGCGTCTGATGAGAAAAGTCGATTTTATGGTACTTTTATGTCAGCTAACTTTTTAGGAAATTTTGGTATACATGGTTTTTTTGGCGGAATAATATTTTCTCTACATGTTTTTTACTATATTTTTATTTGCTTTAGAAAAAAAAATTGGCTAACAGTTCCTCAAAAATCTTGTTTAATATATTTATTATTACTCTTGCAAAGACCTGATTACATTGGAGGGGTTTTAACGTACGTTTCTGTTACTTTATTAATACTAACATCATTAAATTTTAAAAATGTCACCAAAAATATCGATTATAACCGTAGTTTATAATGACGCAAAACATATTTCCAAAACTATTGAGAGTGTGATAAATCAATGTTATCAAAATATCGAATATGTCATAATTGACGGTGGATCAAAAGATTCTACAGTAGATAAAATTAATAACTATATTAACAAAGTCAATATTTTTATTTCTGAGCAAGATTTAGGTATTTATGACGCAATGAACAAGGGAACTCGTTTAGCTACTGGAGATTTTTTACTTTTCCTTAATTCAGGAGATGTTTTTCACAATAACGGTGTTATTAGCAAATTAGCAGAGTATATTATAAAAGTCAAACCTGTTGATCTTATTTATGGAGATGTTGGTATAGCAACCAGTAAAATCAATTTCATTCCAATTCTAAAATCAAAACAAATTAGTTTAATTATAGAAGGAATGGTAGCAAATCATCAATCTTGTCTCATAAGCAGAGATTTGCAAACAAAGTACAATTACGATTTAAAGTATAAATTAGCATCAGATTACCATTTTATATTGCGAAGTTATTTAAACGGTGCTCGTATTGTGCAAATTGATGAAATTATATCTGTTATTTCAGATGGAGGTGTTTCTGATGCTAACAGATTGTCGGTATTTCGTGAAAAATTGAGAATAAAAAATGAATTAAATTATTCGCTCAAAAACTACTTTGACTTTTATATCGAATCAGGATACATGTATATTGCTAGTATGGGAAAAAAAATACTTCCAAATGCTGTGTTAACGATATTATACAAACGTAAATATGAAAATTAGAATTATAAAGTAACTGCTATATCAATAGTTAATTTTTTTGAAGGAGGTCCATTGTCAATTCTTTCGGATTGTCTTAAAGATTTAAATAATAGCGAGTTGACCCGTAAATACTCATTTGCTGCTTTAGTTAACAAAAAAGAGTTGTTTAAATATGCAGTTGAACGTCCTACATTAAACACATCTTTGAAATCAGTTGATGTGCTTATCTTATGTGCCGTGCTTACTTTTTTTAGTTCTCCACAAATATTCTTTAAACAATAAAATTCATCAAATTTTAAATTTAAAAAAAATGTTACTAATCGACGCCGTTTATATTAATGTTGGAGGTGGAAAAGTCCTTTTAGACTATTTAATTGAAGAATTAGAAAAAACCAGTGCACAAATTGTCTACTTATTTGATAGTCGCATAAAAGAAAAGCATCCAGTTATAAAAAAATCTAATACTATATTTTATATCGAAGCAGGATTATTGTCGAGATTTAAATTTTATAAAGCAAACAAAAATACATTTGAGAAGATACTATGTTTAGGAAATATTCCACCTATGGTTGCACAGAATTGTGAGGTAATAACCTATTTTCATAACCCGATGTACCTTGATGTTCCGGAAGATTTTAATTTTATTGAAAAGTTTAAATACTCTTTAAAAGTTTCAATAATAAAGTTCTTTAAAAACACTACAAGTTGGTGGGTGCAAAGCGATTTAATTAAAACCTCTTTTATAAATAAATTTAAAGTTTCTGAAAGCAAAGTAATTATAAAACCATTTTATCCTCCATTTAAGGAGTTAGTACCAAACGTTCCTGTACGGAAAAAACACACCTATCTATATGTTAGTAATGCAACACCTAATAAAAATCATATTAGATTATTAGAGGCTTTTTGTGCCTTTTATGACAAATATCGTGTAGGAGAGTTAACAGTTACAATAAGTAAAGATTACCCTATCGTGCTTAAGGCTATTAATGATAAAATCACATTAGGATATCCAATTATAAATACTGGATTTATAAAAAGAGATGATTTGAAGTTATTATATTTACAAAATGAATATCTTGTTTTCCCCTCATTGGCGGAAAGCTTTGGATTAGGTCTAGTTGAGTCAATTGAAAATGGATGTAAAGTCTTAGGTGCTGATTTACCTTATACATATGCAGTTTGTGAACCTTCACTGGTTTTTGATCCTTACAACGTGTCTTTGATTTACAATACATTTATAAGAACAATTCAAGAAGATTTGAAACCTAGTGTTAGTAAGATAGAAAATAAAATAGATGATTTAATTAATATCTTAACTTAATAGATTAAAGTAATGAATATATCAGCTAGTATAGTTTTTTATTGCTCTGATTTTAATGATTTTGAGAGGGTTTTGGAAAGTTTCTTTATTTTAAATGCAAATATTACAATTTATATTATTGACAATTCTCCAACGAATATATTAAAAAGTAATATTAGTGATCCCAAAATTCACTACATCCACAATCCAAGTAATCCCGGATTTGGAGCAGCTCATAATATTGCAATTACAAAAGCAATGGCATCTGGTTCCAAATATCATTTTGTGATTAATCCTGATGTTTATTTTGATACAGATGTAATATCACCAATGGTTGATTTTATGTCTCAACACAAAGACATAGGCATGATGATGCCAAAGATCTTAAATGAAGATGGATCGGTTCAAAATTTACCTAAATTACTGCCTTCTCCGTATAGTATTTTTATGCGGAAATTTAAAAAACCACAAAATATTTACAATGCCTTTATTAACAAATACGAATTGAGGAAGGTGCCAGAAGATGCAATCTACAACGCACCTATTCTTTCAGGCTGTTTTACTTTATTAAATATTGAAGCTATTAAAGAAGTGGGAATGTATGATGATACCTTTTTTATGTATTTTGAAGATTGGGATTTGTCACGAAGAATGCATTTAAAATATAAAACTATTTATTTTCCCAAAGTTTCTATCTATCACGGTTATGAATCTGGCGCCAATAAGAGTTCAAAATTATTCAAGATATTTGTCAATTCAGCAATAAATTATTTTAACAAGTGGGGTTGGTTTTTTGATGAAGATCGAGTTAATATAAATAAAAAAGCATTAGCACAATTTAATAAATGAAAATAACCATCACAGGCGCAACAGGCTTTGTTGGAATAAACCTTCAAAAATATCTAGGAACTGATTTCAATGTATCTCGAATGTCGCTTCGATACATTCCTAACCAAAATTTAAGTTTACAAGGTGATGCAATAATTCATTTGGCAGGTAAAGCTCATGATTTAAAAAAAGTCTCCACTCCGCTAGATTATTATGAGGCGAATTTTGAACTTACTAAGCAATTGTTTGATGCGTTTTTAATTTCTAATTTGTCTGTTTTTATCTTTATGAGTACCGTTAAAGCAGTAGCTGATGAAGTTGCGGGAACGCTGACGGAGCAAGCACTTCCTGAACCCAAAACCCATTATGGAATCGCAAAGCGTCAAGCAGAGGAATATATTTTGTCACAGCAAATTCCTGAAGGTAAAAAAGTATATATACTTAGACCGTGCATGATTCATGGGCCAGGAAATAAGGGAAATCTGAACTTATTGTATAAATTGGTTTGCAAAGGAATGCCCTGGCCGCTCGGAGATTTTGAAAATCAGCGCTCTTTTTTGAGTGTAGAAAATCTTTGTTTTGTTATTAATGAATTATTTGATAACGAAAATATTGAATCTGGCATTTATAATGTAGCAGACGATCAACCGCTCTCAACAAACGAATTGATAGCTATTATTGGTCAAAGCATCGGAAAAAAACACATGATTTTAAACATTAAATCAACTTGGATCAAAAGGGTAGCGAAAATTGGAGATACTTTTCGATTGCCACTTACTTCCGAGCGACTGCAAAAGCTTACTGAAAATTATCTTGTGAGTAACGATAAAATTGTAAAAGCAATGGGCAAAAAGTTACCACTAAGTAGCCGTCAAGGTCTTATAAATACATTTAAGTCATTCAAAAGCATAACATAATGCAATACAATTGTATTTTTTTTCAAGTAGAATAAATGGTCGTTAATTTTACTAAAGTCAAATATTGTTTTGAAGTTATGTTTATAGTAGCTGCTATTGCCTATGCTTTTTGCAATTTTATTCTTCCAAATAATGGGTGCAATTAACGATGGAGCGGGGCATAAAGACATTCAAATTTTAACTTCGAGTCGTATATTGGTGCATATAACTTTAGTTTTAATTCTTTTTTTTATGAGATGATTGCACTATTGCTATTATTACTATTTACCTATTTGAGCTTTTATTTTGCTTGTTTAGTAAAGCCTCGTTCAAAAAAAATGTTCATTTTTGTAGGTGTTTTTATTGTCAGCTCATTGGTGCTAAGAACGATGATAAAGTTCGAATTGAGTAATGATTATTTCCTATACTATAATTTTGAAATTTTTCATCAACCTAGCGGTTTTCTTTCTTATTTAATAAACGAGCCCTATCTATTTGCAGTTTATTCATTTTTTAATTGCTTACTAGAGGACAAAACAACTGTTTTTAGTGCAATGTTCTGGTTTAATTTTCTGCTAAGTACTGCATTCTTTGTATGGTTAATCTTTAGAAATGATATCGAAGCATGGAAGAAAATACTTTTATTTGTAGTGCATTATTTTTTGTTTGGCTATGTTTTACTTCGAAATGGACCTTCTTATATATTATTTGCAGTGTTTTTTCATTACACTTTTAGAGATCAAAAATTCAATTGGGTTTTATTAACTCCATTTATGCATATTAGTTCAAGTTTAATGTTAATCACCTATCTGCATAAATGGAAACATTATTTTAAAATGCTGTTGGCGCTGCCAATTATCGCTTTCTTATTCTATTTAATTTTAAAACATTTTTTATCAGAAATTGTGGCATTTGATTCGATTAGGTCGAAAGTCGAAATATATTCACAAGGAATGCCTTTAATTGGGTTTATGCACATACTCTTTTTTCTATGTATTGCCGGTTTGGTTGGTTTGGGATTTATAATTTACAAACGTAAAATGCTTCATCCCATATTGGTAACCACTTTTATTTTTTACTGCGTAACTTTTTTTATTAATCCTATTGTAGCGCATCGTTTTTCGCCCTACCTACTTTTCGCCCTATTATTATTTCCATTTGATAAAATTAAAAATGACAAAGCTGTTTTGACTATCAATCGACTTAGTGTTTTGCTTTTTCCTATGTTTGTCTATTTCTTATACCAGACACATCGTGTAGCAACTTTTGAAGATTTTCTTTAAAAACAATCAAGCTAGTTGCCGAAAAGATTACTTTTATTTAATTCGATTTTCGGATTAAAAACAATAAATAATATTAAAAATAATAATCTAATATAAAATGACAGTAGAAAAAACCCCAATCCAAGATTTGGTTATTATAAACCCCAATGTATTCAACGACGACCGTGGATACTTTTTCGAAGCTTATAATAAAGCAAAATTTAATGAGAATGGAATTATGTATAATTTTATTCAGGACAATCAATCTTTTTCTACTAAAGGCGTAATTCGTGGTCTGCACTTGCAAATAAATCCTTTTGCACAAGCCAAATTAGTCCGCGTGCTGCAGGGAGAAATTCTCGATGTCGCCGTAGACTTACGTAAAAATTCGCCAACTTACGGACAGCATTTTAGTGTTGTTTTGAGTGCCGAGAATAAAAAGCAATTGATGGTCCCGCACGGCTTTGCGCATGGTTTTTCGGTGTTAAGTGAAGCAGTATCGGTACTGTACAAAGTTGATCAGCTTTATGATAAGGAAAGTGAAAGAGGAATACGTTATGATGATCCTACATTAGCTATTGACTGGAAAGTTGCACCTTTGGATGTGATTGTTTCTGAAAAAGATATGATTTTGCCTGGATTTGATGCTATTGATTGGGAGTTTTAATTAGTTACTAGTGACTAATGAATAGTGAGGCGTTACTGTGAGTGGTGAATCTTAGGTATGCTTGGCTGCGAATACTGAGTGGTTAAGAGTTATGTGAAATGAAAAATTTATAATTGTGAAAAAAATATTAATTACCGGAGCCAATGGTCAATTGGGATCCGAATTGAAAGTTTTAGCGGAAAATTACTCGCAATATGAGTGGATTTATACCGATAGAGAAGAATTAGATCTATGTAATTTAACAAAGCTGGAAACAGAATTGGATGCTATAAATCCGCAGATTATTATCAATTGTGCCGCGCATACAGCAGTTGATAGAGCAGAATCTGAACTTGAATTGTCCGATATTTTAAATCATAAATGTGTGTCAATTTTAGCAAAGTGGAGCGGGACGAATGGCTGTCAATTTATTCATGTGTCGACCGATTACGTTTTTGATGGGACATCAGCGACTGCTTTGACTGAAGAAGCAGCTGTTAATCCTATCAATGTTTATGGAAAAACAAAATTAGCGGGGGAAAACGCATGTCTAGAGAACAATCCAAATGCCATCGTCATTCGTACTTCGTGGGTTTATTCAAGCTACGGTGCTAATTTTGTTAAAACGATGTCGCGCCTAATGCAAGAACGAGATGCGCTAAGTATTGTAAATGATCAGATCGGAAGTCCTACCTACGCAGCTGACTTAGCACAAGCAATTATGGTAATTCTTACCAGCTCAAACTGGGAACCGGGAATTTATAATTTCTCTAACGAGGGCGAAATTAGTTGGTATGAATTTGCATTAGCCATTCAGGAAATAGGTGGGTTTCAATGCGAAATTAGTGGCATTCCGAGTTCGGCTTATCCTACGCCCGCTACAAGACCAGCCTACTCGTTGCTAGATAAATCTAAGATTAGAAATGTATATGAAGTAGCTGTTCCCTATTATAAAGACAGTTTGAAAAAATGCATGCAATTGTTAAATAATGTCATTTAGTAAAACATTCTAATATATTTAATTTAAAATAAAAAAAATGAAAGGAATAATATTAGCAGGTGGCTCAGGAACAAGATTACACCCATTAACCTTAGCAGTTAGCAAACAGTTAATGCCTGTGTACGATAAACCAATGATTTATTATCCATTATCAACCTTGTTAATGGCAGGTATTCATGAGATATTAATAATTTCAACACCACACGATTTACCTCATTTTAAGAAATTATTAGGTGATGGTAGTTCAATAGGATGCCAATTTAGTTATGCTGAACAACCTAATCCTAATGGCTTAGCGCAAGCATTTGTAATTGGAGAAGAATTTATAGGAAAGGATAAAGTAGCTTTGGTTTTAGGAGATAATATTTTCTTTGGAACCAATATGCAACAATTGTTAAAAGAGAATTCGAATCCAGAAGGCGGAGTCGTCTTTGCTTATCACGTTGCTGACCCGGAACGTTATGGTGTCGTGGAATTTGATGACAGTAAAAAAGCGATTTCTATTGAAGAAAAACCTTTGGAACCAAAATCAAATTATGCCGTACCAGGACTGTATTTTTATGATAATTCTGTGGTAGAAATTGCTAAGAATATTGAGCCAAGCGCTAGAGGAGAATATGAAATTACGGATGTAAATATAGTCTATCTAGAGCAAGGGAAACTAAAAGTAGGTATTTTAAGTCGCGGTACCGCTTGGCTGGATACGGGGACTTTTAATAGTTTAATGCAAGCAGGACAATTTGTTCAGGTTTTAGAGGAGCGTCAAGGTTTAAAAGTGGGTTGTATTGAAGAAATTGCTTGGAGACAAGGTTTTATCAATTCAGATCAATTACGCGCTTTAGCTGAGCCCTTAAAAAAATCTGGCTATGGTGAATATTTAATAAATTTATTGAAGTATAAAATTTAGGGCGAATGAAGTAAGTAAGTTTTAATTATTAATTATTAAGTGTTAATTATTAAGTAGTGAGTGTTAATTATTAATTGTTAATTATTAAGTAGTGAGTAGTGAGTATTAATTATTAAGTATTAATTAGTGAGTAGTAGTTAATTAGTTTTGAATAGTTAATATTAAGTGTGAGTAGTACTAGTTGGTAACTCCTATATCACTTTACATTGCTAGTTCGCGCCTTACAAGGCTTTTTTCTCGAACAATCCAAGTTTGAGATCTCATTCATAGTTCAAAATTCAATTTTACAAAGTTTACGGTTGATAATTCAAACAATTTATAATTTTAAAATGCAGTATTTTTTTTTATTCTTTCTTTTTCTGGGTATTGAGTTGCTTTACTTTAGACTTGCAGATCACTACAATATAATAGACAAGCCTAATAGTCGTTCTTCTCATACTTCTATTACTTTGAGAGGGGGCGGAATTATCTTTCCAATTGCCATGATTGTCGCCTGTTTTATGGGGTATTGTTCGTGGTATTTTACGCTGGCAGTTGTGCTGGTTGGTGCTGTTAGCTTTATAGACGATATTAAACCCATTTCTCAATTGCCCCGTTTTGCCTTTCATTGTATTGCTATTTTATTAGTTATTTACGATTTAGACTTGTTTCGTGAGCCAATTTGGTTGTTAATGTTACTCTTTATTTTGGTGATTGGATGGGTGAATGCTTTTAATTTTATGGATGGAATTAACGGTATCACTGTCTTATATGCTTTAGTGGCTATTGGCTCTTTTGCTTACTTACCCGTTAATTTTGTGCATTTTTCATTACTATCTAGTATGTTTATTGCAGCTGCGGTTTTTGGAATCTTTAATTTTCGAAAAAAAGCAAAAACTTTTGCTGGAGATGTGGGCAGTATTGGCATGGCTGTGTTTCTAGGCTATTTTATGATTTTTACGATTTTAGAAACGGGACAAATTGGTTACCTTTTATTTTTTGCTGTATACGGAATTGATGCTATTATTACTATTGCAAGTCGTTTGGCAAAAAGAGAAAATATATTCGAAGCACACCGCTCACATTTATACCAGTATTTAGCGAATGAACTTGGCTTTTCACATTTAAAAGTGGCTTTTTTATATGCTTTTGTACAAATTATTATAAACCTACTCTTAATATTTTTAGATAAAAACGATATGCTAACCTTCTTAGTTAGCTTAGGAATTTTAGTCGTTCTAAGTTTTGCTTATTTGTTTATGAGAAGAGCAGTGGTGAAGAAAATTGCTATTTAATGAATTTTTTTAAAGGGTGAAAAATTCAAAAATTTGGTTGTCTGTTCCACACATGGGCGGTGCCGAGCAAATCTTTATTCAAGATGCATTTGAGTCCAACTGGATTACGAGCGGTGGAGAAAATGTAGATGCATTTGAAGAATCTTTAGAAAATTATCTAGGCGGTTATCATATCGCAGCTGTAAATTCGGGCACTTCGGCTTTGCATCTCGCTTTAATTTTACTAGGAGTAGCAAAAGGTGATCTCGTTTTATGTCAGACCCTGACTTTTACAGCATCTGCCAATCCAATTTTGTATTTAGGTGCTGAGCCTATTTTTATTGATAGTGAAACATTCACTTGGAACATGTGTCCTGAAGCATTAGAAGAAGCAATTATAGAAAATATTCAGAAAGGGCAGAAGCCAAAATGCATTATTATAGTCACTTTATATGGAATGCCTTTTCAGGTAGAAAAGATTCAGGCCATTTCAAATAAATATAATATTCCAATTATAGAAGACAGTGCTGAGGCGCTTGGAAGTCGTTATAAAGAAAAACTCTGCGGTACTTTTGGCGACATTGCGATATTTTCTTTTAATGGCAGCAAAATCATTACCACTTCAGCAGGCGGTGCGGTAGTATGCAAAAGCTTAGAAATAAAGCAAAGAGCTATTTTTTTAGCCACACAAGCTAAGGATGCAGCAGCTCATTATCAGCACAGCGCGTTAGGTTATAATTACCGAATGAGTAACATTTGTGCTGCAGTTGGTCGCGGTCAGATGCAAGTTTTAGAGGAGCATCTTCTCATAAGAAAGTCTGTTCACGAATTTTACAGTTCACTTTTTCAATCCTATGATAACATCCAATTATTTGAAAATCCGGATGAAAATTATGATTCGAACTTCTGGCTCAATGCCGTTATTTTTTCATCTTATGCAGCGCGAGAGAATTTAAGACTGGCGTTAGAACATGATAATATCGAAACTAGACCTTTGTGGAAACCACTTCATTTACAACCATTATATCAAAAATATCAGTATTACGGAAAGCAAGTTGCTGAAAATCTTTTTAATACAGGATTGTGTTTACCTTCAAGTTCTAATATGACCGCTTTAGAATCTGAACGAATAGCAACGGTTTTTGAGACGATTTTAAAATCATAAATTATTATGGTATGTAGAAAAAATCTTTATTAAATGTTTAAATTTGTGGAGATTGTTTCTTGTTTTTAAACAAATAAAAAGACAACAATCTAAAATATTTAGAAATAAAATTATCCTTACTACTTTGACTGAAAAACCATTTTCCAGAAAAAATTTGAAATTTGAGATTCATAATCTTGGTTATTTGCCACGTTGGATTATTGTTATCATGGACGTTCTGGTACTGTTGTTCTCTTTTACTTTTACTTTTTTGCTTTTCAAAGGTATGGGGCTGAAGTACCTCATTGCACCACATAATTTTTTGCTAGTAATGTGCTTGCTAGGAGTAAATGTATTTTTTTTCTGGTTGTTTCGTACCTACTCTGGAATTATAAGACATTCGTCTTATATTGATGCAGTAAAATTGTTTTTTTCTCAGCTGTCTGTGCTAATCTTTTTTCTTTTTTTTAATACCGCCTATGATCTTTATATCGGAAGCAAAGTATTTTTAAACACCGCACTGTTTATTAATATTGTACTCTCTTTTTGTGGTTTGTTTTTGTACCGTGTGGTCGTTAAACAAACTTTTGAACTGTATTTTTCAGAGAATAGTTCAAGTAAATTAATTCGCGCTGTAATTTACGGAACAGATGCCAACGCCATATCTGTAGCCAATGCATTGAAATTTGAAACTCCTTCACGATTTAAGATTGTTGGTTTTGTAGATAAAAATAGTCAAAATGCGTCCAAGCGTATGTTGGATTTGCCTATTTTAATTCAGAAGAAGCGGTTGCCAGCACTTATGCGTTCTGTAGCTGCGGAAGGGGTAATTATTGCTGACAAAAGCTTAACTAAAGAAGAGCGATTGATTATTGTGGATCACTGTTTAGAATTTAATTACAGAGTGTACACTGTTCCTTTGATTACGGACTGGGAAAATCAAAAAGAGATTTCCAGGAAAGTTAAAAATATTCAGATTGAAGATTTATTAGAACGCAAACCAATAGTTTTAGATGGTAAATCGATATCCAAACAATTGAAAGATAAAACCGTTTTAATAACTGGTGCGGCAGGGTCTATCGGTAGCGAGATTGTGAGACAAGTTCTGACCTTTAATCCTAAAAAGATCATCATTTTAGATCAGGCGGAAACTCCTTTACACTCTTTATGTATTGAAATTGATAAATTTGAGAATGATGTCAAAATTGTTCCAGCTATTGTAGATGTTCGCAACAAAAAGGCATTAGAGCGTATTTTTGAGCAATACAAACCGCAGGTTGTTTTTCATGCGGCGGCCTATAAGCATGTTCCATTGATGGAAGAGAATCCGTCACAAGCGGTGATCACTAATGTAGAAGGAACTAAAAATCTAGCCGATTTATCGTGTGTTTATAATGTTAAGAAATTCGTGATGGTCTCTACAGATAAAGCGGTAAATCCGAGTAATGTAATGGGCGCCAGTAAACGTATCGCTGAAAAATACGTACAATCACTGTCACTTAAAAATAAAGAGAGCGAAGCTTTTTCTACGAAATTTATTACTACCCGTTTTGGAAATGTACTGGGCTCCAATGGTTCTGTTGTGCCTTTATTTACACAGCAAATTGAAAACGGAGGACCGTTAACGATAACTCATCCCGACATTATTCGATATTTTATGACTATTCCCGAAGCTTGTCAATTGGTTTTGGAAGCGGGTGCAATGGGTAAAGGGGGTGAAATTTATATCTTTGATATGGGTAAGCCTGTTAAGATTATTGACTTGGCTAAGAAAATGATTAAACTCGCTGGATTTATTCCTGATAAAGATATTATGATTAAAATTGTAGGCTTGCGACCAGGTGAAAAACTGTACGAAGAGTTGCTCAATGATAATTCGAAAACTTTACCGACGTATCATAATAAAATTATGATTGCACAAGAATTATTGGAAGAATATGAGAATTTACATGCAGATATTAGCGAATTGATTTTAACTGCCAATAGTTTTGCGAATGATGCGATTGTTAGTAAAATGAAGCATATTGTTCCTGAGTTTAAGAGTATGAATTCTGCTTTTGAAGTATTAGACAATTAAAAGTAGTATGCAAAGTATTTTAAAAAAGGCCTCCTAGTGAGGCCTTTTTTTTGTTTAGTCTTGAATGAGAAGTGATTGGTGAATTGTAAGTAGTAAACAGTAAATAGTGCGTTGTGATTAGTGAATACTGAGGGATGAATAGTAATAGCGTCGTGTCCATGGGGAGCGATTCATAAGTGTATTATTGCAAATTGTAGTTGCTAGTTATGGAATCACTGTTTCCTCTTCGGAAAAATTGAATAGCAAAACGGAACTTCCTTTGAATGGATTGAAAGTGGGTTCGTACTTTATGTAGCCCTTGTCGTTGAGCTCGCGCATGCATTTGTGGTACGTAGCTCGAGAACCTATTTTACTCACGAGCATTATTTCTTCTCGCGTTATGGTAATGGGATTTTGAAATCGATTGATGTTCCAGTATTGAAAGAGGCTGAAGTATAAGCTGATGTGTGTTGGATGGATATTTCTGTCTTCTACCAGTCGATCAAATAAAATAGTAAGATGTTTGTTGGGTTGCATGTTGTTGTAGGGTTTGAGGTTAGATTTGGAGTGAGTAGTGAGTAGTGGGTTGTGAGTAGTGAGTTTGTGTTGTGGGTTGTGAATAGTGAGTTGTGAGTTGTGAGTTGTGGGTTGTTAATAGTGAGTTGTGAGTTGTGAATAGTGAGTAGTGGGTTGTGAATAGTGAGTAGTGAGTAGTGGGTAGTGGGTTTGGGTTTTGAGTAGTGAGTATTGGGTTGTGAATAGTGAGTAGTGACTTTGGGTTTTGAGTATTGAGTAGTGGGTTTGGGTTGCTATTTGAATCGGAGCTAGGGGCTCTTCTTTTTATTAATTTCATTGGCTTTGAGGGCACGGATTGCAAATCCGTGCTAACTAATTTCAAATACGAGCTACCTGATAGCCTGTTGTTCCAAAATGAAATCTTTCTTTTTCTTTTACCGTACTTGTTCTTCGATCTAAATTTGCATCTTCTGCATAAAGTAGTACTACTCCCTCTTTTTTTGCAGCTGCGACTACTTCGTCCACCGTGTCCATATAATTATTGTGCTTTATTTTTACCATTTTCTTTTTGATTTTAGATCATCTGTTTGTAATTACTTTATAAAAGTGTACATAATAAATGAAAGAATTTTCATCCGATAGTGTACTATTCCCAAAATGACAACTAAGATTCCTGTATTGACAAGTTATTGTGTGATTTGCAACATATAATACGAAATGCACAATTTAATTTGAAGTAATTATCGTTAATTTTGTTAATTAACACTATTTGAATGAGCAGGTTATGACAGAGTCACCCGATTGTTACGAGAATCAATATGCACGCTTTTGGATTGCTGACGGTATTCTTTTTTTTATATACAAAGAAAATGTTTGTATCGATCGAGCATCCGCTCAACAAATCGTTTCGGATCGAATTCATTTTCAAAATGAAAAAAGCTATCCGATTTTATGCGACATTCGAACCATTAGTTGTGCTGACAAAGTAGGTAGAGATTATCTGGCACAGTCTGGTTCTGTATTTACCAAGGCAGTGGCCTTACTGACCAATCAACAAGTTTCACTGACGATTAGCAGTTTTTATCTTGAAATTAGTAAACCTGCGGTGCCCACGCAACTTTTCATTGTACAACAAGAGGCGATTGCCTTTCTCCAGAACTATGTTTAGTTTCTAATCACTATTATAGCAGACAAGATCGTATGGATAAACTTCACAATCAACAAAGACTTCAAGCGGTACGCCTCATGTTATTTGAGATGGCTAAAGGCAATTTTAACATCCGTATTCCTTCCAGTGCTCTCGATGATGAGCTAGAAGCCTTGGTTGTGCTTCTTAACATGGTATCCGAAGAGATGAATGAAGCTATTTTTCAATGGGGATATGTCAACACCCACAAATCACATCATTTTAGTACGCAGTTTAGCTTAGTCTTAGATTCTAATTTATGCATCACCAATTTAACTACTGCGGCTGTTGCACTGTTGGGTTATGGAAGCAGCGAATTAGTGAACAAGCCTTTATCCGTTTTTTTAACTGCCGAATCGCTCGAAAAAGTAAGAGCTGCGCATCAATTGCTCCATCCTAGCATTTGCAATCAAACCCATGCCACCCTTCACTTTGTGACCAAAAACAACCTTTTTTTACTTGTCAATTGTACGCTACTCTCTCTTTGTCACGATTCGGCTGTTCTCTTGAATGCTGTGAACTCACTACCCGAAACAGCGGTATTTGATCTTTTAGTAACCGATAAAGAGCCGGAAAATGCAAAGCAAATCAAGTCCCGACAATTAGATGCTGTACTCCTACAGCGACTCTACGACTACATATTGCATCATCTGGACGAACCGTTGCCTCCCTTGAAAGCTCTTTCTAAATTATTTTCGACCAATGAATACAAGTTGAAAGATGGTTTTAGGTATTTTTTCAACACGAGTATTTACCAATTTTACAATGAAGAACGTTTGAAACGATCGCATCTGATGGTTACAGAATCGAGCATTCCTTTGAAAAACATTGCTTATCTGAATGGCTTTACTGATTATTCTAATTTTTCTAAGTCTTTTAAAAAGCGTTTTGGGTATTCGCCTAATGAACTGAAAAGGAGTAAACCAGTTCGTTATCTGCCTTTGAGGGGCAGTTGTTAATTATTAATTGTTAATTATTAATTGTTAATTATTAATTGTTAAGTAGTCGTGGTAATTATTAATTGTTAAATGGTAATTGTTAAGTATTAAGTAGTACGTGGTAATTATTAATTGTTAAATATTAATTGTTAAGTAGTACGTGGTAAATATTAATTGTTAAGTATTCAGTGGTAATTATTAATTATTAAATATTAGTTAGTAAGTATTAAGTAGTGCGTGGTAAGTAGTACGTGTTAAGTGGTAATTATTAATTGTTAAGTAGTGCGTGGTAATTATTAAGTAGGAACTAATACGTAGTACGGGGGCAGTTTGGAGTACTGAATCTTTGATGGTGGTTGGTGAGTTTTGAATTGTGGCTAGTTGTTGTTTACTGCTTTGTGAAAAAAATATTTTTCGGGCATGAATTGTAAAACGGAACTATTACGTTTTATACCTTTTACTCAAACTACTATTCATTGTGGAATTTCTCCGCTTTAGCCAAGTTCTATTCCAGATTTTACAAGTGGAATTGTTTTGAAATTCAGAAATTTACTTCATTGAAATTAAACAATGAAGTCATGAGCGTACATGCCAAAATACGAAATTTATTTATTGAGGGAATTTGTCTCCTTTACGTTTTACTTTTTGTTTATGCTGCCGTAAGCAAACTGCTCGACTTTGAAAATTTTACGGTTCAGCTGGGGCAGTCGCCTTTACTTAGTAGTTTTGCGGAGTATGTATCTTGGGGAGTTCCAGTACTAGAACTCTCCATAGTTGTCCTTTTGATTGTGCCAAAATGTCGTTTTGCAGGATTGTTCGCAGCCTTTAGTTTGATGGTGATGTTTACAACTTATATCATTATTATTTTGAATTACAGTTCTTTCGTACCTTGTTCTTGTGGGGGCATACTGGAGAAAATGAGTTGGAAAGAGCATCTTATTTTTAATTTCTGTTTTCTTCTTCTAGCTGTAGTGGGCATGTTACTGTTTAAATGGAATCAACAGAATGCTTTCTGCTCTTTCAATTCAAAATTGGAAGTAGGTGTCTTTTGTACTTCTACTTTTTGTAGTATTTCATTAGTTGTAGTGCTGTTCCTGCTTTCGGAAAATAATATGCACTATCGTAATGGTTTTATAAGACGCTTTCCACATTTTCCCGCAGTGAAAGCAAAAGTAGCAAACCTTGCATTCAATTCCTTTTATATCGCGGGGATTGCTGACGATAAACTTTACTTGGGTAGTACAAGTGCGCAATTGTTACTGACCGTACTGGACTCTAATTTGCAAAAAAAAGAAGAATATCATATCGAATTGGACCACAAAGAGCTTCCTTTTAGGGCGCTCACTGTACAAGTAGATTCTCCTTATTTTTATGTTTCAGACGGAACTGTTCCCTGTGTGTTTAAAGGAAAAATAGGTGATTGGAAAGCTCATCTAGTAAATACTGGCAACGCGTATTTTACGCTTTCCGTACCTATAGATTCTACAGCACTGATTGTACGTGCTCTGCAACGAGGCACTGCCAAAAGTATAATCGGCAGGATGAATCTTCTAGAGAATTCGGAAACGTTGTTCAATTCTCAAATTTTGGAAGAACAAATTGACGGACTTTTTGATACCGATGGCCATCTTGTATACAGTAAAAAGATGAAACGGTTTATTTATCTCTATGCGTATCGCAATCAATTTACTGTTGTAGACCGTAATCTTATGATAGACTTTAGAGGGAAAACTATAGACAGCATAGGTCATGCTAAGCTCGAGGTAGTTACTATCCCTAGCCATGGTGTAAGAAAATTGCGGAAGCCGGCATTAGTTGTAAACAAAGCTTGTGCGGTTTTTGATAATCTGTTGTTTGTTAACTCAGAAATAATGGGACGTTACGAAAGTATTAAAATGTGGAAGAGTGCAAGTATTATAGATCTATATAATCTTTCAGACAATAGTTACTTGCTTAGTTTCTACCTCTACGACGAAGAAGGAAAGAAAATGAAAAGTTTTGCAGTACAAAATAATCAGTTGTATGCTTTAATAGGAAATCAGATTGTACGTTATACTATGGGAGCGGCGATTACAGCTCATTATAGTACAACTACTAAAAAGTAAATTACATTAAAATCTATTGGCCAAGTAGCAGGAATTTGATCGAAAACCTGTAAAAAAGAGTAGATCATAATTTATAAATAGAATTATTATGAGAACTAAAATCTTTGATTTAGCAGCTCCGATTGCAGTACTTGCATTTGGATTTTTAGGTGCACTTCAGGCTGATGCAACGAGCAAGGCTGAAAGTAAAACGGCACCTGAGTGGGGTTATAAACATGTCAATGCTCCTCAGAATTGTGAGCGGGTTCAGATGTGCGACAATACGGGAAATTTTATTTGTACGTCAGACATTGATGGATCTACTCTTTATGAATTAGATGCAGAGAATCCAACCTCTTGTCCAAATGTGCTTAAAAGAAGTGTCCAATAATAAAAAGATGAGTTGTAGAATGCCGTTTGGAATTTTCCAAACGGCATTTTTAAACTATGACTACCATTTTATGGATTATTTGCATCCATCCATTTTTTTCTTTTTTCGCTTTTAAGATAATACCCAAACCATTCACTGATACGTTCAGTTAAATCTTTTTGATTATGTTCGTTCACTACTGCGTGATCTTCATTGGGGTAAATTAATAGTAGATGCTTTTTTTTAAGTGTTCTTAATGCCAGATAAAATTCAATACTTTGGTGATAACTAATCGTACGATCTTTTTGACCGGACCAAGCTAGTAAAGGAGTTGTGATCTGTTCCGCATTCAATATCGGAGAATTCCTGATATAGCTAGACATGTCTTCAAAGAATGACTTTCCAATACGCAATTGATGCTCCTCAAACCTCCAAAATTCTGGTTTTAAATAGCTTTCTCCGATGGAAAAATAAGTGCTCACCAAGTCGGTCCATGCTGCTCCCGAAACTGCTGCAGCGAATTTATTAGTTTTTGTGAGAATAAAATCAGTTTCATAACCTCCGAAGGAATGCCCAATTAAGCCAATTCTCAATGAATCTACCAGTCCTCTGTTTATGATTTCGTTAGTTGCTGCGATTGTGCAAATTTTAGCTGACTCTCCAGGATCTCCAAATTTATAATTGATATCCGGTAACAAAACGAAATATCCTTGTGTTGTAAAATTAGTTATGTTAAATCCTCCTTGCTCATAAACAGAGGGGTTTACGTAATCGTTTACATAGTGTGATTGGCGCTCATAAATTTGTACTATCATAGGATACTTTTGTTCTTTTTTATATTTTGCTGGGTAATAGAGCGCAGCTCTTATTATTTCGCCATTTACCTCATAATTTACTAGCTCGGATTTACCCCAATTAAAGTTTTTTTGTTGCGGATTACTTTTCACTAGCACTTTTGGTTTTACCATACTGTTGGCTTGAAAAACGAGTGTGGGGGCTTGTTCATAGGTTTGCTCCATGTAAACAAAAGCTTCACTTTTAGCCGTTTTCATGAAATGAGATCTTTTCCCGTTGAGGGGTACTACGACTTTTTCTCCTATTTTCCGCTTCCATACGTAATAGCCAACCGTTTCTGTGCGTTTATCATAGGCTTCCAACAGTAGTTTCTCTTGGCTGCAAAAGCTACGCGTATTAAAGTCAAGTAAGCTTTCGGCAAATTGTTTTTCGGGACTTAGCGGGACGACTCTAAAGCGCAAGTGCTTTTCTCTACCGTGGGTCAATCGACTAGCTGAGGTTCCGTCGGGGGTTATTTCCCAGATGTCAAATTGGTCGTATACATACACCGTTTTATCATTTTCCGTCCAACCGATGTTACCGTACATTTGAGCTTCTCCAGGGGTGTTGTTGTCTTCTCTAAAAAAGTTCACCCCTATGTTGCGGGTAATATTGGTATGAGTGCCATTGCTTATTTTATAGATCCACCAATCCCCATTTTTAGTATAAGAAATAAATTTGCCATTTGGAGACATCAGTACGGTCAGGATGTTACCGGAATGTTTTTCGAGAAGTATTTTTTGGCTTCCATTCGAAAGATCCGTAATATAAATGTCTCGGTCGCTGTTAAATTTAGCTTGAGGCTCGTATGCTAAAGGGTCAAAAGTAAGTGCATATTTGTAATTTCCATTGAGCATCGCTGAGGGCCGTTCTTTTGTTGTTATCTGCAACATGCAATTATCCTTTGGCCACCATACCGCAAGCTTGTCTCTCAAGGGTGTGAACCCGTTCTTTTTTTTATTGCTGTACAGTTGTTTGTCTTCTGTGTTCCATATTTGCACGGATGTTTCATCACTATTACTATCATTATTTTTTTCCTTTATCAAGAAGAATACGCGCCGGCCATCTTTGGATAGTGTGAGCGATCCGTAGGAATCAGAAATTCTACTATCGGCAGGAAAATCGTCATGCTCTTCAGGATCGTAACGAAATAATGTTTTAGTAGTGTTGTTGAAGCAGAATAACTTGGTACTAGTTTTGCCTTTTTGGGTAAATGCAATTGTATTTTCGCGAAAGACAAGGTTTTGGAAATCTACTTCGTTATCCACTACTATAGATTCTTTACTTAATTGTTTTCCAAACTTAATTAGTTCCACGTTATATTGCCCATTACGATCATTACAATAGACAATAGAATTACCTGAGCTATCGCTTTTCCAACTACTAATATTTGGAATTATCTCAACGACTTTTTCTTGCATGTCTTTAATAATTAATTGCTTCCTACCATCACGATCGTTCAAAAAAGTAAGTAGAAATTTACCATTTGAGTTAAAAAAGAAACTAGCTACATTTGGAGTGTACCTTGTCGTACCGCTTACTAAATTTTTTAGTACAAGCGTGTCCTTTACTAGGCATGCAAACCACTCTTCCTGATTAAATACACCGTTGCTACCGTTTGGGAAAACATACTTTTTATCGCCTTCTGTCTTTTGCACAAACAGCGTGTCTTGGTGTAATTTGTATTGTAGCGCATAGCTTACCCATTTTCCTTTGTCTGAAATTTTTTTAGGCCAAAGTTTACTCCACTGCGAATAGTCATCAGTAGACAGTTGTTTCTTTTCTTTAATTTGTGCCATGAGAGGGACAGCTTGTATTACAAAATAATAAATTGCTGCCCATAAAAAAAACAAAACAACTTTATGTAAACGATTGGGCTTTTTACGATACGGAAGTTTAATATCCTGCATTTTGAGGGGAGAGATTGTCGTTTAACAAAAGTTCAGATTCAGGTATCGGAAAAAGTCTGTCTGTCGAATTCCATCCTGTTTTTAGTGTTGTTAGAACTGGATCAAGCATTCCTGTTCTTTTGAGATCAAAGAATCGATGTCCATACTCCGTAAAAAACTCTAGTTTCCTTTCCATCCAAACCGCCTTGATGATTTCAGAAGCGGTGTAGGCTGAAGTGTGAGCTAGTCCTGCCGTATGTCTAATCCTGTTCAGGTCTTCTTTTGCTCCAATTAGATTGCCTTGGTGTGCTCGTGCTTCTGCTCGGATTAGATATTGCTCTGCAAGTCGAAACATAATGGAATATTCTTTAGAGATTCCTGTGTTTTTTGTAGCTTTATATTTGGAGGCGTGGTACCATACTTCGGCACCCTTTGTAACAGCAGTTAGCCAGTACATTTTTCGTAAATCGTTTGAGGAGAACGCTGCGTGTAGTGCAGGATTAATTGCTGATGCAGGAGGAGGGCCTTTTATAAAGCTGAAGACTGTAGCCTCTATGGTGTTGCCGCCTTGAAGTTCAGGCATTAGTTGCCAAATTGTTGTAGTAGCGTCTTTAAGAAATATATTGTTTAAGTCGTCTTCTGGCTGGTAAAGTGCTGTTTGATTAATGACTGTTGATGCAGCCTGCTCTGCTTTATCCCATTCCTCTGCGTACAAATGAACTCTTGCCAAAAATGCTTGTACCGTCCATTTGTTCGGTCTTGTCCTGTCTGAAGTCAGATATTTTTCAGGCAGTAATGACTTTGCATCAATTAAATCTGCGTTGATGTGGTTGCGAATTTCATTTTCGGACATGCGTTTTACTAGTCGATTCTGCTTATAATCTGTAGTTAGGATGTAGGGGATGTCTCCAAAAATATTAAGTAGATGGAAATGTACCAATGCCCGCACAAATAGCGCTTCTCCTTTTAATTCTTTTTTGTCCAGTTCTGTAAGTGCAGTGCTCTTATTGACTCCTTCCAAAACCGAATTCGCAGCATAAATTTGATTGTAGCTGCTGTTCCATAACTCTGCTACTTGATAATCCGATGACAGAATTGAATTGTTGTAAAAGTTTAGCTCTCCGCCGAATGCTGTAAGTTCGTCTGCGTATAATCCAAGTTGATTGGACAGTCCTGACGGATTTCCTGTAAATAGACCCTTGTTGCGGATTTTTGCATAAATGTCTATCATTGCAGCAGTTGCAGTAGCTTTGTCATTAAAAACTGATTGCGCTGGAAGTTGCGAAACGGGCAGGTCAACTTGTATGAAACTATCGCAGCTTAGCATACTATTTGAAATAATTGCAAAAAACAATACCGTAGTTAATGAAGTATTTTTATAGTTTATAAAACAGCGTAGTTGTAAGATGTTGTATTTTTTCATTTTATACGTTTTTAGTTAAAAGATAAGTTGTAAGCTGCTGGTGTAAATGCGAAGCGGAGGTAAGAATCCAGCCGTTTTAAATTCGGGGTCCGCTCCTTTGTAAGAAGTAATGGTTAGCATATTTTGGCCTTGGATACTCACTTTACATTTTATGTTTTTGGTCCATCTGTGTGGCAGGTCAAATGAAAGTGAGATATTCTTCAGCCTGATGTACGAGGCATCACTAATTCCAGCATTGCTTTGGGCATGTCTTGTATTTGCTACTTGTACGTTATACTTATTGCCACTGCTATAAATCTGAAATGGTTCGGAGTCACCGGCACTCTGCCAGTGTGCAATAGCTGCGGTAGGCTGGTTAATCATTAATCCTGGCATTGGCGCACTGAATGTTTGATTAAAGTTCAGTTGCTTGACAAACTGGAAAAGGAAATCGAGCTGTACAGGGCCATATTGCAATTGATTTTGTAAGCCTCCATAAAATTTAGGATTAAGATCTACACTATATTTTTTATCTGCGCCTGCAGAGATTATTTGGTCGCCGTTCACATCTTCGAACTGATATATGCCGCTTTGAGTGTCTAAGCCCAAGTATTTGTACACTTTAGTGCTATTTAGCGGTTTTCCTATTTCAAATTGGTATTTGTATGTTGAGCCTTCGAGATCTGGAAATGAAATAAGTTTGTTGCGTGGTTGGGTGAAATTGAGATTTGTAGTCCAATTGATTTTGGACGTTTTTATGTTGATCGTACGAAGACTAATTTCTAGGCCTGTATTTTCTACCGTAGCATTTAAGTTGGCTTGTACTTGAGTAAATCCGGTCGTAGCAGGTAGCGGTATGCCCACCAGCTGGTTCGACGAGCGATTGCGATACCAGCCTATAGTGGCAAAAATTCGGTCATTTAGAAAACCGGTTTCCAGAGCCACTTCGAACTTTTTATTGGTTTCCCATGCAAAATCAGGGTTGAATAGCCTGGTGGGAGCTAGTCCATTAATTCCTTGATAGTGACTTCCTGAGATGCTATAGGTGTCCAGGTACTGGTAGTCTCCGATTTGATCATTGCCCGTAGTACCATAACTTGTTCGTAGTTTTCCAAAACTCAAAAAAGGGAGGTTCTCTTTTATGATTTTTTCGTTTCCAAAAAGCCATGCCATACCTGCTGCGCCAAAAACAGCAAATTGTTTTCCTGGGCCAAAACGACTGGATCCATCTCTTCGGCCGGTAAGATTGATAATGTAGCGGTCTTTCCAGTTTACATTTATCCTTCCGAAAAAGGCTTGGTATTTATATACTGATTGGTTACTGTTTCTGAGTTTATACTGGTAGGCTGCTGCTGGATCATTAATCAAACTATTGCTTGCGAATCCATATCCTGAGTTTACAATCTGGTTGCTGTTTTGTTGTTGAAAGGTGGCTCCTGTAAGAATGTTGATTTTTAAATTGGTGTGTTCATAGTTGTACACTAGTTGCGGTTCGATTATCCAAGACTGCCTATTTGTTCTGTTTTTAAAAATTGACGAAGCTTCGCTACCAATTCCGTAACTCGGGTTGTACCTTGTGGAAGGTAATGTTTGTGTTTCTTCATGACGGAGGTCGTTGAATCCAAAATTAGATTTGATTTCTAGTCCTTTCAGTAGGTCGTACGACACTATTGAATTGGCTAGTAAGTCGTAAGTGTTGCTGTCGAATTTCCCAGAAAGAAGGGCCAGGGGGTTGTTGAACGTATTGTTCTCCCAATTTATTTTTCCATTTATATCATACAGAGCAGGAGCATTAGGTGGCAGTTTTATAGCCTCACGTGTAAAATCGACAGAAGGAAGGAGATTATCTTGTATTGAATAACTCGTTGTAGTATTTATCTTGAATTTTTTACTGTCTGATTGATGGTTGACATTCAAGTGAAAATTACCTTTATTGTACTTAAAATTACCAGGAAATACAGTAGTTTCTTTGCTGTAATTGCCACTAAGTATAAACTGTGTCTGAGCCGAGCCTCCCGATAAAGAAGTTTGAAGGTTTGTAAACATTGCGGTCCCCCCTGTTAATTCTTTTTGCCAATCGGTATCTCTATTTTGGCTCCAGTTTCCATTAATATCATAAGCAGCTTCGGGATAATTGGTAATTCCGTCATTTTTGTAAGCTTCTCTTCTCATTTGTAAGTACTGAGAAGTGTTCATGAGTTTAAGGAAGCGAGTAACTTGTCCAACACCGTTTGAATAGTTTGCTGTGAAATTCGTTTTGCCTTCCTTCCCTCTTTTAGTTGTAATGAGTACCACACCGTTTGCTCCTCGGGAGCCGTAAATAGCTGTAGCATCAGCATCTTTTAGTATCTCTATGCTTTGTATGTCGGCTGGATTGAGACTGTTTAGTGGGCTAGTTGATTGGGGAGTAGTACTTGATGTGAAGGAACTTCCGATTGGTTCAGAAGCGTAGGGTGCACCGTCAATAATATATAAAGGTGAATTTCCATCGAGCCTCAAGCTATTTCGGCCTCTTATTTGGATGTCAAATCCTCCGCCAGGCACACCTGTAGTTTGCGTAATATTTACCCCTGCCATTCTTCCTTGCATGGTAGCCAAAACATTAGTGACGGGTTGTGTTTCAATGTCTTTGGCCGTAATTCTGGCAATGCTGCCGGTGCGTTCGCTTTCTTTGACGCTGTAGTAGCCTGCATTTATTTTTACTTCTTGCAGTGTAGTAGCCTCTTCTTGGAGCTGTACGTTAATGATTTTTTGTTTGTTAATTGGTATTTCAATTTTTTTGAAACCCATAAAGTAAAATACCAGAATGTCGTTAGTGTGGGCTGCAATGGTATATTGACCGTTGTAGTCTGAATTTGTGGTGGTATTTTTTCCTTTTATCGTGATGCTGACTCCTGCCATTGGGGCAAGATTATCGGTAATTTTGCCGCTTACGTTTATCGTTTGCTGTTGCATGGCAGCAGTTGATTTATGATTGTTGGACTTACTAGTGGCGGAGTAAAGGCAGATTGTTGTTATGAGCGCATAATGGATTGCCCTTAACGCCTTGATTACTGAATTATTTTTCATAATTTTGGTTATTGGTTGAATGGAACGAGCGTTTTATTTGACTTTGACCCTCTGCTTTGTTTGCCGACAGGAATAGAGGGTCTTTTTTATGTATTGTCGTATGAATATACTTTGTTTAGTTACTGTTTTTTATTGCATCATAGGCGAACGTTTTTATTTTTGGTTGTTGTTTCTTGTAAAATAACCTGCACCTTTTGTACTAAATTCAAATTAAAGTCAAGGAATAGATTGTTTGTAATCCTTAGGGTGCAGGCGTACTTTATCGGCTTTGTTATTTCTGTTTTTGTTATAGGATTATACTGTCTTGTAGAAAATGTTTTCCTAGAAGGGGAAATATAGTCGGTTCGCTGCAGTTAACCGAACTAATTATGAGCGAGTTGGGAGCTTTAAGGGTGTGCTTTTATTTGATTCATAGGCGTATTTGGTTTTGTTTGTGAAACTTTTGCGAGACGATCTGTAAATGAGTAATCGCTAAGAATTAAGGAGAGTAAAAAAACCAAAAAAAATGGCATGGAACTCATCTTAATCGCATTAGAGGTACTGGAATACCTGCGCACGAATAAGTGAGCCCACGCCATGGTCGTGAGCATCTTAACTTATCATCTTGCGCGCTAAAATTTCCAGTTTTCTAATGCAAGATTCAAAGCGAATGCTTCAAATGTTTTAAATGAAGAGTCGCAAAAATAATACTAATTCTAGTATTACATCAATGTAAAGATAAAAAATATAATGACATATATGTCATTAAGTGAAAATATTTTTCTAAATCAATTTGAAATGCTATGGAACAGATAAAAAATGAACGACTATTAAGTGCAATTAAGCTAGTTTTAAAAGAACTTCGAGCTAAAAGTGGATTGACTCAAGAGCAGGTAGCAAATAATATACGAATCAATAAAGATTTAGCAATTCATATTGGCCGCAATGAGACCGGAAATCAAAATATGACTGTCAGTACTCTCTTTGAATTGTGTGAATATTATAAAGAGCCAATATCTGAGTTTTTTAAGCGAGTTGAAGAAGTAGATAAGAGATTAAAAATATAGATAAGTAAAAGACAAGTTGGATTAAAAACTTTGCTATAAATGAAAAAAATATTTGAAATCCAAACTACTCAATTCGATTTAGAGTTTATAAATCATATAAAAACCATACGTAAGGAAAAAAACTTTACTAAGGATGAATTAAGCCTAGCAATGGGTGTAGCTAAAAGCTTTGTAAGTAATGTTGAATCATTTACTCAACGACATAAATACTCAACGAGACATATTGCATTATTAGCAAAGGTATTTGAATTTAAAAATATCGCAGATCTCTTGGACTTTCCTACTCCACAATATGATAAAATTAAAGTTACTGTAATGCAAACGATGAATAAAAGTGGAACTAAAGCATTAAGTTCCCAAGTGATGAAGATTGACCCTTTGAATAAATAAGTAGCGATTAGATAAAATGTGATAATTATCTGGCTAATGGATTATTTCACTTGGAGTTAGGTATTTTTATTTTTAGCAGTTGTCAATTTGGGAATACTAGTTGTCAAAAAGGTAATTTCTAAGGTGGCTGTAAAGCGTCTTTTATTTGTCCGTTCTATATTTGATGTATGGAATGGTATGAGATAATGGGATTTATTGCGGTTTGGATTTTAGGTCTTTACCTGAGGGAAAAGATTTATGAGCGTAAGAGAAATTATAATTGTAGTTGGAAGACACGACATAGCTCTACCTATAAAGATTTTAAATGATACTGAGAGGTATCTTTTTTTTATGTTTGAAGATTAAAGATAATTTGAACGTATAGATATACGCGCTGCTGGTGTCTCCGTAGTTAAAAGCCGCTACTTTCTGTGCTTATTCTCTCTGTCAGCTACGGACTCTATTGTTGGCGCTGTAGTTTATGTTAATGGAGTCTCCTTTAATTATAAGTTCTCTTCGTTTTCTACTTGCATCTTGCTCTATTTTGTTTAATGTTCGCTTAAAATTAGCTTCTTTGGTCTCTATCTCTTTATTTATTTGCTCTAATTCTTTTTCTAACAACTGTATTTTTTGATGACGAAAATAGGAGGTTATTACTACTGCAAATAGTGAAAACAAACAAATTTTTATAAGGTGTCTATTTGTCATTTTGTTTTTTTGATTTAAAATTGGTCGTATAAATATAGTATAATTAATTTTTATGAACAGTGCGTAGAGAGGAGTGAATAGTTAGTGTTGTCTTACAAAAAAAGACCTGCTCGCGCGGATTTTCAATCCGTGCTCACTACCACATTCCTTATCTGCAAAATTTAAGATTAAAACAAGTCTAGTAAAATCACTTCTATATCATTCTCCAGACCCGCATAATTTCTGGCAGAGCTGAAATAATAGTCTTCGGGTACTAGTACTATTTTGTCCTTCACAGGATTCATGTGTATATATTCGACTTTCTGTTTTATAAATGAATTGCTATACATATACTCCGCATGGTAACCATCTTGCCAGACTTTATAATGCTGAGTTCTTTTTAAATGGATGCAGGCTTTTTGAAAATAGTCTAATAGCCATTCTCTTCTGCTCTCCGGTTCCTCGATAATAGTTTGAATTATTTTTTTAGAGGTGAATTTTTTAAAATCTCTAACTACATCCGATAGGATAAAACCATGTGTTGCTCTACAAAGCAAATGGACGTGACTACTCATAATGCAATACCCGTAGATTTCTAATCCTTTGTTTTGCTGACAATGAATCAAAGCATTGATAATGCCATTTTTCTGATTCAAACGAGTAAAAACATCCACCCAGCCCACGGTGGTTAGTGTAATAAAAAATGCTTCCTCTTTTGCTGTAGCTTTGTATTTTGTTGACATGGTTTTTTGTTTATGTTAGGCACGGATTGCAAATCCGCGCTATCGAGGCTATCGAGTTGCACATTCGTGCTATCGTTTACTGGGAAGTGCTTTTTTTTGACATGTATTTATGTTTATGATGGGCACGGATTGCAAATCCGCGCTATCGAGT